>JBGTSJ010000016.1:0-149008 GCA_041940305.1 Planctomycetaceae bacterium
ATCCCTTGCGACTGTTCACCAAACTCGGCTATCGGAACTAAGCGAAAGCCCTGGCTCGTCTCCGAGGGCGACGACAGCAGAGAGCGAACAGGACCGCTGAGACGCCTGGACGACACCCAGTTGGCGGTGTCGTGATGCGGCTCCCGACCGTACTGGCCGACACGCAGGACAAGGCTTGAGAATTGCTCCGTTCCTGCGCTCGGGGTGGACTGATTCAATAGCGGCGACGGCCGGCTGCGTTTCAATGTACCACGGGCTCCGACGTCGCAACCTTGGCGGCCTCGTGAGCCCGGGACTCACTCAGCGTCGCGGCCAGCGGAGAGGTCGTTTCGGCCGAATCTCCAAAGCTGACCCCCAGGGAGCGTGCCGCGCACACCGCTGAGCAATCCGGATCGACGCGGGAAAGACGATCCACCGCCTCGGCGATCGGCACGCTTGTGATATCGGGGGGCTGATAGGACACCATGTGCCCGAACCTTCCTTCAACTGCCAGCCGCACCGCATGTGCGCCGTACATGGTCGCCAGGACGCGGTCGAAATTCGTCGGCGGGCCGCCGCGCTGCAGGTGGCCGAGCACAACGCAGCGCGTCTCGCGCTTCAACCGCCGTTCCAACTCCCCCGCGACAACGAATCCGATTCCTCCCAGACGCACCTGCCGCTTCGCCTCATCGCTCCCCGCCTGGGTGACCCAGCCGGAATCCGGCAGCGCCGCGCCTTCGGCGACGACCACCAGCGAGAAGCGCTTTCCGTCCGCATCCCTCTCCAGGATCTTGCGGCAGATGTTCTCGAAGTTCCACCCGATCTCTGGAATCAGAATCACGCTCGCAGCGCCCGCGATCCCGGCGTGCAGGGCGATCCAGCCGGCATGTCGTCCCATCACTTCCATCACCATGATCCGCTCATGGCTCTGGGCTGTTGTGTGCAGGCGGTCCATGGCGTCGGTCGCACAGGCGACCGCGCTGTCGAAACCGAACGAGAACGACGTCGCCGACAGATCATTGTCGATTGTCTTGGGCACGCCAATCACCGGAATGCCAAACTCATGAAACTGCTGCGCGACGGCCAGCGACCCGTCTCCCCCCACGCAGATCAGCCCCGTCAGCGAGAGCTGGTCAACCGTCCGCTCCACCGCGGCGAGCAGATCGGGGTCCAGTTCCACCCGCTCATCGACTCCGCGCCGCGCGCCGAACCGTCCCTTGTTCGTGGACCCCAGAATTGTCCCGCCGCGGCTGATGATGCCGTAAGTGTTCTTCTGGTCGAGCGCGAGATAACTCACCGGCTCGACGAGTCCCTCATAGCCGCGCTTGAAGCCGACGACGTCGAAGCCGATTTGCGTCGCGCTCTTGACGACGCCGCGAATGACGGCATTGAGACCGGGGCAGTCTCCGCCGGAAGTGAGCACACCCAGCCGCGCTTTCGAGTTCGCCATGCCGCCTCCTCCCTGAGTGTGAGGTGCTGAAAGGATGGGCAAGCATCGCACAGCCGTCAGGCGGCCACAAGAGGAGTTGCCGCCGCATGCACCGGCATGTTCAGGGTTTGTGCAATCCGGCCGTCGCCGCATCGGCGACAAAGCGCTCTCCGTTGCAACCAGCGTACCGGGGCACTTCAGTGGGATCGGCGATCCTGGAGCGGGCCGCCACGCGCAACGAAACCCGGCTTCCTGATTGAAACCGGGTTTCTGGCGAAACGCTGGGGTCTGCGAGTCAGCTGCGCGGCTCCGGCGCGTCCGGAGCAACTTCGGCGGTCTGCGTCGGGACGACGACGGGCTGGTCAAGGACGATCACCTTCGGCGTCGGGTTCAGCGTGATGTCGAGTGCGGCCACCTGGCCATTGTTCGCCGGAGCGATCTCGATCTTCACCTGCTGGGCGCTGGTAATCTGCACGTTCGGCAGCGTGAGCGTAATGCCCGACTCGTCCCAGCTCTCGGCCAGCATCGGCAGTTTCACATTGCCGATCACCAGGTACACCATTCCCGGCTGCGAGCCGTAGTTGCCCGGCAGCGTCACGCGCGATCCGACCGGAATCGAGACCGGCTGGGCCGTCTGCTGCTGAGCCTGATTCTGCGCCTGCTGAGTCTGGTTCTGGTTATTCTGCGCCTGATTCTGGTTGTCGTTGCTATTGTTCGTCTGGCCATTCTGGTTCTGGCCATTCTGGTTCTGTGCCCCAGGACCCTGGACGCCAGGACCCTGCACTCCGGGTCCTTGAGGACCGGGCAGGATGGCCGGACCATTGAAGCCGGGGCCGATTGGACCGCGCGGCGGCGCGGGACGCGAACAGATCTTCTGGGGTCCGCAGGCGGAAGCGGACTGGGCGGGGATAATCGGGGCGGCGATCAGCCCCAAGGCGGCGGCGACGGGCATGAGGTTCGGCATCTATCTCTCTCCTGTGCGGGGCAAGCTGATTCGGGGACATGCGGAGTTGTCGAACTCCACCAGTTCCCGTAGCGGAGGAGCAGCGCCGTTGTTACGCAAAAAGTGCCCCGGTTTCCCCCATTTGCACTTTTCTCTGTTCTACGCTGCTCCAGCAGTCCGTTGAATTGGCGGTGGTCTGCTGATCGGCGACGATTGATTACGCTGCGTGCAAGGAGCCGGAGCTGCTCCCCGAGCCGCTGCCGCTGCCCGAGGTCGTGTAGTGCTCGACGGTCCGCTTGTAGGTGATAGTCTCGCCGGAGGAGTAGGTGGAGCGCGTGTAGCCGGTGGCGACCGTGGTCTCGTCCATGGAGACCCGGCCGGCGAGGTCCTGCGACCAGCTGCCCGAGGAGTCGACAGACCCATTGGTGTTGCCGGAGAGCCGAAGCGTTATACGCAGATCGAAATCAACCCGTGTATAGGCTGTCATCTAGAGACGGATATAAACTGCTGAATGAGACTGTGACTTGCTTCATGCATGTACTGAGGCGTCGCTGGCGCGGTTGACCGCTGACGACAAGCCCCAGACTGGTCACGCCCTCATTTGCGGCCAACGCCGCCACGCCATGTCATTCGTCCACCGCTCAGGGGAGGGACTGACTACGTCGGCCAGCATTGCATTCCAGAGCATCGTGCAGTTTGCAATGCTGCCGGATCACTGGAGGCCATTGGAATCGAGCGCATCGTCCGCCTGATCCGCATCTGCGGGCTCCACGTCGACCGACCGGTATGATGCCCAGCACACGGCGCCGGCGACCAGCACTCCCATATAGACGTAGAATGCCGGGTCCCATTGCTGGCGGACGCTGTATCCCAGGCTGGCGCGCCAGTCGGTGAAGATTGCGATAAACCCCTGCGATAATCCGGCGCCGATGCCGCCAACCATGTTCATCAGGCCGAACAAGGCGCCCACGTGACGCCCGCTGATCCGGATCGCGCACGACCACCATGTCGGCAGCGTCGCCGCGGTGCACAGGCAGGAGACCGCCGCGCAGCTGACCAGCGCCGTCGGCTGTTCGAGTTGCACGGCCGTCCACAGGCTCGCGGCCGCCACGAGGTAGGCTGTGCCGCAGAAGATCCGCGTCGCCCGGTCACGATCGGCGCAGCGCCGCACAATCCACTCCGCCGCGAAACCGCCGGCTAAAGTCCCCAACGATGTCCCGACATACGGCAACGAACCCAGCCAGCCGGTCTTGACGTTGGAGACCTCGCGGGCATCTTTCAGATAGGTCGGGAACCATGAATAGTAGAAGTAAGAGTAGAACGCCGCGGCGATCATGATCGTCGAGAGGAGCCAGATGCTGTAGTTGCCGCGGATCAACCGCCAGGGGATCGGGTCGTGGCGCGACACCTGCGAAGCCCGGCTGGGGCCGATGTGCTCCAGTTCGGCCTCATTGACGGCCGGGTGCTCCGCGGGATCGTCCCGGTACCACAGCCAGAACCCGACGGCCCAGGCGACCCCCAGCAGCCCGAAGACGACGAACATCCAACGCCAGCCGAACCACTCAATCAGATAGGCCGCCAGCGGCATCACCGCGATCGAACCGGCCTGCGACGACGCGAGCATCAGTCCCTGGGCGCGGCTTCGCTCGGCATCGGGAAACCAGCGGGCCAGCACGCGTGCGGTATTCGGGTATGCGCCCGCCTCGCCCGCGCCAAACAGCAACCGCACCACAAACAGGCTGAACAGTCCGGTGCATGCCCCGGTGAGCGCGGTGAACAACGACCAGCTGAGGGCGATCCGCGTCAGGACGTTGCGCGCTCCTTTGCGGTCTCCCCAGCGGCCGATCGGCACCTCAAACAGGCCGTATGCCACCGTGAAGGCCAGCATCACATAGAACATGTCAGTGTTCGACAGTCCCAGTTCCTCCTTGATGGGCTCAACCGCCTGGCTGAAGCAGATGCGGTCCATGTACAGGACCCCCGCCAGCAGGCACAAGAACAGCAGCGCGATCCAGCGGGCGCCGGTCGGCGGGTCGCGCGGCTCGGCGAGACGGCGGCGCAAAGGGTCGCCGACGGAAGCAGACATTGGATTCTTCTGGCTCGTAGTTCAGCGGCGAAGTGAGCGCCTGTCGCGAGCGTCAGCGACCTTTTATTGAACAAAGCACCTGCCGAACAGGCCGTACTTCAAATCGGCCACTTCCCATCAGGCACCCTAGATGGGGCGAGACTACTGCATTCCAATGTCGTCGGCAATCACATCCGGGTTATGGTCCAGCAGCGGGTGAACAGTGCTTCCCCGCATCGACCGCAGCATTGCGCGAGTTCACCAATCCATGCCAGATCCATGGCGGAACGTTGACCGCTGGCTGATGGGCGAAGCCAGCATCGCCTCGACGATCCCCGAACACGTTCAATTCCTCTGCGAGACAGTTGGCAGTCGTTGGGCCGGATCCGAACAGGAACGCCAGGCCGCGGAGTACGTCACATCGCAGTTCGGCAGCCTTGGTCTCAGTCAGCCGCGGTTGGAGGAGTTCGAACTGCGGACTGTCGATCTCGCAACGGCAAGGCTCTCGCTCGTCGGCCCGGGCAATCGTGAACTGGACGTTCGGCCGTGCCTCTTCTGCCCGTCGGTCAACGTTGAGGCGCCTCTCGTCGACGCCGGCTTCGCCACGCCGCATGAGTTGGAGCGTGTTGTGGAATAACTCAAGGGGAGCGTTGTTCTGTTTAGAACCAAGTTGAGCCGTTCAGCGCGCCGCGCCCCTACACCGCGCGCCTGGCCGATGTAGCTCGGACCGGGACGTTCGCTGCGTCACGCCGCACTCGCAGGGAGGCCGCCGGCTCGCGCACATTCACGGCAGCGACTGGCGACGCGGGGACCCGACGCAGGTGGCGTTTCCGCACGTGCAGACGTCCCGCGAGGACGGAGGCCGGCTTGCCCGGGCGGCTGCCTCCTGTCTTGACGGCGCGTACTCATTGAGCGGTCCCGACTTAATCGGGACCGAATCCCGGGACACTTGGACCGCTGAGGCCGGCTGCTTCCCGAATTCAATCACTCCGTCGCGGGAAGCGCGGGGCCATCGAGCGGCACATTGTGGACCTCGCAGACGACACGGAAGCCGACGCGCGGGCTGCGTTCGATCGGCGGTCGCGAATCGCGGATTGATGAGCGGCAGAAATACGCGCGTTGCGAGCGATAGTTGCCGCCACGGACGACTCGGGCGTCTCCCTGCTCCGGCCCGGAGAGTGGATCGCTGGTGGAGTACGCGTCGGCCGCGTACCAGTCCTGGCACCACTCGGAGACGTTGCCGTGCATGTCGTGCAGGCCGAACGCATTCGGTTCGAAGGAGCCGACGGCGGTGGTGCGTTGCAGGTATGGTCCCGGGGCGGCGCTGTTGACGGGATAGCGGCCGTCGAAGTTGGCTTCACGGGAGGAAAGGCGATCGCCGTTGTAAAAGAGCGTGTCGGTGCCGGCGCGGCAGGCGTACTCCCATTCAGACTCTGTAGGGAGACGATACGTGCGCCCCTTCGCTTGCTCTTCAGGGAGCGCACTGAGACGGCGGCAGAACTCGACGGCGTCCTCGTAAGTGACCGTTTCGACCGGAAAACTGTCCGTCTCCAGATCGGCAACGGACCGGGCGCCGTTGCCGTCGGGATGGAAGTAGCTGGGGTTGATCTCCATCACATCCGCATACTGCTGCTGCGTCACCTCGAACGCACCCATGTACAGCGGACGGGTAAACACAACCTCGCGGATCGGCAGGTCGTCCTGTTTGACGGCGACGTCCTCCTTCTCTGAATCGTCGTCCACCTTTTCGGCGGCAGGCTCCGCAGGTCGAACGGCATTCGGCGCGTTGGGATTGAACGGCTGGTTCGGCGCGCCGGGGCGCTGGAAGGGTGGCGTGCCGGGGGCGCCGGGACGCTCAGGCTGCTCGGGCACCTTGGGAATGAGTTTGTCAAGCAGTTCGGGATTGAGGTTGCCCATCCGGAACGTGCCGGGCGGAATCAGCGCCAGTTGCATGCCGATCGAGTTCGTCGCATAGCGGCCGACCTGGACGTCGAAGCTGCGCTCCACGGACATGACCGGCCGGCCGTCGTCGCGGACGCGGAGCGTCAGGCGCCGCGTCTGGCCAAGATCGGTCTTGGGATCGGGACGCCAGGTCATGCGAATCAGCATGCGGCCCTCTCCGGCGGCGATGAGTTCGGCGGATGCGTCGACCCCGTCAGGACTCTCGAGTTCGAATTCGAGCGCCTGTCGCGGCAGGTCGGGATCGGCGAGTAGAACGTCGAGCGTGAACACCTCGCCCAATCCGACTCGCTGCTCGGCGATCTCGGGGAGTGTGGGTGGGCTGTTCACTTCCTCGACGCGCACAACCAGCGACGTCGTTGTTTCACCGCCGGCATTGTCCTTGAGCCTGAGCGGGATTGTCGTCGGTTCGTCGCCGCCCGCGTCTTCTCCCGGAGTCCAGCTGAGGGTCCACTGGCGGGGCTGGTCTTCCACGGGGGTGATGGTCACGCCATCCGGAAGTTCCTTGCCCCCGAGGAGTTCCAGGGGATTGGCGGGACGGTCGTCGTCCTCCGCGACGATGACGACCGAGAGATCGGCGCCTTCCTTCCCCGACGCCTCCCACGGTTTGTCCTCGGCGGCGGGGACGCCATTGATGGCCTTGAAAACCGGCGCGACGTTTACTTCGGCGACCTTCACCAGCAGCGTGGTGATCTCGCTCTGGTCCTGCTCATCGCGGATGCGGACGGGAATCCGGACCGGCTCGTCGCCGCCGTGGTCCTCACCGGGCGTCCAGTTAAGTTTCCAGGCGAGCGGATTGTCGGCATCCGGTTCCAGGCGGGCCCCGGTCGGCAAATCACCGACGGGTTCAATGCGCAACCGGTTCGCCGGGAGGTCATCATCGCGGCCGACGAGCACGACCTCGAACGGCTTGTCTTCGCGGGCATCGAGCGGCCATTCGCGTTTGTAGCCGACGGCCCGACCGCCGATGGTCGCCAGCACCGGGGGCTGGTTGACCTCAGCGACGTTGACCACGATGCTCCGCGGCTCGCTGGTATCCTGGCCGTCGCGGACGTGCAACCGGATGGTAACGGGCTTGTTGCCGCCGTGTTCTTCCCCGGGGGTCCAGAGCAGCTTCCAGGCCCGGGGCTCTCCATCGACGGCGACGATCCGTGCCTGGTCGGGAAGCTTGTCCACGGCAGTGAGTTCGAGCGGGTTGGCCGGAAGATCGACGTCGCCGCCAGACAGGATCAGTTCAAGCTCTTCCCCTTCGTTGACGTCCACTTCCCACGGTGCGTCGGGCTGACCCTGATCGCCGTTGAGAGATGCCAGCACCGGAGGCTGGTTCACCTCGGCGACGTCGAACGAAATGTTGACGACTTCCCCGGACATCTGCCCGTCGCGGGCCGTCAGCGCGCACAGCACCGGGTCTCCGCCACCGTGCTCCTCGCCTGGGGTCCAGGTCAGCCGCCATGCCCGCGGATTATCTTCAACGGGCGACAGTTTCGCGCCGGGAGGCAGGGCGCGGGCAGCCGTCAGCTTGAGCGGGTTCGCCGGGAGGTCATCGTCGGCCAGCTCGACCAGGACTTCGACGGACTCTCCCTCCACCGCTTCGACGCTCACAGGAGCGCCCTCGCCGACTGCGTTCTGATTCACCAAGGCGATGCGGGGAGGTTGATTCACTTCCAGGACACGGACTGCGAATGCGACCTCAGCCGGATCGATCCCGGCATCCAGAGGTTTAAGCAGTACGGTGACCGGGAATCTCTGGTCGGGGCCTCCGTCAGCTTCGCCGGGTTCCCAGCGCAGAACTCCGGTGGCGGCGTCGATGCGCATGCCTTGCGGCGCCCCCGGAGCGAGGGCAAACGCGACCTTGCCTCTCAATTCGGCGATGTTCTTCACTTCGACAAGCAACGAGAACGCTTCCGTTTCCCTGATCAACTGCTCCGGGATGGGAGCGAAGACGGGGACCAGATTCGGCGCCGGGGCCGGTTGCGGTTCAGGCGTCGCAGGCATTTCGGCCGGTTCGCCGACCGGCTCGGCGTTGGTCGAAGAAACGTCGGCGACGTCCGCATCCGTTGGATCGGAAGGCAGGGTGGATGGGTCGTTCTCATTCTGACCTTGAGCCGTGCGGGCGGTGGCGCCTTCCTCCGCGCCGGGTTGCGGCGCGTCGTCTGCCGGGGTCAGTCCCGCGCTCTCGAGGGCGACGTCCGTCCGCTGGCCGCGGCCTGCAGAGGATTCGCTGCCGCGTGTTGCGAAAAACACTCCGACCCCGACTCCGGCTGCCACCAGCAGCCCCGCCAGTCCGATCATCAGCCAGGGCGTCCCACGTTTGCGCGGCCTGGCGAAAGGACCGGCGAACGCTGTGCTGGAGCGAATCGGCGCTGTATCGAGATTCGTAACGACAGGCTTCCCTGGCCCCCCGACGGAGGAGCCGACGACGATCGTGGCGGAGCGGGGATCGGTCTTGGAGTCGGGATTGACGGGACCGGAGTCCGCGGCGTGTGCTGCCGCAATCAGGCTGCGCAAATCGCCGGCATCCGCGAAGGGAGCGAGTGCGTCGGCAACTTCGGAGGCGGACTGGTAGCGATCCTCGGGTCGCTTGGCGAGCATCGTTTCCACGACGATCGCCAGTTTTCTGGGGACGTCAGGACGCTCCTGCCGGATAGAGGGGATGGCCTCAATGACGTGGCCGCGCATCTTGGCGGTCGGGCCTTTGTGCTGCGGCGTATCGTACGGAGCGTGTCCGGTGAGGAGGAAATAGAGCGTGCAGCCGAGACTGTAGATGTCGCCGCGCTGGTCCACACCATGGCTGTTGTCCCACTGCTCGGGGGACATGTAGTCGTACGTGCCAAAGGGGCCGGAGTCGGCTCGGGTCAACGGAGCGTCGGCGCCGGGGTCTTCCCCCTGCAGGAGAGCGAGGCCAAGGTCCAGCAGCTTGACGAGGCCGTCGCCGGCCAGCATCAGGTTTGTCGGTTTGATGTCCCGATGGACGATGCCGCGCTGATGGGCGTGCGCCAGCGCGATGGCGGACTGCCGGACGACCTCACAGGCATCAGCGATCGAGAGGCGTCCCACCCGGCGGCCGAGTTCGGCGAGATCGATGCCGTCAATGTACTCCATCACCAGATAACGGCGGCCATCGGCAATGCCGGCATCGGTGGCGTTGACGATGTTCGGGTGACTGAGCAGGCCGACCGCCTGCATTTCGCGCGCGAATCGGGCTTCCAGGTCGCGGCTGACGGCGAGGTCGTTGCGCAGCCACTTGATCACCACGCTGCGATCCAGGTGGACGTGGCGCGCCTTATAAATAACGCCCATGCCTCCGCCGCCCAGGTACTGGACGAACTCATACTGCGGCAGCGCGGATGGAAGGCGCGGTGCAGCCGTGGGAGGACAGGAGCTTCCCGATGAGGACCCGCTCATGCGGACGCACTCCGATTGCCTGCTCGAAAACTCGGACGCGGTCGCTGATGGATTGTCGCAAATCCGACATTCCACAGTCCAGTCCGGCGCGCGACCTTCGCTGTTTCTCCTGAGAAATTCCGGATTTGTGTCCGCCGTTGCCGAAGGCTGTCGATTCCTTGATGAAATTCAAGAAAAGTTCGAGATTGACGGCGCAGACATTTCCCTGACGACCGGATTTGGCGATAATGCTGATCCCACCCAACCTGCGGACAGCGCTAAATCAACTGTCCGTCCATCCTGAACTCACACAACGTCTTCGATGTTGTGTGCCCCACATGTTGGAGCGAACGGCAGCGGCCCCTCCAGAATGCGACTTCGGCGCCCGGGTGAAGGCGCAAGTTGCAAGTCGTTTTAAATGCGACAGTTGCGATACATGCAGCTTACTTGATCCTCTGCCCGAGACTTGCGGGAGCGGTCTTAACTCACCCAGCCTCAGTGCGTCGTAACGCTCCTGGCCCGGACAATCGGCGCATTGGGTTGATCAGTTCCCTGTAACAAATCCTGCCACGCTTCGTTGGGGACAACAGACGTCCCATCCACACTTCTGCAGAAACCAACCGATGAAAACCCTGCACTCGGCAATTCGGCACACCCTGGACGGACAGACGATGAAGCGGACCGGCCGTTACGCCATATTGACCCTCGGACTGATCGCGATGGCTTGCGCCTGCCCGGCGGCTCCGTCATCCCAGCCGGACGAGTGGTTCCGCCAGCGACTGGTGGGATCGTGGACGTGCAAAGTCTTCGGCGAGCAGACATTGACGAATTTCTCGGACGGCACTGCTCGACTGGATGTGAAGCTGAATCGCCTGGCCGCGATTCGCTACGGCAAGTCGCTGCAACTTGATCTGGAATGGACCGTGGAGGGGGGGGTGCTGCGTCATGAAGTCGTCGGTGGGTCGCCGCCGGAGAAGGTGGCGCGGCTGGTGCGTGACTGGGGTTCGACGCTGGAGTACGAGATCGTCGAAGTGAGCGAGTCGCACATGCTGCTCGAGAAGCCGGATGACGCGGACGAGCAGACCCGGTGGGACGCGGCGACGGAACTCGCGCAGCGGTAAGCGTGAGGGACGGACGGGTCAGGCCGTCGAAAACCCCGGTTTCTACCAGGAAACCGGGGTTCGGCATGCGCGGGGGATTTGCGATGGAGACGACCGGGATCGAACCGGCAACCTCCGGCTTGCAAAGCCGGCGCTCTCCCAATTGAGCTACGTCCCCGCGATAGGGGACAGGGGCCAGGGATCGGCCGTCAGTCGAAACTGACCCCGGATCCCTGACCCCTGGTCCTTCGCAGTGGGGGTACGTGGACTCGAACCACGGACCTCAGCTTTATCAGAGCTGCGCTCTAACCAACTGAGCTATACCCCCTGCCGTGGGCCGACTTTGTGAGCCAGCCGTGCAGGAACGGAGAGATTATCGGGAGCGGCGGGCGGGGGGCAAGCGCATGACGGCGGAAAACGGACGGAGCGCCCGAATCGGTGGTGATTCCGATCGAAAGTGCTACACCGAGCCGACTTCCGCAAGTTCCTGGTCGGCGTGCTCAGAATCCGCCTCGACCTCGACAGGCTTGCCGGCCGCGACTTCTTCCAGGGCGTGCAGCACGGCAGGGTGATAGTCCGCCTCCACGTCACAGCGGAGTTCGTCAATCGCGTCCCGGGGAGACAGGTGATGGGCTCCATTCCAGGCGTTGCCGGTGAGTTGCACGTAGGCCCGCACCGTACGGATGATGCGGGCGCCAAAGGGGGCATTGCTCGTGTCGCAAGCGGCCGGGTCGGAGGCGGTCTGTGAGAGCAGCAGCGGGAACGCTCCTTTGAGCGTCGTACCAAGCGATTGGACGAGTTCGGTGCCGTTGAACGTGCGAGGCTCCAGCGCCGCGCCGTCCTCCAGCTCGTCGACGGCCTTGCGGATGACGCGGGCGGTGATCTCGATGTTTTCGATGTCCATGAGGAGCGCCGCCACCCGGAGGTCATCGATTTCCTTCGTCGAGAGCCGCATCTTGCGGCCGACGCTCTCCGAAATCTGCGCGACTTTCAGGGCGCGGTCCTGAAGCACGGGATTGGCGCTCTGCAGGTACTTGGCGAGGACCTCCACGACTCCGACATGCGCTTCGTGGGCCTCCAGGGCCTTGCTGTCCCGTTCGTCGCAGAGGGTGCCGACGAGCAGCGAGGTGAGTCCGAGTGTGGCGCCCCAAAGCATCAGCGCGACCGCGATCATCAGCGGATTGGAATAGCCGACGAAATTGCCCAGATCAGAGACCACCACGATGGATGCCGAAACGACGGCAAGCAGGGCGAGTACGCCGGCGCGGTATCGCCCCAGGTAGAATCCCGCCAGGACGATGGGCAGGAAGAACAGGTTGAGCACCATCAACTTGAGGCCGGACGTGGAGTAGAGCAGGCAGGCCAGCCCCAGGGTGGAGAAGACCAGCATGACTTCCAGCATGCGTTCGTTGCGCGCTTCGTTTTTGTGCACGGGTACAGCCTTTGGTCGAGGTGATCGTGGCGAGATTGCGGTGGAGGAAATGACCCGGTTCATCGGCCCGATCGAGGTTGACGGTGAAAGACTCGGCCGTGGACGACGGCGGTTGAGTTGGACGGCTCAGTTTTCTTTGGTGTCGAGCGCGGGGAGCAGCACGTTGCTGGTGTCGAGTTCCTGAATCGCCTGCGTGAGATCGCGGGAACGAGAGGCGGCCGACATGGGGTCCGCCGCCGTGCGGGGGATGCGGCGACGGCCGCCGAGCACTCCCTGCAGCACCCGCATCTGCTCGTCGCTCATCGCCAGTTCGGCGAAGCTCCGCGCGTCCCCTTGCCCCTGCGGACCGCCGGAATGCGAGTCCAGCGCCGATTCGATCACCGCGAAGCGCTCGGCGATCTCGCGGAACTGCTCGTGGATCGACAGGAACACGTCAACGATATCCGCGTCGAAATGCCTGCCGGCATCCTTGCGGATTTTCTCGACGCAGATTTCGTGGGGGTACGGATCCTTGTAGACGCGGCGGACGGAGAGGGCGTCGTAGACGTCGGCGATCGCGACGATGCGGGCCGCGAGCGGAATTTCCTCGCCGGCCAGGCCGTGAGGATAGCCTCCGCCGTCCCAGCGCTCGTGATGGTGCATCGTGATTTCCCGCGCCAGCTCGAGGAACATCGGATCGCCGACACGGCGCTGGATCTGCCGGATGCATTCGCCTCCGAGGAGGGTGTGATGCTGGATGCGGGCGTATTCTTCGGCCGTGAGCGGTCCCGGTTTGAGCAGGATGGCGTCCTCGACGCCCACCTTGCCGATGTCGTGCAGGGCGGAGCTGATGCCGATCGAGTGGACGAACGAACGAGTCACGACGTTGCGGAACCGCGGATGCCGCCGCATGGCGGTCGCCAGACGCGTCGAGTACAGCGCGATGCGCTCCAGGTGGTGTCCAGTGTCGGGATCGCGCGACTCCGCGAGTTTGGCGAGGCCAAAGATGACGGCGTCGCGCGTGCGCAGGACTTCTCGGGCGCGAAGCAGGGACTCCTCCTGCGACTGGCTCTGCAGCTTCTGCTGTTCGCCGTGCATCCGGGAGAAGACCAGCCACGCGGCGCCACCTTGCAGCCCGATGATCCAGACGAATGCCAGCCCGTGCACGGCGAGGCGCGAGGACGGCGGCAGGCCCGCAGGTCCGTCAGCAGCGGCATTGCGGCGAGGCGTTCCCATGTTCGCCATCGCTGCAAACACGCTCTGCTGGATCCACAGACCGGCGGCGAGGCAGACGGCCTGTGTCACCGTGAGGACGGCGATTGTCTTGGTGCGTTGCTGCATAACGGCATCCTGTCGCTGATCGAAGCGGAAGGAACTCCGCTCCGGAGGCCCGATGCGCTGCGGCGGTTCGCCGCGGCGCACTCAATTCGAAGGACGACCTGTGCTGTAGGGTCTGGGGACGACAATGAAATCCCGTCTCGCGACGCGCCGGTGATGTGGACAAGCAGGTATGAACAGGAGGCGCGCCCGACGTGCTCAGCAAAGCTATGTCACCGCCGGGACAAGCAGAGGGAGATTGAAGGGGGCCTACGGTCCGACAACCGACACCGGGGTGGGAACGTAGGGGTCACAGCGCTTCGTGCAGTCGCCTGAGCGGGTTGCATGGAATCGACGGCTTTTGCCGGAGACTCCGGTTCCGCTAGAATTCGGGACGAACAGGGACAGTCGACGCAGGGATGTCATGACGTCAGCGACGCGCGGAGTGAGGTTCGCGGAGACCCGCTTCTGGGTGATGCACCGGCGTCGGGAGTACGGCCCGTTCGACTATGAATGGAGCGCCGATCTGTACGGGGTGGAACTGACGTACCAGGGGCGCAAATTCGGCGAGATCTGCAGCGAGCGCGAAATCTATGCCGACCTGGAGGGGTTTGGGCTTCCCTCCCGGGTCACCGAGGTCGCCAGCATCGTGGCAGGGTGCGTGCTGTACGCCCTGCTCAACGGGCTTCGAGACGAGGAGCGTCGAGCGCTGCTGCGCCGACACCTGCAGCAGCACGGTTGCAGCGAGTATCTGCCGGGACCGGACGGGACGGGTGGCGGATGCTGAATCGCTAGCCCTGGGCGTGGCGCGTCGAGAGTCGCCGGTGGCGACTCAAAACTGGCTGAGGAAGCGGATGTTGTTCTCGTAGAAGCGGCGAATGTCGTCGATGCCGTGCCGCCGCATGCAGAAGCGTTCGATTCCCAAGCCGAAGGCGAAGCCGGTGACTTCTTCCGGGTCGTAGCCGACCGCCTGGAGGACGTTCGGATCGACCATCCCGGCCCCGCCGAGTTCGATCCAGCGTCCGTTCCAGTTCATGTCGACTTCGACGGACGGCTCGGTGAAGGGGAAGAATGAGGGCCGAAAGCGAACGTGCACGTCGTCGCCGAGGTAGGCGGTGGCGAACAGGCGAAGGACCGTCTTGAGGTCGGCCATGGTGACATCGCGATCGACCATCAGCCCTTCCATCTGATGGAACATACAGGAGTGCGTGGCATCGACGGCATCGGGACGGTAGACGCGGCCGAGCGACACAATGCGGATCGGCGGCCTCGTCCGTTCCATCACCCGGATCTGGACGGTGGACGTCTGGCTGCGGAGAAGCCGCGGTTCGGAGGCCGTCCGGCCGGCGGTCGCCAGATAGAAATTGTCGAGCGGATCCCGGGCCGGGTGATCGTGGGGAATATTCAGTGCTTCAAAATTGTGGAACTCGTCTTCAATTTCCGGCCCGTCCGCGACGGCGAAACCCAGCCGTCCCATGATCTCGCGAAACTCGTCCATCGTCTGCGTCAGGGGATGGCGATGCCCCAGCCGGAGCGGAGTTCCCGGCAATGTGATGTCGATGCCCTCGACGGTGCGTGAGGGACGGCTGAGTGCCGCCTCGCGCTCGGTCCAGGCCTGTTCGACGCGTCCCTTGACCTCGTTGAACCGCTTGCCCAGCACCGGGCGTTCTTCCGGAGCTGCCTTGCCGAGCAGCGTCTGCAGGTCTTTCAGTCGCCCCCGTTTCTTGCCGAGAAAGTCGATGCGGACCTGCTCCAGACCGGGAGCGTCCGCGGCGTCCTGGATGGCCTGCAGCGCCTCCGTTTCGTACTGCGCGAGCTGATCAATCGCGGGCATGCCGGAGTGGGAATACTGGATGTCTGGGAAGACAGAAACCCGGCTCCCCCTGGAAGCCGGGTCTGGCATCAAGTCACGTCAGGACCAATGTGGTCTCACGCCGCCTTCGACTCGGCTGCTGAGCGGGCAAGAGCGACAATCTCGTCAAACACGGCCGGCTCGTGAATCGCCAGTTCGCTGAGCGACTTGCGATTGAGCTCGATATTGGCCAGCTTCAAACCGTGGATGAAGGTGGAGTATCGCAGACCGCGCTCGGCGCAGGCCGCCGACAGCCGGATGATCCACAGGCGGCGAAAATCGCGCTTGCGGGTGCGGCGGTCGCGTGTGGCGTAAGCGCGGGCCCGGATAACCGTCTCCTTGACGGTCCGGAGCAGACGGCGACGTCCGCTGTAATTGCCCTTCGCGGCGCGAAACCACCGCTTCTTGGATCGACGACTCGACTTGCCGCTGCTGACTCGCATGTCTTCAGTCCTTACGGGGCGGTCCAGCCCCCGGTTGCCTCATCAGTCTTCACAGTTCGGCCGCGCCTTCAATGGTGCGGCCGGCCCTGGGTCTACGGGAGATTGCAGTTCAGCGGCTCGGACGGAGAGCGTCCGCGATGGCGTCGGCAAAGGCGCCGACGATGACGCCGTCCTGCCGCAGATGCCGCTTCCGGCTGCCGGATTTCTTCCCCAGGATGTGTCCCCGGAACGCTTTACGGTGCTTGGCCTTTCCGTTGGCCGTCACCGTAAACCGCTTTTTCATTCCTTTGTGCGTCTTCTGCTTGGGCATCAGCTTGCTCTCAGTATCCGTATGGAAGCGTCAGAGTATAGAGAACGCCGTCTCGGGCTTCCAGCGAGGACAACGCAAATTGGGGCGGGTCTTCGCGCCGTTCCGGCAGGCCGGGCCGGCCCACGGCGCGGGCAACCTCACGGCTGGTTGTGACGGCGGCGGTCGAGGAAAGACTGCAGCATGATCTGGGCGGCGAGCTTATCGAGACGTGCCTTTCTCTGCTTGCGGTTCAGTCCGGCCTCGATCAACAGGTCCTCGGCGACCGCGGTCGTAAACCGTTCGTCGTAATAGGTCACTGGCAATCCCAGGACATCCTCGACCCAGCTTCCGAATTCCCGGGCTTCGGCCGCTTTGTCGCCCTCCCGGCCGCTCAGGTGCAGTGGTAGCCCAACCACAACTCCCACAACTCGGTAGTCTTGCGCCAGTTGACGCAGCCAGGCCGCATCGGCCCGTTCTCCGCGGAGCGAATAGTTTTCGCAGGGTGTCGCCAGCGTCTGCTCGGGCGTGGAGAGGGCGGCGCCGATGCGGCGCGTGCCGAAGTCCAATCCGAGCAGCCTCCCCTCGGCGGGCACCTGGCTGTGTTGGGATGCGGCAGCCGGTGCCGCAGTCTCGTCACCGCCCGGATCGGCCGCCAATGGCTCGTGCTGCGAGTCGGCATCGTTAGAGGAACTGCTCATGTCCCTGCTCCTGAAGCAGTTCGATCAGCCGGCGGATGGCAGTCTCGTCGTCCTTGCGGGCCACGAGCGTGGCATCGGGGGTGTGTACGATGACGCAATCCTCGATCCCGATCGTGGCAACGAGGTGATCGGAGGTGGATCGAATCACGCACCCCTGGGTCCGCACTCCCTGGTGCAGCCCGATGACCGTATTTCCGTGCGCATCGGCGCCGTGCAGCCGGGCCATGGCCTGCCAACTCCCGACATCGTCCCATGTGAACGGCGCCTCGAGCACCACGCTGCCGGGGTCGCGCTCCAGCACAGCCACGTCAATGGAAACGGACTCGGCCTGCGGGAACTCCTCGGCCAGCACGGTCTCGTAGCACGGGGTGTCCACGGCGGAGGCGATTCGGTCCAGCACTTCCGCCATACGGGGGCGATGATCCGCGATCGCGCGGAGGATCCGGCCGGCCCGCCAGACGAAGATGCCGCAGTTCCACAGAAATCGTCCCGACGCCAGATAACGCTCCGCCGTCTCAGCGTCGGGCTTTTCCCGGAAGGACGCGACGCGATGCGCCGGACCGGCCCCCAGCATTTCGCCTCGTTCAATATAACCGTAGCCGGTGGCCGCATAGCTGGGGCGCACTCCGAACAGCACGAGACGCTCGCCGTCGTCTTCAACGAGCCGGACGGCCTGCCGGAGCGCGTCTCGGAACCGTTCGCCGGTTTCAATGACATGGTCGGCCGGCAGCAGGGCCATGACGGCATCCGGATCGTGCTGCAGGAGGTGCTGCGCCGCCAGTCCTACGCAGGGGCCGGTGTTTCGCGCACACGGTTCGAGCAGCACGTTTCCGGCCGGGAGGTCCGGCAGTTGTCGGCGCGTTTCATCGGCCAGCCGCTGATTGGTGACAACCCACGTTCTCTCCGGAGGGACCAGCGGTCGACATCGGTCGCTGGTCTCCTGAAGCAACGTCCGTTCTCCGGTGAGACGGAGAAACTGCTTGGGCCGAGCGCGGCGGCTCTCGGGCCAGAATCGCGTTCCGCTGCCTCCCGCCATGATCACAACGTGCAACATCACCGCCCATGCCCGGTCGAGAATGACTGTTCGGTGCCATTCTAGGCAAGAGCGGGGACGAAACGCACGACGCTTCGACGGTAAGTTCGGCTAAACCCTGGCGTGCGTGGCGGCGCCTCCGCGGCCGATCAGCAGATAAATGATCGCGCCCACGATCCCGGTAAAGACGATCACCAGCACCCAGATGATGCGCATCGTGCTGTCCAGCTCGGGGTTCTGAATGGCGTTGATCAATGCCCAGATCCAGACCACCACCGAGACAATCGCCAGAATGACCATCACGATCATCATCAGCCCGCCCCCCAGGGCGAGCGCTTCCCCCGCGTCTTGTGCCAGCAGGATCAAGCTGCCCATATTCGGTCTCCTCGTGTACTGCGTGAGTCAGACCGATTGTGGACCTCAACCGGTTGCGATCCCACGGGGCGGTCCCGCAGAAGGAGATGGGGGAACTTCCCGTCCGACGAATGCTCACGAACCGCGCGGCCCGATGGGCAGGCGGGAGTCGGGTGCTTTGCACGAACCGGCGCCGCTATTCCGACGAGGCGCTCGACCAGATTTCGCGCAGCAGTTCGTACGCGGCCGGGTCGTGCTGCCGCAGTTCGGCACGGACGAAGGGGTAGAAGTCGTTGGTGCCGAAGTACGCCTCGGTCAGCTCTGCGAAGTACTCCTTGTGGTTTTCGAGAGCGTAGGCGCGGCGGTTGCGGCCGCTGATGTGGAGCACCTCCTCGTAGATTCCGGACTCACGCGCGGCTTCGTAGGCGGCCTTGATCCGGGACTCTTCGAAATCGAGATGCTGATCGTGGTAAGCGTGGGCGAGCTCGTGGAGGAGCATGGCGGGTTGGTCATGCGACCAGTTGAGGAAGTTGTCGGCGCGGCAAATCTCGATAGCTCGCGCCTTGCGGTCGTCGAATCCGTTGTCGCGCAGCCAGGCGGCGGAAGGGTGATAGCAGGCACCGGGGCCCTGGCGGTCATTGTCCACCTCGATCCAGATGGGGACAGCCTGCAGCGCAGGGGCGACATCCTCCGGAACGACATGCAGGACCTCGAAGAGCCGTGCCTGCAGCAGAGCCAGGGCGCGTGAGCCGAGTTCCGCATCGGCGCCGTCGGGCAGCAGGCGATCGTTCACAAGCACCCGCCAGCCTTCGACGGTGCGCTCCGAATACGTGGGAGTGGCGTCGCCGTCGGCGGACTGCGCGTGATCCAACGGAAGAGCGACGATCAGGAGAGAGAGCAGAGGCAGAGAGCGTCGGACGGAGGACATGGGAGCGCCGGTCGCATGGTGGAGGGCTGCGGTCATGCAGCGGCATGCTACCGAAAGCGACGTCCGTTTCCGATCCATTCGGAGCGGCCTCGCGGGCTGCACCTCCAGCCCACCGACGTCCGCCGGAGCGACGGAAGGCGCGTCAGCCGGCCATGAAGTGGAAGCGGAGCCGGTTCACGATGCGGTGCCCGCATTCATTGAACTTCTCGCGCCGCCAGCCGAGGCCGAGAGGGCGGACGGCAATCTCGACCGTGGCGTTGGCGGGGCGCGAACCGCGGGCCGTTTCGGGGCGATAGGTTTGATCGCGGCGAATCTGCAGCGTGACCTCGAGGGGATCGTGGCCGGAGATGCCGTGCCAGAAACGGGTCAGGCGGGCATGGCCGATCTTGAGGCGGTAGCAGTCCTCGCTGACATCGAGCAGTTCGGCGTTCTGGTCCTCGATGAAGCCGCAGAGCTTGAGCATCAGTGTGTTGCCGACGTCGCAGGCTGTGAGCGAGTGCGTGATCAGGAACGGACCACGGGGCGCCGGGGGAGCAGAGGCGGAGTCGAAGCGAAGATCGGCCATCGGTAGGTCTTTGCGAGTTCGATTCGGTGACGTGTGACGACTGGGCGATTTGCATGCCAGTGGCTTGAGGAAACCGGGCTCGTGCCGGAAGCTGTGGAGCAGTTTCAAATTGCGCAAGGCGTTGGTGTCGCGTGATGCGATTCGGCGACATGATGCGTGTTGCCGTTTCGCACCATTGAGAGGGTGCGGAGAATCGTTGAATGCCGTGACCGGGGAGCAGCATGCCATGACAGGATTTCAATTGCGTTTCGGCTGGAACCGATATGTGAAATGGGAGATTGCGGGGGCCTGCTGGCTGCTGGCGTGGCTGACGGTCGCACGGGCCGATGCGAGTTCACCGGAATGCGCGCTGGACGCCGCCGAAAGTGAGCCGCACATCGGCTACACGGAGCTGGACACGAACCGCCCAGGGGGAAGGCACGCGAATATCCGGACGTCGCGGGCGAACGTGGTCCGGCGGGACGGGAGCGGACGGCGGGAACTGGCGGGAGACCTGGTGGACGGCGAGGATGTCTGGACGCAGTTCGCCGGATGGTCGCCGGATGGCAGGACTGCCGTCGTAGCGCGCGGCTGGCAGGATCCCGAGAACGCTCAATGGGAAGAAGAACATCGCACGTTCCGGATGGAGCCGGGAAGATGGCTGCTGGACTGCTTTCTCGTCGACCTGGCCACGGGAGAGTCCACCAACATCACCGCCGTCGACCGGGTGAGCCATTACAATGGCGGATTGTTCTTTCTGCCCCGCGACGAGGGTTTCGGTTTCACGGCCCTGATCGGGAGCGAGTCGGCGCCGTTCCTGATGGACGCCGACGGGCGGAACAAGCGGGACGTCTCCGGCGAGGGGAGCGGATTCGCGTACGGTTTCAGCGCATCACCGAACGGCGAACGGATCTGCTACCACGAGAACTACCAGGTGTATATCGCTAACAGGGATGGAACGGAGCGGACTCACGTTGCGACCGGTCATCCGTTCGACTTCGCGCCTCGATGGTCGCCCGATGGGGAATGGGTGCTGTTCGTGAGCGGCCGGCACGGCAACAGCGATCCCTACATTGTTCGCGGGGACGGATCGGGTCTCCGAAAGCTCGCTGATCTGAACGACTACCAGGGCTGGATTGCGTTCCTGGATGTGGCCGACTTCCACGATGGGAGCAGCGACCTGCCGGTGTGGAGTCCGGACGGGGAGTCCGTGTTCTACACGGCGCAGGCGGGGGAGAGCGTGGAACTGTTCGAGACGACGCTGGCGGGCGAGACACGACAATTGACGGAGTCGAAAGCGGGTACGCTGCACTATCATCCGACCCCTTCGCCGGATGGAGAGTGGCTGCTGTATGGATCGCAACGGGAGGGGGTCCGGCAGTTGTTCGTCCGGAATGTGGCGGACGGAAGCGAGACGCAGATTACCAGTCTGGAGACGGGCCGAGCTGCGATGTGGCCGCACTGGCGTCCGCAGGCGCCGGAAGGTTCAACGCCGCCGTTGGCTCCCCGCTAGACGGTGGTTAGGATGGGGTTGTTCCGGGTGTCAGCGAGACGAACGCAACGATGACGACTGCCGAAGCGCTCGATGATCTGCGGTCGCGGGTGATGTCCGATTATGCCATCCTGCTGCTGCGCACGTACGAGGAGACGCGTTGGGAGAATGAGCTGGCCGACCTGGCGCTGGAACTGGAGCGGGGGCTGGTGGTCTGGTCGGTGACGAGCGGGCCGCAACCGGCGCTGCGCAGCGACGGGAACGGGCGTCCGGACGCGCTGGGGTTCCTGGAACAGGTGGAGCAGTATCCGCCGGACCATCTCTTTCTGCTGAAGGACCTGCATCCCCATCTGGCCGATGCGCGCGTCGTGCGCAAGCTGCGGGATATGGTGCCCGGCCTGCAGCGCGAGAACAAGTCGCTGCTGATGATGGGGCCGGTGGACGATGTACCGCTGGAACTGATCAAGGACGTGTCGATAGTCGAGCTGCCGCTGCCGGGAATTGAAGAGATGCGGCGCGAACTCGCGGACGTGCTGGCGGGACGGGACGGGTTCGGGCCGCTGGAGGTGGACGCGAAGCAGGAGGAGCATCTGCTGAACGCGGTGCTGGGACTGACCGCTCAGGAGGCGCGGAAGGCGTTCTCGCGGGCGCTGCAGGGGCAGGAGGAAATCAGCGACGAAGTCTACGTGGCCCTCGTCGCCGAGAAGCGGCAGATGGTGCAGGGATCGGACCTGCTGGAGTTCTTCGACCTCGACGAGAGCGTCGACGACATCGGTGGGCTGGACGGTCTCAAGGAGTGGATTGCGCAGCGATCGGAGGCGTTCAGCGTCGATGCGCAGGAGCGCGGCATCAGCAATCCCAAGGGCGTGCTGCTCGTCGGCGTGCAGGGTTGCGGAAAGAGCTTGAGCGCCAAAGCGATCGCGCGGCTGCTGGGATTTCCGCTGGTGCGGCTGGACCTGTCGAACCTGCTCGAATCGGCGCGGGGGAGTTCGGAACAGAATCTGCGTGACGTGCTGCGAGTGATGGAAACGATCGCGCCGAGCGTGTTGTGGATGGAGGAAATCGACAAGGCGTTCGCGGGTTTCGATGACGAAGCCAGCACCGATGCCACGATGTCGCGCATCTTCGGGCGATTCCTGACCTGGCTGCAGGAACACAAGGAGCCGGTGTTCGTGGTGGCGACGGCAAACAACGTGTCGCACCTGCCCCCCGAACTGCTGCGGCGCGGCCGCTTCGACGAGTTGTTTTTCGTGGACCTGCCGAACTACTACGAGCGAAAGTCCATTTTCGAGATTCACCTCAAACGGCGGGGCTGGAAGCCGGACAAGTTCGACATGGAGGAACTGTCGAACAAAACGGAGGGGTACAGCGGCGCGGAAATCGAGACCATCGTGAACTCCGCGGTGATCGAGTCGTACAGCCAGGGACGATTGCTGACGCAGAAGGACCTGCTGGATGCGCGCGACCTGACGGTGCCGCTGTCGGTAACGATGGAGGACAAGATCTTCGACCTGCGGGAATGGGCCCGCACGCGCTGCCGACCGGCGACTCCGGATAGCCGCGTCATCCAGGTGATGGAGGAGGAGGAGCGGCGCGGAGAGACGCATGTCGCAGACGGCGCCGGACTGACGCCGCAGCATCGCTGGAAGGAACTGGCAGAGGCCGGCCAGCTGGATGCGGCATTCGTCGAGTACGTGCGGTATCGTGAAGCAGTTCCCTTTAATCGGCTGGAGGACGACTTCGGCTCGTACCTGGAGACGGCCGGTGAATACGGCCTCGTCCTCAAGCACGACCCGCGGATCGTGCTCTGGACGCGGATCAGCCGGGACTTCGCAGATCTGATCGCCAAGTTTGTCGAGGGGAAGCGGCTGTACCTAAACCCAGGAGCTTCGGCCGCCTACGGCGACGGCCGGCGGCTGTCGCTGACCTCACTCGACTCGTTGCCTGAAGAGAAGCTGGAGAAGCCGGCATGGCTGCCGACGACGCTGCGCCTCATTCCTCCGCCGGAGGGAAGCGCCAAGTACTCGCGCGTGGCACGAATCCGGATGGGCAAGTCGGGGTGAAGCGGACGGAACCGATCGGGCGGCGATTTCTGCGCGGGGCCTTGCGACTGGCGACGTGGCTGCTGATCGCCGGACTGTTGCTGCGGTTGACCGTTCGGGACCTGATTCCTCTGCTCTCGGCGCTGTATTACGCGCTGCCGTACGGCATTCTCACGGCGATGGCGGCGGTGGTGACCATTGCCGCATGGAGACGGCGCAATCGGTTGCACGCGGGGTATTGGGGAATCGTGCTGGGCTTTGTGGCGGTGTCCTGGTATGCGGCCGACTGGCGGACGCCGGTGCGTCCGCTGCCTCGACATGCGAAGCCGATTCGCGTGCTGTGCTGGAACGTCTGCCGCGGTTTCGCCGGGTGGGAGAATATCGCGGCAGAACTCTCGCAGTACGACGCGGACGTCATCGTGCTGATTGAAGCAGGCGAGCCGAGCGAGCCGATGCGGGAACTCTGGCAGCAGTATTGTCCCGGGTACGACGTATCGCTGCTGGGGGGCGGGATGGTTTGCCTGGTGCGCGGTCAAAGCGGGGACGCGACGGCGCCGGCAGTCGACGGGAAGACTCAATTGCGACAGCTGGATTTGACTGTGGCGGAGCAGTTGCTGACATGTCTGGTGGTCGATGCAAACTCCAGCCCGTTCTACCGGCGCAGCGGTCCGCTGGCGGTGATTGCAGAGATCGCCGAAGACACGGCGGACCGGCCGCTGCTGGTGTTGGGGGACTTCAATACGCCGCTGGATTCCGTGCACCTCGGTCCGCTGCGGCGCGGGCATTCGAATGCGTATGAGGAGTCCGGGACCGGATACCGGCCCACCTGGCCGGCGCCGGTTCCTGTGTTGTCGCTGGACCAGGTGTGGGGGAATCGCCACGTGCGATTTGACAGTTGCCGACACGCGTGGAGCTCGTGCTCGGACCACCGGCCGGTTGTAGCGGAGGTGACGGTGTTGCCGGACTAGTCGGTCGTCCGATCGCGTTGGCTGTCAAATTGAGCGCGGTCCGATGGGCGAATTCGTCCACTCAAACATGTTGCCGGGTCGCAACAACGAGGATTGGACTAGATTCTAACGGCGAGGTGCAGGGACGCAGCGGAACCCCGCCGCCGCCGCGCCTGTCGATCGGAGACGGCCTCCGCCGCGCACACTCCGTTCTCACGCTTTGTGCAGTTGTAAGCCCGTGCCCAACAACGAACGAGTCACCGAAGCGCTCGACCTGCTGACGGAGGGACTGGCTCCCTACGTCGAGCAGCGGTTGAAGTCGGTGTATCGTGACGACTGGGTGCGGAGCGCTTCGGGCAGTTTTCGCGACGACCGGACCCGGTCGAACGGGAACCACGTGGACTGGGACGCCCACTCGCTGCTGACGGTGATGTGGGACCAGTGGAACTCGGTGTTCCGCAGAGAACTCGGACATTACGAACGGAGCATGGTCAGCGAGTTGCGGGAGTTCCGCAACCGCTGGGCTCATCAGCACGAGTTTGACTTCAACGACGCGTACCGCATTCACGACAGCGTGCGGCGGCTGCTGACGGCCGTCAAAGCGGCCAATGCCGAGGATGTGGCGCGGCGGCAGCGGGAGCTGATCGAATCGCACGTGGCGGAGGAAGTCAACACGCAGATTCAGCGGACGGCGTTCCACCGCAACAAGTTCTGGGTGATCGGCATTTACGTGCTGTGCATCGCGTTCCTGATCTGGAACATGCTGGCGAACATTGACGAGGCGCGGGAAGGAAAAACCGTCGCCACGGCGCTGGCGTCCGTGCTGGTCCTGACGCTCGTGTACCTGGTGTACCGGCAGTTCAAGATGGAAGCGCCGCTGCTGTACGGCCCGCGCGAATGTCCGAAGTGCCACAAGATCATCTACCGAACGACGTGCCCGTATTGCGGGCCGCGCGGGGAGTGATCGTTTAGCAGGGTCTGCGACGATGGTTTCTTTCATCGTCGGTCATTCGCTGCCGCCGGGGTTCTGCTATACTCCGGGCGACCGACTGATCGCCGCTGAATTACCAAGTTGACTGCCATGCCCGGTTCCGAGCCGCCGATTTCCGGCCGAGTGCTGATCGCCGACGACAACCAGCAGAACCGCGAGCTGCTCGAGGCGTATCTCGCCAACGAGGGGCATGAAATCCTCATGGCGACCGACGGCCGCGAGACGCTCGACACGGCGATCGCGGAGCAGCCGGACCTGATCCTGCTCGACATCATGATGCCCAAAATGAGCGGGTACGAGGTGTGCGAACAGATCAAGCGCGACCCTCGGACGAAGGATATCTCGGTGCTGATGGTGACCGCGCTCAAGGAAGTCGGCGACATCGAGAAGGCGGTCGCGGCGGGGGCGGACGACTTTCTGACGAAGCCGGTGCACCGGATTGAACTCACGACGCGAGTCCGCTCTCTGGTGCGGGTGCGGCACCTCAAGACCGAGCGCGACCGGCTGCTGGCGTATATCGCCGAGGTGGAGGGAGCCCTGCCGCCGGGATCGGATCGGCGATAGGCGGATGTGTATTCCTTTGCGGCGGCGGGGTTGAATCTCGCCGCTTGATTCTTTGTTGGCGCTTGAGACATGGCCCAGCTTCCGCACGTTGTCTTGAAGCGCCGGCGGGCGTTGCCGTTCTTCAGCGGGCATCCGTGGGTGTTCGCCGGGGCGATCGATCGGGTGAGCGGCGGGATTGAGCCGGGCGCCGAGGTTCGGGTCGTCAGTCACGAGGGGCAATTCATCGCCCGGGGGCTGTACAACCCCGACAGCAATATCCGCGTGCGGCTATATGCGTGGGATGAGGACCAGGCACTGGATGCGGAGTTCTGGGGAAGCCGATTGCGGGACGCCATCGGCTTGAGGGAGCGGCTGTTCGCCGGACGGCCGGACGAACGGGCCTGCCGGCTGGTCTTCAGCGAGGGGGACGGAGTATCGGGACTGACGGTCGATCGCTACGGAGATCATTTGCTGCTGCAGTGGACGAGCCGGGCGCTGGCGCAGCGCGAACCCGAGATCGTCGAGCAGTTGCAGAATCTGCTGCGTCCTGCGGGAATCTGGCGGAGGACCGAGAAAGGGATCGGTCAGCTGGAGGGACTCGACATTCAGGACGGATTGATCGCTGGGAGCGAGCCGCCTCGTCCGCTGTTCGTCGAGGAGCATGGCCTCCGTTACGGTGTGGACGTCGTCGCCGGGCATAAGACGGGATTCTATTTCGATCAGCGGGACAATCGCGCCGCTGCGGCGCGCTACCTGAGCGGCCGGGTGCTGGACCTGTTCTGCTACACAGGGGGCTTCGGTCTGGCGGCCCTCAAGCTCGGGCAGGCGGAGCAGGTGCTCGCCGTGGACTCATCGGAACCGGCGCTGACGGTGGCTCGTCAGAATGCGGAGCTGAACGACCTCGCGAATCGAATCCAGTTCGAGCCGGCGGTGGCACTGACGAAGCTGCAGCAGCTCGGGGAGAACGGAGAACGGTTCGACGGAATCATACTTGATCCCCCCAAGATGGCGCGGACCCGCGGCGGACGGGAACGCGCGCTCAAGGGATACGCACATCTGAACCGGGCCGCGCTGGACGTGCTGCAGCCCGGGGGGATTCTGGTGACCTGCAGTTGTTCGGGGCTAGTATCCCGCAGCGACTTCGAGCAGGTGCTGGCGCACGTGGCGGCCGATTCCAAACGGCGCATTCAGATCCTCGAAAGCCGCGGACAGGCGGCCGATCATCCGGTCTCTGCGCAGTGCCTGGAGAGCGCGTATCTCAAGTGCTTCATCTGCCGGGTCGTATGAGGGAGTTCTCCCGCGATCGGGAATCGAGATGCGTCGAAGGCGCCTCCGGTCGTTGAATTCCCGAACTTGCGTAGAATCGAGTAGCACACCCGTGCGGACGGCGTATTGGCGTGTGAAGATCGCGGAGTATCGAATCTGATTTCAGTTCGTTTGGGAGTGCCCTCCAGAATTTTTGCCCATCGACGTTCGGCCCTTGCTGGCGCGTCGGGCTAGAGTGAGGTGCCATGGACGCTGCCGCTGATCAAGCCGCCTGGGAACGTGATGCCGCGGGGACACGGAAGGCGGTGTTTCGCGCGCGGGGAGTGACGAAGGTGTACCACATGGGGGACGTGTCGGTGCACGCGCTGCGGGGAGTGGATCTGGAACTCTTCCAGGGGGAGCTCGTCGTGTTGTTGGGTCCGTCCGGGAGCGGGAAGTCCACGCTGCTGAACATCCTCGGGGGACTGGATGTGCCGTCGGGCGGGCACGTGTGGTACGTCGGTCACGACATGACCGAGGACGATGACGCCGCGCTGACGCAGTTCCGCAGGCAGCACGTGGGGTTTGTGTTCCAGTTCTACAATCTGATCCCGAGTCTCACGGCCCGGGAGAACGTGGCGCTGGTCACCGAGATCGCACGGAACCCGATGAAACCGGAAGACGCGCTCGAGATCGTGGGGCTGGCGCCGCGGATGGACCATTTTCCGGCGCAGCTCTCCGGCGGCGAGCAGCAGCGGGTGGCGATCGCCCGCGCGATCGCCAAGCGGCCCGACGTGCTGCTGTGCGACGAGCCAACCGGGGCTTTGGATGTGAACACGGGCATCGTCGTCCTGGAAGCCATCGATCGGGTCAATCGCGAACTGGGGACGACGACCGCCGTGATCACGCACAACGCAGTCATCTCGAAGATGTCGGACCGGATCATCTCGCTGTCGAACGGGCAGATCACGCACGTGGAAGAGAATCCGGAGAAGATCGCAGCGCGAGATCTGGTCTGGTGAGGGAAAGGTCGATCGTCGATGGACGATGGTCTATCGATTGCGCCCCTTACCGCAAAACCAACAGCAATGCACCATTGACCATCGTCCGTAGCCCCTCGACCCTCCAGCCGTGTCCGCCCTCGATCGCAAGCTGGTTCGCAACATCCTGCACATGAAGGGGCAGGTGATCGCGATCTGCCTGGTGATCGGGTGCGGGATTGCCTCGTACGTGATGGCGGTCTCCACCATGGAGTCGCTGAGCGGGACGATGGAGCGGTATTACCAGGAATACCGGTTCGCCAATGTCTTCGCAGGGATGAAGCGGGCGCCGATGTCGCTCGCGGAGCGGATCGGCGGCATTCCGGGAGTCGCTCAGGCGTACCCGCGCGTCGTGCAGGACGTGACGCTGGATATCGAGGGGTTTCCGGATCCGGCGATCGGGCGGCTGATGTCGGTGCCGGACTTCGGCCCGCCGCCGCTCAACAACCTGCATCTGCGGAGCGGCCGCTGGATCGAGCCGGGACGCGGCACCGAAGTCCTCATGAGCGAAGCGTTCGCCGAGGCGCACGGCCTCAAACCAGGGGACACGGTACGCGCAATTCTCAACGGCCGCAAGAAGGAACTGACGATCGTCGGCCTGGCGATTACCCCGGAGTACATCTTCGAGATCCGCGAAGGAGACATCCTGCCGGACGAGAAGCGCTTCGGCCTGTTCTGGATGGCGTATACCGACCTGGCATCCGCGTTCGACATGGACGGGGCGTTCAACAGCGTCGTGCTCTCCACGACGCGCTCGGCTTCGATCCCGGACGTTCTGCGGAAAGTGGATGACCTCATCGAGCCCTACGGCGGGCTCGGGGCGTACTCACGCGAAGACCAGATCTCGCATCAGTATCTCAACAACGAGTTGATGCAGCTGCGGACGATGGCCAAGGTCGTGCCGACGATCTTTCTGTCGGTGGCGGCGTTTCTGCTGAACGTGGTGCTGTCGCGGTTGATCAGCACGCAGCGGGAGGAGATCGCCTCTTTGAAGGCGCTGGGCTACACCGGCCGCGAACTAGGCTGGCACTACATCAAGCTGATGGCCCTGATCGTGATCGCCGGGACGATCATCGGCACGATCGTCGGGATGTGGATGGGGCGCGGCCTGACGAACCTGTATCTGGCCTTCTACCGGTTCCCCCTCCTGGAGTACCGGTTCAATCCGCGAATCGTCGTGAGCGCCATGGGGATCAGCCTCGCGGCGGGGACGGTGGGAACGTGGTCCTCGGTCAGGCAGGCGGTGAAGCTTCCGCCGGCGGAAGCGATGCGTCCGCAGGCTCCGGCGGACTTCCGCCCGACCGTGGTCGAGCGGCTCGGGCTGCAGTGGCTGTTCTCCCCGTCGGCCCGCATCGTGGTGCGGAATATCGAGCGCCGGCCGCTCAAGGCGGCGCTCTCCGTCATCGGGATCTCGACGGCGATGGCGGTGATGGTGGTCGGCGGGTACATGAAGGACTCCATCGACTATTCGATCGAGGCGCAGTTCGGCAAGTCGCAGCGGCAGGACGTGCTGGTGGCGTTTGTGGAGCCATTGACGACGAGCGCGATCTACGAGGTGGAGCATTTGCCCGGCGTGCTGCGGTCGGAGCCGTTCCGCTCAGTTCCGGTCCGGCTGCGGTCGGAGCATCACTGGCGGCGGGTGGCCATCATGGGGCTGCCGACGGACGGCGAGCTGTTCGTGCCGATGAACATCGACGGCCGTCCCGCCGACGTCCCGGAGGAGGGGATGCTTGTCTCCCGCGTGCTGGCCGACATCCTGCACGTGCAGCCGGGGGACGAGCTGCAGGCGGAAGTGCTGGAGGGGCGGCGGCCGCATCTGACGGTGCGCATCGCCGACGTGCTGGATGACTTCGCCGGGCTGTCGGCCTACATGAACATCGAGCGACTGCACGAGCTGATGCAGGAGCAGGGGGATGTCTCGGGGGCATACCTGCAGGTGGACAAGGAGCAGATCCCGGAGCTGTATCGCGAACTCAAGAGCACGCCGCGCGTGGCGGGGGTGATGATCAAGGAGGCGGCCGTCGAGAGCTTCGAGGAGACGATTGCGGAGAACCTGCTGCAGATCCAGACGTTCAACCTGGTATTCGGGACGATCATTGCGTTTGGCGTGGTCTACAACAGCGCGCGGATCTCGCTATCGGAGCGGAGCCGGGAGCTGGCGACGCTACGGGTGATGGGATTCACGCGCGGTGAGATCTCGTTCATTTTGCTGGGAGAACTGGGTGTGCTCGTGACACTCGCGATCGTTCCGGGGCTGTGCATGGGTTACGGGTTCGTCTGGTGGTCCAGCCGCAGCATGGTGGAGACGGAACTGTTCCGGATTCCGCTGGTGATCGCACCGGCGACGTACGGCAGATCGGTGGTCACGGTGCTGGTCGCGGCAGTGCTCTCCGGGCTGGCCGTACGGCGGCGACTGGACCACCTGGACTTGATCGGGGTACTGAAGACCCGGGATTGAAGCCTGCAGGGGGGAACCACGGAATGCACGGAATACACGGAACGGAAGAGATGGGAACCGCGAAAGGGGCGAAAGTTGCTAAAGCAGAACAGGAGTTAATTCTCCTCCTTTCTGGCGGTCTTCGTACCTTTCGCGGTTCCTCTGTTCCGGATTCAGAGAACTCTGCGGCCCTGCGATGCGTTGTGGCTCTCAGTGGCAGGAATGAGAGTGGGGTCCGCAACAGTTGGTCGATGGATTCGCTACAGTGAAAGGCCGGGCGATGCGATCGGCCTGTTGCTTGCAGACATCGCAGCAAGGGAAAGGCACGGTCGCCCGATTCACGTTCCATGAAGATCATTCGTAAAATCCTGATGGGGCTCGTCGCGCTCGCCGTCGCCGGGGGCGTGGTGTATGCGTTTCTGCCGCAGCCGGTGATCGTGGACACCGCCACCGCGACGCTCGGCCCGCTGGAAGTGACGGTGAATGAGGACGGGCGGACGCGCATCAAGGAGCGGTATTTCGTCTCGACGCCGCTGGCAGGACGGTTGCGGCGCGTGGAGCTGGAGCCGGGGGACCCTGTGGTGGCGGGGGAGACGGTGCTGGCGACAATCCTTCCCGACACGCCCGGCCTGCTGGATCCGCGCGAGCGGGCACAGGCAGAGGCCCGGGTCAGTGCGGCGGAGTCGGCCGTGAACCGGGCGCAGGCGAACATTGACGCGGCCCAAGTGGCGCGCGAGATCGCCGAGACTCAGCACGAACGCATCCGACGGCTGGCCGAACGGGACGCGGCGAGCGAGCAGCAGATCGAGGAAGCGACGCTGGCGATGCGGGCGCGGCAGGAGGAGTTTCGCGCCGCGGAATTCTCACTCGAGATCGCGAAGTTCGAACTGGATCAGGCGCGAGCGGCGCTGGAGCGGTTCGAGCCGATGTCGGACGAGGAGACGCCGACGGGAGAATGGCACTTTGAGATCAAGTCGCCCATTACCGGCCGGGTCCTGCGCGTCGTGCAGGAGAGTGCGACCGTGCTGCAGGCGGGGACGCAGATCCTGGAGTTGGGCGACCCGACGAACCTGGAGCTGGAAGTGGACGTGCTGTCGACCGACGCAGTGAAGATAGAGCCGGGAGACACAATCCGTCTGGAGCATTGGGGTGGAGACGAGCCGCTGATGGGGGTCGTGCGGCTGGTGGAGCCGTCGGCCTTCACGAAGATCTCGGCGCTGGGCGTCGAGGAGCAGCGGGTGTACATCATTGGCGACCTCGCGACGAGCGACGAGCAGCGCTCCACACTGGGAGACGCGTTCCGCTTCGAGGCGCGGATCGTCGTCTGGGAAGACGATTCGGTCATGCGCGTGCCGACGTCTGCGCTGTTTCGCGAAGGGGACGCATGGGCGGTGTTTGTCATCCGCGACGGCAAGGCGGAGATCCGCCATGTCCGGCTGGGACACCGGAACCCGGACGCCGCGGAGGTGCTCGAGGGTCTGGAAGAGAACGAGCGCGTGATCGTCTATCCCAGCGACCGCGTGCAGGCCGGGATTTCGGTCGAGCCGCGGCAGTAACGGTCGTCGGCGATTCGAGTGCACTGCCGTCGGCCCTCGGATTATGCCCCGCCCACTGCATCCCGCCGATCGTCCTCTGCGGCAGCCTGCTCGCGTGCCGGCGACTTCTCGACGAAAGTTCCCGGCTTGATTTGCGGCCCCGTCTTGTGGGAGTCGAGGACCGCCTGCAACTGGACGGCGTCCATGACTTCGCGTTCGATCAGTTCAGTCGTCATATGCTCGAGCACAGGCCGGCGACCCGCCAGGATGTCGCGTGCCGACTGCATGCATTCGTCGATGATCCGCTTAACCTCCAGATCGATCTCGCGGATGGTCTGTTCGCTGTGCGTGTATTCGGCCGGAGCCGCCTGAGAGCCCGCAAGGAACGGAGAGCGTCGTGTCTCGTGGTAGTTCATCCGGCCGAGCTTGGGGCTCATGCCGAATTCAGTCACCATCCGCCGGGCGATGTCAGTCGCCCGTTCGAGATCGTTCTGGGCGCCGGTGGACGTCTCCTGGTAGATCAGTTCTTCCGCCGCGATTCCCCCCAGCAGCACGCAGATGCGGTTTTCCAGCTCGGTCTGCGTCACCAGGTGCCGGTCGTCCTCGGGCCGCTGCAGGGTGTAACCCAGAGCTCCGAACCCGCGGGGAATGATCGAGATCTTGTGCACCGGGTCGGTATGCGGCAGGCTGCAGGCGACGAGTGCGTGCCCGCATTCGTGATAGGCCACGCGCTGCTTCTCATCCTCGTGGATGATCCGCGAAGTCTTCTCGAGTCCGGCGATGACGCGCTCGACCCCTTCTTCAAACTCCGCCATCGATACCGCGGACTTGCCCTTCCGTGCCGCCAGCAGGGCCGCCTCGTTCACCAGGTTCGCCAGGTCGGCGCCAACGAAGCCCGGTGTCAGCTTGGCCAGCCGCCCGAGGTTGACGTCGTCGTCCATTTTGATTTTGACGGCGTGCACCTTGAGAATGGCCTCGCGCCCCTTGTAGTCCGGGCGATCGACCAGGACGTGGCGGTCAAACCGGCCCGGACGGAGCAGCGCAGCGTCGAGCGTTTCGGGGCGGTTCGTGGCGCCCATGACGATGACGCTCTGGTCCGAGGAGAACCCGTCCATTTCGACCAACAGCGCATTGAGCGTCTGGTCTCGTTCATCGTGGCCGCCGGGCAGACCGCTGCCGCGCGTCTTGCCAAGGGCGTCCAGCTCGTCGATGAAGATGATGCTGGGAGACTTCTGCACCGCCTGCGAGAACATGTCGCGCACCCGGGCTGCGCCGACACCGACGAACATCTCGACGAAGTCGGAGCCCGACAGGCTGAAGAACGGCACCCCCGCTTCTCCGGCGACCGCCTTCGCCAGCAGCGTTTTGCCGGTGCCGGGAGGGCCGACCAGCAGCACGCCCCGGGGAATCCGTCCCCCCAACGCCTGATACTTGCCGGGAGTGCGGAGAAATTCCACGATCTCGCGGAGCTCTTCCACGGCCTCGTCGATCCCGGCCGCATCGTCGAAGGAGACCTTGAGGTCTTCTTCGGCATGGAGCCTTCCACGGCTGCGCCCGAACGACATCGCCGAGCCCGCCCCCCCCATGCGGCGGAAGAAGATAATGAACACGACGACCAGCAGCACCGTCATGCACAGGTAGAGCACCGACTCCCAGCGAGTCGCGGGGAGAGACCCCTGATAGTTGATGCCGCGCTCCTCCAGCACGGCCGTCAGCCGGTCGATGCTCTGGTCCCGGATTCCCTCAATGGGAATATGAAACCGCTGCCGCGACACACCCTCTTCCGCGGATGACGCCGCGGGTTGTGCTGCCTCCTCGACGGCGGCCGCCTCGCCCGGCTCTGACTTGACGACCGGCTGCTCCGCATCGTCTGGCTGATTCTGAAACGTGATCGTGTGCGGACCGATCGTCAGCTCATGCACGTTGTCTGCCGTAAACCGCCCCGATTCGAGCCCGGCCATGAACTCGCCGAACGTCACCTGATCGCCGCGGAGGTTTCCCCGGTAGAGAGAGCCAGCGACAACGATCAGCACCCCCAGCAGCATCAGGTACCAGAAGAGCATCGACGGCCCGCCGTCTTTCCGCAGCTTGCCGCGTCGCGGACGATTGGGGGAGCCGGGATCCGACGGGGGTTCGTTCTGGGGCATGCGCTTGCAACCGGTGGGGCAGTCAACCGTATTGTCACTGTAGGTCGGCCTTATCGGACGGTCAAACTGGGGAGTATCCCTATCACCAGACATCATCGGAGGCGGGCGTTCTTTGCGGCGGAATCGCCCGTTCGGGCATGGAAGCTGCTTTACGGCGTCATGTTCAACAGGAGGTCACATTTGCATCATAAATGGGGCACTTTGCCGTAATCTGACCGGCCAGGACCGCAAACTGGAGGATGAAGCATCATGTTTCGCAGGAAGGATCGCGACGTAGCACCCGCAGAGAAACGTCGAAACTTCTGGATCGTTGCCGGCTCGGCGACCGCGCTGGGGGGCGTGGCAGCGCTCGTCTGGTTTATCACGTACCGGCATGACACGCGTACACTTTCACGTGATACGCGAGTCGTTGTCCGTGTCTCGACCGACGCTGTCGATAACCTGACGAACGATAAAATTCGGGAGCAGTTCCCGATCGATGAGGAGGTCGAGGGAGCCAGGTTCACCGGAACACTGGAGGCGGTAGGAGACGTTAGGGTGCTCATCAACCCCGAGGCCCCGGAAGGAACGTTCACCGTCCGCGTGGAAGGGGAGACGACGGATGTGCTGTCGGGAGTCAAACCGCCTGTGCAGTTTGAAGGGACGGGCGTCGGCTCATTCACGGCCATCCAGCGGATGCGTTTCAATGGCCGCGAGTTCGAGGCACTCGATCTCCACGTGGAAGCGGAGCATGAGACGACGATCGGCTCGGTCGAGCCACTGCCGGGAACGCCACTCGGACCGACAGTACGACTTGTCGCCGCTCGGGCTGCGCGGAAGGCGCTGCCGGCATTGGATGAAGCCGCGAGGGAGCGCATCCGGGAGACCGTCGCCGAGCGAGTTTCCGGGATGGTGGAAGAGACCGTTGCGGAGTTGAACCGGATGAACCGCTTCGACGAGACCATATCCATCCTGCACCCGGAGGCTGACGACTGGAAGATTCGCGTCGCCAGTTCCGACAGCTATGTTCAGGCTGCATTGGTCCCGGAGGGTGGCACGCCGCCCACGCTGCCTGAGATTGCAGAGGACGATCCCGTCGGCATCGAAGTCTGGCTGCGGCTGACACGCAGCGAACGCACCGCCGTGCGGATTGCTCACCACTGGGACGCGGCACACAGTCTGTTTCGCCGATATATCCCGGAAGATCAGGCGCGGACGTTGGCCCATGATCTGCGGATGGTGAAGGTCGGAGACTGGACGAGGCTGCACGTCGGTGCCGAGGCGACCCGCTCGCTGAGGCCGGCGGAGGAGGAGACCTCGACGGAGGCCGGTTGAGAGAGCAGGCATTGAGCACGGCGAACGGCCGTTCGGACCGCGATCGGCCGCTCGCCTGGCGATGAGTGATCAGGGCGGCGCTGCGGGATCGTGCACTGCGAAGCACACAGGACGATTCAGTTGCGGAATTCCTGGTGGCAGCGCGTGCAGGCGGCTTGGGCCGCGTTGAATTGAACGCCCGCATCCTTGAAGTCGTTCCGTTTCAAGGATTCAGACAGACTCATCGCGGCGTCCTCGCACTCTTTCATCATCGCCACGAAGTCGTCGCCGTGGCCGGTGCTCAAATTCCGTCCGGCCTCCCGCAGCTCCTCTGCGAGCAGGAGCGCCGTCTGATGAGGTGCGTCGTCTGGTTTTGCTGGATCGGGCTTCCATTGGTCCTTCTGCCGCGCTTTGAGTTCATCCGACAGTCGCCCGACACGCGCCATCACTGCCACCATCGGCTCGATCTCCGCCACCTCCACCAATTCCGGCAGCTCGTCATCCGGTGACGGAGCCTGGAACCTCGCGACGTCGCTGTAAAGACCGGCGTAATCCGGGCTGGTCTGAGCCAGCTTGAGGAGTTGCTCCCCGCCTGCAGGGTCCAGCGACCGGTCGGCGATCGCACAGATGGCGGCGCCGGCGGGACCGCGGTGCTTGCCGTGATGGCAGTGGACGTAGATCGAGCCCTCAACATCCCGCATGACGCGTGTCAGCGAGGCGGCGTCGTCCCGGCCGATTCCGTCATATCCAAACGGAATATGCACGTACTGCAGCCCGAATTCCTTGGCCGTCGCCACGTCCGGGATGGCTCCGTCCACCGAGACGACCGTTTTGATGCCCATCTCCTTCAACTTCGCGAAGGCCTCCGATCCGACCGGCTCGCTGCCCGAGTACAGTCGCGGCGACACCTGGATCAGGTTGTGGAGCGGCGAGTCCTGGTCGTCGATCACACGCGGATAGGAGGCGTCGTCCTGAGTGCCGGCGTCCGGATCGGCCGCCCCAATCAACAGAGCGACAGTGAAGCCTGCGATCGCCAGGTTTCGTGCCGGTTGCTTGATCAGGAATCGCATATCGAATCGGGCTTCGCCGGAACCACATACGCCGCGCCGCAGCGATTCAACTTACGCCGACACGCCCCCGAAACGCAAACTCGTTCGCCCCATTGGCTCACAATTGCCCAAGCGTCGGACAAGTGCGACGGGGGGGCGGCGGAGAGACGGGCCAAGCGATTTTACTTCGATTCGCTCGCCGATTATGCTGCATGCCCATTCCCCGCGGAGGTACTCGCCGCGACCGATGGAGTTTCCCGCCTCATGAATCTGGACTGACCGGGCATGTCGAGCATTGTCAGGGCGTGCGTCTGCGCACTCGTTGTCGCCAGTCTGACCACGGCCGCTTTGTCGGCGGAACAGTGGCAATATCCCATCGACGTGGCTGTCGGTTCCGACGGCGTCATCTACATCGCCGATCGCAACCTGCCCGGGATCTGGACGCTTAAGGAGGGGCAGACCGAGGTCTTCGTCCAGGCGTCAAAGAGGTTTCGCACGCCGCTCAATGCCGTGCGCTGTCTCCACGTTTCGCAGGACGGCGTGGTCTACGTCGGCGACTCCGCGGCCCGAGAGGTGTTCACTGTTACCGCAGACGGCGCGCTGACGCAGCTGACAGCGCCAACCCCCCTCCTCAAGGAAACGAAACTCTCCGAAGACCTGGGATTCACGCCGGACCACTTTGGGCTGGTCGGCATCCCGATGGTGATGGCGACCAACAGCGAGGGAGCACTGTTCGTCAGCGACACGGAACTGCAGCGCGTCTGGAAGGTCCCTGCCGGCGGCGGCGAGCCGGAGGAGTTTCTCGTCGTGAGCGGCCCGCGCGGGCTGGCTGTCGACGATGAGGACAACGTCTGGGTGCTCTCGCTGCAGGCGCCGCAACTGCAGCGCGTGGCTCCCGATGGCACGGCCGAGCCGATCATCAGCGACCTGACCTTTGAGTTCCCGCATCAGCTGGAGCGACGCGAAGACGGCAGCTTCGTCGTCTCCGACGGCTATGCCAAGGCAATCTGGAACGTCACCGCCGACGGCAAGGCCGAGAAGTGGATCAGCGGCGACCCGCTGGTGAACCCTGTCGGTATCACATTTCAGGGAGAGAACCTGCTGATTATCGATTCCCGCGCGAACGCTCTGTTTTCAGCCGCGCCGGATGGCACGCTCACAAAGGTGTATCCCGCAGAATGAAGTTGCGTCTCGGGAGTTGAGGGACTTGAGCCTTCCACGGCTCGTCAAGCGCGTGCCGATCAGGACCGCAGCCGTGGTGGCGACGGGTGCTCCATGTCCCGAACGCATGGTCCCGATTCACTTATTTCATAGTGCGATTCCCGTCGCACGCGTGCCTTGAATCGCTCTTTCGCCCGCGTATACTTCGGTCGAATCGCGCAGTAACGCTACGCGCTCCGTCGACACGCTCGACTCCCGCCTGAGCGCCGCTTCGATACTCCAACATCAAGGATCCGCTCCCGCCATGAATTCGACCGAAACCGCGCCTGCCGTCGCCCGCGTCGGGCAGCCCGCACCCAACTTCAAGGTCCAGGCGTACGACCGCACGAAGGACGGCACTGACGAGCAGTTCCGCACCCTCACGCTCGAAGACTTCAAGGGGAAGTGGGTGTGCCTGTACTTCTACCCCCTCGACTTTACCTTCGTCTGTCCGACGGAGATCGTGTCCTTCAATAAGGCGCTGGGCGACTTCGAGGACCGCGACTGCGTCGTGCTCACCGCCAGCACCGACAGTGTGTACTCGCACAAGGGCTGGTGCGACTCGCACGACGACCTCGCCGGACTGAAGCACATGATGCTGGGTGACACGACCCATCAACTGTCCCGGTCCTACGGCGTCCTCAAGGACGACGCGGGCATCGCGTACCGCGGCATCTTTCTGATCGATCCGAACGGCGTCGTCCGCTGGAGCGCGATTCACGATCTGAGTGTGGGACGCAATGTGGATGAAGTACTGCGCGTTCTGGACGCCCTGCAGACGGACAAACTGTGCCCGTGCAACTGGAAGAAGGGCGAGAAGACGCTTAACTGAGATCGACGGCTGAGCTGCGAACCAGCCCACGGGGGTGCAACCCGTGGGCTTTTGCATCACTGGACACCGCGCCTGGCGCGACATTCCTGCATCGGAGGGATCTTAATGTCCCGCATTCCTGCGCTTCCCGAAGCCGAAGCCACCGACAAGGTCCTGCAGACGTACGAGCGCATCAAGGAGCTGTGCGGAACGGATGCAGTCCCCGAAGCGTTCCTGACGATGGGGCGCGTCGAGCCGTTCTTGCGCGACGTCTACATGAACCTCAAGAAGTTCGTGTGGACCGACGGTGTGCTCGACACGAAGACGAAGGCAGCGATCGGTCTCGCCGCCGCCACGCACGCGAAGAATGCGGCATGGTCGGACCTGCTGACAGATCGTTGCCGCCAGGTCGGCTGGACGGACCAGCAGATCGCGGAGATTCTCGCCGTCGCCGCCACGAACTACATGTACAACACGTTCTTCAAGTTTCGCGAACTGTCGGGGAGCGGGCTGTTCGAAGGCATGGGTGTGGGTCTTCGCGCGCATACTTTCGCCAGCACGTCCCTCGGGGAGCAGACGGTGGAGCTGATCAACACGGTCATCAGCGACGTCAACGCCTGCAGGCCCTGCACCAGCGGCCACGTCGACAGCGCCCGCAAGCTCGGGATCAAGGACGAGCAACTCCTCGAATCCATCCAGTGCGCCGCTACCGTCTACGCCGCTGCGCAGTTTACGAACTCCTCTTCGTAGCGCGGCGCCTCTGGCCGCCGCGGCTGTACTCAGATCTCATGGAACTTACAGATCAGGTCATTGTCGTCACCGGCGGCGGCAACGGGATCGGACGCGCTCTTTGCCGCAGGTTCGCCGCGGAGGGCGCCGCCCGCCTCGTCGTCTCCGATCTCAATGCGTCCGCCGCCGCCGCAGTCGCGGAGGAGATTGATGGACTGAGCATCCCGGCCAACGTCGCCGACGAAGCCGATGTGCAGAATGTGGTGACTCGCACGCTCCAGGAATGCGGCCGCATCGACCTGTTCGTCTCCAATGCGGGGATGACGGTGAAAGGCGGCGCCGAGATCTCCAACGACGACTGGCAACGCTGCTGGGACGTGAATGTGATGTCGCACGTTTACGGCGCACGGGCGGTTCTGCCCCACATGCTCGAGCGCGGCAGCGGGTATCTGCTGCAGGTTGCTTCCGCGGCCGGTCTGCTCACGGAGATGGGATCAGCCGTCTACTCGGCTACCAAGCACGCCGCGGTTGCTTTCGCCGAGTGGCTGGCGATCCATTACCATCCTCGCGGAATTCACGTCTCTTGTCTCTGCCCGGCCGGGGTCGACACCGGGTTCCTCAATCCTGACGACGTCTACGACCAGTTTCTCAAACGGAGCGCGGTCACGCCCGAAGTGGTCGCCGATGCAGTCGTCGCCGGACTGCGGACTGAGAAGTTTCTCATCCTGCCGCATCCGGAGGTGGCCGAGTTCTTTGCCTTCAAGGCCGGGAACTACGATCAATGGCTGGGCAATTTTGCCCATCTCAACCAGCGCATGCAGCGTCTGGCTGAGCGCCAGCAAAAGCGATCCGCTGGCCGGCACGCCGATGGCCGCCAATCGCCTCCAGTCAACCCGACGGAATGACTCAATGCCGGCGCACAGTCTTCGCGACGCTTTCCGGAAGTTGATCCTGATCGCCATCGCCGCGGCCTCGAAGCCGGTAGCGGCCGATACGCCGCCGCGACTGCCGGTCGTCGCTCCCGCCGAGGCAGGCTTGAGTGCTGACGTGCTTGCAGAGATTGATGAGGTCGTCGCCGCGGGCATAGCCGACGGCGAGATGCCCGGCGCGGTCGTCCTCATTGCGCGGCATGGACGCATCGCCTGGCTGAGGGCCTACGGCGACCGGATCGTTGAGCCGCAGCGGGCGGAGATGACGACGGACGCCGTGTTTGATCTGGCATCGATTACCAAGCCGGTCGCCACCGCGACCAGCGTCATGCTGCTTGTCGAGTCCGGGCGAGTCGGACTGGAGGATCGGGTCGGCTTGCATATTCCGGAGTTTGCGAACAATGGCAAGGACGATGTGACCGTCGCGCAGCTGCTGACGCATCAGTCCGGGCTCATCGCCGATAATGCCCTCAAAGACTACGACGATGATCCAGCCACCTCGTTCGAGCGAATCAACGCTCTGCCGCTGCAAACGCCGCCCGGCACGCACTTCCGTTACAGCGACGTGGGATTCCTCGTGCTGGGGGAATTGATCGAGCGTGTCTCCGGCCAGAACGTGCATGAGTTCTCGCAGGAGCACGTGTTTCGCCCGCTCGGTATGGCCGACACCGGTTACTGTCCGTCGCCCGAGCTGCGCGCCCGATGCACGCCCACGGAACAGCGCGCGGGGGAATGGATCCAGGGCGAGGTGCATGACCCGCGGGCGCACCGGCTCGACGGCATCGCCGGTCACGCCGGACTGTTCTCGACGGCAGAAGATCTGGCCGTCTATGCCCAGATGCTGCTCGGCGACGGCGAGTATCAGGGAGTCCGCATTCTTCAGCCGGAGACGGTGGAACTCATGACGACGGCGCGCGACGTGCCGGGGGAGAATCGCCGCACTCCCGGGTGGGACGCCCGCAGCGGGTATTCATCCAATCGGGGCGAAGGACTGTCGGAGCAGGCCTTCGGTCACGGGGGGTTTACCGGCACGGTGCTGTGGATCGATCCGGGGCTGGACCTCTTCTACATCTTCCTGTCCAGCCGTCTGCACCCGGATGGGAAGGGGACGGTCAACCCGCTGGCAGGCCGCATCGGCTCGATCGCGGCGCGAGCGGCCACCGACGCACTCTGACCCGGTGACTGTGCCCGTTCAATCGTTGCGACCCGCATCAGCTTCCTCGTTACCGCGGCTTTCGCTGCTTTTCCACTCGATTCAGCCCTCAGGTTTTGCCCGGTCCAATTCTGGGGGGAATACTTCCGTGATGGATTGCTGGAACATCGGGTAGCGGGTTGAGTGCGCCAGGGCGCGGGCTCGGCGGCCGATGTCTTCCCGGTTCGGCTGCACAAGGCGCAGGATCGCTTTCTGCCGAACCTGAGTCCCCTCCTTCTGCAGGAAAGGTCTGCGCGTATGACTGAGCAAGCCGTCGCGACGGCCGAGCCGAAGACTGAGCGCCGCATCAACGGCCGCCGGTTCACGCTCGAACGCCGCCGCGACCTCGAAGAATCGTTCTCCGGCCAGGAACGCCGGAAAACCGAACGCCGTGCGAAAGTGGAACGCCGCCGGCAGATCGACCCCACCACCTGTGAACGCGACTATCAGCCGGAGGAAGTCGAGTTCATGCGCGCCATGGACGACTACAAGCGCCGCAGCGGACGGCAATTCCCCACCTGGAGCGAGGTGCTGGAAGTTATCCGCGACCTCGGCTACCGCAAGATCGCCGAACCCACACGGACGTACGAGTCGGCCTGAAACGGGTTCGAGACAGGGTCCAACCTCCTGGGTGCGGACGACGGCCAAGGGATGCGGCCGCCGTCCGCATTTTATTTGCGCGGCGACCGGCCTGCCCAGGGTGCTGAAGATCGCAGTCGGCGGCTGCCGCCTCAGTCATCCGGCTCGTCATCACGAAGCGGACCCAGGGCTCCGAACGCGACGCGAACGTCCGCCCGGCGAAGATAGAGCGCCATCGTCAGAGCGGTGCCCAAGCGAAATGGCATCCGGGTCAGTTGCTCTATCGGGTCAGCATTCGGCGGCGTATTGATCCAGCCTGCCAGCATCGCCCCGAACAGCGCGGCCAGCAGGACGTACCCGAACAGCGAGAGACCGAGCAGCCACAGCAGCACGACGCGCGCGGCGTTTCGGCGACAAAACAGCCCCCAAGCCACGTATCCGGTCACCGGAGCGAGCACCAGGCTGGCCACCACGCCAATCCAGGTGCCGAACACGAACACCGCAATCAGTCCGGCGGCGGCGAGCGCATGGATGCCGGCGAGAACGTCAATGCCCCACAGACGCGGTCGCTCAACGGTTCGCCTCATGGCCCTCGTGCCTGGACGGCAACTCGAAAAAAGGAAGGCGGCTACGGCAGTCGCACGACAACCCGCCCCTGTACCTTCCCCTGCAGGATCTGCTGCACCGAGTCGTTCAACTGATCCAGTTCGACGTACGTCGATAGTTCGCTGAGCTGCTGCGGCTTCCAGTCGCCGGCCAGCAGGCGCCAAATCTCGCGGCGCCGCTCCTCGGGGCACCAGGCAGAGTCGATCCCAGCGAGCGTCACTCCGCGCAGGATGAACGGATAGACGGTGACCGGCAGGTCGCTGCCGCCAACGAGTCCGCACGCCGCCACGCAGCCGCGATGCTTGAGTGAGCGCAGCAGAGTCCCGAGCGTAGCGCCGCCGACGGTGTCCACACCCCCCGCGAATTCGCCCGACAGCAGCGGTCGCGGGCTGTCATCAATCGCGTCGTTCCGGCTGATAATGCGCGCCGCACCGATGCTTTTCAACCAATCGTGTTGATCGGCCTTGCCCGTGACTGCGGCTACGCGATACCCAAGTTGGGACAGGATCATCACGGCGATCGAGCCGACGCCGCCGGTCGCGCCCGTCACCAGGATCTCGCCGCAATCGGGATGGATATCCTGATGCTGAAGTGCAAACACGCACTGCGCTGCAGTAAATCCTGCCGTACCCAGGATCATTGATTCTTCAAGCGCCAGGCCCTCCGGCAGCGGGACGCCCCACTCGGCCGGGACGCGCACGAACTCAGCCCAGCCCCCCCAGCGGTCAGCTCCCAGTTCATGCCCGGTTATGATGACGGGATCGCCGACCTTGAGCCCCGACGAACCGCTTTCGACAACTTCGCCAGCCGAGTCGATCCCCGGCACATGCGGAAATCTCCGCACGACTCCGGAATGTCCGGTCGCCGCCAGTGCGTCCTTATAGTTCAGCGACGAATAGCGGACGCGAATCAGCACATCGCCCGCAGGCAGTTCGCGCAGCGGCCGCTGTTCGATTCCCGCCTCGATGGCGTCACTTCCCGTTTTGCGAACGAGATAGCAGCGAAAGGCTTCCGGTAACATCGTGGATTTTCACTCTCCCTGAATTCCGGCTCCTCGAAGGAACCGGGAATCTCTTCGGGTTCGATCAACTTCAACGGCGAGGCCCTAGAGCACGCCGAGCACCGGCTCACCAGGACAGATCACCTGGGGCCGACCGACCGCATCGGCGAGCGCCAGGTGCGGCGGGATTCCTAATAAATGATGAACGGTCGCCATCAGGTCGACGGGCTGCACCGCATCGGCGGACGGATACGCCGCGTGCCGGTCCGATGCACCGTAGACCGTCCCGCCCCGGATTCCGCCTCCGGCCAGCACGGATGAAAAACAGTTCGGCCAGTGATCTCGACCGTCCGCACCCGCGCCGGCATCGCTGTTCCGCTGACCGACCTTCGGCGTGCGGCCGAACTCACCCGTCCAGACGACGAGCGTCTCATCCAGGAGGCCGCGGTCGCGCAAATCATCGAGCAATGCGCTGAACGCCCTGTCGGCCACGGGCATCAGCCGCTTCTTAAGATCAACAAAGTTCCGGCTGTGCGTGTCCCAATACACGCTGACATTCTTGATCCCGTCATTCGGCCAGAACACCGTCACCAGCGACACGCCCCGCTCCACCAACCGCCGCGCCTGCAGCACCGACTGTCCGTGTGGATTGTGGCCATACCGTTCGCGGATCTCGTCCGGCTCACGGGAGACGTCGAACGCATCCGCACCGATGGCCGAGTTCAGCAACTCGAACGCCCGCTGGTAATGAGTATCCATGACGACAGCCGGCAGCGACTGTGTGGCGGCCGCACCCTCATCCAAGGCCGTCAACAGCGCGTGACGGTCATCCAGCCGGGTGGACGGCACCTCGGTGAGCAATTCGAAGTCGCCCACCCGATAGTCATCACGGCTGGGATCCGCGTCGATCGTCAGGGGATCGTACGTCTCCCCCAGCCATCCCGCGAACTGCCCGTGACTCTGTTCGACAAACCGCGGGACGTCATTTTCAAGTTTGGGACGCATCGAGACGAACGGCGGCAGCGGCTTTCGTCCCCTCCCCAAGTGGGACAAGACTGAGCCAATGTGCGGCCAATCCTTCCGCAGGTCGCTGCTCTGCGGCGGCGGCTGACCTGTCAGCAGGTAGTGCGTGGACGTGGTGTGGTCCACGTTTCCGTGCGTCATCGACCGGATGACGGCCAGGTCGTTCGTCCGGCGGGCAAGCAGGGGAAAATGCTCGCCGATGTCGAGTCCTGGAACCGCCGTGGCGATCGGCCGGAACTCCCCGCGCACTTCGAGCGGAGCGTCTGGTTTGAGGTCCCATGTGTCCTGATGCGCCGGCCCGCCCCACATGAACAGCAGTATGCAGGACTTCGCCCGGCCGAACTTTGCCCCAAACTCGCCCTCCGGCTCAGCGGCCGCTGCGCGCCGCCACATCAGGACCGGCAATGAAAGTCCGAACAGTCCGAGGCTCCCTGCCTTCAGGATTTCACGGCGTGTCGGCGGTGCACATTGCATGGTTCTCCAATCATAACGTCTTACAGCCCCGATCTGAATGAAATCGCATGGTCTGGTCGTCGCTGGTTGCGCGGCGGCGCGAAGGTTGCAGGTTCTGCCTCAAATGTGCGACGCCCTGGGTACGGAATTCCCTGAGACGCGCTGGCGCCTAACTCCGATAGCGTGTGACTCGGTAACCTGATGCAGGCGGCCGACAGTTTCCCGATCTGGCCTTAATCTCCGCATGTCCGGCGTCGAACTTCATCCTTCCCGCATTCCTGTCCTGCGCCACGTCATCGCCGTCTGGCGGCTGGTCCGGCGCTGGCTGAGCCGCCGCGAGTTCACGGTGCGCCTTCTCGGACTCTCGGTATCAGAGGGGACGGCTGACGAGCCGGGCGTCATCCTGTTGCAGATCGACGGGCTGTCGCGCGTCGAACTCGAGCGAGCACTGAAGAAGGGGCGAATGCCGTTTGTCAGCCAGTTACTCCGCCGCGAGCGGCATCACCTGCACACCTTGTATTCCGGACAGCCGGCGACGACGCCCGCGGTCCTGGGCGAGTTGTTCTACGGCGAGCGTCAGGCGGTGCCGGCATTCAGCTTTCGAGACCATCGCAGCGGGAAAATTGTTGAGATGGTTGAGCCCGAGATCGCCACGACGATCCAGGATGAATTGGCCGCGAAGGGCGCCGGACTGCTATCCGGAGGCAGCGCGTACTGCGACATCTACTCCGGGGGCGCGGCGGAGTCGCAGTTCTGTCCGGGGAGCATGCGCTGGGACGCAATCGACGATGCGGCTGTCTGGAAAAAGGCGGCGCTGCTGGTTCTCAACGTGGCGACGGTCTTCCGCATCATCGGGTTACTGGCTGTGGAGTTTGCCATCGGGCTGTTCTCTGCGGTTCGCAGCCGGACCGGTCGGCGGGAATGGAAGCACGAACTATTGTTCGTCCCGCGTCGGATGTTCGGCAATGTTGTGGTGCGTGAGACGACGGCCATCGCCGTCGAGGCCGACGCCACGCGCGGACTGCCGGTCATCCACGCAAACTTCCTGGGGTATGACGAACTGGCGCATCGCCGCGGTCCCGGCTCGCACTACGCTCACCGGGCCCTACCGGACATTGATCGCGCGCTGCGGCGCATCTGGAATGCCGCCCAGGGATCGCGCCGCCGTGCGTACCGCGTGTGGGTCATGTCGGATCATGGGCAGGAAACGACAGACATCTACGACCAGCGGTTCTCCCGGTCGGTGGCGGATGCGGTCACGGCGGTGTATCGGAGTCTGGAGGTGGCAGACGCGAAGAAACCTGGCGGCGGCGAAGATCCCCACGGTGCGGATCAGCGACCCGCCCCCACCGTCGTCGCCATCGGGCCGCTTGGCTATGTCTACTGGCCTGAGACGCCGAATGATGACGTAATCGAGTACGTCGCTCCCCGCCTGATCTCCGAATGCGGAATCCCGCTGGTGATGGCCCGCTGCCGCGGACAGGCCCGTGCCTGGACACCCAACGGCACTTACCGGATGCCGGACGAAGCCGACTGCGTGCTGGCGCCGCATCATCCGTTTCTGTCGGAGACCGCGGCCGACATCACCGCCTTGCTGGATCATCCTGACGCGGGAGAGTTTCTCATCTCTGGCTGGAGCAATCAGGATCGTCCAATGTCATTTGTGGCCGAGCATGGCGCGCACGCCGGCCCTGGCCCGACGGAGACGAGCGGCTTCGTGCTCTTATCACCCGATGTGCGGCCTTTGGATCGAACGCTGCGTCCGGTCGCGCTGCGCGAACTGGTGCAGAATGAAGTGGCCGCTGCAGCGCCGCGTGACGCTCGGCAGTGGCGTCCGTCGGATCCGTTGCGAATCGTGACGTACAACGTGCACAGCTGCATTGGCCTGGATGGACGACTTTCGCCACGACGGATTGTACGCGTTCTGGCCGAACTCGCTCCGGATGTGATCGCACTACAGGAACTCGACGTCTGCCGACAAAGAACCGGCTGCGTGGACCAGGCAGCCGCCATCGCGGAAGCTCTGCAGATGGAGCTGCTGTTTTATCCAAGTCTGGAAGTCACCGAGGAGCGATACGGCAACGCGATTCTGAGCCGCCTGAAAATGGATCTGGTGAAAGCAGAGCGATTCTCGGTGCTGAGCGCCCGCCACGAACCGCGTGGCGCATTGTGGGTGAAAATTGACGCGGGCGACCAGACTTATGATGTCATTACGACGCATCTGGGACTGACGCGCGCGGAACGCGATGAACAGATCGGCCGGCTGCTTGGATCGGAGTGGCTCGGACATCCCGAGTGCGGATCGCACGCGATTCTGTGCGGGGACCTGAACGCGAGCCCACGTTCCGCGGTGTATGGTCGAGTCAGACACGTACTGCAGGATGCGCAAATCGCCGGCGGGCGACGTCGCCCGAACCGGACGTGGTGCAGTTCTCTTCCGCTGACATGTTTGGATTATGTGTTTGTCAGTCAGTCGATCGAAGTTGTGGAAGCCCGGGTTGTCAATTCTGGATTGGCCCGTGTCGCGTCCGATCATCTTCCAGTTCTGGTGGCCGTGCGGCCGGAAGAGGCAGCGACCAGCAATCCTACCCGGAGGACGCGTGATTCTTCGGGGTCCATAACAGGACACTCCGCCTCTGGCGACGGTGAATCAGCGAACGACGAAGGGCCACTCCTTCCGCCCGAGAACCTGCTCCTCAACGCCTGGGACAGGCCCGAGTAAGATATTGTCGGCATTGAGCTGAGGAAGGCGTTCAATCGTCGATACGCGGAGCGACGGCAAAGTGGAATGGAACGATGCCAGCAACGACGTGTTCGACGGCGGTGGTCGACTTGCTGAAGGATGGTTCTGCAGAGTCTTGCCGACTTGGCCTTGTCAGATAGAACTCACGGCAGTGCCTTCGACCACCGCCAGCAGGACTGATTGTTCGACGGACACATATGCGCTGGAAGCACAGCGCGGGTAAAGCCACACTGGATCGCGGAGGTCCAGCGTCTCGACTCGAAGGTTCTGTGATGCCCAGGAGAATCTCCAGAACGGGCAAGCAGTCGCGGCTAAAGACTGCCCTTAAGGGCAAGCGGCTGCATTGTGCGATATGCCGCAAGCGCAGTCAGCGGCCCGTCAAGACACCTGCCCCCTATATCTGCCCGTCGTGCAAAGGAGAACAGTCTGACGCGACAGAGTGAACCGGGAAGGCTTCCTGCTTCGTCAAGTGTAATTGGGCTTCTATAGGTCCAGTCCCCCACGAGCGGCTGCACCTGCTCGTGGGGTGCACCGGGCTGGCCGGCTCCAGCGAATGCCCGCGAATTCATCCGGAGTTAACGCCTTTGTGCCGTCGGAACAGCAGAATGTCGCGGCCAGCGACCACGCCAGAGGGACGGCAGCGAAGGTCAGGCATTGAGACACCGCTTTCATCAGAAAAGCTCCCGTTCCCCCCGGCGGGGAGGGATCATGTATCGCCAAGCAGCGACCCGAGGGATTGAGGCGATCAATCCGCGTCGAGCGGGCAATGCCTGATCATGCAACATCATCGGCTCCTGGTGCCCGTGTCAATTCAACATCGCCGCGCAACCTGTGCTTAAGTGAACAGGCCGTCACGTCGAAGTTCCGACGACAATCAGATCACTGTCGAATGGCGTCGACTGGAATCGACAATGAGTCGAGGGAATTAGGTCGGGGTCCCGTTGAACCGCGGTCGGCTCACCTTTTCATACGACCAACTCCAGTGGGCGCTGCAGATCCGGCCCGAGTTCAAACCGAAGTAACACCAGGCCGGTGTTATCCTTGCAGAAGCTTCCCGGCCTGTAAGTGACTTCACCAGACCTTCATCAAGAGGAGCAATTCGATGCCCGAAGCGATTCCTGCCGGACATGAAGGATTGATTCCGCATTTGGTCTGTTCTCCCTGCTCGGAAGCGATCGAGTTCTACAAGCAGGCATTCGGCGCTGAAGAAGTGCAGCGGGCGCCCGCCCCCGACGGCAAGCGGATCATGCACGCCTCGATGCGGATCGGCGGCCGGTTCCTGTATCTCGTGGATGACTTTCCCGAGTACTGTGGCGGCCAGTCGAGCACGCCCGCGGCCCTGGGGGGAACGCCGGTGACCATTCACCGATTCGTCGAAGACGTCGATGCCGCTATCAAACGGGCGGTCGACGCCGGCGCCACCGTCAAGATGCCGGCGGAGGACATGTTCTGGGGAGACCGATACGGCGTGGTGACCGACCCGTTCGGCCACTCCTGGTCGCTGGCGACGCACAAGCAGGATCTGACTCCCGCACAGAGGCAACAGGCAATACAGGAAGCGTTTTCGCACGCGCCGCAGTAACCCGGCGCTCGTCACAGGGCGTCACGTTCGTCGTTCCCGCGGGCAATTCGCGGGCGAGCGGATGTGGGCCGTGAACTCAATCGGCTTCGCACTGTCCAATCGCAATTGTGAAACACGGAGTGAGACGCTGTTACGGCATCTCCCCTCAACACTCCTCAGGTGATCCCCATGAAGAGCTTGCTCGCGTGCATTGTGGCGGGACTATTCGCAGAGGTGGGCTATTGCGCGGAAGACGCGCCGACGTGGCCTCAGTTCCGCGGTCCGAAAGGGTCGGGAATCGCCGAAGGACAGACGCCGCCGGTGGAATTCGGTCCGGAGACCAACGTGAAGTGGAAGGTGGAGGCGCCCGGCGGGCTCTCGTCGCCGATCGTGGCCGGCGACAACCTGGTCCTGACGGCGTTCGAAGACGGCAAGCTGTATACGATTGCGTACAACCGCGCCGACGGCGCCGAAGCCTGGCGGGCGGAAGCGCCGGCGACGGAGATCGAGAAGTATTACCCAGCCGAAGGGAGCCCGGCCGCCTCGACTCCGGCGACCGACGGCGAACGCATCGTCTCCTACTTTGGATCGTGCGGCCTGATCTGCTACGACCTCGCGGGGCATGAGTTGTGGAGGTACGAGCTGCCCGTTCCGGTGTTGCCGGGCAATTTCGGCAGCGGCGTATCGCCGATCATCGCCGACGGGATTGTCGTTCTGGTCCGGGACGCGGCGGAGGACTCGAAGATCATCGCGATCGACATCGCCTCCGGCGAACTCAAGTGGGAGCGCCCGCGCCAGTCGCCGGTCTCATACAGCACGCCTGTCGTGTGGGAGACGCCGCAAGGCAAGCAGATCGTGACGGCGGGGCATGCGCGGATGGTCGCCTATGACCTGAAGTCCGGAGAAGAAACGTGGTCGGTCTCGGGAATCCCTTCCGGGTGCTGTTCATCGCCGGTGACGCTGGACGGCATGCTGCTGTTTGCCGGCTGGTCGCCGGGCGGACCGGATGATCCTGAATCCCAGATGCCCCGTTACGACGACCTGCTGAAGGATTTGGACAAGGACGGCGACGGCGCCTTGTCGCGAGAAGAGGCGGAGGCCGCCTTTCAGGGGTTCTTCGATGCGCAGGACGCCAACAGCGACAGCGCGATCACGCGCGATGAGCACGAGGCCATCGAGGAGTTCATGAGGGCTGGCGCGAACGCGGCGTTTGCGCTGGAGCCGGGTGTCAGCGGCGAAGTCGCCGAATCGCAAATGCTGTGGAAGCAGACGAAGGGCCTGCCATACATTCCGTCCGCAATCGCGTACCAGGGACAGTACGTGATGGTGAAGGACGGAGGCATCGTCACCGCCTACGACGTCAGGTCGGGTGAGCAGATCTACATGAAGCGCGGCGCGGAAGGCGGCCGCTACTACGCATCGCCGGTCGCGGCGAACGGCAACATCTACTTCGTGTCCCTGGAGGATGGGGTTGTGACCGTCGTGAAAGCCGGCGGCAACGAGCCGGAGCTTGTGATGAAGAACGCTGCGCTCGGCGAACGGGTCGCGGCCACTCCCGCCATCGCCGACGACACGATTTACATCCGCACCGAAGGCCACCTGTACGCGTTCGCGGAGAAACAGTAGCGCGAGCATGGACACATTTTTGACACCGCCTGAACGACGCAGGACTTCGTGATGAAGCTGGCGCACGCGAGGCCGGGCGGCTGGTCGAATTCAGTCGGTGGATGAACTTGATAACCTTGTGTCCGAGGGCAGAAGTGAGCGCAACTGATCATTGACCTTTCTCTGTCCAGCGCCCCGTCGTGCTTTCTGGGGTAAGGTTTTCGCGTTCGGCGCGACGTGGTAGCATCTGCCACTGCATCGCCTCGGCTCTCAACGCCCGGGTCGTGTCAGACTCCCGGCGGTTACACCCGCGCGGGAGTCGTTTGTTGATGCAGACAAGCGTTGCGGGTGTCAACGCCGTGTCGACGAATTGCGAATGATTCACGGGGCCGTAGCTCAATCGGTTAGAGCAGCGGACTCATAATCCGTTGGTTCTGGGTTCGAGTCCCAGCGGCCCCACTCTTGTGCTTGATGGCAGCCTGATGTCGGCAACTCCTGGGAAGGATGGGGGGGCAACTTTGCAGGTTTTCAACTTGCTGGGGGAGTGAATCGTGACTGAGTTGGCGCCAAGTTGTGAAAAGTTGGTGCGAAGTTGGCGCCGAGTTGGACGGTGGGAGACCAGGGGAGGGGGCGGCGGGTGGGCATGAGTGGGGCCGATCGTGGTGGTTGTGGATGTGGTCCACTGGATCGGGGGTGGGTGCGCGGCAGGAGGGGGGGGGGGGGGGGGGTGGTGGGCCAATTGAACGCACGAGACGGCAGAATGGACTCTGGAGCCTTCCGATAGCGCTCTGTTGCAGCTTCGGAATGCCTTGATTGTTTTCCGCTCCCGACAATACTGGAGCCGGTTTCAACAGGAGGCGGACGTGCGAGGGAGCGATCCAATGCGGGCCAGAATCGCACTTCCCTGCTGGCGCTTCGGGCCATTCTGATGGTATTGCAATTGCACCGACTGACGACGAACGCAACCGGTCTGGCGGATCTCGAATTGAGAATGACGCTCATCCGCCTGAAGAGGCCAGTCAATGCCAGACTCTCCTTCGAGCCGACTTGATGTGGATGAGGCCCGACTGGGCCAAGGGTGCCCGGCGGGCACGGACCATGACCGGGAAGTCCCGGAAATCGACCTGCTCACACCGTTGACGATCCGCGGAGTGACGTTCCGCAATCGCATCGTGATGTCCCCGATGTGTCAGTACGTCTCGCGGGACGGTCTGGCTTCCGACTGGCACCTGGTGCACCTGGGAAGCCGGGCGGTCGGCGGCGCCGGGCTGGTGATGGTCGAGGCGACGGCGGTCACGCCCGAAGGACGGATTTCGCCCGGAGACCTGGGAATCTGGGGAGATCAACACGTTGAGCCGTTGGCGCGGATCGCCCGATTCGTCCAGGACCAGGGGGCGAGTGCCGGCATTCAGCTGGCTCATGCCGGTCGAAAGGGGAGTTGTGATGCGCCCTGGAACGGCGGGGCATTCCTGTCTCCCGACCGGGGGGGCTGGGAGGTGGTCGGGCCGAGCGGGCTGGCGTTCAACGAGGGGGACCCGCCGCCGGCGGCGCTGGACGATGCCGCGATCGATGCGATCGTTGATCAGTTCGAGGCTGCCGCAGCGCGGGCCTTAACGGCCGGCTTCCGGGTGCTGGAAGTGCACGCGGCCCATGGATATCTCCTGCACCAGTTTCTCTCGCCGCTCAGCAACCGGCGGGCAGATCAATATGGCGGCAGCCTCGACAATCGGATGCGACTCACGTTACGCGTGGCCGAACGGGTGCGACGCCGGGTTCCCGAGGAGTTGCCGGTGTTCGTGCGAATCTCGGCGACGGACTGGGTGGAGGGTGGCTGGGACGTTGAGCAATCGATCGTGCTGGCCCGGCAGTTGAAGGAGCTGGGCGTCGACCTGATCGATGTTTCGTCGGGGGCACTGACGCCGAAGGCGCGCATCCCGGTGAGCAAGGGTTATCAGGTGCAGTTCGCCCGTGCGATCCGTCAGCAGGCGGGTATCCCGACCGGCGCCGTCGGTCTGATTACCGAGGCGGGTTATGCGAACGAAATCGTGACCGGCGGCGACGCGGATCTGGTGTTCATTGCTCGCGAACTGCTGCGGGAGCCGTACTGGGCATTGAAGGCGGAGCAAGAACTCGGCGCGGATCCGTCATGGCCGATTCCGTACGGTTATGCGGTCAAGCGGCGGGCGCGGTAGCGGATTGGAGCCGCGGGGTGAGCGGGCGGCGGGAGGGCGGGGGTGCGGGAAGGGGTTTACAGAAGGCCGCGGAGGAAACGGAGGGGGTTTGTGCGGACGCGCAGATTGCGATGAGGCTGTGTCGGCCCATGCGGTCCCGGAGTGGTATTGGGAGAGGCGGTGGGAGCAGGCGCGGAACCGTAACGACGTGCGTCAACGGATAGGGGGGGCCCGGCTTCGTTGAAGCGGTGGACCGCAGACCCGGACGCGGGGATCGGGGCCATCCTCGATTGGGCGCACAGGAGCGGTTTCCCGTGCTGCGCACACAGGTTGTTCCAACCTGTACCACCCCGCGATGAGGCTATGTCGGCAGGGTTCATTCGGACGTGCCGATTGAGATAAGGACGCGGTAACACATGCGATCCGGCAGCAGTTGTGGCAGAGCCAGTCGCACCCGGCATGTGAACTCGCTTGCAACCTGAACGGTCGTTTCCGATCTTGTGCGGCGTCCTGATCCCCTTTATCCGGTGCTGTGCGTGGCGATGCCGGCTTCCTCGCTCTTCCCGAATGACCCGACCGTTGCGCAGCGGCAGCCCAAGACCGACCGCCTGATTTTGGCGCGATATCTGGATGAGGAGGCGACGAAGAAGACGTTCGACGAATCGGCGATCAGCGCTGCGCACGCCGTCCTCGTAAAGTGGGCCGACCTGGAGACTGGCGGCACGCTGGGAAAGCTAAAAGAGACGCAGATGCAGGGAGACTTCCTGGCAGAAGTCTTCGGCGATGCGCTGGGATATGCAGGCCCAATCGACGGGGCCTCCGACTGGCAGCGGCTGCAGCATCAATCGTTCGGCGGCGACACTCCCGACGCCATCCTAGGCCGCTTCGGTCCCGGACTCGATGTCTGCCCGCTCGCGGTCGTGGAACTCAAAGGCCCCAAGGTACATCTGGACCGCGACCGGTCCGGCGGACGCACAGCCGTTGACCAGTGCTGGCATTATCTCAACAACACTCCTCCCGAATGCCGCTGGGGCATCGTTTCGAACTACGTCAGCTTCCGGTTGTACGAGCGGAACTCTACCAAGCGGAAGTATGAGCACTTTACGTTGCAGTCGTTGCGCGATCCGGCGGAGTTCCGACGGTTTTACGTGCTGTTCCAGCGCGAAGGGTTGATCGAACGAAAACTGAAGCAGGAGCCGCGCGCGGTCGCGCTACTGAAACGGTCCACTGATCGCCAGCGCGAAGTCAGCGACGAGCTGTTCGAGGCGTACTCCAAGAACCGGACTGACCTGATTGCGCATCTGCACTTTGAGCTGAAGCATCCGCTCGACATGGCGATCGAGATGGCGCAGCGGCTGTTCGACCGGATCATGTTTATTGCTTTCTGCGAGGATCGCGGGCTGCTTCCGGAAGGGTCGATCAAGAAGGCGCGGCAGGCCAACGGGTTCTACGCTGTCACGAATCCCCGCTGGCAGAACTTCAAGAACCTGTTCCGGTTCATCGACAACGGCAGCCAGACGCACGGCATCAACCGGTACAACGGCGGGCTGTTCGCCGTGCATCCGGTGGACAACCTGGAACTGCCGGACGACCCGTGGACGAACTTCTTCCACACCGTGGGCGGGTTCGACTTCGCGGATGAAGTGAATCTCGACGTGCTGGGCGCGCTGTTCGAGCGGTCGATCACCGAACTCGAAAAGCTCAAGGAGACGGGGCTGTTCGGGGGGAGCCCTCAGAAGGCTCGCGAATACGCCGAGATGCCGCAGTCCGCGAAGCGGAAGCGGCTGGGGATCTACTATACGCCGGAAGAACTCACATTGCGGATCGTCCAGTACACGGTGGACGAACTGATTGATGAGCGGTTCCAGCAGGCGGCGGTCGGGCACGGCGGGACGTTGGAGGAGGCGGCGAAGCGGGTTTTTCCGGCGGCAGCGGGGTTCTGGCGGGAGTGCCTGACGATCCTGCGGAACCTCAAGATTGTGGACCCGGCGTGCGGATCGGGGGCGTTTCTGTTCCAGGCGTACAGCGCGCTGGAGCAGCGGTACCTGGAGGTGATCGGGCATCTGGAGGAGGCGGGTGAGCCGGATGCGCGGGAGCTGGCGCAGCAGGTGCCGCACTTCATACTGAGCGAGAACCTGTACGGCGTGGACCTGTCGCCCGAGGCGGTGGAGATCGCGCAGCTGGCCCTGTGGATCCGGTCCGCCGCGCCGGGACAGACGCTAGAGACGTTGTCGGCGAACATCGTGCACGGGAACTCGCTGGTGCACGATGTGGAGGTGCATCCGGCGGGGTTCGACTGGCGGGCGCGGTTCCCGGTGGTATTCGAGCGGGAGGAATCGGGATTCGACTGCGTGATCGGAAACCCGCCGTGGGAGCGGATCAAGCTGCAGGAAAGGGAGTTCTTTTCGCTGCCAGCACCGGAAATCGCGACGGCGACGAATGCGGCCACGCGGCGGAAGCTGGTAGCCAAGCTGGAGAGCGACGACCCGGCACTGTACTCGCGGTATCAAGAGGCGCTGGAGTCCGCGGGGGCACTGCTCGATTACTGCCGCAAGAGCGGTGCGTATCCGCTGACCGGAAAAGGGGACATCAATACGTACGCCGTGTTCGCGGAGCTGGCGTCGCAGCTGGTCGCGCCGCACGGACGAGTGGGGCTGCTGGTGCCTTCGGGGATTGCGTCCGACAACACGACAAAGGAGTTCTTCGCGGCCATTGCCGAAACCGGGCGGCTCCACAAACTGTTTGACTTCGAGAACCGCCTGAAGAAGTTCTTTCCGGAGATCGACAATCGCTTCAAGTTCTGCATCCTGAACTTCGGCGGCGAGGGGGCCGGTTGCGACGAGGCGGATTTCGCGTTCTTCCTGCACCGTGTGGAGGAGCTGGAAGATCCGAAACGCCATATACCACTGAGTGCGGCCGATATCGCGCTCCTCAATCCTAATACCCGCACGTGCCCGATTTTCCGGTCGAAGCGGGACGCGAACATCACGAAGGCCATCTATCGCCGCGTCGGCGTGCTGATCGATCGCCGCAGAAAGGGCCCGACCGGTAATCCGTGGGGCATCACTTTCAAGACGATGTTCCACCAGACCAACGACGCCGAACTGTTCCTGGAGCCGAATTCGTTGAAGCAGCAGAGATTTAAGCCGCAGGGAAACCGTTGGGTGAAGGGAAAGCGAACCTGCCTGCCGCTGTATGAAGCGAAAATGCTGCAGGCGTACGATCACCGCGCGGCCAACGTGGTGACGGACAAGGGAAACTGGGTGCGGCAGGGGCAGACGGAATCGACTGACCTCGTCCACCATCAAAATCCGGAGCACTTCGCGACGCCGCGGTTCTGGGTGGAGGAGGAGCACGTTTCAAATGTAACCGACAGGGAGCTATCCCATTTGCTCTGCATCAAGGATGTGACCAGTCCTACAAATCAGCGGACGATGATCGCGGCGTTCACTCCGTTTGTCGGTGTCGTCAATTCAGCGCCGATTCTTCTGACGACGGCAACTCCACGGCACGAATGCTGCCTCATCGGGAATCTGAACAGCTTTGCCTACGACTTCATCATCCGTCAGAAGATCAGCAACCTTCACCTCAACTTCTTCATCGTCGAGCAGATCCCCACGATTTCGCCCGATGTATTCGCCAAGCCCTGCCGCTGGGACCCCGCTACGACGCTGGAGGCGTGGATCAGCGAGCGGGTGTTGAAGCTCACCTGTACGGCTGAGGACATGCTCCCACTGGCGGAGGCGTGCGGGTTCACCGGCGGGAGCTTTCAGGAGTACGGCGGACGGCTGAACAAGTGGGACGAAGCCGAACGGGCCCAACTGATGGCGGAACTGGACGCTGCTTTTTTCCATCTTTATGGCATCAACCGGGACGATGCCGAGTACATCCTGTCGACGTTCAAGGGCATCCACGACTGCGGGACGCTGCTGCCGGGGCACGTGAGCACCGCGGAGTTCATCATTCAGAAGCATTCGGAGATGTCGTTTGCGAGGTGATGGACGCAGACGAGCCGCGGCCCAGGGGTGGAACCCGGTGGGCTGAATGTGACCGCACTCAGCGTTTTCACAGCACGCGAGGTGTTCCGAACATGGGCTGCAAACCGCGGCGGGGCAGCAAGAATGATCTGGCAGCGCTCGTTGCGGAGTGCAAGGAGGATTTTCACCGCACCGACGCGGAGCTCGATTTCTATCGGGACGCTCGGCGGCCATTTCTGGAAACAATTCACCTGGCGGCCTGCGGACTCAACGCGGCGGGAAAGATGAACTCGCACCAAACGATGCCGGGGAGGAACGTCTGCGAGCAGGCGGCGAAGGCGCTGCGGGTTCGCGCCCGTCAACTCAAGGCGTGCGCCTCATTCGAAGAGCTATTGGCTGCGGTCAAGGAGATCACCGACCCCGTCGCGGGGTTCGGCGAGCTGTGCCAGTACGATGCCGCACTGCGGATCGGTGCGAGGCTGGACCTGGAACCGGAGTATGTCTACCTGCACCGTGGCGCCCTGAAGGGGGCGAAGCGATTCGAGCTGCCGATCACGCGCTCGCCGATTTGCCGATGGCGGATTGTGGAAAGTCTTCCGCCGCCGCTGAAGCGACTTCGCCCAGCGCAGGTTGAGAACTTTCTGTGCTGGTATCATGGTGATCGGTGAGCGCCGGTGTGCGGCACGTGAGTGGCCCGCGTGGGCGCGGGGTAGGTGTTGCGTGCTTCGGGATGCGCTAAACGCCGGTGCTGTGTCGGGCACGGCTGACTTAGCCATGACACACGTTAAGGGGGGGGCGGGTCTCACGCGTTCAGGCGCCAGAATTCGTAGTTGAGGGCTGTGGCGAAGGTGACCCAGGCGAGGTAGGGGAGGAGGGTGGCGGCGGGGCGGGATCTGGTCCAGAAGAGGAGGGTGGTAGCGGCGATGGCGGACCAGAGGAGGAGGATGTCGATGAGGGGGGCGTCGATGCGGTGGGCGCCGAAGAAGATGGGGAACAGGCGGAAACTCAGTTGTGATTGAGCCGAGTCGGGAAGAGGTCGACCGGATGGCGGGGCCGATCGTGTTGGAGTTTGGGGCGAGCTGGTGTCCCCATTGCCGGGCGATTCAGTCTCAGCTGGCCGGGAGTCTCGCGAAGTATCCGCAGGTGCAGCACCTGGCGATCGAAGACGGGAAGGGGAAGCCGCTCGGCCGCTCGTTCCGTGTCAAGCTGTGGCCCACGCTGATTTTCATGCGGGATGGAGCGGTGATCGATCGGCTGGTGCGTCCATCGCCGCGGGAGATCGATGAGGGCTTTCGAGTGATTGCCGGCGAGTCGCCGCCGTCAGACTGATGGGACGTGAAGATTCGCCGCGCGGGTTTGGAATGAGGAGGGGTTGGTAGAGCAGTCGATAGCGCACTTTGCATTCGCACGGCTGACACAGCCGTGGCACACCTTGATTGGGGTGTCGTGCGCCTCAGGCGTTCAGGCGCCAGAATTCGTAGTTGAGGGCTGTGGCAAAGGTGACCCAGGCGAGGTAGGGGAGGAGGAGGGTGGCGGCGGGGCGGGATCTGGTCCAGAAGAGGAGAGTGGTGGCGGCGATGGCGGACCAGAGGAGGAGGATGTTGATGAGGGCGGCGTCGATGCGGTGGGCGCCGAAGACGAGGGGGGACCAGACGGCGTTCAAGGCGAGCTGGGTTCCGTAGGCGAGCATGGGGGCTGTGACGGACTGCTGGGGGCGGCGGCGCCAGACGAGCCAGGCGGCGATGGCCATCGCCGTGTAGAGGATGGTCCAGACGGGGCCGAAGATCCAGTCGGGGGGTGCGAAGGGGGGGGGCGCTCCAGCTGTCGGTACCAAGCGTCGGGAGGGTACTGCATGCCGATGAGGGCCGCACACCAGGTGACGATGATGAACACCAGCAGGGGGATCCAGCCGGGGTGGTTCGACAGGTGTTTCAGGCGGTTTATTGTCCGTTCTGACATGCGCTGGTCCGATGCGCGAGCGAGGGCTTGAGTTCAGCAGCCAGCCGGCCTCCCTCGCTGGCGCTTCGGGCTAGTGTGACGGTTCTGAAAGTGGCGTTCTTTGGAAAGTGGTTGACCTGCACGAAGCTGATGAGGCCCGTCATGGGGGAGGGGGGTCGCAAGCTGCAGGAGCCCTCCCTCGCTTGCGCTTCGGGCTAGTGTGACGGGTCTGAAAGGGGTGTCCATCAGGTTCGGGGGGGGCTGGTCGGCGCGGAGTCGAGCGTGCAGGCGGCGTTGCAGCGGCCGGTCCAGCGGAGGCGGTTGCGGGCGAAGACGCGGTAGCCGTAGTCGAGCAGGTGGGAGATGACGGGGAGGCGGGTGACGGGGACGAGCCAGCGGCCGCCGATGGCGGCGTACATCCGGCGGAAGACTTCAACGCCGGCGACCCACTCGCCGCCGGGCAGGCGGCCCTGGATCTGTCCCATGAAGTCGGCCATGGAGAGTCCGTAGGAGGCGGGGCTGAAATCGGGTGCGGCGATGTCGGTGAGCCGGAGGCGGGCGCGGCGATCGAGGCGGCGGACCATGCTGATCTCGCGGCGGCAGAGAGGGCAGTCGCCGTCGTAGAAGATTTCGAGGTCGTAGCTGGGGGATGGCGTGGGGGACATGTTGCTGGCCTGCGGAACGGGGGGGGGACCACGGAATACGCGGAATACACGGAAGGGACGGAAAGGGAAGAAGGGGATGCGGATTGGTTTGAGAGTTAACCGCAGACGGGTTGCGGGGTTCACCGGTTCCTCGGGTCGCGGTTGGGTTGTTGGTCTGAGTTATGGGTCACGCCGTTTGTTGGGCGGGGCGTTGGTGAGGGATCGACGCCTGGCGACGCGCTCTGGCGGGGGGCGGGCGAGCGGACGTGGCGCGCGACGGAAGCGGTGTTTGGGGAGCGGCGTGCAGCGATTGTCGAATCCGGCGGGCTTCTTTAGACGTCCGGATGCTGCTGGTGCCAGGGGGTGTGCTGCTGGTAGTGGTGTGCGATTGCGAGCAAGCGGTGCTCTTCCCAGGCGCGGCCGACGAGTTGCAGTCCGGTGGGGAGTCCTGCTTCGCCGAAGCCGTTGGGGACTGAGAGGGCGGGGACGCCTGCGGCGTTGCCTGCGCCGCCGATGCTGGTTGACGTGAACCCTCTGCGCCACTGGGCGAAGGGGAGTGCGACGGGGCCGGAGACGCTGACCAGGGTGGGGGTTGCGATGGCGTCGTATTGCGCGAGCAGGCCGTCGAGGGCTTGCTGGATCTTTGTGCGGAGCCGCAGGGCCCGGATGTAGTCTTTCGCGGGGATGGCGAGGTCGGCATAGATCCGCCAGCGGTCCTCGTCGGCGGCCATCTGCTGGATCTGGCCGGAGATGACGAGGTCTTCGAAGGCCGCGGCCCCTTCGCAGGAGATGAGGAGCGCGGCGACCTGATCGTAGGGGAGATCGGGAAGCTCCACTTCCTCGAAGGAGCCGACGGCGCCGAGCACTTTGAGGGATTCGGCGAAGTTCGCGGCCACTTCGGGCTGGACGTTGTCGGCGGCTCCGCGCAAGGTGGCGAGGCGAAAGGGGGGACGGCATTCGGGGTCGGGCCAGGCGAAGGAACGATCGACGGTCGAGTCGTCGGCGGGGTCGAGTCCGGCGATTGCCGCGAGCACGAGGCCGCAGTCTTCGGCGGAGCGGGCCATTGGTCCGAGCTTGTCCATGGTCCAGGACAGGGCCATCGCGCCGTGTCGGCTGACGCGGCCGTAGGTGGGTCGCAGGCCAGTGACGCCGCAATACGCGGCCGGCGTCATGATGGACCCCCACGTTTCGGAACCGATGGCGAAGGGGACGATGCCGGCGGCGACGGCCGAACCGGAACCGCTGGACGAGCCGCCGCTCCAGGTGGCGGGGTCCCAGGGGTTGAGGCCGGGTCCATTGAGGGCTGCGTTTGCCTGGCGGTACCCGAGTCCGCCGGCGCATTCGACCATGGAGAGCTTTGCGACGAGCACGGCGCCGGCGTCGCGCAGCCGCTGGATCACGGTTGCGTCGTGATCGATGACTCGGTCGCGGAAGGGGGGCGCGCCCCAGGTGGTGGGATAGCCGCGGACGGCGAGGAGGTCTTTGGCTCCGTAGGGGATGCCGTGCAGTGGGCCGCGGTCCCGTCCGGATGCGCGTTCATCGTCGGCGCGGCGGGCCGCGGCGAGGGCTTCGTCGCGGGTGAGGGTCACGACGGCATTGAACCGGGGCCCCACGCGCTCGCAGCGATCGAGGAAGAATTCGGCGAGTTCGACGGCGGTGAAATCTCCTGCGCGCCAATGGTCGCCGAGTGACTGGACCGTGGCGAACGCCAGACTGTCGTCGATGGCCATCGTGTGACTCCTGAGGCGCGCGGCCGGGGAGGGAGGTTGCGTGCACGGCGGTTGTTTCGAAGAGCTCATCCCAATCGACGGGGCGGAAATGCACAAGCGAGCCGGCTGCGTCGACTCGAGCGGTGGGGGAGCGGAGCGGGAAATGTGGGTGGGCGTGTGGTAGCATCGGCGGCCACGCGTCACGCCAAGAGGATCGATTGCGGAACGATGTACCGATTGCTCCCGCTGTCTCTGATTGTTGCTGTCGCCGTGGGGGCACTGGCAGCGGACGAAAGCGAGCCGGCAGCGGACGCGGAGGCGCTCGGCCCGCTGGCGATGACGGCGCGGCTGCAGAGCGTTGGCGTGCCGCTGCAGCAGAAGCTGACCGCGGCCTTCGAGGCGGATGATCTGGATGCGGCCGAGGCGGCCGCCCGGGAGTACGTCGAGAAGCTCCCGTTTTCGCCGGACGGCTACTACAACCTGGCGTGCGTGTTTGCCCGGAAGGGGGACGGAGAGGCGGCGTTTGAGCAGTTGCGTCTGGCGGCGGAGCATGGGTTCAACAATGTTGAACATGTCCAATCCGACGCGGACCTTGCATCGCTGCGATCGGACGAGCGGTTCGGCGAGGTCGTCGAACTGGTCCGGAATGCGACGGGTGTCCGCCCGACGCTTGCGGTTGCGCCGGCGGAAGTCACGGATGGCGTTGCGCTGGTTGCCGATGCCAATACGGCGATTGATCCGCGTTCAGGGCTATTTGTCCCGCTGTTTCAGGAGCAGCCGGAGCCCGGACCGGAGCAGACGCTGTGCAGGTTGGAGGGGCCGGCGGGAGACAAGGTGCGGGAATGGTGGAGCGCGGGGACGGCCGCGGGGCATCACGGCGACCTGTACGACAACCGGGACGGGGACCATTCCGATCTGTCGCGCGAGCTGTTTCCGCTGCTGAACCGGATTGAGTACGGCCCGGAGGCCAGGCTGCTGAATCTGCAGAGCGGCCTGCCGACGAGGCTAGTGCATTCGGGCGTGATCCTGGGGAACGCCTCGGTGGCCTGGACCGGGGGACCTTACTGGCGAAGCATGCCGCGGCTGGCGGTTTCCGACCAGCGGGCGCTGGGGCTGCTGGTCCATCAGTACTCGCGCAATCAACTCTATATTTATCCCTGTCATCACGATCACCTGCCGGGGCATAACGGCCGGCGGGGAGAGGACCCGGGGGGACATGGGGATGTGTATTTCACCAACACGCCGTACTGCATCACTTCACAGGGATCCTCTTACACGGATCAGCCGTTTATGCAGGCGATCGCGCTGACACTGGCGGCCTTCCAGCCGGAGGTCAAGCAGCGGCTCGTTGAGGAGAACCTGCTGGCGCCGACACTGCAGATGATCTTCCGGCGGAGCAATCGGCCGGTGGCAACGGAGGAGGATTACTTCACGCGAGCGGCCCATCCCGTAGTCTTTCGTGGCGAGGACGTGGAGGCCGAGCGGATGGTTACGCTGGCCCATGCGATGACTGTCGACGAGATCCCCGCCGTGCCCCTGCTGCAGGTCGAGGAGGAGGTCGAGTTTGTCCAGGGTCGCGACTACTTTGATCCGGTTCCCAACGAGCGGCTGCTGGACTCACCGGCGGCGATCGCGCGCGTCCTGCGCGGTTCGGCGCGGGAGCGAACGATGATCGTCTCGGCCGCCGGAAGTCTCAGTCCGCAGAAGACGCCGCTCACGTTCCGCTGGGCGCTGCTGCAGGGTCGTGCGGATCATGTCACGATCACTCCACTTGATGAGAATCATTCGCGAGTCGAGCTGACGGTGGCTTGGCACGAGCGGTTTCCGGTGACTCCGGGATCGGAACTGGAGACCAACCGGGTTGATATCGCCTGCTTCGCGAGTACCGGTCAGGCCTGGTCGGCCCCGGCGTTCGTATCGTTCTACTGCCCGGATAACGAGGAGCGGATGTACGATGAGCAGGGGCGAATCGAGTCGATCACGTACAACGACAATTACGCCGACCCGTTCGTCGTGAGCCGCAAGGACTGGCGGGACGAGTACCAGTACGACGCTCTTGGCCGTTTGAGTGGCTGGACGCGGATGCGCGGGGATGAGCGACAACACTTCACCGCAGAGGGGCGGCGCGTGCTCGACACCGACGCCGACGGGAATCCGACGACGACGGTTGCGGTGCGATATTCGTCCGCTTCGCCGAACCCGAATGCCGCACCGATTCTCGAACAGACGGATGTTGAAGACCCGTAACACGGATCTGAAGTCAACGGTCTCCACGTCCCGATGCCGATTGCGAATGTTTTCAAACCCCAGTCCCCATTGCTGAGATGGACCATGCCGAAACGTTGTTTCGCTCTGCTGATGTGTCTGATCGCCGCGGCGACGGCGGCGACGAGTGTGCGTGCCCAGGACGCTGCGCCTTCGATTGAATCTGTCAATCAGTCACTGCAGACGTTCGTGGATTCTCACCAGCTTTCCGGTGCAGTGACCCTGGTCGCCGATCGCGACCGGATTCTGCACCTGGGCGCCGTCGGACAGGCGGATCTGGAGTCGGGTCGCGCGATGACGCCTGACACGCTGTTCTGGATCGCGTCCATGACGAAGCCGATCGCGGGAACGGCCGTGATGATCCTGCAGGATGAGGGGAAGCTGTCAGTGGATGATCCGGTCTCCAAGTACCTGCCGGAGTACGAGAAACTCGTCATCGGCCCGGATCGCACTCCCGCCCAGAACGTGATGACGATCCAGCACCTGGTGACGCATACGAGCGGACTGGCCACGCCTTCGTGGCCGGAGGGGGGAGACACCCGCTCACTGGAGGTGCAGGCCTACGATCTTGCCGCGCAGCCTCTCAACTTTGAACCGGGCACAAAGTGGCAGTACGGGTACGGGCTGAGCGTGGCAGGCCGGGTGGTGGAAGTGGTCTCCGGGATGCCGTTTGACAAGTTCGTGCGGGAGCGGATCACGGAACCGCTCGGCATGCGGGACACGACATTCCACCTGAACGACGGGCAGTACGCCCGTTTCGCCACGCTGTACAAGTTGAACGATGACAAGTCGGCGCTGGTTCCGGCAGAGCACAAGTACGTCACCCCTGAACCCGAGGCGGGCGCCGGCATTGTCGCGGCCCCGTCGGGCGGACTGTTCTCGACCGCACCCGACCTCGTCCGCTTCTATCAGATGGTGCTCCGCGGCGGCGAACTCGACGGCCAGCGAATTGTTTCGCCGGACGCCGTCGAGCAGATGACAACGGTGCAGACGGGGGAATTGCAGACGGGCTTCACGCCGGGAAACGGCTGGGGACTCGGCTGGTGCGTGGTGCGCGAACCTCAGGGGGTTTCGCGGCTCCTGTCTGCGGGGACGTTCGGACACGGCGGGGCGTATGGCACCCAGGCGTGGATCGATCCCGAACGGGGGCTGATCTTCGTGCTGCTGATTCAGCGTCCCGATCTGGGGAACAGCGATGCGTCGGCGATTCGCGACGCGTTTCAGCAGGCGGCCATCGAAGCCGTGGGCCAGTGACGGGAGGCTGGTGGCCGGCTGCCGAACTGGAGTCCGGCAGGCGTCCGAGTTGCGTGCGAACGATCGCCGGAGGACGCTTGCCGGAGCGAGTCAGGGCCGATAGGATTTCGCGCTCGCAGTCGCGTCCCGGCGCGACAAGCCCAAGTGGCGGAATTGGCAGACGCGCTAGGTTGAGGGCCTAGTGGGGTATTCACTCCCCGTACAGGTTCAAGTCCTGTCTTGGGCAATTCTAAAGCACGGAGAATCTAACACTTGCGAGCCTGACCAACATTCGGTCGGCGACCTGAAATCCCGACAGGCAGACCGGCAAAAGGAGGGTAGTCCCACCCTCGTGCCGAAGAAGCCGGGGAGGGTCGCTTCAATGGCAAGCACGAATCTCAGCACTCCGGGTCTCGTGCACCATAGGGCCAGCGATCAGGACCGGGTGTGCATCCATGGCCGGGACTTCTGCTGCGGCCGGTGGGACGATCTGGAGACAGACACGCGCTACCGCCGCATCGTCGCGGAATACATCGCGACGGGGCGGCTGCCGAGCGGGCCCGGCGAACCACAGAGTGATACCGGGCTCTCGGTCCACGAGCTGACGGTTGCGTTCCTGCGCCATGCTCCGTCGCACTACCGCAAACCGGACGGCACGCCGACCGCGGAGCAGGACTTCTACAGGTCGGCCCCGAAGCCGCTGAAGCAGCTCTACGGTCGCACGCCGGTGTTTACGTTCGACACCGTTCGTCTGATGGCCGTCGGCTGAACGCGCCGTCTTCTGCGCCCGGTCGCCGCCCCTCCTGACTTCCCCTGAATGCGCTGGATCGCATCAGAGTTCCGGGACGCAGCGGGTTAGGCTTTGGTGGCGGGATCGTCACCCCTAGATCACTTTGGTTAGCCCGCGGAGCGATCAGCCGACGATCCCGCCACTTTCCTCTCCGGAATCAACGGCCAGCCCGGGCGCTACGGCCCGCCGACGATGGTGGACAGCGACGGCCGTCGGGTGTTCGGGCTGGAGGACTTCAGCAGCACGATATGCATCTCGGATGTCGAGCGGAACAACGGGACGATCCGGACTTTCATCAAGCGGTTCACTCGGCTGATGTAAGCGTTCTCGAAGATCCATCATCACTTTGTGGCGTTGGCGTGGGCATGCCGCTGAGGCCTTTGTCTGCCGATTGCGGGTGCGGCGATCGGCGCGCTGAGTCGCTCCGCGTCAGTCCCTGCTGCTCCTAACGCTCGCCGAACGGCTCTCCGGCAGTTCGACTCCCCGAGTTTCGGCCGACAGATTCGGATTCCCAGCCGGACGAGAATGCTGGTATCCTGAGGTCGACGAAGGGAGCGGCACACGCGCGATCAGATGCAAACAGAAGTGCCAAGTGCGTGTGCGCAGTTCAGCCGCGGTCTTGTAGGGCACAAGTCTTTCTTGCCGGTTTGTATCAGTTCAGGATCGAGGGCGATGAGCATCACGCCCGAAGCTGCGCTCGTTGCGCTGGAACCGTGGATCGCGAAGCATCGCCGAACAGGTTGGCGACCACAGGTCTGCGTCGAAGATCACGCAGACGCGATTTCCACATTCAGTGGAATCCCGAGCCTGCGACTTGACGAAGATTGGCCCCGCTGTCAGTCGTGTCGAGTCCCTATGGAGCTGCTGCTGCAGTTGGACCTTGCGAACTTGCCGACGCAACGGCACGGGACCGAACTCCTGCAGCTGTTCTACTGTGTGGCGACCGACAGTTGCGACCGCGGCTGGGAAGCATTTGCCAACCATTCTTCGCTGTGCCGAAGTGTCCGACGGGAGGTCGTTCAGCCGGCGACAAGCAATCTGAATCGTTTTCCTCGGAAGACCATCTCCGGTTGGACTCCCATTTCCGACGTCCCCGATCCAGCCGAGCACGAAAGACTCGGCCTCAGATTCGACTATCATTTCGGCGAGGTGCCGTTCCGTCCTATGGAATTCTGGTGCGACGAGTTGAGGCTCCACCTGGTCGGATCAGCATACATCAATCACCTTCAGCACCATGTGGTGGCGGCGGAACAGGACAAGCTGGGCGGCTGGCCCCGCTGGGTGCAGGGTGTTGAGTATCCAGTGTGCCCGCAATGCGGTGCTGAAATGGAACTTGTGATGCAGCTCGACTCAGAGGACCACATTCCTTTTATGTTCGGTGATTGCGGAATTGGTCACATTACACAGTGCCCGATCCATCATCACATTGTGGCGTTTGGGTGGGCCTGCAGCTGAGGCCTTTGTCTGCCGATTGCCGGTGCTACGATCGCACCAATTCGCTCTGCGTCAGTCTCTGCAGCTCCCAACGCCTGCCGAAACCGCTGAGCGGCAGTTCGACTCCCCGGATTTCGGCCGAGGTGGTATCCTGATTGCATTGCCGCCGTGCGGGATTGCGTCCATGCCGCTGAAGATCGAATCCGTCGAAGAGCCGAGCCTGAACCTCACGCCGATGATCGACGTGGTGCTGCAGCTGGTCATTTTCTTTCTGGTGGGGACGGAGTTCACGAAGAACGAGCGGCAGTACGAGATCGACCTGCCGGAGGTGACTGAGGCGCGGCCGCTCACGAGCCTGCCGGATGAGTTGGTCGTGAATATTTCGCGCGACGGCGCGATTTTTCTGGGACGCGAGCCGCGAACGCTCGAACAATTGGAAGCAGACCTGTCCGAGGCGGCTGGGCGTTTCAAGGAACAGTCGGTGCTGATCCGGGGCGCCCACGACGGGCCGTATCAGCATGTGATGACGGTGTTGAACATCTGCCACCGGGCGGGGATCGGCAACGTCCAACTGGCGAACGAGGTGGGAAGCGGTTCGGCCCCATGATGCTGGCACTCGATCTGCATGCGGAGCGCTGGGAGCTGGTGAAGCTCGGCGCCGCCATTGTGCAGCCGCTGCTGGTACTGCTGCTGTGCGCCGGGTTCGTGCTGGCGACGGCCCACCTGCTGACGATGCTGGGGACGCGGTGGGGGAAGCGCCGGGTGTCGTCCAAGACGCTGGTGTTCTCGATTCTGCTGCACATCTCGCTGGCGTGTGGGATCGTCGCACTCTGGCCGGAAGCGGAATTGAACCGCACCTACGCGGCGACGCAGGAGCAGACGCGTCCCGAGAAGTTCCGTGTCGAGACGGTGAATGATCCGTTCGTGCAGCCGGAGCCGGAGAAGACGGGCGAGACCCCGGTGTGGGAACAGCTGCCGGACACGATTCAGCCCCCCGTTCAACGGACGACGAGCGAAGTGCAGCCGGAGACGGAAGCACCGCTGATGCGTCCCGATCCGCTGGCGGTCGCGACCGTGCCCACCCCGCAGACGACGCCGCTGCCGGCGCCGGAGGCCGATGTGCCGACACCCGTCGCGCGGACGGACACGGGGCCAGCCGATCCGGCCGCCGTGCCGCTGGAGATCGCGGACCCGCAGGCGGAGATGCGGTCCGAGGTGCAGGCTCCGTCGACGGCGCGGGAGCGGAGTCCGGCGGTGTCGCAGAGCCTGCCGCGCACCGAGGCGATGGTCCGTCCGGAAGCGGGTGCGGTCGATCGCCTTTCGCCGGACCCTGATCCGTCACGGGACCTGACGTCCGTCTCGGGTCCGCAGGAAGAGATGGCGACGCTGCAGCGCGCCGATGAAGCGGCTGAAGTCATGCGGCGCGAAGGCCCGGCTCCGTCAACGCTGATGGTCGATGACGCCGGCGCGGGCGCCGAGGAACCGGCGCCGCCGGGAGCGAGCAGCGCGCCGCTGAATCCGCAGGTGGCCCGACAGCGGACGCGGACGCCTCAGAGCGTGAATGAATCCGGCGTCGAGCGCTTCCGGCCGGCGACCGTGCCGCAGAATCCGGATCAGGCGCGGGATGAGCCGGTGCAGTCGCTGCTCGCGACCACGACGGGGGAGCAGCCGGCGATGGAGCGTCCGGAACTCGATCTGCCGACGACCGGCGACACCTCGCGCGTCCCGGCGCCCTACCGGATGCGGACACAGGAACAGCGGGAGATGGCGACGCGCCAGTTCGGCGGCACTCCGGAATCGGAGAAGGCAGTCGAACTCAGCCTGAAGTGGCTGGCGGCCAATCAGACGGCGGCCGGCTTCTGGGACGCGGACGCCCACGGCGGCGGGAGCATCAATCGGGAGGTGCCGGGACCCGACGGCAAAACCGTCCAGATCGTCGTGGGGCGTTACGCCGATACGGGGATCACGGGACTCGCCGTGCTCGCGTTTCTCGGAGCCGGCCAGACGTACGAGACGGGCGATTACACGGACAACGTGGAGCGTGCATTGCGCTGGCTCATCTCGCAGCAGGGACGGGACGGCTCGCTGGTCGGCGGCGCGGGGGACAACGACGGCGTGTACTGTCACGGCATGGCGACGTTCGCCCTGGCCGAGGCGTACGCCATGCGGTCGAGCGATCAGGCGGGGGACTGGCTCAAGCTCCCCGTGCAGCGCGCGCTACAATATACGCTCGACACCCGGGCGCAGGACGGCGGGTGGCGCTACCAGAAGGGGCAGCCCGACGGCGATATGAGCATCTTCGGCTGGCAGCTGATGTCGCTGAAGAGCGCCGAACTGGGGGGGATCACCGTCCCTTCCGACGTGCGGCAGGACCTGATCGAGTTTCTGATCGACCGGAGCGTCGGTCCCAACAAGGGGCTGGCCGGCTACCGGCTCGGCGATCAGCCCACTCCGGCGATGACGGCCGAGGCGCTGTTCTGCAAGCAGATGCTGGGACTGACGCGAGAGAACCCGGCGAGTAAGGAGGCCATCACCTTCCTCAAGCGGTATCCTCCGCACCGGTCGCAGATGAATTACTATTACTGGTACTACGGCACGCTGGCGATGTTCCAGTACGGCGGCGCGGAGTGGGACCAATGGAACACCGCGCTGCGCGACCTGCTCGTCGCCGATCAGCGGCAGAACGGCCCGCTCGCGGGGAGTTGGGACCCGCGGGACGCGTGGGGCCCGTACGGCGGCCGCGTTTATTCCACCGCAGTGGCGACGCTCTGCCTGGAGGTCTATTATCGCTACCTGCCGCTCTACCGTCTGGGCGAGCGGTTCGAGCCGGAGCCGTGACTCCGACGCACACCCGTCGCAGGAGCAGGGTGGTGAAGCAGCCCTCACACGCACACAACGGCGACGCACGGCCGACGATCGGCTGGCGGGAATGGGTCTCGCTGCCGCAACTGGCGATCCCGGCGATCAAGGCGAAGATCGATACGGGCGCCCGGTCGTCGTCGCTGCATGCCTTCGATGTGGAGACGTTTCACAAGGGGCGGATTGAGTGGGTGCGGTTCAACGTGCATCCGCTGCAGCGCTCGATTGCCAATGCCGTCGCCGCGGAGGCCCGCGTGCTGGAGTATCGCCGCGTGCGCAGCTCCAATGGTGTGGCGTGCGAGCGGCCGGTGATCGTGACGGAGATCGAGCTGCTGGGAGAGCGCTGGCCGATCGAGCTCACACTGGCGAACCGCGACGAAATGGGCTTCCGGATGCTGCTGGGCCGGGAAGCGCTGCGAAGACGGCTATGCGTGGACCCCGGACGATCCTATCTTGCGGGAGTTCCGCGGCGCGTGCGGCGGCGCAAACGTGCCCGCATCGACTGACGGCGTCACCGCCGTGCGGTTGCCAACCAACTCACTGACTCACGTATGAAACTCGCGATACTCTCCTGCAGCCCCCGGTGCTACAGCACGCGCCGGCTGCGGGAGGCGGCCATCCAGCGCGGACACACCGCCAGGGTCCTGAACACGCTCCGGTTCGCCATCGACTTGGAGGTCGGCCACCCGCAGCTGCACTTTCGCTCGAAGCCGCTGTCCCGCTACGACGCGGTGCTGCCGCGGATTGGGGCGTCGATCACGTATTTCGGCACGGCCGTCGTGCGGCAGTTCGAGCAGATGGACGTGTTCTGCGCCAACACGTCCAACGGGATCGCCAACTCGCGCGACAAGCTGCGGGCGATGCAGATCTTCAGCCGGCATCAACTGGGGATTCCGACGACGACGTTCGTCCGCGACCGGAGCGACGTGCTGCCGGCGATCGAGCGGGTGGGCGGGGCGCCCGTCATCATCAAGCTGCTGGAAGGGACGCAGGGAGTGGGCGTGATCCTCGCCGAGACGGTGAAGATCGCCGAAGCCATCATCGAAACGCTGCAGACCGCGCGGCAGAACGTGCTGGTGCAGAAGTTCATCGGCGAGAGCCGGGGCCGCGACATTCGCGCGTTCGTGGTGGGAGATACGGTGGTGGCGGCCATGCGCCGGGTGGCGCAGCCGGGCGAGTATCGCAGCAATGTGCATCGCGGCGGGACGGCCGAACGGGTGCAGCTCGACGAGCGCTACTGCGAGACCGCGGTGCGGGCGGCCCAGATCCTGGGACTGCGGGTCGCCGGTGTGGACATGCTCGAGGGGGACTCCGATCCGCTGATCATCGAAGTCAATTCATCTCCCGGCCTGGAGGGAATTGAGGGCGCGACCAAGCTTGACGTCGCCGGCGCCATCGTCGATTACATCGCCGCTCAGGTGGATTTCCCGGAGCTGGATATCCGACAGCGGCTGACAGTCAGCCGTGGGTACGGTGTAGCGGAGCTGTACATCCCCGAGGGATCGGAGTACATCGGCCAGACGATCGGGGATTCGGGTCTGCGCGAGAAGGACATCAACGTGCTCACGCTGCATCGTGACACGAGCGTCATCCCCAACCCGAAGGCAGGACGCGAACTGCAGGCGGGGGACCGGCTGCTCTGCTTCGGAAAACTGGAATCAATGCGGGACCTGGTGCCGGACAAGGCGCTCCGCGGCCGGCAGCCGCAGGCAGGGAAGCTGAAAGTGACGAAGAAATGACGGGCGGAACATTTGCGACGGTAGTGCATGACTCGCAAGGAGTGCGGCCATGAGCAAGCGACCGGAACGGCGGCCGGCGTGGGAGTGGGACGGGGAGCGGATCGAGCCGGGCGAAGCGCGCGACATTCATCTGACGGTGAGCGAGAGCTACAGCGGGATGACTATCCGCATTCCGCTGCACGTCCGCCGCGGACGGGAGCCGGGGCCGGCGGTGTTCGTCACCGCGGCGCTGCACGGCAACGAGATTAACGGAACCGGGGCGATCCGCTCGATCATCCGCGACAAGGCGTTTCACATCGGCTCGGGCACGCTGATCCTGGTGCCGGTGCTCAACATCCTCGGCTTCGACCGGCACTCGCGGTACCTGCCGGACGGGCGCGATTTGAATCGCTGCTTCCCGGGATCGGCCGGCGGGAGCCAGGCGAGCCGACTGGCGCACATGATCTTCAACCAGATCGTTTCGCGCTGCGACTACGGCATCGACCTGCACACGGCCGCCATGCGGCGCACCAATTTTCCGAACGTCCGCGGCGACCTGTCGCTGCCGGAAGTGCGGCGGCTGGCGCAGGCGTTCGGCTCGGAGTTCATCGTTGCGGGGGCGGGACCGGCCGGTTCGCTGCGCCGCGCGGCTTGCGGGGCGGGCTGTCCGACCATCATTCTCGAGGGGGGGGAAGTCTGGAAGGTGGAGCCGGTGATCGTCGAGACGGCGGTTCGCGGCGTGGCGAACGTGCTGGTCGAGTTCGGCATGCTGGAGGGGCGCGCTATCCGGCCACCGCAGCAGACCATCATTGAGAAGACGAAATGGATCCGGGCGGACCGCGGCGGGTTTCTGCAGTTCCATGTCAGGCCCGGTGAGATCGTCACCGTCGGACAGCCGCTGGCGACGAACGCGAGCCTGCTGGGGGAGGAACAGAGCGTGCTGACGGCCCCGTTCCACGGCGTGATTCTCGGCATGACGACGCTGCCGGCCGTCTCGCCGGGGGAGCCTGTATGCCATCTGGGCCGCCTGCCGGAGCCGGACGGCACATCGCCGGAAGCGCGAGCCGGAGCCGACGATCTTCGCTCGCGGACCATCGACGATCTGGCCACGAACGTGTTGGTGGTGGACCGGGAAGAGCCGCCGGCGGGGAACGGCAGCTAGGACGACGTGCGGTCCGACTCGGGCGGCACGATCGTCTCCGTGGTCCCGCTCCGGATATGATCGAACCCTTCCCTGCAGGCTGGTGTCGATCTGGGCAAGCGCCGGTCTCAGCGCGTCGTTCTGAGTGGTCGCGATCCTCTGATGAGTCGAGTCATGCCCGTTGTGGCGGACAACGTGCGATCGTTCTTTGAGTCGTTGTACGACGACGGCAGACCTGAACTGCGCACGGCCGCGCCGCCACCGGACGATGAACTGAACGCGGCGGTCCGGTGCATCCTGGGAGAAGAACGTCGGCAGAGGCGCAGCCTGGCGGGTGTTCCACCGCAGCCGGACGAGGCCGCGGTGCGGTGGGGGGCGGAGATGACGTACCGTGCGGCGCAGTTTCTGGCGTACCGGGATCTGCCGGCGGAACTGATCGGGCGGCAGTTGACGGCAGCGTGTCCTTCGCGTCCGTCGCCGGCGGTGTGCTATGGGGTAGACCTGACGTTCCGGTTTCTGCCGGACCTGGCGAGGCTGGCGCGATCGGTGTCGCCGGAGGATCCGCTGTCGGCACAGGTGAAGAGCTGGGCGCAGGAGTGGCCGCTGTCGTCCGTCGGCGTGCCTGGAATCGAACCGGGATCGGTCGAGGATTTCATCGGGGATGCTGCGTTGCGGATGCTGTACGTCGATCGGATCATGGCGGCGGGGGACGTCAGCCGTCTGTGCGACGAACGCGTCGCCGCGGCGGTGAGCGCCGCATTGGGTGAGTTTCCGCAGTTGTCCCCGCGCATCGCGGCCGCCCTGCAGCGTCCGAAACTGGAGCCGTCATGACGCCATCCGCAACTTCATCCCGGCCGTCGGCCGCGGAGGGACTGATCGAACATGTCCTGACGCCGATGAAGTCCACCTTCGTCGGCAAGGATGAAATCATCGATCTGCTGGGGTTGTGCCTGGTCGGCGGGGAGAACCTGTTCCTGATGGGGGCGCCCGGCACCGCGAAAAGCGCCCTGGTCCATGAGCTGTCGCAGCGCGTGGACGGCCGCGCGTTCGACTATCTGCTCACGCGATTCACGGAACCGAACGAGCTGTTCGGGCCGTTCGACATCCGCAAGCTGCGCGAAGGAGAACTGATCACCAATACGGAGGGGATGCTGCCGGAAGCGGAGATCGTGTTCCTCGATGAGCTGTTGAACGCCAACAGCGCGGTGCTCAACAGCCTGCTGATGGTGCTCAACGAGCGGGTGTTTCGCCGCGGACGGGAGTCGCGGCGGGTGCCGATGCTGATGGCGGTGGGAGCGAGCAACCATCTGCCGGAGGATGATGCGCTGCAGGCGCTGTTCGACCGTTTCCTGGTGCGGATCCCCTGTCACAACGTGGCGCAGGAGCAGTTGGGCGAGGTGCTGCGGGCGGGCTGGGACCTGGACCGGCGCGAGTCGAACGGCCGCCAGGCGACAGTGACGACCGATGACATCCGTCGGCTGCAGCGCGAGGTGCTGTCGGTCGACGTGAGCCGCGTGCGCGGGGCGTACGTGGACCTCATTCACCGGTTGCGACACGCGGGGATCGCGGTGTCGGACCGGCGCGCGGTGCGGTTTCAGCGGTTGATGGCGGCGAGTGCGCTGCTCTCCGGGCGGGATGGCGTGGAGCCGAGCGACATGTGGGTGCTGCGTCACACGTGGAACAACGAAGAGCAGCAGGAGGTGCTGGCGACGCTCGTCGATGAGGCGATCAAGCGGCACGCGGCGGAGTCGCCGGGGCCGGCGCATCCGCGGGCGCACGGGGATTCCGCGCCGGATCCCGAAACGCTTGCGCGGGACCTCGACCGCATTGCGTCCCGGCTGGGAGAGGCCTCGCTGACCGCCGCCGATCGCTCGTGCCTGCGCGACCAGTTGAGCGTGCTGTCCGGCCGACACGAATGGGTGGCGGGGGAGGAGCAGCGGCGGTTTCTGAAGCAGCGGATCGATGAACTCTGGCCGCAGGTGCAGGGGGAGTAGCCGCCGTGTGGGCCGTTCGACTGCCGAAAGATCAGGCTAGCGTGCTGGGCCGATTGCGGACCCGTGGGGGAATCGACGCGGCCGTCGAGGCAGACACGGTGTGGCTGCGGATCGTCGAGCGGGACGAGACGCTGGAGTCGGAGCTGCGCGGCCTGGCGCGGGCCGCGTGCTTCGAGGTGGACGGCGAAGACCGGCTGGTGCCGGTAGGACAGCGTGTGCCGGTCGCGAGAATGCCGCAACTGTCATGGCGGGCGATCGCCGAGTTCATCAGCGTTTCGCTGCCGGTCGCTGCTCTGAGCGGGAGGCTGTCGGATCGCGCGGCGTTCCGACTGGTGCGAACGGAGCGCGCGGAGGAGCCGACGGTTCTGGTCACGGCTTTGGCGGAACTGGCTGGGTATATCGGGACCGCGCCGGAGGTTCGGCTGCAGGGAGGGCGATTCGCCGCCTGCGGTGACGGCCGTGCCGTTGTGCATGTCGCCCCGCTGCTGCCGTTGCCGGGGGAACGCTACGTGGAACGGAACGGAGTCGCGCTGCCCGCGGGCTGGGGGGCGTCACCCGCGCTGCCTGCGGAGATCCTGGCAACGGCGCTGGGACTGTCGCCGGGAGGCCTGGCGCTGCTGTCGATCGACGGCGGGGTGGACTTCATCGCGGCGGATCAGTTCGTGCGGCTCAGCCGGTCGTCAGTCCGCTCTACCGGAGAACGGCTCGCATGCCCCGCTATCGACTGAATGCGATCCGCTACCTGGCGGCGCCCGAACAGGCGTTCTGGCGGTGGTCGGACGACGGCGGGCTCGTCGAATGGCGGGACGGCACGACGATCGCGTTTCGCGCCGAGATCGCCGACGTCCTGCGGCCGTTCGCGCGGACCGGGATGCCGCCGTTCGGTCTTGTCGTGCTCGTCCTGGCCGCGTGCCGCGGGTCGTGGAAGCGGGACCTGTCGCAGCTGAGGCAGTTGAAGGAGTTCTTTGGCCTGCACGTTTCGGGCGAATCCGCGGCGATGATGGACCGGGTCATCATTGCACTCGATCGGGTCTACGGTTTGCCGGAGAACCTGCGCACCAAGGTTGGTGGGAAGTTCGAGATCACACAGTTTCTGCTGGCCGGATGCCGGGATGGAACCAGTCCGGAGGAATGCGAAGACGTCCTGAACATACTGGTTCGGGGGGACCATGACGATGTGATAACGTGCGCGTTGCCCCCGATCCGATCGTCGCGGGAATGGGGCCGCCATCTCCGAGTGCTGCTGGAGAATCTGCACCGGGTTGATGACGAACGGATCCGGCTGTGGACCGAGACGGGGCTGGAGGAGTTGATCCGGCCGGCTCCGTTGCCGGAGGAGGACCTGCTGAAGGTCCCGGTCTCGCCGCGGCGATTGCTGGACGACCTCGCGCAGGACCCGGAGCTGCGCGGCATTTCGCGGGTGGCGCGGCACCTGATGGCGATCGTCCATCTGCCGCGGCCGATCGATGAAGAACAGGAACTGCCGCTGGGGGGCGTCTCGGATATCACCAACCGCGGCGCGTTCGACCGCCTGCTGCTGAGCGAGCTGGCGCAGGATGACGACACGCTGATGGTTCGCGTCGCCCTGAACGAGGCGCTTTATCTGAGGCGGGAGCGGCCTCCCGCGACGCCGCCGCGGGAGTGCGGGGTGCTGGTGGACAGCGGGCTGCGGATGTGGGGCGTGCCCCGCGTGTTCGCCACGGCCGTCGCGCTGTCGCTCAGCCTGTCGCCGGAGCGCACCTCGCGGGTGTTCCGAGCCTCCGGCAATGCCGCCGTGCCGATCGACCTGACGAACGCGGCGGGCTTGCGGTCGCATCTTTCGGTGCTCAACCCGCACGTCCATCCGGGCGAATCTCTCGCGGCGTTCGCGGAGGCGCTCGGCGACGTGGCGCATGATGCGGTGCTGGTCACGGGGGAAGACGTCCTGCAGGACCCACGGTTCCGGCGGGCGCTGAGTGACAGCGAACTGCCGGCGCTGATCCTGGCGTCGGTCAGCCGCTGCGGACGAATCCGGCTGATCGAGCGGAGCCTGCGCGGCGAGAAGCTGCTGCTGGAGGCGACTCTCGACATCCATGACCTGTACGACGTCGATCCGGCGCCGGCTCCGAAACCGAAGCCCCGCCCGCTGATGAAGAATCCGCCCGAGGCCGATCTCCCGGCGATCATGCGGCAGAAGACGTTCCCGCTGCGGCTGTCGCATCCGGTGCGGGAAGGGACGTCGCTTCGCGTCTCGCCGAAACACCTGAACGCGGATCCGGTCTTTCTGAAGATCACCCCCGACCGCCGGTTGATGCTGTGGAACAGCTTCGATCAGGGAGGCTTCCAACTGACGGACCGGCTGCCGGCGCCACACCTGTTGTGGAGCGGGACGTTAGACCGTCGCGGCGAAGTCCCGAGCGTGTTGAAGAGCGCCAACTCACAGCAGCTGTTCGTCGTCCGCTGCAAGCTGGACGGCAGTCCGCCCCGCGTGTTCGAACTGCTACTTGATGAGCCGGCACATCGATATCACGTCTGCGGATATGGCGGCGACCTGTTCCTCGTGTCGAACCGGAGTCGCCGGATCACCATGTACGACGTGGAGCAGGGGACCAGGCTGGGATCGTCGCCGCTGCCGGACGGAGCGATCGTGGCCCGCGACCGGTTCGTGACGATGAAAGGGGGCTGGTACGCGATCTGTTCGACCGGCAGCATGCCGAAGCTGCAGGTTGTCGTGCCGCCACAACTGGCTCCGAGTCAAAGAGTCGCAATGCTGTTCGATAGCCAGATCGAGGAGAAGATTCTGGCTGTCACCTTTGACGGCAACGTTCTGGATCCGGCTACCGGCCGGGGCTGGACGGTTTCACACGGCCTGAAGCCTCCCTTGGTTTTCCAGCGCGTCAGTCCGGATGGGCGATTCTTTGCCGTCAGCCAGCGACCACGAAATGATGATCATTGGCAGGCTGTGTGCTTTCCCGAATGCCGTGTCGAATCCATCCGGAGCTGGCAGTGGGATTACCGGTTCGGGGCGACTGGATTCACGTGCGATCGACCGCGTCGCGTTCGGCTTCGATCCGTGGGGGTCGACGACGGCACGCTGGTGATCAATGGTCGGCATCAGTACCACTTGCAACTCGATGCGGCACAGGCCCGATTGCGACTGATTCGAACTCCACCGCGGTCTCTCCCGCCCGCCCGGGTTGCACACTTCGGCCGTCCGAGGCGACCGCCGGAGCGGGGGCTGAAACTGCGGAGCGCCGAATGGCCGGACGGCAGCACCGCGATCCTGGATTCGCGCGGGCTGCTGCATCTCAAGAGCAGCGACGCGAACATTCCGGAGTTCACGCTGGTCCTGCATGATCCGGACGTCGCGGGCTGGGCGGCGGACGGCCGGAGATGGGGAGAGCCGTATTTCATCGGGGATGCCGCCGCGACGCCGGCGTCCGAAGTGCTGCAGACATTAATCCGCCCCTTCATCGAGCGACTTGCGTGATCGCCGTCGAACTCCAGTTGCGATACGCCGCACACCCGCAGCGGGCAACGTGCGCTCGGCTGCTGGAAGGGGGTGACACTCGGGACTGGCTGGACGTGCTCTGCGCGACGGGCGCTCCGCTGAGTGAACTCGCACTGTATGTCGTGCCGACATCGGGGGACGATCTGACGCCGCAGGGCCTGCTGGCCGTGCATCCGGCGCTCGCTGGGGACGCGATCGGTCAGCCTTACGGCGCGGTCGGCGAGCGGGTGTTCGTGCCGGTCGATGCGACGTTCACGGCGGAGGTGACGGAGCGCGAGTGGGGGGAACTGCCGGGCGGGGCTTATGTCGCGGCGATGTGGCATCCGCGGGTCGGGTTGATCGGCTTTGAGGAGCGGGACCGTCTGCGCGTCAGCGACCTGCTGGCGATGCCGGTTCCGTCGGATGTCGACTGGGGAGTGGCCGATGCAGGGGACGTGATCAACTCGCGGCTGCATTCGGTCACGGCGATCGTGCCGCCGACGATGCAGCTGATTCTCGAACAGGGGCGGGACGGCATCGGCGGTAAGGCGGGGGATCTCAAGAAGCTGCCGCGCAGTCCGCGAGAGCCGAGTCCGATCCTGGGGAACATCGGTCGGGGCCTCGTCGCGCCGTTCGCGATGGGGGCGCGGTGGCTGACGCGTCGGGCGCCCGGCGGAGCCAGCAGTCCCACGTGGATCAACCACCTGGAGAACTGGGCGAACCGGATGCTGGGGGACTGGGCCAACATCTGGGACGCCCGGGCCCGCGAGCTGCGGCGGCTGATGGAGATGCTCGACTCGAACCCCGACGAGGGTCTGAAATACGCGATCCCGCAGGGACGGAACACGCATCGCGGCGTCGCCCATCCCGGCACCCGGCTGACGGGACGCAACGTGGACTTCAGCCTTGGAGGGCTGGGAGGCTCAGGTCCGGCCGACTTCTGGGGGATTGCGCCCGACGTCCAGGCGCAACTCAACGAGCGGTATCGAAAGCTGGCCACGCGCGAAGTCGGGCTGGGGCGGTATCGGCGTGCGGCTTACATCTATGCGGAGCTGCTGGGCGATCTGAATTCGGCCGCGACCGTGCTGGCACAGGGGGGACATTATCGCGAGGCGGCCGTGCTGTATCGGGACGAGCTGAAGCGCCCGTGGGACGCGGCCCGCTGCCTCGAACAGGGAAAGCTGCTGCATGAAGCGATCCCCATTTACGCGGAACTGCAGGAGTTCGAGAAAGTCGGCGATCTGCACGCACAACTGGAAGAGATGGACGAAGCCCGCGGCGCGTGGAAGCAGGCAGTCGATCAGTCGATTCTCAAGCGGGATTTACTGCATGCGTCGAAGATTCTGCTGGAGAAACTGGACGATCCGGACAATGCACTCGCCGCTCTGGACAATGGTTGGCCAGGTTCCGGACAGGCGCGGATGTGTCTGGCTGAGTACTTCTCGCTGCTGGGGCGGCTCGGCCGGCGGGAAGCCGCTCGGCAACGACTGACCGCGCTGGACAATGATCAGGCCTCCCGCAACGCGGCGTATGATCTCGTGGAGGTGATGATCACGGTGGCGGGTGACTTCCCCGACGAGCGTGTGCGGGACCACGCGGCCGACGTGGCCCGGGTGACGACGTCGCGGGCGCTGCTCGATCACCATCGCGACCGGGATGCCTGCGTCCGGGCGATCGAGCGGCTGGTCCCGGCCGACAAGCTGCTCTCGCGCGACTGCCGGCGGTATGGACGCGTCCAAGCGCCGCCGCGTCCGAAGCGCCCGCCGCTGACCGGTCCCCGCAGTTCCACTCCTCCGGAGCTGTTGCGGCGGATCGAGTTGCATCCGGATTGTGAGTGGGAGCTGATCACCACATCGGTGCATGCGTTCTACTGCGTCGGGCGTCTCGACATGACGCTCACAATCGCCCGCGGCGTGTGGCATGCGCCGGACGGCAACGTTACGGCGATCCGCTGGCGGTCGCCCCGCACGCCCAGCCATCCCGTGCTGCTGTCGGTCGATACGCCGCACCGATCGGGGATCGCGCTCCGCGTCCTGGGCTGGCCGCCGCTCCCGCCGCGGATGATCCCCGCGACGACGCATTTTCCGACGGCTCTCACCGCCGAGACGCCGTCCTGGCTGAGCGACGAATCGGCCGTGATCGACTCGCTCAATGGGACGGCGCGAGTTCTGGAACTGCCGGCATTCGTCCTGAAGTGGATCAATCGGGACGGGATCACCGTCGCCAGCCGGGGACTGCCGCCGATGGACGAACTGCGGTCCGCGTGGGAAGCGAACGACCCCGCCTGCCTGCACGCCCGGCATGACGAGACATACGTCAGTCTGGGGCAGTGCCTGTGGCGAGTCCGCGAAGACATTGTGGAGACGATTACGCTCGACGCCCCCGTCCGTTCGATCGTCGGCACGACGATCTTTTCACGAACGCGGATTGCGTTCCTGTTCGAGCGTGGGGGGACCGTGTACTGGCCGGCGTTCCGCGGTGGTGAATGGTGCCCGCTCCCGGACGACGAGCGGCCGCACGCGGTCTTTTTGCGGGACGGCCGGCTGGTCGTCTGCTCGAACGAAACGTGGCGCGTGTTCGGGACTCAGCGGGGCCGTCTGGATCTGCAGCTGGAGTGCAAGTCGCCTGTGCAGGGGATCTGGGGAGTGGTGACGACTCCGACGAACAACGAATTCGCAGTGGGCTCGGAGGGTGGCGTGATCTCCATTTTCCGCTGCCCGAATGCGCCGTCACGGTAGTGAGTGGAGTGGACCCGCCGGACCCGGTTGAGATCGAGGCTGCAGCCCCGTTATGCTCGCCCGCAGCATGGCAGCAATCGTCTGCATGCTCTCATGTGGACTCTCTGAGCGAGCGAGGCATGACGTCTCCGGATGCGGACCGCGGCGCGAATGCGACGACGCCGGCCGAACTGACCCGCCGACAGCAGTACATCGTGCTCGCCGCGGCGTTTACGGCATGGATGTTCGCCGGCTCGTCGATCTCGCTGTTCATCCTGATTTCGCGGCAGATCGTCCTCGGTCTGCTCGGGACGGAGACGCCCGAATCCACCGTGACCCAGTGGTTCGCGTGGTACCAGGCCGCGTTCCTGTTCGGGGCGGCGGCCGGGGGCTGGCTGTTCGGATCGCTGGGGGACCGACTCGGCCGGACGCGGGCGATGGGATGGAGCGTGCTGTGCTACTCCGGATTCACGTTCGCCTGCTATTTCATTGACGATCCGTGGCTGATGCTGATCCTCCGCGGCGTGGCGTGCATGGGGATCGGCGGTGTGTGGCCGAACGCAGTGGCTCTCGTCGCCGAAGCGTGGCCGGATGCGTCGCGGCCGTTTCTCGCCGGGTTGCTGGGCACAGCCGCCAACGTGGGCTTCGTGCTGCTGGGGGCGGTCTGCTACTTCTCCCCGGCGACGGTCGATCACTGGCGGTGGGTGCTGCTGGTGGCCTCATCCCCGGTGCTGGTCGCGGTGTGGGTGCTGGCGACGGTGCCGGAATCGCGGCGATGGATGGCGTCGCGGTTGGCCGTGGCGGAACAGGACGGCTCGCCGCTGGCCGCCGTGCTGCGGCCGCCGCTGCTCTCCCGAACCTTGCTGGGGATTGCGCTGGGCGCGGTGCCAGTGGTCGGGACAGCCGCCAACGCCAGCTGGCTGACACCCTGGAGCGACCAGGTGTCGCAGCAGGCGGCCGCGGCGTCGATCGCCGCGGATTCCAATGACGAGAGAGTTGCCGCGCCGCGGCCGGCGAGCACTGCGCCGCCGCGGAAGCCGAGTGCGGACCCGCGGACCAAGGCGCGGACGCAGATTGTCCGCTCTTCCGGAGCTGCGATCGGGAGTCTGCTGGGGGGACTGATTGCAAGCTGGCTTGGTCGCCGTGTGACCTACTTTCTGATCAGCCTGGGGGCGCTGGCGACGAGCACCTACATCTTCACGCAGATCTCTCCGCTGCATCCGCATTTTCAGACTGCGGTGTTCGTGCTGGGGTTCGTGGGGGTGACCTACTTCGGGTGGCTGCCGCTGTTTCTGCCGGAGCTGTTCCCCACGCGGGTGCGTTCGACCGGCGCCGGGATCTCGTTCAACACTGGCCGCATCGTGGCGGCGTTCTTCTGCCTGGGGACCGGCTTCCTGGTCGAAGTGTTCCGCGGCAACTATGCGCAGATCGGGTTCTGGAGCGGGATGATCTACCTGGTGGGGATGGTGATTATCTGGTTGGCGCCGCGCGGGGACGCCGGGCGCATCACCGACTGAGGCTGGGTCGCACAGATGGACACGATCGGTGTTATCGGACTGGGGCTGCTGGGAAGCGCCATCGCTGAGCGGCTGGTCGCCGCTGGTCACGCGGTTGCGGGGTATGACGTGAGCGAGGCCGCGATGACTCGCGCACTGACTCTCGGGATCGCCGCGACGGGGTCGGTCGCGGAATTGTTTGAGAGGTGCGAGCGCGTCATCCTGAGCCTGCCGGACAGTCACATCGTCGCGGACGTGGTCGCCCAAGGGGGCACCCGGCTGCAGGGGAGGCTCGTCATCGATACGACGACCGGGTCTCCAGACGATGCCGTCGCCATCAGCCGGAAGGCGGCCGCACTGGGGGGAGGCTATGTGGAATCCACGGTCATCGGGTCGAGCAGCGTGGTCCGGCAGGGAGAGGCCGTCGTGCTGCTGGCTGGAGCCGCGGCCGACTGTGATGCGGCGTCCGCATTGATCGACTGCTTCGCCGGGCGGCGGTTCTATGTCGGCGGTCCCGGAAGTGCGTCGCAGGCGAAGCTGGTCGTCAACCTGGTGCTGGGACTGAACCGCGCGGTGCTGGCCGAGGGGCTGCAACTGGCCCGGCGCTGCGGCCTCGACCCGGCTGGGATGCTGGAGATCCTGCGCAGCGGCGCCGCCTCTTCGCGCGTGATGGACGCGAAAGGACGGCGGATGGTTGAAGGAGACTTTACTCCGGAGGCGCGGCTGGCGCAGCATCATAAAGACGTGCGGCTGATTCTCGAACTGGCGGAGCGCGTCGCGGCCCGCGTTCCTTTGTCGGTTGAACACGAGCGGCTGCTCAGCGAGGCCGAACGGCTGGGACTTGGCGAACAGGACAACAGCGCCATCGTCCGGGTATTTGCAGGAGACGCGTGATGCAATTCCGCAGGCTGGGACGCACGGGGATCGAAGTCTCGGCGATTGCATTCGGCGCAGGACCCGTCTCAGGACTGATGACGGGGGACGATCCAGACCGGCAACTGGGGGTGCTGAAACGCGCACTGGAACTGGGCGTGAACTGGATCGACACGGCGGCGGGGTACGGGAACGGGAAGTCCGAGAGAAACGTTGGACGTTGCCTGGCGGTGCTACCGGGCGGGAGCAACGCGCACGTCGCCACCAAGGTTCGCATTCCTCAGGACGAAGCGGACACCCCGGGGGATGCGATTCGACGCTCGGTTTGCCAAAGTCTGGAGCGACTCGGACGCACCAGCGTCACGCTGCTGCAGGTGCATAATGCCATTGCCGGCACGCGCGGGGCGCAGGCGGCCGCGATCACGCCGGGGGACGTGCTGCGACCTGGAGGAGTGGCCGACATTCTTGACGGGCTACGGTCCGAGGGACTTGTCCGATTCATCGGGCTGACGGGGACGGGGGAACCGCCGGCCATGCGCGAGGTGATCCGCTCGGGCCGATTCGACACGGTACAGACTCCGTACCATTTGCTGAATCGGAGCGCCGCCGAGCCGGTCGCCGCGGACTTCCCCGACGTGAACTATGGCGGCATATTCCAGGACTGCGCCGCGCAGGGGATGGGAGTGTTTGCGATCCGAGTCTTTGCCGGCGGGGCGCTGCTCAACAATCCGCCGAGCGCGCATACGCTGACCACTCCCTACTTCCCGCTGTCACTGTTTGAAGAGGACCGCCGGCGGGCGGAGGTTATGCGGGAGGCGCTGGGGGATGGAACGCGGATGGACGAGACGGCGCTTCGCTTCGTCCTGAGCACTCGTCTGGTCGGCGCCGCGATCATCGGATTCAGTACCCCGGGCGAAGTGGAAATCGCCTGCCGGGCGGCTGACTCTGGAGCGCTCGATGACGGCGCAATGGAACGTTTGAGACAGTTCGCCTGCGAATAGATCGGACGCGACTATTCGGGGAGCGGAGCGTGGCGCACAAAAATGGCCCGCGTGTCGCTTCGACGCAAGTGCGGGCCAACGCTTGCATCCAGAAGTCGCCACACGGGCCACAAGTATTGTTGTGAGTCCTATCCCAAATTTCAATCGCCTGTGTGGCGGATTTCCAAGGTTGAGAGTTCCTCGGGAGATCCCAGGGTGCAAATGTCACACTGGCAGAAGTTTGCGGCGAATCAGGAAAGTTCGAGATTCTGTCACGAATGTTTCAATTCAGTCCGAGGTTTGGAAGATGTGCGAAACGGCAGTGCCCAGGCCAAGGGGCGCTGCTCTGCGGGCTTCCCCGCTGACTTCACCCCCATTGGTGTGAGATCAGCGGGGTTCTTCGTTGGCACAGCCGTCCAAACGCATCGCCTCGCATTGATGCGATGGGCGCGATTCGCGGCAACGGGCGGATCTCCGTTGCTCCCCCCGAGCGATTCCTGCTGCGGCCGGGTTGCTCGCTTTTCGAGGCGCTGCTCGCCTCACTGCATGCCTGCGTTCCAACCGCAGAAGTACATCGCTCGCGGGACTCCGGCTTCCAGCAATTGATGCAGTGGATCCGCCTGCTGACGCGCCTGCACGCTGCCGAACAGCAATTCGGAGAGTGACAGCGGATGCTCGTACCGGACGACGTTCGCCTTGCGGATGCCGAGGCTGACCTTGAGATCGTCGATGGCGTCGTCGAGGTACCCGACCTTGTCGATCAGTCCGTTGTCCAATGCCTGGTCGGCGGTGAAGATTCGTCCCGTGGCGACGGCCTGCACCTGTTCCGCGTCGAGATTGGAACGGCCATCAAGGATGACCTCCTGAAACCGTTGAAACGCATCGTCAAGGATCTCTTCCCAGACGACCCGTTCCTCTTCGCTCATTTCGCGAAAAGGACTGAGCGCGTCCTTGAAGGGTCCGGTGGTCAAGGGTTCCGAACGGACGCCGAAGTCGGTCGCCAGCTTGGAGACGTCGTAACGCGGAATGATCACGCCGATCGAGCCGGTCCAGGTGGTGGGCTCCGCGTAGATTTTTCCTTCCGGCCCCGCTCCCATTGCCACGTAGTATCCGCCGGACGCCGCCATCCGCGTCATCGACACGTAGATGGGGATCTGTCTGTGTTCGCGCAGCTGCTTCAAACGGTGATAGATCTGGTGACTGTCGGCGACGAGCCCTCCCGGGCTGTCGACCACGAGGATCACGGCCCTGACGTCGCCGTCGTCTTCGATGGCGTCGAGCGTATCGAGAATCCGCTCGGTAAACGGAGGCATAATGGTGCCGGTGACGTCCACCAGCGCGATTTTGTCATTGGCCAGCATGTCGCCCGAGTAGTGCGTCTCGATCGGGGCCGCGGGATCGGAATCGCTCCCGGCGAACAAGAGGGCCAGCGCGAGAAGCTGTCCCATATTGAGGACGAGGGACAGTCCCAGCAGTCCGACCAGCAGCCAGCTGAACCATCCGCGACGCGGGGGTTGCTGAATGATGATGGTCTGTGTGCCTGGGGGGACAGGGTGCTGAGTGCGGTCTGCGGACATGGGCGATGTGAATCTGGGTAGACGGCGGTCAGTTTTCGGGAAATTCCGAACGTAGCGGCCAATCCGCGCGAATGGCCTCAATCGCGCCTTACAGACCGCACAACCCGACAAATCCGCCATGTGCCCCGGTCGATAGATGCAGGGACGGAGTGGTCGCGCTGGATGCAGCGATTATCCGTCGCGGCAATTCGGGGTGCAACTGCGCTCGGGCCTGCAGGCGCGTCCCGCTTGCAGCCGCCGATTCGCCCGCCGCCCTAATTCGTGACTGGCGTCTTCCGGACGCAGGAGTGATTAAGCATGAGTATGGATACTCGCAGCCCGAAATCCCGACTGCTGGTCGCCGGCGCCGCCGGCCTCATGATCGGGATGCCCCTGTCGCTGAGGACCGGCTCATCGGGCCATCGTCTCAACGCAGCCGAGCCCGCTCCGCGACACGCGCAGTCGATGCTGCAGCTCATCGTGGACCGCGAATCGCGCACAATGTCGGCCAACGCGTCGGGATCGCAGGGCGAGGTGATCACCGTTGCAGGCGAAACGCAGACCGTCGAGGTCTCGCCGAACAGCGGTCCCGAGTTCCAGCAGCAGTACGGCAGCGAAGTGCAGCGTCAGCTCCAGAAGCTGTATCAGCAGGACGGCCGCACGATGCCGCAGATGCAGTTTACGCCGGTGCCGCACGACGCAATGCAGCACTATCCTCCCGCGCCGAAGAAGATGCGGCTGAAGGATGTGTTCAATCCCTCGGCGTGGAAACAGCGATTCTCCCGGCCGGAACCTCAGCAGCCTCCCGCCGCGCCTGATCTCGACGCCAGTCCGGCGACGCATGGGGCGACCGCTCCGGCGCCGCAAGCTTTCACGCCGCCCCCGGCGCCGGCCGTCACCGAAACGCCGCAGCGTCCGCAACTGCAGCGCTATTCGCCTGAGATCTTTGACGCCCAGGAGCTTGCCGAGCCCGTCCCGGCTCCCGCGGCGACCGAGATTGCGGAGCAACCCGGCCTGTTTCCCGGCGCCGCTCCCGTCGCGGCCCCGGTTGCCACCAGTGAGGCGCCGACGAAGACTCCGCCACTGCTGATTATTCTGCCCGAGTCTCCGTCGGCGGATGTTGCCGCCGAACCGACACCGCCAGCCTTCGCTGAATCGCAGACTGATCCGGTGACGCCGGCCCAGCCCGGGGCCGAACGCGCCGCCACTTTGTCTTCGTTGCCGCGCCTGGAGACGTCGCAGAGACAGTCCCCGTCGACGCCGGCGGCCGACGTCGCCAATGAAGCGCCGCCGCTGTTGCTGGCCGCGCCGGAAGACGACGCCGTCGCCAATCCGTTCCCGGAGCAGGCGGAAGTCGAAGCGGAAGCCGCCGGTCCCTATACCGGACTGGGTCTGGACGAGTCTCCCTACGAGACTCCGGAGTTTGCGTCCCCCGCGTTGCCGCCGGTGCCGGGGCAGGAAGGGGCCTTTGCCGCTCCCGCCCAGCCTGCGGAGCCGGAAGCATCGCAGCTGGCCGCTCCGTCTCCACTGAAGCCGGCCGCCAATTCGGGGCCCGTGTTGATCGCTCCGGGGACGCCGCCGACTGCCGAACTTCCGCTCGTTCAACCGGCGCGGCCCACGCCGCCGCGGGAGCAACAGCTTGCGACCAGCAGTTCTGCCTCCAAAAGCGAGAAGTATGACCGCATCGCAGCGCGAGAGGGTTTGACGGGATTCAAGGGATTCTGCCCCGTCATGCTGCGGGACTACCGCGAACTGGTTGACGTCAGCAGGGAGCACTCGGTGATCTACCAGGGCCGCCAGTTCTGGTTTTCCAGCGACGCCGCCAAACAAGCATTCCTCGGCAATCCGGCTCTGTACATGCCGGCCGGGGGGGGCATCGATCCGGTCGTCTATCATCAGAGCGGCCAGTCGGTCGAGGGATCGCTGGACAACGCGGTCTGGTACCACGGGCAGCTGTACCTGTTCAGTTCTCAGGTGACGAAGGCCGAGTTCGTGGCCTCGCCGCGGGCTCACGCCTTCGAGTAACGCGATTCATCATTGCCTGTCGTTCCCGGCGACTTCGGCCGCAGGGGAGCGCGAGACGCCAGCAGGCCCGACGGCATGGACGCCGCCGGGCCTGCGTTGTTTTCTGAGGCGCGGGCCGGGCAATGGGCGCGCTGTCGGCACTCTCGATTCCGCCGAGTCGCGACCGGTACAATCGCACGCGCTCCCGCACCGCACCGCGCGACCTGCCCATGTCCGCTTCCGTCAAACAGCAGATCGATCAGCTCCGCCGCGAGATAGAACGGCACAACCGGCTGTACTACGTCGAAGCCCGGCCGGAAATCAGCGACTACGAGTTCGACATGCTGCTCAAGCAGCTGGAAGAGCTCGAGCGGCAGCATCCGGAGTACGACTCGCCCGACAGTCCTTCGCACAAGGTGGGGGGCGAGCCGATCGAGGGCTTCGTCACGGTCGAGCATCGCGTGCCGATGCTCTCCATCGACAACGTCTATACCGAGGAAGAAGTCCGCGAGTTCGACGTCCGCGTCCGCAAGCTGCTGGCCGCCGAGCAGGTCGAGTACACCGTTGAATACAAAATCGACGGCGTCGCCATTTCGCTGACCTACGAGAAGGGCCGCTTCGCGCAGGCCCTGACGCGGGGGGACGGGCGGCAGGGAGACGATATCACGCATAATGCGCGGACGCTGGGAGGGCTTCCGCTGCGGCTCAACACGAAGCGTCCCCCCGAGGTCCTCGAGATTCGCGGGGAGGCGTACATCTCCAATACGGACTTCGCGCATCTCCGCGCGGAGCAGGAGCGGCGAGGAGAGCAGCCGTTCGCGAACCCGCGCAACACCGCCGCCGGCGGACTCAAGCTGCTTGATCCGAAACTGGCCCGCGCCCGACGGATGCGGTTTATCGCCCACGGCATCGGCCACAGCGACGGGGCCGGCTACCGCAATCATGCCGAATTCCTGCAGGCACTCCGCGACATGGGGGTGCCCGCCACGCCGGACGTCAAACCCTGCGTGGGCATCGAGGCTACGCTCGAATACGGCCAGTCGCTCATCGACAATCTCCACGAACTCGATATCGAGATCGACGGCCTGGTGATCAAGGTCAATGACTTCGGGCTCCGGGAGCAGCTCGGCAACACGTCCAAGAGCCCCCGCTGGCTCATCGCCTGGAAGTGGGAAAAGTACGAAGGGGTCACGCAGGTTGAGAAAATCGACGTCAACGTGGGCCGCACCGGCGTTCTGACTCCGTGGGCGTTGCTTGCACCGGTCCAGATCGCCGGCACAACGGTGTCGCGAGTCAGCCTGCACAACCGCGATCAGCTGCAGCGGCTGGGTATCAAGGACGGCGACTGGGTCGTCGTCGAGAAGGCCGGCAAGATCATTCCGCATGTCGTCCGCGTCGAGGAGCACCGCCGCACCGGCGACGAGCGTGAGTTCGTCTTTCCCACGCACTGCCCGGAATGCGGGTCCGAAGTCGTCCAGGACGAAGGGGGCGTCTACATCCGCTGCATCAATCCCAGCTGTCCCGCCCAGCTCCGCGAGAGCCTGCAGTTCTTCGCGTCGCGCGGAGCGATGGACATCGAAGGCCTCGGCGAGAAGCTGGTCGCCCAACTGGTGGACAGCGGCCTCGTGACCCGCTTCGCCGACCTATACTCCCTCAAAGACCGCCGCGACGACCTGCTCAACCTTGAGCGCATGGGAGAGAAATCAGCCGACAACCTGCTGGCCGGCATCGAGGCGTCCCGCAACCGCCCGTTGTGGCGGCTGCTCACCGCGCTCAATATCCGTCATGTGGGGAGCACCACGGCCCGCCAGCTTGCCGACCAATTCGGGTCGCTCGACGGCATCATCGAGGAATCGGAAGAGGGACTGGCGCTGGTGCCTGAGATCGGTCCGATCATCGCCCAGGCGATCCATGCATTCTTCCAGTCGGAGGCCGGGCGGAACGTCGTCGAAGAGCTGCGCGCATGCGGTCTCAACTTCGGATCGCCCGAAGAGCGGAAAGCTCCCGTCGCCGGGCCGCTGACAGGCAAGACCATTGTGGTCACCGGCACGCTGCAGAAGTTCAGCCGCGACGAGATCAAGGAGTTCATCACGGCGCGCGGCGGGAAGGCGTCGAGCAGCGTGTCGAAGAAGACGGACTACGTGGTGGCGGGGGAGGAGGCCGGCAGCAAGCTCGACAAGGCGAAGCAGCTCAATATTCCCATTCTGAGCGAGGCCGAGTTCATGGCGCTCGTGGAGTGACGGGGGACGGGCGCGAGCAGTCCTCCTGCCTGAACCGGCGAGTCATTCTCGAATGCGGTTTGTCATTCGCGCGTCGGGCGGATAGGATGGAGGTCTCTCATCTCTTCGCCGGTTGACTCACTGGCGGCCGGCGAATCCTGTCGAAGTGCCCTTCTCTCGAAAGGAGGCTTCGATGTCGGCAGGTACGATCGAACGTGCTCCCGCCCGTCCGATGGACCTCGAGGTCCAGGAGACGTTTCTCTATCCGGGGATCCCCACCACCTGCGACGGGGCCGAAGCCGTCGTGTGGGTTGAGACCCAGATCAGCCAGGGATCCGGTGCTTTTCCCATCACCAGCTCCACCACGATGGGGGGCGGCTTCAATGCGGCGGCGCAGAACGGCGCGCGCAACCTGTGGGGAGACCAGCTGGTCTTTATGGAGCCGGAGAGCGAGCATTCTTCGGCGACGTTCTGCGAAGGATTCGCGGCGGCCGGGGGGCGCGTGACCAACTTCACCAGTGGCCAGGGGCTGGTGCTGATGAAGGAGGTGCTCTACACGATCGCCGGGAAGCGGCTGGGGGTCGTGTTCAACATCGGAGCCCGGGCGCTGACGAGCCAGGGGCTGAACGTGCATGCCGGGCACGACGACGTGATGTCGGTGTCGGACTGCGGGTGGGGGATTTTGTTTGCGCGTAATGCGCAGGAGGCGGGAGACCTGTGCCTGATCAGCCGTCGCGCGGCGGAGGCTTCGCAGACTCCGTTCTTGAGCGTGCAGGACGGTTTCTTGACGACGCATACGGTGGAGTCGGTGCGGCTGATCGAGCCGGAGTTCATGAAGGAATTCGTCGGCAAACCGGAGGAGAAGCTGGTCAACCTGATGGACCCAGCGAACCCGATGATGTCGGGAGTGGTACAAAACCAGGACTCCTACATGAAGGGGAAGATCGCCCAGCGGTGGTTCTACGACCGCGTGGAGCCGGCGATCGCAGAGGCGTTTGATGAGTTCGCGCGTGCGACCGGGCGGCGCTACGACTTTGTGAGCGGCTATCGCTGCGAGGATGCCGAGTACATCCTCGTCGGCATGGGGTGCTACATGGAGACCGCGCAGACGACGGTCGACTATCTGCGAGATGTGAAGGGCATCAAGGCGGGCTGCCTGACGGTGTACTGCTTCCGGCCGTTCCCGGCGCATCAACTGGTGGAGGCGCTGAAGGACTGCCGGGCGTTCACAGTCTTCGAACGGATGGACGACCCGCTCTCGACAACGGGCAATCATCTGACGCGCGAGATCAAGGCGGCGTTCTGCGACGCGTTCAACGGGCAGAGCGGACATGAGCCGATCGACCGCATCCCGCGGATCTACTCGGGTGCGGCGGGACTGGGGAGCCGGGACGTGCGGCCGTCGGACATCATCGCGGTGTTCGACAACATGATGGAAGAGGGGCCGGATTTCTTCTGCGTGGGGATCCGGCATCCGCTGTCGCTGGAGCGGCGCGAGGACCCGGACCTGCGTCCGCCGCACGCGTACTCGATGCGCGGGCATTCGGTGGGAGGGTTCGGCTCGGTCACGACGAACAAGGTGATCGCGACGATCGCGGGGCAGGTGTTCGGCAAAGACGTGCAGGCGTATCCGAAGTACGGGTCGGAGAAGAAGGGGCTGCCGACGACGTACTACCTGACGATCGCCGATTCGCACATCTACCAGCACAGCGAGCTGGAGCACGTGGACCTGATCGTGCTGAACGACACGAACGCGCTGTTCAGCGGGAATCCGCTGAAGGGGCTGATGGACGGGGGGGCGATCTTCATGCAGAGCCACTTCACCGAGCCGGGGGACGTGTGGGCGCGGATCCCGGCGCATCACAAGCAGACCATTCGCGAGAAGAATCTGCATGTGTACTACGCCGACATGGTGAAGATTGCCCGTGAGGTGGCGTCCGTTGCCGACCTGGAGATGCGAATGCAGGGGATCGTGCTGTTGGGGGCGTTCCTGCGGCTGACGCCGTACGCCCGCGACGCCGAGATGACGGACGAGCAGGTGTACGAGGGAGTGGAAGCGGCGCTGCGGAAGTACTTCGGCAAGCGCGGCGAGCAGGTGGTGCAGGACAACCTGACCTGCGTGAAGCGGGGCTACAGCGAGACGCGGGAGATTCCGCGGAGCGTTGTTGAGGATGGGAACGGGCGCGTGCATGTTTAGCGTTGCGAAGCGGAGCTTCGCGGGAGTGCGTTCCCAGGCGGGGGCCTGGGAACGAGGAGCATCCGGCTCGGCTTATACGGAAGAGGTGACGCGATGGCTGCCACGCTCGAACGACCGTCGATGAACGAGGCCAGCGAACGGGACCCGTTCAATAACAATTCCTACGGCACACTCACCGACGCGCCGTACAAGCTTGTGGATCTGCCGGTGCTCGACGTGGTCGAGTTCAACGAGACGGTGATCCGCGGCTATGAGGAGGGGAGCGGGCCGGGGGCGCTGCCGGCGGACGTGGGGCTCGCGCGCTCGCTCATCCCCGCGGGGACGGCGACGCTGCGCGACTTCAGCTACATCGCGCCCGAGATTCCGGAGTACATCCCGGGTAACTGCACCGGGTGCATGGACTGCGTGACGCAGTGTCCGGATACGGCGATTCTCGGCAAGGTGCTGTCCGAATCGGCGCTGGAGCAGAAGCTGCAGGGCATCGACGACCCAGGCGAGCGCGAGATGTTCGAGCGGCAGTGGTCGCGCACGCGCAAATACTACGACGGCCCGAAGAAGAAAGGGAAGGACGGAGGACGGTTCGTGATCCTGATCGATCCGAGCAAGTGCAAGGGATGCGCGGAGTGCGTGACCGTCTGCGACGACCTCGCGCTGCAGATGATCCCCAAGACCGAAACGACGATGGAGAACATCCGCAGGAGCCATCGCCGGTTCAAACAGTTCGGTCCGTCGGACGACCAGTACATCAACGACAACCTGCTCATCGACATGATGCTCAAGGAGCAGACGCATGTGTACGTCGGTGGCGCGGGATCGTGCGCGGGGTGCGGCGAAGGGACGGCGCTGCGGATGCTGTGTGCGGCGACCGGCGCGAAATACGGCGACCAGTGGGGCATCGTCGCGGCCACCGGTTGCAACACTGTTTACACGTCAACCTATCCGTACAATCCGTACCTGGTGCCGTGGACGAACTCGCTGTTTGAGAACGCGCCGGCCGACGCGATGGGGGTGCGGCTGCGGTGGGACCAGATCGGCTGGACCGACAAGCCGCTGTGGTGCATCGGCGGGGACGGGGCGATGTTCGACATCGGGTTCCAGTCGCTGTCGCGAATGATGGCGAGCGGGATGAACATCAAGGTGTTCGTGCTCGATACGCAGGTGTATTCCAACACCGGCGGCCAGGCGTCGACCAGCACGTACATGGGTCAGAACACCAAGATGAGCGTGCACGGCAAGCGCTTTGGCGGCAAGCAGGAGCGCCGCAAGGAGATTGCGCAGATCGCCATGATGCACCCGCGAACGTTCGTCGCGCAGACGACTTGCGCGCATACCAACCACTTCTACAAGGCGGTCCTCGAAGCCCTGGAGTTCGACGGGCCGGCGCTGATCAGCTGTTACACCACTTGCCAGCCTGAGCACGGCGTGGCGGACAACATGGCGTCCAACCAGGCGCGACTGGCGGTCGATACGCGCGCGTTCCCGCTGCTCATTTACGATCCGCGGAAGGGAGACACGATCCGGGAGCGGCTGTCGCTGCAGGGGAATCCGGCGATGAAAGACGAGTGGTTCACGAATCCGAAGACGGGAGCAGTTGTGGACTTCATCGACTTCTGCCGCAGCGAAGGGCGGTTCTCCAAGCATTTTGACAAGGAGGGCAAGCCGTCGGATACGCTGCTGAGGGCACGGGAGGACCGGCTGGAGAACTGGCGGCAGTTGCAGGAGCTGGCAGGGCTGCGATAGCCACTGCGCGTTCGGGCGTGAACGGTCTGTCATGGCGGGCATGACAGACGTGCTGCCGCATGGAATGCCGTCCGAGGCGCTCGGCCCTTGCTGGCGCGGGGTGCGAGCCTGAAGTTGGCCGTTTCCCGACGTGCGCGGCTACTCCTGCTCCGGCCGGGCACTCGGTATGACGAGCAGGACGTGGGATGAGCGCCGGATGCGGTCGTGGACGTAGCCTTCCGAGGCGTAGTCGCCGCGCTCCAGCGGGAGCACGATCAGCGGGTGGCGGCCGGCGCCGGCGAGCGGATCGGGGCCGCTTTCGTCCTGCTGGCGGAGGGAGAGTGCATAGTCGAAGCCGTGCGCTTCGGCGGACTTCTGCAGCGCGCGGTGCAGGCGAACGTTGGCTTTGACCAGCGCTTCGCCGAGTGTCCGGGCATCGAACCGCTGCTCCGGCGCGACCGTCGCCAGGAGGTCGCGGACGTTTTCGTAGAACTCGGTTTCGAGCATGAGGACCAGCTGGAGCTGTCCGACGGCCTGCCTGAGGCCGACGGCCCATTCGGCAGCCCGGTGAGCGGCCTCGTTCTCGCCGATGAGTCCGATCACGATGGAGTCGAACAGGTTTCCGTCCGGCTGGTACGGTTCGCGGACGACCAGAAGCGGGACCGGGGAGCGTGACAGCAGGACGTCGATGACCGTGCCGACGCTGTCGGGGCCGACGGATTCCAGGTTGCGTCCGTAGGGACAGGGGAGGATGACGAGATCGCATTGCGAGCGGTCAATGCCGGCGAGGATCTGATCGAAGCTTTCGCCGGTTTGCCTGTCGAGGACCGTCGCCGCAAGCATACTCCCCTGTTCGGCAGCAAGGGAGTTTCCCTCCGCCGTTTCCCGCGCGTCGACGACCGACAACCGGGCGCCCATGTGCTCGTGGAGATGCTGCGCGAAGCGGATGGAAAGGTCGTCCTGAGCGGAGCCGTCGAGCACGAGGAGCACGTGCCCGGCCCGGCGCGGTTCGATGCCCGCGACGTCGCCGATTTGCGCCCGCCTGAAGAGGCTCATCGACTCTTCAACGTCCCGGTCCACGTCGCGCTCAAAGGGTTCGAACATCGCTGTACTCCGTTGAGTCGTCGTGGATTCAGCCTGCCGCGGCGGCGGGGGGCGCCAGTTGCGGGAACCAGCCCATGCTGTTGAACAGCAGCAGATATCCGATCGCGGCGATGAGCTGGACGATCATGATGCTGCCGCCGATCCTGATGAACTCGCCCCAGCCGACGGTCTGATGGGCTTCCTTCTTGAGCGTGTGCAGCGCTATCACGCAGGAGATGGAGCCGATGGGCGTTCCATTGCCTCCCAGGTTGCTGCCGATGATGAGCGCCCACCACAGCGGTTCCTGCTCAGCGCCGGACAGGGAGATCTGCCGGACGATGGGGATCAGCGTGGCGGCGACGGGAATGTTGTCGACGATGGCGCTGGCGACGCCGGCGAAGAGCGTCAGAATGGGGACCAGCGAGATCATCTCTGTTCCTGCGAGGGAGACCATGCGTTCGGCCAGCCAGTCGAGCGCGCCGGACTCGCGGACGCTGCCGATCACGAGGAACAGCCCGATAAAGAACAGGATCACGGTCCAGTTCACCTTGCCGATCGTGTCCTCCACTCCCTTGCCGGCGAAGAGCAGCGCCGTGGTGCCGCCGGCCATGGCGATGAAGTCCATCCCCAGCCCCAGCGGTTGCGCGAACGCGAACCCCAGCACGGTGACTCCCAGGACGACGGCGCTCCGCGCGAGGACGCGGCGGTCCTCCACCAGAGCCCAGGGATCGAACTCGTTCATCCGGGCCCGAAGCGCCGTCTTCTCATCGGCCGTCTGCCTCCATTTCAGATCATTACGGAAGAAGAACCGCAGCAGCGCGAGCGCGATCAGGACGCTGACCACGGCGAAGGGGGCCGAGACCAGCAGAAAATGGACGTACGGAATCGCGGCCGACGTGCCGATCATGATGTTGGGCAGGCCGCTGGCAAAGGTGACGATGGCTCCGCTGTTGGCGCAGACGGCGACCGACAGCAGGAACGGCTTGACATCGTAATTCAGCGACCGGCAGATGACGAGCACCAGCGAACTCATGATGAGCATCGCAGGCACGATGGTGAGGACGGAGACGAACGTGAAGGTGAGCACGCAGATGGCGAGATACAGCCGCGCGGCCTGGCCGCCGGTGCCGCGTACGATCAGCATGCTCAGAAAGTGGAACAGTCCCGACTTACCGACAACATCTACCAGGATGCCGGTGCCGACGATGACTCCGAAGACATTCAAGTCTTCGGCAATGAAGTCATAGATGTGGTGGTAGTCATAAACGCCCCAGAAGACGGCAATGAGGACCAGCACGCCGCCGCCGATGAGCGCGGCGACCGTCTTGTGGAGACGCTCGTACGCCACGCCGACGTACGTCAGGAGCATGACGGCGGCGAAGACCGCCATCACAAGCGGATCGTATTGTGCATCCGGTTCCGCAGCGGCAAGGAGCCCCGGCATCCTGAGTGAGTCCTCCGTCCGTCGAAAAGCGGTGAGCGTGTCGGCGACCTTCAGTTCGATTCGTTGTCTTCCGCGGCGGGCAGCTTCACTTCCCAATGCGGGTTAGGGACGTGAGCGTCGTTCATCAGCGCCGCCAGCCGCTCGGCGACGTCTTTGTTGCGTGCAGCGACGTTGCGATCTTCGCCGATGTCCATTGACAGGTCGTACAGCTCCAGCGTCGAGTCGTCCATCACGTAGCGGATCGCCTTCCAGTTCCCCTGCCGCACCGCCTGGGCGAATCGTCCCTCGTAGAACTCCCAATACAGATAGTCATGTGCGGGTGCTTCGATCGCCGTGCCGTCGAGCACGGGGACGAGACTGACGCTGTCCATTCCCTCCGGCACGTACGCCCCTCCCGCCAGTTCGGCGGCCGTGGCCATCAGGTCGCCATGGTAGGAGACGTGATCCGATTCGGATCCCGCCTCAATCCGTCCCGGCCAGCGCGCGATCAGCGGCACGCGGATGCCTCCTTCGTACAGATCCCGCTTTTTCCCCTTGAGCGGTCCGTTGGAGTCGAAGAACTCCGGATCGTTGCCTCCTTCTTTGTGCGGGCCGTTGTCCGACGTGAAGAACACGACTGTCTGCTCGTCCAGCTCCAGTTCGCGGAGCGTCTCCAGCAGCGTGCCAACGTCGGAATCCAGCCGCGAGATCATGGCGGCCAGCCCCTTCTGCGGCTCCGGCCAGTCCTTGTCCTCGTACTGACCGTAGCCGGGGATCTCCATGCCCTTCTCTTTCGCCTCGTTGTTGGCGTGCGGAATCGTCACGGCCAGGTAGAGAAAAAAGGGAGAGTCTTTCGAGCTGCGGATGAAGTCCAACGCCTCCGCGAAGATGAGGTCGTGCGAGTATTCATTCTTTTCGGACGCGACTCCCGAGCCGTAGTCTCCCTCGCCGGGAACGACGTTCGTCAGTTCGACGCGGTCCTTTCCGCGGATCAGAAACGCGGGGTAGTAGTTGTGGGCGTGATGCTGGTCGAGGTAACCGTAGAACCTGTCGAATCCCTGGACTGTCGGCAGTCCGCCGGTGTTCTCCTGGCCGAGCCCCCACTTGCCGTAGAGACCGGTTTTGTAGCCGACGCGCTGCAGGACTTCCGCCACGGTGATGTCGCCGATCCGCAGGTTCACCCGCTTGTTGCCGCGGATGTAGCAATGCCCGGTATGCAGGCCGGTCATAAGTACGCAGCGCGACGGAGCGCACACGGTGGAGCCAGCGTAGTAGTCGGTGAACCGCATCCCCTCCGCCGCCATGCGGTCGATGTTGGGCGTCTCAATCTGCTGCTGGCCATAGCACCCGAGGTCGCCGTACCCGAGGTCGTCGGCCATGATGAAGATGATGTTGGGCAACCGCTCCGCCGGCTCATCCGCGGCGTGGCCGACCACCCGGATACCGAGGCTTCCTCCCAGCCAAACCGCCACCAGCAATGCCAAGCGCGCCATGTCAATCGCCCTCCTGCGGCGAGGTGTGTCGATGCAGCCGATCAACGTAGCAGGGGCCGCTTCCCCCTTCAACGTCCTGCCCCAATGGGGATCATCGTGTCCGCCAGGCGATCCACGCTCTGGGAATCGTGGCTGACCAGCAATGCCGGGATCTCGAAGCGGCGTATGCATTCAGTCAGGAATTCCTCGATTGCGACACGATGCGCGGCATCGACGGCGGAGAGCGGTTCATCGAGCAGCAGCAGTCTGGGCGAGCACAGGATGGCACGGGCGAGGGCGACCCGCTGCTTCTGACCGCCGCTGAGTGCGGCCGGATAGCGAGTCAGGAGGTCTCCGAGTCGCAGGACGTCGGCCACGGGTGCGAACTCGATGCGGGGTTCGGCGGCGCGCCGCGCGCCGAAGCGGAGGTTCTCCTCCACGGTCAGATGCGGAAACAACTGATAGTCCTGAAAGACATACCCGATCTCCCGCTGCTCCGGGGGCAGGGCTATTCGCTTCTTCGTGCTGAACAACGTGCGGCCGCAGAGGGTGATGTCGCCGCTGGTCGGCCGCAGCAGGCCGGCGATGAGATTCAGCACGGTGGTTTTCCCGCAGCCCGACGGGCCGACCAGCGCCGTGACGGCTCCACCCGAATCGAAAGCGAAATCGAGCGCAAAGCCCTGCGTGTACTGAAACCGGCAGTCGAACGTCAGGATGCTCATCGATCAGCCGGTGGCTCCCTGCAACCGGCGACGCTGCACCCGATCCAGCCATTCGCCGAGGATCAGCGCCAGTGCGGCAATGAGGATGGAGGCGGCGACAAGGCGCGTCGCATTCTGGAAGCCGCCGGGGGAGTCCAGCATCGAGTAGATCAGGAGCGGAACGGTCTGCGTCTCACCGGGGATATTTCCGGCGATCATGATCGTCGCGCCGAACTCCCCCATGCTCCGCGCAAACGCCAGTACACAGCCGGCCAGGATCCCGGGTCGCGCCAGCGGAAACGCGATGGACCAGAAGGCGTCGGCGCGACCGGCGCCGAGCGTCCGCGCTGCATGCAGCAGTCGGTCATCGACGGCTCCGAAGGCGAGCCGAATCGGGCGCACCAGGAGCGGGAAGCCGACGACGGCTGACGCGAGCGCCGCCCCCTTCCAGTCGAAGACAATCCGAATGCCCAGCGAAGCGAGGGTCTCGCCGAGCAGGCCGTTGCGTCCGAACGTGATCAGGAGCAGGTATCCCGTCACTACCGGAGGAAGGACCAGCGGCAGATTGAGCAACACCTCGACGGCGGACTTGCCGCGAAACGACCGCTTAGCGGTGAACCAGCCCACGACAACGCCGGCCGGAAGCGCGGCGACGACCGCGATCGTCGAGACCAGCAGCGTCAGCCGGATCGCCTGCCACTCAGCAGCAGTCATGACGTGTGTGCTTTCAGGGCGTCTGGTCTGCTGCGCCGGTTTCGGACGCATTCCCCGCGCCGTACCGTTCGAAACCGAACCGGCCATAGATCGGGAGGGCCTCGTCCGACTGCAGGTAATCGAAAAACTGATCCGCCACGGGATTGCGATTCGACGATTTCACGCGGACAAGGACATATACAATCTCATCATGCAGGGCCGGATCAAACTCGTAAACCGATGTGACGCCGGCCGCGGCCGCCAAATCAGTGGCGTACACAATTCCGGCTTCCGCCTCACCCCGTTCGACGTAGCTGAGTGCGCTGCGGATGTCCTGACCGCGTGCAATTTTTCCCGATTCCTGCAGCGAATCGAGCAGCCCCAGATTGTTCAGGGCCTGATCGGCATAGATCCCGGCCGGCACATTCTCTCCCGCAAGTGAGAGACGCGTCACAGCCTCGGAGAGCAAGTCGTCCGGCCCATGCACGCCGGCGGGGTTTGACTCGGGAACAATGAGCACCAAGCGATTGGTGAGCAGCCTCACGCTCACTTTCGCAAGACCGGCATGCTCCACTTCCTGAGCCCACTGGGTGTTCGCCGACAGAAACAGATCGGCCGGAGCTCCCGCCAGAATCTGAGTCGCCAATCCGCTGGAAGGGCCGGTGTTCAGGCGGACCTCGGTCCGCGATCGACCGTCATAGTGCTCGATGAGCGCCGCGAGGACATCCTGGGTGCTGGCCGCGGCGGACACGAGCACCGTCCCGGCTGTCGTTCCATTGCTGGAGGAAACGGCCCGGGAATCGTCCGACGAGGTCTGGTCGGCAGCCGGGCGCGATCCCGACTGACCGCATCCGCTCACCAGCAGCGGCGCAGCCAACAGGCACATGGCCGCGCTCATCCATCGACAATCGCGCACAGACATTCTCAAACGTTATCCGCTGCCTCATCGCTCGGCCAGCATTCACTCAAGCCGATCTGGAACTGGCATCCGACCGTGAATGCCCGAACGTGTGTTTGCCGTGCGGCCGGCTGCAGGATCGACCCGAGTTCCCGCGATCGATCCCGGTTGACGGGCATTGCCATGTGGCAGAATGTGCCGCTGCTGTGAACGCGTCCGCTGGCGAGGGAGGCTCGGCCTGCGCCCCCGACAGGCCCGACTCCGCCGCAAGGCATTGATGCATCACATTTTCCGGCCATGTGCCGATCTGCCTGAGATCTTTCCGCCGGTTTGACAGTTCGGACGGAGCCGCACTATAAGCCGCCGTCCGGTGTCGCCGATCCTTCCCGCCGACGGCCGGAGTCGTCCAATCTATCCGTGCCACGACGGTTCGCTGTGCCTCGAGCAGGATGCTCTCGCAGTGGGAATCAATCGTTCGGCTGTTTCGGCAGCCGAGCCGACGATCCGTTGCGCCGATCCGGACTGAACGCACGACCAAGACAAGCGGGGATTCTCGCCACAATTCTGCTGGTGCTGGCGGCCGGTTGCGACATCGTTTCGATCGATCATTCACAGCAGGCCCACAAACCTGTGCTGCCGCCGATCATCGCTCCGAAGGACGCGATCGAACTGGAGGTCTTCTTCGTGGAGCGGCCTCTGGATGATCCGCTGCTTGGCGAATCACTCTGGCGGGAGCTGGATCAGATCAGCACGGTCTCGCCGCAGTCGCGGGCGCGTCTGGCTCAGTCAGGGATCAGGTTTGGAGTCGCCGGGACGAGTCCGCCGGCATCAATCCGTGCGCTGGCCCGCGCGCCGAATGCGACGGCGGCCGGCCCCGCACTCCGGCAGCAGCAACTGCCGCTGTTCGCCGGGCAGGAGGGAACACTGGAGGTCGCCCTGCTCCGTGAGCCGTTCGAGGTCGTGGGGCCCGGCCAGAACGCGCGTTCCTACCAGAACGCCCGCTGCGTGATGCGGGTGGGGGGAGAACGCACGCAGGAAGGGTGGGTCCGCCTCCACTTTCAGCCGGAAGTGCATTATGGCCAGCAGATCGCGCGCCCGGTCGCGTCCGAGCACGAATGGCAGTATCAGCACGCGCCGTCGATCGATCCATTCTTTGAACAGGGATTTGACGTGGAGCTGAATCAGGGGGAGATTATCGTCATCGGAGCCGGCAACAGTTCGGCCGACTCGCTCGGCGCCCGCTTCTTCCGCGGGCTGCGCGACTCCACGCCTGTCGAACGGCTGCTCATCGTCCGGGTCTCGGCGATCAAAGAAATCGCTCCGGTCCGCAGCACTCAGCGCTGACCTGCATTCGACGAACTGGATGTACGGCCGATTGGAACCCGGTGTGAGCCGAGTGGGGAACATGTCGGTCCCAGTCGCCCGGGCGCATGTTCCCAACACGGTTCATCAACTGTGCCGCAATCGCCACTGGAAGCGGTGACGACCACGACCGAGCCGCTTCAGGACGCCGGCTTAATATTGCCGGAGATGTTGACCCTCACCTTACCAACACACTTGTGGCCCGGCGGCACGTTCAGCCGCAGGAGCAGAGCGCCATCCTCGGGCGGACTGATTTCCTGGGCCGTCCCGATAAAGAACGGCTCGCCCGGCTTCGGGGGTTCGCGCTGTCCCGGACGGGGCGGGGGAATGATCAAACCCATGAGCGCGCCGCTCGGTACTCCGGCGGCCATATCCCGCATCAGATCCTGCTGCGTGAACCCGTCGGCGCCGATTGTCTCGTTGATGATGTACCGATAGGTGCCGTCGGCCTCGAAGCGAATCGGTTCGCCTTTGACGACGACGATGCCGGTCGCAGTCCAGCCCTTGGTGACGTCGACTTCGACGAGATGTGAATTGGCGTCGAAGACGGCCTCGTCCAGCTTGGCCAGCCGCGACTTCACGGCTTCCGAGTCCGGCTTGAGCTTCAGGATGGCTTCGAGCGCCTCCCTGGCTTTGTCGATCTGTCCGGCTTCCTCGTAGCCATCGGCGACCTCCAGCAGTCCAGTCAGGTACGTCTGCTCCAGAGACTGCGCCTTGGAGTCCAAGGCCATCAGATTGGCGGGAGAATCCGGCTTCGGACGTCGAGACTGTGCGTGTGCCGTCATGGCAAGACCTGCCACGATGAGCACGGCCGTCGCCGCTGTTCGCAATTGATCAGAGCGCGTCCTGTTCACGATTCGACTCCCGTAAGGATCGGCCTCGACAGCCCGTAGCCCCGGCGGAGACGGCCGCACCACGACTCCGATTTGAATGCCGCCTGGCACACCACAGAGCCAAGGCTGCGGCCCGCAACCGGCACTGCATCAATTAGACGCGTTTTGCCGAACGCGAGCAAGGATGGTTTCGGGCCGTGCGGCGACCGGGAGCGATGCGTGGTTCCGGAGATCGCCGAGTTCGGCGGACAGTTCAGCTGCGGCAGGGAGGACTGTGGTGCGACGTTAACTGTTTCTGCGCCGTCCGTTTGTGGACGGGCGGCGATGCGGTAGCATGCCCGCCATGGATGCGGACCCTGTCCTATTGCCGGCGGCCATCTCGGCGAGATCTCTGTACCCGCAGCGGTCACTCCTGCTGCGCCGGCTCGCCGTCATCGCACAGGTCGTCGGACTGGCGGCAATTGTCGTCGGCCACGGCCTGTGGGATCGGGCCGAGCGTCCCGGCGAGTTCGGCGGCGTCGTCATCGCCTCCATGCTGGTCATGACGGTGGGCATCGCCCTGCGGTATAAGTGGAGCCTCAGGCGCCCGACGTTCTGGTCACGGCATCGCACCGAGGCGACCGCGGCAATCGCTTGGACACTCGGCATCATCGTAATTCTGATTGGCGCGCCTCTCTGGCAGGACGCAGCCGTGCCGGCGAACTCCGTTCGCTGGCAGGGATTCGTCACGCTTTCGGAAGTGCTGATGCTCGCATGCGCGGCCACGGGCGCGATTCGGATCACCCGCGCCGCGGCCTCCGGAGGTGCGAATCCCGCTGTGCTGCTGGTCGGCTCCTTTGCCATCCTGGTCGCCATTGGAACGGCGGCGCTCATGCTGCCGCGCTGCCGGGCCTCCACAGCCGACTCAAGCCAGCAGGGAGCCCCTTTCACGGTGGCGCTGTTCACGGCCACCAGTGCAAGCTGCGTCACGGGGTTGATCGTCGAGGACACCGGCGCCTACTGGAGCCGGACGGGGCACTGGGTGATTCTGGGACTGATCCAGGTCGGCGGCCTGGGAATCATGACGTTTGGCGCATTCTTCGCGGTCGCCGCGGGGCGCTCCGGACAGCTCCGCGAGTTCGCAACCCTTCGCGAGCTGTTGGCTGCCGAGCAGCTTGGTGATACGCGGCGGCTCGTCGTTTTCATCCTTGCGGTGACTCTCGGCACGGAACTCACCGGCGCGGTGCTGCTTTCGGGGCTGTGGTCGGGCCGGCCGGCAGGGGAGCAGGCGTTCCAAAGTGTCTTTCACTCGGTGAGCGCCTTCTGCAATGCCGGGTTCTCGCTGACGGACAACAGTTTTGTCGGAATGGGAGGCCGCTGGGAGGTGTGGGGCATTGCGGCGGGATTGATCATCATCGGCGGACTGGGGTTCCCGCTGCTGCACGGGCTGGCGACGGTCTGCGCCGCCTATCTCGACAGCCTGCGGCGCACGGCGTTCATTCGCAAGCCCCGGCTCAGGGCGCGTCTGCCCGCTTCGTCGAAGCTGGCTCTGATCACGACGATGATTCTGATGGTCGGCGGATGGGCGCTGGTTTATCTCCTTGAGCTGACGGGAGCCGAGACGGGCGATCATCCGTCGATGTCGCTGCATGACGCGTGGTTTCAGGCCGTTACCTTCCGCACCGCGGGATTCAACACGGTCGAGCTGCATTCGCTGCAGCCGGCGACCAAGCTGCTGGCGATCATGCTGATGTTCGTGGGCGCTTCTCCGCTTTCCACCGGGGGCGGAGTGAAGACGGTGGTGCTCGCGCTGACGGTGCTGGTGCTGTTCTCGACGTTTCGCGGCCGCGAGAAAGTGGAATGCTTCGGCCGGACCATTCAACCGGTCTCGGTGAATCGGGCACTCGCGATTCTGTTCGTGGGGACGGCGCTGCTAATGACCGTCACGCTGCTGCTGGTCATGTTTGAGCAGCGGCCCGCCCACATCCTCGATTACATGTTTGAGTCGGCCAGCGCCCTGGGGACCGTCGGCGTGACCTCAGCCGTGCAGACCGATTCCGGCGAGTTCGTCCCCACGACGCGATCGTTGAGCGCTCCGTCGCAGCTGGTCATCATTCTGGCCATGTTCCTCGGCCGTGTCGGCCCGTTGACGCTGATGATCGCGCTCGCCGGCCAGGAGACGGCGGCCCGCTACGAATACCCTGCGGAGCGTTTGACCCTGGGTTAGCAGTGCGCACGCCGGTTCACATCAACACATTCAGGTCCGCCACGCCGAAGGTTCGGGAGCACACATGCGAAAGGTCGCAGTCATCGGTTTGGGGCGATTCGGACTGGCGCTGGCGAAGCGGCTGGCCGCTTCAGGCGTGGAAGTGATCGCCATTGACCGCAGCCCCAACCTCGTGGCGGACATCAAGGACGATGTGGATCTCGCCGTCCGGCTGGACTCCACCGACAAGGACGCGCTGCTCAGCCAGGATGTGGAGAAAGTGGACGTGGCCGTGGTCGCCATCGGCGAGAACTTCGAGGCGGCACTGCTGACCACGGTGCTGCTGAAACAGCTCGGCGTGCCCGAAGTGATCTGCCGGGCGCAGACGGCGGTTCACGCGCAGATCTTTCAGCAGATCGGGGCCGACCGCGTCATCCAGCCCGAACAGGAAGCCGGATCGCAACTGGCGCGACAGCTGGCCAATCCTCATCTGCTGGACTTCATCCACCTTGCCGATGGGTACTCTCTGATCGAGTACGAGGCTCCCCGAGCGTTTCACGGCAAGACGATCCGCCAGCTGGGGCTGCGGGCGCAGTACGACGTCAACCTGGTGGTCATTCGTCGCGGTGTGGACAACAACGACGGCCGAGATGAGAAGGTGATCGTCCCAAATCCCGAACAGACGATCCAGGCCGACGACGTGCTCGTGGTCGTCGGCCCCGACGAAGCACTGGCCCGGCTGCCGAAAGAGTGAACACTCTTCGCGAATCCGGCGACACCAAGAAGAAACCCGGCCTCTCTGCCGAGAAGCCGGGTGGATCATAATTCAGCCAGGGCGCTGCGGATCAGCTGTCGTACTCGACCTCGACGGAGCGCCGCTTGTTGGTGATCTCGATCTCGAAGTCACCGTAATAGTAGCGAATCTTGAGACCGCTCGGGCTGGTTCGCACGCGCGGCTCGCAATCCGGAATCACGCAGACTTCGATGTATCTGCAGCAACCCGGATTGCACGGATCCGGAATGGCAATGACCGTGGGGACGGCGCAGCGGGGGATCTCGTCCCGGTCGTCATACTCCACATTTGTGTAGAGCACGATCGGTTCCGGGGAGTATCCGGGGCTATCCGGTACGGGGATGATGGGAGTGGCCGGCGCCGGCGGCGTGTCCGGAATGGGAAGCGGCGGCTCTTCGGCAGCGAACGCCGCTCCGCTCGCGACGGCCATGATCGCCGCCAGAATCAGCTGACTGCAAACGCGCATCTCGAAATCTCCTCTCTGGGGGCGATTCCGCCCGTAGTCCAAGTTCTCACCGATGAGTCGTATCAGGGAGTCTACCCCGACGATTCACGGGTTGTTGGGGGATTTGCATCCGTGCCACAGCAAAGAAGCGCAAATCTGGGCTGTTGTCAGGAGATACGAATACTGGAGAATTCGTGCAGATTCAACTCTCATGACGGCAATCCGACAGAATTACAGGCGAAAACCCCAGCGCTTCGACGGATCATGAGTAAATCAAAGGGCTTACTGCTCCCGGAGCGCGGTGATGATATTCATCCGGACGGCCCGCACCGCTGGAAACAAGCCGCCCAGCAGCCCCATCATGACGGCCAGCAGAATCCCCTGCATCAGCACCTCGGGACCAAACCGGAACGAAAACGTGATCTCGCTGAACGTCGCCCAGTTGGCCGTCCCGGTGGAAAGACCGTTGAAGGGGAGTGTCGCGAGGCATCCCAGCACGCCGCCGGCCACGCAGAGGATCAGTGACTCGAGGAGGAACGACGTCAGAATGCTGCGACGCCGGAAACCGAGCGCCCGCAGGGTTCCAATCTCGCGCGCTCGACTGGCCACCGCGGCATACATCGTATTCGCGGCGGCGAACATGGCGCCAATGGTGAGAAAACCGGCGATGAAGTAGCCGACAACTCGGATCGCCAGCGATGCCGACATCTGCTCTTCGAAAAACGACGGCTCGTCCACGACCTTGAGGTTGAACTGTTCGTCGTTCTGAATGCGGTCGATGAGCAACTGCTTGGCCGCGTCGTCGCGGGCCCTGAGGTTGACGGACGAGACGGCTCCCGGAGTGCGGCGCGCAATCGTCAGATCGCGCAGGTCGGTCCAGACTTCGGACTCCGCCGCGCTGCCGTCGGATTCGAAGTAGCCGACGACCTTGAATCCGACCTGGTTGATGTCGAGCGACTCGCCGATCCTCAGGTTTTCGAACCGGTCCGCCATGCGCCGACTGGTGATGATCTCATTGACTCCCGGATTGATGTCACGCCCCTGGACGATCTGAAACCCGGGACGCAGCCCCCTGCCGGGCTGCTCCAATCCCCGCACGATGAGATTGGTCGTTCCGCCGTTGTTTCGACGGGGGGCAGTGAGGATCGTCACGAATTCGACCGAGCACATCGGCTGTCCTTCGGCGTCTCGGGCGATCCCCTCCAGTGTGGCAACCTCGCGCGCCAGGCGCTGCTCGATGCCGCTCGACGTCTCGTCCTGCGACCCTTTGCGGAGGACGATCAGGTCCAACGGGTTGCCGGTGATTCGCAGGGCATGTTCCAGCCCATGCGATAGACCGAACGCCAGGACGGAGGCCCAGACGACGAGACCCACGCCGAGGATCGTCATGACCGTTGTGACCCAGCGGACGCGGAGATTGCGGACGTTGTAGCGGGCGGGAATCATCGGCGCGGTGGGTAGTGGGTAGTGGATAGTGGCGCGTTCAGCCGCGATCCGTCAGGGGAGCGCCCGCGTGGATTGTTCACACGACGCGCCGCAAGCCGTCGATGACGGAGAGTCGGGCAGCGCGAATGGCAGGAACAATGCCGCTGGTGAGTCCGATGGCGGCGGCGATGATGATGATCAGCCCCATCCAGGGGCCCGCCATGTCGAAGATGCTCAGCGGAATGAACTGCCGCATCTGCATGTGCATGACCTGCAGCAGCGTCGAGCCGACGCTCAGCCCGACGAGGCCGCCGACTCCAGCGATGAAACAGGACTCTCCGAGGATCATTCCGAGGACCCGTCCCCTGGGGAAGCCGATGGCCTTCAGCACTGCAATCTCGGTCGTCCGTTCCCGCAGCGACATCGCCATGGCATTGGCCGCGACGAGCGTCAGTGAGAACATCACGGCGAGGCCGATGTTGCGGATGTACGCCTGAATGTTGCCCAGCATGTCAGTAAACATCTGGGCGAAAGCGCCTTCCGTCTGCGTGCGCGTGGGATTATCGGAGCTGGCGAAGCGGTCGTCGATGGCCGCACACAAATCAGGAATGACCGAGGCTGATTCGCACTTCGCGAAAATCGTCCCTGCGTTGCCGGCCGACTCCTCGTTGCCGGACTGCCTGAGCAGCTCATCCAGGTACGTCCAGTTGAACCACAGCGACTCCGTCGGCTGCGGCGCATCGAACAGGCCGACGCATTCCAGTTCGAGCGTCACCGGATAGAAGGTCCCCTGCAGCGGGATCTTCTCCCCCACCGTCCACCCCCGATGCTCCGCCATGCGGCGGTCGATCACGCATGCGCGGCGATTCGACTGGAACGCCTCGAGCTGCTCGGGAGCGATGGAGAACTCGTCCCACACCTTGAACACCTCGTTGGGATCAGTCGCGAATTGCGCGAACGGCATCCGCTCGTCTTTGTACAGCCCGCCAAACCATGCATACGGCACGGCCGCCTGGACGCCCTCCAGCTTCCGCACACGGTCCACGTAAGCGATCGGCACGGCTCCCGCAAAGCCCTGCACGTTCAGCACGACGATCCGGTGGTGCTGCTCGGCCTCGTCCTTCCACACCGACTGCATCGCGAGATAGCCGTACAGCACGGTCATCAGCGCGAGACTGAACCCGACCGAGAGGACCGTCAGACTGCTGCGGAGCTTGTTACGGGTCGCGTTGCGCCAGATGTACTTGAAGAGCTTCACGGGAGGCGTCCAGATCGGTCCAACTCAAGGGAGGCCGCGGATCAGGATGATCGGGGGGATGTTCGCGGATTCATCCGTCATCCATGACTTGCGGTGACGGATTCGCGTGCGGCGACCACGTCATCCACGAGCACTCCTTTTTCCAGATGCAGCAGGCGGCCGGCTCGAGCGGCCGCATTGGGATCATGCGTCACGACGATCAGCGTTTTGCCAAACTCTTCGTTCAGCCGCTGCATCAAATCGAGGATCTCCGCTGCGGATGTGGCGTCCAGATCTCCGGTCGGCTCGTCGGCCACGAGGAGCGTGGGATCGGTGGCGATGGCGCGGGCAATGGCGACGCGCTGTTCCTGGCCCCCCGACAGTTGCCGCGGGTAATGATCCATGCGGTCCGCCAGCCCCACGACCTCCAGCGCGGCCTGCACATGGTCGGCCCGCTCGCGCTTTCTCAGCTTCGTCAGCGTCAGCGGCAGCTCGACGTTCTCAAACGCCGTGAGGACGGGGATCAGGTTGTACAACTGGAAGATAAACCCAATGTGCCTGGAGCGCCACTGCGCCAGTTCGCCCTCCGACATCTGTGCCAGCCGGTGTCCGATCACGCTGATCGTCCCGGACGTCGGCCGGTCCAATCCGGCGATCAGATTCAGCAGCGTGGATTTTCCGGAGCCCGAGGGCCCCATCAGCGCCAGGTACTCCCCAGCCTGCAAGTCGACGTTGATCCCCTTGAGCACGGGGATCGTGATGGCGTCGCGGTGAAACTCCTTGTACAGGTCTCGGACCTGCACCAGCGGCTCACCGCCGGCAGAAGCGGCATCAGGCACGAAAGTCTCCAGGGTATCAGTAAGGTGAGCATGGGGTCGACGGGATGCTCCGCCGCTGGTTACTCGCCGACACGGACACGTTGTCCGCTTCGAAGTTCGGCCGGCGGCCGCACGACGACCCGCTCGCCGCCCGATAATCCACTCAGAATCTCCGTCCGCCCGTCCCGCTCGCCGCCAGTCTGCACCTGGGCCGGCTGCACACGGTCTTCCGCATTCAGCATCCAGACGTAGGACTGGTCTTCCGCAGCCACCACCGCCGCGGTCGGACAATACACGCGCCGCTCCGGGACTTCCTCATCGGTGCTCTCATCCGGGAGGAAGTACACTGTGCTGCTCATCTCGGGGAAGAGCCGTTCGTCCGCGTCGAGGATTTCAACCTTCACCTTGATGGTGGCCCGGGCCCGATCACCCATCGGAATCACCTGCCGCACCCGCCCCGCGTAACGCCGATCTGGAACGGCGTCCACAGCCACTTCGGCCGGCTGCCCGATCGCGACGCGGCTGATGTAGTCCTCCTTCACGTCGCAGTCCACTTCCAGATGCTCAAGGTCGGCGATGGTCACCACGGAGCCGCGCCCAGAGCCTTCCCCGAGTCCCCCCGGCAGGATCGACTCTCCCAGTTCCGCATCCTTGGAGATTACGGTGCCGTCAAACGGGGCCCGGACGTGCATGTTCTCAATCTGCTGCTCGGCTTCGCGGACTCGCGCCTCCGCCAGATCGACGGCTGCGGCCATCGACTCGCTGCGCGCCACCGCCGCGTTGTACGCGAACTGCGCGTCATCGAAGTTCGATTTCGACGATGCCTTCGATTCGAACAGGTTCCGGGCGCGGTCCAGGTCGTTCTGCGTCCGCTCAATCTCCACCTGCTGCTCCAAGAGTTCCGCCCGGGCCCGTCGCAGAGTCGCCTCCGCGGCCGCCAAGGCGGCCTTCATGTCTGCGTGCTCGAGCACGGCAATCACCTGATCCGTGGTGACGCGCGTCCCTTCCTCAACGTTGAGCTGCTCGATTCGTCCAGTCGCGCGCGCTCCGATTTTCGCCTGCCGCCGCGATTCGATGTAACCCGTCGCGACCACCGACGCGTCGCTGGCGCGTCCGGTCTCGACGCTCACCGACGCCGCCTGCACGGAGGGGAGCGACTGCAAGACATCCGGCACCTGCACCAGTCCGGCTCGGGAAAGCGCCATTGCTCCTCCCGCGCCGGCCGCCAGCAAGACAGCGAGAATGGCAAACCGCCTCAGCCATCGGCGCCCGCCCCGCGATGCGCGAGACGGGTCGTCGCGCTGAATTCGCAGCGCTGCCAATGGATCTCGCGGCTTCTCGACTTGCGTGAGCGGCATTGCTCAGATCCGGGCTGCTGAACAGCAGAGTCGCACCGGCGGAATGCCGCTGCCCATCCGATCCGATTATAGACGGCGGCCGGTGAATCGCCAGTTGCCCAGAATCTCCCGGCTTCGTTGCCAATCCTGATCCGACCGTTATGGTGATCTCCTAAACGATTGCGTCCTCCGGCTCAATGCCTTCCCCCCGATGCCCGCGACTCCGACTCAGCGCGACGCGCGCCGCTGCCCCTGGGCGCGCGGCGAGCAGTACATCGCCTACCACGATGACGAGTGGGGCGTCCCCGTCCACGACGACCGCGTCCTGTTCGAGTTCCTGATTCTCGAAGGCGCCCAGGCCGGCCTCAGCTGGGAGACCATCCTGAAGAAGCGAGAGAACTATCGGACGGCGCTGGACGGATTCGATCCCGCCGTCATCGCGCGCTACGGAGACCGAAAGCTCGCGGCCCTGATGCAGAACGCAGGCATCGTCCGCAACCGGTTGAAGATCGCCTCGGTCGTGCAGAATGCGAAGGCCTTCCTGACAGCGCAACAGGAGTTCGGCTCGTTCGACGCCTACATCTGGCAGTTCGTTGATGGACGGCCGCAGCAGAATCGGCGCAAGACGATGGCAGACGTTCCGGCGCGCACGCAGGAATCCGACGCCATGAGCAAGGATCTCAAGCGGCGAGGCTTCAAGTTCGTCGGCACGACGATCTGCTACGCCTACATGCAGGCCGTCGGCATGGTGAACGACCATCTCACCGCGTGCTTCCGCCACCGCGAGCTCGTCGATCGCCGTTGAGCGCGCGCAGCGGGTGCAGCGGAACCATTCCCATGTCCGATGGTTCGGCAGGAGCCGTACGCCCCCATGATCCCTATGGGTGTTTCACATCGCAGCTGCTGGTATGCTGGCCCGCTCAGAGCGGCGGCGGCTGAAGCAGCCTCCCGGTCGCCCCGTCATCGCCGCGACACTTGAGCCACGCAGAGAGGATCCGATTTTGTCAACGACGACCGCCACGCGCCGTGGACTGTGGATGGCCTTCATTGCGGCCTTCCTGGGCTGGATGTTCGACGGATTTGAGATCGGCCTGTTTCCGCTGCTCGCGCAGCCTGCCCTCAAAGACATGCTGCCCGGCGCCGAGGAAAAGGTCATCGGCAACTGGATCGGCGTGATGACGGCGGCATTTCTGGTCGGCGCGGCGACCGGAGGCGTCGTTTTCGGCTGGCTGGGGGACCGCATCGGCCGCGTCCGTGCGATGGCGCTGAGCATCCTCACGTATGCTGTTTTCAGCGGCCTGTGCGGCATTGTTTCGGCGCCCTGGCAACTCTTTCTGTTTCGCTTTCTGGCGTCACTGGGCATGGGAGGAGAATGGTCGCTGGGCGTCTCGCTCGTCATGGAAATCTGGCCGAACAAGTCCCGCGGCTGGCTGGCGGGGCTGATCGGCGCCGCCGCCAACGTTGGATTTGTGCTGGTGGCCGTGCTGGGTTTCATGCTGGCCACCGTGCTCGGCACTGTCGAAGGCTGGCTGCTGGCAATAGGCCTGTCGGACGAGACCGTCCAGCGGCTGATCTCAAACTCCGGGTGGCGGCTGCTGGCATTCAGCGGCGCGCTGCCCGCACTGCTGACGTTCCTGGTCCGCATTTTTGTGCCGGAATCGGAGAAGTGGCTGCATGAGCAGGAACGCGGGGCCACAAAACAGTGGTCGACCCTGGACCTCCTGGCTGTCGTCCTGGGAGCGTGCGCCGCTGTCGGCCTCGTCAGCCTGTGGGCGCTCGACGATCTGATCGGCGCTGCTCCTCCGATGTGGTTGCGGATCGGCGGCACGATCCTGGGCCTGGCGCTGGCGTACTACGGGTACACGTTCCCCGTGCGGAAGTATCTGCAGCGTTCGTTGCTGGCGCGGGCTGAGGGGGCCGGTGTGGATGAATGGACTCCCCCCAAAGTGCTGGGGCGCATGCTGATCGGCGCGACTTTGAGCGGCGTCGCCCTGCTGGGGACCTGGGCCTCTCTGCAGAATGCCGCTCCCTGGGCCGGCAAACTCGAGGAGAACCGGGTGATCGCCGAGAACCCCGACATGCCGACTGAGGAACGAAGCAAACTCGTGCAGGAGCGCGCCGCCGTCGCCCGCGCGTATACACAGATTTCCGCCGGCGTCGCCGCCATTGTCGGAACGATCCTCGCCGCTCTGCTCGGGAACTGGCTGGGCCGGCGCATCTCCTATCTCATTCTGTGTGCGGGTTCGCTCGCCACGTCGCTGGTCTTCTTCCAGTTTAATGACTCGTTCGGCGCGATGTTCCTGGCGACCGTATTCCTCGCCGGCGGCGTGACGGCGTCATTCTACGGTTGGTTGCCGCTTTATCTGCCGGAACTGTTCCCGACGCGGGTGCGTGCATTCGGTCAGGGCTTCGCCTTCAACTTCGGGCGCATCCTGGCCGCCGTCGGCGCGCTGCAGTTCAGCTATCTGATGCGCAACGTTTTCGACGGCAGCTATCCCAAAGCCTGCACGGTCCTCAGCTTCATCTACGTCATCGGGATGATCGCCATCTGGTTCGCACCGGAGACTCACAAGCAGGAGCTGCCGGAGTAGTCCGAGCAGGCGTGCAGGATGGACCAACGAGTTCTCATCATCTGCGGCGATCTGTTCTTTCTGACGCAGTTGCGTGCGGAGGCGGAGCGCGCGGGCGCTACGGTCGTCGCGGAGATGCAGACTTCGCGCGGAATTGAGCAGGCGCGTGCGGGAGATTTCCGATGGGTGATCGTGGATCTCGAAGCGGCGGGACTCGACGTCCCCGCTCTGCTCGCTCAGTTACCGCAGGAGAACCGTCCGCAGGTGGTGGCCTTCGGGCCGCACGTTCAGGTACAACGACTTGAGGCGGCACGGAAGGCCGGCTGCAATCAGGTGGTCAGCCGCGGCCGGATCGCGTCATCGCTGGCCGGCTGGCTGCGGGCGGGCGTAATCCCGGATGATCCGCTCGCGTCGGATTGAGACGACCGCATTTCGAGAGTGGCTGCGGACATCACGGGCGGCTTGGCGGGCGATGCACGGGAGTTCCTGACTATGAGCTCCGAGAGCGCGGCCGTATCCAGTCCGGACCGGACTGAACCGCTCGATTCGGAGCCGCCGAATGGCCTGCGACTCGCCGTCTCGTTGTCGGCGGCCGCCGGCGTCACGATTGGCGCCAGTTGGTGGTGCATCGCCGACCTGCTCAACGCCCTGTTCCCGTCGCTGCATCTTCCCGCGCCCGTGGCCCGATTCCTCAATCATCCCGTCGCCTTCCGGCTGCTCGGCAGTCCCGAGGCGTTGCAACGGGCGATCTGCCTGGCGGTGGTGGGCGGAATCGGTTGCACGGCCTTCGGCGCGGCCGGCGCCGTCGCGGCCCGTCGCCGTGCATCGCTGATGCAGGTTGTTCTCGTGTCGCTGCTGCTCGGGCACCTTTATGGCATCGCGGCCGGCGTCATCGGCATTGCGATCGATTATCTGATCTGGACCCTGCACATCGCACTCAATGAGCAGCTCGACGCCGTGGCACTCTGGCACATGCATCGGGGCATGCTGGTGCACGCCGTGAGCTGGACCGTGCTCGGCGTCGGGATCGGGATCAGCACCGGCTTTGCCTGGGGATCGCGAGCGATGATCCGGCGCGGTCTGGGAGGAGCGGTGACGGGAGCCGTTGTGGCCGCGGTACTGTATCCTCTCATTGGCGGGGCTCTGTTTCCGCTGGAGCAGACCGACACATCAATCCCCACCGGGGGCTGGAACCAGTTGCTGTGGGTGGCCCTGCCGATCGTCCTGATCGCGGCCGGCCTCACTCGGAACCTCTCCAACTCCGGTGTTCGGAAGCGGAAGTTGGTTTCCAGTCCGTCTCCGTCACACTGACCCGACGAGCAAGCGCGGGAGCGACTTCGATGTACTGTCACGCGCCGCTTGCGATTCGTCCTGCATTCCATCGGCGTCAATCAAGGAACTGCAATGTCGCACTCACGATCCCAACCCGGCCTTCGTCTCGATCGCCGTGAGTGGCTCGGCTACGCGGCCGCTTTCGGCCCGGCGTTTCTCGCCGCACAGGGCTTGAACGCCGCGGATCCGGCCGCGCCGGGCGGCGCCGCTCGTCCGCCGGCGAAGCGGTACAGCATGCAGACGTCCATCAACCTCTGGGCGTTTCCGTACCCGCAGACGATGACGCTGCGCGAGTGCTTTCAGCTCGCCCACGACGCCGGCATCGACGCTGTTGAGGTGAACTATAACCTCGAAGGGGACATTTCACCCGACGCGTCCGATGACGATCTGAAGCGCATCGGAGACATGGCGCAGGAGGTCGGGATCGAGATCAGCGGGCTCTGCTCATTCCTGTTCTGGCCCTATTCGCTCACCAGCAACGACGCCGAGCGCCGCAGCCGGGGACGCGAACTCGCGGGACGGATGGTCCGCGCGGCTGCCGCTCTCGGCACGAAGAACCTGCTGGTCGTACCGGGGGCCGTCTACATTCCCTGGGCGCCCGAGCCGGAGCCGGTCCCGAACGACGTCTGCTGGCAACGCGCCACTGAGGCGCTGCAGGAAGTGATCCCGCTGGCCGAGCAGCTCGGTGTCTCCCTTAACATCGAGAACATCTTCGCGAACGGCTTCCTGATGACGCCGGACGAGATGAACCGGTTTGTGGACGGCCTGGGGAGCGAGGCCGTCGGCGTGCATTTTGACACCGGCAACATCATGCAGTTTCAGTTTCCGGAGCACTGGATCGCGCAGTGCGGCCAGCGGATCCGCAACGTCCACCTCAAGGAATACAGCAAACAGGCGGGCACCGAGTTCACGCTTGAATCGTTTCGCCCGCTCCTCGACGGCACCACGAACTGGCCCGGCGTGCTCGATGCCTTCGAGAACATCGGCTACGACGGATACCTCACGTTTGAGTATTTCCACCCCTACCCGCACTGGCCGGAGGCGCTGATCTACCAGACCGGCGACTCGTTCCGCCGCATGCTGGGGCGGGCTTAAGTTCTGTGACTCAGTCTCGGGAGGGATGCCTGAAGTAGATGTCGAATCCGTCCTCCCGGTTCGACACAAACGTCAGATGTCCGTCGGGACGCCAGCTTGGAAAGTTGTCGATCGCCTCGTCGTCTGTGGCGAGCGTCACCTGTCCTGTTTCGACGTCGAGCAGGGCGATATCGAAGTGCCCTTCGCGATTCGTTGTGAAGGCGACGGTTCTGCCGTCCGGTGCGAACGCCGGATAGTCATCCAGGCCGGCGCTGTGCGTCAGCCGCCGGAGACCCGTGCCATCGGGGCGAATCCGGGCGATCTCGAGATCCTCCCAGCGGCTGCTCGCGAAGACGATCCATTCGCCGTCAGGGGACCAGCAGGGATGGGCGTCGATGGCGGGATCGCTCGTCAGCCGCGTGATACTGGACCCGTCGGCGCCGGCCACGTAGAGCTCCTGGTTTCCATCGCGGGTCGATGTGAAGGCGATCCGCGCACCGTCCGGCGACCAGGCGGGCCACTCCTCGTGCGAGAGGCTCCCCTCCGTTCCCACGATCCCCTGCAGCTTTCCGTCGCTCCGGGTGATCTGGTCGATATCGATGTCCCCCTGGTTCGGCGAACTGTGATCCGCGGCGAACAGCAGCCGGTTTGCGTCCACCGGGCAGAAGACCGCGTCGTATTCGGGATCGTTCCGCTCCGTCAGACGTCGTTCTTCGCCGCTCGCGACATCCAGCACATACAGAAAGATCGTGCTCCCCTCATGCCGGGCGAACACAAGCTGAGCGCCGTCGGGGGACCAGACCGGGCGCTGCTTGAGATGCCCGTCGTGCGTCAGGCGGACGAATTCGTCGCTCCGGCCCGATCCCGCCAGGAGCGGGAGACCGATTGCGATCAGCAGCACACGGGAAATCGCGGATCGACGTCGCCCGGTCATGTAAGCTCCTCGATGACCTCCCCGCGCGGCAGCAACCCGATCGATGTGAGTTCGGTGGTCCCGATTCCGACCTGCCCGAGCACGGTCGCGAACAGATCCGCCGGCGTGACGGGTCGCACCGCCGGGTACTGCGCCAGATCGTCGCTGGCCCCGACGACCTGCCCTGGGCGTAACCCGCCTCCCGCCACGATGCCGGAGTAGCAATGCTCCCAGTGGTCGCGCCCGGACTTGCCGTTGATTTTCGGCGTGCGGCCGAACTCTCCGAGCGCCACGACGACCGTCTCCGCAAGCAACCCGCGTTCGTCGAGATCGTCGAGCAGCGCGGACACGGCCTGGTCGAGCATCCACGCATGCCGGTCCTGGAACTGCTGGAAGTTCCGGTCGTGCATGTCCCAGCCGCCGTCGCCGGTGTCTTCCACCGGCTCAACGTGCGAGCTCCAGTTGACCTGCACGAACCGTGCGCCCGATTCCACCAGCCGCCGTGCCAGCAGGCAGCACTGCCCGAACCGGAACCGTCCATAGCGTCGACGCAGGTCGTCCGACTCCTGTTCGAGATCGAACACCTGCCGCGACGAGGGTGACGTGAGCAAGGCGAAGGCCTGCTGATAGAACTCGTCGAGCCGATGCATGGTCGGCGACCGCTCCACGCCGCGGGCCACTTCGTCCAGACTGGCGAGGAGCCGGCGGCGATCATCGAGCCCGGACGCCGTTACGCCGTCCAGCAGTTCGAGCGACGGCAACTGCACGCCGCTGCGCGGATCGTAGTCGAGCCGGAACGGGTCGTGCATGGCGCCGAGCGTGGCGGCGGTTTCGCCGGCGATGGGCTGGTGCCCCTGATGGAGATGCTGGCCAACGGTGAGGAACTGCGGCATTTCGGGATTGAACCCCAAGTGCCTCGAGACGATCGAGCCGTGGGTGGGCTGAATGCCGCCGGGCATGGTCTGTCCCCCCAGGCTGATCGCCCCGGCGTCGGAACCAGTGAGCCCGACGGTTCCCGCAATGCCATGGTCATTCGAGGACGTGTGCAGCGACCGCACAATGCTGTACCGGTCCGCCCGTTGCGCGAGCCGCGGCAGCAGTTCGCAGATGTGCGTGCCGGGAACGCTCGTCGCAACAGGCGCGTACGGGCCGCGATATTCGACTGGCGCCTGCGGCTTGAGATCAAACGTATCCAGATGGCTCGGCCCACCCCACAGCCAGAGCAGAATCACAGATCGCATCGGAATCTCAGCAGCGCCCTCCACGTCGCTGCGAAGCAGATCAGCCAGTGTGACGCCCCCAATGCCCAGAGAGCCGATGCGCAGCAGTTCGCGGCGGGAGCACAACGACGTCGAGTTCAGCCGTCCGGCGTGAAGCATCACAACACGTCACAAGCGTGCCGTTGAGGGAGTCGATACGTCGGCCGGCGGCCCACCGGCTGTAGACATGAATATATCAGCCACTGCTGATTCCTGCGACAGGTGTGCTGCCGACGTCAGCGATGCGCCCGGTTGGCGGGGGCTGCAGGAGACCGTTCGGCAACTCCCGGCGATGATCGCGTGCAGTGCCTGGATGGATATCTGCGAATGTCAGGGCGGAAAGGCTTAACGTCGTGAGCAAACCTTTCGGAAGGACTCGTCCCCGCACGGATCTCAGCGAGGGGGGGGACGCCACTCGATTTACAAGTGGACAGCCGGTACATTCGCAATCGCCGCTCGACTCCCGAACCGCTCCGGACTACGCCGGCGGCGATGACTTCTGCTCCAACGAGTTCCGCATGAACACTGTGATCCGACGCTGTTTACTGTGCCTCACGGTTGTGGTTCTGTCGCAGGCGGCGAGCGCCGACTGGCCGCAGTTTCGGGGACCCGGCGGGCAGGGGATCTCAGAAGCGGATCAGATTCCCGTCCGTTGGAGCGACACCGAGAACGTCGTGTGGAAGACGCCGATCGACGGACTGGCGTGGTCGTCGCCGGCGGTTGTTGAGGGGCGGATCTACATCACGACAGCGGTCCCGGTCTCCGGAGGGGCGAGTCAGTCGCTGCGGGCCCTCTGCCTGGATGCGGCCGCCGGTTCGGTCATCTGGGACAAGGAATTGTTCCAGCAGACGGGCGAAGTCGAGATACACGGCAAGAACAGCCACGCGAGCCCGACGCCGCTGGTCGACTCCGGCCGGGTGTACGTGCACTTTGGTCCGCACGGTACGGCGTGTCTGACGACGGACGGCGAAGTGGTGTGGACGACACAGAAGCTGGAGTACGGACCGCGCCACGGCACGGGAGCATCGCCGGCATTGGCGGGGGACGTGCTCGTCATTCCGTGCGACGGCTGGGATGTGCAATACGTAGTGGGGCTCGAGCGGGCGAGCGGCGAGATCCGGTGGAAGGCCGAGCGGGATACCAATCCGACGAAGGGATTCTCGTTTTCGACGCCGCTGGTCATCGAGGCGGGAGGAAGAACGCAGGCCGTCTGTCCGGGGAGCGACGCGGTGTTCGCGTATGATCCGGCGACGGGGGACGAACTCTGGCGGGTGCGCTACGGAGACGGATACTCCGTTGTGCCGCGACCGTTGTATGCCCACGGCCTGGTGTATGTGTGCACCGGGTACAACCAGCCGCTCCTGCTGGCGATTGATCCGACCGGCAGCGGCGACGTCACGGACTCGCATGTGAAGTGGAGCGTTCGCCGTGCCGTGCCGCACAATCCGTCCCCGATCGTCGTCGGCGACGAGTTGTACTTTGTCTCCGATCAGGGGGTGGCGACCTGTGTGGATGCCCGGACCGGGGACCAGCACTGGCAGGAACGGTTTGGCGGCAACTTCTCGGCGTCGCCGGTCGCGGCGGACGGCAAGGTCTACTTTCAGGACGAGAACGGGACTGCGATTATCGTCGCCGCGGGACCGGAGTTTCGCGAACTGGCGCGCAACGACTGGGGCGGCGGAGTCCGCACGTTTGCCTCATATGCCGTGCTCGACGGAGCGCTGATCATGCGGAGCGAGACGCATTTGTATCGCGTCGAGCAGTCGACGTCCGCGACCGGCGGCTGAGTGCTCCATGTCCGTCCGCAGTTCACCGGCGCTCTGGCTTGCGGGCGTGCTGGTCGCAGGGATCGTGCTGCGAATCGCCGCATGCGTGGTGCTGAGCGGTAATCTCTCCGATGACCGGGACATCTACCTGGCACTGGCCGACGGTCTGGCAGAGGGCCGCGGTTACTCGGTCCCCGGATCCACCGAGCCCACGGCGTTCCGTCCGCCGCTGTACCCGTTGGTGCTGGCGCTTCCGGGTCTGCGCAGTCCGGCCGGCGTCGCCGGGCTGAACATCGTCCTGGGCATCGCCGCTGTTCTCCTCACACACAGTCTGGCCCGCGCCCTCGGACTGCCCGCATCGCGAGCGGTGATCGCGGCGGCCCTCGTGGCGGTCGATCCCTTGCTGATCAATTACGCGACGCAGCCGATGACCGAAGTTCTGTGCGCGTGCCTGTTGACGGGGCTGCTGTTCGCTATCTCGTTCCCGCCTGATTCCTCTATCGGATGGACGCGGCCTGCCGTGATCGGGGTGCTGTTCGGCCTGGCGGCGTTGTGCCGTCCCACGGTGTGGGCATGCGGCGCTCTCATCGCCGGCTGGTGGTGCCTGCGGCTCGTTATGGCCGGATCGCTGCAGGCGAAGTCCGTGCGCGTGGCCCGCGCGGGAATCGTCGTCGCGACGGTGTGCGTGATCGTCTCACCCTGGGTGCTGCGCAATGCGCTGGCAATGGGGCGCCCGATCGTGACGACGACTCATGGCGGGTACACGCTGCTGCTGGGAAACAATCCGAGCTTCTACCGCGAAGTCGTCGAGCAGCCACTGGGCACGGTCTGGGATGGATCACACGGTCCGGGGCAGGAGGCCTGGGCGGCAGCGATCAACGCGGAACTGGATGGACTGGGGCTGCGGTCGGAGGTGGCGCGGGACCAGTGGATGTCGGAGGCGGCCTGGTCGTGGATCATCAACGAGCCGGTGTCCTTCCTGCGGGCGTGCCTGTTGCGGTTTATCCGATTCTGGAACGTGGTCCCGACGGGCCCGGCCGGGGATGTGCCCGGACCTGTCACGGCGGCCGTGGCGGCGTACTACGTGCTGGTCCTGGGGGCCGCGCTGGTCGGCCTGGGGACGGCCCTGCGCACCGACGCCGTCCGTTGGACGCCGCTGCTGCTGCTGATTGCGTCATTCTGCATCGTGCACCTGTTCTACTGGAGCAATGCACGGATGCGTGCACCGGTAATGCCGGCCGTAGCCGTCCTCGCCGCGGGAGCGCTGCTGCGTCGCGGCGACTCTCCATTGTCGCCGGCACAGTCCTCTATGCCGCCGCTGAACTGACTGCAAATCACAGCAAACTCCGGGACCACAACCGCGCCTACAGATGACCCGCATCTTCGAGAGGCAGGTAACCACGGAATACACGGAAACGCTGCTGGTGCGTAGCCTGGAGTCGAGCAATGAAGTTCCGCCAAAACCTCTGTAGCCAGCCTCTGTGAGGCCGGGCGAGCGGGTGAAAGCTCGACGAGCCGGCTGGTTCGGACGGGGTCACAGACCCCGTCTACAGGTTTTGACGGAGGTTCATCTCAATACGCGGCCGCCGAACCTTGACCGCAATCGTCGGAGACGGACAATCCCCGACGTGATGCAATACAACCTGCTGCTGCCGCGTCGCGTTGTGTTCGGCTGGGGCCGGCGACGTGAACTGGGAACGCTCTCCGCCGGGATCGGACGCCGGGCGTTTGTCGTCGCCGGATCGCAGACTCTGGAGTCCACGGGACGACTGGCCGAAATCACGAGCCTGTTGAGTGACGCGGGACTGGAGTGGACGCGGATCGAGTGCGTTCGCGGCGAGCCGGACATTGCGGGAGTCGACGCGGCTGCCGGACAACTCCGCGAGCACGCTCCCGGCGACGGGGACGTCGTCGTCGCGGTGGGGGGCGGTTCGGCGCTTGATCTGGGGAAGGCCTTAGCGGCGCTCGCGACGAATCCGCAGATCAGGTCGGTCCGCGACGGCCTTGAGGGAATCGGCACTGGAGCGACGGTGTCGCAGACTCCCCTGCCCGTGATTGCTGTTCCCACGACAGCCGGCACCGGCAGCGAAGCGACGAAGAACGCCGTCATCTCGTGCGCGGATCCTCCGGTCAAGAAGAGCCTGCGATCGGATGCACTGGTGCCCAGCCTGGTGCTGATCGATCCGGAACTGACGGTGTCGAATTCGCCGGCGGTGACGGCCCATTCGGGCATGGACGCGGTGACGCAGCTGATTGAGAGTTACATCTCGTCGCGCGCTCAACCGGTAACGCGGGCGCTCTGCGTCGAGGGTCTTGCGTCGGCACTCTGCTCCCTGCCGCGGGCATACCGGGACGGAACGGACCGGGAGGCCCGGGAGGGGATGTCGCACGCTGCGTTCCTTTCGGGAGTGGCGCTGGCGAATTCCGGACTGGGGATCGCGCATGGCGTCGCAGCGGCACTGGGGGCGCATTGCGACATCCCGCACGGCCTGGCGTGCGCGGTGATGCTGCCGGTTGCGTTGCAGTTGAATCGCGACGTGGCCCGCAGCGATCTGGCACAACTGGCGCGACTGGTGCTGCGTACGGGGGACTCGGTCGAGCCGGAGGCCGTGGAGCTTCTGATTGCGCGGGTCGCTGAGATTGCCGGGGCAGTCGGGATTCCGCCGCGGTTGTCGGACGTGGGAGTGCGGCGGGAACAGATCCCGTCGCTCGTGACGGGTTCGCGGGGGAACAGCCGCAACGCGAATCCGCGCGCCATCCCCGATGAGGAACTGCAGGCTGCACTGGAGGCCGCCCTATGATCGTCGCGGCGGGACTGACGCCCGCGTGGCAGCAGATCGTCGAGTTCGATTCGTTCGAGCCCGGGGGGGTGAACCGTGCGCGGGCGGTGCACTGGTGCGCATCGGGGAAGGTGCTCAATGTGGGTCTGGCGCTGCACGCGCTGGGAGCCGCGTCCCGGACGGTCGCCGTGAGGGGCGGTGCGACCGGGGAGGCGATGGCGGCGGAATTGACGTCCCACGGAGCGGCGGCCGAGTGGGTGCATTCCGCCGTGGCGACGCGCGTCTGCACGACGATCCTCGATCGCACCTCCGGCGAGACGACCGAGCTGGTGGAGAACGCGGCTGCGCTGGGAGTTGAGACGCTGGATGAGTTCGCGGAGACGTTCAGCGCCGCATGCAAGGACGCGGACCTCGCGATCCTGACCGGCTCGCTTCCCGAGGGGACGCCGGCGGACTACTACCGTCGTCTGGTGCAGCGGGTCGGCTGCCGGACGATTCTGGACGTTCGCGGTCCGGAACTCCTGCATGTGCTCGATCTGCGACCGTCGGTCGTCAAACCGAACCGGCACGAACTGGAGGCGACGGTTCGCCGCACACTCGACGCGGAAACCGACTTGCTGCAGGCGATGCGGGAGCTGAACCGGCGGGGGGCCGAGTGGGTGGTGGTGACGGATGGTCCGCGACAAGTGCTGGCGACGTCGGAGGAGCAGACGCTGCGGCTGCGCCCGTGTGCGGTGGATGCAGTCAATCCCATCGCGTGCGGCGACTGTCTGGCCGCAGGGCTGGCCGTCGGAATCTCGGAAGGACGGCCGATGGACGAGTCGCTGCGATTCGGGATCGCCGCGGCGGCGAATAATGCCGAGCACTTGCTGCCGGCCCGCTTGTCGAGAGAGAGAATCGGCGAGTTAGAGCGTCGTATCCAGGTGTGACGTGATCCGGTTCATCAGTTCCCGCAGCGTTTCGGCCGGGTAGAGGCAGTAGGCGTATTCCCGGCTCTGCAGGAGCGATTGGGCCGCCAACTGCTGTTCGGTTTTCGCCAATTCAAGGGAAAGCCGTTCGCGTTCGCCCGCTGATTCGGCCGCCAGAGCCTGTTCGACCTCTCGGAGACGGCGATATCGCAGCCGGTTTTCGGCCCGTCGCGCCTGACGTTGTCGTTTCGTCAGTCCAGATTTTGGTGCGGCCTGCTGGAGCGCGACGAGTTCCTGCTTCCGGGCGATGAGCGATTCGTCTGCCGCTCCATGGCGCTCGGCGTTGAACTGCAGATCGCGGAGACGGCGCCGCAGTGATCGGACGTCGTCCTGCGTCACCGAAGGAATTCCCTGGATGGGTAACTGCAAAGTGGCGGTGGCCATCTGGAACGGGGGCGGCGCGATGCCGAAGAAGCGGGAGATGATGCGGTCGGTCATCTCGTCGTACTTCGCGCCGCCGATGCCGTGCACGAAGTGATCTCCCAGGCAGAGCCGGGTGAAGAGAGTGGTGGTGAGGGCGCGCGTGCGGAAGCGGACCCCCTGTGCGGCCAATTCCTGCAGACCCTCTACGGCGCAACAGGCGTCCATTTCGGGAGTGAGGCGAAGCCGGGTGATTTCGTCGCTGCCGTCGGAGAGCAACAGTTCCTTTGGCATCTGACGGGCAAAGACCTGGCGGCGGCGGTGATCTCCGTCACGCCAGACCCAGAACGGCGCTTCGAGCCAGCCGTCCCGCTCTGAGAGTTCGGGCACCGGATGTGAGCGGCTGCGGACCCGGTTCGCGAGCCGGTATTCTTCCAGTACGGTGTTGTAAGTGTCGTGGAACCTGGGGAGCTGCGCCAGCAGATGGCTGGCGAACCACAGGAAGGGGGGCTGCGCGCAGAGCAGGCTGACAGGCAGTTCCAGATTCGCGAGGCCCCAGCGCCGCTCCTGGCGGTGACGTGCGGCGACCAGGGCCACCGCCGGCGAGCGTCCGTCCTCGACGGCCTGCACCGCGTCGGGCCAGATTGCGGAGACCAGCGGATCGATGCCCCAGTGCCGCATCTCTTCAGCCAGCCGGGCGCCGAGAGATCGGAACAGCTCGGCATTCTGCAGGCCGACATCTTCCCAGGGCTGGGCGGCGTGCGGCGCGTCCCAGGGAACGGATTGCAGCCGCGGCGCAGCGACGTCTCCCGCGGGGACGCTGACGGACGCTCCAAAGAGCGTGTCGTTATCGACGACCAGATTGACGGCGGTTCCGCCGGTGCGCGAAGCATACGCGGCGATCAGGAAGTTCTTGACCCACACTCCCGGATGAAACAAAGCCGGCTGATGTCCTCCCAGAAAGATCGGCCGGTTGTTCTCGGGCGGGGCGATGTCCTGTCCGCTGATGTCGGACGTGAACTCGGCCGCGGCGGTGAGGCAGGATTTTCGAGTCCACTCTCGCAGCGCGGAGAGTGTCCGTCCCTGCAGACGGACTGTGGCTGCGTCAAGGCGCATCTGAGTGGAGGCGGCGTCCGCCAGTGCAGACTGCGGCGACGGTTCGATGAGGGCTGCGCCGTTCCCGCGCGGAGCGCGGAACGCCAGCGGCGTCCATTCGGGTTCCTCGCGACGCGATGCGGGCATCAGGGCAGCTCCATCCGGACGTGGCGGCGCGGGCATGGTCAGGAGAGGGCCAGCGCCTCGCCGCCGCACTCGACGGACTGAGCATGCATCTCGCGGCGGATGACGTCCTGGTAGTGCGCCAGGCGGCGCCGGGCATCATCGAGCGATCCGCCAAAGGAGCGTTTCTCATCGAGGTACACGCGCGGCACGGCGAACTCGACGATCTTCATGCCGTGGCGGACGGCCTGCACCCACAACTGCAGCGGCATGGCGTAGCCGAGGTCCGTGATGTCGAAGCGGGCGAGAGCGGCGGCGCGATACGCCTTGAACCCGCAGAACGTATCGGTGAGGTTCAGGCCGAAGCAGTGGTTGATCTGCCGGGTGATCTGCATGTTGATCCGCCGGCGGTCCTCGGGGGCGAGGTTGTCTCCCGCGAAGTCCTTGAGATAACGGCTGCCGGAAACGATATCGACCGGATTGTCCGCGGCGGCGAAGAGGGTATCTACGATTTCGGGAATCAACCGGGGCTCGTGCTGACCGTCGCAGTCGATGGTGACGAGGGCGTCGTAGCCGTGCTGGAGGGTGTATTCGAAGGCGGTCCGGAGGGCGGCCCCGTACCCCTGGTTCGAGGAATGCCGCGTCACGGCGATTCCCTCGGTCTCGGCGAGGAGATGCGGGGTGCGGTCGGTGGAGCCGTCGTCTACGACGAGGACGTGCGGGCTGTAGCGTTTGACTTCACGGAGGACGTCAGCGAGGTGGGATTCCTCGTTGTACACCGGCAAAGCCGTGAGAAAGTTGCTGATCATGGCAGTCCTTGAACCATCCTGCTTCGCGGCGCCCGGCGGGGGTGGAAGCGAGCGACGGGTTCATTCTAGACCCGGCTGTCACTCCGTCAAATCGTGGTGCCGAGCGGTATGGGAGGGAGTTTCTGTAAAACCGTGGTGGTCCCTGTGTTCGCCCTATTCTGCAGGGAGGCCAGCGGCGGCACAGAGGACTGTGCCGGCGACAATCCGCATTGTCTGCCTCCGCGACGATCCTCGTTGCTCGAACTGGACAGGACATACTCTCGTCGGGGCCTTGCAGCCACTCGTGGCCCACCGGCTCAGGAGATCCCCGACGCTGTCCCGAGGTCGGCAACGCATGAAATCGAGGTGAGCACGGTTGTGACCGGAAGACGACGACCTAGAATGCGGGTCGGTATCCGGGAATCCATCGAGCCGCTGCCGAGTCGCGCGGCTGTCAGTCAATCAGGAGAAGACACGCCATGGCTTATTCACTTCCGTCGCTGCCGTATGCGTACGATGCGCTGGAGCCGCACATCGACAAGAAGACGATGGAGATCCACCACACCAAGCACCACCAGGCGTACATCACGAACGTCAACAAGGCGCTGGAGGGTCACCCGGCCTTGGAAGCCAAGTCGATCTGCGACCTGATGCGGGACCTGGCGAGCGTGCCGGAGTCGATCCGCACGGCGGTGCGCAACAACGGTGGCGGGCATTCCAATCACAGCTTCTTCTGGCAGATCATGGGGCCGAACTGCGGCGGGCCGCCGAAGGGAGACGTGGCGGCGGCGATTGATTCGACGTTCGGCAGCTTCGACAACTTCAAGCAGCAGTTCACGACGGCGGCGACCGGGCGATTCGGCAGCGGCTGGGCGTGGCTCACAGTGGACAAGGGGAAGCTGGCGGTCGAGAGCACGGCGAATCAGGACACGCCACTGTCCGAGGGGCGCACGCCCGTGCTGGGGCTGGACGTGTGGGAGCACGCGTACTACCTCAACTACCAGAACCGCCGTCCGGACTACATCGGCGCGTTCTGGAACGTGGTGAACTGGGACGAGGTGGAGAAGCGGTTCAAGGGGGCGAAGTAAGACTGTTCGCGGCCCTGTCGACGAGACGCAACCCCGGCGCCTATGCGGCGCCGGGGTTTTTGTGTTTGGGATGTTGCGATTGGCCGCTCTGGTGTCAAAGCAGTTGAGATGGAGGCTCGACAACCGCTTGTCCTGGCTGACGCGACGGGCTACCGGCGCGGGGGGATGCACTTGTGATGTTCGGCGGCAGCGCTGATGTTGCCGAAACGCGACGCGGCATGTCATTTTGAGAATGACTTAAGAATGTGACCGCGACATTGGAAACCGGGATGTATGTTTGCACTGGCGAATCGCGCAAAGGATCGGCGGTTCGAGTGCAGTTCCACGGTCCGATCGGACCATGCACCACCAGAGTCACGTCACATCATTGGATTCCGATTCCGGATTTCAGCTGGAGGTCGCGTCATGAGTGCGTCACGTCGTGCGCAGTATTGCCGTCACTGTCAGTGCCATGCCATGTTCCGCTGGCAGGAGCCAAAACACCACGTCTATTCCGCGATGACCCTGGCCATGATTGGCACGGGGCTGCTGACCCCCACGGTGGGCCTGATCATGCTCGGGTTGTGGGCTCAGCGGATCTTCACGTCGCGTCGCTGGGCCTGCCCGCATTGCGCGCATGTGGCCGCTGCGGCCTGACCGATCATGCCCGCCGCCACGCAATTCCATTCGTGGCGAGCCTGTGCACCTCCGGCTACGATGCGGCTGCACGCTCGAGCCGGAGGTTTTTATGCACGTTGCCGTCCGCTTAGTCGCCGCACTGCTGGTTTGCGCTCCGTTCATGGACGCCGCGGCAGACGACGGGGAGGCGCCGTTTCGTTGCGGCGTTGCGAAGATCGACATCACGCCGGACACGCCGGTGCGGCTGTCCGGGTATGGGAACCGCGCTCAACCGTATGAGGGCGTGGATGAACGGCTGTTCGCGCGGGCGGTCGCTCTGCAGTCGGGCGAGGGACCGCCGATGGTGCTGGTGTCGGTGGACACAATCGGCTTTCCAGGCGTGCTGACGACGGAGATTCACAAAGCCGTCGAGGAATTGCATGGGCTGCCGCGGGCCAACCTGGCGGTGACGTTCACTCATTCGCACACGGCGCCGCATATCGGGCGCGGATTGAGCAATCTGTTCTCGACGCCGCTCAGCGACGACGAACGCTCGGCGACGGAAGCGTACACAGATCTGGTGCGTGACCGCGTGATCGAAGCGGTGAACGGAGCGCTGGAGTCGCTCGAACCGGCACGGCTGCATTACGCCGAGGGGGCCGCGCATTTCGCGGTGAACCGCCGCGTGCTGCAGGACGGAGTGTGGACCGGGTTCGGAATCAATGCGCAGGGGCCGGTTGATCATTCGCTGCCGGTGCTCAAAGTGACCGGGGCAAACGACGAACTGGTCGCCGTCCTGTTCAACTATGCGTGCCATTGCACGACGTTCGGCGGGGACTACAACCGGGTGAACGGCGACTGGGCGGGATACGCGGCGTCTTACATTGAAGAGGCCCATGAGGGGGCGGTCGCACTGTCGACGATCGGCTGCGGGGCCGATGCCAATCCGGAGCGTGATTCGGCGCGGGCGCTGCAGATTGCGCAGGCCCAGGGCCGGGAGATCAGCGATGAGGTGGCGCGTCTGCTGAGCGGGGAAATGACGGAGATCACCGAGCCGGTCCGTGCGACGTACGGCTTCGCGGGTCTGCCGATCGACCGGCCGTCGGTGGATGAGTTGCGCGGGCGGCTGAATGACAACTCGCCGCAGGTGCGGCGTCACGCCGAGCACATGCTGGAGGTCCACGAGCGGATGGGGCGGCTCCCCGAGACCTATCCGATGCCCATTCAGGTGTGGCGCTTCGCCGATCAGTTTGCGATGGTGTTTCTGGGGGGCGAAGTGTGCGTCGATTACGCATTCCGCATCAAAGAGGAACTCGGCGGAGATGATGCGGACGCGGAGGCGCTCCCCGTGTGGGTCACGGCTTACGCGAATGACGTGTTCGGCTATGTCGCACCCGAGCGGATGCGATCGGAAGGGGGATATGAGGTCGACTTCTCGATGATCTACTATCTCCAACCGGGCCGCTGGTCGAGCGGCACGGAGGACGTGATCCTGCGGCGGGTGCACGAACTGTATGACGACCAGATCCCGCAGGGACCGTTGTCGCTGGAGGACTCGCTGGAGCAGTTCACGCTGCCGGACGGGCTGGCGATCGGCGTTGTGGCCGCGGAACCGCTGATTGCGGATCCGGTGAACTTCGCGGTCGGTCCGGACGGCCGGCTGTGGGTGGTGGAGATGGGAGATTATCCCCGCGGCGATCCGGCACACGAATCGAATTCGTGGGATCGGCGGCCCGCGCCGGCCGGGCGGATCCGTGTGTTGACGGACGTTGACGGGGACGGGCGATATGACGAGGGCGTCACGTTCGTAGACGACCTCAACTACCCCACGGGCGTCTTCCCGTGGCGCGACGGGGCGCTCATCACCTGCGCACCGGACATCCTGTTTGCTCGCGACACCGACGGCGACGGGGCGGCGGACGAGCGCGAAGTGCTCTACACGGGGTTCGTCGAGTCCAATCCGCAGCACCGGATCAACGGATTCTGTTACGGTCTGGATGGCTGGCTGTACCTGGGGAGCGGCGCCTCCAGCGGAGACATTACCTGTGTCAGGACGGGCGAGGTCGTGAATGTGTCGGGACGCGATTCGCGGATCCGGCCGGACGACGGGCTGCTGCAGGCCGAAAGCGGGGAGACGCAGTTCGGCCGCTGCCGGGACGACTGGGGGAACTGGTTCGGCAACAGCAACAGTCATCCGTTGTTCCAGTTCGTGATTTCGGACCGGTACCTGGGGCGGAATCCGTATGTGCCGTCGCCGCACCCCCGCGTGTTCCTGACCGATCCGCCGACCGCACCGCCGGTGTACCCGACGAGCCGGACGGTAGACCGGTTCAATGATCTGTTCGCCGAAGACCGGTTTACCTCGGCTTGCAGCCCGACCATCTTCCGTGATGCGACGCTCGGACCGGATGTGCAGGGAGCGGCGTTCGTGTGTGAACCGGTGCACAACCTCGTCAGCCGGCTGATGTTGTCGGGCGACGGGAACGTCATGCAGGCGCGGCGGCATCCGGATGAAGCGGCGTCCGAGTTCCTGGGCTCGCGCGATAACTGGTTTCGTCCAACGCGGCTGGCGACCGGTCCCGACGGCACGCTGTGGGTCGCGGATATGTACCGGATGGTCATCGAGCATCCGGAGTGGATTCCGGAAGCTTGGCAGGAGCGGCTCAATCTGTATGCCGGCAATGACCGAGGACGGATCTACCGGGTCTACCGCAGCGACGAGGCTGAATCCGGATCGCGACCGCTCGCAATTCCCGACCTGACGCAATTGCCCGATATGGACCTGGTGCTGCAACTGCGGAGCAGCAACGGCTGGCGGCGAGATACTGCGGAGCTGCTTCTGGTCCAGCGGGAGTCAATTACTCCGAACGCCGAGTCAGCCCTGCGGCGTCTGCTGCGGGAACCGGATGCGCCGGCGCGGCTGCACGCCCTGTGCGTACTGGATCAGCGCGGGCTGCTGACCAGCGGCGAACTGGAGCTTCTGTTGAAGGACGAGCATGCGGGCGTAGTGAGGCAGGCGGTGACGATCAGCGAACAATGGCTGGACGAGCCTCCGATCCTGTCGGCGGTGTGCGCATTGTCCGGGCATGGCGATCCGCGGGTGCGCCTGCAGGCGGCACTGTCGCTGGGGGAATCGGAGTCCGAGACCGCGGCCGAAGCGCTGGCTCAACTGGCGATTGACCCGAACGGCGACTCGTGGCAGCGGGCCGCCGTGCTGAGTTCGGCCCGCTCGCAGGGAGAGTCGATTCTGGCCGCCGTGCTGCGCGATTCCACTTCGGCGGAGGACCGGACGCAACTGGTCTCGCAACTGATTGCGACGACGCTGGGGGACGAACCGGCGTCGGGCGCGGCGCGGGTGCTCGCGGCGATTCTGCCGCACGAAGATACCGAGATAGAGGACTGGCGATTGACCGCCCTGGGTGCAGTACTGGACGCGCTGCAGCGGGACCGAATTGACCTGGCCCGGTTGGAGGAGTCGAGCCCCGCATTGCAGGACGCTTTCTCGGATGCCGACGTGCTCTTCGAGCAGGCGAGGGTCGTGGCCCGAGACGCGGACCTTCCGCCGGCGCGGCGGGCAGCGGCGTCCCGCGTGCTGGCGCGCCGTCCGGCCCGAATGGAGGCGGACCGGGCCGTGCTGCTGGCCTGGTTGAGTCCACAAGAACCGCCCGAACTCCAGTCCGCCGCCGTCGCAGCCCTAGTCCGATCGGGCGCGGACCAGACGGCATCTCAACTGCTCTCCGCGTGGCCGGCCGCTGCGCCCGCGCTGCGGTCGGAGATCCTGCAGGCATTGCTGACTCGGGAATCGTGGACACGCAGCCTGCTGGCGGCATTGCGGAACAACGATTTGTCTCCGGCGGACCTGGATGCGACGACGCGGAACCGTCTGCTCGAACATCCGTCCGAAGAATTGCGGGCGGTGGCCGCGTCAATGATCGGCGCCGCCGGTTCGGCGGATCGACAGGCGGTCGTCGATTCCCATCAGTCGGTGCTTGAGTTGGAGAGCGATCCAGACCGGGGCGCGGTGGTGTTTCAGCAACGCTGCGCGACGTGCCATCGCCACGGGGACGTGGGACGGGACGTCGGAGCACGGCTATCGGCCCTGCAAAACAAAACGTCCGAGTTCCTGCTGACGGCGATCCTTGATCCCAACCGGGCGACGGAAGCGAAGTACACGGCGTACTCGGTGCTGATGACCGACGGCCGCGTGCTCAGCGGGATGATCGTCGAGGAAACCGCGACGAGCCTGACGCTCGCCAAGCCGGACGGGAACCGGGACGTGCTGCTGCGCATCGACATCGAGGAACTGTCCGGCACAGGGAAGTCGTTCATGCCGGAGGGCCTCGAGCGGGACCTGACGCCCCAGCAACTGGCGGACGTCATCGCATTCGTGCAGTCGATCCAGCAACCCGAAAACGGTGGCGACTGAGCGGCTCCAAGCGCTCTCTGCGCAGAGGGGGCCGCGGATGACGCGGATCGGACGGATTTGCGCAGATCAGTGGGGGTCGCAGTTGCCGCGGGCGAGTCGTTGGGTTCGAAGGCAGTTTAGTCGGACCCAAATTCTGCACCTCACCTGTTGCCGTCGAATTCTCCGCGCGCCGTCGTCCTTTGTGCCTTTGTGACTTTGTGGTTCTTTCTTTCTTGAAGATCGAAATAGAACTACGACGGCTCCGCGGTCTCTTCGCGCGGATCAGTGAGGCTGCAGGAACTCCTCGAGGGCGATGAGGAGGGGGTCGATGGTTTGAGGCTGGATACGGCGGCCGGGTTTGAAGGGGAACCAGCGATAGGATTCGTGCTCGGTCGTGACGATCGGCACGTCCCGCTGCAACCAGCCGAGATAGATCATCAGAGTCTTGGGCCAGGTCTGCCCGCCCGTCCTCTTGGAACGGACGTCGTAGCGGAGCGAGAAGCGGAAGTCGGGATCGATCTCTACGGCGTCGGGGGGAATGCCGGTCTCCTCGTGGAGTTCGCGGAGAGCACACTGCAGGTCGGTCTCGCCCGGATCGACGTGTCCCTTGGGCAGGTCCCAGCGGGTGGGGTGCCGCATCAGCAGAAACTCGCGGACCGGGTCTCCCCGGACGATCAGGACGCCGCACGACCGAAGTTCGTTCATTTTGTGGCAGGATGTTGTAAGCTGAAAGTCATTGCCTGTGGCGCTCCTATTGTAGCAGCCGCGGGTGGGACCGGCCCGAGCGCCGGACTGTCGTCGAGACGCCGATACCGCAACCGACTTCGCATGCCGATCAAGTTTCGTTGTTCCCACTGTCAGCAGTTCCTGGGCATCTCCCGCGCCAAGGCGGGGCTGGTGACGGACTGTCCGACGTGCGGGCGCACGATCCGGGTGCCGGAACTGGACGGATCGGTGAAGCCGCTGCCGAAGGCCGAACTGGATCTGAAGGACTCGGAGCTTTCCGACGCGCTGGCCGCGTTGGCGCGAATCGGTGATGCTCCCGCCAAAGCGGGGGGAGAAGCCACGGAGCGCTCGCCGGCATCGGCCTCCCCGGCAGCCGTGGCTGTCGCTCCGCGCAGGGAAACGGTGCCGGTCCCCCTGCCCGAGCCGGTCTCCCTTGCGCCCTCGATCCCAATTGCGGCGGAGCCGGTCGAGATGCAATCGGCCGGCCCCTCTGTCAGACGCTCCGAAGAAGCGCTGGCGGAACTGGCGAGCCTGCCTTCGGAACGTCGCCGCGCAACAACGCATAAGCCGGAGGCGGGTCGGGATGGTCCGGCGAAGTGGATCGCGGCGTTTGCCACCGGGTTCCTGATGTTTGGGGCCGGGTTCTTCGTCGGTCGCGGCACGGCGACGTCGGAAACGCCGTCGGTGTCCACAGAGCCGACCTCCACAGCGGGCGAGACTGCGGAGACGCGTCCCGGCGCCGATGCTTCGCCTGCCGCGAGCCCGCTGCCGGCCGAACCGTCCGGCTCGCTGACGCCGGCGCTCACCGGGCGGATCACTTTCGTCAACAGTGACGGCGCGACCGGTCCGGACGAGGGGGCGCGGGTCATCGTGCTGCCGGAACAGCGGGAGGGGAGCGCGAAGCTGGCGGTGGTTGGTTTCCGGGCGGGCGCGTCCTCAGCAGACCAGCAGCTTTCCCGAACGTCGCTGCGCGCCCTGGGGGGGGACTACACGATCGCCGATGCCGAGGGGCGCTACACCATCCAGCTGCCGAATGCGGGGACGTACCACGTGCTGATCATGTCGCGGCACCAGCCGCGCGACGACGCCGGTTTTCTGGACCCGAACGTGCAGCGCATCCTAAGCGAATACTTCGACCGTCCGGCCAGCCTGATCGGCCCGGTCGCCTATCACCTTGGGCCTTTCCGGTTCCAGGGGGACTCGGCTTCGCCGCGCGACCACCTGTTCGAGCGGTGAGCGACTGCGAGCTGAGCGTCGGGCCGAAGCTCAGTAGCGGAAGATCGCCGCAACTCCGCTGCGAGTCGGCATCCGCTCAGCCGGAACCACAACGACTTCGCCGTCCTGCAGCAGCACGATCTGCGCGAGTTCGTCCAGCATGTCGTTGATCTGCGGGTCATCGAGGTCGGCTGTGAGCATCTCTCCGGTTTCGCGGTCGATCGAGCCGGGCGCCTCGCGGCCTGCTTCGATCAGGAGGACGCCCACGCGTCCTTCCGTGGCCGCCTTCGCGACCAACTGCAATTCGTCGGCAGCGGCCTGCTGGGCCTGCGCCGTGTGGAAGTCGTTGACGCGCTCTTCCAGCCGCCGGAGGTAATGTGGCTCCACCACTTTCCACGCCCGGGAGCGAAGTTCGTCGACCTCGACAGCGCCCGGGTCAATCTCGATTCCTTCTTCAAGAAGGAAGGGATTATGGCTCACTTCGCGGAACGGTCCGTGATGCTCCGGCAATGCCGCCAGGATCAGCGGCAGCCCCGATCGGCGGGAGTGATGTTCCAGAATGGCGCGATCGACCACGCGGAAGAATCGCTCGCGATCGATCTCCCGTTCATCCTTACGGCCGCCGTGCCCGTGATACATGGACGGCTCGCCATGCGGGGCGCGGGGATCGCCCGAGCCGTCGCCATATGAGGCGACAGTCTGATGTGATTCGGTCTTCTCCCGGCCCAGAGCCGCTTCGAGGGTGGTCGGGACGTCTTCCAGCGTGACGGGATCGAGCGCATCCCGATTGCCCTCAAACAGGGAGACTTCTTCCCGGTTGAGACAGAGCACCTGAAATCGATCCGCGGACTGGAGCGTGCGCAGCAGCGGCTTGGTATGAAAGCGGTCGGCAACGACCAGCAGTTCCTCGACGGGACGCTGCAGATCAAACACGTGCAGCTCGCTGCCGGTCCCGAGCACCGCGAGTGCTTCAGTGCGATGCTGCCAAAACTGCTCATCGTCGGCGAGCGCCTGAAACCGGCTGAGCACCGGCTTGATCTGCCGGCTCGAATACTTCTGCCCCAGAGACTCTTCCATCGCTTTCAGCGAGTTGCGATAGCGGACCGGGTCCTGCCGGCTGTCCGGGAACGCTCGATGTGTGGGAATGTACAGAGAGACACACGGTCCCTCATGGGGGGTCAGCAGTTGGAGGAGGTCCTGCATGGCGATCTGTTGCATGACGGGCGTCCTTTCTGAATCGCTCAAGACTTCGATGATCTGGATGGGAGCGCGGGTCGTCAGTCGGATTCCTCTCCCGCGAATGACGTGCGCCCCTTGACGTTGCCGAGCCGGGACGTCGTGCGATCGAGCGCGCGTTTCAGCTTGTCGATCGCACCGTCCACCGCCTCCGGGAGAGTGGCGGCTTCGTGGGTCACGGCGACCGGCTTCAATCCGGCGAGCCGGGCCTCCATCACGCACTGCTTGTCCCGGTCGCCGGTCTTGTGGCTGTTGGCGTCCTTGAGATGGACCTCCACGCGCGTCAGTTGTGGCTCGAAGCGCCCGAAGGCAGCGGACACATCCTGCTCAACCATGGATTCGAGTTCGGCAGAGCCCTCGATGTGGTTGTCCGTGTTCACCTGAATCTGCATGTCGTGCTCCTGTTTCGGACGACCCCGCCCTGGCCGCTGACCGTCCGCAGCGGTCCGGGATGTGCCAGCGATTCGCGATTCCATCGAACGATCGCAGGCCGAAACGCCCCGTCGCGGGAAGTGATGGGGTCTCAGCAGCGTGTCAAACGCAGATTGTGTGCCCAATTGCCGCCGGGCATGAGACTTGCGATGACATCAGCTCCCATGTCCGGTTTGCTTTCTGTTTCGAGGCGCACGACTAGTTGCTGTGAACGCAATCGCTGCACGTGGCGGCGTGAACGCATGGCGCTCCTGTTTCTGTTGCTGACGCTGATTGCCGGCAGCGAGTCGGCATGGGCGCAACCTGATCTCGGAGCAGAGGAAGACGAATCGGCCCCCAGTGAAGAACCGGAGACGCAGCCGAGCAGTCTGATTGAAGTGCAGCCGGCGGCCCGCGACGACGAGATCGTCGAGCGGCTCAGGAATATCCTCGATGCAACCGGGTGGTTTTCGGATCCGGATGTCGTCGTGGATGAGGGGGTGGTGTTTCTCGAGGGCACGGCGAACGACGAGGACTCACGGCGCTGGGCGGGGGACCTGGCGAGGAACACGGAGGGCGTTGTGGCGGTCGTGAATCAGATGGACGTGGCGACGCCCGCCATGCTGGACTTCCGCCCCGCCTGGGAGGAAACGCGGACGCTGGGCCGCGGGGTTGTCCAGGCACTGCCGCTGTTCCTGCTGGCGCTGCTGATCCTGGGGCTGGCATGGCTGGCCGCACGGCTCACGACGCGCCTGACCCGCAACGTGCTGCAGCGCCGCGTGACGATCCCGCTGCTGCGGGAAGTGCTGGCGCGGACCGCGGGCATTCTGCTGTTTCTGATCGGGCTGTACATCATCCTGCGCGTGTCCGGGCTCACCCGCCTGGCCGTGACGGTCATCGGCGGTACCGGGCTGCTGGGACTGGTGCTCGGCATCGCGTTTCGGGACATCACCGAGAACTTTCTGGCGAGCCTGTTTCTCAGCCTACAGCATCCTTTCCGCTCAGGAGACTTGCTGGAGATCGGGGACGCCACCGGTTACGTACAGCGGCTGACGTCCCGCACGACGATCCTGACGACGCTGGACGGGAACCAGGTGCAGATCCCCAATGCGACCGTGTTCAAGAGCACGATTCGGAACTACACCAGCACGCCCAACCGGCGCGTGGAGTTCAGCGTGGGGATCGGCTACGACGACTCCATCGCGCATGCGCAGGAAGTGTCGTTGCGCGTCCTCGCGGATCATCCGGCGGTGCTGGGGGAACCGGAGCCGTGGGTGCTGGTCGACAGCCTGGGAGCGGCGACGGTTAACCTGAAGGTCTACTTCTGGGTCGACGGAACGCGTCACAACTGGATGAAGGTCCGCTCGTCGGTCATCCGCCTGATCAAACGGGCGTTGCAGGATGCCGGGGTGTCTCTGCCGGACGAAGCACGGGAAGTCATCTTCCCGCAGCCGGTCCCCGTGCAGATGGTAGGAGAGGATGGGAAAGCGCCGTCGGCGGACCGCGGCCAGGAACGGACGACGTCCGCTTCCTCGAAGGAAGAGCCGGACGTGGTTGTCACAGCGGCGGAAGGGGGACTTGAAACCGACGCGGCCGATCTGGAGGAGCAGGCCCGGCACGGCTGGTCACCCGATGGCGGCGAGGACTTGCTCAGCGGGACGCCGCGGACGACGGCACCCGCAGCGGACGTCGCGGCTCGGGCGTCATCAACCGCCTCAAGCTGACCAGCCGTGGTCGCGCATGGCGGCAAAGAGCGTGGCGGCGACGAGATCGGCCGTTGTTCCGGGGTTACGCCGATGCTGGTCTGCGCGGAGCCATTGGTCCAGTTCTTCGCACAGGCGCAGGGCCTGTTGCTGCTCGGGCCAGCCGGCGTCGAGGACGTGCTGAGCACGTTGCGCCGATTCGGCGGCGACGGCGTCTCCGCACTTGCGCGCGATGAGCGAGTCTGGGAAGCGGGCCATCAGCGCGAGGTGGAGTCCGATGATCGAGCGTTCCCAGTCATCCGTCCGCCGGGTCCACTCCAGCAGTTCCGGGACTCCGATGTGGAGCACGTCACGGAAGTTGTGCGCATACTGCGCGGCGATGCGGTCGCGCGCGGCCGCGAGCCGCATGACGTCGACCAGTCCCAGCGACGGCTCATCCGCGACGTCCTGCTCCGAGGCACGCCCCATGCCGCCGGGGGCAGCCAGGCGAATCGCCTGGTAGACGAGGCGCGAATCATCGACCGACGTCCGCCGGAGACAGTCTTCGATCCCGCTGCTGAGGGAGACATCGAGCGGTACAGCGGCGAGCGGGGCGAGGAGCAGGATCATTCCGAGGTTGCTGTTGGTCGGGACCTCGGCCCGGGTCGCGCGGACCGCATCGAGCACGGCGGCGCCGATGCCGCGGGCGCCGGTCTCGGCGAGGATCGGCGCGACGGCGTCTGCGGACCGGAGAAAGTCGTCGCAGGTGAGGTCGTGAAATGACGCCCCGGGATGCACGTTGCCGGGCTTGCGGGCGAGGACTTCCAGCCGGCATGCCTCGCGGAGTAATGCACTCAGCCCCGCTGCATGGGAGCGACCGCTCATCGTCGGGCCCTTACTGCTCCGTCTCCGGCGGGCGTTCGTTCTCGGGCAGCTCGGGGACCTGCTCAATCATCTCGTTGGGCTGGCCGTCCCGCTTGCGGAGAGTGAAGCCGTCGTAGAGCGTGCCGACGGCGGTCCGGGCCTCGTAGCGGAGTTCGTCGCCGTCGATGTGAATGATCTGATACAGCTGCGTGTCTTCGGCAGCACGCGGGAAGTGGTCGCGCTTGCCGAGCTCGTACATCTTGGGCCCGCTGACGGAGACAACGTAGACCGTTCCGGCCTGTTCGCTGCGGGCCTGCACTCCGGTGTCGACGTTCTGATCGCCGACTTCGAGCGACGTGCGGGCGTACGCGTGATCGTGCCCCTGGAGCACGAGATCGACACGATGCCGGTCGAACACGGGTTGCCAGACGGCGCGCAGGTTGGGGTTATCGCGATCTTCGGCGGCCGAGAAGATCGGATGATGGAACGTGAGGATGGTCCAGCGCTGCGGGTTGTCGGCGAGCACTTCGTCCAGCCAGGCCGCCTGCTGCACATGCTGACGGTTGGAATTCAGCGAGATGATGCGGACGCCCTGGTAGTCAATCCAGTACGCGGATTCCTCCAGTCCCTCCGGCCCGTTGAGCGGGAAGCAGAACTGCGGCCGCCAGTGCGTGGAGAGCTGCTTGTCGATCGTGACGATGCCGTCGCCGATCATCTGGTCGTACTCGTGATTGCCGGGGGTGGCGATGCAGGGCATCATCCGCTGAATGTGGCTGGCTGCGTAATGCCACTCGCCCCATTCGCCGTCGCTGTGGGCGTGGTTCACCAGGTCCCCCGCATGCAGGAGGAAGGCAGCCTTGGGCGCATCGCGATAGGCCTCGCGGACGACGCGCGACCACTGCGACTTCAGGTCGTTCTGCGCGTCACCGAAGTAGACGAACGAGAACGGTTCCGCTTCCGAGGAGGCCGTTTGAAAGTGATTCCATTCGCTCCAGTTCTCGCCGTCCCCGACGCGATAGGCGTACTTCGTCCTGGGCTGCAATTCCCGGAAGGTGACGGCGTGGTAACGCGCCTGGTTCAGGTCGGTTTTGAGCAGCGTGGTCTCGGCCGTCAACCGCTGCGCCTGCTGCTTGAACTTCGGGCCGTCACCGGCGGGGGCGATCTCAGCGAATGCCTCCTCAACCGTGTCGTCGGTCCGCCAGGTAACGGACTGCGTCGTGGCGGGGTCGTCTTCCCAAGTCAGCAGGATCCGGTCCGGGATGACGGACGGACGCCAGGTCTCCGCGTCGTCGGCCTTCCGAGGTTTCTTCCTCGGCTCGTGGGCGAGTCCGACAACCGACTGCCAGATCAGCCCGATGAGTGCGCACAGCAGGGCCGCATGAGCGAATCGAGAGCGTTTCGGTCGTTGTCGCATGATGAGCATTCAAGAATCTGCTGACGAGTCGGAACAGCCTCAGGTGACGGAGCATCCGCCCGCATGTCACGCGCACCATAGACGATGCCGGATGCGAAGGTCCATCCACCGCGACTACGCGGAGCGCTTGCGCCGTTCGAGCGGGAGCGAGACAATTTCCGGTTCCGCATCGGGCAGCAGCGGAGCTTCGGCGGCGATCGTCCCTTTCGACCCGCTCACCAGCGTCAGCAGAGCGGGGAGTGTGAGCAGCGAGAGCGTCATGCAGCAGCCGATGCCAATCAGCAGCACCAGTCCGAGGCTCACCAGCCCCTGGTGCGCCGCGCCCAGCATGCTGCCGAATCCCACCATCGACGTGAGCGACGTCAGCAGGATGGCGTTCATCGTGCTGGACGACATGCGATACGACCCGCGCGGCTGCTGGCGGAAGTCGTGGACGACGTACACGCCGTAGTCCACTCCCATGCCCAGCACCAGCGGCAGCACGATCAGATTGGCGGGATTGAGGTCGATATCAAACAGCCCGAGCGTCCCGAACAGCAGCACGCTGCCTCCGAACGGCGGCAGCATCGCCAGCACGGTATTTCCGACGTTCCGGAGGTCGAACAGGGCGGCAATGGCGAGGGCCAGCGAAGCGTACAGGCACACCAGCCAGAGCGGCTCGATGCTCTGCGATTCGCCGCGGAACGTAACGACGGCGAACAGGACGACGCCCAGCGGGGCAAGCAGCGCGATCCGTAGCGGTCGGGACTTGACTGTATCGATCAGCATCGCCAGGAAAATGAAGACTGCCGCGAAAAAGGCCGCCTGCAGGTAGCTCTCACGAATCTGGCGGGCCGCCTCGAAGTTCTGCAGCGGCGTGCCGGTGATCTCGGGATCGACGGTGCGGACGTCCCGGACAAACGCGGCGAGGGGCTCCTCGTCCCAGATGGGGGATGTCGAGTAAACCTTGATCAACCAGTCCCCCTGCGGACTGATAAACCGCTCGCGAAACGGGGCCGGGAGGTCCGCCGCGGAGACGGGGGCCGGGTCCGACATGGCCGCAATGGCGGTCAACTGAGCGTGCAGGGCCGTGTGCAACGCTTGCTCATAGGCCGAGAGGAATCGCACCTGCGCGTCGAGCGGAAGCTGCTCGAGTCGATCGAGGAGCACGTCCAGCTGGTTCCGCGCGGTCACGGCCGCCGGGTCGTCGATGGCGTCCAGGGCGACGAACAGTCCGTCCAGGGCGGGGCCGATGCGCGAGGGGTCGACGGAAGCCGGACGTCCCAGCGGAGGAATCCGCGCCAGGCGGGCGTGGATGCCTTGGACGAGCAATTGTGTCTCGCGCGGCGGATACGGCGGGAGCATTGAGGCGGCCTCCTCGACGCGCCGCACGGTCGGCAGTTCGAGGAACGCGTCGCGGGCGCGGCGCGCCGCAGCTGGGCCGTCTGCGAGAGAGACCGCATACAGGAACGAGCCGTCGGTCTGGTCGGCGATGCGGTGCATCGTCTCGACCGATTCGACCCCGTCGGCCTGCAGGTTCAGGAGGTTGGCGTCATATGTGACGCGCGATGCCGGCCGGCCGTTTTCGATGGTCAGGCCGCAGGCGCCGATGCCGGCCAATGCGATCAGGCTGCCAGTGGCGACCATCACCGGTCGTCGGGAGACAAGCGTCCGCAGCCACTCGGCGTTCAAGGGGGTGGGAAGCTGTTCCGGTGCGAGGCGGCGGTCGGCGACGCTGATCAACGCCGGCAGGACGAGGAATGTGGCTGCGGCGCACAACAGGATGCCCCCGCCCGCGATGATTCCGAGTTCAGCCACGCCCAGGAAGCTCGTGAGCAGGGCGCTGAAGAAGGCGGCGGCCGTCGTCAGAGAAGAGGTGACGATGCCGGTCCCGATCTGCATCGAAGACTTCACCAGCGCGGGCCGCAGCTCCAGTCCGGCCTGCCGCAACTCCAGATAGCGCGCGATGTAATGCACGGCATAGTCGATTCCCAGCCCGATCAGAATTGCGGCAAAGGAAACGGACAGAATATTGAGGTGGCCGACGGCGAGCGTCGTGTAGCCCAGTGACCAGGCGACGCCGACTGCGAGCATCACCAGCGCCAGCAGAGGATGCTTGATGCCGCGAAATCCGAACAGCAGCAGCAGGCCGACGCCGGCAAACGACAGCAGGGAGGCGCGGGTCATATCGGCCTGGGACCGCTGCATCTCATCGGCCTCAAGCACCGGGACGCCGGTGAGGGCCAGCCGCACGTCGGGATGATTCGGGGCCACTTCTGCCACGATGGACCGGAGCCGGGTAATCGCCGCGGCCGCGCCGTCGAAGCCCGACGCGTCCTTGGCCGGCACCGCCAGGACGAATCCCATCGTGCCCCGCTCATTGATGAGGTAACGCGTCGCGAAGACGTCCTGGTCGGACGCCTCTTCGCGGTCCAGCAGCCTCGGCCAGGGGGACTGAAAGTCCTGCGGCGCAGAGAAGAAGCCGGAGAGGCTGGAGACGAATCGGGCGGCTCGTGCGACGGAGTCGGGCGTCTGCCCCTCCTCGGGCTGAGTCAGGGAGAGGCTCAGCTCCTGCGAGATCGGCGAGAGGCCCACGGCGCTCCAGTCCCCCGAAAGCAGCGGAGGGCAGCGATCCAGCTGCCGGATGATCGAATCCAGTTCGCGTGGAGAGAGGTACTGCAGGGACTTGCCCTGCAGTGCTCCGGGTTCGATCCGGTAGAAAACGCGGCTGAACAAGTCCGGCTCGGCAGTGAGTCGCGAGCCGAGGTCGTCCGCTGCGGCGCGGATGGCGTCCTGGCTGTTGCCCTCGATCACGATGACGGCATCGGAGCCGTCGCCGAACTTTTCGACATAGCTCAGCCACCGCTGCTGAAATTCCGCGGCGGGATCGATCAGGTCGGAGCGATCGGTCTTGAACCGCAGAAAACGGGCGGTGGTACCGAGCGAGACGGCCGTAATCACGCCGATCACGCACAGTGCGGCAACCGGATGGCGCGCAACGAGCCGGGTCAGCCGCTGCAGGAGCAACGGAATGAGGGGCCGGTCCCCCGGCGGCAAGTGATCCGCGGCCATACGTCATCCTTGACCGGCACGCCCCGCGCCCCGCTGAAGAGGAGGCGCCCCGAGTCACGATCCGGCACGTTCAGGATTCTACGAAATCCCGATTCCGCAACAAGTTCGATTCGCTGCGCCGTGCCCGTGATGGAGCTTGAGGCAGGCTGTGCCGCGCCGTCCCATTCAAGGGCATGGTCCTCGCGCGAAAGTGCGGCACGCTGCTTGAAAGCGGCCGTGACGGACCTTAAAGTGGTGACTTCTCCGTGGTTGCGTCGAGACGCCAGGTTCCGGATTCCTGTCAATCGGGAATTCCTCCCAACGACCGACCTGCCGCGGGGCGTAAGATGCCGCGACTGCGTCTGTTTATACTCCATTCGTTCTGCGCAGTCGGCTTCGCATCCACGGGATTTGTACAGTCATTCGTAACGTGGCGAGGACGTGACGCGGGATCCGTGACGGGTCCGCATCGCGGCGAGTCGCCGGTGTTGTTTGAAGACGGCTGGGGGATCAATGCCATCAGAGTCGGTGATCGAGGTACGCAACCTTTCCAAGGTGTATCGGGATTTCTGGGGTCGCAAAAAGGTTCAGGCGCTCAACTCACTCAGCCTGGACGTGCGGAAAGGTGAAGTGTTCGGCCTGCTCGGGCCGAACGGGTCGGGAAAGACCACCACGCTCAAGCTACTCCTCGGGTTGCTGTTCCCAACCGAGGGAGAAGTCACGGTGCTCGGCAAGCCGGCGCACGACGTGACCAAGAATGAGCGGATCGGCTATCTGCCGGAAGAGTCGTATCTCTACCGGTTCCTCAACGCCGATGAGACGCTCGATTTCTACGGCCGGCTGTTCGACATGCCGGCCGCGCAGCGCAAGCAGCGGCGGGATGAACTGATCTCCATGGTGGGGCTGGATCACGCCCGCCGGCGGCAGCTCAAGGAATACTCAAAGGGCATGACGCGGCGCATCGGGCTCGCCCAGGCCCTCATCAATGATCCGGACCTGGTGATGCTTGACGAGCCCACGAGCGGCCTCGACCCGCTGGGCACGCGGGACATGAAGGACCTGATCATCAAGCTGAAAGAGCAGGGGAAGACCGTGGTGATGTGCAGCCACCTGCTGGCGGACGTGCAGGACGTCTGCGACCGGATCGCCATTCTGTACGGCGGTGAGCTGAAGGTCATGGGTGGCGTGACGGAGCTGCTGGAAACGCACGAGACGACGCAGATTCTGACGTCGGCGCTAAAGCCGGACGCCGTGCAGGAGATCGAAGGGGTGCTGAAGAAGCATGGCGCGACGCTCAAGCAAGTCGCTCATCCCACCTCAACCCTGGAGGAACTGTTCCTGCGGACCGTCAAGGAAAGCCGCGAACGGCCGGGGCGCCGATTCGAGCCAGGCGAGCGTCCGCAGACCGAACCGCCAGCCGCCAAAGCGTGACTCTGCGGCCCAGTCCGCTGCGATTTCATGCAGCCGGCCGGCCGCTTCCCCCTCGTGTGCTTCCGCCCGGTTGCCGCCTTCGGATTCGTGAGACATGTCGTTTGACGTTAAGCAATTTGATCTGCCACAGGCCCTGCTGCATTGGGTCGTCGTACTGCTGGTGAGTGCAGCCGTCGCGCTGTTCGTGGGGCTCGTCATCTCGTTCCTGGTGATGGGTACCCGGGGCCCGGCCGTCGTCCTGATGACAATTCGGCGCGGCATCACGGATCTCGTGAAGCAGTCCCCCCGACGAATCTGGGCACTTGCGATCCTGGCGTTCAAAGAGTCGTTCGCCCGCCGCGTGCTCTACGTGCTGGGCGTTTTCGCCGTGCTGTTTATGGCGGCGAACCTCTTCCTGCGGACGCCGGACGCCGATGTGCCGGCCAAGCCGTACGTGAGCTTCGTGCTGATGGCAGTGAAGTGGCTGCTGATCCCGGTTGCGCTGCTGCTGGCGTGCTGGGGATTGCCGGCCGATATCAAGGACCGGTCGCTGCATACGGTTGTGACGAAGCCCGTACGACGCAGCGAAGTGGTCGTCGGGAGAATGCTCGGATACGGACTCGTCGCGACGCTGGTGCTGGCGATCGTCGCGCCGCTCGGCTGGTTATGGATTAAGCGGGTTGTGCCTCCGCGCTCGCAGGCACAGCTCACCAGCCGCGTGCCGATCTTCAGCGACGAGTTTCACTTCCTCGATCGCAACGGCGTCGAACAGAAGCAGGGGCTCAACGTCGGCGACATCTGGGACTACCGCAGCTACATCGAAGGCCAGACTCAGTCGCGGGCCGTGTGGGAATTCTCAGGACTGAGGCCCGGATCTCTGGGAGACGACGGCCTCGACCTCGAATACCGGTTCGAGGCGTTCCGGTCGCACAAAGGAAACGTGGACGAGGGGGAGGGAGTCCGATTTCGGCTGATGCTGGTGAACGAAGAGAAAGGCCTGCGCGTTCCGTTTCCGCAGCGCGGGGCCGGACAGGAGATCCGGGAGTTTGCGGGCGAGACCGTGCGCGGCGGGGGTGAAGCGGACATCGCGGCGGATCGCCAGGCAGTGCTCACGATTCCGCGGGAGCTGGCGGCCGACATCGGCGGGGGCGAACTCGGAGACAAGGTGGACCTTTACGACGACCTGATCAACGACGGCCAGCTGACCGTCGAAGTGAGCTGCGAGGATTCGGGGCAGTACCTCGGGGCCGCCCAAGCCGACCTCTTTGTGCGTCTGCCGGATCGGCCGTTCGCCAGCGGGTACTTCAAGGCGATGCTCGGCATCTGGCTGATGTCGCTGCTGGTGATCATGATCGGCACGACGGCGAGTTGCTTCCTGAAAGGGCCGGTGGCGACGCTGATGACATTCGGGCTGGTGATTCTGGGAAGCCCGATGCGGTCCTACATGGAAGAGCAACTGAGCGAACTGAACAAAGAAGGCAAGGTGCTGGGGGGCGGGATGCTGGAGTCGGCCTATCGGCTGTTTACGCAGATGAACGTGCAATCGGCCTTGCCGGACAATGCCACCACGCAAATCATTCAATGGCTCGACTCGCGAATCTTCAACGCGCTGGCGATCGTGGAGAACGTCGTGCCGAACTTCAGACATTTTGACATGGCCCCGTACGTCGCCAATGGATTCGACGTGCCGTTCAACGGGGCGGGAGCGGCCGTGCTGCCCAGCGTGCTGACCGTGCTGGCCTACTTTGTTCCTCTCGTGGTGCTCGGGTACTTCAGCCTGCAGTTGCGGGAATTGGAGGCGAAATGAACCGTCTGACGTCGCGTCAACGACAGCTCGTGTATCTGGCCGGCATCCTCGTGCTGATGGTGCCGATCATCGTGCTTGGCATGCCGACCAGCGGGAGCGGCGGGCCGCTGGGGTATATTTCGCAGAAGCGGCTGGAATACGAGCTGGGAGAACCCAGCCTCGGGAACGTCGATCCGGCGAGCGCGACGATGAACCTGGTCCTCCTCGGAATGCGGGGAATCGCGGCCAATCTGCTGTGGATGGAAGCGGATCAGCTCAAGGAGACGAAGAACTGGTCGCAGCTCGAAGCGACGGTCGAATCGATCATCCTGCTGCAGCCGCACTTCCAGACGGTCTGGAAGTTCCAGGCGTGGAACCTGGGGTACAACGTCTCCGCCGAATGCGACGCGGTCCCGGACCGGTACTTCTACGTCAAGAAGGGGATGAAGTTCCTGCAGCGGGGCATCGAACGCAATCAGAAGGTGCCCGAACTCGAGCACGACCTGGGCGATTACTTCGGCAAGAAGATCGGTCGTTCCGACGAGCGGGTCCTGTTCCGTCAGTACTTTGTGCGCGATCCGGACACGGAGCAATGGGAGGGGGGCCCCGATCTGGAAGTGAATCCGAACGGCCAGGACAACTACCTCGTCGCCAAGCAGACTTATACCGTGGCCAACGACAAGGTGAACCAGCCGGGCGTCGAGCAGCACAAGATGGCGCTCCCCCTGTTCATGACGTACCCGTACCGGTCGCAGATGGACTACGCGAACGCCCTGCAGGAGGAAGGAAGTTTCGGGGAAATCACGCGGGAGGCCTGGGCAACCGCGTACCGCGAATGGACGGAGGAATACGGCCGCACCGAGTTTGCGACGCCGGGCGGAATGATCGTCTTTGAAGCGACCGAGGGCGAGCTGGCCCGCATGGCGGAGGAGGACGGAACGCCGGTCGATCAGAAGATCTACTGGCAGGGGCGCTACCAGGACATGGTCAACTACCGCTACTGGAAGCTGCGAGCCAACGCCGAGCGGTCGGCTGATATGGCCGGGGCGCGTCACGACTTCGCACTGGGCCGGAAGCAGTTTCGGGAGGAACAGGACCTGGCGGCGGCCAGCGAGACGCTCCGCAGCGGACTCGAGAAGATGCAGCGAGTCGTGGACGAGTACCGTCTTCCGGACGGCACCAGCCAGTTGCTGAATGACGAGACGGAGATCGTCGAGGACGTCATCAAGGCCATCCTGATCTGGCAGCACGTGCTGGGACTGCAAGGGGAGCCGGCTCCCGCGGAGTTCCCGATGGACGAGATTTGGACTGATCCGCGCTACGAAGACCAGCGCGTCAGCCTGTATCAGGAATTTCTCCGCTGGCAGGGAGGCAGTCTCTGATAGCGGAAGTGAGCGAGCCGGCGAGAAACCCCGGTTTCCTGAAGAGGCCGGGGTTCGACAGCGCGGCATCTCAGTTCTGCGGCTCGGCCCTGGACAGGCGCTGGCGGAGGTACGCGGCGCGGGCGACGTTCCGCTCGGATGATTCGAGCGTTTCGCGCCGCAGCTTCTGGAGGTGAGCCGGCTGCGTGTGGATGAACAACTCGTTCACCGTCGGCATCTCGATCCCGGCGACCAGGCCCAGGTTGATCCCCATCCGCACGCTCGAGAGCAGGTGCATCGTCTCTTCGGACGTGATGGTCTGTGCATTCTGCAGGATGCCGAACGCCCGCGCGACCTGGTCGTGCAGCCGCTGGCGATTCTCTTTCACGAGCGCCCGGCGGACGCGCCGCTCGTAGGCGATGATGTTGGGCACCACGTCCTTGACGGTCTGAATGATCTGCTGTTCCGTCTTGCCGAGCGTGATCTGGTTGGAGATCTGGTAGAAGTCTCCCATTGCCTGGCTCCCCTCGCCGTACAATCCGCGGACGGCGAGGTTGATCTTGTGCAGAGCCTGAAAGACCTTCTGGATCTCCTTGGTGAGAACGAGAGCCGGGAGATGGAGCATCACGCTCACCCGCATGCCGGTGCCGACATTTGTCGGGCAGGCGGTGAGGTAGCCGAATTCCTCGCTGAACGCGAAGCTGACCCCCTGCTCCAGCTCATCGTCGATGCGGCTGATCTCGTTCCAGCACTCGTCCAGCGCCAGCCCGCTGCGGAGCACCTGGATGCGCAGATGGTCCTCCTCGTTGATCATCAGACTGACCGACTCCTGCGGTCCGATCGTGACGCTCCGCGAGCCGTGCGTTTCGGCATGTTCGCGGCTGATGAGCTGGCGTTCGACGAGCAGCTGGCGGTCGATCGGCTGCAGCGAGTTGACATTGAAGTACGTCAGTTCGCCGACCGACTCGATCGCCTGGACCTTATCCCTGAGGAGCGTCTCGATTTCGGCGCGGGTGGCGTCGTCGGTGCGCGGGGGAAACGGGAAGTCGGCGAGGTTCCGCGCCAGGCGAATGCGGCTGGAGATAACGATGTCGGCGTCCGGGCCGCTGCCCCGCAGCCATTCGCCGCTCGTGCCTGTCAGGGACTCCAGATCCAAGGCAGCTCTCCTTCAGCACGCCGCCGCCGGGCGGCCGCGTGCGAGTCGTCATCCGTTGTCCTTGCGTTCGGGCGGGCACTACGACCCGGCCGATTCCTGCTTTGCTTCGGTTTCCAGTTGCTGAATGCGGTCGCGCAGCCGGGCGGCCTCTTCATACTGCTCGTTCTGCACAGCGGCCTTGAGGTCCCCGCGCAGCCGGATCAGGTCGAACTGCGTGCGACTGATGCCCGGGGCATGCCGCGGCACCTTGCCGACGTGTTGTGTCTCGGAATGGATGCTCTCCAGCAGTGGGAGCAGTTCCTCGCGGAACACAACGTAATCCTGCGGGCAACCGAGCCGCCCCTGGCTGCGAAACTGCTTGAACGTGATGCCGCAGTGCGGGCAGGCCAGCGCGTCGCGATCGTCCGATTCGTCCTCCGGGGCGTGTCCGAATCCGGCCTCTGCCGCAGATTCGTCGCCCGGCGTCCCCGGCGCTACGGTGCTCAGGTAGTCCTTCGCGCAGCCCTCGCAGAGGTGCAGCGCCTGGGCCTCACCGTTGCGGATCTCGGTGATGTGCAGGACGGCCGGCTTGGTGCAGCGTCTGCATTTCTTCATCGGACAGCCTGTCTGCGCAGTGGGCATTCTGCTGGACGCCGCCTCCCGGCAGCAGCGTCACGGCCATTCTATTGGGGCCCTAAAGCGTGTCAATAACGCTGGTTCCGTCATGACTCGCGAGAGTGACCGGGATGCGTCCATCGGGCACGGGGACCGGATCGAAGTGGTCACTGTGGATTCTACGCAGAACCGGCTCAGCGTGGCGATGGGAAACCCGGATTGCCAGGGCAATCGCCAAGTACCCCTTGACCGGCGTGCGTAGAATGGAGGTGAGTTT
>JBGTSJ010000017.1:0-136675 GCA_041940305.1 Planctomycetaceae bacterium
CAAACTCACCTCCATTCTACGCACGCCGGTCAAGGGGTACTTGGCGATTGCCCTGACATCCATACCGCTGACTTTCGCGGCGAATCGAGACGCCGTAGACTGAAGCGACTGATTTTCCGCCTCATCGTTCGTTTGCAATGCACTGCGCGCTCGGCGCCGGAGTCCTGAATGTCTTTACTATCGCGGATTGTAATCGTCGGGGTTGTATGTTCGATGGGGATGTCCTCGGTCGTGGCCCAGGAGTCTCCGCCGATCGCATCCGCCGCGGACTGGCCCGGCTTGATCGAGCAGCGTAATGAGGCGTTTGGAAGGTTGATGGAGATCCAGCAGGCGCTCGCCACCGCCGAAGGGACGGAGGCGGACGATTTGAGGACCGAAGGACGACAGCTCCTCGATCAGTTGTATACCGACCTGCTGCCGAAGATGCGGGCCGCGGCCGCGGACCTGCTCAAGCAGGAGACGCTCGACGAGCAGACTGCCGCCGACATTATTGAGTTGGCGTACCGCAGCTATCAGGAGAACAAGTTCGATGCTGCGGCGCAGCTCGCCGATGGGGTCGTCGCAAAGCAGCCGGAAAACGTCAACGTGCTGGCCAATGCGATGAATGTTTCGGGCGTGGCGCACTTCGCCAACCAAGAGTTTGAGAAATCAGCCGAGATCCTTGGAGAGGCCGAGGAAAAGGAACTGCTGAATCAACTTGGTGCACAGTTCCTCGACAGCGCCCGCGATTACGTCGACTACTGGCAGGCAGAACTGGCGATCCGTCAGAAAGAAGAGGCCGCTACCGGCGACCAGCAGCTCCCGCGCGTGCTGTTGAAGACGAGCCGCGGAGACATCACCGTGGAACTGTTCGAGAACGAGGCTCCGAACACCGTGGCGAATTTCGTCAGCCTGGTGGAAAGCGGCTTCTATGACGGGACGAAATTCCACCGAGTGATCGGCGCTTTCATGGCGCAGGGAGGGGACCCGAACACGAAGGATGGGAACAGCGGCCCGGCCGGCGCCGGCGGTCCCGGTTACACGATTGAATGCGAATCCGAAGCGCCAAACTCGCGGCGCCATTTCGCTGGCACGTTGAGCATGGCGCACGCCGGCAAAGATACGGGCGGCTCCCAGTTCTTTATCACCCATCTGCCGACGCCGCATCTCGACAAAGGAATCGCCGACGAGCCGCACACCGTCTTCGGACGCGTCATTAACGGCCTGGACGTCGCGCGGTCGCTGAAGGTGGGGGACGAACTGCAGTCGGCCACGGTGATTCGCAAGCGCAATCACGAATACGCCCCGGAGACGATGCCGGAGTAAGTGCTCCCGCCGCGATCTTCCGATGCACGGCTTTCGGACGCGTGCTGCTGGCGTTCAGAGCCGCCTCAGGAATGTGCGGCCTCAGGCCGCTCTGTGCGGATGAGGCAGCGCAGGACTTCCGCGACGCTCCACGCCTGCGCAATGCAGCCGCGCGGCGTGTACGGGTCGGTCGCATCGAAGATCTCGCTGATCGATCCGATGCAGCCATGATTGAGATGTTCGGCAAAGTCCTCCAGCCATTTCCGCGCGTTGGCGGCATCGTGGGGATACACCTTCAGCCAGGCGTCGATGTACGGGCCGATCAGCCAGGCCCATACGGTTCCCTGATGGTAGGCCGCGTCGCGCGATCGCAGATCGCCGAAGTACTTCGCCTTGTAATCGGCGTGTCCCGGCGCCAGGGTGCGCATACCGTATGGAGTCAGGAGTTTCGAGCGTACGGTCTGCAGCACCGGCTCCCAATGCTCACGCGCGAGGATCGGGTGCGTCAATGAGATGGCAAAGATCTGGTTCGGACGGCACGCATCGTCGTCTCCCTGTTCCCCATCCACCACGTCCAGCAGGTACTCGCCCCGCTCGAACCAGAAACGCCGGTTGAACGCCTCCTGCGCACGGGCCGCATGCTGCTCGAGCTTGTCCGCATCGGCGGTCTGGTTTTCCTCCCTCAGCCAGCCCGCCAGGAGCCGCAGCGCGTTGTACCACAGAGCATTGATCTCCACCGCCTTCCCGCGTCGGGGGGTGACGACCCAGTCGTCCACCTTCGCGTCCATCCACGTTAGCTGATAGCCCGGCGCGCCCTGTCGCAGCAGCCCGTCGTTCGGATCAACGCCGATTCCAAAATCGGTTCCCTGAATGTGATGAACGACGATGTCCTTCAGATACGGAATCAGCTGCTGCAGCGTCAGTCGGTCGTCAGTCGCCAGGAGATACCGGTGGATCGCCTGGAAGAACCAGAGCGTGGCGTCCGCCGTATGGTACAGGCCGTCGTCGTCATGTTCGGGAAACAGATTGGGAAGCAGCCCGTTGCGGACGTACTGAGCGAACGTCCGCAGGATCGCCCCGGCCTCGGCGGTCCGCCCGGTTGAGATCGTCAGCCCCTCCAGGCTGATCATCGTGTCGCGGCCCCAGTCCGTGAACCAGTGGTAACCGGCGATCACGCTGCGCAGCTCGTCCCCCGCGGCATGGGCCCGGGCCGTATCCTGCACGCGCCCGGCCGGCTGGATCAGGAACTGATCGGCCGCCAGCACCAGTTCCGCGGCGAGACCTTCGCGGGCGGCCGGCGGCGCGATGGATCGCAGCCGTCGCCGCCGCGTCCGTTCGGCCTCGAGCACTTCGTCCGGATGCAGCGCCAGCACGGCATCCCAATGCTCGGTTGAGGCCACGAGCGTCGCCGAGTGCTCGGCGTCCAGATCCACCCGGAAATAGCCGGGACTCCACATCTGCCCCTGGTATTCGTAACCGCGGCTCTGCTCCATGGTGTACAGGACTTCGCCGATCGTCCGCTCCTCCAGCGTGAAGGCGCGGCGCTCGCCAAACAGCTTGACGCGCAGCGACGGCCGTTCTTCGCCCGGGAAGAACTCGTAACGATCGTCCTCGACAGACAGCCGGAACGGCACCGGCAGCGGGGTGCTCACGGCATGCTCGTGCGGACGGAAATGCATCAGCGGCATCAGCTTCAACCGGACCGGCGCAGGACCTTCCGGCAGCTCATACCGGACGTGCACCGTATTCTGCTCGTGCGGCATCAGAATCCGCTTGAGCAGCGTCGCTCCGCCGATCGAATACCGCCATACCGGGAGCCCGTCCTCCAGCCAGAATTCGCTTGGGAACTCCCGAACGTGCGGCACTTCAGTATTCGGGGTGTCGCTGCCGTCGGACGTGATCCTGACGAGCGTTCCATCCGGCAAACGGAACTGCTCCAGCAGGTGGCAGAGCGTCACCGTCCGCCCGAACGGCGTCGGGAGCGCCGAGATCAGCAGGCCGTGGTACCGGCGGGTCGTCACGCCGGAGAGCGTCCCCGACGCGTAGCCTCCGAGTCCGTTGGTGACCAGCCACTCGCGGCGATGCAGCTCGTCCGGCTCCGACCGGAGAGACTCACACGGAATGCGGCGGATGATGGGCGTCATGGTGTGCCTGCAGAAGATTCAGCCGGTGGGACCTGATCGGCGCCGTCCCCAGTTGATTCTGCCCACGGCTTCAGCAGAACGGCGCTGCGGCCGGGGATGTGCCAGTTGTCGTCATCGGGATCGAGCGGCGCAGTGCCGCTGCCGCCGTACCGCAGATCCTCGCTCGACCACATGTTCACCCAGCCATGCTCATTGCACGGAGCCAGCAGCGGTTCGGGCGCAGGGACCAACTCCAGGTCGATCCCCAGATTGACGACCAGCAGACGATCATTCCCGTCATCGGCGAAGTAGCGGAGCACGAACGCATCGGCACCAATCACGGCCCCGTCCAGTCCCTGTCTCCCCTGTTCGCGAATCACCGCGTCCTCGCGGCGAATCCGCAGCAAATCACGATGCAGCGCATACGCCGTCGCGTGCGTGTGCCGCTCGCCGAAGTCCAGCTTGGAACGGGCGAACGTCATCGGATCGGCCGGGTCCGGAAGCCGCGCGAAGATCTCAGACAGCGCCACGCTGCGGAACTGCTTCATGAAGGACCGCCGCCCCTCATGCACAAGCTTGGCCAGTTCCGGCTGATGGTCGGCGAAATAGTAGAACGGGCTGGAGGCGGCGAACTCCTGTCCCTGGAACAGCATCGGCGTCCCGGGAAACAGCAGTGTGACGCCCGTCACCGCCCGGTACATGCCGGGGCTGCACAACTCATGCACCCGCAGTCCGCGGCCGGAGTTGGCGATCTGGTCATGGTTCTGAATGAAGTTGACGAACTTCTCCGCCGCCAGGCCGAGGCTGGTCGTGCCGCGGCGCTTCTTCTGCCACACGTACCGCTGCCCTTGATACAGGTAGCCGTACTTCGCGCACGAGACGAACTCCTGCGGCCTGCCGCGGTAGTCGGTGTAGTACGCCTCGCTGCGACCGGTGAGAGACACCATCGCGGTGTGATGGAAGTCGTCGTTCCACGCCGCATCCAGGCCGTACCCGTCGTCGTCCCCGCTCCGGATCAGCCGCGTGTGCTGCGGCTCGTTCTCGACGATGATGATGGTCGAGCGTCCCCCCGCCGACTTCCGCACCGCGCGGCCGATGACGCGGAGGATGTGCTCGGGCGAGTCGTCGAAAATGTCCTGCGTCGCGTCGATGCGCAGACCGTCGAAGTGGTACTCCTCGATCCAGTACGCCGCGTTCGACTCAAAGAACTCTCGGACCGGCCCGCTGTTCGCTCCATCGAAGTTGATCGCAGCCCCCCAGTCGGTCTTGTGCCTGTCGGTGAAGTAGTCCGGAGAGAACTTGTCGAGATAGTTCCCGTCCGGTCCAAGATGGTTGTAAACCACGTCGAGGATCACTCCGATTCCAGCAGCGTGCGCCTGGTCGATGAACCGGCGCAATTCGTTCGGCGAACCATACAGGTGAGTCGGTGCGAACAGATTGACGCCGTCATATCCCCACCCGAAGCGCCCGGGAAACTCGGCGACCGGCATCAACTCCAGCAGGGTGACCCCCAGTTCGGCCAGCTCCTTCAGTTGCTCTGCCGCGGCCGCCCACGTCCCCTCCGTGGTGAACGTCCCCACATGCATCTCATAGACGACCTGGCCGTGCAGCTTCGGCCCCTGCCAGTCCTGATCGGTCCACTGAAACGCCCGGCCGTCGATGACCTGCGACGGTCCATGCGGTCCTTCCGGCTGAAATCGTGACGCCGGATCGGGATACAGATTACTCGAACCGTCGAGACGGAACCGGTACAGCGTGCTCCCCGGCGCCCGCAGCGTTCCCGAGAAGTAGCCGCCCTCTTCTCGAGTCAGCGATGTGCCGTTTTCAATCCGGCCATTTCCCTCATGCGGTTCGGCCGGCTGAACCACTACTTCCACGTCCTGCGCCGCAGGAGCCCAGACGCGAAAGTGCACGCTCCCGTCCTCCTGCAGTTCAGCCCCGACCGGAAACCGCCGCACCACTACAGATTCCGCCTCTTGCTGTACTGCATCCATCGTCGCGCTCGCCACCGTGCGTACTCCCGAAGTCGCTTCGGCCTCCCGGGATGTGCCACCGCGCATCCCCGACTCATGCGGGCCGATGCCGAAATCGTAGGTGCGACCGGCGGGCGGACTATCCGGGACCGCCCGATAACGCCGTCCGCACCAGGGAGGCATCAGTTGCCAAGAAACCGGACTCCCTCCAGCAGCGGATGTCGCTGAGCGTCCGATGTCGGCAATGCGACGACCGTTCCCGCATCAGTATGGCTCACGATCCAGTCGGACAGCAGTTCCAGCACCGCCGGCGAAATCGTCTCCTCGATCCAGACATACTCTGCCGGAATGCCCACTTCGCAAGTCTGGAAGAAGTGATTGAGGCCTGGCAGTTCGACGACGGAGTAGTCCGGGTTGCCGCCGTCCGCCAATGCCTGTTCGATGGCGGCGAGATTCTCGGTCGACGACACGATCACATCGCGATCGCCGTTGAGGGCCAACACCGGGCAGTCCACGTTCAACAACGCCGCTCGCGGGTCATAGGAGATCAAGTATTGGAGCCAGGCGACGCTGCCCACGACGCCGGTCAGGCCCGGGAACTCCGGCGGCAGCCCCAGTGCGGCCAGACGTTCGGGCGTCAAACCGGCATTCACTTCCGCAACATACGCATCCATCCGCGCCTGCAGCAGCACGGGATCGGCGCTGCTCTTGAGGACCTCGATCAGCCCCTGTTGGACTTCAACCTGCCAGGCGATGCGGGCGTCCGACACTCCCAGAGCCCTCCAGGTGGTCTCCGTCTGCAGCAGGAGGTGCTCCTCACCCGTCACTCCCAGCCCGCCCAGCATAACGATGAACGCCACGTCGTCCGACGTCGCAGCGGCCAATGCCGCGCCGCCGGCCCCGTCGCTGTGGCCGATCAGCCCGATCCGGCCGGCATCAATCTCCGGACGCGACTTAAGAAACTCGACGGCTGCCAGCGCGTCGGCTGCCAGGTCCGCCGTCGTCAGCGAGGCGAAGTCACCCTCCGATTCTCCCACACCACGATCGTCAAACCGCAGAACGGCAATGCCCAGGCGCGTCAGGTAGTCGGCAAGCACCCAGAACGGGTAGTGTCCGCTCACCAGGTAGTCGCGACCATCCGGTCCCGATCCCGACAGCAGGACGACCGCCGCCACCGGATCAGTGCCGCGAGGCAGAGTCAGGGTCCCGCTCAACTGATCGTCGCCGCTCTGGAAGCGGACGAGTTCTTCACGGTACGGAATCGGTTCCGCAGGATCCTGCGGCCGGTTGAATGTGATCGGGCCGTCGGCCGGCAGCAGGATCATGGAGATCCAGCTGTTGACCAGCAGCTTGCCGTCGAGAAACGCACCGTCGGATCCAAGCGTCGCCTCGAAAATGTATTGCCGCTGGTTGCGGACCCGCAGCCGACCGTCTGTCACGGTCACGTCCGAAAACTCGGCCAGCAGCCGGATCGCTGGAATCTCGATCGCGGCATCCAGCGTACCGTCTTCAGCACGGCGGACGGTGACGATGACGAGGTCCGACGAGAGATTGTCATACGTCGAATAGACCCACGTCCCTTCAAACTCCGCACCCTCACCGGCCAGGGCCGGCTGCGACAGGCTGGCAGCAAGAACCACAACAACCGGGAACACAAGTGCAGTGCGGAACATGGGGAGCTCTCTGGAGTTAAGGACGGCGAGGAGTTGGTCGGCTCAATACCCTTACGGAGCCCCGCCGCGGTTGTGACGCGCACGATCGGATGGTGTTAAGCCGATCGCCGCAGCGGTCTCTTTCTCCAGAGCGCGACCGAAAGGCCGCCTGTTACGCCGCATTCCGCCAGACGTGTGCATTCACGGCGTGAACAGAACAACTCGGCGGATTCGGCGACACAATCCGAACTGGTCCCAATCCCTCGCTGAGCAGCATCAGCCGGCCGTGCGGAGAGCGGTCACGATGTCGGCCGTTGCGGCGCGCCAGGCGGGAGCAATGCCCGCGACGATTCCAATCAGCGCGGAAACAATCACGCCGGTGCCGGCCATCGATGCGGAGGGAGCGAAGGCGATCGAGACCGCCTCCGCCCCGACGGACAGGCTGCTCGCCGCCAGCACCGCGGCCGCAATCACTACGCCCAGCGTTCCGCCGAGGAAGCTCATGAGCACGCTCTCGGAGAGCACCAGTCGAAACACCCGCGAACCGGTGACGCCGAGCGTCTGCAGCACTGCGTGTTCACGGATGCGGTCCTCCACCCCCATGATGGTCGTGGTGGCCAGCAGCATCGTCATCAGCCCCAGGCACGCATACGCCAGGTAGTGAGACAATTCAATCAGCTGGATAAGGTCCTCAAGGCTCGATGCCTGAAACGCTCCCTTCGTCCGGGTGTCGGTCTCCACCTGACCGGAGCGAAACTTCGCATCGATCACGCCCGCCACCTGCTGCGGATTGGCGGACGGCGAGAGGAAAACCTCGTGCTGCGTGACCGTGCCGACCAGATCGAGGCCGCGGGTCCGCTGCAGGAAGTCGAGGTGGCAGTAGACGTAGTCTTCCTCGGCCCGGTTCTCACTGGTGAAGATGCCGGCAATCGTCACCGTCACGTCCCCGACCGTCAGCTTGTCGCCGACGCCCAATGCCTGTCCGATGCGGGCGTCCTTCCGGCGGCGGGAGATGAGCGCCTGCCCCACGATCGCCGCATCCTGATGCTTCTCGAATTCTTCCCAGCTGCCGGACACCAGTTGGAAGTCGCGAACCTGGCGGACCTTCTCCGCGATCGTCCCGTAGAACACGATCACATCGAGACTGGCGCGGCAGTTGTTGGTGAAGACCTGGATCGGCACGACGTCCTGCACGCCGTCGATCTTGCGGATGACCTGCTCATAGTCCTGAGGCAGGTGACTGGTCGCCGGGCAGAACTTGTTGGCCTGGAAGACGACCAGCACCGATTCATCCTGTGACGTCAGCCGTGAGAGCCCTTCCTGAATGGACAGCACGAAGCAGAACACAAAGACGGCGACGGCCGCCCCGCTGATCGTGAGCAGCGAGCGGGTGCGGTGTCCCCACAGCGACTTCATCACATACGGCGCGAACCGAAACATCAGGAGGCCTCCTGTCGTACCGCGACCACCGCGCCCCCGCGACGATCCTCCACCAGCCGGCCGTTCACAAGTTTGAGCTGCCGCCCGGCGATGTCCGCCACCGCTGTGTCGTGCGTCACCATCAGCAGCGTCGTGCCCAGTTCGGAGTTCAGCCGTACGATCAATTCGAGGATCTGCTCGGTGGTTTCGTTGTCGAGACTTCCGGTCGGTTCGTCGGCCACAACGACCGTCGGGTCGGCCACGATGGCCCGGGCGATGCCGACCCGCTGCTCCTGTCCTCCGGAGAGCTGCCGCGGATAGTGATTCGCACGATCGACCAGATCCACGGCGCGAAGGGCGATCTCCACCCGATTCTGCCGTTCGCTGCGGCTCATCGGCAGCAGCAGCAGTGGCATCTCGACATTCTCGTAGGCCGTCAGCACAGGGATGAGATTATGTGTTTGAAAGACATACCCGATATTCTCGGCCCGCCACGCGGCGAGCTTCGTGCGGGAGAGATTCGTGATGTCGGTCCCGTTCACCACGATGTGCCCGGACGTAGCCCGGTCGATTCCGGCAATGAGGTTGAGCAGGGTCGTCTTGCCGGAGCCGCTCGCCCCCATCAGCGATACGAACTCGCCGCGCTCCACCTGCAGATCGGTCTCCTGCAGCGGTGTGATGGTTTCCGGACCTTTCCGGAACTGCTTGGTCACTTTCTGAACGTCGATGAGTGACATGACGCGGCCTTGAGTTCGTGGTCGCTTGATCTGCTGTCGCGAGTCTCTCCGCTGAAATTGAGGATGGAGAATTGAGAATAGAGGATCGAACTGGTCCTCTATCTTCTATCCTCGATCCTCCCCCACCTCGCGCGAATCGTCCCGATGAATATCAACGCTCTCCGCCCCGAATGTCAGGTCCTCGCCGGTGATCTCAATGCGGTCTCCTTCTTCGAGCGACTCGCTGCCGCTCGCGATAATGCGGCTCCCGGCCGACAGCCCATGTGTCACCTCCAACAGCGTCGGAGTCTGAATCGATCCCAGTGTCACGGGGACGCGGCGCGCTGTGCCCCCGGCGACATCGGCCACCCACACGAACGAGCCCCCTTGGCCGGTCTGCACCAGCGGCCGCGGCACGAACAGGTGGTACTCCTCATCCGACTCCGCCTCTGGTGACTCGGTTTCCGGCGCCAGGAACGTCACGTCCACGAGCATCTCCGGTTTCAGCACGGGCGGCGGCTGATCCAGGGTGGCTTTCACCTCCAGTGTGTTCTTCTGAATGTTGGCGAACCCCGTCAGGAACAGCACTTTTCCAACCAGCGGCTCTGGCCACGCCGGGGTATCAATCTGCACGGGCTGATCGCGCCCCACGCGAGGCAGGTCCTCAAAGCGCACGTCGATCCGCACCTGCAACTTGTCCGGCTGATACATCGTGACGACCGTACCGCCGTCCCGGTCGGCACTGAGCGACAAACCACCCGACATCACCTGCATTCCGGGCGCAGCGACCAGGTCCAGGATTCGCCCGTCGGCCGGCGCGACAATCGTCATCCGATCCAGCCGCAGCTGTGCCTCCGCCACTGCGACGCGCGCCTGCTTGACCTGCGACTCCGCCGCTGCCAGCCGGGCCCTGCCGGAATCGAGCGCCTGCCGTTCTTCCGATTTCAGTTCCAGTCGCTTCGCCGCCGCATCACGTCGTCGGACGAGCGCCTCCCGCTGAGCGTCCAGGACCGGCTTGCGTTGCGTGAGCTCATTGACCTCAGCGGTCGCCGCATCAAATTCGGTCTGGGCCTGTTCAATGATAATCGCCGCCAGCGCCGTCCGCGCCTTTTCCTTGCTTTCCAGATCGATCTCGGCCACGCGGAGCCGCGCCTCGGCCCGCTCCAGCGCGAACGGCAGATTCGACAGTTCCGCCTCGACCTCGGCCAGCGCCGCCTCGGCTTCCGCCAGCGGCAACTCGAGGTGCGCCGGGAGATCGAAGTTCGTCTGCGCCGCCGTCAACGCCGCGCGCGCCTGTTCGACTTCCGCGGCCCGGATGTCCTCGGTCGCCTGCGCCGCTTCGAGCGCGAGTTCGGCATCCCGGGCAACCAGCCGTGCGATTGGCTCTCCCTTCTGAACGGGCTGATCCTCCACGACCAGCAGCTCTTCCACGACACCTTCGGCCAGCGCGGTGACGCGGATCGGCGTCGGTCGCGGTTCCACCCACCCCGCCGCCTTGAACAAGGGTGTGCCGGCCGTCTGTACGTCGGCCAGGCTCACCAGTACCGGAATCACCGTGACCGGCGTGCGCGGGAGATACGCGTCCCGCGCAGCCCAGCCCAGCACGCCGACGAACCCGATCGTCAGCACCGCCGGCAGCACGTACCGCGAGAGCAGCCGCCGCTTCGGCACGATCCGCGAGTCAGCACCGCCGCCGTTCCGCCGCAGCGCAAGCTGCTTAAGATCCAGTTCGTCTCGGGCAACCATTCGCGGCCTCGCTGGCTCGATGACTAAAGTGTGCTCGGTTTCGTCGCTTCGCCCTCGTCAGCGTGGCCTTCCTCGCCATGCTCGTAATCATGTCCTACTTCGCCGTGGTCGTGATCATGGTCGTGGTCGTGGTCATGTGCGGCGCCGGCGGCCGCGTGCACCTCGCCCGGCTCTCGGAGATAAACGCCGCTCGCCAGAATCACGGCCGCGCCGTCCTCGCTCTTCTGCATCGTGCCTTCGACCACCACCGTGTCGAGTTCCCCCAGGCCGAGCAGCTCCTTGGCATCGGTCGCGATCAGGTTCCCCTGCTCATCCACGAACTTGACCAGGATCTTGCCGGTCTTGAGCTTGTCGGTCTCACAGCAGTAGTCCCACGGCGTCGGGCAGGCGTCTCCTTCAATGTCCGAGCAGGCCAGCAGCGAGTTGTCGACAATCGTGAACGCCGCCCGGCCGTCAATCCACGGATTGACGTCTCCACCGATTCGGCCGACGACGGTCACGGTTTCGCCATCCGCCGCGTCAGCCCGCACGGCAATTACGTCCTGAGCGTCGGCCGGTTCGGCCTGGAGGCGATACTTCGCCCCTTCGGCAGACGGCTCGTGACTACGTGCCGCCGGCGTGATGGCTGGATCGCCCGTTGTGGAAGTGCTCGACGAACAGCCGACGAGTCCGCCAATGAGCAGCGCGCCGCCTGCAATGATGTGAGTCCGATTCATGTTCAGCTCTCCTGATTGAGTAGCGGTCAGACGGCCTTCAAGCCGTCGACGACCGACATCCGAAACAGTTTGACGGCGGGAGGCAACGAGCCGCACACGCCCAGAAACAATGCAATTCCATAGCCGATCAGCAGCGTGCCGCTGTCGATCTGCAGCTCGAACGCCCCCATGGTAAATCGCACAGCAACACGATTGATAAAGACGTATGCAATCGCCGACGCCAGCAGTGCGCCGCTCATGGACAGGATCGTCCCCTCCTGCACGACGCTCAGAATGGCCGCCCGCCGCGAGAACCCGATTGTCTGCAGCGTCGCGATCTCGCGCACGCGTCCGATGACCGCGCCGTACATCGTGTTCAGTCCGACGAACACCCCTGCCCCGCTCACCAGCAGCACCACGAACCAGGCCAGCCAGCGCACCGGCTGGTAGTCCTTGCGGAGCGACTCGAAGTAGTCCGTCTGACGGATCGCCTGCAGCTCCAGATCGACGCGCTCCTTGCAGAACAGGTCCACATCCTCAAACTCCGCACCCGAACCGAGTGTCAGAGCCACCAGGCTCAGATCCTGCCGTTTGAGCACCTGCTGCAGATCATCCAGCCGGCACCACATTTCCGACTCAAACGCCGACCCTGCCGCCGCAAACGTCCCGGCGATCGTCCATTCCTCCCCTTCAAAGTAAATCTTGCGCCCCGGTTGCAGCCGGTCTTCCGCCAGCCCGAGCTTCGTCGGGGCCAACCGCCCGATCAGCACTTCGCCCGGCCTCGGCCAGCGGCCGTCGAGGATCTCGACGCGCCGATGGACCAGCAACGCCGACGGCGTCAGTCCGCGGACAAGTCCCATCGACGTCGGGCCGTCGCGCGTCCCCCCCACCTTTGTGCCGAGAAACAGCTCAGCCGATGCGTACTTCTTTCCGTACCGTTCCTGAATCCCCTGCAGGCTGCTCGCCAGCAGATCTGCTGTCCGCATCGGCACCGATGAATACTCCAGGTTCTCTCCCATCCCCAGTGAGAACACGATCACCGTCTCCGGATCTCCGCTGACGGCCAGCGACTTGTCGAGGCCGCGGACGAAGCCGAGCACGACCAGAATCAACAGCGTCACCGTCATCAGGCCCGCGAGCGTCAGTGCACTGCGCAGCGGCCTGCGAAACAGGTTGCGAATGCCGTATTCCCAGGGAAGGGGGCGGAACATAGTTGGGGATGGGCAATTCCGGAACGGACAGACCCTTTGCTGCGCCTAAGCAATTGGCGCAGAAAAACGCAAAGAGCGGCGAACGACTGGAAGCGCGGCGGCGAACAGTCAGCCGACGCAAAGAAGCCTGACGTCACCCAATGGCAATGGGGTGATGGCCTAGCAGAGCCAGGAACAGATTTCGCCGCGCAATGCGCAACCCGAGAAACGGACGGCAACATCCGCAGGCCGGTCGAGGACCAGGCGGGGCACCATCACCGCACCCAGGGCGTCTCGAACGTCGTCGACTTCGCTCCAGATGCACGGCATCAATGCCAGATCAACGCTGCCGCTCTCGGACAGAGCCCCTTCGCACAGGCAGGTCTTCGTGCAGGGCGATTTCGGTGAAGGTCCGGGAGATTCAGGCTGCTGTTCTTCACGGCAGCAGGCCTTAGTACAGTCCGCCTTTGCAGCATCTTGTGTCCCGACGATGGCCGAAGCCGCCGCACAACAGTTCCCCCCCCCTGCCCGGCAAAAGTAAGGGCAGGACGTGATCGCCGCAATCAGGACGAATACGACGCCAGCTTGACGCAAGACTGTCTCCGCAGTTGATCTTGACCTCTCAACCCTATCCCGGTCGCAAAGGTGCGTCAAGGTGAGTGAGCGTGGCGGCTACCGGTTCACTCCTCGGTCAGCCGACGGAAACTCTCGTCGATGTCGGCCGGGGCGTCGAACAGTTGCCAGCGGTCGGCAGGCACCTCCGCAAAAGCCGCCGTGAGACGTTCGTTCCCGCGAAGCTCTTCGGTGACGTTACGGATGAGTATGGCGATCACCTGCTGCGGATGACGGCGGGCGATCTCGCCGTACACTTCCGGATCCCTCTCGCCGGAGTCTCCCACGAGAATGTAACGCCGCTGTTGTGCGGCCGTGAGAATGCCGTCGATCACGGTCACTTTCGACTCAAACGGATCGGCGAGCAGCCGCAGGGAAGTCGCGCCCTTGAGGCGCGTCTGCTTCATATGCCAGACGGCCTGCGGGAATCCGCTCTCCTCCAGGAACCCGCTGAGCGGCTGATACAGCTGCCACGGGCTCGACGACACAAAGTGCAACTGTGCTCCGCGTTCCGCCCACGTCCGATACAGCTCGGCCATTCCGTCCACTGCGGCGAACGGCTCGACGAACGTGTTCCGCAGCAGCTTCCGCCGTTCCGTCACCTCGCTGATCTTCACGGTGTCGTCGACGTCGCTGATGACCGTCGGCCCGGCCGGTTCGATCAACTGCACGACGCCGGTGAACGAGCGGGGATCGTCTTCCGGCAGAATCACACGGTACGTCAGGCGTCCATCCACGGCGAACCGGTCGACTTCATCTCGCGAGACCAGCAGCGTGTTTCCGAAGTGCCCGTCCTCCGCCGAGGGCAGCATGTCGTACATCTCACCCCCCAGGATGATCTGCAGGTCTTTGCCTCGTTCGTTATCCACCAGGAACCAGGCCGTCCGCTCCTCGTAGGTGGCGAGCTCGGTTTCATCGAGTTCCAGATCCAATTCGTCCCGCAGTTCATCGAGCAGGATGTTGCGGACGAACGCCCCGCGCTCCGGCTCAAAGATCCAGCCGTGAATGGGGATGGTCCACTCCGAGCCGTCGTCGCTGAGCCTCGCCGCGGTGGGGAAGCAGATAACCTCCTCGTCGCTGCGGACCTGTGCGGCTACCGGGCTTATGGAGCCTGCCAGCAGCAGGGTGGCCCCCACGACGAGACTGCACACCATGCTGCGCGATACCGAACGATGGTCAAACACGGGAACGCCGACTCCTCGGTTGTCGATCACGATGGCCGAATGGTAGCGTCCGCGGCATCAGGAGTACGAGCGATGCCCGACCTCTCGCATTTCGATGAATCCGGCGCCAGCCGGATGGTGGACGTCAGCACCAAGCCGGTGACCTGGCGGCTGGCCCGCGCGCAAGCCGTCGTCACCATGCTTCCCGAGACGCTCGCGATGATCCGAGACCGGAAGGTCGCCAAAGGGGACGTGTTCGAGGTCGCGCGGCTCGCCGGCATCATGGCGACGAAGCGGACGCCCGATCTGATCCCGCTGTGTCACTCGCTGGGCCTGGAGAGCGCCGAGGTTTCGTTCGAGGTTGTGGACGATCGATCGGTCCGGATCGAAGCGGCCGTCAGCGTGCACGGCCGCACGGGGGTCGAGATGGAAGCCATGACGGCGGTCTCCGTCGCCGCCCTCACCGTGTACGACATGTGCAAGGCGGTGGACCGCGAAATGACGATCGGATCGATTCAGCTGCTCGAGAAATCGGGGGGCAAGAGCGGGCATTTCGTACGTGAAGGCTGATTCGCGGCTGCGGTTTGATTATCAGCTCGGCCTTACGGGCGCCGGCGGAGCCGAGCAGCGCGATTCCCGTCGCAAGATTCCGGCCTGGGAGAAGGTCGCATGCTTCCATTGATTGAGGATCAACCAGTCCTGCAGCGCGTCGAATCGCTGATCGGCCCTGCGCTGGAGGAGGCGGAGGCCATCTACGACCGCGAGCTCGCGTCGGGCAATCCCTACATCACCGATATCCTGCGGCATACGCGGCGGTTTCGAGGCAAGCGGCTGCGGCCGATGCTGTTGCTGCTGTCTGCCGAAGCGGCCGGCGGCATTCGCAAGGCACATCCCGTTCTCGCAGCCGTGGTCGAGATGATCCACACGGCCACACTCGTTCATGACGACGTGCTGGACGACGCTGACCTGCGGCGGCACGTGGCGACGGTCAACTCCCGCTGGAACAACTCCACCAGCGTGCTGTTCGGAGATTACCTGTTCACCCACGCGTTTCATCTGGCTGCCAGCATCGATGCCGAGGCGTGTCGGCTGATCGGACGGGCGACGAACATCGTCTGCGAGGGTGAACTGACGCAGGTCCGGCAAGGGGGAAACCTGGACCTGACGGAAGAGGAATACTTCCGGATTATTGAAGCCAAGACCGGCGAACTCTGCGCCGTCGCCGCCCGACTCGGGGCTCGTTACGCCGGCGCCGACGAACCGACCTGCGCGGCGCTCGATCACTACGGCCGCCAACTGGGCATCGCTTTCCAGATCGCCGACGACGTCCTCGATCTCGCCGGCAACGAACGACAGACGGGGAAGTCGCTCGGCTCCGACCTGTCTCAGCGGAAACTCACACTGCCAATGATCCGGCTGCTGAACGGAGAGCGATCCGGCCCGGCCCGCGAACTGCTGAGTGATCCACTGGAGCAATCCCACGCGACGCTGATGCAGGTATTGCGTGACAGCGGCGAACTGGATCGAGCGGCTGAGACGGCGATCGACATCGCGCGCGACGCCATCGCCTGTCTGGATGGGCTCCGCCCGTCGGTCGCGACCGACTTGCTGCAACGGCTGGCCGAGTTCGCCGTGCGCCGGCAATTCTGACCGCGCGGCCCGGATCCGCGTCGACCCGCAGGCCGACGCGCGTGCTCCGACTCCTGCTCCGCGCTGCGGGGCGGAAAGTGGAGAGCCTGCTCGCCGGGAGAGTGACTGAGGTCCTGCCAACTCATCGGTATCGCGCTCCGCAAATCCCTCGGGCTGCGGCGTTCTCACCTGCCGTGGCCGCTGCCGATCCCGTAAGATAGGGTGGAGACGCGCGCCGGAGGGTGCGCAGCGGCATCGAGCAGAGGGAGTGATCTGTGAGTGCACACGGACATCGGCTGGCCGTCTGGTTCATCGCCGGTTTGATCTCAGCCAGCCAGCCGGCGGCAGCACAGGGGGTATCGCGGCTGCCGGCGGCACCCGACGACGTCCGCACAGCGCTGGTGGACGGGGAAGCCGCGCAGGCGGCCGGGAACTGGGCGCTGGCGGTCGAGCGGTTTCAGCAGGTGCTCGATTACCCGGAGGATTACTTCCTCTCCGAAGGGCAGAGTCTCAAGTCGCATGTTGAGGCACAGCTGGCCGAGCTTCCGACGGAGGGGCTGGCGGCGTACGAGCGGCGGTTCGGCGCGACCGCCCGCGGCCTCCTCGATGAGGCCCTCAAGGCGGGTGACGGCGATGCGCAGCGCGACGTCATGCGGCAGTATTTCTACACCGAAGCCGGGCTGAACGCGGCGCTGGCGATCGCCGAACGTCAGGCCGACGGCGGAGACATGCTGGCCGCGGCTCGACTGTACGACCGCCTCGCCGAACACCCTGCGCTCCCACAACCGCAGCGGGGGGCCGTGCTGCTGCGGTCCGCGGTCGCGTGGTGGATAGCCGGGACGGGCGACGTCGCACAGGTCCGGCTGGCTGAGCGCCAGCAGAGTGGGGCAGGGCCGGCGGCTCAGCCGGCAGTGCCCGGCGACCCCGCCGAGGCGATGGAGTGGTTGTCGACCGTAGCACCGGAGGACGGCGCGTCTGCGGATGCCGCCGAGTACCACGTCTCTGTGTTTCGAGGCAATCCGCAGCGCAACGGGGCCACGGCGCCGGCCGTTCCGGTCGGACAATTCGACTGGCAGTATCCGGCGGTCGATCTGTACGACAACCCCTGGAATCCGGAGCGGATTCCGGAACTGGAGTCGCGAGTCGATGCGCTGCAGCGGCGTCTGAGCGACCCCGACGGACCGGAGCATCTGATGCTGCCCGCCGGAATCCCGCTGGTCGCCAACGGGATCGTGGTTGTGCATGGACCCGGAACCGTCAAGGCGGTCTCTCTCCGGACAGGGGAGCTCCTCTGGTCCTCAAGTCAAGTGGATCAGACATTCAAGCAGCTGGTGGACGACCGATGGGAGCCGGAGGAGGAGTGGCACAAGGCCAACCTCGATCTGTTTCTGGCGCAGCGGACATGGCGGGACCTGACGTCGGCGTCGCTGAGCACTGACGGCACGTACGTGTATGCATTGTTCGATGGGGGCATGGTGTCGTCGATCAGCCAGGCCGCGCTCAACGTGCCGGACCTCGCGACGCATCCACTGGCGCCGCATCCGTACAACCGGCTGGTCGCGATCGAGCTGCAGCACGGCCGCATGAAGTGGACGGCGGGCGGGCCGTCGGGGCCGTATCAGGATGAACTCGCGGGCGTGTACTTTCTCGGCGCGCCGCTTCCGATCGACGGCAAGCTGTATTGCCTCGTCGAGGACCGCGGTCAGGTGCGGCTGATCGTCCTCGATGCGGCCCGCGCCGCGGCCGATCATCTGCACCCCGGCCGGGCCGTCATCTGGTCGCAGGCCCTGTACAACCCGGACGTCAACCTCAGCAACGCCTGGCTGGGGACGGAGCGTCGCATGGCGGGGCTCACCCCCTCCGCGGCGGGGGACATCCTCATCTGCCCGACCGGCGAGACCACCGTCGTTGCCGTGGACCTTGCGCGCCGCACTCTGCTCTGGACGCAGCAGTATCGCGAGCCGACCGCGGGTTCGCCTCACCAGGCGTTGGCCGTGCGGATGATGCTGGCCCGCCAGCAACAGCGGGGCCGCATGGAGGATCAGCTCGCCGAGGAACTCCTGCATCCGGACCACTGGGCAGACTCCGCCGCGATTATCGCCGGTCAGCACGTCCTGCTCACCCCGCCCGATGCCTCCGATCTGATCTGCGTGAACCTGCTGGACGGATCGGAAGTCTGGCGACGGCCGCGCGGCGAAGGACGGTTCGTGGCCGGCGTCCACGGCGAGGACGTCATCGTCGTCGGGGCGAGGCAGGTCGAAGCGATCCAGTTGGCGACCGGCGAGCCGGCTTGGGAGTCGCCCATTCCCATTACCGCGCCGGGAGGCCGTGGCTTCCGGCATGGGAGCCTCTACGTGCTCCCTCTCGCCACCGATGATGTCATCACCATTGACCTTGAGCAGCAGCGGATCATCGGCAACTCGCGCGTGGACTTTGAAGCCGGTCCGGGCAACCTGGTCGCGGCGGACGGCCGCATCGTCTGCCAGACGGCGGCGTCGCTGCTCGCGTTCCCGCAGCTCGACGAACTGCGGCAGTCCACGGCCGCAGCGCTGGAGGCCGATCCGGATGACGTCGCGGCGCTCTCCACTCGAGGCGAACTCAGTCTGCATCTCGGCGACGAAGCGGCCGCGCTCGAGGACCTGCGGCAGGCTCTCACGATCGAAGACCATGCCCGCACGCGTGAACTGCTGGTGACCACCCTGCTGGAAGGGTTACGCAGCGACTTCGAGGCCTACCGAGACGCGGCGGAGGAGATCGAGAGTCTTGTCTCCGATGAGCAGGACCGGCGGCGGTTCCACCGGCTGTTCGCCGAAGGCCTGCAGCGAGCAGGTGAGTTGCAGGCCGCGTTCCGGCAGTACCTGGAGTTCGCGGAATCGATGTCGGGGTCGACCGAACTGGAGCGTGTCGATTCCGGCCGCAGTGTGCGGATCGATCGCTGGAGCCGCGGCAGGCTCGAATCCCTGTGGCAGGCGGCCGGCGATGCGGAGCGCCGGCAGTTGGAGTTGGAGTTGGCCGCCGTGATTGAGGACGCCGTCCGCAGCGACGATGTCGCGCGACTAGCCGCCCTGCTGAGCGTCGCACCCGACGCCGCGGCCGCCGATCGCCTCCGCTACGAGTGGACGCGCCGCGTTCACGCGCCGGAATCGTTTGCCGAATTCGAGTCCGAACTGTTGTCGCTGCTTGAGTCCGGCGAGCCCGACTCGTCCGCGTACGCGACGGCTCGATTGGCCGAAATCTGGCTCGAACGTCGGCAGCCGGTCGTGCTTCTGCCCGATCTGCTGGCGCGACTCGACGGACCGCTGCAGGATCGAATCTGTCTCGACGGCCGGTCGGGGCTCGAGCTGATGACCGCCTGGCGCGAGGATCCGGGCCTGATCGCGCTGCTTGATCCCCCCGCAGTCTGGCCCTCCGCGCATGTCGAAGTGAATGAAGAAGCTCGGGTCGACCGGGTCGGCCAGTACTTCGAGGTTCCTCTCCTGGGGCGGCCGTCCCCTCTGCTTCGCGGCTGGACATTTCTGACGGATGCCAACGGATCGAACCTGTTCGCCTGCGACCAGCACGGTCGCCGCATGTGGCACATTCCGAGCGGCACTCTCGGCAACCGCCGCGGACGCAACAGCGATTTCATTCGGTATGTGATGACGCACGGCCGGCTCGTGCTGGTCGCCGTCGAGGATCAGTTCACCATCCTCGACGCGCTCTCCGGAGGGCAGACGGCCATCGTGGTCGCCAACGAACGGCTGACTCCCGTCGCGGACCAGTCTCCCTTCATCATTAATGTCCAGCGCGGCAATGCGATTCCGCGACTGAGAAACCGCGTCTGGATCGATCCGCAGGACGGCTCGAAGGCGATTGGAAACGTCGGACCGCTCAACGACGACACGTTCATCTACCAGACCGGCACGTCGCTGCGTGCGCTGGAACCGCACACGGGCCGGCCGCTGTGGACCTGCGAGGCGCCGGATCTTGAACCTGGTGGAGAGATCCTGGCTGATCGCGAGTTCGTCGTCGTCTGGCCCGTCAAGGACGGTCCGTTACGGCTGTTTCGGACGGCGGACGGTGAGCCGCTCGGCACACGGAACCTTCCCGCGTCCGTCGTGAAGCCCCAGCCGGAAGGGCATTGGGGGCGAATGATCGTCACGGCGGAGCAGCCCCCGGGAGGAGACGCGATCACGCTCGGCCTCTACGATCCCGCCGGGGAGCGGATGGCGTGGGAGCAGGAGTTCTCCGGCGTCGCCTCGTGGGGTGTTGTGGACGGAGCGGACTTTCACGTCCTTGAGAGCGACGGCACACTGCACATCATCGCCGGCCTGACGGGCGAACTGCTCCTGACTGTGACGCTGGAGGTTGACCCGTTGCCCGAGCGCGTCACGGTCGTTCATGGCGGAGATCGATACTTCGTGATGACGTACGCGGCGCCCCAGGACGCCGCGCGGGTTGTCGAGACGGTGCAGCCGCACTTTCCGATGGTCCACGGCGCGGTGCTCGCCGTGGATCGCCAGAGCGGCGAGGTCCTGTGGTCTCAGCCCATGCGGCATCAGCAGTATCAGGCGGATACTCCCGGCGCCTGGCCGGTGCTCTCGTTGGCGGCGCAGGTCGTCGACCCGAATCCGGGAGAAGACGATCGGCCGGCCGGACGCTTCTGGTCCATGCAGCTGCTCGACAAGCAGACCGGCGCCGTCGTATACCAAGTGGAGACGAGCGGCCGGCAGGACAAACGGGGCTGGGACTCGAATCCCGACCGCCACGATCTGTCCATCGCCGCCGGAACGGCGCGGGTCGGTCTGCGATTCATGGACACGCCCCCCGATGACGGGACGACCGGCGGAGAGGATCAGAGACCTTGAGCTGCGCTGCCGCCCCCGGAAAGTGAAGACTGTACATTCCGGCTGTCGCGCCTGGTTGGCCTGCCGTCTGGCCCGCGCCGCCTGAGCCGTCTATACTTGGGCGGCGAATGGGGGGCGCCGCTGACGGCGCCGGCTCCCTGTCGTCTACGAATTCAGCGCCTTTGTGTCGAAAACGGACTCATGAACTCCGAGCTTCGCGAACAGTCCAAGTCCCTGCTGGAGCGGATCGTTCAGCTGAGGGACTCTCTTTGACCACGAGGCCAAACAGGCGCGCGAAACGGAGATCGCCGGGCTGATGGAGGGGCCGAACTTCTGGAACAATCAGGAGACGGCCCAGAAGCTGGTCGGCGAGTTGCGGCGGGTGAAGGCGGGGCTCAAACCGCTCGATGAGCTCAAATCGGGCGCCGATGATCTCGCTGCGCTGGTCGAGCTGGCCGAGGAGGACGACTCCGGCGAACTGGACGTGGAGGTGCGCACGGCGCTCGACGAACTGCAGAAGCGGCTCGACGCGGCCGAACTGCAGGCCAGCATGGCGAGTCCCGAGGACGCCGGCAGCGCCTACATGACCATCCAGGCCGGCGAAGGAGGGACCGACGCGGCAGATTTCGCCGACATCCTGCTGCGGATGTATCTCCGCTGGTGCGAGACGAACGGCTACAAGGCCGAAGTGATCGACCGGTCCGAAGGAGAGGAGGCCGGCATTCGCAATGCGACCGTCCACATCAAAGGGGACTACGCGTTCGGCTACCTGAAGGGAGAGACGGGCAATCATCGGCTGGTGCGGATGAGCCCGTTCGATTCCGCCGGTCGACGACAGACGTCGTTTGCGGCAGTCGACGTCACGCCTGACCTGGGGGATGAGGTCGAGATTGAGATTGACTGGGCGAAGGACGTCCGGGAGGACACGTTCTGCGCGGGAGGCGCCGGCGGCCAGCACGTCAACAAGACGGCCTCCGCCATCCGGCTTACGCACTATGCAACCGGCGTCGTCGTCCAATGCCAGAACGAGCGGAGCCAGCACCAAAACCGGGCGCTGGCCCGCAAGATGCTCCAGGCCAAGCTATACCAGATGGAGCAGGACAAGCGCGACGCCGAACAGGCGGCGCGCCGCGGGCAGAAATCCACCATTGGCTTCGGCGGACAGACGATCCGGCACTACGTCCTGCAGCCTCAGCAGTTCGTAAAGGACGAGCGAACGGAACTGAAGACGTCCAATCCGTTCGAAGTGCTGGACGGGGCCCTGGACCCGTTTATCGAGTCGTACCTGCGGTGGAGCATTGCTAAGTAGGCGCCCGACGGTCCAGCAATAGTCGCAGGCACACGCCGTGTGCCGCCCGCTGACCATTCAGCCGGAAAGAGCGATCTTCGGAAACAACCAACGTTCCGTTGGCAGACTCCGCTGCTGCACGCTGTCTGGCGGCTGCTACACGAGGCGGCGTGCAATGTCGCGGGATGGACGGCATAATCACGGCATCGAATCACGGCCGTGACGAAGTCCAGTCACGGCGAGCGCTCTTTCCAGCAGGGAGAGATGAGATGCGAACCGTTGTCGATGCACTCAGGATCGGGATGGGAGTCGTCGCGTTGGCAGCGGCCAGCGTGGCAGTCGGGTCCGAACCGGCGGAACGCGTCTATGCAAACCGCCTGACACTGCTCAACGATCCCCCGCCGCTGCTGGCCGACTACCCCGAGTACGTCCAGCCGGTAGAAGAAGTGCGGCGGTTTGAAGCGCCCGTGCTGGTGAACGACGAGAGCGCCGATCTCGACGTGCGGGCCTGGCGGTGGACGTACAACGCGCGGGGCATCATCGAAGTGCCGAACCGGCTGGCCGGCGAGAAGACCGCGATCGTCTGCGTCCATCCCTGGGGCATCAACGACGGGCAGGGATGGCGGATGCCGGAGCCGGCGGGCGTGGCCTTCGGCTGCACGTTCGAGAAGAACGCCGCATTGCTCAAGCATGCGGGGGACGTGATCGATCCGTTCCTCAAGGAACATCGGGACGATGTGGCCGTTGTGCTCTACAGCCTGCCTGGGAAGGCGGACGACATCCGGACGCGGCTGTATCGTTCGCTGGACTACACGCCCGGAGAGTCGGAACGCAAGGAAGCGCGCGAGGCGCTTACCGAGAAGCTCAACTCGTTCGACTACACCGGCGCTGCGCTGCCGGAAGCGATCCCGCTGACGACGGGAAAGCCGGTGATCGATTACTTCCGCGCCTTTCCGGGGCTGGATGCCTCCGCGCACTACAACAATGTCGGGTTCTGGGACCTGCCGATCCCGGTGATGAGCACGATCGACGTCGCGGACGATGACGTGGTGCTCTACGACCAGCAGGGCTATGACGCGCTCCGCACGTTCCTGCAGGATCAGGGGATCGAGCACGTGCTGCTGTGCGGGTACGCGACCGACATGTGCGTGTGTGCGACGACCGCCGGTTATGAGAACCTGCGCAAGGACTTCAACGTATTCCTGGTGGGAGACGCCACGCAGGCGACCTGCCCGGCGAACAAGACGGCCGCGTATGCGACTAACCAGGCGCTGTCGTACGCGGCGCTGGATCTGTTCATTACGCAGGTGTCGTGGGTGCAAAAGAAACGCGAGTAGCTCGTGCCGGGGCCGAGACGCCGGCACGAGCCAGCGACGTGTCCGGCGTCATCCGGATTTGCGCCAACGGCGGCGTCCGGTCTGACGTAGAGAGTGTATCGGGACGACTCCGCTCACTGAATGCGCCAGATTCCGCATGCCTTCCCCAATCGAGTCCAGGCCATCGCGTCCGATCACACTGGACGAGTTGGTCCTGCTGAATGAGGAGCTGCGGGCGCTGCTGTCGGCGGGCATTCCTTTGGAGCTGGGACTGCAAGGCTCAGCGGCCCGGTTGGGTGGGCGTCTGGGGCGGCTGACCGAACGGCTGGCGACGCGCATTGAGCGGGGGGCTTCGCTCGAGGATGCTTTGCAGGACGAGCAGGGCAATCTACCGGTGGAGTACCGCGCGGTGATAACGGCCGGGATGCGTTCCGGGCGGTTCGACGCGGTGTTGGGGAGCGTAACGCGGTTCGCCGGTGCAATGCGGGAGTTGCATTCGCACGTGACGAGGGCGCTGATCTATCCGCTGGCAGTGCTGCTGATCGCTTGGCTGCTGTTCGTCGGAGTCGTGTGGGTGCTCGCACCGACAATGGTGCGCACATACGAGGTGTTTCGCATTGAATCAAGCTGGTGGCTGACGACGCTTAGCAGCCTGCAAAGCACAGCCCCGATCTGGGGCACAGCCGTCCCGGCCGCACTACTGGTGTTGATCGTGGGGCCTTGGCTATGGCGGAAGCTGTCCGGGTCCGGTGGGAACGGACGCTGGCGGCCGGGAGTGGTCGCCGTGATCCCAGGCATCGGCGGACTGATCCGCAACGCTCAGTTCGCGAGGTTCTCTCACCTCTTGTCGATTCTGGTTGAGTACCGTGTGCCGTTTCCGGAGGCGGCGCGGCTGAGCGCCGCTGCCGCGGGCAACCAGAGACTGGAACTGGCGATGGAGCAGGCCGCTCGCGACGTGGAGCGGGGACAACGGCTCGAGGCGGCCCTGCCGGAGGGGCAGGTGCCGGCGTTCCTGAAATGGCTGATGGTGACGGGAGAGCAGCAGTCGTCCCTGCCGGAGATGCTGCGGCAGGCGGCGGAGGTGTATCAGCAGCGAGCGACGATCCGCGCCGAGTGGATTCAGCGTTGCCTGCCGGTCGTGCTGGTATTTGTTGTGGGGGGCAGCGCAACGACTCTGTATGCACTGACCGTCTTTGTGCCGATGGCGTCGCTGTGGAGGAACCTGGGTGGGTGACGCCGGCGGGTACGAGCATCGCCTGGACTGAGGCGTGCCTCTCTCCCTGATGAACAGAAAGTGGACGGCCGATTGCGGACCAATGCGACATGATGAGCGACTCGCCTGATCGTGAACGGCCAGCTCCGCCCGCCGATGGCGGCGTTGTGGCACACGTTGCGCAGTTGACGGCGGCCGGAGCGCCATTGTCCGCCGGGTTGCTCGCTTACAGCCGCGAGGTGCCGTCGTGGCGGCAACGCCGCGCGCTGCGGAGGATCAGCAAACGTCTGTCACAGGGGGAATCGCTGGAGCAGGCGCTGAATGCGGCCGGCGCCGGCACGCCGGCGTACCTGCGGGGCCTGGTGGCGGCGGCGACGCGGTGCGGGCGGCTGGCGGATACGCTCAACCGGCATCTGTATGCGCTGCGCCGGACGCGCGACGTCCGGGCGCGGTTTTATCTCAACCTCATCTATCCGGCCATTCTGCTGGGTCTGGCGTGGTCCGTCGTGCTGTTGCTGCTGGGATGGGGGGCGCCGATCTTCAAGTCGATCTTCAACGACTTCGGTGTGCCGCTCGCGGGTGTGACCATCTGGACGCTCAAGGCCTCGGACGCGGTGCTGTTCCTGCTGCCCTATTGGAAGTGGTGGGTGCTCTTCGGAGATGTCATTCTGGTGGGCGTGTACTGCCTGCGCTGGGTTCCGGGTCGGCCGACCCGGACGCGTTTGTGGCAGCGGATTCCGTTGATTGGAACGACCTCGCGATATGTGGCTCTCTCGGAGTTCTGCTCGCTGCTGGGCCTGCTGGTGGACTGCCGCGTGCCGCTTCCGGAGGCCCTGCGGCTGACGACGTCCGCACTGCGTGATCCCAGCCTGGCGGAAGGCGGCCGCCTGCTGGCGGACCAGATCGAACGGGGAATCGCCCCGGACGACGAGGTGCTGAGAATGCCGCACTTTCCCAGTTCATTGTCGCCAGTCTTTCGCTGGACCAATCATCCGACCGCGTTCGGTGACGGGCTGCGCGCGGCAGCCGAACAATATGCGATGCAGGGTCGTGTCCAGTCGGGCGTGGTGAGCGCCGTGGTCCAGCCCCTGATGCTGGCCGGGGCGATCCTGTTCGCCGGCGGCTTCTTTGTTTCCCTGTTCCTGCCGCTGGTTGCGTTGCTCCAGTCGTTGACCTGACTTGTTCTGAAACATCGGGCCCCGTGCTCAAACTGGCTGACCGATGGAAGTCCTGATTGTCCTGTTGCTCGTTCCGGCGCTGGGCGCACTGCTGCTCCTGAGTGAGTGGCAGGGACGTGTGGCGATCGGACGGGATGCGCGACGATTGTGGCGTCTAATGCTGCGCGCCGCGGGGCTGCTGCTGCTGCCGATCGCCGTGGGGCTGACGTATTACGCCGTGCAGAGGTTTCTCGAGTTCGACCTGATCCAGTCGGTGCTGCTGATCGGGCGGCTGATACTTGTGGGGGTGCTGCTGTGGGCAGGTCTGCGGGCCGTCGGCGTGGCGCGGCTGGGGGATGAGCGGGAACTGTCGGCAAGGGACGCCGTGCTCCGCAGTCGTCCGGCCGACGAACTGCGGATGGCGGCGTGGGCGCTCGTCGCGTTCCCCCTGCTGTGGCTCGTGCTGAGTGCGCTGGTGCTGATCGCGCCGCTGCTGTACATCGTGGGCGTCATCGCCACGAGCCGACGCGGAGAGACCGGGCAGCTGCTGTGGGCACTGGCGATCGGCGTCGAACACCGGCTCAACCTGGCCGACGAGGTGGACGCGCTCGCGCTGGCCGGAAGCTGGCGCCGCCGGAGCCGGCTGCTGGGACTGGCGCACCGGCTGCGCGACGGCACGCTGCTGTCGGATGCCCTGAATGCCGATCCGAAGCTGCTGCCGGCGCACGCGGTGATGGCGATCCGCATCGGCGAGCAGACGGGCAACCTGCAGCGCGTGCTCCGTGACTGCGCGCTGCGGGACACGGCCGACATGCGGAACGCCCAGGCGGACGGCTCGATCTCGGCGCTCATGTCGTACTACTGGGTGCTGAGCGTGGTGATGATCTTTGTTGTGAGTTTTCTCTGCATTTACATCGTGCCCAAGCTGAAGGAGATCTTCACCGACTTCGGCATTGAATTGCCGAACGTTACGCGGCGGATGGTGGCATTTGCCGAATGGATCGCCAGCTTCGGCTGGATCACGCTGCCGCTGCTGGCGGTGCCGGTGACGCTGCTGCTGCTGATGGCGTACGCCTACCTCGTGGGCTGGTCGCGTATGAATGTGCCAATGCTGATGCGGTGGTTTCCCCGGCGGGACGCACCGGGAGTCTTGCGGGGGCTGGCGTGGGCCGTGGATGCAGGGCGACCGCTGCCGGAACTGGTCTCCGATGCGGCCGTGCATCATCCGCGACGCGATATCGGGTTGCGGCTGGCGCGGATCGGCCTCGTGATGGAGTCGGGCGAGGAGGGATGGTGCGCTCTCGCGGACGAGGGATTCGTGACGGCGCAAGAAGTCCGCGCCCTGGAAGCGGCGGGACGGATGCAGCATCTTCCGGTGGCGCTGGATGCACTGGCCGACAGTCTGGACCGTGCGCGGCGGCATCGGCTGCTCTGGTGGATTGAATGGTGCAAGCCGTTTGTCATTCTGATGTTTGGATGGCTGGTGGCGTTCTATTCTCTGGCGTTCTTTATGCCGATTGTGGACCTGATCGAGGCGCTGCTGTGAAACGGATCGTTCCCCAGATCGATGCCGGGCGGAATCGGCCGAGACGCGGCCGCCACGGTCTGACCATGGCCGAAGTGCTGGCGGCCGCGGTGCTGATGAGCGTCGTGACGGTCGTAGCACTGCCGGTGGTCTCCGGTGTGGCGAAGGTGCGCGACGAATCGGTGCGGCGGAACCTGGCCGTCATTGAGGTGTCCAACGTGATGGAGCGATTGGCGGCGCTGCGGCGACAGCGCGCCCTCTCGGAGGAACTGCTGGCAGCGCAGGGGATTTCTGATGCCGCCGCCGCGGCCCTGGATTCGCCGGAAATCCGAGTTGACGTGGGAGATCCTCAAGGGACCCCGGCGGTGCGGGAATTGACGGTGTCACTCTCGTGGCTCAATGACGCGGGAGACCGCGTCGCGCCGGTCTCCGTTTCGGCGTTCCTGTATGAGAACGAGGGAGGACAATGATGGGCCGTTCTCGCGCGAGTTCGATGTCCAAAGCGGGACCTTCACGCTCGGGGTTTACGCTGATGGAGATGCTCACCGTCATCACGGCGATGTCGGCGATCTCAGTCACCGGAGCGCTGCTGGTCGGAGTGATGCTGACGGCCGAAACAAAGGGCGCCCGAACGGCTCTGGAGCAGACGACGCTCGGGCGGATCGGACGGCAATTGCGACTGGATGCCCATGCGGCTGCGAGCGCAACCTTCGGCGAATCGGACGCTGCCGAACCCAGACTGGAAATGCCCGCGGCGGACGGCCGTACGATTCGCTGGACGGCAGGATCGGACGGCGTTCTGCGCGAAGTCGTCGCAGGGGATCAGCGCGTCCACCGGGAAGAGTATCGACTGGCGGAAGGGGCCGGTCGGTTCGAGATCGACGAAGAGGCAGGCCTGGTCGCGTTCATTCATGCCTCGCCGGCGGCGCCGCTGGCGGAGACGTACAGCACCGCTGCGCCGCCGGGACCCGACCGAATCGTCCGCATCGAAGCGGCGCTGAACATTGAAAACTGGACAGTAGCGGGGTCGGGGAACAACGAGGCAGTCGAGTCGGTGGAGTGACATGCAGGCGGCATCGAGACAGATTGAGCAGCGATTGCGATTGCCGGCACGGAGTCGGGGTGCGCCGCGTCGGGGTGCGGCTCTGATCATTGCGCTGATTGCGCTGCTGCTGGTGGGGGTGCTGGGGGCCGAGCTCGCGCGCTCCGCCGTGCTGCAGCATCAGCAGGTGCAGCACGAGGAGTGGCAGATTCAGGCGGAGTGGCTGGCCGAATCGGCGCTCGACCGGGCGGCTACGATGATCGAAGCGGATTCCGCATACCGGGGAGAGACCTGGCTGCCTGTCCGTGGCGAAAGCAGAGCGCCGCTGGGGCGCGTCTTGATCGAGATTACGGAATCGGCGGAGGAAGGCTTGGCGGTCCGCGTCGTCGCCGACGTACCAGACACAGGGGAAAGCCGCGCCAGAGTCAGCCGCGAGCGCACATTCCCCGCGGCTGCAACGGAGACGGACGAGTCCGAATGAAAGCGATCCTGCGCATGACTTGTAATCAGTGGTCTGGACGGCGACGCGGTTTCACGCTGATCGAGCTGCTTGTCGTCATCGCCATCATCTCGATTCTGATTGCGCTGCTGCTGCCGGCGGTGCAGCAGGCGCGCGAGGCGGCGCGGCGGACGCAGTGCCGGAACAACATGCTGCAGCTCGCGCTCGCATTGCACAATTATCATTCGGCGCACACGGTCCTGCCGCCGGGTTGTGTGAATGAGTCGGGGCCGGTGCGGAGCGTGACGGACGGTGGCTATCACTTCGGCTGGCTCGCGCAGGTGCTCCCCTATTTCGACGAGGCCAACCTGTATCGCGCCATCGATTTCTCGCTGTCGGCCTATCAGCAGCCGGTTTCCCAGACAGCGGGAGGGCTCCCGCTGCCGCAGTCCTTGATCTGTCCTTCGTCCGTCACCCGCGGCCTGGCATACGCGGGAGCGCATCATGACGTCGAAGCTCCGATCGATGTCGACAACAATGGGGTGCTGTTTCTCAACAGCAGCGTGCAGTTGCGGGACATTACCGACGGGCGGTCCCATACACTCATGTTGGGTGAGTTCGTGGACGGGACGGGGCTGATGTGGTGGACCGGCACGAACGCCACGTTGCGAAACGCGGGGGGCGGGATTTCGTCCGGGGGCGATGCCAGCCGCTATCTGGCGGCCATCGAAGCGGCCGTGATCGGGGAGGAGCCGGTCGTGGACGACGCCCAGGCGCTGGCCGTCGGGGGATTCTCGAGCCCGCATGAAGGAGGAGCACACTTCGCGCTGGCGGACGGCAGCATCCGCTTCATTGCGTCGCGAATCGATCAGGATACGTTCCGGCGGCTGGCCAACCGCCGCGACGGTGAACTGATCGGCGAGTTCTGAGCCGCGGACAGGCCGTTCCACAACGATCGACGATCTCATGCGAGTGACGCTGCCTCTCTGCCTGACACTGCTGCTGTTCGCACGCGTCCGCGCTCAGGACGAGGAACTTGTGCTCACGGCCGATGGGGCGGTCGTGATTAAGCAGATTGAGTGGGGATTCGACGGCAAGGCCACGCAGCACACATTTACGCCGCTGTCGGTGCTGGTGCAGAACAACTCGGCCGCACCCGTCTCGGGGACGCTCCGGTTGACCAAGCACATCCAGCTGAACCAGCGGATCGATGCCGAGTACGTACAGACATATTTCGTGTCGGGATTCTCCAGCCGCTGGGTCCAGTTGACGCCGTTCGTCATGGAGGACTACGAGACGTGGACGCTCGTCTGGGGGGAGGGGCGGAACGAACGGGCCGAGATTCCCACGCCGCGGACGGGGGACAGGGCGACCGTCCTGATGCATGATCCGTCTGACCTGCAATCGGCGGGAGGCGTGCTGCGTCGCTGCGATCAGGCGCTGTTTCCGGTGTCCGTGACGGCGACGGACGGTCTCCGGGGCGTCGTATTCGATCGTGCGCCCGACTGGCAGGGGGCGCGGGAGCAGGCCTTTCTTGAGTGGCTCCAGCTTGGGGGACGGGTGTACCTGCTCAACGGACCGGACGGGAGCGCGCCGAGTTTCACCGGAGAACTGGCCGTGCTCAACCAGCCGGACGACCGATTTCGGGTCGGCTCGGGACTCGTGCTGCGGATTCCGCTCGCTCCGCGCGAGATCGACTTCGAGACGGCGCAGACATCAATCCTGCAGGATGAGCGGCCCGAGGTTTCGGAAGAAGTCCGCCAGGCCGCTGAGACCGGGGCGTTCGGCGGCATGTACGGATGGGACCACGATCGGCAATTATTCATCGACCTGCAGGAGTCTGCACGCTTTCACCGCCGGTGGTGGCTGGTGTATGTGACCGTGCTGCTCTATCTGCTGGCGCTGTATCCCGGCTGCTATCGCCTGGGGCGCCGCGCGGGCGATTGGCGGCTGTTCTACGCCGGATTCCTAGGGGTGTGCGTCGTGTTCTCGACCGGATTTGCGACACTGGGCCGCGTGGGGAGTTCGGAGCGTAACCGCGTGCGCTCGGCCGCGATTGCACGGCAGCTGGAAGAGGGGCTGTATGACGTAACGCAGTGGTCGTGCCTGGGAGCGGTGAGCGGCGACATCTATTCCATCCAGCACAACGGCAGCGGGCGACTGTACTCATCGTGCCACGAACTGGACCCGGTGAACGGCGCCGTGCATTTGTCCGAGGGGCGGTTTGATGTCGATCTGCCTCCGGCCTCGACGCGCTCGCTCACTCATCGCGTTCGGATTTCCGGTCCGTCACTGCAGCTCACGTTGCGGGACCTGCAATTCGACGAACGAGGGTTGTCGCGATGCTCGATGTCGATCGCGCCGGAGATCCAGCCACGCGTCGCCTATGTCTGGTACCGCGAGCAGATCTACGAACTGGCGCCGGTCGGCGAATCGTGGTCGATCGTCAGCCGCGGCCGGCCCGGCATCATGTTCCTCAACAGCTTCGAGGATTACTGGCAGTCAGCGAACAGCCGTTGGACGAATCCGGATGACAAGCGCGACAAGGACCAGATATTCCGGAGCTTGGCTCGGAACCTGATCGGGAACAGCTTTCGCCTGCAGAGCCAGGTGAGACCGAAAGACGTCTCGTTGCCGGAGGACCTGATGCGGATCTTCATCTATGCGCCGGCGCCCAAAGAGTTCGCCGTGTCGGGCGACCACTTCCCGGATCAGCTGGGGTACGTGATGTACGTTGTGGATAGGCCGGTCAACCAGACGGGGCCTGCGGCGATCCGCTGAGCGGCTCTACAATGCAGGAATTCAGAAACGACTGAGGCGCCGGGACGATGGTGCAGGGGGCGTTGACGCTGATGACGCGGTCGCTGCGCGAAGGTGCGCGGCTGCGGCGGGCGCACGCGTTCCGCATCCTCAGCGTGCTGCTGTTGTTCGGCATGCTGATCGAGGCGCACGCGATGAGCTGGACGCTGGGGGCGCCGGGGCTGCGGCTGTTCCGGTCGATCGGCTGGCTGGCCGTGGGTCTGATCACGCTGGCGGGGTTCAGCTACTTCGCGAGCGTGATCTCGGAAGAAAAGGAGGACGGCACGCTGAGCCTGCTCAAGCTGGCCGACCTGTCGAGCCTGTCGATCATTCTGGGGAAGTCCACGAGCCGGCTGGTGGCGGCGCTGCTAGTGTTCATGGCGCAGTTCCCGTTCGCCCTGCTGGCGATCACGCTGGGAGGAGTGACGGTGCGCCAGGTATGGAGCACGTACGTGGCGCTGGCTGCCTACATGATCCTGGTCGCGAATCTGGCGCTGCTTTGCTCCGTGCTGAGCCGTCGATCGGGGACAGCGTCCATCCTGGTGATGCTGGTGCTGCTGGCGTACCTGGGGCTGTCGCCGCTGCTGCACCTGTCCCGGGCCGCGCTGGAGCAGACAGGGCTGCTGCCGCGCGGCGACGCCGTGCTGGCGCAGGTCTGGGACTTCGTGGATTTCGTGTACAGCACGTCGATCCTGACGCGGTTGGAGGCGATCCTGAAGACCGGATACACGGAGCCGGCGATGAGTCCGCAAGTCTGGGCGAGCCTGGGGGGGGCGTTCGCCTGCTTCGTGACGGCTTGGGTGATCTTCGACCGGTACACGGAATACGTGGACAGCTCGGAGCCGGCTCGCGGGCTGGTTCCCCGCCGGGACGGCCGCCGCTGGGGGCTGGTGACGCGGACCTGGCGCTGGCCGCTGGTCTGGAAGGACTTTCATTTCGTCTCCGGCGGACCGTTGCTGACCGGGGCGAAATTCATTGCCTATCCGGTGTTGCTGGCGACGCTGTTCTACCAGCAGGACTGGATCGAAGTGGTGTTCGGTGTCGAGTTCCGTGACGCGGCGTGGCTGGCGATGGTGATCGTCGCGCTGTGCGAGCTGCTGCTGTACTCGACGCGCATCTTCCGGCAGGAACGGAAGTGGGGCACGCTGCCGTGCCTGGCGCTGTTGCCGCGGACGATGCCGGCGATCGGATACGCGAAGCTGGGGGGGTGTCTGCTGGGAAGCGTGCCGACCATGTTGATGTTCGCGGCGCTCGCGTGGATTGTGCCGCTGCCGAATTCCGGATCGCAGCCGTGGTATCTGGAGCCGGAAGTGGCGTTCGGGCTGGTGATGGTGGCGCTGGTCCTGCAATTGACCGCGCTGTACTCGCTGATGCTCTCCTGGGGAGCGCTCCCACTGGCGCTGGCGACGCTGCTGGTGTCGGGGACGTGCATCTTTCCGGTGCTGGCGGCGGCGGTGTCGGCCGTTTCCACGGCGAGGCAGGGAGACTATGCGCAATTGGGACCGATCCTGTATACCGGAGGAGTGCTCTCCGCAGCGCTGCAACTGCTGATCGGACTGCAGTTTCGCGCGGCTGCGTCGCAATGAGGGCGCCTTTGCGCCGGGAACAGGTGCGGCAGATGTCTGGACCCGAAACGCCGCCGACGTCGCGCTTCGGCCCGTGGCTGCGCCGGATTGCGATCGGCCTGCTGGCGCTGTTCGCGGTGGTCGTGGTGATCCGCGTCGTCGGAGTCTACCGGCAGCGGGCCGCCCGCGAGGCGATCGCGAACACCGGCTGGTGGGTGGAGTATCGTGCTCGGCCGACCGGAGCGTCGTCGAGCTTTCTGCAGCAACTGATGTCGCGCGTCAACCCGTCCGGTCGGTTCTCGGGTTACCTGTGGTCGGCCGAGGAGGAGATATTTGCGGTCTCGATCGTCGAACTCGAGGGAGAGACGATTGAGACTGATCTGAGCCTGTTGGCGCAGATGTCGTCGCTGGAGAGTCTGACGCTGCATCGCGAGGATCTGTCGGCTGCGGACATCCGGTTGATTGCCTCGTTAACCTCTCTCCGGGAGCTGCACCTTGTATCGGACACGCTCGACGATGAGGGGCTCGCGCAACTGGAGACGTTGACGCAACTGGAGCGACTGACGATCGACAGCAATCGGGTTACGGATATCGGGCTGGGTGCACTGGCGCGGATGCCGGATTTGCGCGACCTGGACGTGCAGGCGACGCGAGTCAGCGGGACGGGACTGCGGTCGTTGCCGCAGTCTTCAGAGCTGCAGCGCGTGGCGCTGGGGGAATTCGCCGATGACGACGGCCTGGCCGCGGTTGGCGAAATCACGCGGCTGCAGTCACTGATCGTCGGCAGCCGTGCGATCAGCGACCGTGGGATGCAGTCGCTGGCGGGGCTGCATCAACTGGAGGAGCTGACGATTGTGCGGCATCCAAACATCACGGACGCCGGCTTGGCGGCGATTGCTCAGCTTCCGGCCCTGAAGGTGTGCGCGATCCACAGTCATCGCATGACGTTCGACGGCGCGTCCCGGTTTGCGGATTCACCGGCGATCGTCGATCTCGAACTGCGGGGAGGCTCGTTGAATGATGACGGGCTGGCGCAGTTCACCGCTCCTGCTTCTCTCCAGATGCTCCGGCTGTATCATACCTCGGTGTCCGACGAGGCGCTGGATGCGTTCGAGGCGGCGCATCCCGAAATCCGGCTCTGGCGATAGTGAGGCCGCATGATCTCCCCCGAATTCCAACGGGCGCAGCTGCTGATGGAAGTGCAGCGCTTCGACGACGCCATCGAGGCGCTGCGGCGGCATCTGCTGGAGGATCCCAACGATCCCCACGCGCATGCCCAACTCGCGATCTGCCTCGCGCAGAAGCAGCAATTCCCTCCCGCGACGGAACACGCACAGCGTGCTGTCGGGATGGCTCCCGACCAGGGATTCGGCCACTATGCGCTGGCCTACGTAATGCTCCGGCGGAACCGGCTGGCGGCCGCCCACGAGGCGGCGGATGCGGCCGTCCGCTTCGAGCCGGATGACGTGCACAACTATCGCCTGCGGGCCGCGATCCGCATGCAGCAGGAACGCTGGACGGAGGCGCTGGCCGATTGCGAAGCGGGACTGACGATCGACGCCGAGGACTCGGGCTGTCTGACGATGCGGGCGCAGTGCCTGATGAGGTTGGGACGGCGCGGCGAGGCGTCCCGGTCGGTGGAGTCCGCCCTGCATCGCCGTCCGGATGATCCCTACAGTCACGCCACGCACGGCTGGACGCTGCTCGAGAGCGGCGATCCGGATCAGGCGATGCATCACTTCCGCGAGGCGCTGCGACTGGAACCGGATCTGGAATACGCCCGTGAAGGCATCGTGCACGCGATGCAGGCGAGACACTTCATTTACCGGTGGTTTCTGAAGTACGTGTTCTGGATGATGAGGCTGAGTCCAGGCGCCCGCTGGGGTGTAATTGTAGGAGGCCTGTTCGCCTCCCGTTTCGTGCGGCAGATGGCCGATACGCAGCCGGCACTCGCTCCGATCCTGATTCCGCTGTACTGGGCCTACATCGCCTTCGCCGTCATGACCTGGATGGCGGTGCCGCTGTTCAACCTGTTGTTGTTTACGAACCGCTTCGGCCGTCTGGCGCTGTCGACCGAACAGCGGCGGGGCGCGCAGCTGTTGGGGGCCGGTTTGCTGATTACGCTGGGATTCGTCATTTCGGCGGCAATCAACGGCGACGCGCGGCTCTGGCATGGTGCGCTGCTATCGGGACTGACGCTCATCCCCGCATCGGCCATCTGGCGCTGCGATGCCGGCTGGCCGCGCTGGCTGATGGCTGCGACAGCGGGCGGTCTCGCATTGTTGGCCGTGCTGCGGTTCTTCAACGTCTCGGTCCAGAATGGTGAACTGATCGCGAACGTCTACGGCTCGATGGCCGCCGTGCTGTTCTTCCTGGGCCTGTTCGGCTCGCAGTTCCTGGCGAATGCCCTGATGGGGGTGCGCGTCCGGCGATAAGGGATTTCCGCCGTCGGAACTCAGTTGGTGACCGGGACCGTGCCGACGCGGTATGATGGAATCGAAACCGCGAGACCAATTCGGGGCTTTGATCGCTGATGACTCCACACTCAGTCGGACTGTCGGAACGCTTGCTGCGACGGACGTTTCTGCAGTCGTCCGTGGTCGGAGTCGGCGCGGCGGCTCTGGGATCGCTGCTGCAGGGACGATCCGTTCGGGGTGAATCCGTCTCCGCTGATCGGAATCCGCTGCCGCACTTCGCGGTGCGGGCGAAGCGGGCCATCTTTCTGTACATGTCGGGCGGGCCGTCGCATCTGGAGACGTTCGATTACAAGCCGGAACTGGCGCGGCTGGACGGGCAGCCGATCCCGGCGTCGTTTACGGAAGGCCAGCCGATCGCCCAATTGCAGGGGCAGGAACTGAAGTGCCTCGGTCCGCTGTTCAAGTTCCGGCGGCACGGCGAATCGGGACAGGAGATCGCCGACATCCTGCCGTTCACGGCGGGAATCGCGGATGAGATCGCCATCGTCCGCTCGATGCATACCGACCAGATCAATCACGATCCGGCGCACACCGTGATGAACACCGGGACGTCGATCTCGGGGCGGCCGAGCATGGGATCGTGGGTGACGTACGGTCTGGGGTCGGAGAGCGAGAACCTGCCGGGGTTCGTCGTGCTCACCAGCGAGGGAGGCCGCAATCCTCAGCCGATCGCGTCGCGGCAGTGGGGGGCCGGATTTCTGCCGAGCCGCTACCAGGGAGTGCAGTTCTATTCGACCGGCGACCCGGTGCACTACGTGAGCAACCCGCCGGGCGTGTCGCGCGACCAGCAGCGGGCCGTGCTGGATACGGTCGGCGAATTGAACCGATTACGCAACACGGTGGTGCAGAATCCGGAAATCGAGACGCGGATCGCGCAGTATGAGCTGGCGTTCCGCATGCAGACCAGCATTCCGGAACTGATGGACTTCTCCGACGAGCCGCAGCACGTGCTCGATGCCTATGGCGCCACCTCGGGGCCGGACGGTTCGTTCGCGGCCAATTGTCTGCTCGCCCGGCGGCTGGCGGAGCGGGGCGTGCGATTCATCCAGTTGTATCACCGCGGCTGGGACCATCACGGTGACCTGGTGCGCTACATGCACACCTGCTGCGGTCTCTGCGACCGGCCCGGCGCGGCACTCGTTCGCGATCTCAAGCAGCGGGGGATGCTGGATGACACGCTGGTGATCTGGGGGGGCGAATTCGGGCGGACGCCGATGTTCCAGGGAAAAGGAAAAGACCCCGGGCGCGACCACCACATGCGAGGATTCTCGATGTGGATGGCGGGCGGGGGCGTCAAAGGGGGCGTGAGCCACGGCGCGACCGACGAACTGGGCTACTTCGCCGTCGAGAACAAGGTGCACGTGCGCGACCTGCACGCCACAATGCTGCACCTGCTGGGGATCAATCACACCCGGTTCAGCGTGCAATACCAGGGGCTCGACATGCGGCTGACGGGCGTCGAACCGGCACGCGTCGTGCGAGAGGTGCTGGCGTAGTCGGCCTGTCGAACCAGGGCCGTCGACTCAGACGAGTGCGACGCCCGACCATTCCCGTCCGCCCGTCAGCGAGGGAGGGTCGAACGCGGTGACGACGTTGCCGTCCGCATCGCGAATCTCGATCGGCAGATTGCTGCGCCGATGCGATTCCTCGGCCATGGTTTCCGCGTGATGCAGCACGTGCGTGGACGCGGCACGGATCCAGCGGCCGTGATGCCGCAGATAAACGCCGTAATCGGTCTGCAGGGATGGCAGGGGAAGAACGACTGTTGAGTCAGCCATAGCGCGCACTCCCGGAAGCACCGGTGGTGTTGAAGCGTTCGCGGACTGTTGCGGGATCGAGCGCCTAAAATGTAGGCCAGCGAAGCCGATCGGCAACTTCGTTGCTGTCGAAACGCCACATGCGTGGCATTGGGAACGAAAAACAGTGGGATTGTGACAGGCTTGCGGGCAAGAGAGGCGCGCGGTCGTCTCAGCACGTACCTGGAAATCGGCCCGCTCACTGCAGTTTCAGGCTGGCAACGGCGACGAGCGCCAGCAGAGCGGAGCCGATCCAGAAGCGGACGACAATCTTGTGCTCGCTGTGGCCGCGGAAGAGAAAGTGGTTGTGCAACGGGCTGCAGGCGATGAGGCGGTTGCCGGTGAGGCGGAACCAGCCGACCTGGGCGATCACGCTGAGCGTCTCGATCACGAACACGCCCCCCACGATGAGCAGCAGGATCTCCTGTCGCGTGACGAGTGCGGCCAGCGCGAGCAGCGCGCCCAGCGGAAGCGAGCCGGTATCTCCCATGAAGACCTGGGCGGGATGGCAGTTGAACCACAGGAAGCCCAGCATGGCCCCCACCATCGCCCCGAGCAGAATGCTCAATTCTCCGCTGCCCGAAATGAAGGGAATGCCGAGGTAGCCGGCCAGCACGGAGTGACCCGCCAGATAGGTGAGGGCGACGAACGCAGATCCGGCGAAGATGACGCACCCGCCGGCGAGGCCGTCCAGGCCGTCGGTGAGATTGACGCCGTTGGAGCTGCCGACCATCACGAACACGGCCCAGGCCACGAACGTCAGCCCCAGCGGGAGGGCGATCTGGCCCACGGGAAGGATGAGGTCGGTCCCCCGCGGGATGCCTCGCTGCGCCGAGTACAGCCACACGGCGGCGATCGTCGCGAGGACGATCTGGGCCAGGATCTTTTGCCGGGCGGTGAGCCCGCGGCGCGCGGTGCGGAGCTTGATCCAGTCATCGACGCCCCCCACCGCGCCGAAAGTCAACGTGACGAACAGGCCGATCTGCACGTACGCGCTGCGGAGGTCGCCCCAGATCAAGACTCCCAAAACAATGGCCGCGACGACGAACAGCCCCCCCATCGTGGGAGTCTCGTTCTTGGACGCCTGAAGTTCGTTCAGCCGTTCCGACGCGCTTGCGACGCGCTCGCGGAACCGGCTCTTGAGCCAGCGAATGGCCATCGGCCCCAGCGCGACGGCCGCCAGAAACGATGTCACCAGCGCCATCGCGATCCGGGCCGTGAGAAACGTTCGCGAGTCGCCGGTGGTATGCGACTCGACGTGCGCGGCAATCGGTCCGAACTGTTCGAGCAGCCAGACAAGCATGGAGGGACCGGGGCGGAGACTGTTGAGCCCTGCCGTGAGAATTTCGGACGACCGGGACGCATTTCGCGGCGCCGATATATCCCAGTCGCCGGACCTCAACAAGACGAGTCTCGCGGGGTATCAGTGCTCAAAACGAAAAGGGGGCGTCGGAGAGTGCTCCGACGCCCCTGGTTGTAGGCGAGTCCTGCCGTGAAGCGGCTATTGGAGTGATCGACCCAGTGAATCACTGTTGCCCAATTGCCTGTCGTGCTTCCATCCGAGACGCCTCTGGACGATGCTGCGAATTCCCGCAAACCCGCAACACGCCGGCAGGACTCTATGTAGGACGATGGTCTATGGCTGATGGTCGATGGACAGTCGGAGGGGGGAGAAACTTGTCCCGCACTCGATCCGCTATCCTCGATCTTCCATCCTCATGCGGCCTTTCTGAGTTTGGCTTCCTGTTTCTTCGCTGCGGCGAGTTCCTTGAGCCGCGCGATGACGTGTTCCATATGCATGCCGCGGGAGCCTTTGACGAGGATGACGTCGCCAGACTCCAGCCAGCAGTCGAGGAGGACGGTGAGTGTGTCCAGATCGCGGCAGGCGCCCAGGCAGCCGGCATCCATGCCAGACTCTTTCGCGCTCCGTGCGACGAGCGCTGCCTGAGCGCCCACCGCGATCAGTCGGTCCACTCCAATCCGCGCGACGTCCGTGCCGAACGCCGCGTGGTAGTCGTCCGCATCCCGGCCGAGGGCCAGCATGTCTCCCGAAATCAAAACCCGCTGGTTGCCGCCGCGCCAGTCGCGGAGCAGTTCGCAGGCCGCCTGCATGGAGGCGGGACTCGCGTTGTACGTGTCGTCAATGACCGTCCAGGGACCGATGGTCAGCACCTGGCAGCGACCGGCGACGGGACGGAAGGTCTGCAGTCCCGCGGCGATCTCGGCGTCATGCATGCCGATCTCACGTCCCACCGCGACCGAGAGCACGGCCGACGTCAGGAAGTGGCGGCCGGCAGCCGGCACCACAAACTTGGAGCGGTCCACCTGGAACCGCAGGTATTCTCCGTTGCACTCGATGCCCCGCGCCACCACGTCGTTGTTGACGCGGGAACCGGCGAGCAGGACGCGGCAGGCCGCCCGATGCGCCAGCCCGCGGACGCGCTCGTCATCCCCGTTGATGACGGCGATCCCCGACGGCGGCAGCGCTTCGAGCAACTCGCCTTTGGTGCGGCAGATGTCTTCGATCGTGCCGAACTCGTCAAGGTGAGCCGGCCCGATTGCGGTGAGAACGCCCAGTTCCGGCTCGGCGATCCGCGCCAGTCGGCCGATTTCGCCGACGCGCGACGCTCCCAGTTCCACGATCGCGAACTCGTGCTGCTCCGCAACCTCAAAGAGCGTCAGGGGGACGCCGACGTGATTGTTAAAGTTGTGCGGGCTCTGCACGCCGTCAAACCGCGCGCTCAATGCCGCGTAGAGCATGCTGCGGGTCGTCGTTTTGCCGACGCTGCCGGTGATTCCGACGATCATGGCGTCCATCCGGCGGCGATGCCAGGAGGCGAAATGCCCCAGGGCATCGAGGCTGTTCTCGACCGCGATCGCCGGCAAGGGAGGCTTCCTGAGCTTGGATTGTTCCCCAACACACAGCAGTGCACCGCGAGTGCGGGCCTGCTCCAGAAAGTCGTGGCCGTCGTGCTGAGCGCCGGCCAGCGCCCAGAATACGTCTCCGCGCCGCACTTTGCGGGAGTCGGTCTCGACTCGACTGAACTCCGCCGACTCGTCCCGCACGCCGATCGCCCGACCACCGGTCGCCGCAATCAGGTCTGTGATTCGTGTGGGTTGCATCGAAACAGAGGAAGTCGGTTTGGTTCCTGTGGAGTTAAGCGACGACAAGCTGCCGTCGACGCGATATCAAGTGCTGTCGGCAGACGGCGCGGTCGTCGAACGACACGCGGTCCCTGCCAATGATCTGTACGGTCTCGTGTCCTTTGCCGGCGACGAGCACACTGTCGCCGGGACGCGCGTGATCCAGCGCCCAGGCGATCGCCGCCGCTCGGTCCGGCTCCACGTGCGGCCGGGGTGTGACGGACATTCCCGACAGGATTTCGTCGATGATCGCCTGCGGGTCCTCAGAGCGGGGGTTGTCGCTGGTGACGACGGGGACGTCGGCCGTCATCGCGGCGCGCCCCATGAGCGGACGCTTCGTGCGGTCGCGGTCGCCGCCGGCGCCAAAGACACAGAAGACTCGGCCAGGTGTGATGTCCCGGACGGCCGCGATCGCGCGGCGGAGGGCATCGTCGGTATGGGCATAGTCCACGTAGACGGCGAAGTCCTGGCCGCAGTCAATGCGCTCCAGGCGGCCCGGGACGCTCTCGATGGTTTCAAGCCCACTCGCGATGGCTTCCAGTGAAAGTCCGAAATGCAGCCCTGCGGCGGCTGCGGCAAGGCAGTTGGCCACGTTGTGACGGCCAGGGAGCGACACGTGAACTTCGGCTTCGTTCACGCCATGCCGCATGACGAACCGGCAGCCGTCCTGGGTCGTCTGCAGCCCATGCGCTGACAGGTGGGCGGGGGCATCGATAGCGATGGTGCAGAGCTGCGCCGGACCGGGGATGCGATCGGCGAGCGAGATGCTGCCCGGATCGTCCGCATTGAGCACGACGAGTCCGCCGCGCTTGACCATTGCCAGGATGCGGGCCTTCGCTTCCAGGTATTGAACCGCATCGCCGTGGTAGTCGAAGTGATCCTGCGTGACGTTCGTGACGACCGCGACGTCGAGGAGCGTCCCGGCGCAGCGACTCTGTTCAAGCGCATGGCTGGACAGCTCAACGGCTGCGAACCGGGCGCGGCGAGCGACCGAGGAGGCCAACCAGGCGGCGAATGTCCGGGAGTCGGGGGTCGTCAGCGTGGCTGGTTCGCGTTCGACGCTGTCGGAGTACTCGACAGTGCCGAGCAGGCCGGTGGGATGTCCGGCGGACTCCAGAAGAGCGCGCGTCAGCCAGGTGGTCGTGGTTTTTCCGTTGGTGCCCGTCACCCCAACCAGTCCCAGCCGCCAGGACGGATAGGCGAACAGGGCATGGCACAGCTCCGCATACGCGCGGCGGACATCCGGGACGATGCACTGCGGCAGCGAGGTATCGGGAAGAGGCCGGTCAGTCAGCACGGCCGCGGCGCCGTTGGCCTGGGCCTCGCTGATGAAATCCGCGCCGTGTCGCCGGTGGCCGGGAATGGCGGCGAACAGTGTTCCCGGTCCGCAGTCGGAACTCAACTCAGTCACGTCGCGGGCGACGACGTCCGCACAGCCGATGAAGCTGGCGGAGGGAAGCAGCCGACGCAGGCTGACGGACAACGCAGGTCGTTTCGTCCGGGAAAGCATGAGAAAAAATGGGCGTCCGTGCCCGCCGGCGCGCATGCTGGATGAGCGCCGTGATCAGTCCATGATCGAGATTTGCGGCGAAACGAGCTGACTGCGCTCGTGAAACGTCGCGGGAAGGGTCCAGGGCGGGAAGGTCTTAAGAGTCGCTCGTGCGAGCGGGCCGGATTCTGGCGAATTCGCCGAAACCGTCAAGCAGAGATTGGCAGTTTTGCAAACCGATGCGATCCGGTTTGTAAACGTTACACCGACGGACGAATGCGTGTTGAGCATCCGGGTTCACCCCGCCGCTGGTTGGCTCGTCAGCGCGAACCGCTGCCGAGGAAGCTGAAGAGGCGCTTCTTCTGCTTGGCGTCGTCGCCGCCGGCCGCATTCGGCTCGACGATGGCGGCCTGATCGAGCTGTGCCGCCAGCTGCTCGAGCGATTTGGTGACCTTGGCCCGCGGCGCCTGCGTGACCAGCGGGACGCCGTTGTTGCGAGACTCCACCATTGAGGCGTAGTCGTTGGGAATCTTCCAGAACACCTCCCGGCCGATGGTCTCCAGCGCCTTGTTGAGGCTGATCTGCGAGTCCTCCAGGCCGATGCGGTTGACGACGACGCGCACCTTGTCGCTCAGCTCCCGCTCATCCATGAACTGCATCAGCCTCACGACGTTCCGCAGGCAGGGGAGATCGAGCTGCGTGACGAGCAGCGTCATATCGGCGCTCTGAATGGCGGCGATATCGAGCGGCGTAAAGCTCTTGCTGATGTCCACGATCAGATGGGTGAAGGTCGCCTTCAGAAGGGCGATGACGCGCTGGAACTGGTCGGGAGTGATGGGCGGCCGGTCATCAAGATGCACGGGCCGCGGCAGCAGAAACGCGCCGCTCTCGTGCTGGGTGAGCGACCGCTTCAGCAGCGAGTAGTCGAGCCGCGTAATGTTCTCTGCGACATCCTGGATCGTGTAGTCGGGAATGATGTCCAGCCAGACGTCGGCGTCGCCGAGCGCCGTGTCGAGGTCGATGACCGAGACGATGTTCTTCGGCTGCTGGGCGAGGACGCAGGCGAGATTGATGGCGAGCGACGTACATCCGACGCCGCCGCTGGCGCCGGCAATCGCCACAACGCGGCTGGTGCGAGCCTTTCCGCCCCCCTTGCCCCCCTGTCCGGCCGCGCGAATGCGGTCGAGCGCTGCGACAAAATCTTCAATCTGCAGGGGGTAGCTCAGGAACTCCTTGGCCCCGTTGCGCATCGCCTGCAGGATCAGGCTGCCTTCCTGCGACGCGCTGACGACCAGCGGGCTGCAGGCGGGGAATTCGCCCGTGACCTGGGCGACCAGGGCGAGGCCGCGTTGCGGGTCCGAATCAACGGCGATCAGGGCAATGTCCGGATTCGTCTGAGTGAGAACGTCGACGAAAAACTCGTAGCGCGAGCATTCCGCCTCCAGCCAGACCGAATCGATCCCGAGCAGCAGATTCTTGGTGATGCTGCGGCTCGTGTCGTTCGGATCGACAATCGCCATTCTCAGGACGTCGCTCATAGCCGTACCGTTCTTTCCGCCACTCGTGTAGGCGCCTCACCCCGCGAGAGACAAGGCAATGACCTCGCAGGCCGTATCCGGTGTCTGGAATCCTACTGGGGGCCGATCAATCCGGGCGGGCGGCTTCCCGTCCGCTGGTTGGAAGTACTCGTTCCGCTGGCCGGCTGGATCCCCGAGGGAGGCGCTGAACGCGTCGTCTCCAGCGCGGGGGGAATCGAGGGTGGCGGACCGGGGGGCGCCATCCCGGGACCGGCGCCGGGAGCGGTCGGCGGAGGCATCACGCCGGGGCCAGGACCGTAAGCCGGGATTCCCGGCGGCGGGCAGTACGGTGGGACGCCGTAGCCCCCCATGGCGTCCACTTCCAGGTGCCCATCGATGAACAGTTCGTGCGTCGTCGGATTCGCCGAGTTGAGTCCCGGCCCGCCCGGCGGAACCTGAGTCGGATCCAGCGGTGATACGAGATACGGTGTGACCAGCACGAGCAGTTCCGTTTCGGCTTCTTCGTAAGAGATGCGTCGGAATGCAGCGCCGATGAGCGGGATTTCGCCGAGCACTGGAATCTCGCTCTTGCTGCCGTTCTTTCGCGAGGAGATCAGTCCGCCGATCATCAGCGTGTCGCCAAACCGCATTTCGACCTGCGTGTTGACGCGCCGCGTGGTGAGACCCGGCACTACTGTCCCATTCAGGTTTACGGCGTTGCTGAAATCGCGGTCGCTGACTTCGGGAGAAATGTCGAGCCGCAGACGTCCGTTGCCCAGCACGATCGGGACGGCCTCCATCCGCACGCCGAATTCGCGCCACTCGATGGTGGCCGTCCCCAGTCCCTGCGGCACCAGAATCGGGAACTCACCACCGGACAGCAGTGAAGCGGGCCGGCCGCTCGTGGTCACGAGCTTGGGCTCGGCCAGAATCTTCAGCAGCGACTTCTGTTGCAGAGACTCGATGAAGCCCTGGAAAATGTCGTTGGTGCCGGTGATGGCGAACTGCATCGTCGGGTTGGCCAGCGCGGCCGCCTGCGAGACGACGTTCGGCGGACCGCCAAACGGCAGCGTCACACTTTGCAGCGGCACCAGGGCTCCCGGGTTGCTGTGCACGTAGTAGTTCTGCCCGACGGCGAGGAAGTTGAAGCCGAGTTGCTGCAGCTTCGACCGCTGTACCTCCATCACCTTAACGTTGAGCTGGACGAGGTTCTCGCCCGCGACCGCCATCTGGTTGTGGACCTTCGGAGCAAACTGCTCGGCGATGGCGACGACCTGGGGGATCTGGTCGGGCTCGGTCACCCAGCCGCGAAGGACGATGCTGTCCCGCAGCTTGATGGCTTCTACGGCGGACCCGGGAAACAGGCGGCGAAGATTGGCCTGCAACTCGCGGATGTCTCCCTCGACGAACAACTCGATTGAGTAAGCGTCCCCGTACTCGTCGGTGAGCATCAGGGAGGTGACGCCGGGCTTCAGCGCCCGGAGCCGGAGCCGCTTGGGATCCAGCGCAGTCACATTGACGATTGACTGATCGAAGCCGTCCACCACCTTGATGCGCGTCTGCAGTTCGACGACGCGTGTCTGCAATTCGATGAGCGAGAGCGTGCTGGATGACTGCAGCACCTGGAAGGCCTGCTCTCCCGGTCGAAGCCCTTCCTCGGCTGGAGCGGGCGGTTGAGCCTGCACGGGCCCGACGGGCGCCAGGCATGTCAGCATCGCAGTCAGCGCGACCCCCATCAGACGCGGGCCGAAGAGTGAAGTTCGCATCCCTGCACCTCGCAGCGTTGAGTCAGACCAGCCTGCCGCGCCCCGGTCATCGCTGACCCGGCCGCAGCCTGCCGTGACGCCGGACGGCCTCCAGACCGTCCGGATCCAGTTTCTCTGACCGTCGCCCCCCTACGCGATCTGCGGGCTTCGGTCGGTCGGTCGCCCCCCGATGCGCCGAACGCACCGGGGGACGATCCTGTCTCTAAAGTTCCGTCTCTGCCTTGGTCTGGCCCGACTCGCCTGTGAATTGTTCGTGCAGCCACTTGAAGGCCCCGGTCAGGGAAGGATCCGTCGGGCCGGTGCTGGTCGATGCATCCGGCTTCGCAGGCTTCTCAGTCTCGGTGATTTCAAACTGCTGCTCCTGCGGTGTGTCACCCTGGTAAACCTGCACCGTCCACATCGGCCGCGCCGGGGCGGCGACCACCACGGGGGCGGCTGTCTCCTCGTCGAGGAGATTGTTCAACTCGGGCTGCGGCTCGGAAGCCACTTCCTCGTCGAACAGGGCCGGCCCGCGGTTGTATGCGGGAACGTTGCCGTCATCGATCTTGTCCAGTCCGGAGAGTTCGGTCAGCAGGCTGTCGTCGATGGCCCGATCTTCCACGTCTTCGTCGTCGTCAGGATGCCGCCACGACAGGGCCAGCGAACCTTTGCTCTCCGCGAGTTTGATGTAGTTCACCTGGATGGGCTGCACGAGCAGCGACACCACCTTGGTCTTGACTTCCTGCTGCTTCGTGGCGCCGTCGCTCACCGTGCGGTTGTCGGTGGCGAAGACTTCCACGTACTTGAGCAGCGTGGCTGTTTTCGAGGTCATCTGGCCGCGGTTGTTCCGCAGCTGGTAGGTCACCAGCACGTCCACCCGGTCGCCCGGACGCATCATGCCGGCGACGGTCTGTGTATCGTTGACGGAGATCGCGACGACCCGCATGCCTTCGGGGATCTGCCGGGACCTCGTGAATTCACCTTTCTTGCCCAACTTGGACTGGCGGATGATGTCCCCCGCCAGCACCGGATAGATCAGGGCTCGTTCTTCATACTGTTCGAAAGCGGTCACGGCGTCTTCCGGGACCGACTCGACGTTCATCTCCTGGAATCCGACCACTTCGTCGGTCAGTTCCACGCCAGGCTGAATCTCGGCACGGGCCACCAGCACCTTGACCTTGGGAGACGCGTTGCCTTGTCCCCCCTGCATCGCCTGCTGGATGCCCAACATCGCCACCAGGCCGCAGCCGGCGGCGACTGCCAACAACACCAGTGTCTTCGGTTTCATGTCGTCACCTTCAGGGGAGCACGGACGCGCCCGCAGCGAGTGCCGAATGACACCGAGTCAGTGTCAAGATCGGCAGTCATGGGACCCGGCTTCAATTTATGCCGGTTATGCGGGCTGAATTGGTCGTTCTGATTACAACGGGCGTCCGTACCGTTTGTCTGCCGCCCCCAGTCCTCCCAGATTCCCACAACAACCGTGGACGTCTGAGTTGGGGCCGGCCGCTGCAACTCTAGGTTGCGATTTGGCGCACGCGTCGACTTTCTTCACCATCCATGCAGAAACCCGGTTTCTTGAGGAAACCGGGTTTCTCAGATCATGTCCTCGCTCGGGCCGGGCCTACATCATGCCAGCGTAGAAGAAGTACGCGATCGAGCCGACGCAGATCGGGATGCCGTACGGCAGCAGCAGCATCTGCGGCTTCCGCTCGGCGGCGATCTTCGAGAGCTCGCCAGGGCTCTTCACCGTCATGAACTCCAGCACGATCTGCGAGAAGTTCCCGCAGTGCTTCTTCCAGCTCCGCCGCCAGGCGACCATCACGACCGCCATCACGGCGCCGACGATGACCGACCAGACGAACGCTTCCCAGGTCACGGCCGCGCCCAGCCACGCGCCAATCCCCGCCATCAGCTTCACGTCCCCGGCCCCCATGCCACCCACCGCGTACAGTGGCAGCAGCGTCGCCAGGCCGACTGCCATCCCGATCAGTCCATCACCCAGCCCCTGCCAGCCGCCGACCCAGGCGCTATAAATCAGGCCGGACAGGACCATCGGAAACGTCAGCCAGTTCGGCACGCGCAGCTGCTTGCCGTCGATCCACGCCGCCCAGATCAGGAGGACGCAAACGACCTTTACGTGCCAGTTCGAGACGAGGAATTCCTGCCAGTCCATGGGAAGGGACCCTTTTGCGAATTGAGGAAAGAGGGGGAGTCAATCCATCCGGTTGTCAGTCATCAGTTGTCAGCTCCAGGCTTTTTGCTGTGAACTGACAACTGAGAACTGAAAACTCTTATGCCCTGCCGCCGAGAAGGCCGGTCGTCAGCAGCGCGGCCAGACCGGCGACGAAGAGCGCCGTCAACTGCACCAGCATGGCCGACTCGATTTCGATCCAGAACGGAAACATGGGAGGCGTCTTGTGAGCGGTGAGTTTTTGAACGTTGTGCAGCTCTGGCCCATCGAACCGGGCTTGTCCCTAAGCAGAGAAACCGTCCGGCCGGACACAGCGCCCGGCCAGACGGCGAATCCCATGAAGGGACGACTTAGACCGACGACTACGGGGCCGGGGTCAGAGCGTTCTTCACGTCCGTGAACCGATCGTTGGCGGTCGTACCAACGGCCTTAATGGCGGTGAGGCAGACGATGATGATCAGAGCGAGCATCACCGCGTACTCAACGGCCGTGGGGCCGTCTTCCGAGACCAGGAAGGTCTTCACGCTGTCGAACAGATTCTTCATTTTTTGTCCTCTCTACGAACCCTAAAGTGCCCGACTGCGCCGGACACCACACCGGACCGAGCTGCCCCCGGAACTCCCGGTCAGCGAGCCTCGATCCCGATTCCCAAGTGGAAGGCCTCAAATGAGGCGAGTCAGAAACCGTTGCGGCGTCAGTCGTTTCGTCAGGGACACGCAATGACGGGCAACACGAAAACCTAGGTCGCGTTTCCGACGTGTCAAATTTCCTGTTCTGGAAATTGCCCGAAATCGCAAACGTGGACTTTTCGCTACACCCGGCGCAGCACGGACGCATCAGTCCGATACCCGATGGATTCACCCTGGCCGCTGCCAGACCGGTGCGTTGCGTTTCGGCAGGGGTAAGTCAGCTCGACGCAAAGCCGCGAAGACGCGCAAAGTAAAGGAGCAAACGGGAAAGAAAGGCGGACGGCCACTCGATCGACCGATGCCCGATCTTCTTCCCTTTGCGCGTCTTCGCGTCTCTCTGCCGTTGCGTCGTCCTCTCCACGTAGAGACTCGTCTTTCCCGACTTACGTCGATCTGTTACAAGCCCGCCGCATTCCGGCGTCCCCGCCGCCGGAGAAGGACGCCCGCGATGACCGCGGTGCGCCGCGAGGGGACGCCGCCACACCGCCTTGCGGAGACGGCAGAGGTCCCCATGCTCAGCGCCATCTGGAAGATCGCCGCCCTGTTCGGGGTCATCGGCGTCGGCTGCTTCGTCGTACTGGAAGTGCACAAGCGACTCCCGGAACAGACGGGAAACGCCGCATCCGTGGACGATTTCCAGTCTCTGGACCGAGCGGGGGCGGACGAATCGGACGGGCAACCTCACCCGGCGCAATCGGACGAGTTCTCGGCAGGCTCCTTTGCTGAGGCCGGTGACGCCTATGCCGACCCCTTCGGCGGCGACGCACAGTATGAGCCGACTGGCGCACCGACCCCTGACACAAGTGGCACCGACAACTGGCTGCTCGCCAACGACGAGCCGGAGGACATCTCCGCTGCAGACTCGTCGGCGCCGCGCGATGCGGACTTCGCGGCCGGCGACTGGCAAAGCATGGAGACGAACGCCGCCACAAGTCCGCGAGAACTCCCGCAGGAATTCACGGACGTGGCCGACAGCGACGATCCCTTCGCCGCAACGGCGGACCCCGCATCGTCCGCGGCGCGGTTGCAGCCATTGGGAACGGGCGAGGCCGGGCCAGGACTTGCTATGCCTACTGAAGATCCGTCTCCGAATCGCGATCCGGCCGTGGTGACGGCTGCCGCGGACGGCTCTCTGAACGGCGCAGTGATTCCCGCGTCCAGCGAAGAACCGGGTGGAGCCTCAGTCGCATTCGATCCGTTTAGCGGCGACGAAGGCTCGACAGCAGCCTCAACGGAGGCAGACAACCCGGCTGAGCCTTCAGAATTCCCGGGCGAACCTGCTCCCTTTGATCCGTTTGGAGGCGAGCCTTCGTCCGCGACAGCGGAACAGCCGGCGCCTGAAGCCGATCCGTTCTCCGGTGCGGAACTCAGTGACGATGGTGATGCGGAAGTGGTCATGCCGGCCGATTTCGACGAAGCTGGACTCAATGAGACCACACCTCGGCCGCAGCTTCCCGATGTCGAGCAGGATCCGTTCTCCGGAAGCACCAGCCGCGAGGACTCCAGTGCCCAAGACCCCTCAGCCGCTCCGGCCGCATTTGATCCGTTCGGCGGCAGCGGGAACGCAAGCGATCCCCAGCAGGGTGGCGGCGACTTTGGAGCAGAGTCGAGTTCTGCATCGGACTACGAACCGAATACGGCACTCCCCGGTGAGCAGCCCCTTAACCCCACGTTCGCCGATTCACCTGCTGCCGCCGGTGAGCCGGCTGCCCCGTTCACTCTCGAAGAGGACGACGGCCCCCCCGCGATGCGCACGGCGGCGCCGGCTGCCGACTTTGCGCCACAGATCGATGCCGCCATCCCGGACGCCCGTCCAGCGCGTCCGGACTATGTCGGCGACGCCACTCTCGACGCCAATGTTCCGGCCGGACCGCAGCAGCCTGAGCTGACCGTCGAGAAGGTCGCTCCCCCCGAAGCGACCGTTGGAGAGCCCCTGATCTATGCGATCAAGGTGAAGAACGTCGGCAGCAGCGCCGCCCACGACGTGATTGTGGAAGACCGCATTCCGCGCGGCACGACGCTGGAAGGCACCATCCCGCAGGCCGAACTGAGCGACAAGCGGCTCGTCTGGCGGCTGGGCACGATGGAGCCGGATCAGGAACAGACGATCCGGATCAAAGTCGTACCGACCGATTCGGGCGAGATCGGCAGCGTCGCCACCGTCCGTTTCGTCGCGGAAGTCGCGGCCACCACGCGCATCACCACGCCGTCATTGACGCTCGACATGACCGGTCCGAACGAGGTCGCCGTCGGCGAGCAGGCGACGTACCGCTTTACGGTGACGAACAACGGCGAGACGGACGCACGCAATGTGTTCGTCCGCAACCTGCTCCCCGCCGGACTGGAGCACCCCGGAGGAGACGATATTGAGTACGAGGTCGGCACGCTCCCCGCCGGCGAGTCACGCTCGGTCGAGTTGACGGTGACCGGCGCCGAAGCCGGCCAGTATCAATCGAAGGGGCTCGTCAGCACCGGCAGCACGACGCGTTCGGAGTCCGCTGTCGACGTCAACGTCATCGGAGCCCGCCTGCTGATTCAGCGTCAGGGGCCGAAACGCCGATTCATCGGCAGCACCGCAGACTACATGACCCACGTCAGCAATCGCTCGTCCGAAACGCTGCGGCAGATCACCGTCGTCGAACAGGTTCCGGACGGCCTGGAACTGGCCGGCGTGCCGGAGGGAGGACAGTTCGACGCCCAGCGGCGGACCATCACCCGGCAGATCGCGGAACTCGCTCCGGGCGAGACCACAACGTTTCAGACAAGCCTGATGGCACGGGACCAGGGAACATGGAACGGCGTCGTGCGTGCGACTGATGCCACCGGCAACAAGGCGTCGGTGACCGCGCCGCTCGAAGTCGCGGGCTTCCCGTCTCTGGCATTCGATGTCGAACATGCCGGACGTCCGGTGTCCGTCGGCGAACGCGTCGCGCTGCGGCTGGTGGTCAAGAACCGCGGGACGGGCGCCGCGGAAGACGTGCAGGCGCTGTTCGAGATCCCCGACAATCTCACGTTCGTGAATGCCGAAGGCCCCGTCTCATTCGAGATCGAGGGACGTTTCGTTCGCTTCGCCGCCCTGGATGCGATCGAAGCCGATGGCGAAGAGTCCTTCGACATCATCCTCACCGCCGCTGACTCGGGCACGACCCGCGTGTCGGCTCAGCTGCTCACGCCCGATCTGGCCGAACCGCTGCGACATGACGAAGCGGTGGTGGTCCAGGCCGACGGAAGATAACCGGCTCGGCCTACGCCAGGATTTCGTGCGCGACCCGGCCCTCCACGTCCGTCAGGCGGAAGTTGCGGCCGGCGTACTGGTAAGTCAGTTGCTCGTGATCCAGTCCGAGCAGATGCAGCAGCGTCGCATGCATGTCGTGCATGTGAACTTTGCCTGCAATCGCTTCGTGGCCGAACTCGTCGGTCTCGCCGAACGCGAATCCGGCCTTCACGCCCCCGCCCGCCAGGAAGTGAGTGAACCCCTTAGGATTGTGATCGCGCCCGTCGGAACCCTGCGAAAACGGATTGCGGCCAAACTCCCCTCCCCACCAGACGAGTGTGTCGTCCAGCAGTCCGCGGGCCTTCAGGTCGGCAAGCAGACCCGCGACTGGTTTGTCGGTGGCTTTGGCGTGCTCGGCATGCTTCCCGATGTTCGAGTGCTGATCCCACTGCGGGTTCGATCCGTTGTCGGCGTAGTTAATCTGGATAAAGCGCACGCCCGCTTCCGCCATCCGCCGGGCGAGCAGGCACTGGCGGCCAAAGTTATCCGTCTCCTTCTCCCCGATGCCGTACAGCTCAATCGTGGCCTGCGTCTCCTGTGAAACGTCCAGTACTTCCGGTGCGTGCATCTGCATCCGCCAGGCGAGCTCGAACGAGTTGACGACGGCCCCCAGCTCATCGCTCCCGCCGGCCCGCTCCAGCTGGCTCCGGTTCATCTCGGACAACAGATCCAGCTGCCGCCGCTGATCAGATGGGCTCAGTGACGCGTTGGCAATATGATTGATGCGGGCCTCCGTCGTCGGCTGACCGGCCCGGCCAACGGCTGTCCCCTGATGCTCCGCCGGGAGAAACGCGTTGGAGTAGTTGCGCGGCCCCCCGTTCGCCGCCGACGGGCAGATCGTCACAAACGCCGGCAGGTTGCGGTTCTCGCTTCCGAGGCCGTAGCTGACCCAGGCGCCGAACGACGGCCGGATGAGGTTCGTCGCACCCGTATGCAGGAACAACGTACTCGGTCCGTGCGCCACGCCATTGGTATGCAGCCCGTGCAGGAAGCACAGGTCGTCAACGTGCTGAGCGATCTCCGGGAATAGATCGGACACCCAGCGACCGGTCTCCCCGTACTGGCGGAATTTCCACAGTGACTGCATGACGGTTTCCTCACCCGTCATGCCGGTCTTGGCCATCTTGCGTGCGTCGCGGAACGCAAGCTTCTGCCCGTGGTACTGCTCCAGGGCCGGCTTGTAGTCGAACGTGTCGACGTGGCTGGGCCCCCCCTGCATGAAGACGAAGATGATCCGCTTGGCCCGCGGAGCGAACATCGGAGCCAGCGCCCCGTGGCGGGCTGTCGCCCCCTGGGATCGTTCGCTGCACAGCCCCGCCAGCGCAATCGAACCGAAGCCGCAGGCAGTGGAACGCAGCCAATTTCGTCGCGAGATCGCGGAATTCATGCAATCGTCTCGAAGAAGCCCAGGTTGCGACCGAGGACGCGCGTTCCCCGGCGTCGATCACACTCCAGTCTAATCGATCGGCCCCGCAGCGCCAAAGTTTTCAACCGGATCGGGTTCAGGAACCCGCAGGCCGGCCGATAATTTCGGTGACCTGCTGAATGGTCTCGGGAGATGAAGGGTAGATGAGCCACGGTCGACTGGGCAAGCGGGCCGGGACCACCTCGAACGTTCCGGCCGACACCTGCATCAGCGGCAAGACATAGGTTTGCCCCTGCTCCGCCGCTGTCTCGTTGAGATTCGTGACGCGGATGTCGCCCGGGCCGACTGCGCTCCGCCATCCTCGTTCGACCGTAACCGCGCCGGTTGCCGCGTCTTCGACGCGCCCGACGACGATCACCGGCGACCGCAGCAGCTGGTCGCGATTCAATGTGACCGGATTCGCCGCGGCGAGCGTGAGGACCGTCAGGGCCGCACACCATACGGCCGCCAGCAGCAGCACTGCCGCCGTCCGTCGCGTCACCCAGCGATCACCGGCCGCTGCATGGGAGTCGGGAGCGGGAATCTCGTTGACCGGCATCCGGCCTCCCTCTGCGCAAGAAGCGCGCGATAAGCTCAAGCGCCGCTGGATCGAACTCATGCCCGCCCGGCCGTCGGCGCTGCGCCGCAACTACGCCCTGCGAAAGACCTGATCGGTATCGATCGCATAGGCGCGATCAAACGCCTCGTCGAATTCATAGATGTCGCTGAAGTCGGCGAGCGTGTCGCGGTCGGTCTTCCGCATCTCGCCGCGTTCGATCAGTTCGAACACGATGCGACCGAAGTCCGATGTGCTGCGAATGCCCCAATGCTCAAAGACCGTGCGCGCCAGCAACCCGAATCGCTTGACCGCCAGATCACGGATCCCTTCGCACAACTCCTGACCCGTAATGTGCGCGTTCTCGTCATCCGGATTCCGCGGCTGAGGGCGTCGCAGCTTCTCCTGGGTGTATTGGAGCGATTCGAAGACGAATCGATAAGCGTCCTGATGATACCGCAAGCGCGGCAGCGCGGGGCGGCTCGTGACTTTCATCGGCGCAGACCCTGATTCCTGGCGCCGTCCGGCCTGAATGCCGGTCGGCGAATAATCTGAACGGCGAATTCACCACTTCCTCGCCCATCATACATTCGGGGGATTCCTGAGGGCAAGTTTTGCCCGAACCCTGATTTGCCCCCGCGGACGGGCACAGTCAGAGCGGCATAAATCGCCGGTGGAACACGCAGTCCGGTGGCAAATGCATCCAGCAGATTTGTCCGCAGTCTGGCGCCCCCCCCCAGCAAACGGAATCCCTCACCACCGGACTTCCCTAACTCGAGCGGATGAGTCTGCAGACGCATCCTCAGTTCATCCCACGGTGCCAGCCCGCCGCATCATCCGCAGGATGAGTTCGTCGAACGGCACGTCCGCCGTCGTCACCGTGTAGCCGATGCCGTATCCGCGGCAGTAATCCCTCGCCCCCTCCAGGAATTCGCCAAACACCCGACGATACGACTTGAGATGCTTCTCGGTCACGGTGATCTTGTTCGAGGCCGAGGTCTCCACGTCGATCAATTCAACGTCCCCCAGCATGTTCGGCTCGGCCTCCGACTTGTCGTAGATGTGCACGACGTGGGGTTCGTACTTGTGATGCCGCAGCCGGTCGAGCCCCTGTTGATACCCCGATGGATCAAACAGGTCGCTCACCACGATCGCCAGCCCCCGCCGCTGCTGGCGATGCACGAACGCCGTCACCAGGTCCCGCAGGTTCGTATCGTCCCCCTCCGGCTCAAGGCGCTCGAGAAACTGCAGTAGCGTGAGGATGCGATTCTTCCCGCGGGTGAGCGGGAAATCCCGGAGGATGCCGTCGGCGAAAGCGATGATGGCGACGCGGTCGAGATCGGCCAGTGCGACGTAGGCCAGCGCCGCCGTCACCTGCCTTGCCAGATCGAACTTCGCCGGTTTCCCGGTCGCCATGCTCCGCGAGCAGTCCAGCATCAGATACAGATGCAGGTCCTCCTCCTCCTGGAACCGCTTCAGCAACAGCTCGTCATGCCGCGCAAACAGGTTCCAGTCGAGATAGCGGAAGTCGTCCCCCGGGGTGTAATCACGATGATCGGCGAACTCGACGCCGCTCCCCAGCTGCATCGTCCGCCGCTGAGCAATCAGCTGCCCCCGGAACACTCGGCGCGAGACGATCGACAGGTACTCGATCTTTTTCAGGAACTCGGAATCAAACAGGGGCATTGATCAGAGAACTACGGAATACACGGAAGGCACGGAAGGAAGCATTCTCTCTTCCTTGCCAGTGCGTGAGAGCGACTCTTTGGGGATGCAGTCCATCCGCGTGACCAGCAATGGAATCCTACACTGCATCACTGCAGAGACGATTCTCCCAACTGAATACGTCCCCTTCCGGGAGCGAATGCACCCCGGAGTGCCGCAGCATGTAGAGCACTTGAGCACGGTGGTGCATACTGTGTGTCAGGACATGGGCGATGGCCGTTCCATAAGTCTTGGCTTGTGGCGGGGAGTCGAGGATGTCTGTCCAAGTTTCGTCCCAAGCGTTCTCCGCCGCAATTCGCCGCGCGATACGAGATAGTCGGATTTCAGCGACGGCCAGGCGGCCGATCATGCCGGGAATCGTACGGTCGTCCTGACGTCGGATTCCTTCGGCCGCCATAAGTGACGACCACACTTCCATGTTATGGATGATGTGATTGAACGTGGCCCGCAGCGAGCGGTGTCCGATGTCGAATTCACGATCAAGCTGCTCCTCACTGAGCCGAGCTGCGATTGCCAGCAGTTGCCGGGTCGTCCAGGCGTCGTGGCCGAGGAGGCGATCAAGCAGGTTCATCACGTCTCCCCACAGAGCGTGCACTTCCGTCCCTTCCGTGTATTCCGTGGTTCCTACACGGCAGCCGCTTCGCGCACCGGCTTCACTCGCTTCAATACGTCATGGATGACTTCGTCGGTGGAGATATTCTCCGCCTGCCCTTCGAAGTTGAGAATCATGCGGTGTCGCAGCACCGGGTGCGCCGCCGCATGCAGGTCTTCGCGGGAGACGTGATAGCGGTTGTCCAGGATCGCTGCGATCTTCGACGCCAGGATCAGCCCCTGAGCCCCGCGCGGTGAGGCGCCGTAGCGCACGAACCGTTTGACCATGTCGGTCGCCAGTTCGTTCTCCGGGTGCGTCGCCAGCACGAGATCGATCGCATGCCGTCGGATCTCATCGGCGATCGGAATCTGACGCGCCAGGGTTCGCAGTTCGATGATCCGTTCCCCCGTCAGCACCGGCTGCGCCTGCGGCGTCTCCACGCTCGTCGTGCGGTCGAGTATTTCCTCCAGGTTCTGCGCGCTCGGATAGCGCACCAGCAGCTTGCAGAAGAACCGGTCCAGCTGCGCTTCAGGCAGCGGGTACGTCCCCTCCATCTCCAGCGGGTTCTGCGTCGCCAGCACCAGGAACGGCTCCGGCAGATGGTAGGTCTGCCCGCCGACGGTCACGTGATGCTCCTGCATCGCCTCCAGCAGGGCGGATTGGGTCTTCGGCGTGGCCCGGTTGATCTCGTCCGCCAGCACAATGTGCCCGAAGATCGGCCCCTGCTGGAACTCGAACTTTTTCCGCCCGTCGGCGGTCTCCATCACCACGTTCGTTCCGATCAGGTCGGCCGGCATCAAGTCGGGCGTGAACTGCACGCGCGAAAAGGTCAGGTGTAGGGCATCGGCCAGGGTCCGCACCAGCAGCGTCTTGCCCAGCCCCGGCACCCCTTCGAGCAGCACGTGCCCACCGGCGATCAACGCCGAGAGCGTCCCGTCCACGATATCCAGCTGGCCAACGATGACTTTCCCGACTTCCGTCCGCAGTTTTTGAAAGTCATCGCGGAACCGGTCCAGTTGCCCCTTCAGTTGCTCGCTCTCGGTCATGATGCGCGGCCTGATGCATGGAGGAATTACAGACAATCAGTCTACGACGGGGAGCACCCGAACGCAAAACCGGCGAAGGGCTGCGTAGAGCGGGCAACTCCGGCCGGAGGCACAGCCCGGGCCACGCCGGCATCGCAGCGACGTTCCGCACGCATACGCCACGAGAGCCAGCCGCAGCGAGACAATGCGCGGCGCGATTCCGCCCAAATGAGGGAGGGCCGGGTGCGGCCGGATCGCCGCAGAGCATCACCGGCGGGGCGGGCGCTCAACGAGCACGGGCACAGGAATAGCGCGCCCCATGCGTTGCGGGCCTGCGACGCGGCGACGACGTGGTCGACTCATCCAGCCTGCGAATTGGAAGCAGGCGCCCCGCACAAACAGCGTCGTACACACCACGATGAACAGCATTGCGACGCCCCACGCCACCATCGCCGGCGCATGCCGCATCGCCTGATTGAGAGCCGCAACGGCCAACTGGCCTGTCCGGGTCATTCGCGATTCCCCTTCGCGCAAAAAGCAAACGGCCCGCTTCCCCCTCCAGGAAGCGGACCGTTCTTCCCTCGTTCCCATCGCCCCCGGAAGTTAGAAGACGTCCAGCGCGTAATGTGCACCGCGATAGTACGGCTTCTCCATTGGATAGAAGTTGTGCCAGTTGGCGTTGTACACCGGGATCTGCTTCTGAATCGGATACCGGTAGTACAGGTGGTCGTAGCTCTCGGGATACCGCTGGAAATTGTGCGGATAGTACACGTACGGATAGTAGTAAAACCGCTGCCATTCGGTCGGCTGGCCCGGCGGGGCGGCCTGGGCGTCGCTGCTGGTCAGCGAGAGGCCGGCGGCGGCGGCGACCAGCAGCAGGCCGGTCAGGGCGGCACGTTTGAGCATCGTTCAGTCACTCCTGGCTGTCGCGGCTGCGGGACGACACGCGGCGTTCCTAAGAGCCGCCGTGCGGATGTCACCGCACAACCCAATAGATCGGCCGCCGCAGAACCCCGGCGACAGGAATTCCGGGAAGAATCAGTGCAACCCGAATAATCACGTGATCCCGCCCCACCGAAGGGGGGTCAACGAACCACGATCGGCTGCGGCCCGGTCGGTGCTGCGCTTCCGTCCAGAAACGTTCGGCACCACCCCTCAAACACGAGCAGCAGCCACAGCCGGGAGCTGTGATTGAGGACTTCCTGCTCGTGTTCGGTAATCAGCCGTTCGATCGCCTCGCGATTGAAGTAACCTCGCTGCAGTGCCCGGGTGCTCAACAGCGTATCGCGAACCAGGGACCGGAGTTCGCCCCGAAACCAGACATCCAGCGGCACCCCGAAGCCCATCTTTGTGCGGGTCTGAATCGACTGGGGGAGCAGGTCGGAAAACGTATCGGTGAGGATCACCTTGCCGCGGGTTCCCTGCTGCTTCAGACGCACGGGCATGCGGGCCGCCAGTTCGGCGACGTGATGATCCAGGAAAGGGCTGCGGGCCTCGAGGCTGCACGCCATGCTGGCAATGTCCACCTTCGTGAGAATGTCGCACGGCAGATAGGAATGGACGTCCGCGCACATGGTGCGTGTGACGATATCGCGGTCGCAGCACCGGCCGTAAGCGGCTTCAATGAAGGCGAACGCATCGGCGCCGTCCAGCTGCGCCCGATAGTCCGGAGAGTACAGTCGCTGCCGCCAGTCGCCATCGAAGATGCCGATCCAGCGCAGGTACCGGCGCTCGGGAGACTGGCTGAGGGCCGCGGCGAACCGCTTGGCTCGCCGGCGCAGCGATATCTTTCCAACGGGTTCGGGGATCCGCTGCCAGATGTTCCACCCGAACGCCCGCCGCGCGAAGGCCGGCAGCCGGTCGATCTTCGCAGCGAGCCGGACCGCCTGGTACCGGTGGTACCCCCCGAACAATTCATCTCCGCCGTCGCCCGAAAGGGCCACCGTCACCTCGCGGCGGGTCACCCGGCAGAGTTCCATGGTCGGAATGGCCGAACTGTCGCCGAACGGCTCGTCATAATGCCACACCAGCCGCGACATTACTTCCAGCGCCGACGGATCGACGACAGACTCATGATGCTCCGTGCCGAGATGTTCGGCGGCCTCGCGGGCGTACCTCCGCTCGTCAAACTCCGGTACCGGAAACCCGATTGAAAACGTGTGCACCGGCCGATCGGACAACGACTGCATCAGCCCGGTGATGATCGTGGAATCGACCCCGCCGGACAGAAACGCCCCCAGCGGTACGTCGGAGCGCATCCGCAGACGCACGGCTTCTGTCAGAGTGCGCCGCAGTTGCCGCCGCCATTCCTCCGCGGACCAGCCGCCCGAATCCGCCAGCGCGGGATCGGCCGGAATCTGTGTTCCGTCGCGCAGGCAGTAAGGGGGAGTCCAGTAACGTGTCGCCGTGAACTGGCCCCCTTCGAAGACCCCCAGATGTGCCGGCGGCAGCTTTGAGTATCCCTTGAGAATGCACTGAGGATGAGGGACGTACTGATACGTGAGATAGTTCTCGACAGCGGCGGGATCGAGTGCCCGGGGGGCATCCGGCGCCTGCAACAGCGCCTTCAGTTCGCTGGCGAACAGCAGTCGATCGGACTCGTGACGGTAAAAGAGCGGCTTCTGGCCGATGCGGTCGCGGGCAATGACCAGCCGGCGTGACCGCTCGTCCCAGATCGCCAGGGCGAACATGCCCCGTAGGTGGCGGACGAAATCGAGGCCGTGCTCCTCATACAGATGGACGATGGTCTCCGTGTCGGAATGCGTGCGGAACACGTGTCCGGCGGACTCCAGCCCCGGGCGCAGCTCACGATAATTGTAGATTTCGCCGTTGAAGACGACCCAGACGTCGCCCGTCTCGTTCGACAGGGGCTGGTGTCCTCCCTCCAGATCGATGATGGACAGCCTGCGGAACCCCAATCCCGCGCCGAATCCGCGGTCAGCCTCGGGGGAACGATAAACTCCATCGTCGTCCGGCCCGCGGTGGCGCAGGCTGTCCGTCATCCGCCGCAGAGTCTCCTCACTCAGCGGAACACCCGATGACGTCCAGGCTCCCCCAGCAATGCCGCACATGGACCACGAATCCGCGAACTGCGCCCGCGGCTTAATGACGTCTCACAACTCAATCACGGCGCGATACACCCTGACATGATTCTCAACCATCTGCCGGACCGTGAACTCCTGCTCAATCCGGGCCCGGCCATTCGCGCCGAGCCGCAAGGCCAGATCCGGTTGTTGTAGCAGGCGGACGGTGTATTGGGCGAACGCAGCGCCGTCACCGACATCCACGAGATACCCGTGCTCGTCGTGCGTCACCAGTTCACGGTTCGGCGGAATGCTTGTGCAGACGACCGGCAGCCCGCACGCCATCGCCTCCATCAGACTGTTCGACATCCCTTCAAAGCTGCTCCCCAGCCAGAAGGCGCTGCAGCACTGCATGATGTCGGCGGCATCGTCGCGGTGCCCCAGAAACCGCACGTGCCGGATACACTCCACATCCCGCGCGTGCTGCTCCAGCCGGTCCCGCTCCGGGCCGTCGCCGACGATCAGCAGGCAGGCCCGCGGCTCCGCCTGCCTCAGCACCTGTGCCGCCCAGAGTAGGTCGTCCACCCGTTTCTGTTTCGCCAACCGCCCCACGTAGCACACAAGCAGCGCATCCGCCGGAAGCCGCAGTTCCTCAACCAGGGCGGCGCGAGTGAGTGCCGGCGGCGGCGGCGGCTCGACGGCGTTGGGAACCACGGTTGTTCGGTCGCGCGGGTAACCGAGCTCGGCATAAAAGTCGGCGACCGGTGACGAATTGGCGACGAGGCGATCGGTGCGGGAAATGAGCCGGCGGTCTAGCCACAACTGCCACGGCTGCTTCCAGGAATCCACGCAGCGTTCGGAAACGATCCTCCGCATGCCGGCGGGTGCGCCCTGCACTAGCCGGCCGTAAGCGTTGGCGGCAAACAGCCAGCTGTGCAGGATGTCGCAGCGCGACTCCACCAGATGCCGGCGCAGACGACGAAGCGTCCGGGGATCGAACTTCAGCCGCTTGCCGAGGACGGTGACGTTGATGCGGTGCTCACGCAGGACGTCAGCATAAGGACCGGCGCGGTCGAGCGTGACGACCTCGACGGCGAACTCGTCACGCGGAAGATGAGTCGCCAGCAGCGTGAGCTGTTTCTCCGCGCCCGAGCGGTCGAGAGTCGGAATCAACAGCGTCAGATTCAGCACAGCCACAGGTGGTGACAGAAGGTCGGGAAGTTTGCACAGATGGCCGCGAAGGAAACGAAGAAGACTCGGTAATGGGCGTCAAATCTCAGGAAGGTTGGTGCAAAGTCCCTTCGTCCCGAAGCGCGTCCTGCGAAGGCACTCTTTAGAAGCTTGGCTTCGAGTGCCCAGCCAGTCGGCCAGCGCAGCGTCGCCCGACTGATTGCGTCGTCCTGCTGATCTTCGTTGCCTTCGTGCCCTTCTGTAAGCCCCCTCGCCGCACTTCTGTCACCACTGGAAGAGCGTCGTGCCCCAGGAGAGTCCGGCGCCGAAGCCGCACATCAGCACGGTATCGCCGCGCTCGATGCGGCCGGACTGGATCGCCTCGTCCAGCACGATCGGGATGGACCCGCCCGAAGTGTTGCCGTACCGCTGCAGGTTGTTGAACACTTTGTCCGGCGAAATGCCGAGCTGTTCGGCGGCGGCCGAGATAATGCGGACATTCGCCTGGTGGAACAGGAACAGGCTGATGTCATGGACCGTCATGCCGGTCTTTTCGAGCAGCAGGTCGGTCGTGTCGGTCAGCAGCCGCACGGCCCACTTGAAGACGCTGCGGCCATCCATCTTGAGATAGTGCGAACCCGCGTCGAGGGATTCGTGAGTCAGCGGGGTCTTGGTGCCGCCGGCCGGCCGGTCCAGCAACGGTCCACCGCTGCCGTCTGAACCCATCTGATAGCAGAGGAACCCCTGATGCGGTTCGCCGCGGCTCAGCAAGACGGCGCCCGCGCCGTCGCCAAACAGGGGATAAGTGCGCTGATCGGCAGGATTGACGATCCGGCTGTTGCAGTCGGCGCCGATGACAAGGGCGTACTTTGCATTGCCGGTCGCCACGAATTGAGCGGCCGTGATCATGGCGTACATGAAACCGGCGCACGCGGCGGCGGTGTCGAAGGCCGGGCAGTCGAGGCCGAGCTGGTCCTGCACCAGGCAGGCGGTCGACGGGCACTGGTAGTCCGGCGTAAACGTCCCGACGACGAGCAGGTCGACCTCCTGCGGATCGACGTGCGCTGCCCGGATCGCGCGGCGGCCGGCCTCCACGGCCATGTCGCTGGTCGCCATCCCGGAGGGACAATGGCGGCGCTCGAGGATCCCCGTCCGCTGCTCAATCCAGTTCGCGTCGAAGCCGAATCGCGCGTTCAGATCGGAATTCGTGACGATCTGATCCGGCACGTACGATCCGCAGCCGATGACCTGCACTCCAAGCAGTGACGACGTTCTGCGAGTAAACACGGTTCGACCATTACTGACGGGGTCGAGGCTGAGGCTGGTGTCCGCTTCAAGTGCGATTGCCAAACCGGCGCTCCCTGATCTGTTTCCGGGGGATCGCAATCTCGAACCAATCGGGGTGCGGATCAGGACCGCGGGCGGCCTCCTTCACTCGCTTGATGCGTCGCAACCATGCGCTGCAGATTGCGTCGCGCAGGACACTGCCGGGGAGGAGTGACCTGGCGTCAATCGACGTGACGGCAAAACCTGCGGAAGATTGCACCGGACGTTCGAGGGCCAAATCCCTGGCCAAATCCGACCGATGGGGTGAGGAAGAACGTAAGTTCTTCCGGGCTCTGGGATTTCGGATTCTAATGTCGGGCCAGCGACACTGCCAGTCCGAAGTGCATCAAATTCTACGCATGTCCAGCAAGTTTTCAGAGCCTCCTCCCACGCCAATCACTCTCGCTCGACAGATCGGGCTCGAGATTTGACGATTGCGGAGAGACTGAGCCCGCAGCGGTCGCTTCCTCGTCGGCCCCTTGATGCACGACCGAACCGAATGGCCGGTGTCATGCCGCCCGCTTCTGCTTCCTCGGCGTGCCTCGGCGTGCCGACGCGTCGGCGGGGGCGGTCTTCCACCGGCGATGCACCCAGAAATACTGCTCGGGCGCGCGGCGGATGGACCGTTCCAGAGCCGCCGTATAACGCTGTGTGATGGCCTGCACGGTGTCCCGCGTGTAGCCGAAGTCCTGCGGGTCGATGACCTCCTCGCAGCCGATCTCGTAGCGCACCCACCGCGCCTCTTCGAGATCGTCCGGCAGGCGGATGCCGTAGCCCACGACAAGCAGCGCGTCGTATTCCATCGCCATCAGCGCGATCGACTTGAACGTCGAAGCCGGCCGGCCGAAAAAGTCCACGAACACCCCGCGACGGCCTGCGTCCTGATCGCAAAGCAGTCCCAGGTTCCCCCCCGCCTGCAGCAGTTCGACCATCCCGTCCCAGCCGGTGTTCTTGTCGTACAGCCGATGACCCGTCTGCTGGCGGGACTCGAAGAACCAGTGATGCAGGTACGGGTTATCCAGCTTGCGGGCGACGATGCCCATCGGGAAGCCGAACATGCCGAACGTGGCCGTGCTCATCTCCCAGTTGCCGAAGTGCCCCCCCAGCACAAACACCGGACGCCCGGAGCACAGCGCCTTGAGCACCGGCTGCCGGTTGCGAAACACGATGACTTCGCGGCAGTTGGTGAGCGTCATCTTCCGGGGGAGTTGAATCACCTCGGCGACGAGCCGCACGAGGTGCACCCACATTCCCCTCACGACGGCATGCTTTTCCGCTTCCGACAACTCATCACCGAAGGCCCGGCTCACATTCTCGAACGCCACATTGTAGCGGGTCAGCTTGCGCAGCGGACGACTGACCAGCAGCGACGCTGCTGTCTCTGCCAGCCAGACCGTCTGCCGCACGGACAGAATCGTGAACACGCAGGCAAACAGCCGGAAGACGAAGTACTCGGCCAGATGACGGAAAGTACGCACGGGCAGATGGCAGGTCTGGACACCGCAGGCTGGAACGTCAGGAACGATCGATTCGGGCGAAGTCTCCCGCGGGTTGCCCGCGCGGGTCAAGAGCGGTTTCGGCTGTTGTCGACCGGTGCGGCCGTTCGCAGTGCAAATCGCCCGTCCGGCGCTGAACCTCGTGGTCGCACGCGGTAAGATGGACCATCCAGCCCCGCAGCGCCTTCCCACAGTGGAACTGCATTCTCCACGCAGGCGAGCAGCCACGGTCCGACAGCAAGCATGCCGAGCACGACCTGGTCAACACGAGTCGGCAGGATCTCCGGTCCCGCAGGATCGGTCACCACCGCCGTGGCCGTCGTCTTGTTGACATGCGCGGGACCAGTGGCATCCGGCGATCGGCCAGCTGCGGATGCCGGCGCCGTCCGCTTCGAGCGGGATGTACAACCGCTCCTGGCTTCCAAATGCGTGCATTGCCATGGCCCGGGGACGGCGGAGGCGGAATTGCGCCTCGACCATCCCGACGTGGCCACTGGAGAGCTCGAATCTGGCAACCGGGCCATCGTCCCCGGCCGGCCCGATGCCAGTGAGCTGCTCCGTCGTGTCTCGGCAGACGAGTTTGAACGCATGCCGCCGGAAGGCGAGCCGCTGGATGAGGAGCAGATCGCAACCCTCCGCGCGTGGATCGCGGCCGGCGCACCCTGGCCCGAACATTGGGCGTATCGGCCGCTCGACAAGCCGATTCTCCCCGAACTCGACGATGCAAAGCCCATTACGCCGGCCCGCGCGTGGCTGCGTTCGCCGATTGACCGCTTCCTGCTCCGCGGACTGACCGACGCCGGCCTGCAGCCGTCGAACGAAGCCGACCGCCGCACGCTGATCCGCCGGCTTACCTTCGACCTGCACGGACTTCCCCCGACGCCTGCGGAAATCGAGGCGTTCCTCACCGACGAATCTCCTGACGCCTACGAGCAGCTCGTGGACCGGCTTCTCGCCAGTCCCCGCTACGGCGAACGCTGGGCCCGGCGCTGGATGGACATCGTGCACTATGCGGACTCGCATGGATTCGAGCACGATGTCCCGCGCGACATCTGGCCCTATCGCGACTACCTGGTCGATTCGTTCAATCTCGACCGGCCGTATGCGGAGTTTGTCCGCCAGCAGATCGCGGGCGACGCGCTGTATCCGGGAGACGCCGCCGCGCTGGAAGCCACCGGCTTTCTCGCGACCGGCCCCTGGGACCTCAGCGCCCAGCAGGCCGGCAACGCCGACTCCATCGATCGCATCATCTCCCAGTACCAGGACCGCGACGACGTCGTCTCGACAGTGATCTCTACGTTCGTCAGCAGCACCGCCCACTGTGCGCGCTGCCACGACCATAAGTTCGACCCGATCTCCCAGCAGGATTACTACGCTCTCCAGGCCGTCTTCGCCGGCATCGACAAGGCGCATCGCCCCTACGATCCGGACCCCGCTATTGCGCTCCAGCGGCGCGAACTGGAAACGCGGCTCGCCGATATCCGCCGGATGCGCGAGTCAGCCGATATTGCCCTGCTCTCGCCGGAGATGCAGGTCGAAGCAGCCCTCTTCGAACAAGCGATCCGCGAGTCCCGCCCCGAGTGGCGGCTGCTCAACATCGCCGACGCCCGTTCGGCCAACGGGTCCGAACTCATCGCACAGGACGACGGCTCGCTGCTGGCCTCCGGTGAGCGCCCCGAACGGGACACGTATTCGGTCGTCGTCCATTCGCAAATGCCCCTCATCACGGCGTTCCGCATCGAACTGCTCACCGACGACAGCCTGCCCCATCAGGGGCCGGGCCGGCAGGAGAACGGCAACCTGCACCTGAACGAACTGCTGGTCACCGCCGCCCCCCTCGACGACCCGGCCGCGGTTCAGTCGGTCCCGCTGATTAATCCGCTCGCCGACTTCAATCAGGAGGGCTGGTCGGTTGATCGTGCGCTCGACGGCAACGCCGCCACAGCCTGGGGCATCTATCCGCAGGTGGGCCGGCCGCACGCCGCCGTGTTCCAACTCGCCGAACCACTCAAGGCGGACTCCACGCTCGTCCTCACGTTCGAACTGCAGCAGACTCACGGCCAGGGGCATTTGATCGGCAGGTTCCGATTGTCGGCCGCAGCCCACGCGCCCCCTTTCTCGGTCGACTCCGCGTCGATGCCGGCTGACGTCGCCGCGGCGATCGAGATCGAGCCCGCTGCCCGAACTCCCGAGCAGACCATGCTCGTCACCGGCTACGTGCTGGAGCAGGGACTTCAATCCCGGCTGCAGTCGCTTCCGCCTCAGCAGATGCTCTACTGCGGCACCAACCAGTTCGAGGGAAAGGGGGGATTCCAGCCCGCCGCCTCCCCCCGCTCCGTCCATCTGCTGATTCGGGGCGACGTCGGCAATCCGGGGCCGGTCGCCGAGCCCGCCACGCTGCAACTTCTGGAAGCGCTGCCCGGAACCTTCTCACTGCCCGACCCCGACGACGAAGCGGCCCGCCGTGCCGCACTCGCCGAATGGCTCGTCGATCCCCACAACGTGCTGACGTGGCGTTCGATCGTGAACCGCGTCTGGCAGTTCCGCTTCGGGAGCGGCCTCGTCGATACCCCCAACGACTTCGGCCGCATGGGCTCAGCCCCGACGCACCCGGAACTGCTCGATTGGCTGGCCATCACGTTTCGCGATGGCGGCGGATCAATCAAGTCTCTTGACCGGATGCTCGTCACCACCGCCGCCTATCGGCAGTCTTCGCAAGCCGACCCCCTCGCATCGCTCGTCGATGCCGACAACCGGCTGCTCTGGCGAATGAACCGTCGTCGGCTCGATGGCGAGTCCGTCCGCGACTCCGTGCTGCACATCGCAGACCGGCTCGACTCCGGGATGGGCGGCCCCCCGGTGAAGCACTTTATCGAGACCCGCACCTTCGGCCTCCGCGCCGAAGCCGACTATCAGAACTTCGACGTCGACGATCCCGCCCAGCAGCGCCGCAGCGTTTACCGTTTTATCTATCGCACTTTCCCCGACCCGTTCCTGTCGGCCCTAGACTGCCCCGACGGCACCCAGCTCACTCCGGAACGCAACGTCTCGGTGACTTCACTTCAGGCGCTGGCAACGCTCAACGACAAGTTCGTCATCCGGCAATGTGAACATCTCGCCGCCCGGCTGAGCGGCCTGCATCCGGACCTGCCGTCACAGGTCGACGCCGCATTCCAGTTGATTCTCAGCCGATCCCCCGAACCGCAGGAGCAAGCCCTGGTCACCGCCTACGCCGACCGGCATGGCCTCGCCAACGCCTGCCGCTTCCTGCTGAACACCAACGAATTCATGTTTATCGACTGACGAAAGTCAGCAACAAGATGAGGGAGGTCACCACGGAAGGCACGGAAACAAAGTGATGAACCGCGAAAGGCGCGAACAGTAGCGAGAAGGACATGGCGATCGCCTTGCTCCAACTTTCGCGTCTTTCGCCAGTTTCGCGGTTCTCTTCTGCATTTCCGTCACTTCCGCGTGTTCCGCGGTTCTCAACAGGTTCTCACAGCACTCCCGGTCATGGAAACGCCTCACGATCCCCGATTGTCGCACCGCCGTGACTGGCTGCTCCGCACCGGCGCCGGTTTCGGCGGCATCGCGTTGGCGAACCTGCTGGCGGCCGAACGCGTGCTGGCCGATGAGCCGCGCCCCGACTTCAATGGCGGACTGCATCATCCAGCCAGGGTCAAACGCATCGTTCAGCTCTTCATGAACGGCGGCGTCAGCCAGATCGATACGTTCGACTACAAGCCGGAGCTCGAAAAGCGGCACGGCGAGAACGTCGACTTCGGCCTCAAAGCGGCCGCGACAAGCACTCCCGGCGCAGTGATGAAGTCCCCTTTCGCCTTCCGGCAGCATGGCGAATGCGACCGCTGGGTGAGCGACGTGCTCCCCCACATGGCCGAATGCGTCGATGACCTCGCCTTCCTCATGGCGATGGCCTCAAAGACCAACGTCCACGGCCCCGCCAGCTACATGCAGAACACCGGCTTCGTCACCCCGGGCTTCCCCTGCATGGGCGCCTGGATCTCCTACGGCCTGGGCAGCCTCAGCGACGATCTGCCCAGTTTCGTCGTCCTTCCCGACCCCCGCGGCCTTCCGTACAACGGGCAGGGAAACTTCTCGCAGGGATTCCTCCCCGCATCCACGCAGGGCACGCTCATCGATCCGAACGCCCCCGTGCCGATCGCGAACCTGAGGCCGCCGGAAGACGCAACAAGGCTCACCCCTGCCAGCGAAGCCGACGGACTCGAACTCCTGCAGACGCTCAACCGGCGGCATCGACAGGACCACCCCGACGACTCGCGCCTGACGGCTCGCATCGAATCCTTCGAACTCGCTGCCCGGATGCAGCTCAGCGCGCCGCGCGTCCTCGATCTCTCCGCAGAAACTGAGGCCACGGTGGAAGACTACGGCCTCAACGACGAATCCACCGCCGGATTCGGCCGCAACTGTCTCATCGCCCGCCGCATGCTCGAACAGGGGGTGCGCTTCGTGCAAGTCTGGAGCGGCATGGACGGCTCCGCCAACAACTGGGACAACCACAGCGACATCCCCGGGCAGCTGCCCGACATCGCCCGCTCCGTCGATCGCCCCATCGCCGCGCTGCTGCGCGATCTCAAGCAGCGCGGCATGTTCGAGGACACGCTCGTCGTCTGGACCACCGAGTTCGGCCGCATGCCCTTCACCCAGGGGGCGACCGGACGCGATCACAACGGCGGCACATTCGTCACCTGGCTCGCCGGTGCGGGCATCCAGGCCGGCTCAATTCATGGCGTCAGCGACGAGTTTGGCTTCAAGGGGGCCGACGACGTCACCTACTGCTACGATCTGCACGCCACGATCCTTCACCTTCTGGGAATCGACCACAAGCGCCTCACCGTCCGCCACAACGGCATCGACCGCCGACTCACCGACGTCCACGGCCACGTCATCCAAGACATCCTCGCCTGACACGCTCTCCCCGCGATTGGGTCGACAAACCTCAGGTCAATCTCCCCAGTGCCGGCGCGCATCGGTTGCTGACGACATTGGCATCTCGCACAACTCGACGGTTCCTCCGTGAAGCACCACGGGATGACTCCTGAGCAGGTTCAGCAGGGCAGCATGTTCGTCGGCGTCGAATCGCATGAAGCCCGCGACATAGTCTGACGACGAAGCCGAACCTCTGTCGCCGATTAACTCGCGAGATCCGAGCTCGCTTCCACCGCGAAACATGCCGCTTGCCTCGGCAAGAGAGAAGAAAGTCGTCCACTCGTCCTGCGTCGGGGGCGACTTCGCATCTCCATGAATCAGGAGGAGGTATTGCAAACGTCATTCCTGGTGAGTGGTCTCGCTACGACTGAACCGCCGAACCGCCTGCCTCCTCTCAGTCAAAGCGGCCAATGCGAAACCGACCGCTCTCGTGCATCAATGGGTTCCAGCATTCGATTGACTGATGATGTCAGCCTCCGTGAATGTTGAATCGACCCTCCCATTCAGCTCTTTGAAGAGCCAACGAAGCGGTTCACGACTTTTTCCGTCGGTGCATCCGTCGATGATGTTAAACGCAAGGAACAGATTCCAGTCGCTGATGTTGTCAATTAAGGCGTCCATCCGCCGTTGATTGCATCTTCCTTTCGATTGAGCCTGACGCCACAAGGCAAATGGCTCATCGTGATACTGAACCATCGCCAATAGATCTTCATCGGGACAGAACTCCGCGAGAAAGGACCGAGCCAGCGAAGCATGACTTGCGGGATCGGTGATTGCGACACCGGGTCTGGATTCGGCCTTGAACAAGTCATGCGTATGAACCAGTAGCCGGAGCTTCCAGCGATCGATGTCGCTCAGTTTCGGCGCGAGCGCATCAATGTTCGGCTCGATCTCCGCGATGTGTGCTCGAACCGTTCCCTCAGGATGACCGGGACGAGGTTCGCCCCAGTCCAGGTTCCGTCGGTAGCGCTCATCCGCAATCACGGATCCGAATGCAGTTTCGTAGTCCATGACCTGAAGCGCCTCGTGGTCATCTGGGCCGACTGAGCGCACCAGCCGATCGGACGCCGCAAGCCATGATCTCAAAGAACGCCCGCTCATCGTGTCCGGTGCAGCGCCTGGCACCGGCGATCGGCCCGCTCCGGCGGGATGTCGTGGAGAGAGAGCCAGAATTGCGCCGCCGGCGCCGGCGCTAGCGAACACCACCAGATGGCCACACCCGTCAGTGTGATGCTGACCGATGGTGTTGTAAGTCGATGCAAGCAGTGCCGAAGGTGGGACTCGAACCCACACGTCCTTTACGGACACAGGATTTTGAATCCAGCGCGTCTGCCATTCCGCCACTTCGGCTGTGTGCGAGGTCCGTGCGGAGCGAGTCTAACAGGTCGTCGGACGCACGCAAATGAGCGCCGATTCGCGTCCAATCGGCACTCAGGCGTCCGCTGCAGCGCGCGATGACGAGGGACGCAGCCAGCGCTCGGCCGCGGCCTTCAGGTCCGGCGGGCTCTCCCCGTTGTGAGCGGAGAAGTAATGCCGCTCCAGCGACTCGATGCTCAGCGCGAGCTCGCGCTGCTGCACCGCGTCGAATCCGTTGCGGGCCTCCACTTGACGCAGCAGCGCCAGCACGGTGAAAGGCGTCAGGCTGGCGGGCAGTTCCGGCAGGTCAGCGGCAGTCTCGGCTTCGCGCTTCTTCCGGAATCGGAGAGCAGCAAACCCGGCGATCAGCGTCAGCAGCGCGGCGGCGACAATCCACGGCCAGACCGAACGGACTTCGCCATAGGTCTGCTCCAGCGACACGATCGGCTCGACGGAAACCAGATCGGCATCCTGGTAGCGAAGATAGGCATTCTCGGCCACGTCCACCTTTGGCTCAGGAAAATGAAACATCGTCGGCAGCGCGGCCAGGTCCTTGCGGCCGGCATACGTGATCATCCACGTCCGTTCGGACTGGATCGCCGCATCCCGGCTTTCCGGATCGAATCGGGAAATCAGCACTCCCTGGTCCTCGGTGTCGGTCACTTCGAAGTCGCTGGTGCGCACGTCGAACAGTTCCTCCAGCGGCGGGACGAGGCCGCGGGCCGCGGCGCGGACTTCGAGGATCAGCTTCCCGTCGGCGGCCTGCCGCTCGTCCAGCGTCTGGGAGATCACCAGGTTCTCATACGGCCGCGGAGCCGGCTGCTCGGAAGACGTATCGAGCGACAGCGGGGACGAAGTGACGGGCAGGACGACGAAGCCCGATGTGTCGAGAAAATCGAGATCGATCTTGAGCGAAGGGAGCTTGTCCACTTGCGGACCGCGGGCCTTGAGCAACAGGTACGCATACGGGGTGACGCGCCACCCGTACTCCTCGGCGGCGCGGGAATGCACTTCCGTCTCCTGGAACGTGACGGACAGCACCTCGAAGTGCTCTTCGAGCGCGAGGCGGGCGGCCTCCTCGAACTTGTCGCGGTAGTTCTCCAACGGGCGACCGTAGTTGTAGGCGTACGCCGTGTTGTTCTGGTTCTGCAGGTACTTGCCGAATCCGCCGGATTCGCGCTCGATCTCGCGGGTGTGATTGAGATCGACGAAGACGCCGAACGGCGCGTCGTGGCCGACGTCGGCCGAGCCGTCGATGCGGGTCACCAGCCGGATCTCGGTGACCAGATCCTGATAGTAGTCGTACACTTTGCGGGCTTCGCGTGCCTGCGGCGCATCCCCGACGATAGTGAACCCGGCGTCCAGGTACTGGAACTTCACGTTGGGCTTCAGCGCGCTCATGCGGACAAACAGCGAGTTGGCGAACAGCTCGATGTGCCGCTGGGCCGCCTCGCCGGGGAGCGCCAGCATGGCGTCGCGGATCAGTGCCGGCTGGCGCGGATCGGGCAGCGAGCGGTGATCGATCTGCTGCAGGTCGCTCGCTCCCAGGCCGGCGTAGAACCAGTGTTCGTACACGGTGCTCGTCTGGTCGGTTTCGGCCATGCCGGGCACGGCGGCGGCGTAAAGTTCGGCGGCGCGCTGAAAGCGCTGCATGGCGGCCAGCCGCGTCGCGCTGAACTCCGAACTCGGATTGAGCTCGTTCTGATACGAGTTCTCATCCATCAGCAGGCAGGCATCGGCGAGCTGCAGCCGCCAGTTGTCCGGATCCTGCTCCATTCCGTTCTCGACCACGGCCCGGGCGACTTCGTAGCCGCGCAGGACCTCGGCCTCGATGTCCTTCTGCTTGCGCTGCGTCTTGGCGGCTTCCTGCTGGGCAGGCATCCGCCAGAGTCCCAGCAAGTTAGCGCGCATCTGCTGGACGAGTTCGGCGAGCGTGCCGGATTCGAGGGCGTCCTGCGAACCGAAGACCTCCTCAATCGCCTCCAGCCGGTACACTTCGGCCGAACTGTGGCACGTGGTGAAGGCCTTGGCGATCAGCGTCTGGTCGATGTCCTCGATAGGCAGCTGCTGGATCCGCTGCACCCAGCCCGCGAGCTCCTCCAGATTGCGTTCCTGCTTGGAGCGCGTGAGCGGGATGCTGTTCGCCCGGCGCTCGAACCCGTACATGAACATGTAGGCATTGGTGTAGCGCGAATTCGCGTTGGGATCGTGATTGCGCGTCCACGTGCGAATGAACTCGTGCACCAGGTCGCGGGCCAGATCGGGATGCGTGGGGGCCAGCTGCTCGATGTAAGGATAGGCGCGCTCTTCGTCGGAGACCTTCAGGCACAGCTGCGCATGCACGGCCATGAACTTGGGGAGCATCTCCGCGTCGAGCTGGTCAAGCCAGGGCTGCGGCGGAGCGACTTCGAGCACTTCGCCGGCGCCGATGGGCCGCACATCTCCCGACTGCCGCGACATCTGCATCTCCATCGCCATCTCGTCGGTGACGTAGAACAGATTGCCGTACATGTCCCGCTGCAGCCGGGGGCCCATGTTCGACGATGTGCTCATCGTGCGGGATAGCTCCGCCTCGCGCAGCCAGTTGAGCGCCAGCAGGCCCAGCGCATCCCGCCACTCGCCCGCACGGACCGGATCTGCCTCAAACAGCGTCTCCACCACCACCTTCTGCACTCGCAGTTCCGCCAGGCGCGAGTTCGGATCGTGCGGGCGGCTCTGCAGGGCGCTGGCGGCGGACGTGCCCGTCGACGTGATGATCTGCATCCCCGCATGAGGGTCGTCGGCGAACGCCGTGCGCAGCCACGCCATCCCGCGGTCTTCATCAACCTTGGGAACCAGTTGCAGCGTCATCTGCATCGCCTGGCCGTGCTGTTCCTCCGCGACCCCCTCCATGCCGAGGACGGCCTGCAGAATCTCCCAGGCCGTCTGCAGATGCTCAAGCTTTCCCGCCGTCTCATACCGTGCGATATGCGATTGCGAGAGTGGAATCAGCGACTCCGCATCTCCGTCGGCGACCGCTTGTTCCAACGTCGGCAGAAACGGCTCCACCTCGGTCGTCAGGCCGGCGGCGAGCAGCAGCCAGGCGCACTGGATGCGGGTCAGCACGGCCTCGTCGTCCTGCCGCTCTGCTTCCTGCTCCAGCCGCGCGACGATCGTCGGCACGAGCACGCCAGCCTGCAGCGCAATCCGCAACACGGGAGACAGCCGCGTCAGCGTGCTGCGATCCAGTTCATGCGGGCAGGCATCGGCCAGGCCGATGACGTCGTCCAGCTCGAACACATGCTGCTCCAGCACCGCATTGCTGTTCCGCTGCCGCGACGAGGACGAATCGGGCTGGGGAGGAGCAGCGAACGACTGCAGCATCTGTGAATAGCCGGCTTTGCTCTCGTCCTCCGGAAGGCCGGCGAGATAATCCCGGACCTCGGCCCAGCGTCCAAGCGTGACGTTCCGCTGCAGAGTCGCCAGTTCTTCCGCCAGAGCAGCCGCTTCGGCGGGGGACGGCGCTGTGGAAGGCGCCCCCTCAGTTACGTCAGTCGCCGGCTGGACGGAATCCACTTCTTCACTGGTGACGTCCGCCGGGGACGCAGCGTCGGATGTCGTGGCTCCGGCCGAATCATCCTCCGGAGTGGTCGCCGGATCACCGTCAACTTGCGGAGCTGTGACCGTCGATGCGGGCGCCTGCTCTGCCGCGAGCGCCTTCAGGATGGCCGAGGGCCGGCGGTCATAGGTGAGCTGCATCAACTGCTGCAGCCGGGGGGACGCGGCTGCTTCCGCGGCCGGAGTCGAGGACGCGGCGGCATCCGGCGAGCCTGCGACAACCTCCTGGGGGACGGCGGCGTCCGGGACGACGATATCGACCGCCTCGGTCGCGACTGTGGACCCCCGTCGCAACGAGTTCCGTCCCTGAGCCTCACTTCGCTGGCAGAACCCGACACAGACGGCCACCACGACCAATGCAGACGGCAAACGACGAAGCATCACCCAGATCCCCTCATACGGCGACAAGCTGGCCCGGTTCCAGAGCCTCAGCAGACAATCGACCGCAGCCCGCCGCGCTAACGGCGAGCCGCGATCCGGCACTCGTGCGGTTCACATCAGACGAAAGTCTGCACCGCTCAGTTCCCGCCGTTGTCGAGCGGCGGTCCGGAACTCGCGCCACGGGCGAACTCATCGCTGTCCGGCTTCTTCTGGGAGGTCCCGTTCCCCTTCTTCTTCCCGGACTTGTTCCCCTTGCACTGACACTCCCCGCTGCAGCATCCCTTGCACTGGCTGGGGAGTGGCAGCGCCTGCAACTCGCTCAGGTCCATCCGCGCCAACCGGATCGCCGCTTCGAGATCAGCCTGGTGCCGTTCCACCGCTGCGGAGTCATTCGCCGCCCGGGCCTCTTCGGCCAGCAGACGATAGTGCTGGCGCGAAGCCTCGATCTCTGGCTCCCATGCCGTCCGCGGCTCACCCTCCAGACGCATCAACCAAGTCAGGTAGTACTTGGAATTCGCCAGCGCCTCCCTCGTCTCGTTGACAAGCTCCGCATCGACGGCCGCGTCTTCCTCCAGTTCGGGAAGCAGCAGCGTCAGCTCGTCGTACGCTTCCGGAAGCTGCTGCGACTGCAGCATCGCCTTGGCCCGTTCCAGCCGTACGCGCCGCGCTTCATCAAGCCGCTCGGCCGGCAAACGCTCGAGGGCCGCACTGAAGAGCTCGACCGCCTCGCCGTCTTCACCGGCAGCGACCTGTTGTCGCGCTGCGGCGAGCAGGTCCTGCGTGGCATCAAGCCGCATCTGCTCCTGCCCGGGACCATAGTGATAGGCGCCCGCCGCGACGGGAGCCAACAGGAGCACCGACAGCATGACCGCTCGCATCGCTGCCTCCTTCCATTCGACCGCCGGAACAGCGAACCGGACGCTTGCCCGATCCAAACCGGCGCCGCCAGACAGGACCTCCACCGCGCGTGTTCAGTATCTATGGTGTACGCCGACCGACGCCGTGAGTCAACCTCGCTGCGGCTCGCTCAATGAGTCGGGTGCAGTCCTCAATTGGTAGTGGTGCGAGTGTCCGGTCGTCTGTAATAGGCCCGGCGTTCACGCCGGGTGACTTTGCCGAGCGACGGAGGTCTCCGGCCCGGTTCACGGGGCGTCTCGCCGTCGTGGTTCAAGCCGTCACACCGAGAAACCTCGTGAACGAGGCTCAGAACCCCTTATGCCACATCGAAAAACCCGGCGTGACCGCCGGGCCTACTACAACTCAATTGCTGATCGTCCGCACCACCATCAAACAGGACCCCCATTCCAACTTAGGCACTGAACCCCGAAGTTCATCATTGCTTCGGGAGCGCGCCCGCATGCCCCCCACAATCAGACCGTCGTGGACGCAACAGCGGACGAACCTCGTTCAACGGGATGCACAGCACGCCCGCCCGACCCGTTCCTGCTGTCCGATCCGCTTTCGGCCGACCCCTTGCGAACCCCCGGTCGCCAGCGCGTCCCGAGATATTGCAGAGCCAGCGGCAACAATGAAAGCACCAGAGCGCCCACAGCCACGGCGAGGAGGGCGAACTCCCGGCGGCTCAGTTGAGTGACTTCCGCGGTTTCGCCCGAACTGACGATCGCCCGGATCACGTCCGAACTGACCTGCTTGTCGTTGCCGTCGTGGTACACGCCTCCCAGCCGGATGGCGAGCTGACGGAGGATCGATGCCTGCTGGCGGGAATGGCGGCCGTCAATGAACGAGCCTTCGCGCGGATCACCCACGCCGATCACGACTTTTTTGACGATTGAGACCGGCAGTTTGGGCATGCCCGTCGCCGGGATTGTGTCCCCATCCGAGACGACGATGAGTGTCGCGCTCTCGGGCGACCAGGGCTGCGCGATCCGGGCGGCCTCCTCCAGTCCGGCGAACAGGTCCGTGTCCCCCCGCTTGAATGCCTGATGTAGTGGCAGGTCGTTGAGGATGTTACGGACCACTTCCGGATCGCGGCTCTGTTCGACGACCGGGATCGCTCCGTTATACGTGGCGACGACCGTCGTCAGATATTGACGCGACCCCATCCGCGCGAACATGGACTGGAGCACGTCTCGGGCCCGATGCATTCGGCTCTGGTCCCCCTCCACGCCCGCGTCCAGCAGCCGCATGCTGGGGGAGACGTCGAGCACGAGGATCAAATGCCGCGGTGCGCCGTCGCGGTCGTCGCTGCCGCGATGCACCTTCGGCTCCATCAGCAGCAGCGTCGTCAATCCCCACGCGAGAGCAGCACAGGAGGCGATGCGGGCCGCTCCCGCCCACCGCGCCCAGACGGCGGGCTGCTCGCCCGGACCAAACGCCAGCCGTGCCACGCGGCGCACGCGGCGGGCGTGCAGCGCCTCGGCAAGGAGCGCCAGAACGGCGACGGCCCCGGTCACGACCAGCTCTACCATGGAGTAAACCTCAACCCCAACAGACACATCGTGACCATCCCCAGCAGGCTCAGGCCCGCCAGGCAGTAGGGACCGAAGTGATCCAGTCGATCCGGCGCGAGCTGAATCATCTCCGTCTGCTGCATCTGGTCGATCTGCTTGAACACATGGTCCAGCGCCGCCGGGTCGTCGACGCCGAACACGCCGCCGCCGGTGAGACCGGTGATATTCACGATGTCGTTCGGGAGTCCTGTTTCGGCCACGTGGATGGCATGCACGATCACACCGCTCTCTTTGAGTTCATTGGCGACCGCCACACTTCGATCCCCCATCAGGTCGGAACTCTGCCCGTCGGAGATCAGGATGATCATCCGGTCCCCCTCCTCACGCTCTTCCAGCACGGTGCGGCACGCGAGCAGCGCCTTGCCGATCTCGGTTCCGCCGAAACCGGGAGGCGCATTCTCCGGCCGCATGAAGGGGGGCGCGCACTTGATCGCCGAGACGTCCGTCGTCAGCGGCACGAAGTGCAGAAAGTTGTTGCCGAAGAACGTCAGCCCGAAAGCGTCCCCCGTGCGGTAATCGACAAACCGGTTGATCGCCGCCATCGAGGCGTCATAGCGCGATCCTTCGCCGAACGGCGCCGTCATGCTCCCGGAGATATCCACGCAGAACTCGATATTGGTGAGCTTGCGGCGGCTCAGAGGCTCGGCCAGTTGCTGCGGTCCGGCGATGAGCAGGATCGCCGCCGCCAGCAGCAGCGGAGGCAGCGATTCCGCCACGCCGATCGCGCCCCACCACCAGCGGGAACTGCGGGCCCCGCTGTGATCAAACGGGAGCACCAGCCGTCCGCTGCGGCGGCGCCAGTTCCGCACGATCAGCCACGCCGGAATCACCAGCAGAAACAACAGCAGCGGCCGCGCGAACGGAAAGATCATCGCGCGGCCTCCGAATGGGCGGCGACCGCCCGCTCCGAGGGGCGGAGCGGCTCTGACTTCGGACTTTCGTGTTGCCCACCGTCAGACGGAATCGCCAGCTCCTCCGCGTCAATGTTCTGATACGGAGCCAGTAGCTGGTTCACGTCGACTGTGCCGCGTCCGGCGGGGCGGTGCAGCCACGAGTCCAGCTGCGCGAGCAATGGTCCCGCCTCGTCATGCGCGCGCAGCCGCGCCAGTGCGGCCGCGGGCGGTATGTTGTCCAGTTGCAGTCGCCTGCGCCAGTACACGATCAGCGCCCGTTCCAATTCGGCCAGTCGCGCCGGCGGGAGATTGCCTGCGATCGCGTCGTTGACCAGCGGACGCAATCGGTCGGCCAGAGAGACTGGGGCATCCGGTTGGACGGAGACCTCGACTGGTTTCCTCGGCCGCGAATACACGAACCACGCCAGCGCCGCGATCCAGATCACGCCCCCCATAATCAACAGCTGACGGTAACCTCCCAGCCACGGGAGCCGTGAGTAGCTCAGGCCGTGCGGCTCGATCTGTCCCTCGGGAAGCACGCTGGTGATTGTGACATTGAACGGCCGCAGTTCGCCGACCGGTATGCCATCCTTGCGCTGCAGGAACTTCGTAACGTCGTACTCTCCCGGCTCCAGTCCGGAGTAGACGATGTCGTAACGGAACGAGTCCCCATGCGGATAAGCGGCGTCGATCCGGAGGATGACCGGCGTCTCATCCGTGATGGGAGCCACCTCCAGTTCCGGCCCCGGCAGCACGATCCCTTCCAGCTTCTCCTGCATGCCGACGGCCGCCGATGTCACACCGTACGGATCGGCTACGCCGAGGACGTCGGCCGCGCAGATCGTCAGGCATGCGGCTGCCATCGCAAAGGCCGTCCCATGTCGCCGGGCGCAATCGCTGATGAGATGCGGGTGGATCATTGCCTGACAAGTGCTCCTCGCAAGATGCCAAACTACCGCGCTCCTCGCAGAACTCCGCCCCGCGCCCGAAAGAAGTTCCTCAACCGGTGCTCGAACGGCTGGTCGGCGTCGATCAACAGGTGGTCGATCCGGGTCTGTTTGAGTTCCCGGTCGATCCGCTGCTGATCCAGACGCACGCGCCCGCCGCGTGTGACGAAGGCATGCCCCGTCTCGGCCTCCCGCGCGAACAGGAACCCGGAACCTCTCAGACCGCGCTCCGCCGGATCGCGAAACTGCAGGGCGACGCAGTCGTGCTGCTGAGCCAGCAGCCGCAGCGCCGGCAGCGCGGATGCGTCATGCAGGTCGGACAGCACGACGATCAGCGCGCGGCTCGACAGCCGCGTTCCCAGTTCGGCAACGCGCGCCCCCAGCCTGGTCTCTTCGTCGTACCGGAACCGCCGCAGCCGATAGAGCCACTCCATCACCCGGTCGCGCGACAGGCTGGGGTCAACCCGTAACTCTCCTCCCCCCACTCCCAGCACGCCGACCGGCATCGCCCGGTCGAGACACGCCAGTGCCAGCCCTCCCGCTACCTGCAGCGCCAGCGCATATTTCGTCGTCGGGGCCATGCCCACGGTCATCGAGGCGGACGTATCGAGCAGCAGCAGGCAGGGCATCCGCTTGGTGGCTTCGTACTCTTTGACGTGCACGCGGCGGGTGCGGGCCGTCACCCGCCAGTCAATCGAGCGGACCGGGTCACCCCACTGATACGGCCGCGACTGCACGTACTCCATCCCCGATCCGAGATAGGGGGAGCGGTCCACGCCGTACAGAAAGCCGTCCGCCAGGCGGCGGATGGCGATCTGAAACCGCCGCGAATCCATGACATCGGTGCGCTCGAGGCAGCCGTCCATGTCGCAGTCCTGAGTCCACGGAATCCGGAAGAGGGAGTCATCCGGTGGAGGTCATCTTCCGATTACGCCGCCGGTGCGTCCCTGACGAATCCGAACTCGTCCAGCAACTCCTGCAGCACGCTGGCCCCGGTGCAGCCGTCGGCCAACGCCTCGTAGTTCAGGCGCATCCGGTGCAGCAGCACGTCTTCGGCGAGGGCGTACAGGTCGTCGGGAACGACGTAATCGCGTCCATGAATCAATGCCCGCGCCCGCGCCGCTTTCACCAGCGCGATCCCCGCCCGCGGGCTGCACCCCAGTTCGATCCGCCGATGATGCCGCGTCCGCTTGACCAGTTCCACGACATGCTCGACAAACGTCTCGGAGACATAGACGTCGTTGACCGTTTCCATCGCCTCCACCAGTTGCTCGGCCGAACCGACGACGCTGTTCTGCAGCAGGTCGAATTCGGTCTGCACGATGGCCCCCTTGTCCTCCCGCTGCACGCGCAGCGCAAGATTCCGCTTGAGGATTTCCCGCTCTTCATCCACCTCGGGATAATGCAGCCGGTGGCACAGCATGAACCGGTCCAGCTGCGCCTCCGGCAATTCGAACGTCCCGCTCTGCTCGACGGGGTTCTGCGTGGCAATCACCAGGAACGGCGCAGGCAACCGGAACGTCTCCTTGCCGATCGTCACTTTCCGCTCCTGCATCGCTTCCAGCAGCGCGCTCTGCACTTTCGGCGCCGCCCGGTTGATCTCATCGGCGAGCAGCAGGTTCGTAAACACGGGCCCTTTCACGACGCGGAACTCGTTGCTCCGCTGGTCCAGGATCTCGCTCCCCAGGATGTCCGACGGCAGCAGGTCGATCGTGAACTGCACCCGCGCGAAGCTCAGATCAACGCACTTGGCGAGCGTTGAGACCAGCAGCGTCTTCGCCAGCCCCGGGACTCCCTGCAACAACAGGTGTCCTCCGGTGAACAGCGCCACCAGCAGCCGCTCCACGACGACGTCCTGCCCCACGACCACAGTCGCGATCTGCTCCCGCACCGCCGTTATGAAGCGGATGGCGTTCTCGGCGGAGCCGCTTGGAATGGACGAATCAGGGTCGTGGAGGGCGGTCGCCATATTCAGAAGTGACTCCGGAAGGATGCGGCCGGACCGGCGGGGACGGGAACGCGAACGACCTGCGCAACGGACTGATGGGCAGATGAGCAGCCTCGCATTCAGCGTAGGGAGGCGAACCCAGAGTTTCAATTCCGCTGCCGATGTCAATCGCTCCTTTTCCCCGCTCCCGTTCTGAATCGATCAGACGGAACGCGCTTCGCCGCGCCGATTCAACCGGGGAACTGATCCGGTCCGGTTTCCCGACTGCGCGCTCGGCAGCGATCAGGCCGGCGATCGATCGTCCGCCCGCGCTGCCAGCTTCGGATGCGCCAGAATCAACTCGATGCTCTGCAGCGACGGCGGCTTGACGATGTGCTCATCGAAGCCGGCATCGCGGGACCTCCGCCGGTCCTCTTCCTGACCATATCCCGTCACGGCAACCAGCAGCGGCTGCGGCCCGGACATCATCTGCCGGATCGACCGCCCTACCTGGTATCCGTCCATCCCCGGCAGGCCGATGTCGAGTAATACGACGGAAGGATGAAACTCTCTGATCACTGCGAGCGCCGACGGACCGTCATGGGCCGTGCGCACCTCGTGCGGTCCCAGCTTCGACAGCAGCCGCGACACGATCCTCGCCATTCCCACATTGTCGTCCACCACCAGGATCCGCCGCCCCACGCGGGGCAACGGCCGTTGCTCCACGGGTCGCGACTCCAGCGACGGAGTGCACACCGGCAGTCGCACGGTAAACTCGCTGCCCCGATTCGGCCCTTCGCTGTATGCCGCAACCGTTCCGCCGTGCATCTCCACCAGGCTGCGCACCAGCGTTAATCCGATCCCCAGTCCTCCCTGCGACCGGTCGAGCGAACGCGAGGACTGTGTGAACAGTTCGAAGACGTGCGGCAGCAGGTCCGGGTCGAGTCCGACGCCGTTGTCGCGCACGCGGATCGCGACCCCCTCCGGCTCGCGTTCCACTGTCAATAAGATCTCTCCGCCGCTGTCCGTGTACTTGCAGGCGTTGCTCAGCAGGTTCTCCAGCACCTGCACCAGCCGCACCGGATCGACCTCCACCCAGATCGGCTCCTCCGGCTGATGCACCTCCAGCTTGTGGCTGGCGCACTGCATCATCTCCTTCACCGCTTCCACGGCACGCTCAACGATCGTCCGCAACTCAAACCGCTCGCGGCGCAGCTCGATCTTCCCCCCCACGATCCGCGACACGTCGAGCAGGTCGTCCACCAGCCGCACCAGGTGCTCCACCTGGCGCTGCATCACCTCGATCGTCTCCGACTGCCCGTTGGAATCCAGGCTCAGGATGTCCAGTCCCGTACGGATCGGCGCCAGTGGATTCCTCAGCTCGTGCGCCAGCATCGCCAGGAACTCGTCCTTGCGGCGATCCGCCTCCCGGAGTGCCTGATACAGCCGCGCATTTTCGATCGCCACCGCCGCGCGATGGGCGAAGTCTTCCGCGAGCCGCAGGTCCTGTTCGCGATATCGCCGCCCCGACTCGGCCCATAGAAACGTCAGCGCGCCGACCGTCTTGCCGTGCGCCGACAGCGGAACGCAGATGTATGACTTCAACCCCAGGTCGCGCACAAGTTGACGTCGTTCGTCCGGGACATTGCGCTCCGCCAGCAGCGACTCGTCGATATTCGCCACCATCTCCGGCCGCCCGCTGCGGATCACGTGAAGGACCCCGTACTGCTGACCGTTCTCCTCAGGGACTGATTTCGCGAGTCGCTCCACCAGGGCCAGGCGCTGGGGATCGGCATGCGCCACGGCCACCCGCTCCAGTTCGCCTTCCGCATTGAGCAGATCGATGGCGCACCAGTCGGCGAACAGCGGGACCGCCAGCCGCGCCACCTTGTGCAGGGTGCTCTTGTAATCGACCAGTCCCGAGAGTGACTGGCTGGCGTCGGCCAGAAACCGCAGTGCGTCCTCCGCCTGCTTCCGCTCGGTGATGTCTGCGGAGACACGCAGGATGGCCTTCAGCCGGCCGGTCGCGTCAAGAACCGGCGTCGCGCTCACCAAAGCATGAAACCGGCTTCCGTCGCGGCGACATTTCACGCGTTCGATCGTGAAGTTCTCCCCCCGCTCCAGTCGGTCGATGTCGTGCTGAGCTTCGCTTCGCAACTCAGCGGGAATGATCAGATCAACCACCCGCCGACCGATCGCTTCCTCCTCCGTCCATCCGTAGAGGCGCTCCGCGAATGCGTTCCAGTAGTTGATCGTTCCCGTCGCATCCGTCGCGACCACGGCCTGGTTCACGACGGCCAGCATCTGCGCCTGGAAGCGGATCTGTTCCTCCGCCCAGCGCTGTCCCGTCACGTCGGTGTTCGTGCCGAACCAGAACTCGACGTTCCCCTCGTCGTCCAGCAACGGCATCGCCCGGGACAGATGCCAGCGGAACTCGCCGTCATGGCGCCGGAGCGGAAAGGTGTCCTCCCACGGCTCGTTGTTCGCCAACGCACTGCGCCAGCGTTCCAGCACCCGGGGCAATTCATCGGGATCGTGAACCGACTGCCAGCCCCAGCCTTCCATCTCGGGGGGAGTCGTGCCCGTGTATTCATACCAGCGCTGGTTGTACCAGAAGATGTGGCCGTCCGGCTTTGCCATCCAGGCCAGCTGAGGAATCGAGTTCGCCATCTGGCGGAACTGCTCCTCGCTCGCACGCAGCGCGGACTCCGCCCTCCGCCGCGTCGACACATCCCGGAACACCATGACCACGCCGATGACCCGTCCACTGTCGTCCCGGACGGGAGCGGCACTGTCATCAATCGCCAGCTCCGTGCCGTTCCGCGCAATCAGCTTTGTATGATTGGCGAGGCCGACGATCGCCCCCTCACGGAGGGCCTTCATGACCGGGCTCTCCGCCGGCACTCCAGTCTCCTCGCTCACGATGTGGAAGACTCGCTCCAGCGGTTGCCCTTTCGCATCCGCCTGGCTCCATCCGGTCAACTGTTGGGCGATTTCATTGATGAAGGTGACCCGTGCATCGGTGTCCGTCACGATCACACCGTCGCCGATGCTGGCGAGGGTGACGCGGAACTGCTCCCGTTCTGCCGCCAGCGAGCCGGCGGCGGAGACGGCGCGGTGACGTGTCGTGTGCAGCGAGTCCATCAGCCAGCCGATGGCTGTCGCCATCGCGATGAACACGAGCATACTCACCACAGCCGCGCCATCCTGCGGAATGAACGCGTCATCTGGAGGGACAAACAGCCACGAGGCCGTCAACGCCGATAGTCCGACAGCGACCAGCGCGGGGCCGATCCCGCCATACCAGCCCGCCACCGCGACTGCGGCGAACAGCGTGATAAACGGCACCTGATCGCCGACAATCGGCTCCATCAATACCCGCAGCCAGCAGCCGATCGCCACGCTGCCGACCGACAGCAAATAACGCATCGCCGTCGTCTTTTTGCTGGGAATCGAATCGGGCATGAATGCAGGCAGATCCGCGGCGCGGGACTCTGATCAGTTCAACGTCGGAGTTCGACCGAGAGAGTTCTGTTTTAGCCGGGCACTCCGCCGAACGCCACCGCCACAATTCCAACTCTTGATTCCGGTTGCGCCGGGGAGCAGCACGCCGCATCGTCCGCCTCAGGACATTGCAAACCCGGCGGCTCCCCTGCAGAATCAGATTGTACTCCAGGCGCGCCCCTCGACGCACCGACATCAACTGCCGATGCCCGAACCTTCCGCCATCATCGAATCAACCGCCTCTCTAGAGACGCGCCACCCTGTTGATGCGCCCGACGGCTCCGCAGCGCCATCGCAGAAGAGCTACCATCGTACGATGTTGGCCCTGTCGCTGGCCGTGATCGTCCTCGCCGTCGTCCTGAGCGTCCGCCGCGATCAGCGCGTCGAATTCGGCTGGCTTCAGGGATGGCCCATTCCCGAACTCTGTCAAAGCAAGGCCCTGTTCGGCTGGGACTGCCCCGGCTGCGGACTCACCCGCAGTTTCATTCACCTGGCGCACGGCGACATCCGCGCGTCCTATGAGATTCACAGGCTCGGCTGGTTGCTAGCCCTGCTCGTCGTCCTGCAGGTGCCGTATCGCCTCTGGGCCTTGCGATTCCCGGGCGGTTCCCCGCTGGGAGCCAAAATCCCCTGGGTCGGAACCTGGCTGATCGTCCTCCTGCTGATGGCGAACTGGATTGCCCGCATCGTCCAGCAGCTGTCCTGAACGGCCCGCCCGGCCGCGTCAATCAGCCGCGATGCGACCCCGCACGTAGATGTCGCCACCGGCTCTGACGACTTCAATTTCTTCCAGCACAAGTGCGTCGGCAATATCGGCCACCCCTTCCCCCCCCACCGGCCCCGGTGCGCCGCGCCCTCCCACCAGCTTGGGGGCGAGGAAAATGTGGGACTCGTCCACTAATCCCGCGTCAACGGCCGAGCCCAGCAACCGGCCGCCCCCCTCGATCAGCACGTTCGTCATCCGTCGACGCCCCAGCTCCCGCAATAGCGCCGGCAGATCGACCCGTGTCGCACCCTGGCAATCCTCGACGCCCGCGTTCAGCACTTCGATACCGGCCCGCCGCAGCGCGTCGCATCGATCCTGCGGCGCGTCCCCGACGACCGCCACAACCGGACCGTCGGAAGCCGACTGCACCAGTCGGGATTCGAGCGGCAGCCGCGCTTCCCGATCCACCACGACTCGCGCTGGCGTCCTTGGTCCCGGCGGCCGCGCCGTCAGCAGCGGATCATCCGCCACGGCCGTCCCGATTCCGACGATGATCGCATCCATCCGCCCGCGCAACTTATGCACGATGCGCCGCGACTCCTCCCCCGAAATCCACCGCGAGCTGCCGGTCCGCGTGGCGATCCGTCCGTCCAGCGTCATCGCCCACTTGGCATGCACGTACGGCATCCCGCGCGTCATCAGCTTTGTGAACGGCGCAATCAGCCGCCGTCCTTCTTCCGCGAGCAGTCCGATTTCCACGTCGATGCCAGCCTCGCGCAGAATCTGCAGTCCCGCGCCGCTGGTGTGCTCAGCCGGATCCTCCACCGCAATCACGACGCGCCGCACGCCGCTCTGCACCACCAGCGGCGCGCAGGGAGGAGTTCGCCCGAAGTGGGCGCACGGCTCCAGCGTGACATACAGCGTCGCGCCGCGGGCCCGCTCGCCGGCGGCCGCCAGCGCATGCACCTCCGCATGCGGTCCGCCGCACCGCTCGTGATACCCCTCCCCCAGCAGTTCCAGGTCGTCGTTGACAACCACCGCCCCCACCGGCGGGTTCGGCTCCACCGCCCCGATCCCGCGCGCAGCCAGCTCCAGCGCCCGCCGCATCACTGACGCAGAATCAGAGAACCGGTGCATTCCAGGGAATCTCACTGCGACAATCGAACGCGCCCAATCTTCTTCTTTCCCGCCTGCACGATCATGCCGTCCCGCACCGCGATTGCCTGCTGCCGATCCGTGATGCGGACCTTCTCGTCTCCGTCGAAAAAGTAGGCCCCTCCGCCGCTGATCAGCCGCATCGCCTCGCTGGTCGACGGGCTCAGCCGCAGCGCCTTCAGCAATGCGGCAGCCGGCATCGCACCGTCCGCACCGAGCTGGTCTCGCTGCAAAGGACACTCCGGAATATCGGCCGGCACCCCCCCCTCGCCGATCTCCCGCTGCCACCGCACGGCCGCCTCCTCCCCGGCGGCCGCATCGTGATACTGCCCGATCACCGTCTTAGCCAGCGTCACCTTGGCCTCCTTCGGATGTCCCGCCAGCAGCCGATCGACGTCCGCCAGCGGCAAATCGGTGAGCAATTCGAAGTATTGCCTCACGCACGCATCCGGCACCTGCATGAACTTCTTCATCATCTCGTACGCCGGTTCCGAGATGCCGATGTAATTGCCGAGACTCTTCCCCATCCGCCGCGTCCCGTCCGTCCCGACCAGGATGGGGGACATCACACCGATCTGCTGCGGCAACGCCTGGTCCTTCTGCAGGTCGCGAGCCAGCATGAAGGCGTACAACTGCTCGGTTCCCCCCAGTTCCACGTCCGCGCGGATTTTCACTGAGTCCCACGCCTGCATGATCGGGTACAGGCACTCGTGCAGGTAAATCGCGCTTTGCGATTCCATCCGCTTGGCGAAGTCATCCCGCGTGAGCAGCTGAGCGACGGTGACCTTGCTCGTCAGCTCCAGCGTCTCGGCAAACGTCATCGGCTGAAACCAGTCGCCGTTCCGGTGCACCTCCGCCCGCTCCAGGTCCACCACTTTCCCCACCTGAGACAGGTAATGTTGGGCGTGGGTTTCCACCTGTTCCGCGGTCAGCCGCGCCCGCGTCTGGTCGCGCCCGCTCGGATCGCCCACCAGCGCCGTATAGTTGCCGATGATGATGACCGCCTGGTGCCCCAGGTCCTGGAACTGCCGCATCTTCCGCAGCGGCACCGTATGCCCCAGGTGGACATCGGCCGCCGTCGGGTCGATCCCATACTTGATTCGCAGCGGCGTGCCCGTCTTGCGGCTCGCCTCCAGTCGCGGCCGCAGTTCGCTCTCGGGCACGATCTTTTCGATCCCCCGGCGGATCAGCGACAGTTGCTCGTCAACTTCAGGAAACGACGGCATCGTCCAACCATTCCTTCTCTGCGTGCAGCGAGTGTCATCGTCAAAGCGACGAAAGTTATCCTTCCGGCAGAACTGAGTCGAGGACCAGCATCACCGTATTGAACAGGGCGTGGGCGACCACGATCGTCCAATACCGCCGCGTGCAATACCACACAAACCCTAGCACGAGCGCCAGCGGGAAGATTGCCAGGGAGTCCGGAAACCCATGCACGGCGGCAAACACGGCCGACGCCAGAAGCAGGCCGGCCGTCGCTCCCAGTCGCGCTGCCATCCAGGATTGGAGGATCACGCGAAATACCAGTTCCTCGAACAGCGGCGCCAGCACCACGGCCGACAGCACCGCCCAGCCATATGTTTCGAGCGACGGCTGCTCGTGCAACAGCCGCAAGACCGGGTGCAGCCCTTCTTCGGATCGCAGCGGATAGGTCGCGAACAGCGTCAGAAACACGGGCAACCATGCCGCCATCACCGTCAGCCCCCCGCAACACACCTGCCGGCCAAGGTGCGTGCCGTCGATCCCCAGCGAGCGGGCCGTCCCGCGATGCGCGCCCGTCAGTGCCAGCCATAAGAACGCGAACTCGATGGCATGTTCCACGCAAGCGACGCGCATCGCACTTAACACACGGTCAGGATCGAAGGGCTGAGGAGGAAGATCTTCCAGCCAGATCCAGGCCGCGACGAGTGCGCGCAGCACCAGCCAGGCCGCCACCAGGCCGATGGCCCAACCGGACACCTCCGCCGGGCGGCTCCGGCTCCGGTACCACCGCTGCAGCAGGCGTCGCCGGGCGCCGATCCACAGCCACAGCACGCCACTGCCGCAGCACAGCCCGCCAATCAGCACGATTCCCGCCGTGTACGAGTCCATGCGGCGAGTATAGAGACTTCCCCCGATTCCTGGTTGCCTCGATATTCGGAGCGATTCAGCACTTGGCGCTATCAGGGCGGCGCTTCGTGCCCGCCGCCCGATTCGCCGCTCGACCCATGTCGGAACTGTGCCAGGCGAATCGCCGTCTGCAAAGCCGCCGTCATCCCGCCGGCCCGCGCCCTTCCCTGCCAGGCGATGTCGAACGCAGTTCCCTGCGTCGGACTCGTGCGGATGATCGGGAGGCCGAGCGTCACGTTGACGGCCTGATGAAACGCGATCAGCTTGAGCGCGATGTGGCCCTGGTCGTGGTACATCGCGACCACGCCGTCAAATTCGCCTTCCACCGCTCGCTTCAGCAGCGTGTCCGCGGGGTACGGTCCCTGCGCGTTGATGGAGGCCTCTTGAGAAACCCGGTTTCTTGAAGAAACCGGGTTTCCGGTAGCGCTCGCGCGCCGCACGGCCGGCTCAATAATGCCCGACTCCTCATCCCCGAACAGCCCCCCCTCTCCCGCATGCGGATTGAGCGCGCACACGCCCACTCGCGGCGACGCGCAGCCGACGCGCCGCATGAAATCGTCCACCAGCCGGATCGTCTTCTCCACCCCCTCCGTCGTGATCTGCCCCGCGACGCTGGCGATCGACGTGTGCAGCGTGACGTGGGCCACTCCCAGGCCGTGCGGACCGGCGACGATTTCTCCGGGCGGCAGATAGAGCATCATCGCGAACTCGTGGACCCCGCAGACTTGGGCGAGGATCTCGGTATGGCCGGGATAATCGTGTCCGGCGTGATGCAGTGCGAGCTTGTTGAGCGGAGCCGTGACAATCGCATCAATCTCTCCGCTGAGCGCGGCTCGAGCCCCAGCCATCAGTGCCTCATACGCCGCGTGACCGGCGCGGGGATCGACGGCGCCCGGAGGAACCTGCGACGCATCATCCCCCGCCGGGTTGAGGCAGGGAATGCCGTCATTCACCCCACAGGCCTCGGCGATCGAAGTCACCTCAATCACGCTCAATCCAGTGCCCGCCAGCTCCCCCGCCCGCCGCAGCACCGCAGGATGTCCAAACACGACCGGACGGCATGCGCGGCCCACTTCAGAGTTCGCCAGTGCGCGCGCCACAATCTCCGGTCCGACGCCTGCGACGTCGCCGAGAGTGAGGCCGATCCGGGGGATAAACGCATTGTGCGTCATGTTCGCGGTCAATGTGCCAGCTGGCCTCCAGACCGGATTTCACCACAAAGACACCAAGGACACAAAGACTCCTGCCCCCTGGCGACTTGTTGCTCTCACTTGTTGCATGCGGGTGCCAGTTCAACGGCAAGCTGGTATGGTCTCGTGCAGGTCATCGAATCGAATTCACTTGATGGTAGGAGGAACCGCACCGATGCCGCTCCTCGGCGCCCACATGTCCATCGCCGGAGGCTACTACAAGGCCGTCGACGCCGCCGCGCAGTTCGGCATGGACACCGTTCAGATCTTCACGAAGAACAACAACCAGTGGCGGGCCAAGCCGTTGTCCGATGAGGATGTCCGGCTGTTCCGGGAGGCGCTGGCGCGGACGGGAGTCCGCAAGCCGTGCGCGCATGACAGCTACCTCATCAATCTCGCCAGCCCCGATGACGCCCTGTGGGAGAAGTCCACGGCGGCCTTCATCGAAGAGCTCCAGCGTGCGGAGGCGCTCGGGTTGCTGGGCGTCGTGATGCATCCGGGTTCGTTCGTCATCAGCGACGAGGAGGCGGGGCTCGCGCGCGTCGTGCAGGGGCTGGACATCGCCTGCCGGAAAACGAAGGGCGCCGCGATCGAAGTGTGGCTGGAAGTCACGGCGGGGCAGGGAACCAACCTGGGGCATCGGTTCGAGCACCTCGCCTACATCATCGAGCACACGAAATACCCCGAGCGCATGGGCGTCTGCGTAGACACCTGCCATATCTTCGCGGCCGGCTATCCCCTCGGGACCGATGCCGAGTACGAGGCGACGGTCCGTGAGCTGGACCGCGTCATCGGCCTCGACCGCATCCGCGCCTTTCACCTCAACGACAGCAAGCGCGAACTCGGCAGCCGCGTGGACCGCCACGCTCACATCGGCGAAGGGCACATCGGCCTCGAACCATTCCGCCGCGTCCTCAACGACAAACGGTTCGCCGACCTGCCGATGTACCTCGAAACGAACAAGGAGACGCGGGACGGCGAAGAGATGGACGCCGTCAACATGCGCACGCTGCGTGATCTCGCCGGCCCCGGAAAGAAGACAGCGAAAAGAAGTCGCGGAAGCGCCAAGGCTGCGAAGAAGAAGGTCAAAAAGTCACCCGCTTAGCGGAGAGCCGCAGGCGACCGCGTTGGCGACCGGCCTCGATGAGGATTATCATCAGCGCGCTGGTGCTGATCCGGTCCCACCTGGCGGCGTCATGAGTTCCAGTTCGCACACTCCCGTCAGCCCGCCCTCGGCTGCCTCAACGGGCGAGAAGACGCACGTCTCGTCCGACCAGGGAGCCGAAACCTTTTCGCTGCTGGCGAACCACGTCTGCCGCTTCGTCGATGAGTGGGAGGCGCAGCAGGCGCCGCCGTCGATCACCGACTTTCTGCCGGCCGACTCCGCCCTGCGGCGGACCGTCCTCGTCGAACTGATCAAGAGCGACCTCGAATACCGCTGGGTGCAGTTCAACATCCCCAAGCGCCTCGAGGAATACCGGACCGAGTTCCCCGAGTTGGCCGACCAGCGGGGCGTCCCGGCCGATCTGATCTACGAGGAGTTTCTGGTCCGCCGAGCCAGCGGCCTGCAGGTCGACCCTCAGGAGTATCTCGAAGAATTCCCCGAACACGCCGCCACGCTGCAGCAGCTCCTGGGGATCGGCGACGACTACCGCTCGACGACGATCGTCAAACGGGGCGTCATGCAGACGCTTGACGCCGTCGAACCCGGAGAAACGCTCGACGACTTCGAACTGCTCGTCGGCCTGGGGAAAGGGGCCTTCGCGAAGGTTTTCCTCGCGCGGCAGAAATCGATGCAGCGCCTCGTGGCGGTCAAAGTCTCTGCGGACTCCGGCACCGAACCGCAGACGCTCGCCCAGCTGGATCACGATTCGATCGTCCGCGTCTTCGATCAGCGCGTCCTGCCTGAGCGCGGACTGCGGCTGCTCTACATGCAATACGTCCCCGGCGGCACCCTGCAGAGCGTGGTGCATCGCGCGCGGGAGACTCCTCCCCAGCAGCGTTGCGGCCAGTTGCTGCTCGACGTCGTCGATGCGGCCCTCGAACACCGCGGCGAACTGAGACCCAGCGGCTCCCCGCTGCGCAAGAAACTGGCCGCCATGTCCTGGCCGGAAACGATTGCCTGGCTGGGGACCCGAATGGCGGAAGCCCTCCAGTACGCGCACAAGAAGGGGGTTCTGCATCGCGACGTCAAACCGGCCAATGTCCTGTTGACCGCCGATGCCGAGCCGAAGCTGGCGGACTTCAACATCAGTTACAGCGACAAGGTCAGCGGCGCAACGCCGGCGGCCTACTTCGGCGGGAGCCTTGCGTACATGTCGCCGGAGCAGCTGGAGGCCTTTCATCCCGCGCATGAGCGGCAGGCCCAGGATCTCGACGGCCGGTCGGACATCTACTCGCTCGGCGTGGTGCTTTGCGAATTGCTGATGGGTTCCCGACCGTTCAGTGAGCAGCCTCCCGATGGCGACTGGCAGTGGATGCTGGACCGCATGATCAGCACCCGCCTGGATACGAAGCGGCCCGTCTCGCAGAAGCTCGCGGACCGCGGCATCCCCACGCCGCAGGATTGTCCCGCCACGCTCAAGCGCGTCCTCGACCGCTGCCTCGCACCGAACCCCGCCGATCGCTGGCAGACCCCCGCCGAACTGGCGCGACAATTGTCGATCTGCCTCGACCCCCAGGCCCGCGAACTCGTTGACCCGGTCGAAGACGAAGCCCACAGCTGGCGGCGCACGTTTGCGATTCCCATCCTGATCTCGATGCTGCTCGTTCCGAGCGGCCTCGCGGGCATCTACAACTGGATCTACAACCACAACCTGCTCAAGCACGAGCCGAACGCCGAGCAACTGCTGCCGGTCTTTTACACCACAGCGAACTGGGTCAACGCGGTCGCGTTTCCGATCGGCATCGGCATCGGGGTCTATATGACGGCCCGCGTCGTCAACGGCGTCAAGGCCGCTCATGCCAATCGCAAGCGGCCCAGGGAAGTGGACGCCGCTCGACGAATCGACTGTCTCAGGCTGGGGGAACGTTCGTCGCTGATCTGCCTGGCGATGTGGGTCACATCCGGACTGACCTACCCGATCGCGCTCCACCTTGCCGTTGGCGACGTGCGGCCGCAGGTGTATGCGCTGTTCATCGGCTCCCTCACCATCTGCGGGCTGATCGCGGCGTCTTATCCGTTCTTTCTCGTCTCCTATTCCTGCGTCCGGCGGCTGTACCCCACGTATCTGCAATGCGGCGTGTGCGACGAGTCCGACGTCCGCGAACTCCAAAGGCTGCAGCAGCGGCTCCCCCTCTACTTCGGCGGCGTCTTTACGGTTCCGCTCCTCGCGATCATCGGGCTGCTGGCCGCCGCGCGACTGGACCAGGGCACTCAGGAGACGACCACGACGTTTGTCGTCGCATTCGGCGGCATCGCAGCCGGGATCCCCACCTACGCTCTGTTCCGCAAACTCTCAGCCAATCTGGCCGCACTCTCACGAGTTGTGGCGGCCGCCGAAGAACAGGCGTAACCCTCACGCCTCTGATCTCACATTGAACCGGAAGCCACCAATGAGCCGCGACCGGCAGGGAGCGGACGCAATAACCCGTAGCGAGCGGACGCAGCAACCCCTTCCTGCCGGGCGCGGCGCGTCGCCGCGCTCCCCATCCGATATTGACCCCAAATCGCTAGCTGGCGTAAGTTTCCGCGCCGATGCGGTCTGCCGAAGCAGTGGCAGACCTCCATGATCATCGGCGAACCCACGCAGGGAGGCTTGGGGTGTCGAGCGGATCGGACTCACGGACGACGGGCCACCGTGCGCGAACTTCGCCGCGCGACGCCGGCGGTCCGCACTTTGAGCCCCGCTCGCTGGAATCGCACCGCTCGCCCGTCGCCGGTCGCATCGGCCTGCCGACCTGCTGGGGCCTCTCCATTGGCGTCGCCGGAATGCTCAGCCAGATGCGCGGGCTGGCGTCCGCGGTCGGACACCACTTCGAGCCTCGCCGCACCCGGCTGAACAAACCCTGGCGGTGGATGCCCCTCTCGCTCATTCCCCGCACGTTCGACGTCGTCGAAGACGGCCGCAAGCTGGACGTCGACCACCCCCCCCGGCTGATCATCGCCTGCGGCCGGCACAGCGTCATCCCGGCCATCCGCTTCAAGCGCGAATGGGGCAACCAGCTCTGCACGGTCTTCATCCAGGATCCGATCGTCGCCTCCGGCAACTTCGACGTCGTCATCGCTCCCGCGCACGACGAAGTCGAAGGCCCCAACGTCGTCCAGACGCTCGGCGCCCTCCATCCGATCACCGAGGAGCTGCTGCACGCAGCGCGCGAGAGCGAGCTGGCCCGCAGTTTTCAGCAGCACGACGAACGGATCCTCACCGTGCTGCTGGGCGGGCCGAATCGGTACTACGGCTGGACTCAGGCGGACACGAACCGGCTCATCGACAAACTCTATGCCGTCGTGGACCGCGACGAGGTGCGCCTGATCATCGTCGCCTCGCGACGCACGCCCGCGCCGATCAGCCAGCGGCTGCATGACGAATTCGGCAAGCGGCATCACGTCTGGTCCGGCGGCGAGACCAATCCGTACCTGGCGGCCCTCAGCATTGCGGACTGGATCATCGTCACTGGCGATTCGGTCTCGATGGCGAGCGAGGCCGCCGCCACCGGTCGCCCCGTCTACATCGAACACTTAACCGAGCGACTCTCCGCCCGGCGGCATCGCCGCTTCCACGACGGGTTTCGCCGATCCGGCATCACCCGTCCATTCGAGGGGCGTCTTGACCATTGGACCTACGTCCCCCCTGACGACGCGGTCCTAGCGGCCGCCGCCGTCCGGGACCGGATGACCGAGCTTAACCTCCCGCTGTCGCAGCAGCCAAACTGATGTAGCAGGCGATGAATAAGCGACGCAGAGTCACTCTAGCCCGAAGCGCAAGCGAGGGAATGAGCGTTCCTCGACAATTCAATCCCTCGCTTACGCCGCGGGCTAATTGAATTGCCTCGAGTGAAGATCCGTGTTCCGTTGTCCCGGAAGAGGTGCTGAATGTCGGTATTGAGAATCGACGAACTGCGGAAGACGCCGCTGGTGCGCAATCCGTTCGAGCACTGCATTGTGCCGAACTTCATTGACGCCGCCGCGCTGGAGCGGGTGGAACGGGATTTCCCGCAGATCGACAAGGGAGGCAGCTTCCCCCTCTCTTCCCTGAGCTACGGCGGAGGGTTTCAGGAACTGGTGGATGCACTGCTGCGGCCGGACGTGCGCGACGCCTTCGCCGAGCACTTCGGTATCGACCTCACCGACCGCCCGCCAACCCTGACGGTCCGCGGCCGCGCGCGGACTAAGGACGGACAGATCCACATCGACAGCAAGACCAAGCTGATCACGGTCCTGATCTATCTGAACCGTAACTGGCAGGCCGCCGGCGGCAACCTGCGGCTGCTCCGTTCGCCGGACGACATCGAGGACGTGATCGCCGAAGTGCCGGCCGAAGCCGGAACCCTCGTCGCCTTCCGCTGCCGGGAAAACGCCTGGCACGGTCACAAGCCCTTCGACGGCGTCCGCCGTTCGATCCAGTTGAACTGGGTCGTCGACGAATCCGCCGCCCACCGCAGCGAGCGCCGCCACAAGTGGTCCAGCCTCCTCAAGCGCCTCCGCCTCGCCGGGTAAGTCGTAGGCACACTCCGTGTGCCGTCCGCTGAATCCACGACCACGCTGAGCTTTCTCCGGGGCCAATTTGTGCGGACTGCACAAATCCGCTCCGACACCCGTTCGCATAGGACAGCCAATTGTCGACCGCACGTCGCCTCCGGGTCACAGAGTGACCCGGCTACTTTCAAGCGAGTTGTCCTTTAGCTCCGTGCAAACTGCGACTCGCGTGGCGCCATGTACTCAATCTTCAGATGCGGCGTCTCCATCCGCTGCTGGCCGTCGGCCAGACTCTGCAGATTGGCGGCGACCAGCCCGCTCGTCAGCAGCGTCCGCTCCACCGGATACGGAGCCGTCCCGGTCAGGAACGTCTCCTCCGCCTTGTTCATCAGCGCGGCCGAGTACACGACGTTCGGATTCGGAGGCAGATGAAGCAGCGTGGAGAACGGCTCCGCTTCTCCTGCGAGGCGTGCGGCGACCGTGAAGTCTTCGACCAGGCCGTTCATCAGCAGCATCGTTCCCTTCAGGCCGTCGGCGTACTCGATGCGGTACGCGATGGGATCGGAGACGAACTGCTGCATCTGCTCCGGCGTCGGGTAACGGTCGCTGTAGCTCTCAGCCTGCGCGAGTGTGTGACTGCGCGACAGGCAGGCTTCGAACAGCCGCGGGTCCAGTCCGCCGCTCGCCCAGCCCCCTTTTCCCAGTGCCGACCACACCGCGTCGCCCCGCAACGCCTGCACCGCCGCAACGCCGGTTTCACCCCCCGCCCGCCGCTCGGCAATGCATTGCAGCGACTCCAGGGCATGGAAGTCGTAGATGTCGGTCGGCCCGTAGGCGACGCAGACGATCTCCTCGACATTCGCACCGTACGGCAGATCAACAGACGGCATCCGCCACGTCACCGGCAGTGATGACCCGGCGAGAAACGGGAAATCCAGCTCGCGCGACAGGTCCACCATCTCGCGGGCCCACTCGAAGTTCCAAGAGAGATGCTTGTCGTTGAACACCGGCGTCGCGCGGCCGTCCTCGCGAAACACATCGGTAATCTGCTTGAACAGTTCATACCGCGGATACTGCTTCTGGCCAATCTCGTTGACCGGATAGCTCCCGTGCTCGCCGATCAGCAGCACCGCATCCACCGCCAGCCGCTCGCCGCCGCAACGCAGGGCTTCGGCGACGGTGGAGTAAATGGTGAATCCCGACTCCGCGGCCCGGCCGCGGCTGAGGTCCCCCTCCGGCTGCTGATCGACATACGCGGAGACGACGTCGATGGGCGGGCGATGCCACTTTCCCTGCCACGGATAGCCGTCCAGGAATCGCTCAGCCATGTGCCAGGCGTGCGAGCGGTACGTCCACACGGTGGTGACGATCGCGAGCCGCTTGCGCGCGGCTGCCGTCTGCGCAAAGGCCGAGCTAATCAACGGCACGCTCAACGCTGTGGCGGCGGCCCCCTGAAGGAAATGGCGGCGAGAGATCATGGAAGAATCCTGCTGGCTTAAAAACATCCGCGATCAGCGTACCGACTGCCAGTTCTCATAAAAAGTCGCTTGTGCGAAATTCAACCCTGCTGGCTGTCCCAGGAATCACTGCGAGGATCGATTCAACGATTGACGAGCGAATCAGCGGTGGCGTACGGTTCGCGCAGTGTGGGTGAACGCTCGAGGGAAACAATGTCATGGTGAATCGTTATCGTCGGATTTGGCCGGCGCTGCTGTTGTTCTGCTGTGCAGGAGCCTGCTCGAGAACCACGGACAGCGAACCTTCCGGCGTGCAGTCCTCTCCTGTCACGGACGTTCAGACCCCCTCGGACGCATCGACTTCGCCGCCACCCGAAGCAGATCCGGTCGAACCTCCGCCGCCGCACACCGAGGCCGACCGCCTCGCGCTGTTCGATGACCTCGTCGCCAAAACGCTTAGACGGCATGCGTTTTCCGAGATCAAGCGCGAGAAGCTGGGACTGGACTTCGAGCAGGATGCCGCCCCGCTCCGGGATGAGTTCGCCGCGGCCGAGAGCGACCTCGAACTGTTCCGGGCCGTCTGCAAACTGAGCGCCGTCCGCCGGGACGCGCACATGAAGGTCACGCCGATCGAAGGCGGACTTCCCGTCGACGGCGACGAGTACGCGTCAGGAGTGGAGTTCGCTCCGGACTTCGAGCGGCTGGACGAACACATCTTCTGCGTGCAGCGCGTTTCCTACGATGTGGAAGGCAACGATGTCGTCCCGCAGCTCGGCGACGTCCTGGTCTCGATCAATGGACAGTCCCCCGCGGAGTTCGACTCGGTGGTCGGGCCGTACCTGCTCTATTCGACGCTGAACAACCGCGCCTGGTCGCTGGCCGAGGCGCTCGGCCGGCAGCCGGCCTACTGGCCGACGCTGAACGAACAGCGCGAGTTCGCCTATCGGCTGCGCAACGCGGCCGGTGAGGAGTACGAGTTGCGGCTGGCCGGCATGCAGGCGGACAACGTGAGCTGGCACCCGCAGCCGAGCCGCACCTTTCCCGGCTTCACGCTCTCACTCTCTCTGCCCTCGTTCGACATGTACCGCCCCTTGGACGGGCAGAGCATCGTCGCCTTCGAGTGGAAGGATTTCGAGAAGGACCATCTGAGCGAGGACCTGTCGCATCTGGTCGCCTACGCCTCCGGCAACCAGTTGTTCGAGCACGATGTCATCGTGGACTTCACCCGCTCCAGCGGCGGCTCGGACGGGGTGCTGGCCCTGCAGGTGCTGCTGGGCAAGCCTTTCAAAACGACGTTCGGCGATCTGCGGATCTCGGAAGTCATTGAGCCGTTCATCATCAGCCGGGAACGGTCGCCGCGCCTGCGGGACTGGCTGCACGAGGACGTCCGCGGGGCCGTGGAGCGCGGCGCCGCGTATACCGATCCAGTGCCGTTCAAGCTGCGGCATCTGCCGCGCGATTCCGACGGCGTGCTACAACCCGCGCCGCAGCACTTTACCGGTCGCATGGTGTGCCTGTTCGGCAGCCAGGTCGGATCGCAGGTCGATCAGATCGCCTCCATGGTGATCGACAACGAACTCTGCCACAGCATCGGCATGCCGACCGGCGGCTACAGCAACACCTGGGAATGGGAGGAGAACATCACCATCCCCACCACCGGCCGACCGGTCGCGGAGTTCATCTGGTCGATGGGCCGCACATTCCGGCCGAATGGCGAAGAACTGGAAGGCAATCCTCCGGTCCCGGACGAGGTCATCCTGCTGACCAGCGACAACGTCGCCGACTACCACGATCGCCTGCTGCAACGCGCCGTCGAGTACCTCGCCGAGCCGAACTGAAAGAAGCGTATGCGGGGAAGAACTCTCGCAGAGACGCAGAGAATCTGACAAGGGAGCGTTGTCGAAACGGTTGTAGCCGGCCTCTCTGAGGCCGGACGAACGGGTGAACTCCTCGATATCTGGCGAGTGCAGTCGAGGTCGCACGCCCCGCCTCCAGTAACTGACGATTGCGCGGGACAGTTCGATCGGTGCTCCGCGTCTCTGCGTCTCTGCGAGCGCGTCCCTTCAATCGTCGTACAGCTCGCTGACGCGGCGCTCCCAGAAATCGAGTTCGTCGTCCGGGATCTCCGGCAGCTCCGGTGCGGGTGGTTCCCCCGTCTCCCCGGAGATTTGCGGTTCCGCAACTGGCGCCGGCGCCGGTCGCGGCGGCTCCTTCGCCGACAGTTCTGCCCGAATCGCGGCCGGATCGACGTCGGCGAAAGCGTTCAGCCAGGCCTGCAGCATCGCCGGCGACAGGTCTTCCTCGGGTTTCAGTTCCGGAGGTCGCGCAGAACGCTTCCGCGCCCGCCTCTCGCAGTCGTCCAGGAATCGGTCACTGTCGCGGACATGTGCGCGGCGCCGCCGCGCGGCCTTGTGCAGCCGGTGATCGCTTGAGACCACCAGCAACTGCTTCGGCGCAGAGTGAGTACGGATCAGCGCCTCGATCACGTCGTCCGCTTCCTGCCCGCGCGGGGAATACTCGATCAGAATCCCCTGAAACATGTCCTGCCGCGAACCGTCGACCGGGGCATCCTTTGCATCGAATACGACCGTCGTCCGCTGTCGCTGCTGGTCGCTCAGGAAGCCGGCGATCAGAACCAGCAGTCGCAGGCGGCAGCGCTCCAGATCCCCCGGCGCATAGGAGTCGCGCGCAATGCCGGCGGCGTGCATCAGGTTGTAACCGTCGATGAGAAGATCGCGGGCCATCGACAGCAGCGGTCAGGGACGTTGAGAGGGCATCGCCGGTCACGCCATGATAGTTGAACACGACGCCGGAGTGCCTCGCACCAATTCCCCAACACTGCGGAAACGATTAGCCTTCGTTTGGCCCCGGCCCAGCGGGCCGGGCGCTCCTCACGCATCCCGCATCCGGACACGCTCAACGATCCGCGCCGATCTAAACGATCCGCGTCATCCTGCGGCCCAACTAGCGGAAGCATCACTGTGACGTCAGCGTCGCCGTCGGGACTCCCGTGATCGGCAGGATCGGCTGCCGATCACCGGTCGGGCGGAGCGCTCCGGACTGGAGGAAGCAGCGGGTGGCGGCGATCACGTCCTCCCGGTCCATCAGAAACGAATGCATCCCGCAGACGGTCATGAAATCGGCCGCACCGGGCAGGTATGTGTTGGTGAGTTCGACGGTGCCGTCATCGTCGCCGTCGATGAGGGGGTTCCAGCCCCCCTCAATCCCGCGGGCGCCCGCGATGATGGCGAACTCGAACCGCGGTGTCGGCAATCCCGCGATGAAGCCTTCAGGATCGTGAACAAGCTGCTGCCCGGCCGGCCCGAAGAACAGCCGGAACAGCGGATTGGACTGCATGATGTTGGCCATGTTGGCCCCATGATTCGGCACTCCCAGCATCACCATCCGTTTGATCCGCGGGTCCTGGTGCTCCTGCAGATAGGTGCGGACCAGCAGGCCCCCCATGCTGTGCACGACCAGGTTGATCTCCGTCACGCCGTCGAGCGATCCGAGCATCCGATGCAGGTACTCGGCTGACTCCTGGATCGTCACGCGCGTGCTGGGGTAATCGAACCCGACGACGGTGTAACCGTCTTCTTCCAGCTGCGCGCGCATCCGGCTGAAGGATTTGGACGAGCGGATAATACCGTGCACGACCACGACGACCGGCCCGCGCATCGGCTCCAGGTTTTGCTCGGCCTGGATTCTGGACAGCTCGTTGAGGCAGGCTCGGTGCGTTCCCCAGGCATGCCGGTAGTCGTCCGGATCGAGCAGGCGATACGTGTCCGTGAGCACGTTGTGCTGGATGCGCCAGCCGCGAAAATGATGGACGTCTCCCCAGAACTGCCGCCCTCCCAGCGTGGGCAGTCGCAGGTTGAACCACGATTCCTCGGCCCCAGGATCCTCCTCGGCGAAGGTTGGCTCGATGGGCTGGTCGTCATCCTGCGCCATGGTCAGTGGCCCCGTTGAGATCAAAAGGGCAGCCAGGACGCAGCCGGCCTGGGCCGCCCGTTGCAACAGATAGACAGCGTGCATGCTCGGCTCCTCGTCCGTGAGTGCGGAGAATGGGACGCACGGGTGCGCCGCCGATGATATCAGGCGGAGCGAGGGCCACGGAATAACGGTTTTTCATGGTGCAGTTCGTCGAAATCGCCGAGAACCCCGCACGGCTCCAATCCCTTCCTCCGAGCTGGAAACCCGCGCTCCGCCCGGCGAATCACTCCTCAGGCGAGCTCCAGCGCGGCCGCATCGATCAGCTCGCGGGTGACCACGGGGCGGTCGTCGGCCTGGGCGGCCAGCATCGCCAGTCGGCAAAGATGGTCCACACGACGGAGACGCCCGGCGGAATGCTGCCGGATCGCGGCGACGGCCTGCGGTTCGAAGGTTCCCGCCGGCTGTCCCGAAGCCTGCAGCACAAACGCTTCCGTTGCGGACTCCGACAGGGGGCTGACGTCAATTCGCAGCTCGGTCAACGGCAGCAGGATCTCACGAACGCCGGCTGCCAGCGGCGTGCGGGCCGACCAGATCACGGTCAACCGGCCGCAGGATTCGGCCGGCCGCAGCAACCGGGTGAATGCGTGCAGCGCATCGGTCGCCATTGCATCGGCATGGTCGAGCAGCAGGACGAGCTGCCGGCCGGATTCGAGCAGGCCGGTGAAGTAGTCCGACACCGACAGCCGCACAATCCGCGGCGACTCATTGGGGGCCAACCCCAGTCCGCAAACGGCGGCGAGTTCCCACAACAGTGAGTCGGCGTCGAGACCGGAGCCGTTGAGGAGCACCGGACGGCAGTCGGTGCGGGCGGCCTGCGTCCAGAATGCCTGTAAAATGAGGGTTTTCCCGCAATGGGCCGGGCCACTCAGCACGCCGCAGCCAAACCTGCGGGAGAGCAGGTGATGCAACCGGGCGAACGCCTCCAGTTGCGGCGGCTCGTTGAGCCAGGCACGCAGCCCGGCCTCGGCGCGCTGTTCCTGAAACGAAATATCGGTCGCGGAAGCGAGATTGTCGCAGTGGGGGGGCATGAGGCGTCCGTGCCGTCGGCCGGCGGTGGGGCAGTCGAGATTATCGCGGGCGCACGGTCAGCCTGTGACCGGCGGCGAGTCTGCTTATATGATCGGCCATCGTGTCCGCACGGATTCAGTGAGGTAACGGCAGAAACTGCCGGAGGGAGAGCGAGGTGGACCGTTACATTCTCGACGCCCCTCTGGAAGGGGAAGTGGTGCTCCGGGATGAGGAGTTCCATCACCTGGCGCGCGTGATGCGGACGCAGGTCGGCGACGAGGTCGCGCTGTTCGATGGACGCGGCGGCGCAGCGCGCGCGACCGTTGTGGCGATCGGCAAGCGAGATGCGCGGCTTCGGATCGACAGTGTTGCGCCAGGGGAGGCCACGCCCGGACCTGAGATCGTGATCGCGACGGCGACGCCAAAGGGAGACCGCGCCAAATGGATGATCGAGAAGCTGACCGAACTGGGTGTGGACGCCTGGATTCCATTACAGACCGGGCGCAGCGTCGCGGACCCGGGAACCGGCAAGCTGGAACGGCTGCAGCAGACGGTGATCGCCGCCTGCAAACAATGCGGCCGAAACAGGTTGCTGCGGGTCGAACAGCCGGCGCCGTGGAGCGAATGGCTGCAACGTGAGATCACCCGCGGGCCGATTCTGGTCGCCGATCCCGACGGCATTCCAATAAATGAAACGCTCGAACGTTTTACAGAGAGACGGTTGTCGCCTGAACGATGGTGTGCGGCGGTCGGCCCCGAAGGAGGTTTCACCACGGATGAATTGCGGACGGCCCGCGCTCTGGGCGCCTGGCCCGTCTGCCTCAGTCAGACCATCCTCCGTATCGAAACCGCAGCTGTCGCGTTGGCCGCCGTGCTTCAGACTCGCCGTCCCGCGCAGGGACGTGTTTCGGACGATTGATCATCAACAGAAATCGCGGTCCGTTTCCCGTTGACGCGGGTTCAGAACTGTACGGGCTGCGCGGAGCCGCATACCCCGTTGATTCGCGATTGAGCGCTGGAGTGCAATGAGGTTAGAATATCGCCGTTCGGACCATCCCGCGGTCCGCGTGACCCGCCGGGTTCCCTCAATGGTCGACCTCAACTCTGCCGATGCGATCGTGAATCGCGTTCTGGTCGTGGAGAACGACCGGGATGAGGCTGAGTTTCTGCGCGAGTTTCTGCAGCGTCGCGGCATCGACGTGGACGTAGCGAAGGACGGCGGCCAGGCGCAGGCGACCTTCACCATGCGCCAGCCCGACTTCGTGATCCTCGACGTCATGCTCCCCAACGTGACCGGCTTCGAGGTCTGTGAGCAGCTCAAGCGGATCAACGACAGCATCCCCGTGATGTTCCTGACGGCGATCGACATGGACGATGCGCGCGATCTCGCGCGGCGGGTCGGCGCTGATGACTACATGACCAAACCCTACGATCCCGACGAACTGATCGGACGCGTGCAGCGCATCGCCAACGACGCCTGGGCCAGGACCCACCTGGGCTCCGACTCCGACATGGATGATGCCAAGGTCAAGTTTGAGTGCGGTGAATGCGGTAAACGGCTGCGGGTCAGCCAGGCGCATCGGGGACGCACCCTGAATTGCCCACGTTGTGGACAGTCCGTGGTCGTGCCGCGGCACGCGTGACGCACTCTCAACCATTCCATGCGAACGATGACTCCGTTCAGCCGCGACCCGACGGGGAGCGCGGCGAGCGATCTGAGCAGCGGGCGATTTCATGTACGTCCTTGTAGTCCAGACCGGTAAATACAAAGGCAAGCGCATCAAGGTCGCCGGACCGGAGGTCATGGTCGGCCGCGATGAGACGGCCGGAGTGCGGATCGGCTCTGAAGACGTCAGCCGCCAGCACTGCCTGCTCACTCCAACCGCCGAGGGGGTGCTGGTCAAGGACCTCGACAGCCGCAACGGCACGTTCATCGATTCAGTGCCGATCGGACACAGCGAACAGGTGCTCATGCGGGCCGGCAGCACGCTGACGGTGGGTCCGATGACCTTTCAGCTTGCCGTCACCGGCGTGAAGCGCCCCGCACCGCCCCGCCGGGAGCCGGACCCCAGTTCCCTCTCCGATGACGACATCAGCGCGCTGCTCACGGAAGGGGACACCAGCGAGCACCTGAGCGCAGCCGACACAACGATCATCACTGGCCGCGCGGCGCTCCGGGAAACCCCGGCGATGGCCATCCCGCCCGTCAAGAAGAAGGAGTTCAAATCCGTGGCCGAAGAAGCGGCCGACATCATTCGCCGCTACCAGGAGATGGTGGCCGAACAGCAGCGGGACGACGCGGAGCCGGACGTCTGACATGCGGATCATTGCCGGTCAGTTCCGGCGTCGCCGACTGCTGACAGTCCCGGGGCTGACTACCCGGCCGATGACCGACCGGGTGAAGGAAACGCTGTTCGAGCGGATCGAGGAGTCGGTCCGCAATGCCCGCGTGGCCGACGTCTTCGCCGGCACCGGCACGCTCGGCCTGGAATCGCTCAGTCGCGGGGCGCAATCGGTCGTCTTTTTCGAGCAGGACCGCGTCGCGGCCGATCTGCTCCGCCAGAACGTGGAGACGCTCGGGGTCGAGGACCGCACCGTCTGCTGGCAGACGGATGCGGTGCGGACCTCGTTTCGTCCACAGACACACCTTGACGTGCTCCCCTACGACCTGATCTTCTTCGACCCCCCCTACAAGCTGGCGGAGAAGCTGCAGCCGGGTTCGCCGCTGATGCGGGCGCTGGAACGGCTGGCCAGGCCGGACATCTCGGCGCCGGACGCCAGGCTGGCCCTGCGCGTTCCCGAACACTGCCGGTTCACCGTCCCGGACGCCTGGACCCCGGACTGGACACTCTCCATGTCCAGCATGGAAGTGCACATGTATACGAAGCGGGTGCATGCCGCTCGTCAGAACGATGGAGAGGAAGAACAGGAGGCAACAGAGGAAACGGAGGAAGCAGGCGAGAGTCAATCATGAGTTACCGCAGAGTTATTCGGGCATTGCTTTAGGATTCATTCGGGTGCGCCTCCCCCCGCGGTCGCCGGGCCGTAGCTGACCCGGTGCAGACCCCTCAGCAGCCCCTTTCTCTCAGGTACCTCTGTTACCTCCTGTTCCAACTTTCCTTTCTAAACAGCCAGGTCGCGGCCATTGAACGACAACACGGAGGCGCAATGCAGGCAATAATGAGGACTCAACTCACTTCAACTCCACCCACTTTGCGGTGGCAGGGAGATGTCGATGGCTCCTTGTGGATGATCGACCAGACGCTGCTCCCCACCGAGTGCCGCGAGATTGAATGCCGCTCCGTCGAGACTGTCTGGGAAGCAATCCGGTCGTTGCGCGTGCGGGGAGCACCGGCCATCGGCGTCGCTGCCGGCTATGGGATGGTCGTCGGTCTGCAGTCGGTCGCGAACACCGATCGCGCGGCCTTCGACCGGCGACTGGCCGAAGTCGCCGAATTCCTCGCGGGGAGCCGCCCGACGGCCGTCAATCTGTTCTGGGCCATCGACCGCATGCGGCGCGTCGCTGCGAAGAAAGCCCATGCATCGCCGCGCGAGATGCTGGAGCGTCTACTCGAGGAGGCCCGCGAGATCGAGCGCGAGGATCGGGACATGTGCGCCGCCATCGGCCGGCACGGTGCCGAACTCCTGCAGGACGGCATGGGCGTCCTCACGCACTGCAACGCCGGAGGATTGGCCACGGCCGGGGACGGCACGGCGCTCTCGGTCTTCTTCGCCGCGGCGGCCGCCGGCAAGCAATTGCACGTCTATGCCGACGAGACGCGGCCATTGCTGCAGGGCGCCCGGCTCACCAGTTGGGAACTGATGCAGCGCGGCATCCCGGTGACGCTCATCTGCGACTCCATGGCGGGCTGGGTGATGCGCGAAGGACGCGTGCAGGCGGTCGTCACGGGCGCCGACCGCATCGCAGCCAACGGCGACGCCGCCAACAAGATCGGCACGTACTCCGTGGCGCTGCTGGCCAAGGCCCACGGCATCCCGTTCTACGTCGCGGCGCCGTCCAGCACTTTCGACATGAGCCTGAACAGCGGCGCCGAGATCCCCATCGAGCAGCGCGATTCCGCCGAGATCACCAATGGCATGGGACGCCAGACCGCACCGGATGGCGTCGGCGTCTACAATCCGGCGTTCGACGTCACGCCGGCCGAACACATCGCGGCACTGATCACGGAGAAGGGGGTCGTCAGGCCGGTCACCAGGAAGACGATCGCGAGCGTGCTCCCCTCGGATCGCACGACGAAATAAGCCTGCGGCATCTGGGCATTCTGGGAAACACGATTCCTCTAGGCCCGCGGATTGCGATCGACTAAAGTCCGCGTCCCCGCCCGCACCGCTCCGTTCGGAGTGCGCGTCTCCAACAGGCCCATCCCGATGGATCGTCTCCTGATCGCAGTCGCGAGCCTCGCCGCCGTTTCCGCCAGCGGCTGCCTGACTCCCTGGAATACGCGCTTTCCCGAACTCGCCCCCCGTTCCACACAGTACGAACGCGCGCAGGCACAGGTTCAGGACCCCTATCCCGACTCGGAGATCGGCCCTGACACCGGCTTTCGTCCGCTCGGCTACGAGCAGCAGCGCTCCGAGCAGGTTCTCGCGAAAGAGCGCGCCGGGACAGCTTATTTGAGGCAGCAGTACGGCAACCCCTACGGCAGCCCGGCGCCCGGCCCGAACGGTTCGTTCTATCCCGAAGCGGTGCCGCAGTAACGCGTTGGAGTACAGGCTTCAGCCTCCCTCCCAGGTTGTCTCCCGAGCGCCGCATGACATTGTCGGCGACGTGTCGACGTGACAGCCTGAAGGCCGTACTCCAATAGTGGTCGGCGATGTCGTGATGCGCGAACTCCGGCGGGTTCGGCTACAATTGTCGTCTTATGAAAGGGCTCTCGCTTCGACGCTCAAACCTGCTCTGGATTGCCGCAACGCAGTTCGCACTCCTGTTGCGCGCCGGCTGCGCCGCCGCCCAGGACGACGCCGGCTCGCGAGACAGCCGGCATCTGATTACGCCGGCTGGGGAAGCGGCAATCGCCACGGGACTCGAGTGGCTCGCCAGCCGCCAGCAGGAAGACGGCTCGTTCGGCACGCTCACGCGGTATCGCGTGAACCCCGGTGTCACCGGTCTCTGCGGACTGTCGTTCCTGGCGTCTGGCAGTACCCCAGGCCGCGGCCCCTATGGTGAGCATGTATCGCGGGCCATGGATTACGTAATGACCTGCGCCCGCCCGAACGGCTACATCGTCGAGGCGGACTGGAAATACTATCACGGTCCCATGTACGGGCACGGCTTCGCCACGCTCTTCCTGGCCGAGGTCTACGGCATGAGTCCGCGGGACGACGTCCGCGAAGTCCTCAAGCGCGCCGTCCAGTTGATCATCGACACTCAGAACGAACAGGGAGGCTGGCGCTACACGCCCGAATCGCAGGAAGCCGACATCTCCGTGACCGTCTGCCAGGCGATGGCGCTGCGTGCCGCCCGCAACGCCGGCATCTCGGTCCCCAAGGAGACGATCGACCGCTGCGTGAGCTACCTCGAACGAAGCCAGAACACGGACGGAGGTTTTCGCTACCGGCTGCTGGAGGCGGCCGAGAGCAAGTTCGCCCGGTCCGCCGCCGCGGTCGTCGCCCTGTACACTTCGGGAGTTCCCGAAGGCCCCATCACGCAGCGCGGCCTCGATTACCTGATGCAGTTCGTCCCCGGCACAATCGGATCGCGCAACCAGGAGTACTATTTCTACGGTCAGTACTATGCAGTTCAGGCAGCGTGGCACGCAGGGGGAGATTACTGGGAAGTCTGGTACCCGGCGGCGCGGGATGAGCTGATCGGCCTGCAACTCGGAGACGGCAGCTGGTCCGATCCGTGGATCGGCAATGAGTACGCAACCGCCATGGCCCTGATCGCACTTCAGGTTCCGAACAACTATCTGCCGATTTTCGAACGGTGAAGTCTTCCATTCCCAGCATTCTCCGCGGAATCCGGTCGCGCCAACGGCCGCTTCCCGGAGGCACAATGCCCGTGCGTCAACGCCCGAGACATGACTCCTTGCAGCGGAGTCTCCTCAGCGGGATCGCTTTCGTCCTAATCGGCATGGACGCCGGATTCGCGGCGGATCGTCCCCAGGGCATCCTCAGCACGGTCGATGGCCAGGAGCTCGAGGGAGTGCTTCTCCGCCTGGATGGAGAGGGCGCCGACGTCCAGAGCGGGGATGGCCGTGTCGTTCACATCCCACGGAGTGATCTGCGGCAAGTTCTTCTGCCGGCCGGCCCATTCCGGAACCATGACCGTCAGCCGTGGTTATTGTTTGCGAACGGCGATCGCGCTGCGGTCACGGTCGAGGGAATTTCGGAAGATCAACTCCAATGCCGTTGGACGCAATTCCCCAGTCAGGAGCCGTGGAACGTCCCCCTCGAGGAGTTGCGCGGCGCAATCATCCAGCCGCCGGAGTTGGAACGAGACCGGTCAGACCTCGTGCGTGAAGTGTCCACCGTGTCGTTCGGCGGAGACATCCTGAAGCTGATCGATGGCGGACGACTTACGGGTGAGTTGCAGGCATCTGGTGACGAGGGGTTCGTCATCGCGACCTCCGTCGGCGCGGTGACCGTGGCGCCTGATCGCGTCCGGTCGCTCGCACTCAATTCCGCGCTGGTCAGCGCGACACCCTCGCCGGCCGAGCACGTGCTGGTCACGCTGAGGGACGGTTCCTGGCTGACGTGCAGCGAACTCCGTCTGATGCCGGAGGGATCGTTCTCGACGCGGACGGCGTTCGGTGCTGAGTTCCAATTCGAGGCCGGATTGATCGCGCAGCTGGATTTTTTCGGCGACCGCGTACAAATCCTGTCGCAGTCCTCTCCTATCCGAGAATCGATCGTGAGGTACATTGGTCCCGGTCCGCTCACGCAGGTCAATCGCAACGTGCGGGGCGGATTCCTGCAACTCAGGGACCGCGAGTATCCCCGCGGCCTCGGTATGCTTAGCGGGACGTCAGCGACCTGGCGTTTGACGGATCGAGATCGTCGGTTCCAGGTGCAGATCGGTCTCGATGACCGCTCCGCAGGCGGGGGCAGCGTGGAATTCATAATCGAGCTCGACGGCCGGATGCTCTTCTCCAGCGGGCTGGTCCGGGGCGCCGATCCGCCGATATCGGTGGGTCCATTGGACATCGCGGGAGGGAGTGAGTTGACCCTGCGCGTGGCTTTCGGTGAATTCGGCAACAGCCGCGATTTCGCAAACTGGTGTCACCCCCTGCTGCTGCATTGAGTTCAATGAGCCGCGCATCGTCCAGCCACCCGGCCAGGGCGAAACTGCATAGAACTGAGGATTCACTTCGATGAAGCAACTCTTGGCCCGCCGCTATGACACCGGAGAGCCGGTGCGTGTGCGCTGGGATGGCGACCGCATCGCGTCCGTCGATCCGGTGCGCCCGGAGGGTGATCTTTCGCGGTGTCCCTACGTCGGACCGGGTCTGTTCGACCTGCAGATCAATGGACACGCCGGAACATGGTTTAGCGATGCCGCGCTGACGCCGGACGCCGCGCTCACCGCACTGGACGCCCACTTCCGCTACGGGATCACGCGCCTGTGCCCCACGCTGATCACCAACTCGCGAGACGCGCTGGAGTCCGGGTTTCAGGCCTTGCGCCAAGCCTGCGAGCGCGAGGAGTGGGCAGCCCGAATGGCCTGCGGATTTCATCTGGAGGGGCCATATCTTTCGGCGGAGGACGGACCGCGCGGAGCGCATCCGCGGCAGCACGTGCGGGCATGCGACTGGGATGAGTTTGAGTTGCTGCAGCGGGCCGCCGGCGGGCGCATCCGGCTCATCACGCTGGCGCCCGAGGCTGCCGGCGCCGTCGAGTTTATCCGGCAGGCCGTTGAGAGCGGCGTCCGCGTGGCGATCGGCCATACCGCGGCCGATTCGCGGCAGATCGCCGCCGCGGTCGACGCCGGAGCGACCCTCAGCACCCATCTGGGAAACGGAGCTCACGCCGCGCTGCCGAGACATCCCAACTACATCTGGGATCAACTCGGTGAGCCGCGCCTCGCGGCCAGCCTCATCAGCGACGGACACCACTTGCCCGACAGCGTGGTTCGCACCGTCGTCCGCACCAAGGGACTGCGGCGGACGATCATCACCTGCGACGCCTCCGGACTCGCCGGCTGCGCCCCCGGCGTCTACTCCTATGGCGATGCCGAGTTTGAAGCCCTCGACGACGGCCCGATCGTGATTGCCGGACAACGTCAGCTCCTGGCCGGATCCGGACAGATCACCAACGTCTGCGTTGCGAACATGGTCCGCATGACGGGCATCTCGCTGGGAGAGGCGTGGGAGATGGCGTCCCGGAACCCCGCGCGGCTGCTGGGATTCGAGATCGGCCGACTCGCCAGGGGCGGACCGGCTGATCTGACCCTCTTCGATTACTGTCCCAACGAGCACACGATTGCCGTGCGAGCGACGGTCTCAGCAGGACAATTGATGTATGGAGCGCTTCCTGACGCAGCGGCCGCGCCGGCATTCGGCGGCCGTTCCGGCTGCGGCTGATCGTGCACTGCTCCGCAGCGCTCTCGAAGTTCCACACCGCAGGTCTCGCTCGTTGACGCGGGTTTGATGGGTGGTAGGATGGGGCTTGGTCAGGTCACAGCGGGCTGCTGGTCGGTCTGCCTGACGGACAGAAGACTCGATGGGGGCCGCCCGTCATCGGCCGCTCCGGATCCTCGCAGGGAAGCGGAGGATCGATTGCGGAGCGTTCGGCCAGATCGGATGAGTGAATGCCGGCGTTCGCCGGAAGAGTTTCCCTGCCACGGTGAACGTAGGCCCCGGCGCCGATCGACCTCACATGCCGCTGCGGACTGCTGACGAACTGGCATCGCTGTTGGGGCAGCTTCGCCTGGTAGAGGCGGATGCACTGCTGCGCGTCATGCAGGAATGCACGCCCCAGTCGACCGCGGAGTCATTGCTGACCCTCCTCGAACGGCAGCATCTCCTCACCAGCCTGCAGGTGGAGCGGATCCGGAAGGGCGAAACGGACGGGCTCGTCCTCGGGGGATACAAGTTGCTGTACCGGAATGCATCCGGCAGCTTCGCACGCGTGTTCCGCGCAATGTCGATCGCGGACGGCTCGATGGTCGGCCTCAAGGTCCTGCGTGAACGCTGGGCCAACGACGCCGACATGGTGCGGTTGTTTCACCGGGAAGGCGACATCGGTCAGAAGCTCAAGCATCCCAACATTGTCCCCGTCTACGGCACCGCCGTGCAGGGGCCGCATCACTTTATCACCATGGAATTCGTCGAAGGGGGAAACCTTCGCGACTTTGTGAAGATCAGAGGACGCCTGTCGCCGGCCGAGGCGGCCAAGTACACGATCGACATGGCCCAGGGACTCGAGCACGCGCTCAAGCTCGGGATCACGCACCGCGATCTGAAGATGACGAACGTGCTGATGAGCAGCCAGGGGGTGGCCAAGCTCATCGACTTCGGCCTGGCGGCCGACGAGAAGCTGCTGAGCCGCATTGGATCGTCCGACCTGCAGCAGGCGGTCGAATATACGACGCTGGAGCACGGCAGCGGCGCGCCGTCGAACGATCCGCGCAGCGACCTGTTCTTCCTGGGAGTGATCCTCTACGAGTTGCTCACCGGCGTGCCCCCCTACGCCCGCACACGCGACAAGGAAGAGCGGAAACGCTTCAGCCGCTATCGAGACGTACGCCCCGTGACCAGCATCGAGCCGTCGCTCCCGCGCCGGGTCGCGGCGGTTGTCGACCGGCTGCTGCGGATTACCCCCTCGGAGCGATTTCAATCTCCCGGCGACGTTGCTGCCGAAATGCGCCAGTCGCTGGCCGACATGGGCGAAGCACCGCCGCCGGAAGCAGAGAACGGCGCCCGGGCCCTGACCGTCCTGTGTGTCGAAGACCGCCCGCAGCAGCAGGAAATGCTGCGTCAGTATCTGTCCAAACACGGCTATCGCGTGCTGCTCCTGAACAACGTTGATCGGGCCCTCTCCCGCGTCCGCCAGCAGGCGCCCGAGTGTGTGCTGCTGATGGGCGATTCCATCGGTGACCGCGTCGCCGACGACTTCGGCAAAGTCCTCTCGCTCGGCCGATCAAGCTTTACGTCGGCCGTGCTGGTCCTCGGAGAGGACCAGACCGCGCTGCAGAAAGCCATTGCCAACGACAATCCGCTCGGTAAGGTGCTGATTCAGCCGGTGAAGTTGCGCGACTTGCGCAACGCGATCGACGGCGGCTTGAGTGTGCGGGCGCGGTACCGCGGCCTGCCCTGATCAGCCATCGGGCCGACGAGGCTTTTCCCGAATTCCGCAGCATCCCCGGCCCCGAATCGGAAACGTCCGCTGGAACCGCCGAGCACATCAGTCGGGCGGTTCGCGATCGAAATACGATGGACAATCCCGGCTTTCGTCCGACCGCATCCTGGAATGTCCTGCAGGCGCGGGCGGCGCTGCTGCAGGTCGTGCGGCGGTTCTTTGACGTTCGCGGATTCTGCGAGGTCGAGACGCCGCTGCTCTCTCACGACGTCTGCGTCGACGCGTGGCTGGATCCGTTCATCGTTCCCCACGCAGGTGGGCGGGCCGACCGCCAGGGGCGGATGTTTCTGCAGACCTCGCCCGAGTTCGGGATGAAGCGGCTGCTGGCGGCCGGCGCGGATGCGATCTACCAGATCACCCGCTCCTTTCGCCGAGGTGAATCGGGCGGACGCCACAATCCGGAATTCACCATCGTCGAATGGTACCGGGTCGGAAACACGCTGGCGCAGCAGATCGACCTCGTGGAACAACTGGTGCAATCCGTCGCGGATCACGTCGCGGACGCCGGCCCCGATTCGCTCCGCGCATCCCGCCGCGCCGTGTCGTTTCGCAGAATCGCCTACAACGACGCATTCGCAGAGTTCGCCGGGCACCCCGTCCTGGAATCCTCAACGGTCGAACTGCGGGCGTTGGCGGACCGGCTGGGAGTCGCGGCGCCGGAGAGCTTGGCGGCGGACGACCGCGATGGCTGGCTCAACCTGCTACTCGCGGAGGTCGTCGAGCCGGCGCTGAAACGGCAGGAGGGCGTCGTCCTCTATGACTATCCCGCTTCGCAGGCCGCCCTCGCCCGAGTCCGGCCCGAACAACCGCTCGTCGCCGACCGCTTCGAGCTCTACCTGGACGGCATGGAGATCTGCAACGGCTACCGCGAACTCACGGACCCCGATCAACTGGCGGCCCGCATGCAGGCGCAGGCCGAGAAACGTCGGGCCGCAGGACTTTCCGATCTCCCGGCAGACAGCCGGCTGATCGACGCCATGCGCGCCGGTCTGCCGGACTGTTCGGGTGTCGCGCTGGGCTTCGACCGGCTCGTGATGTGGCGGCTCGGCTTGCAGCAGATCGCCGACGTCATCCCCTTCCCTTGGGACCGGGCGTGACCCGCGCCAATTGCTCGGCCCGGGGCACAGCATCAGTGGTGCTCTCGCCCGATCTAGAATGACGTGGGAATGTTCTCGCGGCCGTTGCGCGTACACAGCGAGCGGAACAGGTTCGTGTCGATGTTCTTGGCGATCGTCTGGGCGTGGCCGTCGGCAAACGCGAACAGGCAGACGTCCTCGTGATGGCTCCCGAACCCGAAGAAGTGGATGTTGCCGGCATTCGAACACTGCTGGTTGCCGGCGCTCGTCCAGTAGCCGTCGAAGTTCGGCTGGTCATCCCGGGCGCGGGCGCAGCACGCGTAGTGATCTCCCCAGAATCCGCCAAACAGAGTTTCGCCGAACATGATCGTCTGCGTGAAGCCGTCGGAAACGTCACGGTCGCTGAGGCTGCTGTTGCGGAAGAACATGCCGTTATTCAGCGGAGCGTTCGGATCGTTGGTGGCCCACCAGCCCATGCAGCCGCGATAGGTCGTCGTCCCCAGACCGTTCGGACCTTTCGGTTCAATCCCTCCCGCCGAGGGGCACACGTACGACTCAATCGGCGTCTGGATCAACTGCCAGTTGAACGGATCGTTCTTGGCGACGCCATAGTTGATGTTGACGGTGCTCGCATCCATCTGCGGCAGCAGAAAGGCGTGCCAGCCCCAGTAGGGGCCGTACTGCCAGTCGGCAATGTTCACGACCGGTGGGGGCGCACCGGGAGGTTGGACGGGGAGCCCGGTGGATTGGGGGCTGATGGGGATGGAGACGATCGGCGAGAGCGTCAACGGGTAATCGCAAGCCGGCGCTCCATCCACATATCCGGACGGGAACACGCGGTGCGAGTCCAGATAGTTGTGCGACGCCAGCTCGATCTGCCGGATGAAGTTCGTGCACTGCGTCCGCCGGGCCGCTTCGCGCGCCTTCTGCACGGCCGGCATCAGCAGCGCGACCAGGATCCCGATGATGGCGATCACCACCAGCAGCTCAATCAGCGTGAAGCCGCGACGGCCGGACGCTTGCCCGCCGTAAACCGGCGACGTGGTGCGAGCTGAACGCATGAGGGGCACTCCAAGCAACCTGGAAGAGCGAGTGGGTCCGCGAACATTTATGCTATCAGCCCCGCCGCGGCATGGCAAATCGAGTTTCCAGCGCTGTTGCCGCATTTCCTCCGATCAATCAGACTGTGGAACGGTCGGGCGACGGCCCCACCGGCCGAACAGATCACGCTCATGAGTCACAACGGCAAACTCTATATCGAAACAGTTGGCTGCCAGATGAACGTGCTCGACAGCGAGCTCGTCGTGGCGGCCCTGCGCCAGCAGGGATACGCACTGACGACGGACCCGCAGGATGCCGATACCGTCCTGTTCAACACCTGCAGCGTGCGGGAGCATGCGGAGCAGAAGATCTACAGCGCCGTCGGCCGCCTCAAGTACAGCAAGCGGAAACGCCCGCAGCAGGTGATCGGCGTCATCGGCTGCATGGCGCAAAAGGACCAGGACCTGATCTTCCGCAAGGCCCCCCACGTGGACCTCGTGGTCGGCACCGGCCAGTTGGCCGAGATTCCGCGGCTCGTGGAGGAAGCACGCCGGGACCGCACGCCGCAACTGGCGGTGAGCCTCGGACGGCGGGACGGTTCGCACTCCGATGTCTCGAGCAGCTTTGAAAGCTACGACCCGCTCCGCGACCCCGAGATGCGCCCCAGCCCCTGGCAGGCGTACGTGCGGATCATGATCGGCTGTGACAAGTTCTGCACGTACTGCGTCGTCCCGAGCACCCGCGGACCGGAGCAGAGCCGCCCCCCGGACGACATCGTCCGCGAGGCCGCATTGCTGGCCGACCAGGGAGTCAAAGAGGTCACCCTGCTGGGCCAGACGGTCAACAGCTATCGTCACCGCGACGGCGAGCGCGCCACGCGGCTCAGCGACCTGCTGGAACGGATTCATGACATTCCGGATATCGAACGGATCAAATTCGTCACAAACTTCCCCAGGGACATGACCGACGACCTGCTGCAGGCCGTCCGCGATCTCCCCAAAGTGGCGCGATACCTGCATGTGCCGCTGCAGTCGGGCTGCGACGAGGTGCTGCGGAGGATGAAGCGGCTGTATAGCGTCGGCGAGTATCGGGAGATGATGGCCCGCATTCGCGACACCGTTCCAGACTGCGCCGTCTCCAGCGATTTCATCGTCGGGTTCTGTGGCGAAACGGAGGACTCGTTCAGCAGGAGCGTCGAGGCGGTCCGGGAGTTCCGCTTCAAAAACAGCTTCATCTTCAAGTACAGCCCACGACCGGGCACGAAGGCGCACGAACTCTATACGGACGACGTTCCGGACGAGGTCAAGCGCCGCCGCAATCATGAGCTGCTCGCGGTGCAGACCGAGATCAGCGCCGAGGACAACGCGGCATTCATTGGCCGAACGGTCCGTGTGCTCGTAGAGGGGCCCAGCAAGAGGGCCTCCAAGGCACGGTCCGAGGAGGACGCATTGCCCGGCTGGCACGGAGGCGCTCAGTCCGGACGGAACGGAGACGGCGCTCAACCAATCCCCGTGACTCCGGCGATTGCGTCCGGCGACAACGGGACACAGCACGGCACGGAGTTGCGCCTGCAACTCGCCGGCCGGACCACCTGTGACCGCATCGTCGTCTTCGACGGAAATCCGCGGCTGGCGGGAACAATCGCGGATGTGATGGTTGAAGACTGCACGGCGACGACTCTGATTGGCGCGATCAGAACACATGCCGTGCAGCATGGGTCCAGCGCACTGCTCCCCATCCTGTCGTAATGCCGCGATCGGGGCGGTTCGATCCGCTGCATTCCTTCGCACGCTTGCGCAGTCTTCACGCGATTTGGCCCGAATTGGTCATTCCCGGACGATTAGTGTCAGTTTGCGTTCGGGTTCTGCGATTGAAGTCGGCGAGCCCCCCTGGGCGCGCTCGCGTGTGCCGGTTGGGAGGCTTCTGCAGAGTTGTGCAGCCCGATCGGTTAACAAAAGCATTGGCGCTCAATGTGAGAGTGCGGAAGCGGAGGATTGAGGCGCTGAATGCCATCACGTTCTTTGAATTCTAACCATCCTTGAGTAATGGCTGACTCATGGATGTCCTTCCACGGGCACAATTGAATCGATCCGGTATGGCGCGTCTGCCTGAATGGGCCGACCGAGGACGGCAGGCGTCGGCGGAGATCCGGGCGCTGATATTCACCAGGATTCCGAATGCCTCATAGTCCACCGGCCCTGAATGACTCCGACTGACCGGGCCGCCTCGCGGCACGCCTCCACGACGGAATGGCCCGACGAAACGCAACCCGGCGGCGTCCGCGTGTCCGCCGACGCCGGGCTCGCTGCGGCGATCGAAGCCGTTTTCGATCCCCGTCGTGACAAGGTTCTGTACGAGTCCGACGCCGCTTCGTCCGAAGCCGGCTGCGGCGCTCGGATCCTCGTGCGCCCCGGTTCAGGACTGGGGGGCGCGCTCGGATGGATCGACGCGCGCCGACTGCTCGATCAGGATTACTGGGTCGTTCTGACCGTCAGCAGCCCCGAGTGGCATCTGGGCGTGAAGAGGTCTCTGAAGCGGCTCCGGCACGTCGGAGGCCGGCTGTTGATCGTCGTCCCGTCACCTGAGCCAGACGTGCGGCCCCCCTCCGATACCGCGCTCGCTGCGGTCGCCGAACTGCAGCGTACGGGCTGGCAGGTCGTGGACTTGACGAAACTGTCCTCCTCCCGCCTGATTGCGATGCAGTTGCTGGGAGTCAGGCGAAAGGGAGCTCCCGCTCTGGCGTTCCTCTCTCCCGGGCAGACGTTCGCCTTGCGGACTTCGCTGGCGGACAGCGGTCAACAGGCCGGCAAGCGGCGAGCAACCGTCAATGGCGACCAGATCAAGGCCGTCGTTGCGGAGCTGCATGCCGCAATGCGTCGGGACGATCGCCTGAAAGCCGTCATCGAGTGCCCGAATGAGGCCTGGACAACGTTGCTCAAAGGGCAACCAGCCCGGTCCATTCAGCTCGCTTCTGACGAGTTGGGCGATGCCATTCCCTGGTGCGGGGCATTATCCAACGCGGGCTGCCATCCGGTGCTGATCATCCGCCAGAACTCCTTCATGGAGCATCGGCAGCGAATCGCGCAGGACGTAGGCCGTCGCGGATTGCGGGCCACGCTCGTCGTGCTCGGAGATCCGACTGCGGGAGCCGACTGCTTCACCCCGCTTCCCAGCATCGACGGCCGAATCCTCTCCGTCCATGCGACGGGACACGAGGCTTCGGCCGTAATGCGAGCATGCTTAGAGGCGGGGCATCCGACATTGCTGTACTTACCGTCGCGACCGGCACACTCCGGATCGCCAGACTTCGCGGCCCCGGTGACAGCCCCTCAGGACAGTGCTCCGTCAACGGCAACGTCCCAAGCAACTGGCACGAGCAGGGCCAGTTCCCCCCGGAGCGCGGCCGCACGCAGATCCGTCTGGCGCCCGTCGAGACCGGAGACCCGGCAAATCCGGACGTTTCCCTTCAGCGACTTCGAGCGGCGCTGGATGCGCGGCTACCGCCGGGTCGGCAAACGCGACCTATACTTGTGGCGCTGGACAGGATGCGCCGTCGACTGGCTCACTCTGTCCTGCGTGGACCAGGCCCTGCGACGGAACGTCTGTGAGACGAAGTTCCTCGCCGCCATGTTCAACGTTTTGCTCGACGACCTCATCGACGAGCGCCACGACGCGCAGGCCATGCGGGACGTGATGCGGTTGATGAGTGACGATAACGCCGCCGCCGACGTCGTCGGACGGCTGGGACAGTATGGCCAGTTCACCCGGGAGGTCTGGACTGAAATCTGGCAGAGGGCGGCCCGATATCCCCGCTTCAACGAGTTTCGAAGGCTGTTGTTGTACGACTTTCGGCAGCTGGGAAACACCGTGGATTACTCGGAACTGCTCTATCGGCACCCTTCGATCATTAACCAGACGGAGCATGACCTTTATTCGCCGCATGGAATGATGGTGGCCTGCGCTGCCACGCTGGACCTGATGTGCAGTCCAGGTTTTGAGGTCGACGACCTCGGCCGGCTGCGGGAGGTGCTGTGGCATGCCAATTCGATGGCCCGCATCGGCAACCTGATGAGTACCTGGGAACGGGAAATTGGAGACGATGATTTCAGCAGCGGCATGTTCGCGCACGCGGTGAGCGAGGGCTGGCTGCAGCCGGGAGACCTGTCCTCCGCCAATCGAGTGCGGATTGAAGCTGCCGTGCGGGACTCGGGCGGAGAGCGAGAATATGTGGAGCGTTGGAACCGCCACCGCGAACGCCTCCTGCAGATGGGGGATCGCGTCAGATCGGTGTCCGTTGCATTACTGGCCGAGGGGCTCGACCGGCTCTTTGTCAGCGAGCAGGTCAGCCGCGGAAAGAAATAGAAAAAAACTGCGAAGCGCCTTCCGGACCGGTGCGGGTCGCCCCTGTCCGACAATGGCGAACCAGGAGACGACTCACCACTCCACGCGTCGCCGACGCGTCCTGTCAAGCAAGCGGAAGCCCCGCCTGAGCCACGGCCGCGCCGCCGTCTGTCCGGCGCGATTCGTGTCACGGTCCTATGTCCGAATGGCTCTATAACCGGTACCGCGCGAATTACATCGCCGTGGTGATGCTGATGACGCGGCTGATCGGATCGATCGGCGGGTCGCTGGCGATTTACTACGTCCTGCTGACGACGCGCGTGGAGGCGGCGCTCGTCCCCGAGTTCATTGTCGGCTGTCTCATCGCCGTCACGCTCGGCGTTTCCGGGACGATGCCGCTGGCGTTCTGGAACACCCGCACGCTTCGCCGGGTCCTGGAACGGTTGCACCGCGGCCTGCCGGTGGACCGCGATGACGCACGGTCCGCCGCCCGGGAGGCGGTCTGCTTTCCCAGCCGGCAGAATACCGGCGAGGCCGTGCTGGTCCCGCTGCTGTCGATTCTCCCCATGTGCGCGTACTTGTGGTGGCGCTTCGACCCGCGGCCCGTTCTTTACCTGCAGCTGACAATCGCCGGCGGACTGGCCGTCGCCGCTGTGCTGCTCATCACCTTCATCGCCAGCGAACGCTGGATGCAGGTCGTGGTCCTCGATCTTATCCGCCGCGGGGTCCAGGTCGATTTCGATTCGCTCCCACAGAGCCGGCTGCGGCGACGAATGGTCGTCTGCTTCGGACTCATCAGCATGATCACCTCGATCATGATCGGGGCCCTGGCCAATCAACGTGCGCGTGACATCATCGACCTCGCCGGCGTCGAACAGAATGCAGCGGTCGAGAACCTGCGCTGGCATACGCTGTATATCACGCTCGTCTCGCTGGTCGTCGGTTTCGTCTATTCGCGGCTGCTGGCGGACTCGGTCGCGTCCCGGGCCAACCGCCTCGTCAAGATCATGCAGCGCGTTCAGGCCGGAGACCTCGCGCAGCGCGCCCGCCCCACCGGCACCGACGAAATTGATGCGCTCGCCCGGCAGTTCAACTGCATGGTCGAGACACTCGAGCAGCATGATCGCACCGTCCGCGACCTCAACGTCAACCTTGAACGGAAGGTCCAGTCGCGGACCGAAGAGCTGGCCCAGAGCAAGCGCTCATTGCAGTCGTCGCTCGAACGCCTGCGTGAGAGCGACCGCCACAAGACGGAGTTCTTCTCCAACGTCAGCCACGAATTGCGCACCCCCCTCATGATGATCCTCTCCCCGCTTGAGCAGATCGCCGAGCGGGAAGAGTCCGAACTGTCGCCCCGCTCGCGGTCGCTCGTCGATGTGGCTTCGGTCAACGCGCATCGACTGCTGAAGCTGATTAACCAGCTGCTCGACTTTGCGAAATTTGAGGCCGGACATGCGGAGCTGAATCTCAGCAGCGTTGACGTCGACTCCCTGATCTCGACCCTCGTCGCCGCCGCGGAGCCGCTGGCGGAGCAGCGCGGGCTCACGCTCACCGCCGACCTGGATCCCGGTTTGCCCGCCGTTGCCGGAGACTCCGAAAAACTCGACGCTGTCATCACCAATCTGCTCTCCAACGCGCTCAAGTTCACCCCCCGAGGAGGAAGCGTGCGCGTCGTCGCGAGACGTTCGCACGGAGGGATCAATGACGCCGAGGAACAGCTCCGTATCGCCGTCGAAGACACCGGCATCGGAATCGCACCCGAGAACTTCTCCCGACTGTTCCAGCGCTTCTCGCAGATCGACGGCTCCACGTCGCGGCAATTTGCCGGCACCGGAATCGGACTAGCACTGGTCAAGGAGATCGTGGAGTTGCACGGAGGAGACATCCACGTGGAAAGCCGGCCGGGGCAGGGCAGTTGCTTCTGGTTCACGTTGCCGGTCCGTCAGCCGAACACCGTTGCCGCCTCGGAGTCCGCGCCGTCCGTTCCCATGGTGCGGGCCGAGAGATTCGCCGATCTCCTCTCCTGCACGACGGCGCCGGAAGATGCCGAGACCCGCAGGACGCCTGCCGATGCGCCGACCGTTCTCGTGGTCGACGACACTCCCGAGGTCCGCCAACTGGTCGGAGAGATTCTGGAAGGTCATTATCACGTCCGTTATGCCGAAGACGGCGAAGGCGGCTGGGACAGCATTCAGGCGATCAAACCCGACCTCATCATCTCCGATGTGATGATGCCCCGGGTGGACGGATACGAGCTGTGCCGGCGCGTCAAATCGAATGCCGCCACCGAGGCCATCCCGTTCATGCTCCTCACGGCTCGCGCGCAGACGTCCCTCAAGATTGAGGGCCTTAACCGCGGGGCCGACGACTATCTCGTCAAACCGTTCAATTCCGAAGAGCTGCTGGCTCGCGTCCGGGCCCTGCTCCGTCTGCACGAACTGCATTCCGACCTTGAGGAGAAGAATTCACGGCTCGAAACCACCTTGTCCGAGCTGCAGGAAACTCAATCGCAGCTCGTGCAGTCCGAAAAGATGAATGCGCTCGGACAGCTTGTCGCCGGCGTTGCCCACGAAATCAACAATGCGATCAACGCCGTCTGCAACGGAATTCCGGCCATCAACGAACGGCTTGACCGTCTGCAGCACATCACGGCGCGGCTCCTCGAACAGCCGGCGGACGATCCCGCGACGGCACGCCAGGAGCTCGAGCAGGCATTTCGCATGCTGCGGCGGCTCGCCGGTGTTGTCGAAGAGGGCGCTGGACGAACCGCCCGCATTGTCGGCGACATGAAGTCTTTCTCTCATCCCGGCAGCGAGACGTTCGAGCCCTTCGATCTGAATGCCTCGCTGGACCTCTGTGTCGGACTGCTGGACAAACAGTACCGCGAACGGGTCCGCATCAGCCGGGATTACCAGGCGGAGGGCTGGGTTCGAGGTCCGTATGGCCGGCTCAACCAGGTGTTCATTAACCTGCTGACCAACGCGGCGCAGGCGATGCCGGACGGTGGAGACATCGATATCTCGACGCGTACGGAAGGAGCATTCGCCGTCGTTGCCATTCGGGATACCGGCACGGGAATTCCGGAGGCTGTTCGTTCCCGAATCTTTGACCCGTTCTTCACGACCAAAGGCCCCGGCAAGGGGACGGGCCTGGGCCTCTCCACCAGCTACGGCATCGTGACACGCTTGGGCGGACGCATTGAGTGTCACAGCCTGGAGGGCATCGGCACCGAGTTCATCGTGTTTATCCCACTCAATCCGGAGGGGACGCCCGTGGCCGGTCACTCAACCCCGCCGGAGGAACCGGAATTGGTTGCCAGTGCCCATTAGATCATCGGGGTCGGGAAATCCCCGATGGCCGTCGGCCTCTGGGATTGCTCAATCCGCGTCGTGGCCTAGAATCGGCGACCGCCCGTGCCCTGTCGCGGGCGACTGGGAAGTTCGGGATGTGCGGATATGTCGCGCGTCACGGAATGAATGCGGCGTTCGGATCAGCCGGATCGGATGCTGCGGAGGCGCGACTCGCGGGAGACCTGCTGCTGCTGCGCGGGACGGGTCAACCACGTTGCGCCTGGCGGGGGAGGCGCGTCAATGAAGCGAGACATCCTGTACGTCGATGATGAGCCCAGCAATCTCATCGTCTTCGAAGCGGCCTTTGAGGAGCAATTCAACGTCTCGACCTGCAGCAGTGCTGAGGAGGCGCTGGATTTCCTCAAGGCGCACCCGGTTCCCGTTGTCGTTGCCGACCAGCGGATGCCCGACATGACGGGTGTCCAGATGTTCGCGAGGATGCGCGTTTCACACCCGCACACGCAACGGGTCATCCTCTCCGGTTTCGCCGACACCGATGCGATCATCGACGCGATCAACAGGGGACAGATCTTCCAGTTCGTCCGCAAACCGTGGCAACGCGTCGAATTGCTGACCGTCCTTCAGCGGGCTCTCGACGCTCATGATCTCTCCCTCCAAAACTCCGTGCTGACGGAGAGGCTGCTCGTCTCCGAGCGCAGTGCGATGCTCGGTCAGGCCACAGGCCGAATCGCCCACGAAATGGCGAATCAGATCAACATCCTTCCTCTCGTCGAGCTCATTGAGGACGAGTACGCGGATGATCAGCAGTTGCAGCAGTTTGCTCGCGCCGCCAGGACCACGTACGAGCGACTCGCCGAACTCATCCGCGAAGTCAAGGACTTCATGAGGTTCGAGACGCAGGAGATCGACCTCAAGCCGCTCTCACTGGCCGACACCATCCACGAACTGATGTCGTTCCTCCAGTTCAACGCGGCCTACCCGGGGGATCTGGTGCAGGCGGACATCCGGAGCGAGCCTGTCATTCTCGGGAACAAGCTCAAGTTGCATCAGGTCCTCGTCAACCTCATCCGCAACGCCGCGGACTCGATCGCGGGACAGCCGGACGGGCGGATCCGGGTCACTCTCGAGCAGCCTGCGGATTCCGCCGTCATTCGCGTGTCCGACAACGGTCCTGGCATTCCGCCCGGCGTCCTCGAACGCATCTGGGAGCCGTTCTTTTCAACAAAGGGCGAGCGAGGCAACGGCATGGGGCTCGATATCGCCCGCAGGCTGATCGACGCCCATCACGGATCGATCGAGTGCTCCAGCCGTCCCGGCGAGGGGGCCACATTCACGATCCGCATTCCTCTTGCCAAGTAAACGCCTGCCTTTACCGCAAGGCCCGGCTTGATGGCGCCCTGAACGGAACCCGTCGCCGAAGGTACGTGCGACGACGCCTGCGGACCGGAGTGGACTTCACCACCCGGCCGCTGAATCTCCATCGGCCCGCGAATCCCCGCACGAACGGGCCTTTCCTCTCCCGGACCGCCCGTGATACCATGCGTGGTCCCCGATTGATGGTCGGGTTCCATTGGTTGCGCCCCCGGTGCATGCCGCTCCAGGTCACTTGACTGTTCACAGATCAGAGGCAGCCGTCGCATGAGACGTCGCGTCGTTGTTACGGGAATGGGATGCATTACGCCGGTCGGCAATAGCGTCGCCGCAATGTGGGACGCGCTTAAGGAGGGCCGCAGCGGAATCGACACGATCACGCACTTCGACGCCTCCAGTTTTCCCACCAAATTCGCCGCCGAGGTGAAGGACTTTCACCTCGGCGACTACGTGGAGAATCCGGAACGGTTCGAGTACGCCGGGCACAACATCCGTTTCGCCATCGGTGCGGCGACGCAGGCCGTTCGGGATGCCGGCCTGCAGGACGATCAGTTCGATCCGGCCCGCTTCGGCGTCTATCTCGGGGCCGGCGAAGGACAGCAGGACTTCTTCCTGTTCATGAAGCTCATCGCTGAAGCGCAGAAGGACGGTGAGTTCGACGTCGCCGAGTTCACTCGCCGCGGATTGGAACAGCTCAATCCCAGGTTCGAGATGGAACAGGAGCCCAATATGCCGGCCGGGCATCTCGCCAGCCTGTTCAACGCTCAGGGGCCGAACCTCAACTGCCTCACGGCCTGTGCCGCGTCGAGCCAGGCAATTGGCGAAGCGGCCGAGATCATCCGCCTCGGCGAAGCCGACGTCATGCTCTCCGGCGGCGCGCACAGCATGATCCATCCGTTCGGACTAACGGGCTTCAACCTCCTGACCGCACTCTCGACGCGCAACGAGAATCCACAGGCCGCCTCTCGCCCGTTCGACAAGAACCGCGACGGCTTCGTCCTCGGCGAAGGCGCCGGCATGCTCGTCCTCGAAGAACTCGAGCATGCGAAAAAACGCGGCGCAACAATCTACGGCGAGGTTGCCGGCTACGGCTCCACGGCCGACGCCTACCGCATCACCGACATTCATCCCGAGGGCCGCGGCGCCACCGGCTGCATCAACATGGCCCTCTCGGACGCCCAGCTCAACGCCGACGACATCGACTACATCAACGCTCACGGCACCAGCACCGAGGTCAACGACAAGGTGGAAACGGCCGCCATCAAAAATGCTTTCAGGGAGCAGGCCTATAAGACCCCCGTCTCCAGCACCAAGAGCATGATGGGCCATCTGATCGCCGCCGCCGGCAGCGCCGAGGCCATCGTCTGCCTCCTCGCGATCCGCAACGGCATCCTGCCTCCGACGACCAATTACGCCGATCCCGATCCCGAGTGCGACCTCGATTACATTCCCAACACCACTCGCGAGGCCCCGGTCCGCAACGCCCTGTCCAACAGCTTCGGCTTTGGCGGCCAGAACGTCTCTCTCGTCTTTTCGGCCTTCAAGGGGTAAGTCGCTGCCTCCCCGCCCCCAGCGCATCCCGCACGCGCGCCTCCTTACGGGTCCACTCCGGGGATGACTGCTGGAACATTCGTCGCCGTATACGGCAGGTTCCATCCCAACCGGGCCTCCGGCTGCTCCCACGCCACTTCCTCATCCAGCAGCACGCGCAGCGTGCACGGATGCGATAACCGCCCCACGCCGTAGCTCCACGCGTCGCCGTCCGTTTCGATCAGCAGCACTACCCCCGGCATCCGCCCGTTGGCCATCACGAAGATCGCCCCGTCAGCCCGCTCGTGTGACGCCGACGAATAACGATCGATCGGCCGCGGCAACAGCCGCAGCGGGACCAGTTGCCCCTCCACATCCTGAGTCCCGCTGAAGCGGCTGGCCAGTTGCTTCAGTTGCAGCAGCCGGCCGTTCTCGGTCGCCGCCGGCGCCGGAGCATCAGGCAGTGGCCTCAATTCCACGGCCGACTCCGGCGGCGCCCAACCCGGCAGGTCGTCCGAAGCCGCCGTGAATGGCTCCTCCGACAGCGACAGGCAGTCGTAGATCACGCACGGCTTCCCCGCATAACGGGGCGCCAGTTCGGTCGTGATGATGGCCAGCGGCCGCCCCTCCGCTCCCAGCCGCCACACCGTCCCGTCGATGTACCCTCGCGTCGGGTCGTCGTATCGGAACAGCGGCTTCTCTTCCAGCCGTGTCGGAATGCCATCGGTCCCCGCCCGGAACCGAATGTCGAGAGCCCGCTTCCGCATCACCTCCAGCCGCTGTTCCGCCAGGTCGTCGCCGGGTTCCTCGGCCCGGCCGACAACGACCGCCATGACCACCAGGCACACGCACCAGATCGTGGGATGTCTCATCGCATTCACCTTCAATTGGTCGATGCCCTCTCGCCGAGGCGCGGCGGCCCGCAGGTCAAAACAAGCCCGCGTCTCAACAACGCCTGACCGGTCGCGCGGTTCGCCGGCACGACCGGTCCCGCAAGCCGCAACGCGCCAGACGCATCCCCCGACTGTACACCACGGCGACGTCGGCCGCAGGTCGACGCACACAGCCCCAGGTCGATCACCCTGTCCCCTTGACCAGCCTGCGCAGACGGATGGGGAGTTCGAGGCTCCTATCTCACTCAACAAGTTCGATCTGAGACATCCCCCCGTCGCCCCACATTGACACCGCCCATGAAGACTGGCGCCTCCATGCGTTTTTTGCCGTCATGCGGCATGAGACCTATAACGCTGACACCTCATTGCGCATTCGGCGGAGCCACCGAAACAGGTTCGTGCAGGGGGGGGCTTCCAATGTGTCATTTACGGGATCGTCAAGCAACCGGGAGCGAATGTCGACACGGATCTGTACAAGAATCCGGCTGCTGAACGCGTCTACGATGAGTTGTTTCGGCGGTTGGAAGGCGGAGCGTCGTACGCTGAGGTCGCCGACTGGCTCAATGAGTCAGGAATCCCGACTGGTCCGTACTGCCGGCGCACGACGTGGGACCATGGGATCGTTCGACGGGTCGTCTTCAATCCGCTGCTCCCCCGCCGCCGGATTCCGGCCGTGACGTTCTGATCGACCCGGCTGCTGCAGCCGGATCCGAAGATTGAGTTCTTGTGGTGAGAAGCAGGCACACTGCCGCAATCCCCGGATTATGAGTTACTCTCTCTTGCCTGCGGCGTGACTCGGTACAGCAGGGCGTAGAGGGCCGGGACGACCAGCATAGTGAGCAGGGTGCCGACAATGAGGCCGAAGAAGATGGTGGCGGCCAGCGCCACCCAGAAGACGTCCTGGAGCATGGGCAGCACGCCGAGCACGGTCGTTCCTGCGGCGTTGACGACGGGATTCAGGCGGGAGACGGCGGCTTCGATGATCGCGTGATACCGGGTCATCCCTTTGCCGAGGTTGGAATTCACTTCGTCCAGCAGCACGACGACGTTCTTGATCATCATGCCGGAAAGGCTCATTGCGCCGAGCAGGGCGATGAACCCGAAGGGGGTCTGGGTCAGCAACAGGCCTCCCGTGATGCCGATCATCACGAAGGGAATGACGAGCATGCAGATGAGCATGGGACGGAACTCGTTGAACAGCGCAACGAGCAGAAACAGCATGATTACGAGGGCCGGCACGATCCCCGGGACGAGGGCCTCCTGGGACTGCTTCGCGCTCCAGTATTCACCGTCCCAGTCGAGCCGGTAGCCGGGCGGCAGTTCGATCGCTTCGAAGCTGGGCAGCACTTCGCTGCGCAACGTGGGGGCGGTCACTCCGTTGGGGGAGCACTGCACCGTGATGGCCCGCCGCCGGTCCCAGCGCCAGATGATCGGGTCTTCCCAGGGCGTTTCGATGCCGTCGATGACCTGCAGGACGGGGACCGCATGCGTCGACAGGCGGGGATGGATCTGTAGTTCGTCGAGCGACGCGGCTGCGCGCAGCCGCTCGGCTTCGACATTGCGGGCGACGATGGGGATCAGGTCGTCGTCCTGCCGGTATTGTCCGACGACGATTCCGTCGGACGCGCGGCGCATGACGCGGGCCAGATCATCGCGGGAAACGCCGGCCCAGCGGGCGCGTTCCTGGTTGAAACGGGGGACCACGGCCTGGACCCGCTCGCGCCAGTTGATGCGGACTTCCTTGGCGTTGCGGGAGTCCCGCAGGAGGTTGGCCGCTTCAGCCGCCAGCCGGCGGAGTGTTGCGGGATCGGCATTGGACGGGCCGCTGAACCGGGCTTCGATCTTCCAGTCGTCGAAGGCGCCGACGGCGTACTTCCGCACGCGCACCATCGCTTCGGGGACGTGTTCGCGAACCCAGGCATCGGTGTCGGCGACCAGTTGGTCAACGCCGTCGAGCGAGTTCGTGTTGACGATGATCTGCCCGTAGGACGTGTACGGGTCCTCCGCACTGACCGGGAGGTAAAAGCGCGGCGGCCCCTTGCCGACGAAGGAGCTCACGGAGGCGGTGGCGGAGTGCTCGTGCAGATAGCCCTCAATGCGCTGCAGGCCGGCGCTGGTCTCCTCGATGCGCGTTCCCTCGGGCGCCCAGTAGTCGACCATGACCTGCAGTCGGCTGGAATCGGGGAAGTAGAGTTGCGGCACGAACCGAAAGCCGAGCACCGCAACGGCCAGCAGTCCGACCATGCCCCCCAGGAACATCACCCGCCGGCGAATGATGAGCGACAGCAGTCCGCGGAACCGCTGATAGAACGAGCCCTGATAGGGAGTTGTCTCGGCCTGGCCCGGTTTGGGGTCCGGCAGCATGGCCATGCACAGCAGAGGCCCGATCGTCATGCAGAAGACCCAGCTCAGCAGCAGCGAGATGGCGACCACCGTGAACAGGCTGCCGGCGTACTCTCCGGTGTCGTAGCTCGATGCAAAAATCGGATAGAACGCCATGCAGGCGACCACCGTCGCCCCGAGCAGAGGCCAGGCGGGACCGCTGGCGGCTTCGATGGCCGCCTGCTTCCGATCCATGCCCCGACCGATGCGGACCATGATGCCGTCGGTGACGACGATCGCATTGTCGACCATCATCCCCATCGCGATGATCAGGGCCCCGAGCGAGATGCGGTGCAGGTCGATGCCGGCGATCGCCATGACGATGAACGTGCCGAGGATCGGAAACACCAGTCCGCTGATGCCGATGATCACGCCGGCGCGGATTCCCATCGTCAGCGCGAGCAACGCCAGCACGATGGCGACGGCTTCGACCAGGCTGAGCATGAAGGCGCGGATCGACTCGCTGACCTGGTCGGACTGCCACGAGATGCGTTCCACGTTGATGCCGACGGGGAGGTCCGCCACAAGTTCGTTGATCCGCCGGTCGATGGACTGACCCACTTCGACGACGTTCTCGCCGGCGCCGGGCGCCAGGGCGATGGCGATGGCCTGCCGTCCGTTATGACGCAGGAGATGGGTGGGCGGGTCGACGTATCCGACGCTGACCGTCGCGAAGTCGCGGATGCGCAGGATCTCGTTCCGCCCCGGGAGCGCGCTGGTGACCGCCAGGTCGCCGATGTCCTCGGGGGAACGAAACTCTCCGGTCGGAGCGACGCGCATCCGCTGCTGCAGGTAGTCGACGCGGCCCGCATCGACCACGAGGTTCTGCGACTGCAGCGTCTGGATGATCTGGTCGGGAGTGAGCCCCAGGTCGACGAGCTGGGCGCTGGAGACGTCGATGTAGATCCGTTTGTCCTGCACGCCCCAGAGATTGACCCGCGCCACGCCCGGCACGACGCTCAACTCCTTGCGCATGTTCTCGACGAACTGTTCGAGTTCGGCGTAGCTGTAGCCGTCGCTGTTCACGGCGAGGAGAAAACCGAACACAAAGCCGAAGTCGTCGCCGACGACCGGTTTTCCCGCGCCCGGCGGGAGGGTTGGCTCGACATCGGCGACCTTCTTCCGCAGGACGTCCCACACCTGAGGCAGCCGATCGGACCAGTAGTTGCTTTTGATGTCGACCTTGATGATGGACAGGCCCGGTCGGGAGTTGGAGTAGACGTTCTTGAGTTCCACCATCTCCTGCAGTTTGGTCTCAATCCGGTCGGTGATCTCCAGTTCGACCTGCTCGGCGCTCGCCCCGGGGTAGGCCGTCGTGATGACGGCCGTCTTGACGGAGAACTCCGGGTCTTCCAGCTGTCCGAGCTGGAAGTAGCAGAACACGCCTCCCGCCACGATCAACACGATGGCAAAGTAAGTGATGGCGCGTTTTTCAATGCAGAGGGCAGTGAGGTTCAAGACGTTACTCCTCGAGGACGCTGACGGTCTGGCCCTCTCGCAGCGAGTGCACGCCGGTCGTCACGACCCACTCCCCCCGCTCAAGACCTTCAGCGACGGCGAGGCCGACGGGCGTCAGTTCGCCGGTGGTGACCGCCCGTCGCGAGACGCTCCCACTCCCTTCGTCCACCACCCACACAAAGCTCTGTTCCTCGGTATCGCCGGCGAACAACGCGGCCGGCGGGATGACCAGGTTCGGTTCTGCCGAGTCTGAATTCTCGTCGGGCTGGTTGCGGACGGTGACCGCCATCCCCGGCAGAATCCGGACGTCCTCCGGCTGATCGAGTTCCACGGTGACGGGATAGGTGCGGGTCGTCAGCGATGCCTCGCTGCCGATCTTGGTGACGCGCCCGATGAACTCGCGCCCGGGAAACGCATCGAATCGGCAGCTGACCTGCCTGACCTGCGGCACCAGCGCAATGATGCTTTCCGGAATCTGGACCGTGACCTCGATGCGGGAGACATCCAGCAGTCGGACGATTGGTTGCTTGGCCTGCACCGTCTGAAAGTTGTCCACGTACCTGGCGGCGACCTCACCGTCGAACGGCGCGGTGAGCACTGCATCATCCAGCTGGTTCCGGGCGTTGGCCACGGACGATTCGAGCGCGAGAATCTCGGAATTCTGCGCGTCGATGTCTTCCTGTCGCGCGCCGGAGAGACCAATGTTCAGCGCTTCCTCCGCGGTCTTCAGTTGGGCGGCGGTGCGGTCTCTCCGGGCGACAGCACGGTCGTAATCCTGTTGCGTCGTGGCTTCCTGCTTCAGCAGTTCGTCCTGTCGCTCGAAGTCCGCCGCCGCCTCCTCATGCGTGGCCTCTGCCTCCGCCACAGCCGCCCTCATCTGCTCAATCGCTTCCGGGCGGGCACCCGCTTCCATTGCAGTCAGGTTCGCTTTAGCTCGCTCCAGGTTGGCGCGGTTCTGATCCAGTGCGACCTGGAAATCCCTGGGATCGATGGCCGCAATCACGTCCCCCTTCCTGACCTTGGTCCCGACGTCCACCGACACGCTGCTGAGCGGCCCGGAGACCCGAAAGGAGAGGTCCACCTCGTCTCTGGCCGTGGCCCGTCCCGGGAACTCACGGCCCTGGATGGCGCGAATGTCTCCAGCACGGACCGCTCGCACCGGCCGCACCGGCTCCGGCTCGGAGACTGGTTCGCTGCACCCCACCAGGAGCAGGGTGCTGATCAGGCAAGCGAATGTTGCGGATGAGTTGGTGGCCGTGGCTGTCACTCCGAGTCCTCACGGATTCAGTGGTGCATTCGCTTCAGACATGGCTGTCAGAAGCAGGGTCCTATACTCGGGTCTTGCGCCATCGACATCAACCTCCCGCGGTGCGAGTTCGCTACGCAACTCCAATCCCGCCGCTGACGCGGTTATGATCGAAGTCCGATCTCTGGGACACGACACTGGGGCCGGCGCGGCATCGCATTGTTCTTCACACTGCGATCATCTCGACTGTCGGGACCTATCCCGCTGCGAGGCTTCTCGACGCCCGTCTTCGTCAGTCCTTCTGCACAGGAAGAGTCGACCACGTAATGCTTCTGAATATCGTCATCGGGTGCACTCTTGTCATTCTCACCACATTGCTGCATGCGGCCGCGATGGTGATCGCCCTGCGAGCACTGAAGCTCACTCGTGCCGCAGGCCGCGCACGGGAGACGCAGCTGGGGTCAAGAAATGTGACCGTGGTGGCTGCCATGGTCCTCATCATGTTCCTGGCGTCGCTAATTGAATCCGGGATCTGGGCCGCGACGTACCTGCTGGTGGGAGCACTCACATCCACTGAGGACGCGCTCTACTTTTCGATGGTGACGTACACCACGCTGGGATTCGGCGACGTCGTGCTGCCGCACGGCTGGCGGCTGCTGTCATCCTTCGAGGCCGCCAACGGGATCGTCATGTTCGGCTGGACGACGTCCCTCATCGTCGCCACGGTTCAGCGTGTTTACACCAGCGTCCCCGATGTCGACAGGCGTGATAACGAAACGTGAAAGTTTGAAGAACGAGATGCTAAAGAGTTGTGAAGCTGTCTGCGTAACGAGCACCATTCCGTATGCCGGAAGAGCAGTTCACTCCGCAGAACCAGTGGCGGACTGTGGCCGCCGACGCTCTATCAGCTGCTTGCCTCTGAATTGAACCTGGCTTCTCGCAGGAGTATGATCCGCGCCGCCGTGCCCGCTGATGGGTTCTCGTCTCAAGCAGGCATTCTCGCTGCTGCGGGCCGTTCTGAGCTGACATGTCCTTTACCCCGATTCAGGGTCCTGCTTCCATGTGTGATTGTTGGATGCTGTCGTTTTCGCTGGTGTGCGCGCTGATGGTCTCAGCCGGGGAGACGGCCCGTGCCCAGCAGCGCAATGCCCAGCCTGCGGCCGAGGTCTCGGCCGATCAGCAGGCGATTGAAGCGGCGGCAGTCAAGTTTCTCGAGGCATACCATGCGCGGGATGCCGAAGCACTCGCCGCGCTGTTTGGTCCTGAAGCGCGGATGGAGGACGCCTTCGGCAACATCATCGAAGGGCGAGAGGCTATTCAGGCGGAGTATGAGGCCGAGTTTGAGGCGAATCCGTATGCGGCGCTCAGCATCTCGATGGATTCGATCCGGTTCATCACGCCCGACGTGGCGCTGGAGGAGGGCTCCGCCGAATACTATCCCGACGGCGAGACGCTCACCTCTCGTGCTCACTATCTGGTCGTCCATCTGAAGCAGGACGGCGCGTGGCGGATGATCTCGTCCCGGACCACCGGTCACGAAGTGCTTTCGAACTACGAGCACCTGCAGGATCTGGAATGGCTGGTGGGGGACTGGATCGATGAAGGGGCCGACGGCGTCATCGAGTTCTCCTATTACTGGGATGCGAACAAGAGCTATCTGCTGAACGAGTTCGCCGTCGTCCAGAATGGAGAGACCACGCTGACGGGGACGCAGCGCATCGGCTGGGATCCGCGGACGGAGCAGGTGCGGGCGTGGGTGTTCGATGCGTCCGGCGGGTTCGGCGAGGCCACCTGGACCAGTACCGGCGAGGGGTGGGTGGTGAAGGCTTCCGGGGTCACCGCTGACGGCACTCCGGCCTCGGCGACCCGCAAGTTCCAGCTGCTGGATGAGAACCACGTCATCGTGAGCACCACGGATCGTCTGGCCGGCGCCGAAGAGCTGCCGGACTTCGAGGTGACTATGGTCCGCAAGCCGCCGGCGGCCGAAGTGGCCGCCGAACCCGCCAACTGATGATGGTCGCTGCACCACCGGCGGCGGACATCGGCCGCTGTGTTCTGGAATCATCCTCCTACGACGTTTGGACTGACTCATGCAGACCTGGAAAAGGATCATCGTCGCGGTGTTGTCGGCCGCAGTGCTGCTGAGCGCGTGCGGTGACACCAGCTGGGCTCGGGGCGGCTTTCGGGGGGGCGGCGGTCGAGGCGGAGGAGGCCGCGGCGGTGGTGGCGGCTATCGTGGAGGTGGAGCGCGACCAAGCTGGCCCGCCAGTCGCCCCAGCCGGCCGCCGGTGAATCGGTCGCCTTCGTTCAGCGGGAACCGTCCGACGCAACGGCCGAACGTGAACCGCCCGAGCCAGCCGGTCAATCGACCGGCACAGCGTCCCAGCACGCCTGGCGTCGATCGCCCGGGCACGTCACGTCCGAACACCGATCGTCCGACAACGCGGCCGTCCAACCCGAACCTCGAATTGGGGAACCGCCCCGGCGTCGTCGAATTTCCCAGTCGCGATCGGCCCTCAGTTGCCGATCGCCCCTCAACACGCCCTGGCATCGCGGATCGGCCCGGCGCCGGCGACAGACCCGGTATCGCCGATCGCCCTGCAACGGGTGACCGTCCCGGCATTTCCGACCGGCCCGGGATCGCCGACCGACCGGCCACACTGCCCGGACTGGGCAATCACCCGAACCGGCCGGGCGCCCACGGGATCGGCGATCGAGGCGACCGCTTCGAGAACCGGCAGGACTGGATGAACGACCGCGTCGCCAACCGTGGCGACCGCCAGGACAACCTCCAGGACCGGCTCGACAACCGCAACGAGAACTGGCAGGACTGGCGGGACGACCGCTGGGATCACCGGGACGACGTCCGCGAGGACTGGCAGGACTGGGCCGATCATCACTGGGACGATCACGACCACTGGCATCACGGCTACTGGCACGACAACTGGGGGGGCTGGTGGGACCACATGTGGGACGAGCATCCGGGTTTGATGGCGCTCGGCATCTCCGGCTGGGGCATTAACCGGATGAACTACTGGTTCGGCTACTGGGGCTATTACAACCCGTACTACGTTGAGCCGTACTACGTCGCGCCGGAAGTGGTGATCGACTACTCTCAACCATTGACGGTCTACGAGCAGGCGGCCTACACGGACTCGGCGCCGGCGGAGAGCCCGGCAACTCCGGGCGCACCCGCAGCGACCGATCCAGCGACACAGGCATTCGATCAGGCCCGTCAGGCCTTCTATACGGGCAGTTACGATGAGGCGCTCGCGTCGGTCAATACGGCGCTGTCCACCCGGCCTGACGACGCGGTGCTGCACGAGTTCCGGGCGCTCGTTATGTTCGCCACGGGTAAATACACCGATGCAGCCGCCGGCCTGCACGCGGTGCTCGCCGTCGGTCCCGGATGGGACTGGACCACGCTGAGCAGCCTGTACGCCAGCGTCGACACCTATACGGAGCAGCTGCGCGCCTTGGAGGACTACGCCCGCCAGAACGATCCGGCGCCGGCCGCACGGTTTGTGCTGGCGTACCACTACCTCACCTGCGGCCACACGGAGCAGGCCGCCGAACAACTGCGCAAGGTCCTCGAAGCGCAGCCCAAAGATGAAGTCGCCGCTCAGATGCTGCAGATGTCGTCCGCTCCAACCGACGATGCGTCAGCAACTTCCCCAACCCCGTCCACTGCCGCCGAGTCGTCGGTGACGATTCCCAAGGCGGATCTCGTCGGCACCTGGACCGCAGAGGGCCAGGGCGGAGCGAAGTTTACCCTGGCGCTCAAGGAAGACGGCCAGTTCGAGTGGACCTACAGCGCCGCCGCCAAGGATACGAAAGCGGAGGGAGTTTTCGCCCTGGACGGCGATAATCTGGCGCTGGAACCGGACGCAGGCGGCACGATGTTGGCGCAGATCACCCCCCCGGCCAACGGGAAGTTTCATTTCCAGGAGGTGGGTGGCCCCGACGGCGACACGGGCCTCGATTTCCAGAAGTGATTCCCCGGCATTTTTAAGCGCCAGAAGTGACATCCTGTTCCCCGCCGTTGCGGGAATTCGCCGCTCTCCGATGGGGATGACAAATCCGGTCCGCGTTGCGACGGTGACCCCCGGTTTCCGAAGCGCTTGAGATTCGTTTCCAAAGCAGGTCTGAAAATGAGTGCCACCCGCCGCCCCTTCGGTCTGCTGCTCCTGATTTCGCTGTCTGGACTCCCCTCGCTGATGAGCGGATGCGCAGACGCCGCGGCCCAGCCGGAGCCGGAACCTCCCAAGGTCACCGTCGCGCATCCGGAAACGCGCACGCTCAAGGACTTCGACGAATACAACGGCTGGACCGAGGCGTCGGCCACCGTGGAAGTTCGCGCACGCGTCCGCGGCCACATCCACAAGGTCCACTTCACCGACGGCCAGTTCGTCAACAAGGACGATCTGCTGTTCGAACTCGACCCGCGGCCGTTCCAGTCGGAGATTGACCGGGCCGTCGAGCAGGTCAACATCGCGAAAGCGCAGCAGGAGGCCGCACTGAAGGAGGAAGAGCGTCAGCTGGGACTGTTTGAACAGCAGGCCACAAAGAAGAGCGACGTCGATCGCGCTGTCGCCGCCCGCAAGACGTGGGACGCCCAGATCACCTCGGCCGAAGAGGAGGTGAAGCGCGCCGAACTGGAAATGACTTACTCGAAGATCACCGCCCCTATCAGCGGCAAGATCAGCCGCGCCCTGCTGACGGAAGGGAACCTGGTCAACGCCGGCGGCAGTGATCCCGTGCTGACGACGATCGTTACCCAGAATCCGATCCAGGTGTACTTCGCCGTCGATGAACGGGCGCTGCTCGAATACCGGCAGAAGAATCGACCGGGATCCGAAGCCGGCCCTGATGCTCAGTCTCTCAAAGATGCTCAGGTCGCGTTCGATTTCCGTCTGGAGACCGACACGGACTTTTCGAATCACGGCGTCCTCGACTTCGCCGAGAACACGATCGACGCCCAGACCGGCACGATCCAGGTCCGCGGTTCGGCCGACAACCAGGACGGCCGCTACGTGCCGGGCAGCCGCGTCCGCGTGCGCGTGCCGGTCAGCGATGACTACGAGGCCGCAATCGTTCCGGATGAGGCCATCCTCAGCGACCAGGACAAGAAGTATCTGCTCTGCCTCAATGACGAGAACGTGGTAATTCGCCGCAACGTCCAATTGGGCCGCCTGCTGGATGACGGCATGCGCGTCATTCTGCCGGCCGTAGCGGAAGGCGAGGGGATCGCGGCGGACGACTGGATCATCGTCCTCGGCATCCAGCGCGCCCGGCTGAACTACCCGGTCACCCCTCTCGACCAGGACGGCGAACAGATTGCCACCACAGCCACTGCCGCCACTGCAGAACCGACGGAACCTGACGAGCCCGAGTCATCCACGGCTGAGTAATCCCATTCCTGTTCTCACGCCGCCAGGTCTCGGCTGATCCGCGTCACACCATGATCTCCCATTTCTTCATCGACCGGCCGATCTTCGCGTCGGTGCTCTCAATCGTCATCGTGATCGTCGGCACCGTGGCGCTTTCGCAGCTGCCGATCGCCCAGTATCCCGACGTCGCGCCGCCGACCGTGCAGGTCACGGCGACCTATCCGGGGGCCAACGCGGTCACCGTCGCAGAAACGGTCGCCACGCCGATCGAGCTGGAGATCAACGGCGTCGAACGGATGCTCTACATGAGCTCCAAGTGCACCAACGACGGCCAGATGAACCTCGACGTCACGTTCGAACTGGGGACGAACCTCGATACGGCCCAGGTGCTGGTGCAGAATCGGGTCGCCGTCGCCGAGGCCAAGCTGCCGGAAGAGGTCAAGCGGATCGGCGTGACGACCAAGAAGAAGTCCCCCAGCATCCTGATGTGCGTCAACCTGATCTCGCCGGACGGCCGGTACGATCAGCTGTATCTCAGCAACTTCGCCGCGCTCAACGTGAAGGACGAGCTGGCCCGCATCAAAGGGGTCGGCGACGTCGCGTTCCTCGGGCCGCGCGACTACAGCATGCGCATCTGGCTGGATCCCAACAAGCTCGCCGCCCGCGAGATGACGGCGGGGGACGTAATTAAGGCGATCAGCGAGCAGAACGTGCAGGTCGCGGCCGGTCGCCTCGGTTCGCCGCCGATTCCCACCGGCGCGACGGTCCCCTTCCAGATTCCGATCAATACGCAAGGGCGGCTCACCAGCGTCGAGCAGTTCGAAGAGATTGTCATCAAGACCGGGACCGAGGGTCAGCTGGTCTACCTGCGCGACGTTGTCCGCGACACCAGCTACGACGACCAGGGGCGGGAACTGACCCGGGGAGTCGAGCTGGGCGCGAAGAACTACGACGTCAACAGCTACCTAGACGGTGAGCCGAGCGTCACGCTGGCGGTGTTC
>JBGTSJ010000018.1:0-136127 GCA_041940305.1 Planctomycetaceae bacterium
AACTCACCTCCATTCTACGCACGCCGGTCAAGGGGTACTTGGCGATTGCCCTGGGAGACGAGCCTGTCCTTGACGAGCCTGCACCACCGTTCTAATCTGACTCCCGGTTGAGGCGGCAGCACCGCTGCCAGGGGCGCCCGTAGCTCAGTTGGTTAGAGTGCATGCTTGACATGCATGAGGTCGGAGGTTCGAGTCCTCCCGGGCGCATTCATTTCAACTCTTACGGGAAACCGCATTTGCGTCGCTGCTGATGGTCAGCAGTGCAGCCCACTGATTTCTCGGGACAGCCGGTAATTACCGGCGTAGAATACCGGGAAAGGCTGCCTGTATGACCGCGACGCTCCTCCCTCGCAATCCCGTGCCGGCCTATCGGAAGCACAAGCCCAGTGGCCGGGCTGTCGTCACCCTCAACGGCCGTGACTGCTACCTGGGGCCTTACGGCACCGAGGTCAGCCGCAACGAATACGACCGCCTGATTGGCGAGTGGCTCGCCAATGGACGTCGCACGCCCGAGCCCAGCCTCAACCGCCCGACACTCACCGTCAGCGAACTGATCCTCCGCTATTGGGAGCACGTCAAACAGCACTACGTCAAGCGTGGAAAGCCCACGAGTGAGCAGTCCAACATTCGCTCCGCGCTGCGACCAGTGCGGCGGGTGTATGGGCATACACCCGTGGCCGCGTTCGGTCCTCTCGCACTCAAGGCGGTTCGGGATCAGCACATCGCCGCAGGATTGTCGCGAGGTAAGATCAATCGCTACGTGCGGCACGTAGTGCGAATGTTCAAGTGGGGGGTGGCCAATGAACTCGCCGAGCCGACGTTGCTCACGTCGTTGCAGGCGGTCGAGGGACTGCGGAAGGGGCGCACACCAGCTCCCGAGCCAGAGCCGGTCTCGACGGTCGCGGACTCTGTTGTGGATGCAATCGAGCCGTTTGTCTCGCGGCAGGTGTGGACTATGATCCAGCTGCAGAGACTGACTGGCATGCGGCCTGGTGAGGTGATCAGCATGCGTGCCCTCGACATCCAGGCGGAAGGCGACGTTTGGACCTACACACCCTCCGATCACAAGACGGAGCATCACGGCAGGTCTCGTTCCATTCCGCTGGGACCTCAAGCTCAGAGGCTGCTGAAACAGTGGTGGCGACCGGAACTGGAGGCCTACCTCTTCTCACCCCGCGAAGCCGAAGAGGAACGCAATGCTCGACGACGTGAGCGGCGCCAGACTCCCATGACCCCCTCGCAGCAGGTCAGGAGTCGGAAGCCAAGCAAGTCACGTCAATCCGATCGGTACTCGGCAGACAGCTATCGACGGACCATTCACCGGGGCTGCGACGCGGCCGAGGTGCCCCGTTGGTTTCCGAACCAGTTGAGGCATAATGCGGCTACCCACATCCGTCGGAAGTACGGAATTGAGGCGGCTCGCATTATCCTGGGGCATAGTTTGGCCGTGACCAGCGAAATCTACGGCGAAATGGATCAACAGCAGGCTGTGCAGATCATGCGTGACATCGGCTGATCGCGGCCGACTCCTTCTCTGAGGGCCGGATGACGAGCAGGCCGCGCGAAGTCGATCCCTGGCATCCACCGCGCGAAGGATCGCTGGGGTTCCGTCGCGGAGGAAAGCAACTGGGGTTCGGCTCGTTTGCGCCTCCCGAATCGGACGAGGGCAACCCGCTCTTCATCCGATTTCGTCAGGAGTTCTTGTGGGCGATCGAGCGAGTTGCCCCCAATGTACTCACCGCCTTGCGCGTCGAGGTGAAACCGGTCTTTGATCGCTGGTACGAGCACGCCGCCACCCCGGATGAGTGCTGGCAGGCGATGCAGGACTGGTCGCGACAGTTCCGCATTGATCTACCCTGGGTCCATGCCGTGGCGTCGCTGACCATTCTGGAATGGCAGGCCATCGAGCGTTGCGTTGAGCTAGGTCGCCCTGTGTACGTGGACTGGGGGCACTCACTACAGGAGGTCATCAGCCAAGGTCTCTCAGATCATCCGACTCTCGCGGAATTGCACCCTTCGCTGCCAAAGCCAAAGGGTCGTGCTGAGTTTGTAAACGCTTGCGCCCTTGCCCTTGCCTTGGAACCAGGGATGCCTGGCGGCTGGCATACCTACTGCACCGACTGTTGCACGTACTTCGTCGTGAAGTCGCAGGGCAAGGAAATCAATCATTGGCCTATGTGCTATGCGTCCTCGCGGAGGCGACCGAGAAGGGTCCGCCGGCATGGGTTTACGCGAAATGGTGTCAACCGGCCGTCTTCGCGTTGATGAGCAGGCGGCCGAAAGCACGGAAAGGGCCCGTCGTCCGACTTCCTGTGTGGACACCTGGGTGGGAATCGGAGCAGGAGTACCTGAAGACCGCCCAGATGGCGTTTTTGGCGGAAGCGGGACGCTACATCTCCAAGGTCAAGGACACGGCGGAGAGAGAGCAACCAATGGCCGAACCGGACCGTGGGCACTTGGAGTGGTTGGCGGAGTTCCAAGTCCTCGGCAGAACCTACTCCCACGTTGCTAAGAGACATGGCGAGGTCAGAAAGACAGTACATCGCAACGTTGGTCGAGTAGCCATTTTCGTTGCAGGCAATGATTGGCTTCGCGAGGGCAAACGCGGTCGTCCGCCCTCGATCTGACCTCGCAAATTGGACACTCCGGACTGACCGTCGGGTGTCCAATTTTCTTTTTTGGGGGCCACGTGAAGACTTGGGATGCAGCCAACGCTCTCAACCCAAGGCATCACATGTCAGCCTTATCGTCGAGTGGATCGAGGGTCATGGCGCAGGCTCGAACCCCGACGAGCTGCGGGAAGAGCTCGAAGTGTTGGCAGCGAGTGTTGAGACGTGGGCACCACCGCCCCCCCCACGACAAGCTCGACTTCCGCCCATTTCCAATGGACGCCATTCCCGAGCCAGTGCGACGCTTCGACACAACCTGCGCCAAGTCGATCGGCTGTGATCGGTCGTACGTTGCAGTGCCATTCCTGGTAGCGGCGGCAGCCCCAGGGCTGCCAGGAGCAGTGTCGCTGCCAGGGCCAAGCGGTGTCCGCGCACCGGAGAATGGAGCCTGGGGCCAAGGGGATGTACGCGGGATGGCCGCTGCAATTGAGACATGGCTTGCCCTCCGCTCGTTGAGCATCTCGATGGATGAGGACGATGTACGCGAGATCGTTGCCCTGTTCGACCACTTCAACCAGCACCTGCGAACGCTGGGTTTCCTGCAGGCAGCCGATTTGGTGTAGTCCACCCCGTGTAAGCCGACCAGCCCGAGGCGAGATTCTCTGATGGCCATTGAGGTCTTCACGCTCCTGGAAGACGCCCTGGAATACACGGCAGGGAATCTGATCCCGGATCGCCACTCGTTCATCATCAACCTGATCGGACCGCGAGAACAGAAGCGAGCAGCCGCATCCACGCTACAGATCGTGTCCGAGGACATGGTGTTCCGCAACGGACTCGTCGGATTCACCGTGCACCTGCCCTTCGACCCTGCGTCCGGGGAATTCCAGCACCTCGTTCAGTCCATTGGTACGCCGCTGCACTTCATGGCAACGGAGTACAAGTACGACGGTGTGCCTTGCTTCGCCCTGAGGTTGGGAGCCGACACATTCCTGACGGAGCGGATCACGCGGTACACGCTCCGGCACGTGTTCGCCTACTTCAACCTTAAGGTGCTTCCGGTTCGAGGTCTCCGATGAAGGCGTCGCAAGGGGCGAATGGCCGTAAACAATGTGTGATTCCATTAACACCGCGGCATCGACTGCATCCGTACAGAATGTGAAGGACACACGTGAGTGAGTACGATCAATGCCGGTTCATGGTGTTCGCCTATGGGATCCAGAACCTCACTGCTTCCGGTTCATTCTTCGCAGCTCACACTCACGCACTCTCCGTAAGAAGTTCTTCCACCAGTCCATCGCTGTCGGCGAACTTCTCTGTCGGCACCTGGAGTTGCTTCAACATGGTGGCAAAGACGTTGGAGAGAGGCCTGTCTTCCTTAGTCACTTCAAGCTGCCAGGGTTCAGTGCCTCCATCCCAGGCACCGGCCTGCGGATTAGCACCGGCGGCGTTGATGTACTGACCGTGGCGGAAGCCCATGTTCCTTCCGCCGGCAAGGACCAGTGGATAATTGCGGGACAGATGAAAGGCGCTTGAGGCGGATCCGTACAATAGCAGAGAATTGTCGAGCATGCTGCCTTGCCCGGCAGGTTCCGGAGTTTGCTGAAGTCGTGTGGCAAATCGAGCAAACTCTTCGTTGAGGAACCGGCAGTAAATCCCAAGACGCTCCCATCCGTTCGGATTCTTTGTCTCATGAGTCAATGCATGGGCCAGACTGAAGCCTACTGCTTTGGCAAGATGGTCACTGATTCCAAAGCCGTTCTCGCGACCAATCTGGTACGTCGCCACGCGAGTCGAATCGGTCTTGAAGGCCAGATAGATCAGTTCGAACATCGTCTGGACGTAGGCCTGAGGTTCTTCCGGGGAGATGTCCAGCTTCAGATGATCGGCTTTCACCACCGGTAGCGGCGTGTTTATCCATTGGCGTGCCTTTTCCACGCGGCGTTCTGCTTCGCGCACAGATTCCAGGTACTCATCCAAACTGCGCTGGTCCGAAGAAGTCAGCTTCTTTCGCAACGAAGCAGCATCTTCCATCAGATCGTCCAGCGCGCTCTTGCTGAGTGCCAGTCGCCGAGCAGCATCCCGATCACTGCTGACAAACAGCATGTCGAAGACGCGCTTCGGGCGATTCTCCGCCGGGATCGCTCGGCCGTTGTGATTGAAGGAAATCGTCTGCGCTCCGCGAGGTGTGCCAGTGCCACCATCGGTTGACATCACAATCGACGAAAAGCGAGTCTGATCGCCCACGAACGCAGCGTACGCCTGATCCAGAGAGACCGTGTTCTGATACGGCCCGCTGGTCGCCGTTGCGGCAGCCGTCAGAAACTGATCTGCATTACAGTGACCATGCACTTTGCGACTGGACGGGTGCGAAAACCCGGACAGAATCGTGAGGTCATTCCGCAGAGGCTCGAACGGCTCACCGCATTTTGAGAATGTGAACTCGGTTCCATTTCCATGTGGAAACCACGCCCAGTCTTTGTAGGCCGGATCCTGCGGCAACGGCATCCCAACACCGTCCGGGAAATAGATGCACGCCAGTCGCCTGACCGCACTGGTGTCTTCTCTGGCCTGCAGCCTGGACGACGCCACGCACTCGAACAGCGGCAAGGCCAAAGCCACTCCGGTTCCACGAAGAAATCGGCGACGATCGAGTGAGTTGAGGTTCATGTTGAGAGACCCTACTTCGTTTGAAACAAATCACTCGCCACGAGGCAGTGTATCATCGTGGCCAACCCGTCGTCCTGTTGCCGAACGTTCGCGGTAATGATGTCGATGTCTGCATGATCGCTAAAGGTCAGCGGCCTCCCAAGAGCGAACGTTGCAAGTTTATGCACCATCGCACGGACAAACTGATCCTGTCTGGTCTGCAGAAGGAATCGCTTCAGCCCGTCTGATCCTTTGAGCTCCTGCTGATTGAACAGCACGCTTGAGGCATCAACCGGGGTTCCGTTGACGTCGTCGCGCCAGCGGCCAAGAGCATCATAATTCTCGAAGGCGATTCCCCACGGATCAATCTTGGAATGACATGACAAGCAAGCCGCCTGATTCCGATGGTTCTCAATGCGTTGCTTGAGTGTCATCTCCGCAATCTCTGGATCCGCAAGATCGATCTCCGGGACCGCGGCCGGTGGTGGCGGAGGCGGATCGTTGAGCACACAACGGAGCAGCCACACTGCACGTTTCACTGGATGGGAATCCGTGCCGTTAGAATTCATGGCCATCAGTCCGGCTTGAGTCAGCAAGCCTCCACGGTGCGAATTCTCGTTCAGCGCAACACGTCGAAAAGAGTTGCCTCGCACATTCGCCAGGCCACAATGCACAGCCAGCCGTTCATCAGCCATCATGTAGTCGGCATGAATGAAGGTGAGCACGCTCTCATTGTTTTGCAGCACCTCATGGAAGAATGCGACAGGTTCTGTCTGCATGGATTCTTTGAGCGACGGATCGGCGTTCTTCAGTGTCAGAAATTCTAGGAGCTGCATATCGAGCCATTGATGGACAAACTGCTCAGCAAAGCGTTCTGCTCTCGGGTCCCTCAGCATCCGGTCGACTTCCTCACGCAGGCCGGCTGCATCGGCGAGTTCGCCCCTCGACGCTGTCATTCTTAGGGTGTCATCCGGAATGCTGCACCAAAGGAACAACGATAGTCGCGTGGCAAGTTCGTCCGGTGACAGCCGATTCGGAGGTAATTGATTCGGTGATGCTGTCCCAGCGGAAGGCTCGCTGGTCTCGACGACTTCACGCACGACGTACAGGAAATTCGGCGACGACAGCACGGTTGCCAGAACCTCCAGCATCGCATCTTCAAAGCTTTCACACTGGGCGCGGATCGAGTGAAACAGTGTGAGCTTCTGCTGGATTTCGTCATCGCTCAGTTCTCGCCGCCACGCGCGTGTCATGAAATGAGCCAGCACTTCTTTGGCGTAGACGGGTTCATCGTGGCGATGTTCACTGTCGAAAAAGATCTGCCGGTGCGACTCGGGAGGCCATTCGGCATAATACGGAGCAAGGACCTGGACGTAATCAATCTGAATCGCGCCATGTCCGCCTTGTGGGACTGAACTGTTGACGAAGCGGATATACTCGGAAGGACTGGGCAGGTCTCCCATCTTCGACTCACCACGAAACGCATTCCGCGGATAAATCTCGCCGAGGGGCACATCCCACTCATAAATCTGCGGTGCATCTGCTGTCGCAGTGATTGGCGTGTCGGCAGTACTCACACGGATTTCCGCCCGGCCTTCATTGCTGGCCTGAAACCCGAACTCCAGCTGCAGACTGGGTATCCGGGTTTCCTCGGTCGCTTCTTTCGACGCACGAATCCGAACTCGCATGATGCCTTCATCAGGAATCGTGTCACCAAGCTCAACGGTGAGTTCCTGATTGGCCCCGGACGGTATGATGGCGACATGGTCGAAGTTTTCGGGAAACTTCGATTCGTCAGCGGACGGGCTAAAAGCGAACTCCGCGCCATAATAGGCCCATGCCGCACGCACCGTATTGCCACTCGAAAGCTGGAGGAAATATGGCCGATCATGAGGTTGCATGAAGCCGGCAGTCAGTCGATCCACTTGCTGTTGAAGCTGTGCCGGATCATCTTTGAACTGCTCTTTGACCTTGTCGAGTTCCTGCTGCTGTTTTGGCCATTCCCGTTCGGCCGCTTCCTTCATCGAAACGCCCCAGTGAATCACAGGTGGACGCTCGCCTTTCACGGTGACTCGCCGCAGCGCGTTCAAAGCGATATGGCGATAAGATTCCAGTTGCCCAACGGACATGTGCAGCAACTCAGAGCTGTTCTGGAAACCATCATCTGAATGTGCTTCCGGTGGGAGATCCTTTGCGAAAGTCCACGGCGCACCAAGCAAATCCTGCAGGGCGTAGTTGTATTCGTATTGAGTCATACGACGAAATGACGAATGTCCTCCGGCCGCGCGCCGCACCTTCGAGGCTCTCTGGATTTCGTCCGCCAGCCAATCAACAACTTTGATGCGATCGTTGTCGCTGAGCTCCTTCGCATCGGGTGGAGGCATCTCACCGTTTCCGAGCACAGCCTGAATTTCCAGCCAGAAGTGGGCGTCGGGGCCATTCACCAGATCAGGATTCAGTGTGTCGATCCGGACATTGCCTTCAATATGATCCGGCCCATGACACTGCACACAGTTCTCCTTCAGCACGGGTTCAACATGCTGCCTGAAGGAAGCCGAACTGTCCTTTGTTGGATCCTCCGCAACCGCGGATGCGGGTTCACGATTCTGGCGATACCGCGACCGCAGAGCCCCTTCCGCACTGAGCTGCTCCAGCGTCAACGTCGCCGACGCATCAACAGCCTCACCGTCCTGAGCCATCGCAGGCTCAGCGCCAGGGCTGGAAATCAGGCACAGCAGAATGGTGAACCTGACAATGTCCTGAAAGTTCATAGGTCGTGGACTTTCCAGAGATGTTCAGGACCAGGAGGGCCGACCCATCTATTGCCAGGGCCGTGATCAAAACACATGTTCGCGTCCAGTAGGAAACCCAATCCGGAATCTCCTGCCTGCTCGCTCGTTTCCGATCCGCATCAATCTCCGCAAATGCTTCGGCAAAACTGCGAGTTGATGATGTCGCGATCGTAGCCACCACGGATGGACCAACGCTACCAGATCGTTTCGACCCACTCCCACCAACTGCTGCCCGACTCCCGCGAGCTCACACCTGCCGTAAGGATTTGAGAAGTTGAAGGATTTCGGCCATCGGATGCAATCACGCGGCGTCTGGCCTCTCACGTCGATCACCCAGGTCTACGAAACCCCAAGATCTGGCAGGTGCAGGCGGGTTCCGTAGACATTGACACGAACGAGATGCGTGCCGTGTGAATCGGCGCAACGCCTGGCGAGGGCCGGCCGCTCACCTGCATCACGAAACCCGCTCTAAGTTCGATTTCAGAAGTCTCCGAATCGCGAATTGCACGATCCCGGTAGTGCTGCGTTCGCAATTCGCTGCAGTGCGAGTCCCTCGTCGGCGGATGCATCGCCGTTGCCATCATGGGTTGTCACCTCGACCGCCTGCCTGCACTGGATCCGGTTCGGGCATGGAGCTGGCGGCTGGGATGACTTTTGGGTTCAGGTCCCTGGGGTACACATCCGTCCGCGGACTCTGCTGGCGATCGGATCCGCGGACCACCTCCTCGCTGGCTAGTTGGAACAGATCGGCGACATTGAGGAATGCGATTTCGCTCTGATTGGTGTCCCCGGGCGTGATGCGACTGAGCGCGTTGAGCAGTGCTTTGCTGAAACGGCCATGGTGCACAGTGCCTCCTGCTGTCTCATCGCCGTTACACGCCTGGAGCAGTACGACACCGTGCGGCGCGTCGTCGAACTGCAGTAGGACGTTGGTCGCCATGGCATTAAAATTCACCTTCCTGCGGGTCGGCGAGCGGTGGAGGTCCGCCAGCCCCGCGTGACAGGTATCCAGGATCACCACGACCTTGCACGGCAGTTGCTTGAAGACGCGCTTGAAGTGGATCCAGTCGAAGCGCGTCGCCTTCTGCCCGGCCCGCGAAGAAGCATCGTAGTCATGCGGAAGCAGAAAGTAATCGCCGCCAATCCCTTCCGCATGGCAGGCCACGATGATCAGCACGAGGTCTAGCGCGGTGGGCGATTCCGGTCGCGCGCCGGCCGCGTTGCCTTGCAGCCAATCCAGGCCATTGTGGAGCCCTTCTAATGTCGCTTCCTCATCCTGAAGCAGGCAGACCCTCACCCCCTGGCCGCAGTGCCCGGAGCGTTCCGTAAAGGCATCCATCAGAGCCTTGGCGTCGTTGGCGGCGCCGGGAAGGTCATAAGCGTCGTCCTCGTAGTCCGAGATCCCGATCGAGAGGATGAACAACCTGCGATCACGCAATGAGTCAAGCGATGGAAGTTCCGTCTGATCGACCGGGGTCAACTCCGCCGTCTGGGGATCTTCAATGCGCGCCCAAACCACGGGGGCCGACACCTGATCAAAGTCGCTCGGTTTGTACATTACCTGTTCGGTCCAAGGGAGATCCGTGCCGCCCGGTCCAACCTTCGACCAGATGACGAAAATCAGTCCGATCAGAAGCAAGGCTGCCAGCAGGTAGCGAACGGTCCGCAGGCGCTTGCGCCGCGGCCGCTCCGGGACCGGTTCACTGACGGGGGACGCCGCGCGCGTCCACGTCCGCACGATTCTCAGGACCTGTTCTCGGGGGAGTTGCGTCCCTCGCCAAGGAGAGCCGATCAAGGTATGGCCATGCCGACACCCGTCGTACCAGAGGTCATCGGGAGCCGGTTCGGTCGCGGTTTCGTCCTCGGCCTTCTGCAATTCAAGGGCCAGTGACTTCAGCGACAGCTTGCGGGTCCGATGCGTCATGAACCGCCACGACTGCCCTCCGCCGTCGGTGTAATCCGGCTGGGAATCCTTCTCGATGCCCACCAGCAGGTAGCCGTGGCCGGTGGGCGAATCCGAATCGGTCCAGGCGAGGCGAAACCAAACGGAACTCCTGGGATTTCGGAGGATCAGCGCGGCCGATTCGCCGGGCACGCCGGGGAAGTTCATGGTCCAGCGCTCGGCGCATTGAACATCCAGCCGATACGTCTCTCGGTCTTCTCGCAGGTAGCTGCGCTCCCTGGTGAAATCGGGGTCCTTCTCCAGAATGCAGTCGACCGACGGATCGAGTCCTCGCTCAGCGCCGCGCCAGATCGCCGCAAACAGCCGGTTCCAGCCGGCAGCGAACTCTTTCCAGCAGAAGCGGCCGGCACTGTCGTCCGCATTTCGAAAGATGACGTGAAAGGTGAGCGCCAGCGATTGCTCGATCGGTACCGACTCCCGGTCCGGCATGACTCCTTCCCGCCAGGTGCCCGCATACTGAGCGGCGGCCCGCAGCGAGTCGGGCAAAGTTCGCCCCTGGAGCCGGGCCCGCACAAACTCGGCCGCCAGCATGTCGTCCAGTCCAGGCTCGTCCTGAACGAGAATGACCTCGACCTCCCCGGGGCCCTGCACGAATGCTTCGGGTCCCTGCTCCAGTGCCAGCAGCGCCAGTCCGCTCCGCATCTTTGCAGGAAAGTCGATGGGCCGAATCAGCAGTTCGCCGGGCGCAACGGATGCACCGATTGTCAGCAGGCCCCGTCGGGGCATGAGGGAGATCGGCCGAGCGACTTGCGTCGTACCATTCATCTGAGTATCGGGCATCTGCGAAGCTGGCATGCGATGGATTCAGCCAGTTATGAACCGAAGTCTCTAACCTCGATTGGAAAGCTGCACATCACATAGCTGCCGATCAAGGGCAAATCACGTTGAGGATCACCGCGCGGGTAGCCGGTCGCCGCCGAAGTCAGCAGCCGGATGAGGGGACTGTCGTATGCATCTCCATCGCGCGTCAAAGTCGCCTCTTCAAAACGGAATCTCTTCAGTCCTGCCCGGAATGCCTGGTCGCTGGACGGCGCCGCCGCAACGATGATCTGTTCGCAGCCCGTAAAGTCGTCGCCGATGACAATTTCAATTCGCTGCCGCTCGCCGGCGTGCTCGACATAGAGTTCCCGCCCCGAGCGAATCTGATTGGCGTAGTGCTCGAATTCGTAGTACGGAAAGATCGTGCTGACGTGGCAAGTGCTGTCGACGTACCAGATGGCGACGGAGAGCGGCTCCTGTTTCGTGGAGGGATTCCCGTTTCTGACGCTGATCCGCAGTGTGTCGCCCGGTTGGACGGCAGGCGGCGAGCCGTGCTCTGCGGTGAGCTCGACCTCGTTCCGGAACAATCGCACTTCCAGATACAGACCGGGGGTGTCCCGTTGCACTGAGCGGGCCGCGATCTCCATGAGGTTGTGCCCGCGGGCGATATCCCGCATCCGCTCCGACAATCGTTCGGCGAGCTGATCGTTCGCGGCGATGACAGGAAACGTCTGGCCAGTCTTGACTCCCGCAGGATCCTCAAGATCGCATGTGGCCCCCGCCTTGCGGACAAATGCGCCAGCGGGCGTGGTCACTACGTCCCAGTCGAACGCCGTATCCTGCTCGACAATGTGAACTAGCGAGGTTAAGTCGAGGAAGGGCCGCAATGCCTGGTTCAGGGATTCAATCGCCTGGGCCGCCGCCGTCTCGGAATCAAACTTCTCCGCGGAGATGCGTACTCGCAGTCCGATGTCACCCGGTTCCGCCAGCAACAGTTCGCATCGAGATAGGTCGTCGAAGTCCGTCGCCGGCGGCACTCCGTCCCATTGAAACGGCTCTACATACGCCCCCAGCATGTCGGCTTCCGTGACACGGACGTAGCCGCTGCGCGCATCCGTCGTGTCGGCGGGACCTGTGGGGGGATAAACCGCTAGGACGCTGCCAGGCGAGATTCCATGAAGGAGGCCACCTGACAGTTGCAGCCTCCCGTCCTCGTGGCTCATCCGCAGGGGCCAGGGATTCGCCTCCCGGTCCCCTCCGAACACGTACCGCTGTAAGTCGGTTCCTTGCATGTCGGGTGTACTCGAATTCAGCCAGTGCCCGGGGTGCGTGGCGTACCGGTAGATCACATGTCGCAACAGATCTTCGTAGGTCAAATTGCGGCGCGTCGTCTCCAGGATCCGGGCCACGGTATACGACAGGCGCCCATGATTCGCGGCATCCGCGGCATTGCGGAAACTCGGTCTGGGACTGTTGATCGCGACCTGCTCGGTCACTTTCAATTCGTAGGCCAGCTGATTCGATCGCGCCGCGTACAGCGCGACGACGCCTCGATGATCCGCAGCGCCGGCATCCAGCCAATCCGCTTCAATCACGGGTGATTCTGAATTGTGGGAACTGATACGCTGGACTCCCATCGACTCTGCCGGCAGGCGGCGCGTGCGCGTGCCGTCGCGCGTCATGGTGCCCGAATGGCAGGCATCGATCATCACGAACACGAAGGCATCTCTGTCGACAAGCTGCGAGAGCCAGTCTCGGATCTCGTCGTCGATGATGGCGTTCGGCACGCTCCGGCCATCGGTGCTGATTTCCGGCACGTCCATGGCCATGAAAGTCTCGTCATATCCATCCGGCTCCGGATCGGCGTCCGACGGAGACGCATCGTGCTGCTGACTACCATGGCCGGCGAGTAGAATAAAGACGTACTCTCCCGGCTGAGTTGCCTCAATCAGCTCGGCAAATGCCTTATGGATATTGTTGCAGGTCGGCTCCTGTCGCGACGCCGTGTCCTCGCCAGGATAGAACCGCAGCGCACGCTGATAATCAGCGGCACTGGCCAGGACCTTGATTTTCTCTCGCTCAAATCCGAACTGTGTTCGCAGCAGATTGTGGTAAAGAGCGACATCGTTCGCAGGCCCCGGCAACTGCTGGCCTTTGAGGTGCGGATACGAACTGCACCCGATCAGCAGCGCACGGCCGGCGACTGAGACCGGAGGGGGCGCCGCAGACTGCTCGTCGACAATCGACTCCGTTGGAGAGTCGGAGTCCGTGCCCGGCTCTGCCGCGGAATCATCGGGATCGGACGCGCCTCTGGCCCTGTCGGCCGGTGGCTGCCGATCGCCGGTGGCCATCTGGTATGCGGTCAGCGCCGCGGCAAAGACGAAGATCGCTCCTGCAACGCTCTTTACCATGAGATGGGCCCGCGAATAGGTCCGTCTGATGGCCACGGTGAACTCCGGGCCACCTGTGACTTTAGACGTCTGCTCTTCAGGGGATTAAGCGCCGTTCTGGTATTCCTTAATCCTATCCGCGAGTTCGGCGGTTATCAAAAGTCGGGGGTTGCCCAGCGAGAGCTGGCAGAAGATTAAGCCATCGCCGACCGATCCTGATGCCCGTACCCCACTCCGCAGACGCGGATTGGAAGAGCCTACCGCAGTACGGCGCAGCGACAGGATAATGTGATCGAGTCGACCCTTGAGGGCGAGAACGCCAGTCGTTCCATGGAATACGATTGACACATGCAGGCGAACGGGAAAATGCCCAAGAGTCAAATTCCTCTCCATCCGCGACACGACCCTTCGCATCCACTGCTCCACGAATTGGTGCGAGTTCGTCTGCAGACGGGACCCGACACCGGATTTGACGCCCTGCTGACTCGGGTGCCGGGAATCGGAGAGGAGATCAATCGCGAAGATCAAAGCTGGCAGGTCACGCGGGTGCAACACGAGCCTGTTAATGATGATGGCCGAGCCCGCTTTGGTTGGCACGCCTTCGTGGACGCCATTCTGGTCCCTCCTGATCCAGAGCCACCGCGGCGGCAGCGCAAGAGTCGCCAGTGACTCGGAACGATCACCGCCGCCGAATCAAGAATGGATCGCGTCACGTCTCAGACTCGTCGTGCACAGATCGCCGCAACGTCGCGATCCGTCCTCCACTTCAGTCCCGAAGCTGCTCTCGCAACTCGTCCATCTCACCTCGCAACGTTCGCAGTTCATTCCGAAGCTCTTCTAGTTGGCCGAAGATGTGCTGCAACTCGCCCGGTGGAGACGGGTGGTGCTCCCGCTCGATCTCCTCAGCCTGCAGCATGAGGTGTTCGGCGAGTTCGTGCTCGCCGGCCGCATGGAGGTGCTCGGCTGCTGCACGGAAGTGGCGAATTCGCTCGGCCATCTCACGTTCCGGTGGCTGCCGGCGGCGGACAGCCGACTCGTCGTGCTCGATCTCGGACCGGCGTTGCTCACGCTCGGCATGAAGAGCCTGCAGTTCGGCTTCGTGATCGGCAATCCGCTGATCGAGTTCCTCAATCTCAGTCTCGGCCGTCCACTCTCGCTGTTGCTGACGCCACTCTCGCCGTGAGTGACGTTGGGATTCCAGCAAGTCCCCGAGTTCGTCCAGCAAAGCGTCGAACCCGGATGCCCGCTCTTGCGACGGCTCGCGGTTCCGCTCCGCCAACTCCTCCAGTTCATTCGCTTCATCCCACAGGGACTCAGCTTCCTCCACCCGCCCCTGTTCCTCCAACTCCGTGGCTTCCTCCCGCAACGCCGCGGCCCGGTCTCGAAACGAGTCTCTGTCTGATCCGACTACGATCGAAGTATGGACGACCAGAAGAAACGTCAGGCCGACACAGCGAGTTCGCATCATGATCGTCACCTTTCAGGAATAGTCGTTTACATGCGTTGAGATGAATGGTGAGGGCGCATGCCACACCGTTGCCGAAGAGTGCTTATTCAGTGGTGGCAAAGCCTTGATGACCCGCATCCACTTCGTGCCAGCTTGAGCAGTCGGGGGAACTGCCCGATGTCACGCGGACGGACCGAATGCCAGACAGTGGCGAACAATCGCTGGGAATGGCGGGCATCCTCCCACGCAACTCTTAGATAGAATACCCAATCACGAGCCTTCGGTTCGACTCAGAGATAAAGACCATGCCCGTTCACGACCGCAACAGTTTTGAGAACCTGTACACCGGACAGCCGCGTTAGGAGATCGGCAAGCCGCAGACGGCGATACTTGAAGTGGCCGACCGGATCTCCGGCTCAGTGCTGGACGTCGGGTGCGGCACAGGCGAGAACGCCTTGTACCTTGCCAGCCGGAATCAAACCGTGACGGGCATTGACTTCTTGGCCGAGCCGATTGACCTAGCCAAGCGAAAGGCTGCCGAGAGGGGCCTCACGGCGACGTTCCTGGTGCTGGATGCTTTGGCACTGAAGGAATTGCCTGAGGTGTTTGACTCGGCCATCGACAGCGGGTTGTTCCACGTCTTCGGTGACGAAGATCGGAGGCGCTACGTCGAGGGGCTGGCATCAGTCCTGAAGCCCGGAGGCCGGCTGTTCCTGCTGTGCTTCTCGGATGCCGAGCCGGGAGACCAGGGGCCTCGGAGGGTGAGTCGTCAGGAGATTGAGGACGCCTTCGGAGAGGGCTGGGTGATCGATTCCATCGAGCCGTCACGGTACGAGGTCCGGCCCGACCCGAATGACAGCAGTTTTCACGACGGTGGGCCGAAGGCGTGGTTTGTGGTGGCGAGGAGAACGGGGTCCGGCAGCGCCATGTAGGTGACCTCGGGACTCGTAATAGAAGTTCCCGCCATTCCGTCTGCAACGGGGGATCGTCTGACCGGCAATTGTGATCATTGTGAGGCCATCTGATTGTCCGATGCGCGACACCCCGCCAGATCATCCCGGGCGCGGCATCCGAAGTGGCAGCGCGCGGTTTCGTCGATTGGCGAAAGAGTGCGATGGGGGAAGGGGTGGCCACTAGGGTTCGTTGAGAGCGATTCTGCACAGCACGCTTGTCCGCAACACACGTTGTCCATGCGGCCCCGAAGTCTTGCACGGTAATTACCGTCGCAAGTTTGAAATACCGCGTTTTCTCGCGATTTTGCGATCAGGAATGAGAGCAATTGCGAACTTGGTTTGCCTCGCGTAAACTTCATTACCTTCGAGACTTGCAAGTCCTTGCTGAGTCGTGGCTTGCGCCTACCTGACGATCATTCGCCAGTGGAGCACACTGTCCCGTACTGTCCCAAATCCCGCCGGGGAGGGGCAGAATTCAGGAGCTGCACACCATGGCGCGTCGCAAGAGTCCTCCCGCCTACAGCCGGCACAGCGGCACCAACCTGGCCCGTGTGCACATCGACGGGAAGGTCCACTACCTGGGCGAGTACGGGAGCTCGGAGAGCAAGGCCTGCTACTCGGAACTGGTCGCCGAATGGCTGACTGAGCAGGGGACGGACTTCCGCAACTGCCCGCGGCTGAGCGTCGCAAAGGTAGCCGTCGAGACGCAATCCGACCCACGGAACAACGGGCGTCTCAGTTGATCGTCGCCGTGGCGATCACACACCGGAGCTACCGCGCTGCCCACCCCATAGGCGCGGGGCATCATCCGACCACCGTGGCCGGAATCGATGCTCTGCCATGCGCGCTGACGTCGCTGCCGCCCCCCTGCTGGGGAAGCGACGATGCCGACTGCTACGACACAACGACGTAAGCTGCGCGCTGCAGCAATCCCGGCTGTTGAGCCGGAGGAATCGCAGGCCGATCCGCTGCTGCTGGTCGGCAGAAACGGAGCAGGCTATTGGTCCCCCACGTTGGGCAGTGGAAGCAATCCACAGTCGACCTGATTGGCCAGGCATTCGCCAGTTGGCGGGGGTCGTGGAAGTGCCTGTCCTGCGCGCTGACGGATCAATTCTGTCGACTCCCGGAACAACGTCCCTTTCCGCGGTGACACTCCGCGGCGCGCATGCACTATCCGCCTGGAGACGCCGTTCGAGCGTCCTGAAGAGCGGGAGGACTTCCGGCAACCCCGGCTGCTGACGCACGCGATGGCCAATCGTGGGCGGCTGTTGGCCGCAGCGCTGGTCTGCTTGAGGGCGTTCGTCGTGGCTGGCAGACCGCAGCCGAGCACCCGGTTGGTGCCGTGGGGCTCGTATGACGGCTGGTTGGATCTAATCCGGGGCTGCTGTGTCTGGCTCGGGCTGGGCGACCCTGGGGAAGCCCGTGCTTCGGGCCAGCTCGACACGGCTGACGGCGATGCGATTCGCATGCTGTTCGCGGGCTGGCAGGAACTGGACCCGCACGGGACCGGGCTGACCGTGCGCGAGTTGATCCAGCGCGTGGACGGACCCGACGCATACGGGCGTAGGGCCGGCATCCTGGAAGCGCTGCGGGAGATTACGGACTGCCCACCGGGGGGGCGACTGGACAACCGCAAGACGGGAACTGCCCTGCGGAAGTACAGGGGGCGGGTGATAGGAGGGCTGACGCTGACGTCCCAAGGCGCACAGCGTGGCATCCAACGCTGGCTTATTCGCTGACGAACTATTGCTGTGGAATGATCCACAGCGGGAAGGAATCGGGAAGGCCGCCACTGGCCAGTCGCGCGGGAGGGTCAGGAGACACGGAAGGGTCAATTTATCTCCCTTAGCGATGGCGCAAAACGGACATGTACATGCAAATTGATGCATATGGGAACGGGACCTAACACACCCTCCCAACTCTCCTGACCCTCCCAACTGGCAAACCATCCGGCGCGCCCACCCCCCACCACCAAACTCCCGCCAGGAAGCGCCAAGCGGAAGACCAGAAGTGGTCGAACTTCGAAAGCGGCGAGCGACCAGGGCGAAGGGTGCTGCACCGGAACGAAAGTCACCCAACGTGGCGGCGCAGCCGAAGCCGAGACGCAGAACGCCACAGCTTCAGGCCGAGGAGCGGATCAGCCCCTTGTCCAATCTGCTGAACGAACTCGGCATCGACAGGAGTGATCTGCTTCCGATCACCAATGGCGACTTGAGGCGAATTGCCGAGGTCGATCTTCCGACGATGCACGGCTGGCTCTACCTCAACAGATCACTTCCCGACGAAGCGATGCATAAGCTGAGGGAACACTTCCGCCGCTTGGACAGGGAGCGGAAAGTTGATGAATGTTGACGGTGGTTCAAAGGGGTGGCGGGGGCGGCCGAATCTGGTGGCGCTGGGGTAACAGGTCTCCGTTAACAGGCCCGTGCGTCGCGGGTACTGCTCAACTCGAGGGACGCGGGTTAGTAGTCCGATCGACGACTGCGGCGCGTTGCACCCTGTAGCCGGTAGCTCTCCCCCTTCGTCTCCAGAAGTGGACCGGGTCGAAGAACGTGCGTTCCCGGCCCCAGCAGCGCGGGTGCCGCGCGACGAGGCGATCCGCATGAATCGTTGGTGTCGAACCGCGCCAGCGACTCGGAGCTGGCGGTCCCCGGTTCGATCCGCCGGGCCTCGAACGACTGAGGAGGCAGCAACAGGAACGCGGCCTGAATCGCCGAACACGCTTGTACCATCAACTTTTCGTGACTGGTTTCATAGACTGGATGACATCCGTCCGTGTCGCAAAAGGCAATCCCCCGTTTCTCCCGGAGTCAACCGGTATGAGAAGCAGTGTGCGGCGACTCGCGACTATCGCAGCGGCGCTGCTGGTCGCGGGGGTATTGTTCTTGCCAGGCGCGAACCAGTCGCGTTCTGCGCCCGATGCGGAACGATCGCAGGCTGAACCCCATCGCGTCGTCGAACTCACCCGCCAATTCTGCACTGACTGCCACAATCGCGAAGATCCGACGGCCGGACTCGCCCTGGACAACGTCGGCACGGCGGATATCAGCCGCAATCCCGAACTCTGGGAGCGGGTCGTCCGCAAGCTCTCGTCAGGGCAGATGCCGCCCCCTGGCATGCCCCGGCCAGGTGACGAAGAATGCGAGGCAGCCCTCTCCTGCATCACCACCTTGCTCGACTACGCCGCAGCTGCGCATCCCCGTCCCGGCCGCACTGCAACGTTCCGCCGGATGACGCGCATCGAGTACCGGAACGCCGTCCGCGACCTGCTCAAGCTGGATGTTGACGTCTCGACCCTTCTGCCTTCGGACGAGTCGAGCCACGGCTTCGATAATGTCACGGTCACCGGACTCTCACCCACGTTGCTCGACCGCTACGTTGTTGCAGCGCAGAAGGTCAGCCGCATGGCTGTAGGGAGCCTTGAAACCGCACCGGCCAGCGACACGTTCCGCGTCCGGGCGGACATCACTCAGGACGTGCACGTTGCCGGCCTGCCGCTGGGGACGCGCGGCGGAATCCTGATTCCATACACCTTTCCGCGCGACGGCGATTACGACATCCAGGTCCATCTGATGCGGGACCGCAACGACGAAGTCGAAGGGTTGAAAGAACCGCACGAGCTGGAAGTCCTGCTCGACCGTGAACGCGCGGCGTTATTGACCGTCGCTCCGCCCAGGGAAGGAGAGACCAACGAGTCCGTCGACGCCAACCTCAAGGCCCGCGTGCACGTCACCGCTGGTCCGCATGATCTGGGGGTCACGTTCGTCGAGCAGTCTGCCTCACTGTTGGAAACGCGGCGGCAGCCGCTGAACGTCCACTTTAATTTCTACCGGCATCCCCGGCTCGGGCCGGCCGTATACCAGGTGACGATCACCGGCCCGTTCGATGCCGCCGGTCCAGGGGACACGCCGAGCCGGCGAAAGCTGTTCATCAGCACGCCGACCGGCCATGCGGATGAAGAGGCGTGTGCCGAGCGGATCCTCTCGCACCTGATGCGGCGCGCCTATCGGCGTCCGATCACGGCGGACGACCTGCAGTCTCCCATGGCGCTTTACCGTCAGGGACGCGCGAACGCCGACTTCGACGCCGGCATCGAACTCGCCCTGAGCGCCGTGCTGGTCAATCCGCAGTTTCTGTTTCGCATCGAACGCGATCCGCAGGGCGTCACGCCGGGCGCAGCATTCCGCGTCAGCGATCTGGAACTCGCGTCGCGCCTGTCGTTCTTACTGTGGAGCAGCATTCCCGATGAAGAGCTCCTGCAGCTGGCCGAACGAGGCGAATTGAGCCGACCGGAAGTCCTCGCAGCGCAGACGCGGCGGATGCTGGACGATGGGCGTTCGCATGCTCTCGTCGACAATTTCGCCGCGCAATGGCTGCACCTCCGCAATCTGGACGCCGCAACGCCCGACATGCGGCTCTATCCCGACTTCGACGACAATCTGCGGCAGGCATTCCGGCGGGAGACGGAACTCCTGTTCGCCAGTGTGATCCACGAAGACCGCAGCGTGCTGGACCTCATCCGGTCCGACAGCACTTTCCTCAACGAGCGCCTGGCGAAGCACTACGGGATTCCGCACGTCTACGGCAGCCGGTTCCGCCGCGTGACGCTCAACGACGATTCGCATCGCGGCGGCCTGCTGCGTCAGGGAAGCATCCTCACGGTGACGTCCTATGCGACGCGCACGTCGCCGGTGCTGCGCGGCGATTGGATCCTGGAGAGCCTGCTCGGCAGCCCGACCCCGCCACTCCCGGAGAATGTGCCGGCGCTGGACGAGAGCACGGTCGCGGCCGGCCTTCCGGTCCGGGAGCGAATGGCCCGGCACCGCGCCGACGAAGCCTGCGCGAGTTGCCACAACCTGATCGATCCCGTCGGTTTTTCGCTGGAGAACTTCGACGCCGTCGGTCGTTGGCGCGACCTGGAAGCAGGCGAGCCGGTCGACGCATCGGGCGCGCTTCCAGGTGGCGAGGATTTCACTGGAGTGGAAGGGCTGGAGCAGGCGCTGCTTGATCGCCCCGAATTGTTCGTCCGAACGCTGACTGAGAAACTGATGACGTACGCGCTCGGACGGGGAGTCGAATATCACGACGCACCGTCCATTCGTCGGATCGTGGCCGACGCACGCGACGCGGACTATCGCTTCTCGTCGCTGATTGTGGGTATCGTCCAGAGCACGCCGTTTCAGATGAGGGAAGCCGAATGATCATCCTGAAGAAGGCCCTACCGCGACGGACGTTTCTGCGCGGAGTCGGCGCCTCACTGGCGCTGCCGCTGCTCGACGCGATGTTGCCTGCGTTGACAGCCGCGTCCGAGACCCCGGCCAGTCCCGCGCGCCTGCGCCGGTTGGGGTTCGTCTATATCCCGATGGGCTGCGACCACACCCGCTGGACGCCCCCCGGCGACGGTGAAACGCTGACCGAGTTGTCTCCCTCGCTCCGTCCGCTGGCGCCAGTGCAGGATCGCTGCACGATCATCTCCAACATGGAACTGCGGAATGCCTACCCCGGCACACACGCGACCTCGAACGCCTCGTTCCTGAGCGCTGCGCAGGTCAAGCGGACCGAAAGCACCGACTACCACCTCGGCACCACCGTCGACCAGATCGCCGCCCGCGAAATCGGTCAGGGCACGCAACTTCCCTCGCTGGAGCTGGCGATGGACTTGACGGCGATGGTCGGCCAATGCGACAACGGTTACGCCTGCGTCTATCAGAACTGCCTGTCGTGGTCGACCCCGACGACGCCGCTGCCGGCGGAAGCCCACCCGAGGATCGTATTCGAGACCCTGTTTGGCGCAGGGGGCACTCCCGCCGAGCGTCGCGCCGCCCTGCAACAGCGGGCAAGCCTCCTCGATTCCGTGACGGAGGAATTCGCCCGGCTGCAGCGCCAATTGGGACCTGACGACCGCAACCGGGTCACCGAGTACCTGGAAGCCGTCCGCGACGTGGAGAGACGAGTCCAGCGGGCGGAGGAAGCCGCCGCCGACAATAACTCCCCCGATCTCGACCGTCCGCTCGGCGTCCCCCCCGCATACGGAGACCACGCGCGCCTGATGTTCGATCTGCAGCTACTTGCCCTGCAGGGGGACGTCACGCGCGTCATTACGTTCCAGCTCGCGCGCGAGACGAGCAACCGCAGGTACCCGGAAATCGGCGTGAACGACCCGCACCACCCGCTTACGCACCACGGTAACGATCCGGAGAAGATCGCCAAGGTGGCGCAGATCAACGAGTTCCATGTCTCGCTGTTCGCCGGGTTTCTGGAGAAGCTGGCGGCCACGCCCGAAGGGGATGGTTCCCTGCTCGATCACGTGCTCTACCTGTACGGAAGCGGCATGGGCAATCCCAACCTGCACGACCACCTTAACCTGCCGATCATCGTCGCGGGAGGCGCCGCCGGCAACATGCGCGGCGGGCGTCACATTCGCTATGCCCAGCCTACGCCGCTTGCCAACCTGCACCTGACATTGCTCGACAAGGTCGGCGTGGAACTGCAGTCGTTCGCGGACAGCGACGGTACTGTCGAGGAGCTGTTCGAGCCGCTGGCAGGCTGAAAATGCAGCCGCAGCTCTGGAGAATCCGGCGACGACTGTGCAACAACCGTGACATGATCAGAATCCTCTTGTTGATCAGCACCGTTCTGCTATTCGCAGTGGCGGCCGCCTCGGCCGCCGACGTCGTCGCGACTCTCGCCGATGCCGTGGAACGGCAGGACGCCGCGATAGTCCGCTCCCTCCTCGAGCAGGGTGCGGACGTCGACGCGCCCCAGGCAGACGGCATGACGCCTCTGCACTGGGCCGTCTTCCACGACGACGCCAGACTCGCCCAACAACTCGTCGACGCCGGCGCCGATGTGGCCGCCGTCACACGCTATGGCGTGCCGGCGCTGTCGATCGCCTGCACGAACGGCAACGGCGACATCGTCGAACTCCTCCTGAACGCCGGCGCCGATCCGCAGATGACGCTGCCCGGAGGGGAATCGGCGCTGATGACAGCTTCCCGAACGGGCGAGATTGGTCCCGTCGCGGCCCTCCTCGCCCGCGGTGCGGATGTGAACGCAAAGGAACGCAAAGGCCAGACTGCGCTGATGTGGGCTGCCGCCGAAGGAAACCTGGACGTCGTCGACGCCCTGCTCAACGCGGACGCTGACTTCCGAACGCCGCTCGAATCGGGCTTCTCGCCCCTGTTCTTTGCGGTGCGCGAGGGACGAACCGATGTGGCCCTCAGGCTGCTGCAGGCCGGCCTCGACGTCAACGAACCAATGCGGGGCAGGAAGCAAAAGCAGGGTCCGAATCCGCTGATTCTCGCTGTGGAAAACGGCCACTTCGAAACGGCACTCGCGCTGCTGGAAGCCGGCGCAGATCCCAACCTCCAGCCGGACGGCTTCGCCGCGCTCCACGCCGTCTCCTGGGTACGCAAGCCGATTCGCGGCGATGGGGATCCGTCTCCCGTTGGATCGGGCCGATTAACGGCGCTGCAGTTTGTACGCGAGCTGACTGCACATAGGGCTGATGTCAACATCCGGCTGGAGGACGGCGACTCGGGGTTTGCGGACTTCACCACCACCGGCGCCAGCCCCTTCATCCTCGCGGCCCGCACGGGGGATCTGTCGCTCATGAACCTGCTGCTGGAACTCGGCGCCGACCCCGCCATCACCAACGCCGACGGCTCCACGGCTCTGCTCGCGGCGGCCGGAATCGGCGACCTCGGCAGCGGGCAGCAAGCCGCTGGAACGGAGGAGGAAGCGACTGCCGCGGTGGAACTGCTGCTGGAACTCGGCCTCGATATCAACGCCGTGGACGACAACGGAGAGACGGCCATGCACGGTGCGGCCTATCAGAACTGGCCGAAGCTGATCGACTTCCTGGCCGCAAACGGGGCTGACATCGACGTCTGGAATCGCAAGAACGCCTGGGGCTGGACGCCGCTCCTGATCGCGCAGGGCTATCGGGAGGGAAACTTCCGTCCGGACGTCGCCACAATTGCGGCGTTGGAAAAGATCATGCTGGCGGCCGGCGTGACGCCTCCCCAACCGCGACCGGACGTCAGCGCCAACCAGCAGAGCTGGGACAGGAAGCCTCCCGTCCGGGACAAACCAGTCAAGCCGCCGGAAGGCCGTCCATGAACGATCCAATCCACGCCTGGTCAAGCTCATTGCCGCGTGCAAGGTCACGTTGATTCGGCATTGCAGTAACGATCCCGTCCATACAGACGTCATTTACAGGGGGATGCGATGCGGCTTTCGCGTGAGCTCGCGTTTTTGCTGACATTCGCGGCGGCCAGATCGCTGTTTGCCGCGGACGATGGGCCCGCTTCAGCAGCGGGAACCTGGCCGCAGTTTCGCGGGCCGGGCGCGCGGGGTGTAGCGGCGGATGCGGCGCCGCCGGATACGTGGTCGGCATCTGAGAACGTAGCGTGGCAGCGGGAGCTTCCGGGACGGGCCTGGTCGTCGCCCATCGTCTGGGGCGGTCGCGTGTTTCTGACGACGGCCGTGAGCGCCGGGGATGTCGAGGAGGCGAAGAAGGGATTGTACTTCGGCGGCGACCGAATCGCTCCGCCGGATGATGAGCACGTCTGGCTGGTACTGTGTCTCGATCTGGAGAGCGGTGAAACTCTGTGGGAGCGGGAGGTGCATCGCGGCGTGCCGGAGTGGCCGCTGCACATCAAGAACTCGTACGCCTCGGAAACGCCCGTCACCGACGGCGAGCGAGTTTACGCCCTGTTCGGAAACGTCGGCGTCTTCTGCTTCGACTTCGAGGGCAATCCGCAATGGGAGCGGCGCTGGCCGCCGCAGCGCATCCGGCTCAACTGGGGGACGGCGGCTTCGCTGGCCCTCCATGGTGACCGGTTGTACGTCGTCAACGACAACGAGGAGCAGTCGTACCTCGAGTCGCTGGATACGGCGACGGGCGAGCCGGTGTGGCGCGTCGAGCGGCCGGAGAAATCCAACTGGGCGACGCCGTTCGTCTGGGAGAACGAACTGCGGACCGAGGTCATCGCGCCGGGATCTGGAAAGACGCGCGCGTACGATTTGAACGGCAACCTGTTGTATGAGTTCGGCGGCGCGTCCAGCATCACGATCGCGACTCCGTATGCGGCGCACGGCCTGCTGTTCGTCTCTTCGGGATACATCCTCGATGAAAGGAAACCGCTGTGGGCGATCCGTCCGGGTGCAACGGGCGACATCACGCTGGCGGACAACGAGACCAGCAACGAGTGGATCGCCTGGTGCCAGAAGCAGGCGGCGCCATACAACCCGACGACGATTGTGTATGACGACGATCTGTACGTGCTGCTCGATCGCGGCTTTCTGGCGTGCTACGACGCCCGCACAGGCCGCCTGCAGTACGAGCCGCAGCGGCTGGGACGCGGGTCGGCCTTTACGGTCAGCCCGTGGGCGTATGACGGCAGGATCTTCTGCCTGAGCGAGTACGGCGAGACGTATGTGGTCCGAGCCGGCCCGGAGTTCGAACTGCTGCATACCAACCGACTCGCAGAGGGCGAAATGTGCATGGCGACGCCCGCGATTGCAGGAGAGCGGCTGGTGATCCGCACCGAAGCCCGGATGTACTGCATCGGTGAATCGGCGACTGGCGACTAACTCTGAGCCGTCGCACGATCCGCCTGCCCCGGCGGCTCACGCGAGATTCGATTCTTTCAGCGTACACCTGACATTTTCGCAGGCGAGGTGCGGAATTGCGGCGTCCAGCTTGGCGCGTCCCGCCGCGCGCACGGCGCGGATGCGCACCCCCTCGTTGGGACCGCGAAAAAGGATGACTGCCGACCGAAGAGGCGCGCGATATCTCCAGTCATTGGCGGTCGTTGCAATCGGTTCTGTCAACAGTCACAACGCCAGATCCTCCCCATTCCAATCCCCTCCCCATTCCAAACCCTCTTCGTAACGACTTGCGCGAACCCTGAATCCAGAAGTTGAGAAACGAGCGACAGTTACGATTCTCAGCGTCCCGAATGGTGGGTCGTTACTAGCCTCCGCCTGCTGCTGCATCCAGGCCGCCGTGGGATGCAGCGTGCACGGGCTGGCGATCACTCGCCGGTAAGGACGCCGACGGAGCTGTCGTCCGTGATCCGATCCTGGTCCACTTTCTGATCAACGTCCTCCGGGAGGACGCCGAGCTCCTTCTTCTTCGATCCGATGAGCACCTGGAACCACTGGTCACGCTGCTTGCCAACTCCTCGCTCTCGGCCAGCCGCAAATCTTCTCCAATCCGCGACCTCTCAAGGCGACGGAGATCCGGCAGCTCATCGTAAAACTAGCCAGTGAGACCAGCTGGGGGTACAGCCGGATTGAGGGTGAACTGCGGCGACTCGGCATCCGCAAGATCAGCCGCACCGCGATCCTTGACATCCTGCGTGAGCAGGGTATCGATCGGGCGCCGAAACGTGGTCCGGGTTCGTGGAGGGAATTCATGGAACGGCATGCGAAGACGCCGTGAGCGTGCGACTTTCTGCCGAAGCCGCTCTGGACGCTCGGCGGACGAGTCGACATGTACTTGCTGGTGTTCATCCATGTCCAGAGCCGCCGGATCTGGGTCTCGAAGGCCACTCCTCGTACCGAGTCGGAATTCTGAATTCGCTGAGTGGAGTGATGTCCGGCAGCGAACGGCTGGTTGTAGACGCGACTCGGCTGGCGATCGATGAGATCAACAAAGCGAGAGGGGTGCTGGGCCGGCAAGTCGAAGCAAACCGAGACTGCGCGAAGGAAACAGCCGATCGCAATCGTTCGCTTGGACGGCCTGTACAGAGAGCCTGTCGAATCTCAATTGCGATCTCATGAGCGGTCGGATCATCGGGCCCGCCCCCGTGACTTTCCTGGGGCATGTCTCGCATCGAAGTGACTCGCGAGATATGGTGAACGTGAGTCACCAGAGAAGTGAGTCGAATCTGCGCAAGGCCATTTCGTCGATCCTATTCATCTGCCCTCGACGGAAGCTGCCACACCACGTCTCGAATTCTTGTCGTCGGTCTCACTGACCCTCAGAACAATGAAATACTCGTTCCCTCCCGCGATTGCCAGTGCCCTCGTCATCACTCTCACTTTGTCCGTCCTGGCCGACGATCCGGTCGACATAGGAACCCGGCGAGAGTTGTTTGTCGACGCGACGCTGATCGACAAACTCGACGGAGTTGAGCGAAGACTGCATCACCCCGTTCCGCGCGACATCGCAATTACGCACGACGCCCCCTGGGAAGGCGCGGGAAGCGGTTATCACAGTGTGATCAAGGACGGTGATCTCTACCGCTTGTATCACCGCGGATCGGCACTTGGCGTCGAAGACGGCCGATTGATCGTTGGAAAGCAGGTCTATTGTTATGCCGAAAGCCGTGACGGCATCACGTTCAACAAGCCGGAACTCGGGCTCGTCGAGTACAATGGATCAAAGGACAACAACATCATCTGGGACGGTGTCGGTGTTCACAACTTTGCGCCCTTTCTCGACACCAACCCCGATTGCCCGCCGGACACTCGGTTCAAGGCACTTGCCGGCACGGCGGAAGAGGGAGGACTGTTTGCGTTCAAGTCGGCCGACGGAATCCAATGGTCGCTGATGCAGAAGGATCCTGTCGTCACGAAAGGAGCGTTCGATTCGCAGAATCTCGCGTTCTGGGATCCCACCGCAAAGGTGTATCGTGCATATTTCCGCACGTTCACGAAGGGCATTACGACGGGCGAAGTCTGGAAGCCGGCGGGCTATCGAGCGGTGCGCGGGGCTACGTCTACGGACTTCCTCTCCTGGGATAACGAGGCCGATCTAACCTATGAAGACTCGCCCGAGGAGCACCTCTATACCAATCAGATTGCTCCGTACTTCCGCGCACCACACATTCTGATCGGGCTGCCGACGCGCTATGTCGAAAGGGGCTGGTCTCCATCCATGCGAGAGCTCCCACAACTGCAGCATCGAGAGATGCGCAGCGAAGCGCATGTTCGATACGGAACGGCGCTGACGGAAGCGCTCGTCATGGCCAGCCGCAACGGCATTCATTTTGAACGCTGGAACGAAGCGTTTCTCCGGCCGGGAAGTGAGCGACCGGAGACTTGGCAGTACGGTCAGCATTATGTGGCCTGGCACGCGGTGGAGACCGAATCCTCGTTGCCGGGCGCAGCGAACGAGCTCTCGTTCTACGCCAGCGAAGGGGCCTGGACTGGCGACAGCAATGCGCTTCGCCGCTACACGCTGCGACTGGACGGTTTTGTTTCCGTCCACGGCAACTGGAAGGGCGGTACGATGATCACGAAACCAATCCGGTTTACAGGCGACCGGTTGAGACTGAATTTTTCGACGTCCGCCGTGGGCCGGATTCGTGTTGCCATTCAAACGGCCGACGGAAGATCCATCGACGGTTTCAGTCTGGACGACTGCAGCGACGTGTTCGGCGACTCGGTGGAACGAACGGTTGTCTGGGGTGATAACGAGCACGTCGGCTCGCTAACCGGAAAGTCAGTGCAACTCGTCTTCGAGGTAACCGACGGCGACCTGTATTCGTATCAATTCACCGACTCCGAGGAGTCGCGCTGAGCGCCGGCATCAAGGTTCAGCAGGCGTAGTTCCGCTCACCACACCTACAGGCATACGTGGAGCGGTTCATCTCGTCGCTGGGGCGGGAATGCCTGGATCACTTCATTCTGTGCGGGGTGGACCATGTCAACTACCTGGCCAGGGAGTACGTGGATTACACCACGAGCGGCAGCGCCAAGCGAAAGGGAACCTGCGCTCATGGGCGCGGAGCCCCACTTGCGAGTGATTCCGCGTGCCGAGGAGCTTGGCTGTCGGGAGCGGCTGGGAGGATTACTCAAGTCGTACTCGCGCGCGGTGGCATGAGTCATCGCGGTGCTAACGAACGACCGAAATCCCGGTGAGCCCTCATTGTGGATCGAATCCGGGAACCGTACCGGTGATCAAGCTGGCCACATTCCGACGCCCCTCCGGGGCGAAGATCTCCGCCCCCTGCGAATGGAAGCACCACCATTTCCGAGTCGCACTCCTTTGCAGGCGGGAATGTCCCTCACGCTTGGTTGACTCCTCGCGTCAAGCGTATCATCAACGGCCCGGCTATTGAGCCGACGACTGAATTCCGACCTGATGCGGGAATGACGCCCATGCTCCGAATCCAGGAGGGGGACCGGTTAACTCGGCGCGACTGGCTGCACGTCGGCGCGACTGGATTGGGCGCACTGAGCTTGCCCGCCTTGGCCGCCGCCGCTCCCGCCGTTGCACCGCCGACCGGGACCTTTGGCAAAGCCCGATCGGTAATCGTGATCTTTCTGGGAGGCGGACCGCCTCAGCACGAGACGTGGGACCCGAAGCCGCACGCACCCGAGGAGATTCGTGGAGGATTCGGCACGATCAGTTCCCGCACGCCCGGGTTGTCGGTCGGAGAGTTGATGCCGCTTACCGCGGACCTTACGGACCGCATCGCAGTCCTGCGGGCGATGGTCACCAACGACAATGCGCATTCGTCGAGTGGCTATCACATGCTCACCGGCGTGCCGCACACGCCCCCCAACAGCGAGAATGCGGTCTCGCGCGCGCCGAATCTGGCTCCGCACTGGGGCGCAGCTCTTCGGTACGTCCGCCAGCATGACTGGCGCGGCATTCCGCCGGCGATCACCATTCCCCACCGCATCGCCAACACGGGTGAAATCGTCTGGCCGGGGCAGACCGGCGGCGTTCTCGGTTCGCATTTTGATCCGTGGCTGCTGACGTGCGATCCATCACAGCCGGACTTTGATGTTCCCGACCTGACGCCCCCTCCCGAGATTCCGCCGCTCCGGCTGGAAAAGCGGCTGTCGTTGCTCGAGCAAGTGAACCGGCATCTCGACACGGTCGTCGCTTCAACCGCAACTGAAGCCTTCGACCGCCAGTCGCAACAGGCCCTCGAGCTCCTCGCGACCTCTCCTGCGAGACGTGCGTTCGATCTCTCGGCGGAGAGCGACGCGATGCGGGACCGCTATGGTCGAACTCAGTGGGCCCAGAGCGTCCTGTTGGCGCGTCGTCTCGTCGAAGCCGGCGTCTCGCTCGTCCAGGTGAATTGGTGCCGAGTTCAGGGAGAGCCGAATGGGGGCAGTTGGGACACCCACGACCGACATAACGATCTGCTGAAGCGCTACCTGATGCCTTGGATGGATCGAGCCTATTCGGCATTGCTCACAGATCTCGAAGACCGTGGACTGCTTGACGAGACGCTCGTGCTGTGGGTGGGGGAGTTTGGACATACCCCGAAATTCAACGCTCAGGCCGGTCGCGACCATTGGGGACAATGCTTTTCGATTGCTCTGGCCGGCGGAGGTATTCGCGGCGGCGTCGTTCATGGAGCGTCTGACGAGGTTGCGGCGTTTCCGCTCACCGGAAAAGTCGAACCCAGCGATCTGCACGCGACGGTGTTCCACTGCCTCGGGCATCGCCCCGACACTATGCTGGTCGACACCCAGGGGCGTCCGCATCCTCTCAGCTCCGGCCGGGTGATTGAAGAGATACTCTGATGGCGCTGAAGAACAGACCGCCCGGTGCGCAAGGGCCACCGCCAGAGGCAGTCGAGGTGCAACTCGGCGAGATCGTCTGCCAGGAGCGGCTCGGCGGGCAGCTCAAGTACTACGAGCGACGGGCGGCTTGAGAGCCGATCACAACCAGCTTCGCACTACTTTGTCGATCGCGTTACGCGCATCGCCTCGTCCAGTGCTGGCCGTCCCATCCATCATTGCTCGAATCTCCACCGCTTCTTTTCGTGACAACGTTTTTGACCAGCGCAGGCAAGTTTTTGAAGAAAGCAGCCGTTCAGGTGACAGATGTCAGTTGACGGTTTGATTGACGTGAAACGAAACTGAGGTAGCGCTCAACTCTTTTTTGGAGGTCCACCTTCCCCGTCAGTCGCATTCATTCAGGCGCGGGCTGGTAACATGGCAACGGTGATCGTCCTCGCCCCACCGGCCGCAGGTCAGCGGTGCAACGTGGCCGCCAGTGGAAACACAGTTCTGGGTCGCGACGCGACCTGCGATATTGTTTTACGCAAGTCGACGCTCTCGCGATTTCACGCCCAGATTGTCGTCTCGCGCGGCCGCTACTACCTCGAAGATCTCAACAGCACGAATGGAACGACGCTGAATGGACGACCCGTCCATAAGCGAAAGCGCCTGCAGGACGGGGATCGAATCGGGCTGTGCAATATTCCGCTGGCGTTTTACCTGTCTGACGACGTTGAAGTCGACGAGACACCGACCGACTGCACGGACCCGGCTCCTGAGGCCGACCCCTCGCCGACGGAGCCCGAGGTTTCGCGGCTGGCTATCGGCCCCGGCCCGTCCGCGCTCAAGGAGCGGCTTGACACCTTCATCGAGATCACGCGCAACCTTGGCGGTACGCTGAATGCAGAGGAGGTCCTGCCGCGCATACTTGACCTACTCTTTCGCATGTTCCCGCAGTGCATGTTGGGAGAGATACTGTTCTGTAATGACTCCGGTGCGCTGATCCCCGTTGCCATTAAGCGGGGGCGAGACGGAGACAGTACGGATCTTACAGGCGAACTGCATCATGAGCCGCTGATGCAAAAGGTCTACAGAACCGGTCGTGGAGCAATCAAGCGCCACGACTACGGGCCACCTGAGTCCGCACTGGAGGATCTGTTCGAGTCGACAATCTGTGTCCCGATTCTGGGGCCGGGCGACGGCGTTCTGGGCGTCGTTCTGCTCACAACCTACGATGCGGCTCACGAGTTCCGTGAAGACGATAAGGAACTGGCCGCCATTGTGGGAATCATGGCGGGTCAGGCCATCGGATACTGCCGAGCCCACCGCATCGTCGTCGAGCACGGCGAGACGGAGCGACAGCTCGCCACCGCTCGCACGATTCAACTCGGCATGCTGCCGGATTCGATCCCGGAGGTTCCCGGGTACGAGTTTGCGAACTACTATTCCGCCGCGCAACTGGTTGGAGGGGACTACTACTTCTATGAATGGTTGCCCGATCGGCGGCTGATTCTCGGCATCGCGGATGCGTCTGGGAAGGGGCTGCCCGCAGCAATGCACGTGGTCCGGTTTGCGGGGGAAGTTCGCCTGCGGTTTGCGACTTGTGAAACGCTCAAGCAGGCGATGGGAGAATTGAGCCGATTCGTGGACCGCTTCCGCGATGCGACGTTTATCACATGCTGCGTGTGCGTGCTCGATTCCGAGTCGCATACGATCCATGTCGTCAATGCCGGACATCCCCATCCGCTGCGACGTCGAGGCGACGGCGGCACCATTGATTGCCTGGTTGCGCCGAAAGGAGGATTGCCGTTGGGCATCCTGCCGGAGGCGGAGTATCACCCCGCAACCTTCGAAGTCTGTCCGGGCGACCAGATTATTCTGTACACGGATGGTGTCACCGAGGCCATGAACGACCAGCAGGACCTGTATCGCGAAGTGCGTCTGCAGCAGTGCCTGACGTCAGTCCAGGCGCCACTGCGGCACGTTATCAACTCCGTTGTCGAAGACGTGGAGACATTCCGGGACGGCCGCGAGCCGAGCGACGACGTCTGCATCGTGGCCTTCGAGCGACTCGCCTAGCGTGATCGTCCGCGAGGCGGAGGCGTGCGTCCGCGGTCCGTCGCCTTCGGTTCGGCACGGAGTGGTTCAGAGAGAGGCGGTCTGATGAGCCAATCGCCGCGACATGCGGGACAGCGGCCGGGTCTGGCCGGGGCGCTGACCGTCGTCATCGCCATCAGCTTCGCCGTCCATCTGCTGGGGCTGTGGCTGGGGCTGACGGTGCTGCAAAGCTGGCGCTGGGAGAACCACCCAGTGCATGCTGCGGTCGAGACGTCCGGAGCGATCATCGCTTTGCTGGTGGCATATCTGCTGGTGTACCTGGAAGGGCGGCGGGAGGGGACGAGCTACAACACCTGGATTGCCGGTGCGCTGATCGGCATGGGAGTGCTCGACGGGCTACATGCGATCCAGTCGGCGGGCAAGACATTCGTGTGGCTGCACAGTGCGGCGACATTCGTGGGGGGAGCCCTGTTTGCGCTGGTGTGGCTTCCCGCGGCCTGGGAGATCCGTGTTCGCCGGTGGTGGCATTGGTTCGTCCTGATCGCGGTCTTCTGGTTCGGCGCGGCGTCGGCCGGCTGGCCGGACCTGATCCCTGCGATGGTCGTTGCCGGAGAGTTCACGTTTCTGGCCAAGGCATTGAACGTGGGGGGGGGCGTGCTGCTGTGGCTGGCGGCCACGCGGCTGATCATCACGTGGCGCCGATCCAGGAACACGGATGACCTGCTGTTCTGCCTGCACTGCGGCCTGTTCGGCTCGGCGGCGGTGATGTTCGAGCAGTCGGCCCTGTGGGACTTTCCGTGGTGGACGTGGCATCTGCTGCGGCTGATGGCGTATGGAGTCGCGCTGTGGTTCGTCGTGCGGACCGACCGCAGCGCGCTGGCCCGACTGCATGAAGCCTCGGCGGAGCTGCAGGATCTCAACGCGAGCCTCGAGCGCCGGATCAGCGAGCGGACCCACGACCTGCAGGTCCGGAATACGGAACTGGAGCGGACCCAGGCGGAACTGCTTGCGGCGCGGGTCCGGGCGGAATCGGCGGATCGCGCCAAGAGCGAGTTTCTGGCGAACATGAGCCACGAGATCCGCACGCCGATGAACGGAGTGATCGGCATGTCGGAGCTGCTGGCCGACACTCCGCTGAAAGACGATCAGCGCGAGTATCTCAGCCTCATCCGCCAATCGGCGGATTCGCTGCTGAACCTGCTCAACGACATTCTGGACTTCTCGAAGATCGAGGCGGGGCGACTGGAACTCGAAGAAACGGAGTTCGAACTGCGTGAGACGGTGGGTAAGGCGATCCGGCTGCTGACGTGGCGGGCGGCCGACAAGGGCCTGGAACTTGCCTGCCGCGTCGATCCGGACGTTCCCGACCGCCTGATCGGCGACCCCGGGCGGATCCGGCAGATTATCGTGAATCTCGTCGGCAATGCGATCAAGTTCACCGACGAGGGAGAAGTGCTGGTGAACATTGAGGCTCCGGCTCGAGAGAACGGCGCATTGACTCTGCATGCCACCGTCCAAGACACCGGCATCGGCATTCCTCCCGAGAAGCAGGAGCGGCTGTTCAAGGCGTTCAGCCAGGCCGACTCGTCCACGACGCGGCGGTATGGCGGGACCGGGCTGGGTCTGGCCATCTCCTCCCGCCTGGCGGAACTGATGCAGGGGCGGATGTGGGTCGAAAGCGAGGTGGGGAACGGATCCCGTTTTCAATTTGACGTCAGGCTGCGGGTCGCCGGCAGCCAGGCCCCGATGCGGCCCGCCGACCTCACCGGGCTGCAAGGGCTTCCGGTACTGATCGTCGATGACAATGCCACGAATCGTCGCATTCTGCAGGAGGTCGTCCGCAGCTGGCGCATGGAACCGATTGTCGCGGAGAGCGGACAGGAGGGGCTCGAGGCGCTCCGCAGTGCGCGCGATCGAGGGCGGCCGGTCCAGCTCATTCTTTCCGACTACCACATGCCGGGCATGGACGGACTCGCGTTCGCCGGCGCTGTGCGGCAACTGCATCCGGATCAGGCGTGTCCCCTGCTGATCCTGTCCTCGACAATCACAGGACTGACCCCGGAGCGACTGGAGGAAGTCAAAGTCCAGCGGTTTCTGACCAAGCCGGTGCTGGCTTCGGAGCTGCTCGACGCCGTGCTGATCGAACTGGGGGGGACCGACCCTGGCCCCGAAGTCTCTACCGGTACGCGGTTTCCACCGCTCCCGCCCCGACGGATCCTGCTCGTCGAGGACAGTCCCGTGAACCAGAAGGTCGCCCTTGGTTTTCTGGAGCGCTGGGGGCACCGCATGACCGTCGCGGAAGATGGAGAGCAGGCCGTCTCGCTGTTCCGCGCGGAACGCTTTGATCTGGTGCTCATGGACATCCAGATGCCGAAGTTGAACGGTTACGAAGCCACGACACATATCCGCGCCTGGGAGAAGTCGTCGGGACGCGGGTCGACTCCGATCGTGGCGATGACAGCCGAGGCGATGCGCGGCGAGCGGGAGAGGTGCCTTGCCGTCGGCATGGACGATCACATCTCCAAGCCGATCGACCCGCAGGCGCTCTACCGCGTTGTTGCGGAGCGATCGGCCGCGGCCGCTGCAGGTACCGAGGGTGACTCAACGCCGGCAATGCCGACGCCGGTCCGCGAACGGAGTGCGATCCCCGAATCGCAATCCCCTCCTGGTGACGCGAGGATGCGAGGGTCGGTGTGCGTCGACTGGATGGCGGCACTCAGGCGTGTCGGCGGGGATCGCGCACTGCTGGCGAGTCTCGTCGAGGCGACGCTGGAGGAACTGCCAGAGCGCTGTCGGGATCTGCTGCAAGCCGTGAAGTCGGGAGATGCGGACCTGCTGCGGCGCAGCGCCCACTCGATCAAGAACGCGGCGGGATACTTTGACGCGCGCGGGCCCGTCGACCTGGCGCTGGATGTGGAGAGACGATCCGAGCGCGAGCCGGCAGAAGGGCTCGCTCAACCGTCCGCGGAGCTAGTCTCGCTGGTTGACGAACTGACGGCCTCGATCAAGGAGACCTGCGGTGAGGTGGATTGCCACCTGCCAGAGTGACGGGATGGGTGGCCGTGCGCTGCGAGCACGCCCCAAATGTCCGATGCGAGATGCGGGCAAGGTCCCGCGAATCTCCCGGCTGATGGCGCTGGCGATTCGGTTCGAGCGGCTGATTCGCGACGGCGTGGTAGCGGATCAGTCAGAGCTTGCGAAGCTGGCCCACGTCACGCAGCCGCGGATGACGCAAATCATGAACCTGATTCATCTGGCGCCCGATATCCAAGAGGCACTGCTGTTCCTGCCCCGGGTCGTCGAGGGAAAGGATGCAATCGTCGAGAAGATGCTGCGGCTGATCGTGGCAGAGGTGGATTGGGGGAGGCAGCGGGAGATGTGGGCCCAAGTTAGCGTCCACTGACCCTCTGCGAGACTTCCCTACAGCACGAATCCCCAATTCTTCGATCGCTTGAAGTTCAAGCCACGCCCGGGTGTACTGCACATCTGATGGTTAGGCATGGTCTGGATCGATCATGCCTAAACTCTCACCGTCGGGCCTTCCAAGCACGGTGACACGATGTCCGGGCTGCATCCTCTCGCACGACAGTGGGCCATACTCGCACGCTCGCCGCGCGCCGGTTCGTTGCCACCGTCCGCGGACTTGCAGACGAATACCACATCTCCCAAAAAACATCCGCCGGGACCTCATCCTCCTCAAAGGTCTCGGCGTCCCCATCGCTCCGACCGCAGGCGCCCACGAACGCCAGCAGGCATCGAGCACAAGGTTCTCGCCAGCTGCGCTTAAACCGTCTTCCCTCAGGGAGACAAGCGCGAGGTCGGCCAGCGGTGTGAGGTCGAGTCGGGACATCGTGGAAATGGGCTTCGCCGCACCAGCCGCTACAATTCGGTTGCCACCGTAACTCCCTGTGAGATAATCGGTTGTCGAGCCTCCCGCCGTGGCCGACCGAAAATCTCAGACGCCCCGGCGGATTCTCACACTCACTTCGCCTCCGATCCGGGCTTGTTCTTTCGACGGGAGTCCATCCGATTGTGAACGAGGCCGACGCAATCAGTGCCGACCTCCTCCGCCGCGCCCGTCACGGGGACGCCGCCGCACTCGGAGAGCTCCTCAACGGACATCGCGACTATCTTCGTAGGCTGGCGCTCGGCCAGCTCGATTCACGCCTCAACGCCCGGCTCGATGCCTCCGATCTCGTCCAGCAGACCTGCCTGTCGGTCCACAAGCGCATCGCCGAATTCAGCGGCGACGATGTCCCTCAGTTCCTCGCCTGGCTCCGGCAGGTCCACGAGCACAATATCCAGAACGCCATTCGAGACCAGTTGCATGTCCACAAACGCGACGCCTCGCGCGAGGAGCCGATCGGCCCGCGAGAGCCGGCACTGCCGCAACCGACTCCCAGCCAGCTCGCCGCCCGCGACGAAGAATCGGCCCGGCTCGCCCACGCGATTGCGCAGCTTCCCACCGATCAGCAACAGGCCCTGCGGTTGCGATATCTCGAAGGACGCACCCTGGAGGACGTCAGCCGTGAACTCGGCATCACCAGAGACGCCCTGGTCTGGCTCATGAAGCAAGGCATGAAGGAAGTCCGGCGAATCCTCGGACCCGAATAGCCGAAGCCGGTAATTCGGGCTGAACAGCACGACAGCGGGCACACCATGACCGACCGGAAGCCGAACACGGATGCTCACGACCCTCGGGTCCAATCGGCGCTAAAGGACTACCTCGAGCGTCAGGACCGAGGCGAGTCCGTCGATCGCGAACGGTTCCTCACCGAACACGCCGACATCGCCGACGAACTCCGCTCCTTTCTCGCCGCCGACGCGCAGCTCGCTGGACTCAAATCGGCCACCCCCGCTCCGCAGCGCGACGTCACCACGCACTCCGTCGCCGAACGCGGCATGGAAACGGTCATCCCCCAGCGCGTGCAGGAGGCCGAACGCGCCGCCGACAAGCGCAGCCTGCCCCCGCAGTTCGGCCGCTACACCGTCGTCAAACCTCTCGGCAGCGGCGCAATGGGCACCGTCTACCTCGCCGAAGACTCCCAGCTCCAGCGGAAAGTCGCTCTCAAGACCCCCAGCTTCGAGGACGACCCCCACGGCGAACTGCTCGAACGGTTCTATCGGGAGGCCCGGTCCGCCGCGACGCTCCGCAATCCCCACATCTGCCCCGTCTACGACGTCGGCGAGATCGACGGCCGCCACTACATCTCCATGGCCTACATCCAGGGCCGCCCGCTCTCCGCCTACATCCAGCCGGACAAGCCCCAGCCTGAGCGGAACATCCTGCTCCTCATCCGCAAGATGGCCCTCGCCCTGCAGGAAGCCCACGACCACGGCATCATCCACCGCGACCTCAAGCCGGGCAACGTAATGGTGGATGAAAAAGGGGAGCCGATCATCATGGACTTCGGCCTCGCCCGGAAAGTCCAGAAGGACGCCGAGTCGCGCCTCACCCATAGCGGCATGATCGTCGGCTCGCCGGCCTACATGTCCCCTGAGCAGGTCGAAGGGGACGGCGACAAGCTCACCCCCGCCGCCGATCAGTACAGCCTCGGCGTCATCCTCTACGAACTGCTCACGGGCAGGCTGCCGTTCCGCGGCGGGATCACGGCCGTCATCGGTGCGATTCTGACGAAGGCGCCTCCCCCTGTGGAACAGGTGCGCAAGGATGTGTCCCCCCGCGTCGCCGCTCTGTGCGCCCGGATGATGCACAAGCAGGCGGGCCAGCGCTTCCCCTCGTGCAAAGCCGTCGCCGACGAGATCGCGTCCACGCTCCGGGACGAAAAACTCACCGCGGCGCCGGTCCCCCCCCTCGCTACGCGTGGCGCCACTGCTTCGGCGATGCCGGGCGCCCAACCAGCGACAAAGCCTCCCAGTCGCCGAAGCAGTGCCACACCGGCTGCCGCTGCGCCCGTAGCCGCCGCCGCGTCCGTCACGCAGTCCAACGTCACATCTCTGTACGAAGCGGCCCAGAAGTGCATGCGCAAACACGACTATGAACAGGTCGTCCAGATGCTCGACTCTATCCCGCAGCAGAAGCGCACCGACGAAGTCAACGCCCTGCTGACCAAAGCCCGCGGCCTCGCCGATGAAGTCGCCTTCCTGCTGGCCGAGATCGACGAAGCCCTCCGCCTCAACGACAACGAGACGCTCGGCCGCAAAGCCGACGAACTCCTCAAGCTCAAGCCGCGGCACCACCGCGCCCTGCAGTTGAAGGAGGAACTCGGCCGCTACGGCAAAGGCCGCATCTGGAAGGCCGGAGGCTACACCCCCGACGGCCGCCGCATCGGCGAGGGAAGCTGGATCCCCTGGATCGGCATTGCCGTCGGCGTTGCCGCATTCGGCCTCGCGCTCTGGGCCGTCACGATCTACCTCAAGGCCGGAGATGCGGTGGTCCGCATCCAGATCAACGATCCCGACGTCGAAGTCTCGTTTCAGGGGCGCACGCTCAACGTGCAGAGCGCCAATCAGGAGCTGGAGGTCGAGCCCGGCGACGAGACGCTCAAGATCCGCTACGGGGATGCCGAGTTCGAGACGCAGGCCTTCACCCTGAACAAGGGAGACAACCCGGCCGTCGTGATCGCGATTCTAGACGACACGCTCGCCGCGAAATTCGGAGAACTCGACATCGGCCAATGGCCGGTGGAGACTCAGGTGGACTCCTCGACCACAACGCCGGCGCCGTCCTTACCCTCTGGCGAATCTGGCTGGTCCGACCTGTTTGCGAACGGCATCGATGAATGGCGAGGACACACGGAGCGCTGGACATACGCGAACGGCGTCCTTACGGGCTCGGCGAATGCCGGCGCCGGTAACACGTTTCTCTTCAGTCCGCGCCCCTACGATGACTTTGAGTTGAGATTCCAGTTTCGCATCGGAGACGAAATCAACACCGGAGTTCAGGTTCGCAGTGAGATTGCGAACCCTGATCAGTGGTCGGCCCGCGGCCCGCAGTGCGACATTGGTCTTCGCTCCGGCGACTACACCGGCGGAGTCTGGGGAGAACCGGGAGACGGGTGGCTGCTGCAACCTGGCTCGCCTGCGGCGGTCAAGCCGGACGAGTGGAACGACTACTTCGTCCGCTGCACCGGACGGCAGATTCGCATCGACGTCAACGGGACGAATACCGTCGATGGCGAAGTGCCGCAGATGGCCGCTACCGGATTGCTGGCATTCCAGATCCACTCGCGCAACACGAGCAAAGTCGAGTTCCGGAACATCGAGGTCCGCGAACTCCACGATCCGGCCACCGCTACAGCTACTGCGGACGACGGCTGGACCGAACTCTTCAACGGCCGCGACCTCACCGGCTGGCAGGGGCTGGTCGGCGATCCTGTCAAGAGGTCGCAGATGTCGGCCGCAGAACTGGCCGCCGCTCAAACTGTCGCGGACCAGAACATGCGCAAGCACTGGAGCGTCGTCGACGGAGTCCTAGAGTTCGACGGCAAGGGAGAAAACCTCTGCTCCGTCCGCGACTTCGGCGACTTCGAGCTGATGCTCGACTGGAAGATTCCCCCCGGCGGTGACAGCGGTGTCTATCTTCGCGGCTGCCCCCAGGTTCAGATCTGGGACACCGGTTCCGGTAAGCCCGACGCGGACAAGGGCTCAGGCGGACTGTTCAACAATAGATCCCATCCTCGGCTGCCGACGAGCAAGGCGGATCGTCCGGTAGGGGAGTGGAACACTCTCTTCATACGGATGGTCGGCGATCGAGTGACCGTCGAACTGAACGGCACACGAGTTGTGGACAACGTCGTCATGGAGAACTACTTCGCCCGGAACGAGCCAGTTTACCCGACCGGACCGATCGAGTTGCAGAAGTTCACGGGACGGCTCTGGTTCCGCAATATTCGGATTCGCGAGCTGAGTTCCCAACAACAAGCGGCCGACTCCCCCACATTGGACGACTGGACCGACCTGTTCAATGGGCGCGACCTCACCGGCTGGAAGCAGATCGGCGCCGGGGGCTGGACCGTGCAGAACGGCGTCCTCACCTCGAAGCCCGGCGAGGGCTGGATCGCCACCGAGCAGGAATTCGACGACTTCGAGCTGCAGCTGGACTTCCGGCTCTCGCAGGGGGCCAACAGCGGCGTGTTCCTTCGCATCCCGGATAGCGGGGCGCCCAGCGGCGGCGACTTCATGGAAGTGCAACTGATCGACGATTCCCTGCAGCCCAACGTGCCGGCCTGGCAGCAGACCGGCGCCATCTACGCCGTGCAGGGGCCTAATCCGCCGCCGAACCCGACTGTCGGCCAGTGGCATCAGCTCACGGTTCATGCTGACGGACCGGAGATCACCGTTTCGATCGACGGCCGCGAAGTTAATCGTGTGAACGTCGAAACCGCGCCCGTAGTGGGACCGGCCAAACGGGACCTCAAACGCCCGTCGGGCCACATCGGCTTCCAGAGCCGCAATCAGCCGGTTGAGTTCCGCAATATCCGCATCCGGGAGACGGGCCGCGGTCAAGTCGACCTGAGCTCTGCGAAAGCTGCCTTGCAGGGTCAATGGAGGGCTGTCGCCCAGGAGATCGCTGGCGGGGTGTGGTCTGCTGAACAGATTGCCGAGCACGACAAGTCGATCACCTTTACGAACGACTCCTTCCATATCAGCTATCTGGATCGCGGAGGCCGAGTGCAGTTTGAACGAGGGACCTATCAACTGGACCCGTCGCAACAGCCGCCACACATCACTATGACTGGCACCAACCGCGATGGCGCTGCGATCGAATTTGTAGGGATCTATCAGGTCGTCGGGGAAGAACTCCGCCATTGCTTCGTAAAGGCCAGCGGGAGTGCGCCCGCCGCGCGGCCCACCAGCTTTTCGACCTCGCCGGGGAGTGGTCAGTTCTCAACGACGTACCGCCGTGAATCATCATCGTCGGTCGCTGAGGACGGAGCGGGATGGACCGACCTCTTCAACGGCCGCGACCTCACCGGCTGGCAGAAAACCGGCGTCGAGAGCGGTTGGTCCGTGCAGAACGGCGAGATTGTAGCCGCGGGCGGGGCCCAGGGCGGAAACGCCGGCTGGCTGATGACCGAGAAAGACTACACCGACTTCGAACTGCAGCTGGAGTTTGCTGTGTCGGCGTCGACAGATAGTGGCGTCGGCTTCCGATGTGATCCCCAGCAACCGGGGCCGGTCGCCACAAACCAGGCCGAGATCCAGATCGTCGATGAACAGGACCCGGAGTCGGTGCAGGTGCTCGACGAGGTTCCGCACCGCCGCACGGGAGCGCTGGCAGCGCTCAGTTCTGCGGCGACACTCCCGAGTCTGCAACGGGACGAATGGAAGACGATGACCGTTCACCTCCAGGGCCGAAGGCTGCAAGTCACCATCGATGGACTGCTGACGGTCGACACCGATCTCGATCAGCATGTCGGCAAGGCGCGCGAGGCCGGACGCTGCGGAGTCTGGCGGGCCGATGGACCGATCGCCCTGCAGAAAATGCGAGGAACCGCCCGGTTCCGCAACATCCGCATCCGCGAACTCATGCCGACGGCGCCCACCGCAGCCTTCGCTCCGGGCCTCGCGATTCCGTTCCCGGAGAACGCCCGCTTCACCGATGCGCGGCCTCTCTCCGAGCTGAATGAGAGCGGCGCCATCCACGCCTACCCCTGGATCTCGCCCGATGGCCTGACCATCTACTGGACGCTGGAAGGCGGAAACGCACCTCCCGTAATTCGGCAGGCCACGCGAAACAACACGGCGGCGCCCTTCGGCGCCGTAAGAGACGTGTTGCAGGGGGGCCGGATCGCAACCGTTTCACCCGACGGGCTGGAGCTGGTGTGTCTCGCCGATGCCGACGGCGACGGCAAACTGGACGAGCTCTGCAGCAGCCGCCGCACGGGCAACGATCAGCCTTTTGCGACACCGGAGCCGATCCCTTCGATGGAATCAGCAAGCTCACCAAAGGGCAGCGCGTTCAGTCCCGACGGACTGTCGCTGTATGCGCTCGATTCAGCACCAACCGCAGCGAATCAACCCAGTCAAGTACTGGTCATGCGGCGGGCCGACGAGTCCGCGCCGTGGGGAGCGCCGGAGCCTGTTGTGATCGAAGGGCAGCTTCCCTCCGATCACTGGTTGACCTATCCATCCCTGGAGTCCTCCGGACAGCACATGTTGCTCTCCTACTCCAATCCAGGTGACCGTCCGCATGAGTACGGCGCTGTCGCCGACGCGACGGACGATCCACTGAAGTTCGCTAACGCGAGACCGCTCATGCTGGACGGTCAGCCGTTCATCACGCGGGGCGCACGCTACTGTGCCGCGACCGGTGAGCTCTTCTACACAAAGCCGCTCGGTGCCCCTCCCTTTCGGGAGATGGAACTGTACACAGCTCGAGTCGCCTCCTCGACGCAGCAGACATGGCCCAGAAATCAATGGATCTCTCTCGACCCCGAACGCGGCACCGCCTCCTGGAAGTGGGGCGAGCCGCGCGGCAACGGTGAGAGCAGGACCTGGGAGGACGGCGTCCTCGAACTGAACAACAGCGCAATTGCATTCAACTCGGTGCAGGCCCGCGACGTCAGCTTCAAGGCCCAGGTGCAATTCTTCCCGCAGGGCAACCATGTCGCGCTCATCGTCCGGGGCGAGCGGGGCAAGGGAGGCATCCATGCGCTGCTGGACACAACCGACGACGGACGCACTTACGTGGGTCTGCTCAATACGAAGTCCTTCAAGGTTCTGCCCAGAAAGCAGGGGTTCGTCGAGTTCATGGTCACAGCCATCGGCGATCAGGTGACCATCAGCCTCGACGGCGAGACCGTGGTCACGCATACCGAGCTGAACATCCTGCGCAAGGGACACCTCGAACTGTCCGCCGTCGATGCCCGCGGTCGTTTCAAGGACATCCAGGTCAAGATTCTGGATGAGTGACAATCGGAGCCGAGTGTATATTGATCGCTACAGCGAACTCCCGGCTCTTCCCATTCCAGATTCTCCATGCCCCTATGTCCAAGCGGTTCCACTATACCCACGATGGCGTTCAATACGGGCCGGTTGAAGCGCGGGAACTGAAGGCCGTCGCGGAACGCGGCGGCCTCATACCGACCGACCTCGTCTGGCAGGAAGGTGCGCCGGATTGGGTCGCCGCCTCGACGGTGAAGGGCCTGTTTCCTCCGGCGGCGTCTGCGGCGCCGGTCGTTCCGACTCGTGGCGGCCCGCCCCCCTTGCCTCCCGGCGGAGGACAACCCTCACCGAGCCAGCGGTCCGCCGAATTTGGTCAGCAGGCACTGCTGGAGGCCAAAGCCACGGCCCAGGCCACGACGGAACAACTGACGCGTCTGGTGGGCTTCGGCTCCAGCCGTCTCAAGGAACAACGGCTCCGAAGGGAGGCAGGCGCTGCGCTGGCCGTACTTGGGGAGCGGCTCAACCAGCAGGGGCTGGGAGATTCGTCGATCCGCGAACAAATCGCCCGGCTTCATGACGAGATTGAGGGGGCGAAACTGACAAAGTCATCAACTCGCCAACAGGAAACGCAGCGTCGGCGGCTCTGTGCGCAGCTCGCGGAACCGTTTCTGCTGCAACCCGCACCTTCCGGACTGGAAACGGAGCACGCGGCTGCGATGGCGGCTCGCGAGGCGGAACGTGCCACACATGACGAAGTCGAGCAGTCGCAGCACGCGCTCCTCCCGGACAACCAGTCCAGTCGGCGGCGAGTCCTGATCGGCGCCGCCGTGCTCGTCGTGTTTCTGTTCGTGAGTGGATCGGTGTTCCTTGCCGTCGCCGGACGTGTGCTGGGCATCGGAGGCGGAGCGCATCCCTCGATCCTGCTTGGCGAATGGAAAGGCACGTCCGACCTGATCTTCGGCTTGAAGTTCACGACAGAGTTCGACTTTCACCGCAACGGCCGCGTCTTCTGGTATCAGGACTTCGGCGACCTGGGTGACAACCGCGGCGCTGGAACATGGAAAGTCACGCGTGTCGAGGGAGATCGCTACACGATCGAAATGCACAACGACCTCGATCCCGACGAAGCCTGGGGCTGGGTCATCGAGTTTAACGGCAACGACGAGTTCACGATCACCGGCTACGACGACATGCCCATCACGGTCCAGCGCGTGGATTGACGACCATGTCCCTGCTTCTGACCATCGCCGCCGGTCCCGACGCCGGAATCCAGTGTCCGCTTCCCGATCGTGAGACGCTCCTGATCGGACGCGGCGACGCCTGCGGATTGCGGCTGACCGATAACAGCGTCTCCCGCGTCCACTGCCGGCTCACTTACTCCGGCAACAGGCTCGTCATCGAAGACGCCGGCAGCCGCTGGGGGACGCTCGTCAACGGCGCGTCGGTCGAAACGCTCGAACTCAATCCCGGCGATCGCATCACCATCGGCGACACCGAACTCCGGGTCGAACGCGAGGCACAGAACGTCACCACGCTCGCACCCGCTCGCGCTCGGAACGACCACCTTCCATCGACCGGCGTGCCGCCGGCAGTTCCCTCGCCTGCGCCGCGGGCGGAATTGCCCACCGAACCGCTGCGTCTGGCCGATCTCGTCGGCGAACAGTTCCTCCTCTACCGCGTCGGTTCCGTGGTCGCCCGTACCACCAGCGGTATGGTCTTTCGCGCGCTCGACACCGAGCACAACCGCACGGTCGCGCTCAAAGTCTTCTGGCCTGACTTTTTCCACGCTGAACGAGCGACTCAGCGGTTCCTCCGGGCCGTCAAGACGATGGTCCCGCTGCAGCACGAGAACCTGGTCAAACTGCACGCCGCCGGACGATGGCAGCGACTCTGCTTTACCGCCAGCGAATTCATCGAAGGCGATAGCGTCACCCAGATCATCGCCCGCATCGGCGTGGCCGGCATGCTCGACTGGCGGCGCGCCTACGCCCTCGCGCTCGGTGTCGCCCAAGCCCTGGAGTTCGCCCACGAGCGCAACGTCATCCACCGCAACATCCGTCCCAGTAACATCCTCGTCCGCGAAGGCGACTGGTGCATCAAGCTCGGCGACCTGATGCTGGCCCGAGCCATCGACGAACTCGGCGCCCGCATCACCCGCCCCGGCGAAGTCATTGGTGACGTGCGCTACCTCGCTCCCGAACAGGTCTCGGGCGAGACGCACATCGACGGCCGCGCCGACATCTACAGCCTCGGTGCGACTCTCTACGCCGTCCTCACCGGCCGTCCTCCGTTCGAAGGCTCCACGGCCGACGTGATCGGCCGCATCAACTCGCAGCCGCCGGAGCCTCCAACCCGCTACCACCTCGCCATCCCGCCGGCGTTTGAAGGCATCGTCCTCCGCATGCTCGCCAAGCGTCCCGAGGACCGGTTTGCGTCCGCAACCGCCCTGCTGAAGGACCTGCGCCGCGTCGGCAGGTATCAGGGCATCGAGCCGTTGGCCGCATGCCCCTGATTGCTCACCGGACAGGCTGGAGAGTTCCCAGGCGGGACCACGTTCAGCGGATGGTCAGACTTCCCCCAACGCCGGGAGGCGTTGAGCATCCCATCGGGGACGCTGAGAACGACGCGGTACGCAATCCGGCAAAGCGGCGAAGCTCAAGCCTTCGTGCAGTGTGGGTTCGACTCCCACCCGCGTCAGTAAGACACACCTGCGTCGGCTGAGCATTGGCGAGCTCAAGTGGCTGTAACCGACCCGTCCTGACGACTGTGGCGGTTCAACTCCGTCCCGACGCACTGACATCCACGCATGGAGCAGTTCATCCAGAGCTTGAAGATCGAATGCCTCGACAGGTTCGTAAGCGTCGCCGAGCGGCACCCGACCCACGTCTGCCGGCAATGTCATGGAATTCGCCGGCGATGAATCGCCTCAATGCACCGGAGCCTGGTTGCAGCCGACCGTTTACCAGCGGGGCGACGGCTGGCGGTCATGCCGACGATGGTTCTGCATCGTTCGCACTTTGCCAGCCGAAGCGTGAGCATCGCGAGTTATGGTCTGTCAAACGGCATGCTCCTCGCACGTTGGCCGGGCCTCCGAACCGGAGAAACCGTTACATCTTAGGCGACTGTGACAATCCGCTCCGTGGAGAAAATCGAACCGAGCGGATTCGGTGGCAGCCGATCTCAGAAGTGAGGAACTGGGATCCGGACAGGGAGGTCACGGTGCGTGCTCGTGGACTGTTGATACCGGCGGTTCTCGCCGGACTGATCACGGGCGCGGGCTGCCGGTCCCCGGGACTTCTGGACGCCGGGGGCAGTGCTGTACCGACACCGACGACGGGAGCCGTGGCCCGGATTGACTCCCCGCGTGCCGCAGCGGGCGAGCTCCAGCAGGCTTCCCACGAGGAACCGGCTCGGCTGGTGATCGAGAGCGACAAGCATTGGGCGCCCCCTGATGACCTGTTGCTGCCGCTTTCTGAGTATGACTGCATCTGCCGCGCGGCGGCCAACTCGCCGGAAGTCGCCATCGTACTGCTGGAGACTCATCTACCGAGTGCGTCCCGGTGCAGGTCCGGGCCGACGCCGGCCGAGAGTCTCCGGCAGCAGTTGCTGAGGCTGAGGGCCGCCGAGGCCGCCAACCGCGCGGCCGGGCAGGCATTGCAGGCATTCTATGTGCTGGCGGAGGCGCTCCGGCAGCGGGACCTGGCGGCGAATTCACTGGAGCGGATCGAACAGGCGCTGGCTGACGTGCGGACGGCGCGCGAACAGGGGCTGGCCGTCGGCGATGCGCAGGCGTTGCAGACTCAACGGGCAGAAGTCATTGCGCGTCGCGCCGAAGCCGAAGCCGCAGTCGTGGCAGCGAACACCTCACTCAAGCTGCTGCTTGCGGAGCCGGCGACGTCGGCCGTCGTCTACCTGCCTCAGGTCGACGAACTGACTGCGCCGTCATTCGAACAGCACCAGGCGATCTCGTCCGCGTTGGCACAGCGAGCGGAACTCAACGCCGTCCGGTTGCTGCTGTGCAATCTGGCTGCCGATACGGAATCGATGGCAGTCGGCATGCTGCAGCAGGCCTATCCGGGATCGTCGGTGCCTCAGCCTCCCGGCGCCTGTTCGTGGCTGAGCATTCTGACTTTTCACCAGGATTCACAAACGCTTCCCTTGCGCCGCAGGCAGCTGCAGCAGTTGTTGTACGGATTAGAGCGCACCACGGCCGACGAAGTGGTTCGCGCAGGGAGCGACGTGCTGAAGCACAACGAGTTGCGAGAGTTTGCCGCAGTGGACGCGGCACGGTCGCAACAGAGACTGTCGGAAACAAGTGAGGAACGCCGGGCCGGCCGTGCCACGTATCTGGAACTGATCGATGCAGAACTACGGCAGGCCGGCGCCGAGAGTGAACTGGTGCGGCAGCGGTTCGCCGCGGAAATCGCGTTTGCGAAGCTGCGGCAGGCGGAAGGGGCGCTGGCGGTCGCCTGCGGCTGGATCGAGCCGTGTGCGGCACTGAGCACGCGCGTGCCAATTGCCGATCCGCTCCCGGAGCCTGTCATGCCGCTGGATTACGAGACGGCGGCCCGCGAATCAGCTTGCGAGACCGCTGGCGAGTCAGCTCCGCTCAAACAGGGAATTGCGGATAGCCTCCTCGAATGACCGGCTGCTCGCCAGCACCCGGTCGAATTCCGGCTTGCGGAGCGAGTACAGCACGCAGGGTTCGATCGCCGTGACGGAGGCGTTCCGCGGATTGCCGGTGATCAGCGCGGCCTCTCCGAAGAAGCTCCCCTCGGCGAGCTCCGCGACCTGCTTCTGGCCCTGATCATGGGCTACTGTGACTTTCACTCGGCCCTGTCGGATCAGGCAGAACTTGTCCCCCTGTTCTCCCTCCCGGACGATCACGCTTCCGCTCGGAACTTTTTCGACGATCAGCGCATCAGCGATCTCCGTCAGCCTGCCGGGCGTGAAGCCTGCGAACAGCGGAACCCGCTGGAGGAACTCGCAGATCAGCGTCGATTCGCGGACGAGTACGTCCGACTGCACGCGGCCGTCGACCATGTGCACAATGCGGTCCGCGATATCGAGAATGCGGTTGTCATGCGTCACCAGCAGCACGGCACAGCGCTGCTCGCTGGCAATCGACTGAAATAGCTTGACGACCTGCCGTCCCGCGGCCTCGTCAAGCGCCGCCGTCGGTTCGTCGGCCAGGACGATCTGCGGGCGATGCGCCAGTCCGCGGGCGATGGCGACGCGCTGCTTCTGTCCGCCCGAGAGCTTGGCGGGCTTCTTGTGCGCGTGGTCCTTCAAACCCACGGCCGCGAGGAGTTGCAGCGCTCGTTCATCCCGTTCCCCCGGCGACAAGTCGAACAGGTCCAGTCCCAGCCTCACGTTCTGCAACGCGGTAATCGAGCGGAACAGGTTGTGATGCTGAAAGATGAACCCCAACTGCCGGCGGACGTGCACGAGGTCGTCGGGACGGGCGCCGGCCAACTCGCGGTTGAGGACCGACACCGAGCCGTCATGCACGGACCGGAGGGCGCCGATCAGCGTGAGCAGCGTGGTCTTTCCCGAGCCGGAGGGGCCGGTCATGATCACGATCTCTCCGGGGTAGACGTCGAGATTGCAGTCGAAGAGCACCTGCCGCCGGAAGTCGCCCGAACCGTACCAGTGCCGCAGGTCCCGGATGCGGATCACCGGGCCTCCGCCCTCGCGCGTCCAATGGCGCGTGCCGATGGTGGCGTGAGCTTCGGTTTCGGGAGGGGAAGCGTCAATCACAATGCGATCCGGTGGCGACTCTTTGCGGACGTCATCGTCGTTCGTAGTGACCGCATTCATGTGGTCCGAGCCCGTCGACAACGGGGCTTCCGGTCCGCACGCCGATGAATCGGGGTACTACCAGCGATTCTTCGACAGGCAGTCAGAACAGGTCCGCGGGGTCGGCTTTCAGGACTTTTCGGATGGCCAGGACGGCTGAGACCTGGCACATTGTCATCGTGCAAGCCAGGACGAGCAGGATGCGCATCGGCGTCAATTGGAGGAGCAAACCCGTCCTGTCCGAGAGTGCCTCATACAGAGCGGCGCTGGCGACAAGTCCCGGAACGAATCCCAGCAACGCAATGTACAGCGCCTGTTGCATGATGACTCGATAAAAATGTCCGGAGCGGTAGCCCATCGCTTTGAGCGTTGCGAACTCTGGCAACTGGCTGGCGGCGTCGGAATAGATGATCTGGTAGCAGATCACAATCCCCACGATGAAGCCCATCGCCGCCCCCAGCGAGAAAATGCTGCCGACCGGCACGCGCGAACTCCAGAACCGGCGTTCCAGGGCGTCCAGCTCGGGAACTGTGTAACATATGACATCCTCGGGCAGGAGTTGCTGCAGATCGGCCTTGACCTCCTCCGGGTCGGCGCCGTTCTCGATCTGAAGGACTCCCAATTCGACCTGCGACAACGGGTCGCCTCTGCTACGGAAGGGGAAGTACCGCGCGAGGTTCTCCGCACTCATCAACAGGTTGCCGTCGTTGCTCAGGTCGGTGCTGAGCTGAAACCGACCGACGAGTTCGATCCGCTCCCCGCTGATCTCGAACGGGGTCGACTGCAGTTCCTCCAGGCCTGCGGGGATGCCAAACAATTCTCGCGTCGCGGCGTCGATGAGCGCGGTCTCCGGCTGATCGAGCTGCTCCGGCAGCGATGCGAGTTCTGGCAGGCGCAAGGCCGGATTGGCCGGATCGACGGCGAACGTGCGGATCGGAAATCCTCGGTCTCCCACCCGCCGCAGCACGCTGCCGACACGCTGCATGTACAGGGGAGTCGCCGCGCGCACTCCGCGGCAGCTTGTCGCCTGGGTGAGGCGGGCCAGCGGGAACGACTCCTCGGCGGTGAGCGCATAGCGGGCGCTGCTCATCATCACGATCTCGCCGTTCAGCGCCTGGATCGGCGCGGTCGGGCTGTCGAGCGCGCCGTTGTAGAAGCCGATCTGCACGAACATCAGGATTACGGCGAACCCGACCCCCGCCGCGGCGACCGCGGCGCGCACCTTGTCGTGCATCAGGTTATGCCAGGCTAACGGTACGCGTCGCCGCGACATTGGCCGACTCACAAATGTTGAACGCAGCTCGCCGGCGGCAGAACGGCGGGAAGAGTTACTTTCCGTTGGGCGCGACTCAGCGGCGGTGAATGCCTACGTGGAACTGGGGCTCCCAGACATCGCATCAGAACAACTCCGCCGGCTCGGCCTGTCGCACTTTCTTGAGCGCGATGACTCCCGACAGCAGGCACATGCCCATTGTCAGCGCCGTGACCAGGCAGAGGTTGCCGAGCGTCATCGCAATCGGGATCCGCGTTTGTGCGGTCGTGTAGGCGTACAGTCCGAGGCTGATCAGGATGCCCGGCGCGATGCCCAGCACCGCCAGCGCGACGGCCTGCTGCAGCACCACCGAGTTGAGATACGCGTTCCGGTAGCCCATCGCCTTCAGTGTCGCATACTCTGCCCGATGTGCGGCCACGTCGCTCGACAGGATCTGGTACACGATCCCCATCCCGACGACGAACGCAATCGCGCACCCCAGACGGAAGATGTTCCCGTAGGACGTCTGATTCACCCACCGGTCCCGTTCCCGCCGCAGGACTTCCTTGCGCGTCAGCACCTGCACGTCGTCGGGGAGCACCGCCGCCAACTGTCGCGCGGCCTCCCTGGGGCTGAGTCCGTCCTCCAGCCGCACCAGGCCAATGCTCACCCGTTCGGCCCGGCGGATCGGGAACAACTGCTGGAAGCCGGGCGCTGACGTCAGCACCGCCCCGCTCGCCGCGAACCCAGAGCCAAGCTGAAACATGCCGACGATGCGGACGAGCTGGTCTCCGATCTGCCGCTCATCGTTGAGGTCCTGCTCGCCGAATCGCTCTCCCGACACCGGTCCCAGTTCCGGGCGCGACTCGGTGTCGATCAGGATGTGATGCGGCGCGTTCAATTCCCGCAGCGCCTTGAGCGGCGCGAGCTTGCTGAAGACCGGCGACTCGGGCTCCAGACCGAGAACGATGATGGGACTCATCTCGCCGCTCTGCTCGTTGCGCCATTCGTGGATTCCGACGTTCAGTCCCTGCACCTCCTCCACCCCGTCAACCGAGGCGGCTTGGTACAGCCGGGCGCGGGCGATGTCCCGCGGGTCGGCGAAGTAATAGTAATCGGTCGAGACCACGCAGACGTCGAATCGCAACGACTCATAGATGACAGAGGCCGTCGTACTGGCCGTCTGCAGGAACCCCAGTTGCAGGAACATCAGCACAACGGCGAACGTCACGCCCGCGGTCGCCACCGCCGTGCGCCGCGCGTCGTGCAGCAGATTGTGAAGGCCCAACTGCAGCTTCATGGGTCGCCTGCGACGGGTCCGCGGCGGCCTGCTTCGTCAGTCGGGGCGAACATGTTTGAGTTCCGATTCCTGACTCAGCAAGCAGGCGCCTTGCCCAGCCTTCACTCACCCAACTGGATCGCCACATCGACCTGCAGATCAGTCAGGTCGCTGACGATCCGGCTGTTCTCCCCATCCAACTCGATCCGCACCTCGATGGCGTGCCGATTGTAAGGCGCGCGGGGATCGAGACTTCGCAGCTGAGGCGACCCCGCCTGCAGTCCGATGACGGAGACGACGCCCACGACCGACTTCCCCTCAAATGCTGGACTGGTGATCTCCGCCTGCTGTCCAATCCTGACCCGGTGGATGTCCGACTCATGGACTTCGGCGATGCATGCCATGTGGTCGGTGTCGGCGATCTGCAGGATCGGCTCCTGGCCCGCCATCTGGCCCGGCCGAGTGAGGATGGCGATCACTCGACCGGGACTGGGCGTCATGAGCAGGCCTTCGCGTGCGCGGTGACGCGCGAGGGCTGCTTCCGCTCGGAGCGGCTCGAGTAGCGTCAAGCTGTCGGCCTGTGCCAGCGCGGTCCGGGCGACTTCAAGTTCGGCTTGAGCGGTCCGCAATCGAAAGTCCGCCGCCTGGTGGGTCCGCTGCAGCGCCGCCTCGGCCGCGAGCAGCTCCAGCCGCGCCTGCTCGACGGCCAGCTTCTGCCGTTCCAGCTCTGGTGTGCTGACGAGGTCCGGCGGGAGATCGCTGAGGCGGACAAGGTCGGATTCAGAGAGTGTCAGATTCTGCTTTGCGAGCGCGACTTGCTGCGACTGGTACTCAATCTGCGGATCAACCGCCTCGGCCTGTGCGACTCCCTCTTCCGCCGCGGCCAGATGGGCCTGCGCGGCGTCGAGATCCGCGCTCCGCTTCAACTCCGCCTGCTTGAGCCGGCTCTGGGCAGCTTCGAGTTCCAGCGTGCGGAGGTCGTAACTCTCCAGCACTCCCAACTGGTGATCCGGATCCAGCGAGGCCGTTGGCTCGACGTGCTCATCGAGTTCGACATTCAGGCGGATCAGCCGGTCGCCGGGATTCGCGCCGATGTCGAGGATGCCGTCTCGCGGCAGCAGCCGGCCCATGACGTGCAGCGTGCGTAACCGTTCCGCATCACCATCGGCGCCACGCGCCACGTCCTCCGCCGCGCTGCCGGCGGTGTCCTCACCGAGCCAGCGGGAGAGCGGGGGGGTGGAGGCGGTGAACAGCCCGGCGACAAAGCACAGCCCGAGGGCGATGCCGATCGTCACCTTTCTAGTCGACATGGATACCTGCGTGCACGCGTCCCGATGCTCCTTCACCGGCATGAATCGGGCTAGCTCTTCGATGTCCAAGAACTGCCGACGCCAGCCTACTTCTCTCGGTTAGGGCGATCAAGGGAGAACCGAGCAGTTGGTGCGTTCGGTCGGCGGAGTCATCGGGACGAATACCCGTCAGGCCGGATTCATCCATATCGAGGCCGACGATCCGCTGCCGTCGGGGGACTTCGATCTGATCACCATCGGCCTCGAGGGCAGCCGGGTGCGGGACGAGGACCTGGTCCGCATCGACGAGCTCCCGCAGCTGACCACGCTCAATCTCAGCTGGACCGACGTCGGCGACGAGGGGCTGGCCCGGCTTGGGTCTCTGCCGTCGCTCCGCAACTTGTATCTGGTGCGGACGAAGATCACCGACGCCGGACTGCGTGAACTGGAACGCTATCCAAGCCTGGGCGCGATGCACCTGGATGACAATTCAGTCACCGACGCCGGTGTCGCGTCAGTCGCTGCATGGCCAGGATTGACGCATCTGCATCTGTCGAACACCGCGATCACGGATGCCGGCGTTCCAGCGCTGGGTTCGCTCAAGCATCTGACCGAACTGCATGTTCGCGTCACCGCGCTCACTCGCGACGGTGTAAGTCGACAGCAGCAAGCGCTCCCCCGCTGCCGCATCAGGTCCAACTTTGGCGAGTTTGGTCCGGGCGCGCCTGTGAGTCCCGATCAAACTCCCGACCTCGCGGTCGCCGAGTGGGCGCACTCGATCGGTGGGACTGTGGGGCGGGGGGAGTCCGTGGACGCGGCTATCTCACGGTTCGGCCCGATGGTTCCCTCCCCGGGGGAGCGGCTGGAACTTCGGCATCTCCACCGGCCACCGCGCGGCTGCGGCGTTTAACGAGAAAGTTCCGCCACCGACGCGCATCGCCGGTGTGTGGGACGGCGAACGGCTGCTGCTGTTCTTTGAAGGCAAGCTGGTCTCGCACCGCGCATACGCCGCCACGCCGTTCGACGCCGACACCTTCGGGCACTTCGTGATCGGCACCATGCAGACACTCGACGGCGAACACCGGATGCAGTTCTTCGCTGGAGTCATCGACGAAGTACGGATCGCCCGGTACTACAGCGACTATGCTGTCATTCCGCGCCTCGACGCGGATGAGCACACGCTGGCCCTGTACCACTTCGACGAAGGAGCGGGGGACATCGCCCGCGACGCCAGCGGGAACGGGCACGATGGGAGCATCGTCAATGCAGTGTGGATTGGGGGCGACAACTGATCGGAACCAGTGCGATGTCAGCGGCTCAATGCATATCGAACTCTAAGATCGCTGCTTACGGGATCGAGGAGGTGAATCGCCATTCTGGACACCGTTCGCACAGGCACGAATCCCAAACCGATGTCATTCCATTCAAAATGTGAATGCCGTCTAATGAGCGAGAGCCCCAGGATCATTATCATCGGGAATTCAGAGAAGGTTCCGAATCCGTGGCAGATAGATACCGAGGGTGACAAGATCGCCGACGGTGGCGACCCAAATCCGCTTGTGACGGATCGGCGGAGTGAACGCGTTCGTCCCTGTGCTGACCGAACCGGCCAGAAGCTGCCGTCACCGCTCGTAGCTGACTCGGCGTTGTGTTGCCGATGGCTCGCGGGACAGGTTGCGTGAGTACATCAAGCTTCTTGGCGATGTGACATGAATTCAGCCAATGACACGCTGGGCTTCCTCGTTGAGCGACTCGATCTGGTCGTGCGGGAACAGGTGGGCGAATCGCTGGCCGACACGATGCAGCGCATCCGCCGTCTGGCTGTGGAGCGCCGGGCCGGTTTACCGGATTCCGAGGCGAGGCTCGTTAGCGAGCTGCAACGACTCGATGCTCGCGAGCTGCGAGCCGTCATTCGCTGGCTGAGCATGTTCTTCGATCTGGCCAACGTGGTCGAAGATCGGCAGCGCATTGACGTGCTGAGAATCCGCGATGCTCGGGCTCGCTCCGAAAGCATCCCCCGCGAAGAATCGATCGCGGCGGCGGTTGCCGAGCTGCACAGGGAGGGATTGTCCGCACCAGACATGCAGCGGTGGCTCGACCGATTACTGATCGAGCCCGTATTCACTGCTCACCCATCCGAGGCGAAGCGCCGCACCACTCGACAATTGCTGCGCCGCATTCGGGAACTCGTGCCCCGAATCAGCGAGGAGGACTTCGATGCAGCGGAAATGGAATTGCTGGCGAACCTGACCGTGCTGTGGCAGAGCGATCTCGTTCGCCCCGAACGTCCGCCCGTTATGAGCGAAGTCAGCCGCGGCGTTTACTTCGCCGCGACCCTGTGGGATGTCGTCCCGCAAGTCTACAAAGAACTGCGCGATGCGCTGCACTGGGCCTATCCCAAACATCACTTTGAGTTTCCGCGGTTCCTCTCCTTTGGAACGTGGATTGGCGGAGACCGCGACGGCCATCCCTTCGTTACTTCCAAAGTCACGCGCGACACGTTAGCTCGCTTGCGCCGCGCCGCGGTGGAGGGGCATCTGAAAGAGTGCCGGCAGTTGTCCAACGAGATCGTCATGTCCGACCTGCAGGTAAAGTCGGACCAGAAGTTGCGGGACCGACTCGAGCAGTGCTGCACCCAATGGCCCGAACTGCGCGACCGTATGGCCCCCGTTTCGCACCTCGAGACGTACCGACGTTTTCTCCGTCTGCTGGAGTTCCGACTGGAGCGGATGCTCGATTCGGTCCAGACTGGCGATCGCAGCGACGGTGCCTTCCCGTCGCCCGCCGAGTTTCGCAGCGATCTGGACCTGCTGCACAGCAGTTTGCTGGCCAACCGCGGGCGTCGAGTGGCCGATCAATACCTGCAGCCGTGGATTGATCTGGTCGACACGTTTGGTTTTCATTTTGCGTCGCTCGACATTCGGCAGAATTCCGAGGTGCATCGACGCTGCCTGCTGGAAGTTGTCGCGCTGCGATGCGGCGACACGTACCGGCCGGATGCGGACCTAGAAGAGCTGCTCATCCAGTCAGCTGTCCCCGGCAGCATGGAGGTCGACCGGCTCTCCGAGGAAGCGCGAGAGGTTTTCGAAACTTTCGTGCTCCTGGCAGCGGAGTTCAAGGAATGGGGTGATGGCCCCATTGGCTGCTACATCATCAGCATGACGCACTCGCCGCAAGACATTCTCGCCGTCTTGTGGTTATGGCGGACGGCGTGGGCGCATTGTCACGGTGACGGGCCGGACGTGCCGTACATGCCCATCGTCCCGCTGTTTGAGACGATTGACGATCTGCGCCGGGCAGCGACGGTGCTTGCCGAGTTGTTCGGCACTCCCATCTATCAGCAGTATCTGGCCCGCACGGGACGCCGACGCCAGATGGTGATGGTCGGCTATTCCGACAGCACTAAGGATGGCGGTTACCTGACGGCCTGCTGGGAACTGCACAGGGCGCAGCAGAAGTTGGCCGACGTTGCCGAGCAGCATCACGTCGATTTGACCATTTTTCACGGCCGCGGCGGATCGCTGGGCCGGGGTGGTGGGCCGGCGGCACGCGCGATCCGGTCGCTACCGCAGAAAGCCGTCGGCGGGCGTCTGCGAGTCACCGAACAGGGCGAAGTTCTCTCAGAGCGATACGACGACCCCGTGATTGCTCATCGGCATCTGGAACAGATCATCAACGCCACGTTGCTGGTCAGCGCCATGCCTGCCGAGGAGCCGGATGCCGCCTGGATTGCGGCGATGGAATCCTTGTCATTCGACGCCCTGCGCCGTTATCGCGAACTGGTGGAGCATCCGCTGTTCCTGCACTACTTTGAGCACGCAACACCGATCAGCGAAATCGAAACGTTGCCGATTGGATCTCGTCCAGCGCGCCGGGGCCAGCGGAAGTCTCTGGGCGACCTGCGGGCCATCCCGTGGACGTTCGCCTGGACACAGTCGCGCCACATCTTGCCCGCGTGGTTTGGCCTGGGTACCGCGGTCCGACGGTTTGTGGATCGCAGCGACCACGACTGGTCCACCCTGCGGTCAATGTACGCCCATTGGCCGATGTTTCGGGCAATGATCGACAATGCCGAACTGGCACTGGCCAAAGCCGACATGCAAATCGCAAAATCGTACGCCGCCCTGGTTGCGGATGAAGCGTCCGGTATCTGGCGGGAGATCTCGGCCGAGTTCGAGGTCAGCCGGGCGGCGATCATGTTGGTTCAGGATAACAGCGAACTGCTCGGCAATATCGAATGGCTGCGAAACTCGGTCCGCAACCGGAACCCCTACGTTGATCCATTGAATCTCGCTCAGATCATCCTGCTCGACCGCATTCGGACGAAGGACGCTGAAGAAGAGTTGATGGACCTCGTCCGCCTCTCAATCCAAGGCATCGCCGCCGGCCTCCGAACGACTGGCTGAGGGCTGGGGCATCTACTTCAATTGGTGCGCTAAGAGTTGCCCGCCGCGATCAACTCGCCCGGACCCGGACCTTGACACGACTCCGGCGGTGGAGCTCAGGGGCGATTTCGGAGGGAGTCGCTCAGAAGGAGACCGACAGGCGAGTCCGGAGCGATCAGATTCTGAGTTCGTTTCGACTCGATCAGCGTCAGTCAGTCCGCTGCTCGCAACACACGGGACTTCGCCCAGCGTCTTGCCTGCACGTCATCCGGTCGGGTTTCAATGCTTCCGCCTCCGCTGGTGGCCCAAGCACCGAAGCCGGAAGTTTCCGCCGTCGGTTGCAGCCAAGCTTCGTGGTCCTGCGGGCGTCAACCGGTGATCGTGACCATCCTAGGGCGAAAGGCGGCGGACGAGGTTCACGAGTTGGGTCTCGAGATGCGGAATTGCGTCATCCGGTGGAGCGCAATCAATGTCATCGATATTCCAGAACTCGACCCGATCAAGCCACTGGGGGAAGCGCTGGCTCAGCAGGGGCCGGTGCTCGGTTGTTTTCACGGCCACGATGTGATGCGCGGCCTCCAGGTCGCTGACCGCTAAATCGACGGGCATTCGCAGATAGGCGTCGAAGGGAATTTGCAGAGCTTCCAGCCGCGCCGCGGTGTGACGGGACAGCGGGCCGGGGTTGGCTGCATCCAGTGCGAGCCCGCGGGACTCGGCACGCCAAGTCAACCCCCGCGACTGGGCATGCCAGTTGAAGAAGATCTCCGCGAAGCGGCTGCGGTAGTAATTGCCGGTACAGAGAAACAGGAGACGCTGCATGGTCATTGGGGACGGTGCGCCGAACGTTCGTACCGATGCGCCGGACCTGCAGCACAGCGGCATCGCGGAGGAATCGGGAACGGGAACTCCCGGCAGGCCGCGGATGGTAGCAATCCGCGCTGCCGGTCGTCATGAGCAGTTTTTCGCCGGATGCATGCCGCATGCAGAGATTGCCGTCAGTTTCACGCGAAATCCGGGTGAATTCGGAGCCTCACCGCCAGGCCTGCGCACAAGCTGCTAACATGGGACCAAACGGAAGCGAAGGGATTTCTCATGAAGGGTCTGCCAGAGCGTTTGCCGTCCCGGGTCATCATCGAGCGGGTTTCGCCGGAGATCGACGGCGGAGAGTTTCCCATCAAGCGCTGCGTCGGCGAATCGGTCGAGGTGCAGGCGGACGTCTATTGCGACGGGCACGAAGTGCTGGCCGGCGCGGTCCGGTTTCGTCCGGCTGGTGCAGCGGACTGGGAGGAAGCGCCGCTGGAGCCGGTCGTGAATGACCGCTGGAAGTCGTCATTCTCAGTCCGGGAGCTCACCCCCTACGAGTACACGTTCGAGGCCTGGATCGACCGCTTCGCTACCTGGCGCCGCGATCTGCTCCGCAAGTTCGAGGCGCAGCAGGACGTGCACAGTGAACTGCTGGAAGGAGCGGCCCTCATTCGCGAAGCGGCCGAGCGATCCCCGGCCGACGCCCAGTGGCTGAACTCGCGGAGCGAACAGTTGAGCGGGTCGGGTGACGCCGCCGAACGTGTCCGCGCCGCCACCGACCCGGCTTTGGCCATGCTCATGGCGAGACACGCCGACCGCAGCCTCGGCTGCCGGTACGAAAAAGTGCTGCAAGTCACCGTGGAGCGCGAGCGGGCCCGCTACGGGGCATGGTACGAGCTGTTCCCGCGATCCACCTCCGCCGAGCCAGGCGTTCACGGCACGTTCCGAGACGTCGAACGCAGGCTGACCTACGTCGCGCAGATGGGCTTCGACGTCCTGTATCTTCCGCCGATTCATCCCATCGGCGTGGCCCACCGCAAAGGCCCCAACAATACGCTCCATGCGGGTCCGGGCGATCATGGCAGTCCGTGGGCCATCGGCGGCGCCGAAGGGGGGCACACCGCGATCCATCCGGACCTCGGCACGTTCGAGGACTTCGACCGGCTCGTGAAAGCAGCCGAACAGCACGGCATTGAACTCGCCCTGGACATCGCCTTCCAGTGCTCCCCGGATCATCCGTGGGTCCTCGAGCATCCCGAATGGTTCCGGCATCGCCCCGACGGTACGATCAAGTATGCCGAGAACCCCCCCAAGAAGTACCAGGACATCTACCCCCTCGATTTCGAGTGCGAAGACTGGCGGGGCCTGTGGCAGGCGCTGCTCGATGTCATGCTGTTCTGGACCGAGCGGGGAGTGAAGATCTTCCGGGTCGACAACCCGCACACCAAGCCCTTCCGCTTCTGGGAGTGGGCGATCGCCGAAGTCCGCAAGCGGCAGCCCGGGATTATCTGCCTCTCCGAAGCCTTTACGCGTCCGAAAGTGATGCGCTTTCTGGCCAAGGCGGGCTTCTCGCAGTCGTACACCTACTTCACGTGGCGGAATACCAAGAGCGAGTTGATCGAATACTTCACCGAGCTGACGCGCAGCGAAGTGCGGGACTACATGCGGCCCAACCTGTTCGCCAATACGCCCGATATTCTGCCGGAGTACCTGCAGTACGGCGGAGCCGCCGGCTTCCGCACGCGATTTGTACTGGCCGCGACGCTCGGCGCCACCTATGGCATCTATGGCCCGCCGTTCGAGACGTTCGAGCACCGCCCCGTGAAGCCCCACAGCGAAGAGTACCTGGATTCGGAGAAGTACCAGGTGCGGCACTGGGACTGGGACCGGCCCAACGCATTCCGCGAGTTCATCGGCCGGATGAACAGGATCCGCCGCGAAAACCCGGCCCTGCAGCGGAACGAATCCCTCCGGTTCCACCCGACAGACAACGAACAGCTGCTCTGCTATCAGAAGTCCACTCCCGATCTGCAGAACGTGATCCTGTGCGTCGTCAATCTCGACCCCCATCACAAGCAGTCGGGCTACGTGACGCTCCCGCTGGGAGAACTGGGAATCGGTCCGGGCGACACCTATCAGCTTCACGACCTGCTGACCGACGCCCGGTTCCTCTGGCAGGGGGAAACGAATTTCGTGCAGCTCGATCCGAAGGCGGCCTCGGCTCACGTGCTGCGGCTGCGCAAACGCGTCCGCTCCGAGCAGGACTTTGATTACTTCGCCTGAGGCGTCGCTCAACATCAGGATTGTGTGTACGACGGCCTTGGAAGGCCGGTCTACGACATCAAAGTTGACGGCCAAATGTGGCGGAAAGACATATCACGATGGAACGCGCCGGCACTCACCCCTGGTGGAAGGACGCGATCTTTTACGAGATCCCGGTGAAGGCGTTCTATGATGCCGACGGCAACGGCGTCGGCGACTTTCGCGGGCTGACGGCCAGGCTCGACTACATCCGGGACCTGGGCGCAACCTGCCTGTGGCTGCTTCCGTTCTGTCCGTCCCCATGGAAAGACGACGGATTCGACGTCAGCGACTACCGCGCCATTCACCCGGCGCTCGGCCGGATCGACGACTTCCGCGAGTTCCTCGACGCGGCTCATCTCCGCGGCTTGCGTGTCGCCGCCGAAGTCGTGATCAGCCACACGTCCGATCAGCATCCGTGGTTCCAGGCGGCCCGCATGGCGCCCGCCGGCTCCGAGCTGAGAGACTACTACGTCTGGTGTGATGCGCCGTCGGGACTGTCCGCCGAGGACTCGCCGCAGACCGCACGCCGCGGACCGGCGGCCCAGTGCTGGACCTGGGATCCGGAAGCCCGCTCGTACTACTTCCATCGCTACTTCACGCATCAGCCCGACCTCAACTATGCGCACGCGCGGGTTCGCGACGAGATGCGGAACGTCCTCGCCTTCTGGCTGGAGCTGGGAGTCGATGCGCTCTGCCTCAACGGCGCCTCCGGCGTCAACGATGCCACCGGCGGGATGCAGGAGCACACCGCAGCCGCGCATGCCGCGCTGCGGGAGTTCCGGGGGCTGATCGACGCCGACTTCCCGGGCCGATGTCTCGAAGCAGGGATGAACGCGCTGCCGGAGGACGCCGCCCCCTACTTCGCCGAAGGAGCCGGCTGCCAGCTCGTCCCGATGCTGCCGTTGTCCAACCGATTGTTCCTCTCGCTGGCCGACGAAGACTGCCGGCCGGTCGCCTCGCTGCTGGAGCAGCTGCCGCCCCCTCCTGAAGACTCCCAGTGGGTGCTGTTCCTGCGCAACCATGACGAGCTGACCTTTCCGTACGTCACGGCGGACGATGAGGAGTCGCTGTGGCGCGAGTACGGACAAGACGCGGAGTCGCACCGGCGCCGGGGAATCCTGCGCAGGCTCGCCCCGCTGCTCAGGAACGACCGGCGCCGGCTCGAGCTGATGTTCGGCCTCCTGTTCTCGCTCCCCGGCGCACCGGTGCTGTACTACGGCGACGAGATCGGCATGGGGGACAATGTCTTTCTGGGACATCGCGACAGCCTGCGCGTCCCCATGTCCTGGAGCGGCGACCGCAACGCCGGATTCTCACACGCCGACTTCGCGCGGCTCTACGCGCCGCCGCTGCTCGACCCGGTGTACGGCTACGAAACGGTGAACGTCGCGGCGCAGCAGCGAGACCCCTCCTCGCTGTTCCACTGGTTGCGCCGGCTGGTCGCGCTGCGCAAGCAGCACCCCGTGCTGGCCCGCGGCTCGCTCGAACTCGTGGAGACGAACAATCCGCGGGTGCTTGCCTTCGTGCGGCGGGAGGGTAACGACATCGTCCTCGTCGCGGCGAACGTGGCGCGGTCCGCTCAGGCGGTCGATCTGGAGCTGCCCGACTTCGACGGGCTGATCCCCGTCGAGATGTCGGGGCGATCCCCCTTCCCGGCCGTGACGTCGGCCCCTTATCGGCTCACGCTGGCTCCGCACGCATTCCTCTGGCTGCAGCTGGGCTCCGAAGTCGAAGAGATCGCCGTCCGGCGGCGGCCCGCCGAAACGGAGCGCATCGCCGAGCTGCCCCAGGTTGCCTGGAACGGCGACTGGGCGTCGCTGTTCTCGGGGTCCTCCAAAGTGGAACTCGAAGGTGCGGTGCTGCCTCCGTATCTGCGCTCGCAGCGATGGTTCGGGGGCAAAGCACGACAGATTGCAGCCGTCGAGTTGTCATCGGCGACCCCCATCGACATTGCCAGTCGCGAGTCGCGCCGCGTCGTCATTGGGCTGCTGCGCGTGCGGTTCGAGGCGGGCCGCGAAGACGTCTATGTGCTGCCGATGAGCGTGGCGACCGGCGATGAAGCGCGGCGACTGCGCGAGAAGCACCCCGGCTGGGTCGTGGCCCGTCTCGTCGGCGCCGGTGAAGACGCACTCCTCTACGACGCTCTCGCCAGCGATTCGGTCGTCTGTTCGCTGATGGACGCCATCGGCAGCGACTCCCCCTGGCCCATCCCGGAGAGCCGCGTGCGCGGCGTATCGACGGCAAAATTCAGCGAGCTTCGCGGGCCGCACGACCGCCCCCTCTCCGTCCATCGCGCACCCGCCACCTCCAGCAACTCGCTGCTGTTTCTCGGCCGGCGGCTTCTCCTCAAGTTCTTCCGCCGTTCCGAAACGGGCGTGAACCCCGATTTCGAGATTGGACGGTTCTTGACCGAACAGGAGACGTTCAGCCAGATCCCCCGCATCGCCGGCATGCTCGAACTCGACGCGGAGGACGGGAGCACGGCGCTCGCAATCCTCCAGGAACTCGTCCCCAACCAGGGGGACGGCTGGAGCCACGCCATCAGCGAACTCGGGCGCTATTACGAGCGGGCTTCCGGCCGGATGTTCGGTCCGCGACTGGCCGAGCGCGACCCGCGCACGCTGCTCGAACTGGCCGATGCCCCCCCGCCCTTAAGCGTCCTGGAGGCGATCGGAGAGTACCGCCGCAGCGCCCGCATCCTGGGTCGCCGGACGGCCGAAATGCATCGCGCACTCGCAGCCTCGGCGGATCACCCCGCCTTCCGCCCCGAGCCGCTCCCCGCCGCGGAGCTGCAGGTCCTGCATGGTCACGTCAGAGAACAGGCCGTGGCCGCCCTGGAACTGCTGGGCTCGCGCATCGACCTGCTGCTCCCCCGCATCGTCGATCAGGCCCGCGAACTTCTCAGCCGAGGCGAGCAGCTCGATGCGTCGCTCGCGCGCATCGTGCCGCAGGATGGAGGCGGTCGCATCCGCGTGCACGGCGATTACCACCTCGGCCAGGTGCTTGCGGTCGAAGGAGACTTTATCATCCTCGACTTTGAGGGTGAGCCGACCCGGACGCTGGAAGAACGCCTCGCCCGGCAGTCGCCGCTCAAGGACATCGCCGGAATGATCCGCTCGTACCATTACGCGGCGTATGCCGGACTCTTCGCCTTCACGCAGGACCGGCCGGAGGACTTCGCCCGGCTCGAACCCTGGGCGATCGCGTGGTACCAGTGGAACTCGGCCGCGTTCCTGAAGGAATATCTGTCGGCATCCTCCGGCGCAGCGTATCTGCCGGCCGAACGTGCCGACTTCGCCGGCCTGCTCGATGCATTCATGCTCGAGAAGGCCTTTTACGAACTCGCCTACGAATTGAACAACCGACCCGAATGGGCCGGGATTCCCCTCAGGGGCGTCCTCGACCTGCTCTGACGTATCCGCATCCGGTTTGCGGACGGGCGCCTCCGGCGTGCGAGCAGTGGCCCGGCATCAGATCGAACTGGAAACATGTCGGAATTGCTGAGCGACTACGATCTTCACCTCTGGTCTGAGGGAAGCCACTTCACCTCCTACGAGCGGCTGGGCGCTCACCCGGCGCAGCTCGACGGCCGGCAGGGCGTCCGCTTCGCCGTCTGGGCGCCGAACGCCGCGAACGTCTCCGTCGTCGGGGACTTCAACGGCTGGCAGCGCGGCGCGCACCCGCTGCAGCCGGTCAAATCGTCCGGCATCTGGGAGGGATTCGTGCCGGGCATCGGCGACGGCTCCCTGTACAAATACGCCATCGAGTCGCATCACAATCAGTACCGGGTAGAGAAGGCCGACCCCTACGGCTTCTGGGCGCAGACGCCGCCGGGCACCGCCTCGCGCGTCGCGAACCTCGCGGGTTACGAGTGGGGTGACGGAGCATGGATGTCGCATCGCCGCGGCAACAACGCGCTCACGGCTCCCATCTCGGTCTATGAGGTGCACCTCGGTTCGTGGCGCCGCAGGACGGATGAGGGGAACCGCTGGCTCAGCTACCGCGAACTCGCCCCCCAGCTGGCCGCGTACGTGCGCGACATGGGCTACACGCACGTCGAACTGCTGCCGATCTCCGAACACCCGTTCGACGGCTCATGGGGCTATCAGCCGGTCGGCTACTTCGCACCCACGAGCCGCTTCGGCTCCCCGCACGACTTCATGCACTTCGTCGACACCCTCCATCAGCACGGGATCGGCGTGATCCTCGACTGGGTGCCGGCGCACTTCCCCCGCGACGAGCACGGCCTCGCCTACTTCGACGGCACCCACCTCTACGAGCACGCCGATCCGAAGCAGGGAGAGCATCGCGACTGGGGCACGTACATCTTCAACTTCGGACGCAACGAAGTCATCAACTTCCTCATCAGCAACGCCGCGTACTGGCTCGAGAAGTACCACATCGACGGACTGCGCGTGGATGCCGTCGCCTCCATGCTGTACCTCGACTATTCCCGGCAGCCGGGCGACTGGACCCCCAATCGTTACGGCGGGCGGGAGAACCTCGACGCGATTCAGTTTCTGCGCCGCTTCAACGAGCACGTTTACGGACGCTTTCCCGACGTCATCACCATCGCCGAGGAGTCGACCGCCTGGCCGCAGGTGTCGCGGCCGACCTACGTGGGGGGCCTGGGTTTCGGCGCGAAATGGGACATGGGCTGGATGCACGACACGCTCCAGTATATCAGCAACGATCCGCTGTTCCGGAAGTACCACCACAACGAGATCACCTTCCGGATGGTGTACGCCTTCTCCGAGAACTACATGCTGCCGCTCTCGCACGACGAAGTCGTGCACGGCAAGAAGTCCCTCATCGGCAAGATGCCGGGAGACGACTGGCAGAAGTTCGCCAACCTCCGCGTGCTGCTGGGGACCATGTACGCCCAGCCGGGCAAGAAGCTGCTCTTTATGGGGGGCGAGTTCGGCCAGTGGAGCGAGTGGAACCACGACGCCGGCCTCGAATGGAACCTCCTCGACTATCCCCTGCATCAGGGGCTGCAGCGCTGGGTGCGCGATCTCAACACCGTCTATCGCGGCGAACGCGCCTTGCACGAACTCGACTGCGACCCCGCCGGCTTCGAGTGGATCGACTGCTGCGACTACGAGAACAGCGTCATCAGCCTGCTCCGCAAGTCGCCGGAGACGGGCGACTGCGTGCTCGTCGTCTGCAACTTCACTCCTACGCCGCGCCCCAACTATGTGGTCGGCGTCCCCGTCGCCGGCGCGTGGAAAGAGATCCTCAACAGCGACGCCCGCATCTACGGAGGGAGCGGGCAGGGCAACATCGGCGGCGTGACAGCCGCCCCGATGCCGGCCCACGGCCGCGACTATCTCCTCACGATCACGCTTCCCCCGCTGGCCATGGTCGCATTTAAGCCGCGGCGGGCAGCCGATTCCACGGGGGCATGAGCAGAAATGCCGGCGGCCGATCTTCGGCCAAAGGCCAGTCAACCCGTTCGTCGACGTCGCGGCCGTACCGGTCCGCGATCGCAGAGCGATGTGAGCAGTTAACGAGCGACGCGGTGGGTGCCGCCTGCAACACCTTCATGATGCGGGAAGACAGAATGAGCACGCGTGAGCAGATCGGGTCGCGTGGTAGTGCGGGAAGGTAGTTGAGCGGTAAAGGCCAGCATCGCCGGGCCGTTACCGTCTGATGCTCCACGCACTTCCGGACGGATCGGCGGCTCCGGTGAACACGTTTGCTGTCGCGTGACCTGTCATCCAGGACGCCGATTTGTATTCTCTTCGGTTCCGCTGATTCCCACACTCCCTCCCCGGAAGGGACCCTCTTCGTAACAATACGCGCGCGGTTTTGGACCTGTCGATTGACGCAAGTGGCTATTGCATAAGCGAATGTGGTTTTTCGAGTACCTTTCGGTGGGGGTCAAACCGAAAGGGACCCTCTACGAACACGGCGCTCAGAATTAACAGCCGTCAAGCGTGAAAGTCGCGCCGCGCGTTAACCGGGCTGTCGTCTCTTCAAACGCACTTCAATTGCACCAAGCTGGTTAACAGCGGCGCGCGACTTTTGAGGTCGGCGGGAAGCTGGTGAAGCGAGTTCATGAGTGAGTCTCCGATTGAGCCGGTCACTGTCGGCGAATGAATTTCAACGGCTGTCGAGGACTTCAGGCGGTCGTAAGCAGTCCGGTTTGTTGAGTCAGGGCTGTCCCGAGCAACGGGCGGAGGGCCTGCCGTGCGCGATGCAGGCGTGTTTTGACAACGGCCCGAGTGACACCCAGCAGCTGGGCCGCTTCAGTCGTGTCCAGTCCTTCGATGTCGCGGAGCAGCACGATCGTGCGATAGTCATTCGGAAGCCGGTCGATGCAGGCGCGGACCTGCGAGCGGACTTCCTCGCGGCTGAGCCGCGCGGGAGCGTCCGACGTCCAGTCCGCCACGGGATGCAGGTGATGCCCGTCGTCGCTGAACTTCGGCAGCAATTCGTCGAGTGAAGTCTCCGGGCGACGCCGGCGGCGTCGGAGAAGCATCAGGCTCGCGTTGACCACGATGCGGTGCAACCAGGTCCAGATGGACGCCCGCTCTTCAAACCGTTCGAGAGAGCCGATTGCCGCGGTATAGGCTTCCTGGACGGCGTCAGCCGCATCGGCTTCGCACTTAAGGATTCGGCGGGCGACTGCCAGCATCCGCGGGCCGTAGACATCAATGAGCTGTTGATACGACTGTGGGTCTCTGTTGCGCAGGCCGGAAATGAGAGTGGACTGTTCGGTCAATCGGCTGCTGGCCACACTTGCCACGTACGACATGTTTCGGCTCCCGTCGGTTGGGCGCCGCCCACCGGGGGCGGAGCATGGCAAGGTCGAAAGCGAGCGGCGTGCCGAACGTGCAAGTTTTCTCGCAGAGACCGCGCAACTCCTTTGTTCACTAATGATTGCGGATCACTTCGCACAATGTCGCGAGCACATCAGCGGGACCACGGAGCCACGAACTACAGTTGGGGCCACGGAATATCGTGGTCAATGTCACGAACGGCGCGCGATGCCGAGCCTTTTCATTCGGCTGCGAAGCGTGTTGGGATGCAGCCCGAGGATGCGGGCGGCCCCTTTCTGGCCGTCGATTACCCAGGCAGTCTGGTCCAGGACATCGAGGATGTGGCGGCGCTCGATGGACTTGAGGTCGCAGAAATCCTGAGCGGCGGGCTCGGCGGATACCGCCGCAGCCACGTCGGCCTGCAGCGGCAGGACGTCGGGACCGATTTCCAGTACAGGTTCGGACGCGAGAATGACGGCCCGCTCGACAATGTTCTCCAGTTCGCGAATGTTGCCGGGCCAGTGATAGCGTTCGAGGCGGGCGAGAGAGTCGGAGTCGATGCTCTCGATGGGCCGCCCGACCCGCGCAGAGAACCGGGCGACGAGATGCTGCACGAGCAGTCGCAGATCGCCCACTCGCTCCCGCAATGGCGGCAACTGGATGGGAAATACGTTGAGCCGGAAGTACAGGTCTTCGCGGAAGCGTTTGTCGGCGACTTCGCGCTTGAGATCGCGATTGGTCGCGGCGATGACACGAACGTTGACCTTGATGCTTGCGACGCCGCCCACCCGCTCGAACTCCTGCTCCTGAAGCACGCGCAGCAATTTGGCTTGGGCTTCGGCCGGGAGTTCACCGATCTCGTCGAGGAAGATCGTGCCGCCGTCGGCGAGTTCAAAGCGACCCATCTTGCGGACCAGCGCGCCGGTGAAGGCACCCTTCTCGTGGCCGAACAGTTCGCTTTCGATCAGTCCGGACGGCAGCGCCGCGCAGTTGAGCTTGATCAGCGGCTTATCGCGGCGGCGGCTGTGCGAGTGAATTGCACGGGCGACGAGTTCCTTGCCGGTGCCGGTCTCGCCCATGATGAGCACGGTGGAGTCGGTGACCGCGACGCGGCGGACATTCTCAAGCACCTGCTGTAGGGGAGCGCTGCAACCTATAATCTGGTCGAAGTTATGAACGGACTTCAGTTCATCCTGTAGGTAGTTGTTCTGCCGCTGCAGGCGTGCTCTTTCCCGTTCGGCCTCGACGCGCTCGGTGATATTGACCCACACCGACCGACTGGCGACGACCTGGCCATCGGCGTCATGGACCGGCGTGACGTAGAGTTGGATCCAGACGGACCTACCGTTCCTGGCCTTCAACTCGAGCTCGTAGTCGGCGATCTCCTCGCCTGCCATGTAGCGGCGAAACACATCGAGGCCACGGTCGCGCCCTGACGGTGTGTTCGCGAAGATGTTGATGATCGGCATGCCGATCATTTCGTCCACTGTGTAGTCGAGCCATTCGGCAGCGCGATTGCTGACGGACAGAAACCGCGCGTCCTTGCCGACGGAGAGATACCCGATCGGCGCCTGTTCATAGAGATCGCGGAACCGTCGTTCGCTTTCGACCACGCGTTTCTCGGCGCGAAGTCTCTCCAATTCGGCTGCGGCGCGGGCGGCGAAGATGTGGAAAATAAACAGCCGCCTGGGCTCCGCCGGCATGGGCCGGTCGCTGAAGATCGCAAGATGGCCGAGCGGCGCACCGCGGTCATCAACGAGCGGGACACCCAGATAGCTTTGCAGGCCCTTCTGCTTCAGGGTTGCATCCTCGGGAAAGGCATTAGCGACGCCGCTGGGGTAGTGGCACAGGTTGCCTGTGATGACGTCCTGACAGGGGGTACCGCGGACGTCGAACTCGATGTTGGGGACGATGCGTCCCCGTTCGTAAAAGGCGAGTGAACGAACGCGAGACTTGGCTTCGGCAAACTCGCAGACGAAGGCGAAGTCGACATCCATCGCGCGGGCCAGCTGGACCACGAGAGTGCGGAAGAAGTCTTCGCCCGTGGAACGGGCGGTCCCCTCGACGATGTTTCGGAGTGCAGCGAATTCGTCGGAGTTAAGCGCGTCGCGCGCGAAAGCAAACTGCTCCGGATCGGGAGCAGGAGCAAAGGGAAGAACAAGCCCGGGGTCGGGGCCGGCCGTATTCATGCTGCGCTCCAGCGCGGGAGGTCTGCGAAACAGGCGCCGATCTGCAGGCCCCGAATTTCGATTCTAACCGTGTTTCTCTGTCTCCCAAAGCGGACGGTCGAAGCGCGCGTAACGGGTGCCGGCCATCCGACATCCAATTGATGAGCGCAACAAAGGATCGGAGTGCATGACCTGCCGAGAGATCGTGGAGTTCCTGGCCGACTATTTGGAAGGATCGCTGAGCGAAGCGGACCGGGCCGCCTTTGAGCAACACCTGGATGTGTGCCCCGACTGCGTGGCCTACCTCACGACGTACGCCGCGACGCCAAATGTTCTGCGTGAGGCGTTTTTCGAGAGCGTCGAACCACCAAAACTGCCGCCGGAACTGGCGGAGGTCGTGCTGCAGGCGCTGCAACGGCACAGATCGACTGGTGACCGAACGTCTCCGTAACCGTCCGGCGATTTGGAACATCAAACCCAGGAAGACTTCGAGCACTTTACCCGAATGGCGATCTGTCCGGCGCGTTTCTGCTCCTGTTCTCACTGAGGTTCTCATGTCTGCAACCGCCATCGACCGCGCCACGGAGATTCGTCCGAGGCCCAACACATCCGGAACTCCGGAAGCGGCACGGCGCAGGCTGCAGGGACAGAAAGTCCTTGTGACCGGCGCCAACTCCGGGATCGGAAAGGGAGTGGCGCTGGCGATGGCCCAGGCCGGTGCGGATGTCATCGTGAATTATGTCGCCGATGAGGCTGCGGCGGAGGCTGTCGCGGATGAGGCACAGTCATACGGCGTGGATGCGCTGCCGCTGCATGCAGACGTCGCCGACGAGCAGCAAGTGGCCGCGATGTTCGAACAGGCCATCGCCGAGTTCGGGACGGTCGACGTGCTGGTCAACAACGCCGGCCTTCAGCGGGACTCGCGCTTCGAAGACATGACTCTCGACCAGTGGAACCGGGTCCTGTCTGTCAATCTGACCGGCCAGTTCCTCTGCGCTCGGGAGGCCGTGCGGGAGTTCAAACGCCGCGGCATCGTGCCCGCGGTCTCCCGTGCGGCCGGGAAAATCATCTGCATCAGCTCGGTGCACGAGGTGATCCCCTGGGCGGGGCACGTGAATTACGCAGCCTCGAAAGGAGGCGTTTCTCTGTTCATGCGGAGCCTCGCCCAAGAGGTGGCGCCGTGCCGCATCCGAGTGAACAGCATCGCCCCGGGAGCGATCCGCACGCCGATCAACACCGACGCCTGGAGCACGCCCGAAGCATACGCCAACCTGCTGAAGCTGATTCCGTACAAGCGAATCGGCGAGATCGAAGACATTGGACGCGTGGCGTCGTGGCTGGCTTCGGACGAGGCCGACTACGTGCACGGAGCGACCATCTTCGTCGACGGCGGAATGACGCTGTATCCGGGCTTCGAATCCGGCGGGTAAATCTCACGCATCTTCTTCGGTACGTACAAAGGAGGCATGGGATGCTGGTCTTGTCGCGCAGGGTGGGCGAAGTCATTGTGATGGACTGTGGCGGCGCGGAAGTGCGATTGCGGGTCGTGCAGATCGACGGGCACCGCGTGCGGCTGGGGATTGAGGCTCCCACCGACGTCCCCGTACATCGGGCGACTCGAGTCGCAGTCCAGCGCATGGAATACCCCGGATCTGAGTGCACGTCATGACGCTCGATGATCGAGAATGGCTGGAAGCGGACGGGTTGGGCGGATTCGCATCGGGTACCGTCAGCGGTCAGCGCACCCGTCGGTACCACGCGTTGCTACTCTCCGCGGCGACGCAGCCGACCGGTCGGTTTGTGCTGGTGAATGGATTCGAGGCATTCGTCACGACGGGAAACGACTCGTACGCGCTCTCGACGCAGCACTACGGCCCAAACGTGATCCACCCGGACGGCCACCGCCGCGTCGAGTCGTTCAGCTCCGATCCCTGGCCGACGTGGAAGTACCGGCTCGACGACGATTGCTGCATTCAGTTCGAGTTGTTCGTGCCGCACGGCTCTGCATCGACCGTACTGCGCTGGACGTTGATTGAGTCGCCGCGACGGGTGATGACGTTGTCGCTGCGGCTGCTGATGTCGGGGCGTGATTACCATGCGCTACACCACGAGAACGGCGCCTTTCCGTTTGAGCCGCAGCGCGATGGCGAGCGGCTGAAGTGGGAAATGTACGCCGGCGTCCCGAAGGTCACCGCATACACGAACAGCGGTTATGAGCAGTCGCCGCAGTGGTATCGCAACTTCAACTACGCGGCAGAGGCGGAACGCGGGTTGGAAGCGACGGAGGACCTGGCATCGCCGGGCGTGCTCCGGTTTGATCTGTCGCACGGCCCGGCCTTGTGCGTCCTGACAACGGACGGGCAGTTCGCCATCCAGCCCGGCGAGGACGTGGAGCAGCTCGTCGAGCGGCTCGCACAGGAAGAGCTGTTGCGGCGTTCTCGCGTCTCGCGTCTGGAGCGTTCGGCCGATGCGTATCTGGTTCGCCGCGGCACCGGGCAGACGATCATCGCCGGGTATCCGTGGTTCACCGACTGGGGGCGCGACACGTTTATCGCCCTGCGGGGCCTGTGCCTGGCGACGCGGCGGCTCGAAGTCGCTTCGCTGATCCTGCGCGACTGGGCGAGCGTGGTGTCAGAGGGCATGCTGCCCAACCGGTTTCCAGACCAGGGAGACCAGCCGGAATACAACTCGGTGGATGCATCACTGTGGTACATCGTGGCGGTGCACGAGTACCAGCAGGCAATGGAACGAGCCCAGCGGCCGATGGACTCAACCGAGTTGCAGATCCTGCAGACGGCGGTCGAAGCGATCCTGTCGGGATACGCGGCCGGCACGCGGTACGGCATCCGAATGGATGCCGACTGCTTGCTCAGCGCCGGGGAACCCGGAGTTCAGCTGACTTGGATGGACGTCAAACTGGGAGACTGGGTCGTGACGCCGCGGATCGGCAAGCCGGTGGAAGTGCAGGCGTTGTGGATCAATGCGCTGTGGATCGGCAGCCGGTATTCGCAGGGATGGCACACCGTGTATGAGCAGGCGCGGGTGTCGTTTGTCCGGCGATTCTGGAACCAAGCGGCGGGATGCCTGTATGACGTGGTCGATGCCGATCACCGCGCGGGAGAGAACGATCCGGCGTTGCGTCCAAACCAGCTCTTCGCAGTCGGCGGCCTGCCGGTGTGCGTGCTTGACCGGGCGCATGCCACGCAAGTCGTTGACCTTGTCGAGAAGCAGCTGTTGACGCCGCTTGGGCTGCGAACGCTTGATCCCAACTCACCGGAGTATCGGCCGCATTACACCGGCGGGCCGTGGGAGCGGGACAGCGCGTATCATCAGGGAACGGCATGGCCATGGCTGATGGGAGCATTCGTCGAGGCCTGGGTGCGCGTGCGCGGTGAAACGGACGCGGCAAAGAATGACGCCCGGCAGCGATTCCTCGCGCCGCTCATGGAGCATTTGGATCACGCCGGGCTGGGACACGTCTCCGAGATCGTCGACGGCGAACCTCCGCACACGTCGCGGGGCTGCCCCTTCCAGGCGTGGTCGGTCGGCGAGTTGCTGCGACTCGACCGGGTCGTCCTGGCTGACTCGAAGTCGCAGCAGACGGACCGAATTCGGATTGAGGAAGGAGCAACTCATACCCGTACATCGGGTGCACACAGGTCCGCCGCTCGCTCCAATGAGTCCCTCCGCGTCTGAAAACAGCCCGTCGCCTGAACTGGTCAATCTGATTGCCAGAGCTGTCCGCGATCGCGCATCCGGACACGTCAGCGATTTGCGCGTGGACCGCAGGTCGGACGCGATCGTTGTCGCGGGACACTCCCATTCGTTCTACGGACTGCAGCTTGTCATTGAGGCGGTCAAGCCGTATCTCCACCAGACCGCCGCATGTCGAGTCCGACTGGCACTGGACGTGAGAACTCCTCCCGGCGCACCGCTCCGCGACTCTTTGCTGTAACGCCAGCCTCGCCGAGGCATCCAATCCGGCAGAACTCACGCCGGAGCACAGGGATGCCAGATCTGATTCCGATCCTTGACGCCATTGATTCGGCGTCTCGACACACCCGCCGCCGCCCCCGCAGCCTGCTCGTCGGTATCAGCGGCATCGATGCCAGCGGGAAGGGGTACCTGAGCGCTCAACTGGCGGGTGAATTGCGATCGCGAGACTTGCGTGTCGCCCTCATCAACGTGGATGGGTGGCTCAATCTCCCGCAGCACCGGTTCGAGGGCAGTGACCCCGGACTGTGCTTCTATGAGCAGGCGCTGCGGCTCGACGCGATGTTTGAGCAGCTCGTCCTGCCGCTGCGCGACGGCGGCTCGATTGATGTGGAAATGGATTTCGTCGAGGAGACCGCCAGAACGTTCGAGCGGCGTCGAGTCGCGTTCTCCAAAATCGATGTTGTGCTGCTGGAAGGGATCTTTCTGTTCAAGTGCGCGTATCGCGAGCATTTCGATCTTCGGATCTGGATCGACTGCTCATTTGAAACTGCATTGGCACGCGCCGTGGCACGGCAGCAGGAGGCGCTGCTGCCAGACGAAACGATCCGTGCTTATCGGACGATCTATTTCCCTGCGCAGGAGATTCACTTTGCACAGGATGATCCCAGGAGTTGCGCAGAGTATGTGGTGATTAACGATCCCCGCCTGACTTCCGCATGAAACCATCGTTAACAGGCACTCGACGTCACAACTGGCCCGAATACGTCATGGAGGCGGCCGGGCTGGGGCTGTTCATGATGTCGGCGTGCGCGTGGGCTACGGTGCTGTTTCATCCCGCTTCCCCAGTCACGATTTGGGTCGCATCCGGAACCGCGCGGCGGATCCTGATGGGACTCACCATGGGACTCACCGCCATCAGCCTCATTTATTCTCCCTGGGGCCGCCGATCGGGCGCACACCTCAATCCTGCGGTCACGCTCACGTTTTTCCGCTTGGGCAAGGTTGCACCGTTCGATGCGGTCGCTTACATCGCCGCGCAGTTTGCCGGCGGACTGGCCGGAGTCATCGTGATGGTGGCCGTCATGGGACCGTTGCTGGCCGATCCCTCCGTCCATTTTTTCGTCACCGTCCCCGGGCCGCGTGGAACGGCAACGGCGTTCGTCACGGAAGCATCCATGTCGGCCGGAATGATGACGCTGGTGCTTCTGGTGTCGAACGCGCCGCGGTTTGCCCGCTGGACGGGAGCGGGCGCCGGTTTGCTCGTCGCGACGTACATCAGCACGCTGGGCCCGCTGTCGGGGATGAGCATGAATCCGGCGAGGACGACCGCCTCCGCGGTCCCGTCAGGCATCTGGACCGCCTGGTGGGTCTACGCCGTCGCGCCGCCTCTGGGCATGCTGCTGGCCGCAGAGGCTTATCTGCGACTCAGGGGGAGCTCGACCGTGCACTGCGCAAAGCTCGACCATGCTCCGGGAGTGCGCTGCATCTTCTGCGAGCACCAGCAACGACGCGCAACACCAAGCACTCACGACGACCGTAACCGCGAGGCGATTCCGGCATCCAAGACGTCGGATGTCCTGGCCTGACTCTCATCCGGTTGGCGTCGCATGCCTGCCCGCATGAGACCCGCCGGACTCGACCAGCACGAGACCAGTTACGGAACGTCGCCGTCATGCCGAATTCGAACGATTACGACGTCATCATCATTGGCTCCGGCGCCGGGGGCGGCACGCTCGCCTGGAAGCTGGCCCCGTCCGGACTGCGGATCCTGGTCGTTGAACGGGGGGACTATGTCCGCCGCGAGAAGGACAACTGGGATTCCCAGGCTGTCAACGTCGCAGGAAAATACAACACGAAGGAGACATGGCGCGACCGCGACGGCCAGGAGCTGCATCCGCACACGAATTACAACGTGGGCGGAAACACGAAGTTCTACGGCGCAGCGCTCTTCCGCCTGAGGAAGGAGGACTTCGGCGAGGTCCGGCATCACGGAGGCGTCTCTCCGTCGTGGCCGATCGGTTACGACGAACTCGAGCCGTATTACACGCAGGCCGAGCGGCTGTATCACGTACACGGCGAGCGCGGCGAGGATCCGACGGAGCCGCCGGCCAGCGGACCGTATCCCTATCCGGCGATCAGCCACGAGCCACGCATCCAGCACCTGTCGGACGATTTCGCCCGCCTGGGACTGCGGCCGTTTCACACGCCGCTGGGCGTGCGACTGAACGAGAAGAACCCGCATCTCAGTCCGTGCATCCGCTGCGAGACGTGCGATGGCTTCCCCTGCCTGATCAACGCGAAGGCCGACGCCCAGGTCTGTGCGGTCGATCCGGCGCTCAAGCACGACAACATCCGGCTGCTGACCAACGCCTATGTCGAGCGGCTGGACACGTCGCCGACCGGTCGCGAGGTCCGCCGCGTCATCGTGCAGCGGCACGGAGAGCGGCTGGCGCTGACGGCGCGGATCGTCGTCGTGTCGTGCGGTGCAATCAACTCGGCGGCCCTGCTGCTGCGCTCGGTCAATGACCGGCACCCGCGCGGGCTGGCGAACGGCTCGGACGTCGTGGGCCGGCATTACATGGGGCACGTGAACTCGGTGCTGATGGCCATCGCGAAATGCCCGAACCCGACGGTCTTTCAGAAGACCCTGTCCATCAACGATTTCTATTTCGGATCGAAGGAGTGGGAGTACCCGATGGGGCACATCTCCTTCGTAGGCAAGTTGGACGGCCAGACGCTCAAGGCCGGCGCGCCGGCGATTGCTCCCGGCTGGACGCTCGACCTGATGGCGCGGCACTCGCTCGATTTCTGGTTGACGTCGGAGGACCTGCCGAACCGCGAGAACCGTGTGACCTTGAATCCGGCCGGCGAGATCGTGCTCTCATACCGGCCCAACAACGAGGAAGGACACAAGCGGCTGATTGCCAAACTCAAGGACCTGATGAAACAGCAGACAAAGTGCAACGTGCACGGGCACGAATGCCACGAGGGTCTGTTCTCGCGGAACCTGTACGCCGGACGGAGGATTCCGCTGGCGGGGGTCGCCCACCAGGTGGGGACCGTGCGGTTCGGCCGCGACCCGCGGACGAGCGCCCTGGATCCCGATTGCCGCGCGCACGAAGTGGACAATCTGTATGTCGTGGACGGCAGCTTCTTCGTTTCGAGCGGCGCGGTGAATCCCGCACTGACGATCATGGCCAACGCACTGCGCGTCGGTGAGCGCCTGTTGGAGCGCCTGCGATGAACAGCGTTCGGCACGCGGCGCTGCTGGTCGCATTCTGGTTGTCCCTGGTGGCGACACACGTCCGCGCCGGAAAGCCGCCGGACGCGGCTGTGGTGTCTGTCGGGATCACGGTCCGCGACATCGAGCGATCGTCGGCGTTCTACGAAGACGTCCTCGACTTCGTCCTGGAATCCGAGGAGTCGATCCGGATCGACGGCCTCGACGCGGTGACCGGGTTGACCGACATCCGGGCGCGGCGCGCGACGTTGCGCCTGGGTGAAGAACGGCTCTGCCTCACGGAATACGAGTCTCCACGTGGGGCCGACTTTCCGGCCGATCCACGCAGCAACGACTGCTGGTTTCAGCATATCGCCATTATCGTGAGCGATATGGACGCGGCGTATCAGCGATTGGAGGCGGCGCAGGCTATGCATGCATCGCCGGAGCCGCAGCGGCTGCCGGACTGGAATCGGAACGCGGGCGGCATCCGCGCGTACTACTTCCGGGACCCGGATGGGCATTTTCTGGAAGTGCTGCAGTTCCCGCCGGATAAAGGAGCGGAGAAGTGGCGCCAGCCGAGCGACGATCTCTTCCTCGGGATTGACCACACGGCAATCGTCGTGGCCGATACCGCCGCCAGCCTGGAGTTCTATCGGGAGCGGCTGGGACTGCAGGTCGTCGGCACGAGCGAGAACTACGGTCCCGAGCAGTCGCGGCTTAATAACGTCGCCGGAGCGCATCTGCGAATCACGACATTGCGCGGCACGTCGGGGCCGGGCATCGAGTTATTGGAATACCTGGCGCCGCGCGGCGGGAGGGTCTACCCGACCGATGCGGAGCCGAATGACCTCGTGCATTGGCAGACCAACGTGATGGTGAGCGGCCAGGCGCGGCTGGCCGACGAGCTGAGACGTCACGACATCCCATTCGTTTCGGGCGATACGGCGGACCAGACGGGATGGATCGTGCGCGACCCGGACGGGCACGCCGTGCAGATTCTCGAACGGCAGGGAGAGGAGTAACCGGCCATGGCAGACGTCACACGCATCGCCATCCTCGGAGGCGGGTTCGCCGGCACCACGGCCGCACTACAGCTGGAGCGGCTGTTTCGTCGCCGGACGGACGTCGAGATCACGCTGCTCGATACGGAAAACTTCTTCACGTTCACGCCGCTGCTCCCCGAAGTGCCGTCGGGCTCGATCCAGCCCAAGCACATCGTCTTTCCGCTGCGGGCGCTGTTGAGGCGGACCAACGTGCGGCAGGCGGAGGTCCAGGGGATCGACCTGGAGCGCCGGATCATTACGGCCCGGCACTGCGGCAAGTGTGGTCGGTACACGCTGCCGTTCGACCACGTGGTCCTCGCGCTGGGTGGCGTCTCCAACTTTTTTGGAACGCCGGGCGTGGCCGAACATGCGCTGACGATCAAGAGCCTCGCCGACGCCTGCACGCTGCACGCGCACGTGATCGACAAGCTGGAGCACGCCGATCTGCAGGACGATCCGGCCGCGCGCCGCGAACTGCTGACGTTCATCGTCGCCGGCGGCGGTTTCGCCGGCGTCGAGACGATCGCCGAGCTGAACGATTTCGTTCGCGGCGCAGGCCGATACTACCCCGGCATCCGGCCGGACGAGATCCGCGTCATGCTCGTGCAGTCGGCGCCCCGGATCCTACCCGAAGTCAGTGAAGCGCTCTCGGCGTACGCGCTCAAAAGGCTGCGGGACCACGGAGTCGACGTGCTGCTGCAGACGAAAGTGGCCAATTGCACCGAGCGGACGGTCCACCTCTCGAATGGTGACGAAGTGCCTTGCCAGACGTTCGTGTGGGCGGCGGGCGTCGCCCCCAGCCCGATCGTCGAGCGGCTCGACCTGCCGCGGACGAAGGGAGGCAAGATTGACGTGGAGCCTACGTTGGCCGTGAAGGACCGGCCCGGTATTTGGGCAGTCGGCGATAGCGCCGCCATACCAGACGTGCTGACGGGCAGGATGTGTCCGCCCACGGCGCAATACGCGCTGAGGCAGGGGCGCGTTCTCGCTGAGAATATCGCGGCATCGATCCAAGGACGGCCGCTCAGGCAGTTCCGTCACAAGTCGCTGGGCCTGCTCGCCGGTCTCGGACGACGGTGTGCCGTGGCCGAAGTCTTTGGCCTCAAGTTCTCCGGGTTCGTTGCGTGGTGGCTGTGGCGGACGATCTATCTGCTCAAGCTTCCCGGCTTCGAACGCAAGCTCCGCGTGGCACTGGACTGGACGATGGACCTGTTTTTCCCGCGCGACATCGTCTACCTGCGGCCGCTGCACGCCGTGCAGGGTGGCGAGCACGTGGAGTCAGTCGACAGTGACGCCTCGTGCGCGCTCTCGCCTGATGCCGGCAGGTCGACCGCCTTCGCCTCAACCACTCATGTCGCGCATTCGCATTCCTGAATTCCGAATCGCTCCCGTACCCGACAGATGTTCCGATATGCTGGACTCACCCATGACACCTGCCGCCGCGACGATGGATGCCACTCCCGCCCTCAGTCCGAAGCGTGCCATTCCGAAGTCACGGAAACCGCTCGCCCAGACCGCCGAAGAACTGCGGCTGATCGCAGCCCGCGATCGCACCGCCAACTGGAAACGCTGGGGACCGTATCTCTCCGAGCGGCAGTGGGGCACCGTCCGCGAGGATTACTCCGAGTATGGCTCCTGCTGGGACTACTTCCCGCACGATCATGCCCGCAGCCGCGCCTACCGCTGGGGAGAGGACGGGCTGCTGGGGATCTGCGATCGCGAGTGCCGGCTGTGCTTTGCCGTGGCGCTGTGGAACGGGCGGGACCCGATTCTGAAGGAGCGGCTGTTTGGCCTAACCGGACCCGAAGGAAATCATGGCGAAGATGTGAAAGAGTGCTACTACTACCTCGACTCGTCGCCGACGCATTCCTATTTGAAGGCGCTGTTCAAGTATCCGCAGGCCGAATTTCCGTATGACCGCCTGGTGGCCGAAAACCGGAATCGCGGCAAGCTCGATCCGGAGTTCGAGCTCATCGATACCGGGGTATTCGACGAGGGACGGTACTTCGATGTCACTGCTGAATACGCGAAGGCTGCGCCGGATGACATCCTGATTCGCATTACCGTCGCCAATAGAGGACCGGACGCGGCGACGCTCCACCTGCTCCCCACGCTCTGGTTCCGCAACGCCTGGAGCTGGGGTTGCACGCATGAAGGCTGCGAGATCAAGCCGAGACTGGGGCGCGACGGCGACGGGCAGGTAGTGACCGATCACGCGACTCTCGGCCGGTTCCGCTGGTTCGCCGGACACGGGCCTGACGGCCGCGGCCCAGACCTGCTGTTCACCGAGAATGAGACCGATTCGCGCCGCCTCTACAACTTCGACAGCGGCTCACCCTATGTGAAAGATGCATTTCATGAGTACGTGGTGCACGGGAAGACGGATACCGTCAATCCGCAGCAGTCCGGTACGAAGGCCGCGGCCCACTACGTTCTCAATGTGCCGCCCGGCGAGGAACGAAGCGTCGAGTTGAGGCTCGTGATCGATGCCGAATCGCCGGCCCAGCCGTTCGGCCCCGCCTTCGACGACGTGTTTGCATCGCGCATCCGCGAGACGGACGAATTCTTCGACGCTCATCTGCCGTACGACCAGACGCCCGAGCAGCGCAACGTCGCGCGGCAGTCGTACGCCGGACTGCTCTGGAGCAAGCAGTTTTATCACTACGTCGTGAAGGACTGGCTCGACGGCGACCCCGCACAGCCTCATCCGCCTGAGGCACGGCTGCACGGCCGCAACACCGAATGGACGCAGTTGTTCAACCGTGACGTCATCTCGATGCCCGACAAGTGGGAGTACCCGTGGTACGCCGCGTGGGACCTGGCGTTTCACATGCTGCCGTTCGCTCGGGTGGACGGCGACTTCGCCAAGGAACAGCTCGTGTTGTTCCTGCGCGAGTGGTACATGCATCCCAACGGCCAGCTGCCGGCCTACGAGTTCGCTTTCGGCGACGTGAATCCGCCGGTGCACGCCTGGGCCTGCTGGCGCGTCTACAAGATTACCGGCCGGCCGGGAGAGCGCGACCACCTCTTTCTGAAACGCGTCTTCCAGAAGCTCCTGCTCAACTTCACCTGGTGGGTGAACCGCAAGGATCCCCGCGGCAGGAATCTCTTTGCCGGCGGGTTTCTGGGGCTCGACAACATCGGCGTCTTCGACCGGTCCCAGCCGCTGCCGACCGGCGGCCATCTGGAGCAGGCGGACGGTACCGCCTGGATGGCGTTCTACTGCGCGACCATGCTCTCGATGGCGCTGGAACTGGCGTCGGTTGACCCCGCATACGAGGACATCGCCTCCAAGTTCTTCGAACACTTCGTCGCCATCACCGATGCCATGAACGGCCTCGGCGGCACGGGTCTTTGGGACGAGGAAGACGGCTTCTACTACGACGTCCTGCAGGCCAACGGCAGCACCGTCCCCTTGCGCGTCCGCTCGATGGTCGGCATCATCCCGCTGTTTGCCGTCGAAATCCTCGAACAGCACGTGATCGACAGGCTGCCCGGTTTCAAGAAGCGGATGGACTGGTTCCTCAAGCACCGCCAGGACCTCGCGCGGCACATCTCGTATTGCCAGTCCGACGGCCACGATGGGACCGACAGCGATGATCCCCACGACCATCGACTGCTGGCGATCCCGTCCCGTGAACGGCTGGAGCGCGTGCTGCGGTACCTCCTGGATGAGAACGAATTCCTCTCGCCGTACGGGATCCGCGCGCTCTCACGGGTGCATAAGGATCACCCCTACGTCTTTAACGCCGGCGGCCAGGATCACCGCGTCGATTATGTACCGGGTGAATCGACCACCGGGCTGTTCGGCGGCAACTCGAACTGGCGCGGGCCGATCTGGTTCCCGGTCAATTACCTGCTCATTGAAGCCCTGGAGCGTTATCACCATTTCTATGGAAATGATCTGAAGGTCGAATGCCCGACCGGCTCCGGCCACTGGCTGAATCTCCAGCAGGTCGCCTGCGAGCTGGCACATCGGCTTGCGAGCCTGTTCCTGCCCGACGAACACGGCCGCCGTCCGTGCCACGGGGACGATCGCCGCTACGCCGACGACCCGCACTGGCGCGAGCTGGTGCTGTTCTATGAATACTTCCACGGCGACACCGGCCGCGGTGTCGGCGCCAGCCACCAGACAGGTTGGACATCGCTCGTCTCGCGCCTGCTGGAGGACGTCGCGAGACCGCATTGAGCGGCCTCAAGGAATCAACCTCGCGCTGCAGAAGCCCGGCCCACAAGCCGGGTTTTCTGTTGCGCAACGCGGAATGTAACCGCAGTCGTCGAAACAGCATCCAACAGGCAGACCGGTGACAGCGATTCCCGCTCACCCCCCGAACACGTCCGGAGACACACGACCATGCTGCCCACGTCCCTCAATCCCCGAGAGTTCGCGAAGCTGACGGCCGCCGCCATCAGCGGCCTGATGGCCGGCACCGTCCTCAGCGGCTGCGGTGATTCCACGACCGACACGACGTCGCCGGCGACGACCGACACCACCAACGTCAGCACGTCCGCCGCCGCCGAGATGCACGCCTGCAAAGGGCTCAACGGCTGCGAAGCCCAGGGGGCCGGCGATCACAATGCCTGCGCCGGTCAGGGCGGCTGTGCATCGGTCATGATGCACCACGAGTGCAAGGGGCATAACGAGTGCAAAGGCCAAGGAGGCTGCGGGGAAATGCCCGGCATGAATGCCTGCAAAGGGCAGGGCGGCTGCGCCGTCCCCATCAAGGACGAGGACGCCTGGAAGAAGGCCCGCGAGAAGTTCGAGGAAGAGATGAAGGCCGACGGTAAGGAAGTCGGCCCCGCTCCGGCCTGAGAAGAGACATCCTCCCCTCTCCCCGCAATGCCGCTCTCCACGTGAATCCCCAATATGCGGGAGAGGGGCCGGGGGTGCGGGGACCAGATGCGATCACAGTCATCGCGATCGATAGATCCCAACGCCGACCTGAATCACACACACACTCCCATGTCCTCTCTCATCACTCGCGCCCGCTCCCTGCACCGCACCGAAGTCGCCATCGCCGCCAGGCTGCAGCACGTATTCCTGCTGATGGTGAGGCTGTACTGGGGCTGGCAGTTCTTCATTGCCGGTCGCGGCAAGCTGCTCAACATCGAGCGGACCGCCGGGTTCTTTGACAGCCTGGATATTCCGCTTCCCACGCTCAATGCCTACATGGCCGGGTCGGTGGAATGCTTCGGCGGCCTGCTGCTGTTGCTGGGGCTCGCCAGCCGCATTACGACTATTCCGTTGATCGGCACGATGTGCGTCGCATACGTCACCGCTCACGCTGCGGAATTGCGCTCCCTGTTTTCGAATCCCGACGCCTTCGTCACGGCAGCGCCGTTCCTGTTTCTGCTGGCAGCGCTCATCGTCCTGCTCTTCGGTCCCGGCGTGTTCTCGCTCGATTACCTCATCGGCCGCCGGCTGTTGCAGCCTGGGACGATGAGTTCCAAACGCGACCTGTTCCAGGCGGCCATCCCCGCGCCCGTTCGCTGACCTCGTTCCTCCAGACCCCCTCGATTGAATAGGAGACACTGATGACCCGTTTTCACTTCCTGACCGTCGGCGCGTTCGCAGCTGCGCTGCTGATCGGCTTCAACGTGCTGCGACTGCAGGCCGCTGTTCCCGGCGCCGGCCATTCCGATCACCACGCGGGTCATGGCCATTTCGATGAGTGCGCCCGCACGTGTGCCGCGTGCCTCGTCGAATGCGAATCCTGCTATGCCCACTGCGCCGGCCTCGTTGCCGACGGCAACACGGATCACGCCGCATCGATGCGGTTGTGCAACGACTGCGCCGATCTTTGCCGAAGCGCGGCCACCCTCGCGGCCCGAGGCAGCGAATTCTCCGTCGCCGCCTGCGAAACCTGCGCGACTGCCTGCGATCAATGTGCCGAGGCCTGCGGCGCGTTCCCCGACGACGCCCACCTCCAGGCGTGTGCGCAAAGCTGCCGCGAATGCGCCGCCGCTTGCCGCGCCATGGTCGCGCATGCCAACCACCACTCCTGATGGAGAACCTTGCCTCTGCTCACGCGCGACGTTTCCGATGCGACTCTCAACAACATCGCGGGAGCGGGGCCGGGCGTGATGGAGTACGAGCTGATTGCGTCGCGCACACGAATCGCCCGGCCCGATGTGCCGGTGCCAAACAATGGACGTGCATCCCATGTCTCTGCCCCGCCTCGGACATCCTGATCTCGGCATCGGCGTGGGACTCCGCACCGTGCACTTCCAGCACATCCTTCAGCAGCGGCCCGACGTCGGCTGGTTCGAGATCATCTCCGAGAACTTCATGGACTCGCAGGGCCGCCCGCGGCACGTCCTGAACCAAATTGCCGAGCGCTATTCCATCGTGATGCACGGCGTCTCGCTGTCGATCGGCAGCACCGATCCGCTCGATTTCGAGTACCTCGCGAAACTCAAGCGCCTGGCGGCAGAGATCAACGCGCGCTGGGTCTCCGATCATCTCTGCTGGACCGGCGTCGCCGGTTTGAACACTCACGACCTGTTGCCCATCCCACTGAACGAAGATTCGCTGCAGCACGTCGCAGGGCGAGTCCGGACCGTACAGGACTATCTGCAGCGCCCGCTGATCCTCGAAAACCCGAGCACCTACGTGACGTTTACCCATTCCACGTTGACCGAATGGCAGTTCCTTGGCGCCCTCGCCGAACAGACCGGTTGCGGCCTCCTGCTCGATGTGAACAACATCTACGTCTCGGCCCGCAATCACGGCTTCGACCCGGTCGAGTACATCGAGAACGTCCCGCACGACCGCATCGTGCAGTTCCACCTGGCCGGCCACACTAATCACGGCACGCACTGCATCGACACACACGACGGCCGAGTCACCGACGCCGTGTGGGAGCTTTATCGCCGCGCTCACAGTCTCACACGTGGCGTCTCAACGTTGCTGGAATGGGATGCGCAGATTCCACCGTTTCCGGTCCTGCACGCCGAGGCGTTGAAAGCCGCACAGTTTCGCAACGACCGTTGCCAGCCGCTGAAGGGATCATCGAGTGCGGCGACACCGCGCTTGCGGCGGCCGGCACTGGCAGGAACGGTTTCGTGAACGCTTTCCCGCAACTTCACAATACGTCCCGCTCGCTGCAGTCGGTGCAGCAATCGATGCAAGCGGCCATCATGCGACCTGGCGGGATGGCCCCTCCACCGCTTCGGTCCAATGGCAACAGTGAGTCGCTGTTCGCCGGCGCGCCGTCACTCTCAGCCGCGCAGGGCCTGGGCATCTACCAGTCCGCCTACCAGGCGCGGTTGTGCGAATGCCTTGAGAACGAGTATCCAGTCCTTCGCAAGACGGTCGGTGAGGACGCATTCCGACAGTTCGCAACCAGCTATCTGCGACGGTTTCCATCGACAAGCTACACCCTGGGCCGGTTGTCGGAACGCTTCATCGACTACTTCCGTGACACTCGACTGCCGCGTTCGACCACCATTGAGGACGCGCCGGACTGGGCCGATTACGTCATCGACATCGCCACGCTGGAGCACACAATTAACCAGGTCTTCAATGGCCCGGGTGCGGAAACCCGACGTCGAATCGGACCCGCCGATCTGGCACGGATTGCGGCTGTCGATTGGCCGCACATTCGCTTCAATTGCGATCCGTCACTGAGACTTCTCGAACTCCGCTTTCCGGTGCACCTGCAATTGCAGTCGGACCGGTGCGAAACCGTGCGGCGCGGCTTGCAGCCACAAAGAACACTGCTTGCCGTCTTCCGGAGACGCTACGCGGTGCGCTGGAACGAACTTTCGAACCTCGCATTCGGAGTGTTGCAGAAACTGCTTGGCGGTGAAGCACTCGGCAGTGCAATCACCGCAGCGGCAGTATTGGATGGAGCTGACGAACAGATGATTCTCGACGCCATGCGGTGGATCACTTCCAAGGGATTGCTGATTGAGCTGGAGCAGCAACAGACTCCAGTGACCTGAAATCCGTCGATAGCGACTGTGCGGACTGCATAGTCGCGAGGGAGCGCACTGCAGGCGGGAACAGGCAGAGAAGTTCTCCGTGCACGTGAAGACCGAGCAGATTCCGACGGCCATCGTGATGCGAGACCACGACCCCAACCATCGGAAGCAGCCGTTCGAGGACGTGCTAAAGGGGCATGAATTCAGGGTGCGGAAGACGCCGTTCCGCTCCCCCAACCTTCTGGCGTATGTGGAGCGGTTCATCCAGTCGGTGAAGCAGGAGTGTCTGGATCACTTCATCCTGCGCGGCGAGGCACACGTCGATTACCTGGTGTCGGAGTACGTCGAGCACTATCTGCACGAACGGCCGCACCAGGCCAAAGGGAACCTGCCGCTGGTAGGCAAGTGGACGGAACGCGGCGAGCCACCGGGCGCTCGAGAGCTTGTGAGCCACGATCGGCTGGGAATGCTTGCTGAAGAGCTCTGGCCGCATCGCCGCCTATTCAGAACGCCTTGTATCAACGCGGCGTTGATCTTCCGCCGTGCAACGAGATCACTGGCAGACGAAGCGGGTGCGTGAGAGAATTCAGACTACCGGTAACAGACATCGCGCGCCGCCATATCGGTGGGTCGGTCGTCTCGGATAGAAGGTTGGGCGTCCTGCCGGGATGGCCGCCGCGGTATGTCCGAAGTGACCCGCATTCTTTCGGCCATTGAACAGGGAGATCCCTGCGCGGTCGAGCGATTGTTGCCGCTCGTCTACGATGAGTTGCGGAAGCTTGCTGCAGTCCGCATGGCACAGGAAGCACCGGGACGAACTCTGCAGGCGACAGCCCTGGTGCACGAGGCCTATGTCCGGCTGGTGGAGGCCGATCCGGAGCGGCATTGGGATAGCCGTGGACACTTCTTTGCGGCCGCAGCGGAAGCGATGCGGCGGATTCTGGTCGATTCCGCGCGGCGAAGACTGAGCCTCAAGCACGGCGGCGATCGGGCACGCGAGCCACTCGATGAATCGCAGATCGTCGCCCCGGAAGCCCCTGGCGATCTGCTTGCGCTCGATGAGGTGCTGTCCCGACTGGCGGTCAAAGATCCTCGGTCCGCCGAGTTGGTGAAGCTCCGCTACTTCGCCGGGCTGACGATGCGCGAAGCGGCCGCCGCATTAGGCGTCTCATCACGAACTGCTGACGACATCTGGGCTTACGCTCGCGCCTGGCTTTACCGGGAACTGAAAGGGCCGGACGCCTGAGCTTGTCCGAGATTCTTCTCAGAATTGTCTGCGTGTTTTCGAGGCGCATCTCGCATTGAAGAAGGATGCCTCGCTGAATCACAGCGTGGGGAACGGGAATCATGCACGAACGCGAAGTTTTCAACGCCGCTCGGCAATTGGCATCGGCTGACGAGCGTCACAGGTATCTCGATGACGCATGCTGCGGCGATGCGCCCTTGCGAGCGCGAGTCGAGGAGTTGCTGCAAAGCTACGACCAGGCCGGCGGTTTTCTGCAGCACCCCGCCTTCGAGGACCCTGGAACGGTCGATACCGAGGCCGACAGCAGTGGTGCGTCCCCGGAAGGCAGTGACCGATCGCAGCTGGACGTCTCCGAAGTCTCTCTCCATTTCCTGTCCCCGACGAGCGAAGCAGACGCTCTCGGATCGATTGGCGCCTACATCGTCACCGAAGTGGTCGGCGTGGGAGGGATGGGAGTCGTCCTCAAGGCTCAGGACCGCAAGCTGAACCGCATCGTTGCCGTCAAGGTGCTTGCACCTGAACTGGCCGGCAATGCGACGGCTCGGCGGCGTTTCGTCCGCGAAGCGCAGGCCGCGGCGGCAGTCGCTCACCCCCATATCGTCGCCATCTACGCCGTGGATGAAGATCAGCTGCCGTTCCTGGTCATGGAGTATGTGGACGGTGTGTCGCTCCAGGAGAAGATCGAGCGGTCGGGACATCTTCAGTTGAAGGAGATCCTTCGGATCGGCATGCAGATCGCCTCGGGACTCGAGGCGGCACACAAGCACGGCGTCATTCACCGCGACATCAAGCCGGCGAACATCCTGCTGGAGAACGGTGTGGAGCGAGTCCGGATCACGGACTTCGGCCTGGCTCGCGCGGTGGACGACGTGGCAATGACGCGCACCGGCGAGGTGGCTGGGACGCCGCAGTACATGTCGCCCGAACAGGCGCAGGGTGGTTCCGTCGATGCACGGTCAGACCTGTTCAGCCTGGGCAGCGTGCTCTACGCCATGTGCACGGGACGCTCCCCATTTCGGGCAGAAACCACGATGGGTTGCCTGCACCGAGTGTGCGATGACTCACCACGTCCAATCCGCGAGATCAATGCCGACGTGCCAAAGTGGCTGGCCGAGATCGTCAACCGACTGTTGGAAAAGCGACCGGAGAACCGATTCCAGACGGCGGGGGAAGTGGCTTCGCTGCTGGGTCAGCATCTGGCCCGCGTGCAGGATCCGCACTCGATGGCGTTCCCCGGCGCGAGCCGGACGGCGCTGCGAGTGACTCCAATGCCGGCACGCCGCCGACAGCGGTGGGTGGTGGCTGCGCTGGCGCTCGTCGCACTGATCGCCGGCTTCAGCACGACGGAAGCGATCGGCATCACGCAGGTGTCGGCGACCGTCATCCGCATCGTTAACGGAGAGGGCACGCTCGTCATCGAAGTCGACGATCCCACGGTCCAGGTCTCGCTGGACGGAGAGGAGCTCAGCATCACCGGGGCCGGCCTGCGCGAGGTCACACTGCAGCCCGGACAATACCAGTTCGAAGCGACCAAGGACGGTGAGACGCTGAAGCGGGAACTCGTGACGATCACGCGAGGTCGACGACGGGTGGTGCGCGTCACCTACGAATCAGCGCCCGCTGGAACGAGGGAAGCCGTCACCGGCCAGTCTGCGTTCCCCGGGATCGATTCGGACAAGTGGATCTGGACTGCGCCCGTGAATCTCGGGAGTACCGTCAACTCTGAATACCAGGAAGCGTATCCGGTCGTTTCAGCGGACGAACTGACACTGATTCTGGGATCCGATCGTCCCGGCGGCATGGGACAGTCCGACCTGTGGCAGTGCACGAGATCATCCATCGACGACCCTTGGAACGCGCCGGTCCATCTTGGTGATGGAATCAACACCGAGTTCATGGATATAGCGTCGTTCCTGTCGGCCGATGGCCTGACCCTGTACGTCTCCTCCGATCGCCCGGGAGGCCAGGGGCATTGGGACATCTGGGAGTATCGACGAGAGACACCGGCAGCCCCATGGTTCGCGGCCGATAATCTGGGCTTACCAATCAACGGCCCTTGGTCCGACGGATCGCCCTATTTCACGCCCGACGGGCTGATCGTCCTGTTCCACAGCAATCGGCCGGGGAGCATGGGGGGGGGAGGACCTGTGGATCAGCCGACGATCGTCGTTGGCGGCCGACTGGACGGATCCGGTCCCGTTCGGACCTCCCGTTAATACCGAGCACGAGGAGGGATACCCTCGACTCACGACGGACGGACTCTGCCTCCTCTTCTGTTCGAAGCGTCCCGGCAGCGCGGGCGGATGGGACATGTGGATGAGTCGCGGCACGTCGCCGTTTGGTCCCTGGACGGAGCCGATCAACCTTGGCTCTCCGCTGAACACTCGCGGCCACGACAGTGCGCCAACACTATTAAGTAATGATGCGCACCTGTATTTCGAGTCGGGACGATCCGGCAATTTCGGTGCTCATGACATCTGGATGACGATGCGTGTCCCCAGGATCGACTATGTCCAGCGAGCGCAGGAGCATGTCGAACAGGGACGCATGGACGAAGCGGCCAGCGATCTCGCCCTGGCCCTGAGCCTGACCGATGGCCATGACAGCGCCGACTCCGTCGAACGGGCTCGGATTGTGAAGCAGATCGTGGAATCGGACGAACTCTTTGTTCGCGTCGTTGACCTTCAGCCGGGCGTGATCGGCCTGTGGGGTCAACGTGGAGCCTACTTTGAGCGAATGGGCTGGTGGGCAGAAGCGTCGGAGTGCTATCGGAAGCGGCTTGAGCTGGGACCGGATGGGGCCGGGCTCTGGTATCACCGCGCTGTCGCGTTGATCGCGGTGAACGATCTGTTCGCATACCGCGCGGTGTGCGAGGAAATGCTGTTGGAGTTTTCCGAAGTCGCCGATCCGCAGGAGGCGTGGTTTGTAGCCTGGTCGATGGCGATCGGTGCAGAATCCGTTGCGGACAAGTCACAGGCGCTTCGTATGTCGGAGACCGCGATGCATGGGCTGCCGGACGCTTCCAACGGTGCCCGGGCTTACGCGGCCTGGCTGTACCGACTCGGGCGATTCGAGGAGTCCATTGCCGTGTGGGAAAGCGACGCACGAGATGACTCGGAAGTGGTTCGCAGCTGCTTTCTGGCGATGGCGCATCATCGACTCGGTCACTCCGAGGAGGCTCTTCAATATGCGGAGCACATCCGATCAAGTGCCTCCGCCTGGGCGGAGATCATGCCCATGGATCACCGAGTGGTTGCCGCACAGCTAAGGGCGGAGATGGAAGCGGTTCTGGCCGGCGAACTGGAGACGTCAATTGAACCCGCGCCAACGGGTGCAACTGCAAGCCCCGTTGAGGGAGAGACTGAACGAGCACTGACAGCCGGCAGCGGAGTTGAGTGAGCGGTCGATGTCAGGGCCGCACGACGAAAGATGAATCGAACGTCCTGATCGACCACAGCATTTCAGGAGGTTCCGTCGCGGTATCGGCGTTTCACATACCGAGCCCACATCGCAGAGCCATTGGCAAGCTGCAAGTGGGCCCAATTCGACATGTGCGCTGCCGTCTCCGGCGGCGCCGGCAATCAGTATCACGTGACAGGCAGGTCATCATGCTCCTCGTCGTCGCCACCGTGCTTCCCTGGCTGTTCGTCGCTATAGGCATCTGGATTGGATTCCAACTGGTCCACCAGAACGGCCGCATTCTCCTGCGGCTGGGCGCAATCGAACAGCAAGTCGGCCGTCGCACCGCCGCGCCGCAACGCGAATCCCGCGGCCTGCCGGTCGGGAGTATGGCGCCCGAATTTGAGCTCCCGGACCTCGCCGGCGCCCATCGCACACTTTCAGCCTTCCGCGGTCGCGATCTGCTGTTGATCTTCTTTAATCCACAGTGCGGATTCTGCACGAAGATGGCTGTAGACCTGGCCGCGCTGCCGATCGACGGTCGCGATGGGCGTCCGCTTCCAATCGTCATCAGCACAGGCGACGCAGAGGCGAACCGCAAGCTGGTGGAGCAGAACGGTGTTCGTGGCATCTATCTGCTGCAGAAGCAGATGGAAGTCGCGACCCAATATCACGCCCAAGGGACGCCGATGGGATATCGCATCGACAAGTCCGGACGGATCGCGAGCGAACTGACCGTCGGCGGCGAGCCGCTGCTGAAGCTGTTCGCCACGAACGGCAAGCGCCCGCATGCTGCCGGCGAAGATCACGCTCACGCGGCCGCACATGGTAAGCAGCCGGATCCATCGCTGGCCCGCAGTCGTCTCAACCGAAGCGGGCTGAAGGCAGGGACCGCGGCGCCCGACTTCACTTTGCCGCGGATCGATGGAGGCGAACTGTCGCTGAGAGACCTGCGGGGCGAGCGAGTGCTGCTGGTGTTCTCGGATCCCGAGTGCGGTCCCTGTGACGAGCTGGCGCCGCGCCTGGAGGAGCTGCACGCAGAGCGGTCCGAGATGCGCGTACTGATGATCAGTCGTCGTAATGCGGAGGCGACCCGGGTCAAGGCGGAGGAGTTGGGTTTGAGTTTCCCGATCGTGGTTCAAAAGCAGTGGGAGGTGTCGATGCAGTACGGCATGTTTGCCACACCGATCGGGTACCTGATCGATGAACAGGGTGTGCTGCTAAGCGACGTCGCCGTCGGCATGGAGCCGATCCTGGCTCTCACTGCCCGGGACAGTTCCACGGAGACAAACGATGCCGCAGCTTCGCTGAAGACCGTTCTCGCATCCTGACTTGCGAGCAGATGACCGCTCGATGGATGCGTACTTGTTGCTGCCGCCGCGGTGGCACCTGCAGTGCGCCGCGGCAGGCACCCCTGCGCGTCAGCAAGAGGGATCGTTGCAGTGCGTTCACCGCTTGCTGACGCGTTTCACAGTTCGACTCGCTGGTTTTGACCCCGCACACTTGAAAGAGAAAGCCATTACCATGTCACATCACTGGGATGAGTTCTCAAAGTCACTCGCCGAACCCGTGCCGCGTCGCGAATCTCTGCGACGGCTGGGGATTGCACTTACGGCCACCGTACTCAGTCCCCTGGGATCGGAGTATGCCTGGGCCGGTCGCCGCCAGGTCGACCCCTGCAAAACCTTCTGCAACTGCAAGAACAAGAAGCAGCAGACCGCCTGCCTGAATGTCTGCAAAGCCTGCCAGGGAAACACCCAGCGGATCTGCGGCAGTTGCGGCACTTACGTCTGCTGCGGCAATGGTCAATCGTGCTGCAACGGCGTCTGCATCGACCTGGGCGAGGACGTCAATAACTGTGGGGCGTGCGGCAATGTCTGCGATCCGCCCGGACCGTACGAGTACAGCGCGTGCATCATCGGGCAGTGCAACTACTGGTGCGAAGAAGGGACCATCCGCTGCGACGGCCTGTGCACCGCCGTGGGTTGGGATGTGAACAACTGCGGCGCTTGCGGAAACGACTGTCCTAAGCCGGGACCGAACGAGGACGGCTGGTGTGCGAACGGCCGGTGCGAGTACGCCTGTTACGAGGGAACCAGCCGCTGCAATGGCGTCTGCACCGACCTGAACTGGGATCCGGAGAACTGCGGGGCCTGCGGCAATGTGTGCGGCGGCTCGTCGCCGTATTGCTACGACGGCGTCTGCGCGGGCTGTCCGTCAGGGCTCACGCTGTGTGACGGAACATGCGTCGGGCTGGATTACGACAGCCAGAACTGCGGTGCCTGCGGAAACGTGTGTGGCGGCGCAACGCCCTATTGTTCCGGCGGACAGTGCACGGACTGCGAAGGCGCAGGAGGAATGATGTGCGGCGGTGCGTGCATCGACGTGATGTGGGATGGAAACAACTGCGGCGCGTGCGGCCATCAGTGCCAGCCCCTGGAATACTGCTCCTGGGGCGTTTGTGAGGGTGTCTGCATTGATTGCAACTGATGGCGATCGATCACCGGGAGACAGCTATATGGCCTTGGAGTGTTTGTCGCCGAAGTGTGCACTCATTTCTGACATGATGCGATCGACCGGGGGGCGGACGCTTTGCAGCAGGTGGGGATGGAGAACTTTCTGCTGCATGGGGGGCACAGCAGTGCATTGCTGAAGCAGAACCGGCCGTCGCGGTTTCGCTGGCACTGCGAACCGCGGCGCTGGTCGGTGAGTGGCGACCGTCTGCATATCGAGACCGATGGTCAGACCGATTTCTGGCAGCGCACTCATTACGGTCATCGATCGGATAACGGGCACTTTCTGTTTCGAGCAGCCGAGGAGGACTTCGTTCTGTCGTCCTGTGTGGAGTTCCACCCCGTACATCAATACGACCAGGCTGGCTTGATGGTGCGCCTCTCGGCCGACTGCTGGCTCAAGGCGTCCGTCGAGTTCGAGCCGTCCGGCCCGTCACGGCTGGGTGCAGTGGTCACGAACTTCGGCTACTCCGACTGGTCGGTACAAGGCGTTTCAGCGGCGCAACGACAGATCTGGTTGCGAATTCGCCGCGAGACGAGCGACTACATTGTGGAGGCGTCGGACGGCGGCGAGCATTGGGAGCTCATGCGATTGGCGCATCTGCACGGCCCGGCGGGAGCGCAGGTCACCTGCGGTGTCTATGCCTGCAGTCCGGTGGCGCAGGGGTTCGTCTGCGAGTTCTCTGACTTGTCGCTCGTCTCCGGGCGACCGCAATCGAAGTCCCCCATCAGATCTTCTTGTTAAGGGTTCTCACGTAGCTTCTGGGACTACTTTCGTGGAAACGCGGTTCACCAGGCACGGTCTGGCTGCAACTCATTCAGCGTCAGCACTCCCGAACGGTCCCACGGCCCCGGCCGCATGGCAGTTGTGGCGCTATTCGCAGTCGCCGCTTTCGTTCCTGGAAGCATGCACGCGTCGCTACGGCGATACATTCACCCTGCGCTTTGCGGGGTACGGCACGTTTGTGATGCTTTCAGCTCCTGACGCCGTCAGAGACGTGTTTCGAGGAGACGCTCACGCCCTGTACTCGGGCGAGGGAAACGCGTTCTTGAGCTCGGCGGTAGGCACGAACTCGGTCTTGGTCCTCGATGGCAACCCTCACCAGCGACAGCGGCGCGTCCTGCTGCCACCGCTTAGTGCGGCAATTTGACAACTCTAGCGCATTCTGCGGGGGCAGGGTAAGCTGCGTCCTTCTTCATTCGAGGAGGGGACGGCATGGAGGCGTATTCCAAGGAGTTCCGCCGGGATGTGCTGGCCGCCTGTGACGCAGGCGGCGGGACGCGGGAAGTGGCCAATCGATTCCGTGTCGCTGAGTCTTGGGTCCAGCGAGCTTCCCAGCTCCCTCGTCGCGGCACCCTGGATACGCTGTACTGAAGGTGCCGGTTATGACGATGGTAGGGATGAGCGCGAGCCTGCGCGCACCGCCCTGCCCTGCGCAGCGGCAGTTTCGGCCGATCGGACTCGGCCCCCTTCTCGCAGAACGAATCTCATGGACGAGCCACAGACGCCGGCGCAGCCGAAGGTTGCGTCGTTTTCTCCGCTTGGACTTCTTGGGGCGCCGTACCTGTGGGGTGCGATCGCGACGTTTGCCTTTTACCAGGCGATCCCGAGGCTGCCGGTGCATCGCGAGCTGGCGGAGCGCTATTTCTGTGCTCACCCGGTGGAATACGTCCAGACGGCGCTGTTCTTCGTCGGCATTGCCTGGCTGGTCCGCAGCCTGATTCGGCTGCGCACCGAACGCGCCGCGCTGGCTGCGGGCGAATCCCTCAACGAAAACGCCGCGGCGAATGCCGACCCTCTCCCCGCAATTGAAGCCGCGCACGACCGGCTGGCCCCGACTCTCCGCGACACCGTGCTTGGCCGGCGGTTGAGCGATCTGAAGGCCTATCTCCGGCATCGGCCGTCAGGCAGCACGATCGAAGACCATCTGAAGTACCTGCACGAGTTGGCGGTCGACCGGATGCTCGATGGCTATTCGCTCCTGCAGACGATCGTGTGGGCGATCCCCATCATGGGGTTCCTGGGGACGGTGCTGGGCATCACCATGGCCATCGCCAACCTCGACGTGAATCAGCTGGATACTTCGCTGGCGGCCGTCACGCACAATCTCGCCGTGGCGTTCGATACCACCGCGGTCGCGCTCTGCCACTCGCTGATCCTCGTGTTCACCTTCGTGATGGTGAAACGCTCGGAGGAAGCGGTCCTCGCGCGGGCCAATGCCTTCGGGCAGGTCAGCGTGCTGCCGCTCTTTCCCGAAGACGCCTCCCGGCCGGCGCCTCTGATCGAGGCCGAAGCGGAAGCCGCCCGGCAGTTCATCGACCGCACCGAAGCCCTGATCGAATCGCAGACGCGGCTCTGGCAGGACTCGGTCGAGTCGCTCCGGGAACGCTGGACCGGCACGCTGGATGAGCAGCGCGAGCAGCTTGCGGGAGCGCTGCAGCAGGGAACACAACAAACGCTCGGCGATCATGCGGAACAGCTTGCCACAGCTCGCCAGGAACTGGTGTCGGCGGTCGGACGGCTTTCTCAAGAACTCACCCGGCAGATGGAACAGGCGGACGGCGCCCGCCGCGAGCAGGACGCCGCGCTCGCCGGGCGGATGGAGTTTTTCGCTGCGCAGGTCGGTGCGATGCTCAATGCTGCACAGCTCGCTGCGGACGAACGGACCGAACGGCTGCTGGCGAGCTTCGGCCAGCGCGTCGACTCGTGGCAGGGCCAGCTGCAGCAGACGACGGCCCGCGTCGAGTCCCAGGTTGAGGCACTGACCCGGCAGAGCGAGCAGCTGGCCGGAGTGCTTGAACAGGGAGGGGACGTCATTCAGCTGCAGCGGAAACTGTCGGAGAACCTCGACGCCCTGCGTGCCGCGGAGACGTTCGAGCAGACGATGCACAGCCTCAGCGCGGCAGTGCATCTGCTGTCGGCCAATGCCCGCGTCCGGTCGGCAGCCTGACCATCGGGCATCGCCCGGCGTTCATCAGGGCGGGGACATCCCGTGATCCTGGCGGGACGGCCGATGAGAAGCGGCCTTTCCCGGCAGTGCAGCAGCGAGCGATACATCCGAACCCACCATGTCCCGCCGGCCGACCAGCAATGCCGTCTCGCTGTTCCCGTTTCTGGCGGTGCTGATGTGCGCGCTCGGTGCACTCATCCTGCTGCTGCTCGTCACTGCGCGCCGCATTCATGACCAGGCCGTCGAGCGGGCCCGCGACCACGATTCGGTAGAGATCGTCGAGGTCGCGGCTGCTCCACCTCCAGCCATTGAGCCTGAGCCGGTCCCCGAACCGGAGCCGCTGCCCGAGCCGGTTGTGCTGCCCGCTCCCCTGCCCCCACCGGGACCGACGGCCGCCGAACTGCGAGAGGAGTGGGAACGCACGGTCGCCGGTTTGGAACGCGATGCCGCGCGACTGTCCGCACTGCTGGCGACGGAATCTGACGCCGTCGACCAGGGGCGCACGCGGCTCGCCTCGACGAAGGCGGAGCTGGATGATCTTCAGCGTCAATCGGCGACGCTCGTGGTCCGGCAGGCCGACCTGTCTGCCACCGATCAGGAGCGCGCACAGCGGCGCGCGGCGCTCGAACAGGAACTGGCTGAAACGGAACGGCAGATTGAGCAGGCCCGCCGCAATCGCGAGGAGCAGGGCAGCCAATACCGCATTCTGCCCTATGACGGACAATCGGGTACGACGCGGCGGCCGATCCTCATCGAATGCACGTCGACGGGCCTGACGTTCACGTCCGAAGGCATCACGCTGACCCCTGAACAGCTCAACGGTTTCGCCCCCATCCGCAACCCCCTGCTGGCCGGAGCCGACGCGCTCATCACCTACTGGTCCGTCAAAGACCTGATGGGGACCGCTGACGAACCCGCGGGACGGCCCTATGTGCTGCTCATTGTGCGGCCCGGCGGCACCGTCGGCTACTACGTCGCCCGCAGGCTGCTCGAAAGCATGCAGGAGCCGTTCGGTTATGAACTCGTGTCGGACGACCAGGAGTTCCGCTGGCCCGAACGGGACCCGCAGGCCGCTGAGGTCTGCCGGAAGGCGATTGACGCTGTGCTTGCCCAGCGGACGCGGCTGCAGTCGCAGGTTGCCGGCGGTCAACTGCCGGTGGCGGGACCTCTTCAATTCAGCAACAGCGACGGCGAATTCTATCTCGAGGAAGTTGAGCGCCTGCGCGGCGAAGGTCGCACCGTGCACTTTGGCGGCCGCACGTTCGAACGTACTCCGGGGTCCGGCAGCGGCGCGATGCCGTCCGGCAACCGGAACAGCAGCGGATCCCGTCCAGGCACGGCACCCGGCGCACCGACGGCCACCGCACCTCCCGCCGGGCCGCGCGTCATCGAGAACCCGCGAGGACGCGCGCTGTCGGGGATCGACCCTTCAGAACGACCGAGTCCGTCCCTCGACGACGCGGCCGGGGAACCAGCCATGACGGCCGATGCGGCCAGCGGCTCCAACCGGCAATCGACATCCGGCCCCTTCGCCGCGACGCCGGGAACTCCGACGACACAAGGAAGTCCGCATGCAGTCCAAGCGACTCGCGACACACAAACAGCCTCAGCGAACACTCCCGCCGACGACGATGCCTGGCGGCCGACCCGTCCGGGAGAACGGGGCTCCACCGAGGGCCGGTTCGGGAATGGAACAGCCTCCCGCTTCAACGGAACCGGCGAACGAAGCGCGGGCAATGAAGATCCCGATCCGCTGGCTCCTCGCGGTCAGAACGGGTCCACACCCCTCACATCCGGCCGGGTCGACCCCAAGGCGCCGCAATGGGGCCGGCGAAATCCGGGCAGCAGCATCGGGCTCGAACGGGAGGTGATCGTCCGCGTGGACGGGCAGCAGGTCGCCGTCGAACGGGAACTTCCCATCACGATCACCAGCGGCATGACCAAGGATGAGTTGCAGCAGGCTCTGGCCGAAACACTCGACGCCCACATCCGCGACTGGGGACTGCCGCCCAAGAGCTTCTACTGGCTTCCGATGGTTCGTTATCAGGTGCTGCCGGGTGGAAACCAGTACCTCAGGCGGCTGACCGACGTCACCGATGAATGGACCGTCAAATCCCGAGTGGAGTACGTGCTGGAGTAAGCCGGCAGCGGCTCCGGCGATCGATGTGCAGCGTGCCTGGCAGAGAACGCGGCAGAACCAACCATGTCCCGCAAGCGTGACAACGAGATTGCCTTCGGCTCCGACGCCTTTCTGGACGTCGTGTGCAATCTCGTCGGCATTCTGATCGTGCTGATCGTCGTCGCGGGCCTGCGGATCAGCCGGGCTCCCGTCGAGGGCGAGTCGGAGGAGACGCCCGCTGCTGCCCCCGCCGTCGTTGCGGTGACGCCGCCGGAAGAGCCGGTCGAACCGGAGCCGAAACCATCGCCTCCGACACTTCCGCCGGAGCCGGTAGTCCTCCCTCCCGCGGAGCCTCCGCCGGAGCTGATTGCCGAGGCCGATGCTCTGCGATCGCAGCTGTTGAGGATGCAGTCCGACCTCGACCGAGCTCGGGCCGATCGTGCCGTGCTGACGCAGCAGTTGAGCAGTGTTGAGTCGCAGCGGGCGGCCGTTGCTCAGCAGATCGAATCCGCACGCGATCGCATGGCCGTGGTAGAGCGATCGGTGTCGGACCTCGACACCGCCGTCCGCGAGCAGGAGCGGCGCGTGGCGGCCGCCCGGCTGCAGCTGCAGTACGAAACGCAGGTGGAGACCGATTCACCGGTGCTCGCCCATCGCGTCACTCCGATCGGCAGGCAGGTGACGCAGGACGTCGAGGTGCACTTTCGGCTTTCCGGCGGGCGAGTCTCCGTCGTGCCGATCGAGATGCTGGCCAACGACCTTAAGGATCGAGTGGAACGGCATCGCGACATGCTGTTCCGCGTGCCGCGCTACGAGGGAGCCATCGGCCCCGTGGACGGCTTCACGATGCACTACGTCATCGAACGCCAGCAGGCGACGGCCCTCGAAGAGCTGCGCAACGGCGGCCCCGTACTGCGCATCGGTCTCTCGTATTACGAGATCGAAGCCAAGCCCGATGCACCGAGTGAGTCCATCGAGGAAGTTCGGCTGCCCCGCTCACGGTTCCGCAGCGCCCTGGCCCAGGCCGGCCCCCGCGCGATTCTCACGTTCTGGGTCTATCCCGACAGCTTTGAACTGAATCGCCAACTGCAGGAACTGGTGCACTCGGCCGGCTACGAAGTCGCCTCGCGCCCGCTGCCTCACGGCGTCCCCATTGCCGGCTCTCCCAATGGCTCCAAGTCGGTCGCGCAATGACCACTGCGCGATTACGTCCGGTTTAGTTTCCGATAGCAGCCATGCGAATGCAGCGGGTTACTTCGTGGCCCGTAAGCGGCATACGTGGGGACACACGTTTGCCTACACGGGCTTTCTTCGCGTCACGGAATGCCGCGGCGCCTTCGAACTACCGTGCTGGAACTCGGACGCTCGATGCGTCCGGGTCGCTGAGAGGATGGGGTGTGTCAGCGAAACAAGTCGTTGAGCATCGACAGCACGCAGGCCAGCAATCCAAGCAGCAGCATGCCGAGGGAGATGCCGACCCAGATGCCGAGCAATGGGCGTCCGACGGTGCGAAACTCCGAGAGGATCCGATGACTCGCGGCATCAGCCGATTCGGCCGCCGTCATGACTCGTTCATCGCCATTGTCAGTCGATGCACCGTTGGATTCCGATGACTCCGCAACGCTGAAGCTCCATCCGCACGTGGGGCACTGATCTGCATCGCCGGGAAACTCGGCGCCGCAGGCCAGGCACGTCGGCGCTCGCTCCGGGGACTCGCTGGCCGCCGTCGGCAAACCGGATTGGTGCAGTTCTTCAATCAACTGCAGGGCGGCCGCGGCGTGCTCTTCCGGCACGTTCAACTGCACGTTGCCGAAAGCCGTGCCGTAGTGCCACAGCGCCGTCACGAGTTCGGCGTTCTCGACCTGCACCGGAATCGCCGCATCCTCCAGGCGCAATCGGGCCAGTTCCGCCAAAGGGACGTTATCGTAACGAGCGATGGTGACGAGTCGACCTGACATACGGCCTCGAGACTGCGCGAGTCAGTTATGACACCCGCAGGAACCGCAGCCGCCGCCGGTTTCGCGCGGCACCAGTCCCTCGGCCGCGACCGGCTGCACCTCGATGACCCCCAGCCCCGCCGCGGCCGCCTGCAGCGCCAGCTTCGTGCACTCCGGACCGCGATCGTTCAGCACGTAGAGGATCAGCTTGGTGCGATCGAGCGTCCATTCCAGGTCGATCAGCTGCAGGTCCAGGTTCCAGTCGGCGATGCGTTGTTCCCACTCCGGAAACGCACGCTCTGCCTCGGCACGCTGAGTTCGCTGCCGTTCCCGATCCGCCTCCGTCGCCTCACGCAGCACATCTCCGCTGGGAGTGGCATCCTCCGCATCGCGCTGCGGCTCCCTCGGTGGAGCGAGCGATTCCAGCACGATGCCCAGTTCCTGGCCGCGCGACGTACTGACAACCACGCTCGATCCCCGAACGGGCGTATCATCGCCATGATGAGCGAATCGCGCCACTTCGGGCACACTGCCGTAACGCACTAACAGCTTTGATGTAGCCAGCATTCCGGGACATCCGTTTGTTCAGAAGGCAGTGCCGATCGTATCAGTCTCGCGCGGCCCGAAACAGCCGTGCGCTCGCCTGTTGGGTGTTGAGCCTCCACCAAAACCTGTAGACGGGGTCTGTGACCCCGTCCGCACCAGCCGGATCGTCGAGGTTTCACTCGCTCGCCCGGCCTCGGAGAAGCCGGCTACAGAGGTTTTGACGGAACCTCTTGTCCAAATCGGATCTGCGGACTCGATCCGAATCGACGGCTGAAACGGACGGGTCCGTTTCAGGAAATGAGGGGGCGGGGAATACCGGATGGATAGCGCCTCTTCCGCTCGCGGCCGTTGCGCTCCTCCTCCTGTCCAGCCGGGGGTTCGTCGGACGATTCCGACCCGATCGCTCGCCGCGTCGCCGGCGCGTCCACTCCCAGCTGCTGGAGGACCAGGGGCCGCACAGCGTCCGAAACAGTGGCGAGCCATCGCAGTTCGCCGGTCTCACGAGCTGCGACCGGTCGTCCGTCGAGGTACGCGATCCGGTTTCCCGCAGTCGCCGGGACCCGCTCCTCGGAGTTGACGACGCCCAGCAGGTTCAGCGGGTCGGCGGCCGACAACACCGTGATCTCGCTTGACGGCTTTGCGTCGCGGCAGCGGCGCAGCTCACGGATCGAATCGGCCAGAGCAAACTGCTCGCCGGCGACTCCTTTGATGAACCGCCCGCCGCGCAGTTCGCCCCGCGCTTCCAGCCGACGATAGACCTGCACCAGTTCCCACCACGGCGGCGCTCCGGACTCGCGGCGGAGCAGGTCCTTGAAGATCACGCCCCACCGGCGAACGAGCTGCCACGCCCATTGCTCGACAATCTCACGACGCCGATCCCGCTCGGCCCTCAGTCGTTCCGGGTCGCGTGTCCGTTTCGGACTCGCACTCTCCGCCAGATCGGTCCCGACTTCGCGCCGCCACACGGACCAGCGGCCGGCTGTTCCGCTCGACCGCCGGCGTCGCACCACGCGCGGCGCCCGCTTTCGTGCTGAATCTCCACGCCCGCTGGTCGCCGCCAGTCGCACCAGGCTTCGCATGCCGGCAATACCGTCCGACGTAATCAACCCGCGCACAACGAGTTCGCCCAATGCGTCGTCCAACTGTCCCGGCAGCAGCGGAGTCTCGCGGAGGATGTCGGCGGCGAACATTGCACCTTGATTCCGCAGCACGTCGAGCACCACCTGCGCGTCGCTGCTGAGGATCGACAACTCCGCCGGCGGTCGCACCTCGGTCAGCCAGCCCCGGTCCTCTCGCAGAAACAGCGAGATCGGGGCCACCCGGGTGATCGACGCCATCGGCCGCGACGCCTCTGCCTTCCGCGGCTTCGGGTACAGCCTGCCCCAGGCAATTTCACCGGTCAGGCAGAGCTCATCCAGCCAGTCGCCGCGATATCCGCTCAGCCGCGCGGGCAGCACGTCGCGCTCCCAGCAGATCGCAGGCAGATCGAGCCCCTGTAATTGGGCGACGACCTCGAACAGACCGTTCGTCCCGGTGCGGCGCGACTCTCCGGTCAGTCCGTGGTGCTGGTGCAGGAATCTCAGGTAGGCCGGCAGTTCGACCGGCTCGATTTCGCGACGGAGCCCGGCGACGGTCAGTCGATGAATGCGGGCCAGTAGCCGCCGGTGGCACCATTCAGGAGCGCGAGATGTCGGTCTGCCGGGTGGCTCGCGTTCGCCGGCGTCCTCGGCAGAATGACGTTCGCCGCTCTCGTACTCGCGGAACTGACCCTGAAGGACGATGCCCTCTCCCTCAAGACCCTGCAATGCCGCGTCCGACTGCTCGATGCTGAATCCCAGGAGTGCCGAGATCTCTCGTGCGGTGATTGGTCCGGCGACTTCGAGGAGACCGCGGACTGCGGCCAGCCGCGCATCGGTGGACGACCAATCCGCTTCAATTCCCGGCGGGACGGTCAGCGTCTGGTCCGGCGCCACGTCCGGGAACATGGCCTGCATCATCGGCCAGCGTTCGGCAGCCACCCATGCCTGCCGGGAAGCCTCGAAACGAACGACCGTCGCGCGCGCGTCACGCTCCAATTCCGCATAGTACGACTGCCAGTCATCGACCGGGTCGCCCCGGAAGGGGGGATGCTTTCCTTCGCCGTCATCCCGCTGCGAGGCTTCGTCGATTGGCACGAAGACCCGGCTGAGCAGCACGTCATGGAGTTCGTCCGCATTGCGTACCAGCGGCTGCGCCTCGGCCACCACCTGCGCGATGGCTTCCGGATCGAGCCGTCCCAAGTCGCGCACACTATCGACCGTCAGAGTGCGTCGCGTTGAGGCCGCCATTGCCCGCCGCTCCTGGATTTCGCCGCCGTCCAGGAACGCGTACGGGTTGGCATTCAGTAGCTCATACGCAAAAGGGGACGGCTCGCGCGTATCGCGGCCGGTCAGCGTGATCTCCCCCGATTCGATCCGAGCGAGCACCTGCAGCAACCCGTCGAGATCAAGGGCTTCGTGCAGGCAGTCGTCCATGGTTTGCCGCATCAGCGGGTGGTCGGGGAGTTCGTGGTCGCCGGTGATGTTTTCCTGGCAGCCGGTCAGCTTGGGGAACACCGCCGTCAGCAGGTCCTCACTGCGGAACCGCTGAATGGCCGGCGGCACCTTCTTGCCGTTGCGGGACCGCGCGACCTGCAGCGCCCGGGTGGCGTTCCATCGCCAGCGGACGTGGAACACCGGCACGGCCAGCACCGCCTGCTCCAGCAGATTGCGGGCGTTGTCCGTGCGCAGCATCGCGAACAGGCTCTCGATGGGAAAGCTGTGCTGCGGTCCCAGCGACAGGATGAACCCGTCATCGTCTGCGGTCGCCTGCAGCTCGAAGTCGAAGGAGCGACAGAACCGCTTCCGCATCGCGAAGCCCCACGCCTTGTTGACGCGGCTGCCGAAGGGAGCATGCACCACCAGCTGCATTCCGCCCGACTCATCGAAGAACCGCTCAAACACGATCCGCTGCTGCGTGGGCACGATGCCGATCGCCGCCTTCTGTGCCGCCACATAGGTGATGGCCTGCTCCGCCGCATGCGGCGAGCAGTGGCACTCGCTGGCGATCTGTGCGACGAGAGGATGGGGAGAAGTGGCGGGCTCGTTCTCGTCCCTCACTCCCGGCCCCTCTCCCGCGATTTCGTCGATCTGTGTGGAAAGTGCCTCGCGCGGGAGAGAGGAGACCTCTTTGGACGCCTCACTTGCGACCGCGTTAAATCCCGATTCGACGATCCTCCGCTCCAGGTCTTCCCGCAGTCGCGACACCTCCTCCGACAATTCGATCGTGCGTCCCGGCGCTTCTCCCTGCCAGAAGGGAATCGTCGGCGGGGCGCCATGCGCGTCGGTCACGATCAGATCATTGCCCCGCAGCTGGCGGATCCGCCACGACGAGTTTCCCAGCTGAAAGACATCCCCGGCACTGCTCTCGACGCCGAATTCTTCGTCCACCGAACCGACGACGGTGTTCTCGGGATCCAGCACGACGCGGATCGAGTCCACCTCAGGGATCGCGCCCGCATTGCTGATCGCCGTCAGCCGCGCGTTCCGCCGCCCCCGCAGGCGGCCGTTGACCTGGTCATGATGCAGCAGCGCCAGCGTCCGCCCCGACGTGGACGTCAGCCCTTCGCTCAGATACCGCAACGTCTCGTCGAACTGTCGGCGCGAGAGACTGCGATAGGGATAGGCCCTGCGGCACAGCGCAAACAGTTCATCGGTGCTCCACTCCCGCGCCGACGTCTCCGCCACGATCTGTTGTGCGAGCACATCCAGCGGCGCTTCGGGGATCGGGATCGCGTCCAGCCGCCCCTGCCCGATCGCCCGGATCAGTCCCATGCACTCGATCAGCTCATCGCGGGTGAGGGCGAACAGCCGCCCCTTCGGCGTGAGGCCCAGCGCGTGTCCGGAACGGCCGATCCGCTGCAGGAACGTAGCGATCGACCGCGGCGAGCCCAGTTGCACCACGAGATCGACGTGACCGACATCGATTCCCAGTTCCAGCGAAGCGGTCGCCACGACGGCTTTGATCCGCCCCGCTTTCAGCTTCTGCTCGGTGTCCAGCCGCAGGTCGGTCGCCAGCGAACCGTGATGGCAGCTGACCATCTCCTCCCCGAGCAGTTCCGACAACTGATGTGTGACTCGCTCGGCGAGCTTGCGCGTGTTGACGAACACCAGCGTGCTGCGGTGCTCCTGGATCAACTCGACGAGCCGGGCGTTGATCTCCTTCCATTGCTCGTGCGAGCAGACGGCGGAGAGATCACTTGGCGGCGTCTCGATGGCGAGGTCCAGTGTCCGTGCGTGGCCGACATTGATGATTGAAATCGGCGCTGAACTCGCCTCCCTCTCCCCCGGGAGGTGCGTCGTTCTCCCGCAGGATTCAATCGGGGGAGAGGGGCCGAATAGGACAGGGCTGTGCTTTCCCCTCACCCCCGGCCCCTCTCCTGCGATGTTGTCTGGTCGCGTGGAGAGCGGTTCGCGCGGGAGAGGGGAGTGGCTTATTGCGACACTTCCTGTCCCGACTAGAAAGTCCGCCATGCGCTCGATCGGTTTCTGGGTGGCCGACAATCCGATGCGCTGCAGCGGCCGTTGCGTGAGCGCCGCGAGTCGCTCGACGCTCAACGACAGATGCGATCCCCGTTTGTCCCGCACCAGTGCATGAATCTCGTCCACGATCAGCGTATCGACGGAGCGCAGCACGTCCCGGCTCTTCTCGGCCGTGAGCATGAGGTACAGCGACTCGGGAGTCGTCACCAGTATGTGCGGCGGGTTCTTGACGAGAGCCGCCCGGCGATGGGAGGGCGTGTCCCCCGTCCGCAGCCCCACGCGCAGCTGGGGCACGGCCACACCGTCCGCGTCCGCCTGCGCGCCGATTTCGGCTAGCGGGACTTCCAGATTGCGGTGCATGTCGTTCGACAATGCCCGCAGCGGTGAGACATAGACGACGCGCATCTCATCGGCGAGCCGTCCCTCCGCCCCTTCGCGAAACAGCCGGTCGATTACCGCCAGAAACGCCGTCAGCGTCTTGCCGCTGCCAGTCGGGGCCGCAATGAGCGTGTGCTTCCCCGACGCGATCTCCGGCCATCCCAGAGATTGCGGCTCCGTCGGACCTGCGAACCGGCCCGAGAACCAGCGTTGGATGACCGGGTGAAAGGTGTGAACCGCCATCCTCGCCTCGCTTGAATACGATACGAATGTATCGATCATTGTAGCAGGCGGAAGCGCAACGGCATCCCATCGGCCACGAGAAACCGGAAGCCGGCAGCGCTCGGGAACCGGCATCACGGCCGGTCCGATGACGGAGCTGAGGTCGTTGTCGGAGTTCAGCGTGGAGTGGAACGGCTCAACCCCATAATTTCCGCGTTGCGCACACGTCCCTCCTCGACGGGGCGTCAACACGGAAGTGGCCTTAATCGACCGAGTCCCCTAGTTCGCGCCGCAGTCTCAGCAGCACCCGCGACTTCGAGACTCGCACAGCGCCGGGCGTCATTGTGAGGTCCGCGGCGACATCTCCCGCAGCCCGCCCATCCACCACCACGCCCCAGAACGCCTGCCACGTCCGTTCGTGGAACTCGTCACGGATCGACTCGAGCGCCTTGAGAAGCACGAGATTGAAGCCTGCATCCTGATCCGGATCCTGGTCTGATGCGGCTACTTCCGGGTCGAGCACCTGCTGCAGGCGGACGAAAGCGTCGGTGCCTCCAGTTGCTGCGGGTTGACGAGCGGCGCGGCGAAAATGGTCGCGAACCTTGTTTCGTGCGATCGTCAACAGCCAGCCGCGAAACGTGTCGGACGGGCGGTCCTTGCGAAACCGCTGCAGATGCGACGACACGGAGGAAAAGACTTCCTGCAGGACGTCCAGCAGATCCTGTTCGGAGACGCCCCAGCCCCGGCACCACGTGGCGACGAGAGGAGCATAGAGTTTGACCAGCCGTTCCCATGCAACCGGGTCGGCATGCCGCGCCTCATCCAGCAGGCTGCGGGAGGTGGAGCCGTTGGAACGCGGCGACTCGCTGTGACGGCTGCCGGTCGTCATCCCGCGTCCGCCTTTCTGCGCTGCTGCGCAGCGAACGCGGCGATCACGAAGACCCCCAGCAGCACGCCGGCGATCGTGATCATCAGCGTGAACGCGCCGCGCAACCCCTGCCGCGTGCTCTCGATCTCGCGGTCGAGCGGGCGGACGATCTTGAGCACGCCCACCACGTCTCCCACAACCCAGTCCTTTTTCGGACTGCGCCCGTCGGGATGGTTGTGGCAACCGATGCAGCTCTGCTCCATGTGCCGTGCCGTGTAGTACACCAGCTTGCGGCGGCCATCCTCGTTCACGAACCGCGCGAACTCGGCCGGAGGCTGGGCGTCGGGCTGCGCGTGCGCTTCAAGCCAGATGAGCGCCTCGTCGTCCAGTTCAGTGTGCGGGCCTCCATCTTCGCGGCCCGGCCACGGGTAACGGCTGTAGAGCCGGACTTCCATCCCCGGACTGCGCTGGCTGATCCGCTGTGCCAGGTCGATGGCGAACGTCGCCGGCAGCGGCAACGAAGGATGCACCGTCTGGTAATTCTCGGTGATGCTGATGTTGGCGACGCGGGGATCGATGTCCTCGATCTCCTGACTGTAGAACCGCCACGCCTCGTCCAGCATTTTCGTCTGCTGCCGCGAGCTTTCGAGGGCCGTCTCCCGGACGAGGTACTCCGACAGGCTGGAGAGATACCAAAGTCCCGCGCCAGACCCCACGATGACCGCCAGCAGCAGGCTCACGGCGAGCGGATTGCGGCGGCACCACCGCAGGCAGCGCTCGACATATCCGATGGGCCGGGCCACGATCGGCTGTCCAACCTGATACCGGCGCAGATCGTCCCCGAACTGCCTTGCCGTGGCGTAGCGGCGCGACGCAGACTTGCTCATTGCCTTGAGGCAGATCACGTCCAGGTCACGCGGGACTGTCGGCTTCAATTGTCGGAGCGGACGCGGTTCATCCTCGAGCACCTGCAGCAGCAGCAGCCGCCGGTTGCCGTGAAACGGCCGTTCGCCGGTGAGCATCTCGTACAGCACGACTCCCAGGCTGTACACGTCGCTCCGCGCATCCACCGCATGCGATGCGCCGGCCGCCTGCTCCGGAGACATGTAGGCGGGCGTCCCCATCACCCGGCCGTCCGAAGTCATCGTCGCTTCGCCCGTGTCCCGCTTGGCCAGTCCGAAGTCGAGCAGGTGAGCATGCCCTTCCCGGTCGATCAGAATATTGGATGGCTTAATGTCGCGATGCACGACGCCGTGGTCGTGCGCGTACTGCAGCGCGTCTGCCAGTTCGACCGCACATGCGGCCGCCCAGCCCGGATCGAGGGCGCCCCGCGTCAACCGCTGTTCGAGGGTCTCTCCGTCGATGTACTCGCTGACGAGATACCACACGCCGTCATCGGTCTGCCCGATTTCACGCAGGGCGACGATGGCAGGATGGCTCAGCTGCGCGGCGCTTCGAGCCTCGCGGAGAAAACGCTCGATCTCTTCATGCGATGCCAGGCTCCCCGCGCGCTGGACCTTCAGCGCCACGGTTCGCTCCAACTGCGTGTCGCGGGCGCGAAACACGTAGCCGAACGAACCGACGCCCAACTCCGCCTGCAGCTCGAATCGATCGAGATGGACGGGACCGATCGCCAGCCGGTGAGCCAGATCGCGGCCGGCATCCGCGGTAATCGATGGGCCGCCGGCATCCCGCAGGACCGACCGTGCCAGGACCGCGTCCCCCAATTCGGCCGCACCGGCTGTGGAGTTGTCCGGCCGAAGTCCGCGCAAACGGGTCACCAACTCGTCCGCGTTCCCCCCTTTTGCTTCGACGGCCTCCAGCCGCTGCTGGCACTGCGGGCACGAATCCAGATGGGTCGCGATGGCCTCCCATTCCTCACTGCGGACCGCGCCCGAAGCGAACGCCTGCAGCGCATCCGGCTGTGGACAGAAGACTTCGGGCATGAGCATGCGGGCCGCCGCGCGCCGGGCCATTGAGGGAGTGAAGCAGCCGAATCGCGCGGAACACCTTCATTCTAACGCGACAGCGTTACAACCGCCTCCAGAATGGCCGCGCACTAGAAGCCCCAGCTGCAATCGGCTCCGGCGTTGTGTAACGCCTCCGCGTTCTTGAAAATGGACGCAGTGGCACATCTCGCTCGCCCGTCGCCCGAAACCCGCTCTCACTCGCCAGACACAGGGAGACTCTCATGGCTGCCAAGACTCGCCGCGAATTTCTGGATTGCATGGGGCGCGGCATGCTCGTCGCCGGGCTCGGCACGGCCCTGTCGCACGACCTCGGGTTTTCCACCGCCTTCGCTGCCGAGGGAGCCGAGGAACTCTCCTTCGGAAAGTATGATGCACTCGTCGATCTGCTGCAGAATACTCCCGCCGACAAGCTGCAGCCGGTGCTGGTCAAAAAGCTGCAGAGCGGCGAAGCCGACCTCCGCACGCTGATCGCCGCGGGCGCGCTCGCCAATGCGGAGACCTTCGGAGGTCAGGACTACGTCGGCTTCCACACGGCGATGGCCATGCTGCCGGCGCTGCAGATGACGGAACGACTTCCCACGGAGCGTCGGCCGCTGCCGGTGCTCAAGGTGCTGTATCGCAATACTCAGCAATGCCAGCAGCACGGCGGCGCTTCTGTCAAAACGCTCGTCGCCCTGCACGCCGCCGAACACTCGCCGGAAGGGGACCTGGGGCTCGCCATCCGCGATGCCGCCCGCCGCGGTGAGATGCAGCAGTCGGAGAATCTGTTTGCCTCCGCGTCCGACGCATCGATGGACGAGATGTTCAACATCCTGCAGCCCGCCATGCAGGACGACATCAACGTGCACCGGTTCGTCTTCGCCCACCGCACGTATGGGCTCGCGCAGATGCTCGGGCAGGATTACGCTTATGACATCCTGCGGCAATGCGTGCGGTTCTGCGTCGACCACGAACAGAACCGGCTGGAACGCAACTATCCGGAGTCCCCGATCCGGGCTCTGATGCCGAAGCTGCTGGATCAGTACAAGCTGGAGGGACTCACGCCGGGCACGCGAGATCCGGGCGATGCGTGGGTCGACCAGACCAGCCTGGCAATCTACAGCGGACCGCGCGAGGTTGCGGCCGAAATCGCCGCGGCCGCGCTGGCCGAAGGGATCGCTCCCGAAGTCGTCGGCGAAGCGATCTCGCTGGCGTCGAACCTGCTGGTCCTGCGGCAGGGCAAGGACAACTGGCGGACGCACGGCGATTCGCGCGGCGTGCACTCGTCCGACGCGACCAACGCCTGGCGGAACATGGCGCGGCACGCCGACACGCGGCACGCCGTCACAGGACTGATCGTCGCGGCCTACCATTCCGCTTCGCACGACCCGTTCCCGACGGAGGCCTATCCAACCGAGGAGCATCGCGCGGCCATCAAGACCACCGATGCCGGCAAGCTCCTGGCCGAAGCCGAGGACGCGGTTAAGCACAACGATCAGGGCCGTGCCGCGGCCGCGATCGAGATCTACAGCGAGCAGGGCTATGCCCCCGAGCCGGTGTTCGACCGGATGCTCGCCTACACCATCAGCGAGGACGGCCGCCTGCACGGCGAGAAGTACTATCACACCGTCGTCGAAGAGTTCGGCACGATCCGCCCGGCCTTCCGCTGGCGGCAGATGGTCGGACTGGCCCGCGTCACCGCCAGCGCCTACGGCTACAACCGGGAAGACCAGCACGGCTTCCGCGCCCCCGGCTACGAAGAAGCTTGCAGTCTCCTCGGCGTCACCGTGTAATCCGGATCGGCACGTTGAATCGAAAGCCACGCTTACCTCGAAACCCGGTTTCCTTCGGAAAACGGGTTTCGAGGCGCGCCGGCAACGACTACTCGTCGCGGCAGAGTCGATCCTCCGTCTCTCTCGCTGCGTCAACGAGTTCCCGCAGGTCTCGCGAGGTTTTCAAGAGCCGGGCCGACCTCCGGGAACTGGAATCGGAATCCGTCCTGCAAAAGCCGCTGTGGAATCACGTAGCGGCCGTAAAGCCCCAGGTCCGGATCGGTCCGCAGTATCCACTTCGCTCCCCACCGCAGCATCATCGGTGATACGGGCAGTCCAATCGGCATGCGGACCGCGCGCTGCAGCGCGCGCATGAATTTCGCCTGCGAGACTGGATACGGGGCCGAGGCGATGTAGGCCCCCTCCATCGTCGCATCCGTCAGGGCCCGCTCGAACAAGCGGTTCAGATCGGCCTCGTGAATCCAGCTGATGCCCTGACGCCCGTGCCCAATGCGGCCTCCCAGCCCCAGTCGCGCAAGTCGGGCCAGTTTCGCCAGCGCTCCGCTGCCGGCGCCCTGGTCGCGTCCCAATACGAAACTGGTCCGCAGGATCACGCCGCGCTGCGTTGGCAGCAGTCCGTCCCGGAACGCGCGCTCCCAGGCTTCCGCGACGACTGGGGCCAGCCCGACGCCGAACGCCGAGTCTTCGGTGCACACAGCGTCCGGCGGATCGCCATAGATGTGCGCGGTGCTCATCTGCACCCACACCGGCGGCCCTCCGATTTCGCGCACCGCTTCTCCCAGCACCCGCGTGCTCTCCACCCGCGAACGGAGAATCTCATCCTGATGATCGGGCGTCTTGATGCAGTCCACGCTGCGGCCGGCGAGATTCACCAGACCGGCCGCCCCCTCCAGCGCTCGCTGCCATTCCCCCAGCGTGCGGCCATCCCAGGCCACGTGCTGCCAAGTCGCAGTCCCCCGCGGCGGCCGCCGAGACAGAATGACCGGCGACATTCCGCTCTCATCGAGATGCCGGGCCAACGACGTCCCCAGGAACCCGCTTCCGCCGGCGATCACGACCTTGTTGGCATTGGACAATGAACCCATCGCGAGACCGCCGGACGAAACGAGGACTCTCTTGCACCATCTTGCCCCATGACCGCGGGGCTACCTCGCTGATTAACGGCAATCAACATCGTCCGTCTGCAGAGATATGGATTCGACGGGTGGCGGATGACCCGCGCGGTCTGATCATCGCCGTCAGTGCCGAAGGTCCGGAGCCTACAGAATCGATTCGATCTTCCGCTGCATCCAGTAGGCGAGCAGATGACGGCGGACGTACCAGTTGTAGAACCAGACCAGGGGAATGGCCGCCAGCGGCAGGAGCAGCGGATGCACGAGGATCGCCAGGGTGATGCTGGCGACGGCGATCACGATCGCTGAGAACAGCAGGAAGAGGCCGGTGAAGATGCCGCGTCCCGAGAAGGGGACGAGGGGCGAGAGCATGAAGAACGGCGCGTTGAGCAGGATGACGACGAGGATCGTGAACGAAATCAGCGGTCCGTTAAGGCCAAAGCCGAGCGACACAAGCGAGACGAGGATCGCAAACGCCATTGCCGGCAGGCTGAGACGTCGCGCGCCGCGGCTCCAGCCCGCGTAAAAGTCGTCGGGCTCGTGCGGCGTGAGCATCAGGGTGGGCATCGTGTGATTCTGGATCTCCCGGGTCAGGCACTCGCTGGGCTTGGCCACTCCCTGCACTAGAGTCACCACCGCCGTCAGTGCGCTCAGGCTGAATGCGGCCTCGTGGAAGCCGAACACTGCGGCGGCGAGTACCAGCAGGCTCACGAGTCCAAACAGACACGACATACCGATGACCCACCGGTCACCGGTGGAATGGATGCAGTAAGCCTGCCACGCCAGCGCATCTTCCCAGGCGCGGCGCGGCGGACGCCTGCGGTGCGCGGGAGCGGGCGATGCATCGGGCGCCGGCACGTCATCGGTTCCGTCGCCGCGCGACAACATGCACAAACGCTGATGATAGGCCGCGAGCGCCAGCAGAGTGAGCACGCCATACAGTAACAGCGTGTTGCGGCTGGCCAGCAGCGTCAAACCGCCGGTGATCGCGGCGAAGATTCGAGACGCGATGCTGACGTCGGACATCCAGTCGAACACCTGGACGGCCGCTTCCGGAATCGTCCAGCCGCCATAGCGCGTGAGCGCGCCGGCGATGATCCCGGGCCCGAGCATCAGAAACTCCCAGACGAGCAGGATCGCGAGGAACGATCCGAAAACTCCCTGCCGCGTTTTCCGATCCAGCGAAAACAACAGGCCGAGCATCGACAGCAGCCCGAAGAGCGTGAGCAGAATCAACTCGTTCGCCAATAGATCGTCATACGGGATTCCTCCAAGAGTGATCACAAACAGAAGAAACGGAATGCGCAGCAGCCAGACCGAGAGGAACCCCGTCCAGACCTGCGCCACCCGCACGGTGAGCCATTGCCGCGGCGTCACACCGGCCAGAAAGGCCAGCTCCTGAAACCCCGATGAGACGTCCCCCACGGAGTCTCCGCTCAGCCGCGTGGCGAGCAGGACGACTTCGAACAGGCTGATCGCGAACAGGCAACCGAGGACGATCGGGCCGACCGCCACGGCGGTCCCCTCCAGGAACACGCCCGGCAGCAACACCAGTGCGTGGGCACCGATGAAGCAGGCCCGGATGACGGCCAGATCACTGCGCTGCGACTCGCGCGGCGTCGTCGAATGCAGTATTCCTGGAACGCGTGACGGCACAATCCGGCCCAAGTTTACGGGGTGCAGGAGCAGGCAGCCTGTGCAGCTGTGCGCCGATCGGCCGACTCGGGTGCTGCAGCTGGAGGCACTGGAATGGTACTACGTTCACGGGTCGCCGGACGCGGGCGCGCTGGCACTCCGGCCGGACCGGCAAGTTGCGGGAGTTGCATCATTTCGCGCCGACCCGCCGACCGCAATCGCCAGAGGCGATTGCATGACGGGGAGGGCGATGCTCCCGCCGAGCCGAACGAATCCGAACCCCTTGTTCGATCGCGGCTCCGCAGGAGCATCGCCCTCCCATAATGCCGATTCGAAGGCTCCAGGAGCGCCTCGGAACCGGCGCCGCGGCGCCGGATCCCGCCCCCCCTCAGCCGCGACGCGCGGGGGCCGGCTCCGCTGGCACCGACCGCAATTCGGATCCAGGCTGGGGCATCGGCGTCTGGTAACGTTGCGGACGGAATCGTATGCTGAGGACAACCATCGGACTCCCCTCATGCGAACCTCGGCGTGGATCCTCGTCGCTGCGGTACTGGGAAGCACGCTCTGCGGCGGCGTGTGGCTGTCGCTGACGTCCGCAATGCTGATGGCCGCCGAGAACAGCCCCGAGGCAGCTGCCCAAGGGCATTTCGAGTCGACGATCGCTCCCTTGCTGTCGCGGCATTGTGTGGATTGTCACGATGCCGCAGCCCAGAAAGGGGGACTCGACCTCTCGACGCGCGAGGCGGCTTTCGCCGGCGGAGACAGCGGCGCAGCGATCGTCGCCGGCAAGGCGAGTGAGAGCCTGCTGTGGCAGCACGTCGCAGCGGACGAGATGCCCAAGGGGCGCGCGCCGCTGTCGGTAGAGGAGAAGCGGCTGCTGAGGGAATGGATCGATGCCGGCGCTGCATGGTCGGGAACAATTGCGTCTCCGGAGCAGCGGCGCGGCGTCAGCAGCAGCGGCGTCGAAGGGGTCCGGCGTCTCACTGTCACGGAGTACATCGAGACGGTGCGCAGCGCCGTCGGCGTCGATATTGAAGCCGATGCGCGTCAGATCCTGCCGCGGGACCTGCGGGCCGACGGGTTTACAAACACAGCCTACAATCTCAACGTCGATCTGCAGCATGTCGAGGGGTACGCGCAACTGGCGCAGCGGATCGTCGAGCAAATGGACGTCGTCATGTTCGCTGCCGAGTTCGCGCCGAAATCGGTGGCGAACCGGATGCGTCAGACGTCCGAACCGCTGACCTTCTCCCACGCCGAGCAGCGGTCGCTGATCTCCGGTATGGGACGCTGGCTGCTCCGGGGACCGTTGAATGAGCAGGAGATTCAGGCGTTCGTCGGCGTTGCCGAAGCAGTCTCGACCGAAGGGGGAGACGCCGTGGAATCGCTCCGGTTTGTCGTCGAAGCGATGCTGCAGTCGCCGCGGTTCGTTTATCGGATCGAACCCCACCGCGACGATTCGGAACAAGTGGATGCGTATGTGCTCGCCTCGCGGATGAGCTATATCGTGTGGGGTGCGCCGCCGGATCGTGAATTGATGCGCGCGGCTGAGGCGGGCGAGCTTGGCGATCGGGGCAGCGTCGCCGCGCAGTTGCAGAGAATGCTTGAGGACCCGCGAGCGATTGAGCGGTCGACCCAGTTTGCGCGGGAATGGCTGAATCTCGATCGGCTGGAGTATCTGCGTCCCGATGCCGAGCGGTTCCCCACCTGGGATCCTCAGCTGGCGACCGATATGCGGAACGAAACGCTTGCGTTTTTCCGGGAGGTTGCCTGGGAGCAGAACCGTCCGCTCGGGGAACTGCTCAACGCCCAGTTGACGTTCGCAACGCCGCGGCTGGCGGCGCACTACGGTCTGGACGGCAGGCCTTCGGAACCATCGTCGATCGCCGTGCCAGCCGTGGTGCAAGTGGAGACTCCGTCCTACGAGCGGGTGCGCAACGGTTTGCAGGTTCTGTACACGTTCACGGAAGGGGCGGGCGACACGGTCCGGGACTCCGCTGATGCCGGTGAACCGTTGCATCTGGAGATCGCCGATTCCGCCGCCGTCCGGTGGAGCGATGCCGGACTGACGATCCAGTCGTCCACGCTCATTGCGGCCGACCAGCCACCGGCGCGGTTGATCGACGCTGTGCGGCGATCGCAGTCGATCACCCTCGAAGCCTGGATCACCCCCGCCAACACGACACAGGCAGGCCCCGCGCGAATCCTCACGCTGTCGAACAGCATCAGCGCCCGAAACTTCACGCTGGGACAGGACGCCAACAGGTACGAGGTTCGGTTCCGTCACAAGCGGACGGATGCCAACGGACATCCCGCCGTCAGCAGCCCCGCCGGTTCGCTCGCAACCCGGACCAGCCACGTGGTCTATACGCGCGAGGCGTCGGGGACCACACGACTCTATATTGACGGCGACGAGGTGGCGCGGATGGACAGTTCCTCTCCGAGCGACCTGTCGAACTGGGAGAGCGGATTCAAGCTGGCATTAGCCAATGAGCATTCACGAGATCGCACCTGGCTGGGCACGCTGCATCTGGCGGCGATCTATGACCGGGCTCTGACGCAGGATGAAGTGCGGCAGAACCGCGCGGCCGGCCCCCGCCCGACGGGGAGAACTGCTACCACTGCGGCGGACAATCAGCAACTCGTCTCCAGCCGGCGTCGTCCATTGTCCCGGAAGGACCTGCAAGCGCTGTATTTATTTGATGAGGTGGATGGGGATCTGGTGCATGACTCGTCCGGCGCCGGAGATCCAATTCACCTGCTGATTGATGCTCCGAAGAACATCCGCTGGCATTCCGCCGGTCTCACGGTCACCACAGCCACGCTCATTTCGAGCAGCAGCCCCGCAGGCCGACTGGTTGAAGCGATCCGTGCCTCGGGCGAGACAACGATTGAGGCCTGGGTGACGCCCGCCACGGTCGCGCAGACTGGTCCGGCGCGAGTGGTCTCGCTCTCGTCAGGACCGAGCCTTCGGAACTTCACGCTCGGACAGGACGGAGACAAGTACGACGTCCGCTTCCGCACCACGGCCACTTCGGAGAACGGAATTCCCAGCCTGGCGAGTCCCGTGGGCACGGCCGAAGTGCGTCCGACCCGTGTCGTCTACACGCGTAACAGCGATGGCCGGACGGCGCTGTACGTTGACGGGATGGAGATTGCCCAATCACAGCCGGCCGCGGGCGACCTCACTCATTGGGACGAAGGCTTCCGGCTCGCGATGGCCAATGAGACAAGTGGCGATCGACCCTGGCTGGGGACGTTCCATCTCGTGGCGATCTACAGCCGGGCGTTGACGCCGGACGAGATTCGCTGGCAGGGGGCCGGGCTGGCCCGCTATGACCTGACGGAGAACCCTGACCGGGGCGGCTTGCTGACTCAGGGGAGCCTGCTCACGATCGGCGGCGATGACGCGTCGATGGTGACGCGCGGGCTGTTCATCCTGACCGACTTTCTGCACGGCGCCGTCGACGACCCGCCCGCCTGTGTGGATACGACGCCCGTTCCCGCGGAGCCAGGCATGTCGCGGCGGGCGGTGGCGATGCAGCGGATCACCAACGCAGCGTGCGCCGGCTGCCATTCGCGATTCGAACCTCCGGCGTTCGGCCTCGAGAAGTTCGACGGCATCGGCGCCTCCCATGAGCGGGACGAGTACGGCAACCTGTTGCGCGAAGATGGCGAAATCCTGTTCCCGGGCGATGACCAGACGGTTCGATTCAACAGCGTTGCCGAACTCATGGATCTCCTCGCCGGCAGCGATCGCGTCCAGCTTGGGATTACGCGCAAGCTCACGCAGTACGCCCTCGGCCGGCCGCTGGTCGATGCGGACGAGCCGGTGATTGCTAAGATTCACCGGGAGGCGCAGGACCACGGAGGAACGTACCGCGCGTTGATCACCGCTATCATTCTCAGCGACCTGGTGCAGAAGACTGGCAGAGACATCGACGGCTGAGTCCGTCGGATGGCTGCCCGACCAGCCAACAGCTGCAACGTGGGATCAGGATCTATGACAAACCGCCGCATCACTCGTCGGACAGTGCTCAAAGGGATCGGCGGCGTCGCCATCGGACTGCCATTGCTGGAGGAAATGATCGGTTCAGCGGCGATGGGAGCATCCTCTTCTCCCGACGTGCCGGTGCGTGCCTTCAATGTGTTCTTCGGGCTGGGCATCCCGGCTCCTCTGCAGGCTGAGGGGTTCGACGGCGTCCTCGAGCCTCTCAAGCCTCTCGCCGACAAGCTGCTCATCATGCGGAATGTGGACCACGTCCGCTGCGACGAGGCGGGCATCAACGCCCACTGGGACGGCTCCGCGGCCGCATTTGTCGCCGAGCCTCCGAATGGCACGGCTCGCGCGGGAGGTCCGTCGGTCGATCAACTTATCCGCGCCGCTCACTATCCCGATGGTCTCCCGGCCGACATGGTGCCGACCCTCGTCGCGGGCACCTACTTCCGCCGCAACGACCGCGTCGTCCGGTACGTGCACAGCTTCAATCGAGACGGCAGTCCCGCCGGAGCGATGCAGGAGCAGCCGCGCGACTTGTTCGAGCGTCTGTTCGGATCGGCCGCTGCCGCCGAGCGCGACAATCCGCGGACGCGGCGGCTGCGGCGGAGCGTCCTCGACTCGATTGTGGAGCAGTCGAAGTTCTACACGGGTGAGAACTCGCCGCTGGGGGCCGCGTCGAAGGCGCGGCTGTCGGATCACCTCGACCGGATCCGCGAGTATGAGCAGCGCGCGTTCGCCATGGCCGAGCAGACGGAGGAGCGCCGCCGCACGCCCCCCGTCCCGCCGGAATCGAAGCTGCTGCATGGCGAAGCAGCCGATCCGGGAGGGCAGGGCATCGACATTACGCTCGACGAACTGACCGCCGAATGGCGGCTGCAGGCGGAACTGTATGCCTTTGCCATCGAATGCGACCGTGCCCGCTTCGGCTCCATCACCTTTCTCGCCGCCGGCGAGCGCATCCGCCTGAAGGGGGATTACGAGTACAACGGCCGCCAGGTGTTCCAGTTCGACGACGGCGGCCAGCGGAATGCCGGCGGCGACCAGGGCTGCAGCCACGAGTGGTGGCACGACTTCAACGAGTCGAAAGACAACAAGGCGCTCCGCGCCCACGCCCACATGAAACTCCGCGAGGTCGCCTACTTCCTGAAGTTGCTCGATCGCCCGGAAATGGTTGAGGCCAACGGCCGCACTGTCCTGGAGAACTCGCTGATCACGATCTCCACCGAATCGGGGGACGGCCGTCACAACGACGTCAAACGGGAACTGTCGGGAGTGTTCCACGCCATCACGGGCGCCGCCGGACGTTTCAAGACCGGGCAGACCATCGACGTGCAGGCCGAAGGACTCGATGTCTACAACACCATGCTGTCCACGATGGGTGTCGCCGACCGGCTCGGCCCGCAGGATCGCGAGCATCTAGCGGTGGATGCGATTCGCGCGTAGACAAGACCTCGTTGCATCACACGCCGACGCGTTCTCCTTGGACGTTCACGAGCGGACGATGCCGGCGATCTGGTCGGGGGTCAGCGGCTCCTGCAGCCGAGCCCCAAGCTGACCGACGATTCGCGCCGCGGCATGGGACGCCAGCCGCCCCGCCTGCCTCCACGTCAGCCCGTTGGTGACGCCGTACAGGATGCCCGCGGCGTACATGTCCCCCGCCCCGGTGGTGTCGACCGCCTTAACCGGCACGCCATCGATCGGGATGACTTCCCCCGCGTGCATCAGGATCGATCCGTCCTCACTCATCGTGAGCGCGACGTTCTCGGCATGGCGATGGATCTCGTGCGCGCACTCGATGGCGTCCGTCAGCCCGGTGAGCGCCCGGGCCTCGTCCAGGTTGCAGAACAGCAGGTCGACCGGGCCTTCGATCAGTTTCCAGAATTCGTCCCGGTGGTGCTGAATCAGGAACGGGTCCGACACCGTGAAGGCGACTTTTGTCCCGTGCTGCTTCGCCAGTTCGATCGCCCGGTACGCGGCGGACCGGGTCGGCTCGCCGCCAAAGAGATAGCCCTCGACGTAGACGTACTTCGCGTTGCGGACGTGCTGCTCATCGATGTCGTTCGCCCCCAGCGTCGCCGAGGCCCCCAGGCTCGTGAGCATCGTCCGCTGCGCATCGGGCGTGATCAGGATCACGCACGTCCCCGTCGGCAGGTCGGTCGCCGGCACATCGATGATCGTCCCAACCGTCCGCATGTCGTCCAGAAAGAACTGCCCCAGATCGTCTCGTCCCACTTTCCCCGCGTAGGCGGCGCTACCGCCAAAGTCGGCGACTCCCATCACCGTATTCGCCGCCGATCCCCCCGCGCACCGCGCGACCGGAATCCCCTGCAGCTGGGCCAGCACGCGCTGCTGAATCTCGCCGTCCACCAGCGTCATGATGCCCTTCTGAAAACCGACCTCTTCCAGAAGCGCATCGCTGACATGCGCCTGCACGTCCACCAGCGAGTTCCCCACCCCGTACACATCAAAGTTCATGATCTGCCTTCTGATTGCGTCCCCCGCGAGCGGCGGGGTTCAACCCCGCCGCTCATGGTCCTCTCGATTTCCCACGAGAGATTAGCGCCCCCCATCCCAAACAACAATGCCCCGCCGCGCCCAACCCGTTACAATGCTTTCTCTCGTCTCGCGCGGAGGTTCCCCTCAACCCGACACTCCGGGCCGTCAAGGAGTCCGCTCATGTTCCGCCCGACTTCACGCCGCCGCTTCCTCCAGTCCGGCATCGCCACCGGCGCCGCCCTCGGACTTGGTGATCTCTCCTTTCTCTCGCGGCTGAACCCGGTCTCCGCCGCCGACGCCGCCGGCAACGGCGCGGTGAGGCTCGATCCGGGCATCGCGCCGGTCGTGAAGTTGATCGAAGACACTCCGCGAGAACAACTGGTCGAAGCCGTCGCGGACCAGATCCGCCGCGGCCTCAGCTATCAGGAACTCCTCGCCGGTCTGCAGTTGGCGGGCGTGAAGAATATCGAGCCGCGTCCCAGCGTCGGCTTCAAGTTCCACGCGGTGCTGGTGGTCAATTCGGCTCACATTGCCAGCATGGCGTCGCCGCCGGAGCACCGCTGGCTGCCCATCTTCTGGGCGCTCGACCAGTACAAGAGCTCCGCCGCCCGCGACGTCGAGGAGCGCGGCGACTGGGTGATGAAGAGCGTGGAGGAAGCGCACGTGCCGCCGGCGCATCGCGCGCCGGCCGCGTTCATGGACGCGATGGACGACTGGGACGAGTCCGCCGCCGATGCCGCAATCGCCGGCATGGCCCGTTCGGCCGGCGCCAACGAAGTCTACGAGCACCTGTTCCGCTACGGCGCCCGCGACTTCCGCTCGATCGGACACAAGGCCATCTTCGTCGCCAACAGCTATCGCACTCTGCAGACGATCGGCTGGCAGCACGCCGAACCGATCCTCCGCTCGCTGGCGTATGCGCTGCTAATGCACGAGGAGGGCAACCCCGCCCGCAACGATTTCGACGCCGACCGACCGTGGCGGCGCAATGTCGAACTCGCGCAGTCCATCCGGCCCGAATGGCGCGACGGACAGCTCGACTCGGCCGCCACCGAGGAAGTCCTCGCCGTCATCCGCGGCGGCTCGCCCGACGACGCCTGCGACGTCGTCGTCGAACTGCTCAACAGCGGAGTCTCGCCGCAGTCGGTCTGGGACGGGCTGAAGGTCGGGGCCGGAGAGTTGCTCATGCGCCAACCCGGCATCGTCGGCATTCACTGCCTCACGACGACGAACGCCCTGCACTATGCCTACGAAACCACCGCCAGCGACGACACCCGCCGCATGATGATGCTGCAGAACGCAGCCTTCCTGCCGATGTTCCGCGAGGCCATGCAGCGCCGCGGCACGATTGCCGACATCTCCGTCGCTGACTTGGAGCCCGCTCAGCTCGATGTCGCCCCGGACGATCCGCAGTCGCTGTCGTCCGCGATGGAGAGCATCTTCGCCGCGGTGAACGAGGACAACCGTTCCGCAGCCGCCCAGACGCTCGGCTTCCTCAACCAGACCCACGCCGCCGAGCCCTTCATCGACGCCGCCCGGCTGCTCGTGTTCCTTAAGGGCAACGACTCCCACGACTACAAGTTCAGCTCCGCCGTCCTGGAGGACTACTACCGCGTCTCTCCTGAGTGGCGCGATCGCTATCTCGCCCTCAGCGTCTACAATCTCCGCGGTTCCGGCGAACGCGACAACCGCCTCGTCGAACGCACCCGCGCCGCCCTGGCCTAGACGCCCCCCAACGAGCGGCGGGGTTCAACCCCGCCGCCCCAGTTGGGCGATCGTTCCGTTAGAACAGCGACTCATAATCCCGCGCGCCGTGCAGGACCCGCACGTTGTCGACACCCTCGCCGTGCAAGCCATAAGCCGGTCCAGAAAGTTGATCGGCGGCCGCGGCGTTGTGCTGCGAAATATAAGCATGGATGTCAGACAGGTCGTGCGTGGCTGCCGCGGCCAGTCGAAAGCCGCTCATTGGGATGCGCCCGCCATCCGGTCACGCGAGTTGGCAACGATGTCGGCGACGAAGCGGTCTCGCTCATGCTCCCCATATGTTGTCAACTCGCCCGCGTCGAGCTCCTCCAGTCCCACTTCGACGAGCTGCGCCACCTCCTGACGCCGTTGAAGCAATCGGAGCGCCCGGTCAATCACTTCGGTGCGAGACTGAAACTCGCCCGATTGGTACAGCTTTTCGACGAGCTGGTCGATCTGCGGCGTCGAGGGAATGGACATGGTCGTCTCCGGGTGTGCCCCAATTCTAACCTGAGGCCAGCACGGCCGCTCAACGCGCGCTCAGCGCCTCATCCAAGTGCCAAGTCCACTTCAGCACCACCGGCGGCCTGGCGACCATCCAGTACTTTCCCACGAACGGCAGCGACCGCTGATCGAGCCAGTCCCGCTCCGTCGCCGGCCGGTGTTCCTTCACGACGGCGAACAGGTCCCGCAGGATGAGCCGGTTGTTGCCGTAGTACGAGTGCCCCATCAGGCTGGTCTCGAAGACCGTGCACTCGACGGTCTCGATGCCGTCGATGATCACCGGCGCCGCAGCGCCCCCGGCGCGCTCCTCCTTGTTCACCCACTGCGAAACGATCAGCGCCGCGTCATTCATGCATGTGTAGAGCGTTACGCGTTCGGCCAGTTCCACGGCACGCGGGGCCTCTCGGCGGAACTCCGACACTCCCACGTCCGGGGCGCAGAACACGATCTCGCGGAACCGCTTCGGCTGCATGAACTCGTCCGGCAGCCTCCACAGGCTCTCCAACACCAGCCGGTTCCCCATGCTGTGCACAACAATGTTGATCGACACGTCCGGCGGCAGCCGCTCGCCGAGCGCCGTCAGGAACGAGCTGAACGCATCAACCGATTGTTCCACAATCTTGCCGTCGGCTTCATAGTTCTCGACACCTCCCTGCGACGGCCAGCTGTAGCAGACAATCGCTCCGTTGAACGGCAGGTCGGCCGCCACCTGAGCCGTGCGCGTCACTGCCTCATCGAATGAGACGTTGAACCCGTGCACGAACAGCAGCACGTCGTTCTGCGGCGATCGGGCGAGCGTCCGTTTGAGTTCGGCAAAGAATGCATCGGTCTCCCAGAGATTCGGAGACGCGAGTGCGACGACAGGCGTTTCCCCCGCGGCTTCCTCCGCCTTCCGGCCGGAAACCGGAATGATCTGTGACCACTTCTTACGGGGCGGCGATAGTGCGATCGCTTCCCCCGGATCCCGAGTGGGAATGGTCACGTCAATCGCGCCGAAAGACGGCTGTTCCTCACAATGATCGACATACTTCACCAGACTGGCGTCGCGCGTCCGCGGCACGCAGCGCCGGTTCGTCGCATACAGCACGCGCCAGGTCGTAGATACGTCGGTCTCCCAGGCCACGACTGCCGCGGGCTCCGCCAGCGAATCCCGGTACTTCTGCCACACCTCCCGATCCAGCACTCCCTGCGGCAGCTCCGCTCCCGTTTCGAGAGCGCGGGCATGCGCCGTATCAAACTCCAGCACCGGCGGCTCAATCCGGACCAGATACAGCGGATTGGGAATCCGGCAGGACGCCAGGCAGAGGCAGCACAGCAGCGGCAGCACGCGGCCCATCTCGCATCGTCTCCCTGACGTTATCCGGTCCGCGAAGAGTAGGGCAGTCGGCCGATCGCCGCGATCGGAACTCCTCATCCCTCGGGAGAGTACGCCCCGCATCGCATTGCATCCGGCAGCCGTTGCCGATCCGGCGGCGTCGGCTCCGCAAAGCAAACAATCCCGCGGCGGACTTGCGTCCACCGCGGGATCGCGGGAACCGGGGAAGCATGCCTCGATGCGGTTACTTCAGGAGCAGCCTCAGCAGCATCTCCCCCGAGCGATCGCGAACCATCGGCAGCGAGACATCGGTCGCCGCGCTGGGCCGGTACGGCTGCGTCCGGTACACCGGGTCGGGAATGACCTCGAGTCCGTGATTGTGCCCATGTCCCAGCATGCGATTGAGTTCGTACTCGATCTCATGCAGCGAATCGTCCACCAGGTTCAGTTGTGAAACGAGCTCGCGGACATGGACGTACCCGGCATTCCGCACGGGAGCACGGTATCGGTATCCATTGCGGTCATAATGGACATGCCCCGGCACCGTCGCCGCGAAGTCGCTGTGCTCGGCGTGCTCCTTGAAGTGCATAAGGATGTCGTGGGCGTTGTCGACCAGGCGCACAATCTGTCGGGGATTGCGTTCAAGGTAGATCGCGTCCTGAATGTCGTTCAGTGCGCGGGTCAGTTGCCGTGCGTCCTGCAGCAGCGCCTCGTAATCGCGGGACGCCTCGAAGTGGTCGTGGACTTCCCAGCGGGCGTCGCGGGCATGCGACATCGCGTCGAAGGCGTAGTCATCCATCGTGCGCCACACGCGGTGGTCGGCGCGAGCGTCGCCACCGAATGCGGCCACGACGCTCAGTACAACAGTCGTGCAGAGTGCGGTGGCTTTCATGGGTCGGTTCCTGTCTTACGTGGGTGCGAGCGGGCTGCCGGATTGCTCCGGCACGCACCACCAAATCGCAGCAACCATGCCGCCCCGGCAGCAATCAGGGTGCATTCTCCATAAACCGTTGAAATTCAAGAAATAGCGCGTAACATCAGAACTGATCCGTCTCAGTTTGTTGACGACCAAGTGATATCAGAATGATGTCACGCGTGCTCATTACGTGGGCGCTGCCGCGGCTGCCGATGTAACCCCGTTCGCACGTCTGGAAGCTCATGTGGGACTCTCGCCATCAGGACTACGGAGGCCTCTCCTGCCGCATTGTCGACGCCGGACCGGATAATTCTCCTCACCTGATCCTGTTTCTCTGTCACGGCTTCGGCGCACCCGGTACGGACCTGGTTCCCGTCGCCGGCGAACTGGCTCGGCTCATCGGTTCCCCCGCCGGCGGCATCCGCTTCGTCTTTCCCGCCGCCCCGCTCAGCCTCGACAGCGCAGGAATTCCCGGCGGTCGAGCCTGGTGGCCGCTCGACATGGCCAAGCTCCAGGCCGCCATCGAGTTCGGCGAAACACGCGATCTCCGCAACGAATCGCCCGACCTTCTGCCGCAGGCCCGCAGTGCACTCATGGCCGCCGTCACCGTCGCCTGCGACGAAGTGGGCTTGCCCATGGGGCGCTGCGTCCTCGGGGGCTTCTCGCAGGGGTCAATGGTCGCCACCGACGTCGCCCTGCATCTCTCCGCACAGCCGGCCGCGCTCGTCGTCTGGTCGGGAACGCTGCTGTGTGAGCAGACCTGGCGCGCCGCATCCTCTCGACTGTCGGGACTGCCGGTCCTCATCAGCCACGGCCGCTACGACCACATCCTGCCATACTCCAACGCGGAGCAACTTCGCGACATGTTGTCCCAGGCCGGCTGCGACGTGCAGTTCTTGCCGTTCAACGGGATGCACGAGATCCCTCCCGCCGTCCTCCGGGCCACTGCGAGCCTTCTCCAGCGCCTCCTTGCGGACGATCCGTCGTAGCGGCTGCCGGTCAGGCCGACTTTGCGGGTCGTACGCATCGCAGGGGGCCCATGCGATCGATTCCGGCGTTACCACCGTCACTGCCGATACTTCGCGCATCACTGTCTGATTCCGCAGAACTGGAGTCTTCCCGATGCGCCGCCACGGACTGGCCCTGCTCGCTGTCTATCTGCTCACCGCGACCTACACGGACGGCCTCTGCGCGCAGGGCTTCGTGCTGCCCGGCGTCGGGCCCATCAACCGCTCGATGGGAGGTGCGGGAACGGCCGCGCCCCTCGACGCCAACGGCGCCCTCCACTGGAACCCCGGCTCCATCACGGCCCTTCCCCAGTCGCGCGTCGATATCGGCGTGGACGTGATCTTCAATCGCAACTCCGTCAGTTCGATGGTCACCCTCCCGCCTGCCGGGCCCGTTCTCGCGGGATCGACCGACAGCGATCCGGGAGTGTGGGCGCTGCCGGCAATCGGCATCGTCTACCAGCCGGTCGATTCCCGCGTCACCTATGGCCTCGGCATGAACGCCATCGGCGGATTCATCACCAATTACCCGGCGGACCCGACGAATCCGATCTTTACGCCGCCAGCCATGCTGGGAATCGGTTTTGGACACGCCTACTCGCGGCTCGGCATTGTGCAGTTCGCACCGACGATCGCCTACCAGATCACCGATTCGCTCTCGTTCGGCGTCGCGCCCACCGTCAACATCGCAGACGTGCAGGTCGCCCCCTTCGCATTCGATGATCCCAACGCCCCCGGCGTGTATCCCGGCGGAATGGGGACGCGCAGCTTCTGGGGCGGCGGCGTGCAGGCGGGACTGTACTACAACGGTGATGGACCGGTCGACCTGGGCGTCTCGATCAAGAGCCCGCAGTGGTTCGAGCGCGCGGAGATCAACTCCTCCGACGCTCTGGGATTCCCCCGCGTGGTGACGACGCAATTTGAGTATCCGATGATCCTCTCGTTCGGCGCCTCGTACGACGGCATCGACAACGTGCTGCTGGCACTCGACGTCCGCTACGTTGACTTCGACTCCACGGAGTTGTTCGGTGAGCCGGCCCAGTTTACCGGAGTGCCGCTGCTCAGCCCCCTGAAGGGGCTGGGATGGGAGAGCGTATGGATGGTCGCCCTAGGCGGCCAGTGGCAGGTGACGGACCGCGTAAGCCTCCGGGCCGGCTATTCCTGGAATCAGAATCCGATTCCCGACCAGCACGCGATGTTCAACTCGCTCGCCCCCGCGACGTACGAGCACGTCGTCAGCCTCGGTGCATCGCTGCAGTTGACGCGCTCGATGCTGGCGTCGCTCACCTGGGTGCATGGATTCGAGAATACGATCTCCGGTTCCTACCTGGGAGCCCCGGCGTCCAACGTCTCGGTGACCAACGAGATCAATGCACTGGTGATGGGCGTCAGCGTGCTGTTCTGACCAGCCGCGCCGGCCGCCCCCTCTTCGTTCCCAGGCTCCGTCTGGGAACCACCTCTCGCGCCGCACTGCTTCGTCCGTCGCCAGGCAATTCCGATCCGGCACTGCCTCTACGCCGATCTCACCGTTCTTCCCCTGGCGACACGCGGACACCGTGGCTCTCTGATCCCCGGCGACTACAATCGGCGCGGAGGCATCCTGCCGAAGGGATGCCGCGTCTTCACCGCTCCCTCTCCGCCCTCCGCCGCCGATGTACGAGCATCTCACGTTGATCTCCGGCCGCGCCCATCCCGACCTCTCCCGCGAGATCTCCGAGTATCTCGGCATCCCGCTGGCCAACGTCGAGATCGCCGACTTCCCCGACGGCGAGACGATCGTCCGCCTGAACCATAACGTCCGTGGTCGGGACGTATTCCTCATTCAGCCCACCGGCCCCGACGCCAACGGGAACCTGATGGAGCTGTTGATCCTGATCGACACCTGCATGCGGGCCAGCGCCGAGCGCATTACAGCCGTCGTCCCCTATTTCGGCTACGCCCGCCAGGACCGCAAGGACGCGGGACGCACGCCGATCACGTCCAAACTCGTCGCCAACCTGATCACCGGCGCCGGCGCCGACCGCGTGCTCACCATCGACCTGCACGCCGCGCAGATCCAGGGGTTTTTCGACCTGCCGGTCGACCACCTGTTCGCCGCGCCCATCCTCGATGAGTATTTCCGCTCGCTCAAGATCCCCACGGAAGACCTGGTGATCGTCAGCCCGGATGAAGGGAGCATCAAGCGCGCCCTGCAGCACCAGGAGCATCTCGGCGGCTCGCTGGTGATCGTCGACAAGCGCCGCTCCAGCGCCACAGAGACGCGGCAGGCCAATCTGATCGGCGGGCCCATCGCCGGCAAGACCGCCCTTATCTTCGACGACATGATCAGCACGGCAGGCTCAATGGTCGGCGCCGTGAACGTCGCCCGGCAGCACGGGGCGAAGAAGGTCTACGTCGGCGCCGCCCATGGGCTCTTCTGCGGTCCCGCCATTGCGCGACTGGCCGAAGCTCCCATCGATCAGATTGTCGTTACCGACTCGCTTCCCCAGTCAACCGCGCGCAAGCTTCCCAACCTCAAGGTCGTCAGCGTCGCCCCGTTGCTCGGCGAAGCCATCCGCCGCATCCATCGCAACGAGTCCGTCAGCTATCTGTTCGACTGACCGCCTTATCCGACAGTCATCGACACACGCGCCGACTTCAAGGCGTCGAACCTGTCGATGCCGTCGTAATTCGCAGTTGGCCTTCGATAACCCGCTGCGGGTCGCAGCCGCTGCCCGACCAGTCGTCGCGCACGTTGACCATCTCGTCACACAAGGCCCGGGCCTCTTGAACCGACACCCCATCAATCACTTCATTCTGCGAGTCGGCGTCCTCCGGAATTCCATCCAAAAGTTCGCGCGCACGGGCCGCGTGCCGGCGGATCCCCGCGGGGCGTCCTTCACGCGCCTTGACCCCGGCGGCAGCCAGTTTGATGAGGGCTTGGAGGAACCGTCCACGCGACGTTTCGCGCCCGGCCGAGAGCCAGATCGACTCCCACGCCTCATGCGCCTCCCAGTAGTAGCCGTGATTGAACAGATCGACGCCCCACAGAAATTCCACTGAGGGAGCATGCCCCGCTCCGCCTGCAGGTTGTGCGTCTCTGGACTCGCGGCCGTATGAGTGGCCGCGGGGATCACTCAACGGATGAGGTGCGCGGCCCGGAATGTAGGTGTAGGGGGGAAGTTCGCGATCCGGAACATAGCGGGCGGGCATGTCAGATCATCGGCTGTGCCCGCTGCACCAGCTGCAGCGTGAAGCCCCAGGGATCGCGGAGGAATGCCAGCACATCGCCGCTGCTCTGCCGATCAATCTCTCCGACGAGCGTGCCGCCAGCAGCCGTCAGCCGGCGGACGTCCGCTTCGACATCGCGTGATACCAGCGCCAGGTGCACTACGGCAGGATGCTGTGAAGGATAGTCCGGGACTGGAGCGTCCCCCCGCTTGTACAGTTCCACCATGACCGTACCGCTGTCATCGGCCAGGAAGTGCCCGTAGGGGGGCTCGATGAATCGTCGTTTGACGGTAAATCCCAGTTGATCGACGTACCATCGTGCCGCGGCCACCGGGTCAGGTACATTAAAAGCGACGTGTTCGATTTTCATGCGTCGGAGCGAATGCGAGAGGAGTCCGGTTCCGCGACAATTCACCTGCAGCATACCAAACCATCCTGCGCAACTCGCGTCTCAACTTCTGTCCCCTGATCACTGACCACTGCCCCCTGAAAATGGCCAAATGCGATCAAGGCTACCTCTGCGACGTCTGCGGCCGGGAGGTGCATGACATCACCGACAGCGATCTCTACCTCCGCTACGTCATTGGGGAGATCGATTCGCGGCAGCTGCTCTCATCACCGGAACGGCATCTCCGTTGCAATCCGACGACCGCGCAGTTCATCGTCGATTCGGCCTTCGCGCCGGTGACGGTTGAGGGACCGTTCAGCAAAGCCCAATTGTCACGCGAGTTCGTGCACGAGCGAGAGGCATTGGTGACCCGCGGCTGGCAGCGACTCCAGACCGTACGGTCACTGCGCTTAGCGATCAGCGATTACCCGTTGCCCGAGACGCGATCGAAGTCGGCGGACAGCAAAGAGGACTGATGCCTCAGGCGCGGACGACAAGCCGTCACGCCGGACAATCGCAGCCGCACTCGCGAGATTTCGGACGTTCGCAGGCGGCCGCTCAGTTGAGCTCGAAGTCTTCGTCGGCCTGCTGCTCGTCCCACTCGTTGAACGCGGCGAAGAGATCGGACGAGATGTAAACCGCGTCGCCGGTGCCGATGCGAATGTCGACATCGAGCATGCCCAGCACGGCACGGATTTCGCGCACGACCGTGAGCGGGGCCACGAGCGTCCGGGCCGGCAGTTCCGGTGACTCGCACAGATCCAGGCGTCCGGCGTCGTGGGAGATCATGTAAGCGTCCTTCCTGTGGTTGCTAAGGGCGGCCAATCTCAGTCGGCCCGTATCTTCCGTGGAGCGTACAGACTCTGCAATGTTTCTTGAGGCAATCTGAGGGGGAACCCGCAAACCGAGGTTGGTCGCGCCGGTTTCCGAGAGTCTGACGCGGGCAAAGGTTACAGAGGATGCGCTGACGTGGCAAGCTGGCGTTGATTGCGACGGTCCGATCCGACGTGACAGATGCGCCGAATACAGGACCACCTCGGGCGTGACGGATCGGAGCGGCGCTCCCGCATGCTTATGCGGAGCCGCTTTGAAGCGCGTCCCAGACGGCCTTCGCACCCCCTTCAGCCCGAATCACTCCGGCATGCGGGAATCGATGCAATGACGCATCATCGAAATGTGACCAGAATACGCCGGTGACGGCTGGTTTGGCCATCAGCAATCGCACAAACTCTGTCGCACGTTGAGCCTGCGACGACTCCGTCCATCCCCCGGCCCAGCCTCCCTCGTCCGCCTCCAGGTCAGGATCGGCGAGAGGATCGAACCCTTCGGACGACGGAATCGCGAGCGTGACGTGCAGCTGGATGCCTAACTGGCTCCAGTAGTCAATCAGCCGGGAGAGACCCAGCCGGTCACGCATCAGCGATCCGCGTGGCCGGTAGCCGACGGCAATTTCCAGATTGACCCCCTGCAGACCGATGTTCGAACGGACCAGGGCGTCCACAAATTGAAACGCGGACAATCGGTGTTGCCCGCGCGCCTGGTACTCGCTCCACGGCTGATCGACGCGGATGAAGAACTGGCAGTCGCTGTCGGTGCGGCAGGCCGCCTCGAGCGACCGCGCCGCCAGTGCGAGCCGGTTCTCCTCGCTCAGGCCCAGCGCCACGCCGGTATTGGCATGTGCCGACGTTTCCCAGATGCGGATGCGCCCGGCGTATCGGGAGACCGCCGTCTCGATAAAATCGCAGACGAAACTCTGCATGTTGACGAAATCGGACTGCCACGGAGAAAGCCATTCAGGCAGTCCCCGCGGTCCGAGGTCGATCAGCGGGCCGCCGCGCACGGCGATTCTCCGTTCCATGCACTCGCTCACGAGCCGATCGGCCAGGTCCCAACTGTATTGACCTTCCAGAGGCTCGATCAGGCGCCATTCGACCGGGGCGACGGCAGCGCTGAACACGTCAAAGAAATCCGCAGGGCTCTCGGAGGCCAGTATGCTCTCATCCAGCGTGCATCCCAGCAGCGCCGGCGCATGCGCCATGCCGTGGCGCCGCATCGCCAGGCGCTGCTCAACATAGGCGTCCACGAGGATATCCGAGGCATTGGTGGCCGCCTCGATGGACTGGGCCGCCAGTTGCGAAGCCGCCTCTCCATCGTCCTTCCCCGTTGCGGCCGCACGGCTGAAGAGGCTGAAGGACTCTTTCTGCGTCTTGTGAAACGCGGGCGGCACCTGCATCTGCAGCATCTGCCATGCGGCCAGCTGATCCCGCAGCATCGCAAGTTTACCGCGGGCCAGCTCCAGTGGCAGAAGGTACGGCTCTTCCCGCTCGCGCAGAGATGTCGTCGTCAGCACCGGACGGCCGCGTCCCTCCACCGGCCAGGGCACGTGCAGCTTGCCACTTTCGGAATGCGGACGGCGGCAGGTGATGACGTTCCCCGAAACTTCCACGCGAGTCGGGTAGATGCGGCCATCCAGGCCGCTGATGTAAGCGCGATGCACCTCGGGCCAGCGGCCCAGGAGCCCTTCCGGATACACAAGGAACCGGATCAGTCCCATGGTGCTTCTCTAGTCTTCCGCCGCCGGGAAGTGATGCGGCGCAGACGCGGGTACGGAGGGCACAGATGTCGGAACCGGACGGACAGCCGACATGCCCGATTCATTGTAGACCCCCGCACAAGCTGGAAGCGACGCGCATCCCGATGAGAGGAACAAATGAAGCGTCGCACAGGCCCGTGCTGTGCGCTCGATTGACACAGGGCGCGAAGTGTAATCGGGTGTGTGACGCTGTTCCAGCCCGCGTGCTGAGGAACGAACGGTCACGACAATCAACTGTGGTATTGAACCCGTGAGGTTCACCCCCGCGGGCGATGCGGGTACGATCGGAAGCTCGAAAGGAGCCGACATGACTTGCTTACGCAACGCGATCCCCCGCTGCTGCTCAGTTCTGGTCTGCGCGTTGACTCTGATCCCGTGGCAACCCGGCATAGCCGAAGACTGGCCGCAGTTTCGCGGCCCGAACTGCGCGGGCGTCTCCACGTCCGATGCTGCGCTCCCGGCCGAGTTTTCCCGGAACGAAGGCGTTGATTGGTCGGTCGAGCTGGCCGACGGCATCGGCTCGCCGGTGGTCGCCGCGGGTCGGGTCTTCACGTCGGCGATGCTCGATGAAAGCACCGTCGCGCTGTATGGTTTCGACGCCGATACGGGAGATCAACTCTGGGAGCGGTCCTGGGAAACCGGCCCGCTTCCCGAAATCCACAAGACCAACTGCCACGCCTCCTCCACCCCCGCGGCGGATGGCGAGCGGGTGTACTTCTACTTCAGCTCACTCGGGCTGCTCTGCGTCGACGCCGTCACCGGCGAGGACGTGTGGCATGCGGAGCTGCCGACGCCGTTTTTCATCTTCAAGTGGGGAGCCGGCATGTCGCCGATCCTCTACGGCGATCTGGTCATCTTCTGCCAGGACGACGATCTTTCCCCGGCACTGTACGCGTTCAACAAGCACACCGGCGATCTCGTCTGGAGCGACGACCGCACCGACATGTGCGTCAACTATTCGCATCCGGTCATCAACACTACTCCCGACGGAGACGAACTGGTCGTCGCCGGCACCGGCCTGCTGATCGGTTACGACCTTGCGACCGGCGAACGCAAGTGGCAGGCGCGGACGCTGCTGCGGAATATCAAGACCACGCCCGTCGCGCAGGGCGGCATCATCTACATCTCTGTCCAGAGCCGCGGCATCGCCAACCAGTGGATCCAGTCCATCGACCGCTGGGAGACCGGCAACAAGGACGGCCGCGTGACGAAGGACGAGATTCAGGCTTTTTTCGGAGAAGCTCCCGTGCCGGAGTCGTTTTACGCCCGCACCTTTGACCGCGGCGATGTGAATGGCGACGGCGCGCTCTCCGGCGAAGAACTCGACATCGCCTTTCTCCCCCCGGGCAATGCCGCCGGCGCGTCGTATGACTCAGAGGACGCGGAAGACGAGTTCATCATCGCCGTCCGCGGCGGCGGAACCGGCGACGTCACTGATACGCACATCCTCTGGAAGCATCCCACGCAGTACACCGATCACATCGTTTCCCCGCTGGTGCACAACGGCCGCATGCTGCTCATCAAGGGGGGCGGCATTGCGACCTGCTTTGAGACCGAGCACGGAGAACCACTCTGGGGACCGAAGCGGATCAATAATGCCAGCGAGTACTTCGCGTCCCCCATTGTCGGCGACGGCAAGATCTATATCGCCGCCGAGAACGGCATGATCATCGTCCTCCGCGACTCCGCAGAACTTGATGTCCTCGCGGTGAACGACATGGGATCGCCGGTCCTCGGCACCCCCGCCATCAGTGACGGCCGCCTCATCGTCCGCACGCGCGACGCCCTCCTTTGCGTCACGGAGAACCCCCAGCCCTGACCTGTCGAGCGGGGTGCCAACGTCGACCGCGCCGAGCCCTCAATCCTCAACTGCACGTGACGTCTTGCCATGCACAAAGTCCTCATCATCGTCGGCGACGCCACCGAGACGGTCGACACACTGTATCCCTACTACCGCCTGCAGGAGGACGGCTTTGAACCGGTCGTTGCGGGACCGGAGAAGCAGCGCTACCAGATGGTCCTCCATGAGGTGAAGCCGGGCTGGACCATTACCAAGGAGTGGGAAGGCTATTCCATCCAGGCCGACATCGCGTTCCGCGACATCAGGCCCGAGGAGTACCTGGGGATCTTCTTCAGCGGTGGACGAGCGCCGGAATATATCCGCTACGACAAGGACCTCGTCCGCGTCACGCGGCACTTCTTTGAGACGAACAAGCCGATTGCATCCGTCTGCCACGGCGTCGAGATCCCCGCCTACGCCGACTGTGTGAAGGGACGGCGGATGGCGACGGTCCCCAAGTGCCAGTTCGATCTGGAAGTCTGCGGCGGAACGTTTGTCAACGAGCCGTGCGTCATCGACGGGAACCTCATCAGCGGGCGGACTTACCACGACCACGGGCATTACATGGGCCCCTGGATGAAGCTCCTCCGCGACGCGCGGGAGCGGGGATGAAGTCAGCGCGGTTGCCTCTGGCTCCCCGCTAAATGATCCCGTGCGTGCCACAATCCAATTGAACCGATGACACTCACCCGTCGAAACTTTCTCCACACGACCGCCGCTGCCGGTGCATTAATTGCTCCGTACACCGCCACGGCCGGCGCCGATGACCGCACAGTTCCCGCGTCTCCCAACGACCGCTGGCGCATCGGTTCGATCGGGATGCGATATCAGGGGTCCGTCATCACCCGCGAGGCGCTGCCGTTCGGTGACGTCGTCGCGATCTGCGACGTCGACAAGCATGTGCGCGAACAGGCGCGGGCGTCATTCGGCAGCACGGCCGCCATCTACGAGGACTACAACGACCTGCTCGCGCGGGACGACATCGACGTCGTCCTCATCGCCGCCCCCGACCACTGGCATGCGAAGATGCTCATCGACGCCTGCCGCGCCGGCAAGGATGTCTACTGCGAGAAACCGCTGACCCTCACTGTCGACGAAGGGAAGCTCGTCACCCGCGTCGTGGAGGAAACCGGCCGCGTGGTGCAGGTCGGCACCTGGCAGCGGAGCGATCACAACTTCCGGCTCGCTTGCGAGATGGTGCAGGCGGGGCGCATCGGCAATCTGCAGAAGGTCACTGTCCTGATGGGCCGCAACACGGCCGGAGGACCGTTCGAGACGCGGCCCATCCCCAAACACTTTAACTGGGACCGCTGGCAGGGGCAGACGCCCGACGTCCCCTACCTGGAGGAACGCGCGCACTACACGTTTCGGTGGTGGTACGAATACTCCGGCGGCGAAATGACCGACAGCGGCGCTCATCACCTGGATATCGCCCAGTGGGGCATGGGGATGCAGCACTCGGGACCGGTCGAGATCATCGCCGAGGCCCGCTTCCCCGAGTCCGACGGCTCCTCCTACAACGTCGCGCTCGATTACCACGCGATGTACAAGTACGCCAACGGTGTCACGCTGGAAGTCCTCGACCGGGAGCGGGGGGACTACAACCGCAACGGCATCATGTTCGAAGGGGACGCCGGCCGGCTGTTCGTCAACCGCGGCGCCGTCACCGGCAAGCCGGTCGAAGACCTTACCGCCCATCCCTTCGACCGCGCCGACTTCGCGCTGTACGACGCCGACAATCACGACCGCCCGATCCGCACCGGAAAGATCGACGCGATCAAGAACCACATGGGCAACTTCTACGACTGCACGCTCAGCCGCAAGACTCCCATCTCCGAAGTTGTCAGTCAGCACTGCTCGGTGAGCGTCTGCCACCTCGGCAACATCTCTATGCGGCTCGGCCGGCCGCTGCGATGGAATCCCGATGCCGAGGAGTTTGTCGACGACGCCGAAGCCAACACCTGGCTCAGCCGCGAACAACGCACCGGCTACGAAGTCGCCTAAGCGAGCGGCAGACGTCAGTCTGCCGTGCATACGGACGTCAGTTCGGCGTTCCCACGTGTGGTGGCGTTCTGAGCTCCGCTCACGGCGCCATCGGCGGAAACAGCGACCGCATCCGCGCCTCGCCGGTGTCCCCGCGATACGACGCGATGTAATGCGGCGCCGTCGGGTTGCCGAATACCATCGCCTCCGGCTTGTGCCACACCGCCTCGCCGTCGAAGTTGGCGTCGAGTGAATAAATCGTCAGCGGAAACAAGGCGTACCGCCACTGCGGCCCCTCCTCGCCGCGGACGATCTCCAGCAGCAGGCAGGCTTCGGGGTCCGTCGCGATGACGAACGTGAACAACGCGCCGTCGATCACCTCCTGGTCCTCACCACCGTAGCGATAGGTGGGCCGGGGAATCATCCGCAGCTTCTCCGGAATGGGCTCCGAATTCGGCTGCCGGAACCCGTCGATCACCTCGAATCGCTCGGCCACGCGCTTCATCTGGGCCAGCCGCAAGGACGCGTTGTCGTGCGGCTGCGGGCCGTCCTCCAGCGTTTTGAACTCGCTGTACCGTTCCTCGGGGGACCAGATGCGCTGCCGGTTGCGGCGGACCTCGATCGGCCCGGGGTACACATCCGCGAACTCAAACATCTCCAGCCCGTTCAGCTGAGCTCCATGCACGTGGTAGTGCGCCAGCGCCGCCGGTCGCTCTCCCGGCCCGGTCGTGTAGACGGTGAGCAGGCCGTCCACGACGTCTCCCAGCGGGTTCGACCAGCGCAGCACGTCGTCGGCATTGACGGTGGCTGTCCGCTCGTCGTCGCCGTCGAGGACGACGGTATATTTGCCGAGCGCCTTGAGCATGTACTCCAGCCGTGCTGCCGCCAGCTCATCGGTGGGCGAAGACGTCGCCGACTCCGCCTCCCCGTCATTCTCCTGAGCCGTTGAAACCGACGCACACGAGAGCATCAATGATGCTGCGCAGACAACCGCGAGGAATGGGCGCATATTGCACTCCAGAATGGAAGAACGGGGCGGCCGCAATTCCGCCCGCCCCGACGGGTGCACGGGCAATCGCCTCAACTATAGACAGAATGGTTTGATCTGCAAGCCGGCACGCCTTCGCTCCGACGGACGCATGATCTCGGCGCGGAATGTCGCTGTGGGAAGAGACCCGGCTTCTTTGAGAGGCCGGGTTTCTTGACGTACCGTCACGCCTTCGCCAGCCGCTTTTCGCGGGCCGCCTGACGCAGCTTCAGGCGCTCGCGCACCTTGTCGATCGAGTCGTCGGGGATCGAGGAGATCAGCCGTTTCGTGTACGCCTCGTGCGCGTTGGCGTAGATGTTCTCCGACGGGCCGAACTCCACGAACTGGCCGTCGTTCATTACGGCCATCATATCGGACATGAACTTCACCACGCTCAGGTCGTGGCTGATGAAAATGTAGGTCAGCTCGCGCTCCTCCTGCAGGTTTTTCAGGAGGTTCAGCACCTGCGCCTGCACCGAGACGTCGAGTGCCGAGACTGACTCGTCGCAGATGATGAACTGAGGCTCGACCGCCAGCGCGCGGGCGATCGACAGCCGCTGACGCTGCCCGCCGGAAAACTCGTGCGGGTACCGCCGTAGATGCGCCGCCTCGAGTCCCACTTCTTCCAGCAGCGCGGCCGACCGGTCCCTGCGGTCGCGCCTCGACTGCCCGAGTCCGTGCACCATCATGGCTTCCACCAGCATGGATTCCACCGTTAGCCGCGGGTTCAGCGAGCTGTAGGGGTCCTGGAAGATGA
>JBGTSJ010000019.1:0-110671 GCA_041940305.1 Planctomycetaceae bacterium
GTCCCGTTCGATGATCTCGATCAGCTGGTCGACTCGGCTAACGATACGCAGTACGGACTGGCGGCTGCCGTCTGGACCCGAGATATCAGTATGGGGCACAAGATTGCCCGCCGGATCAAAGCCGGCACCGTCTGGGTGAACTGCTACGACGTCTTCGACGCCGCCGCCCCGTTCGGCGGGTTCAAAATGAGCGGCATCGGCCGCGAACTCGGAGCCGCCGCCTTCAACAGCTACACCGAACTCAAAACCGTCACGATGGCCCTCTCGTAGGTCCGGCTCCGCCTGACGGAATGCTTACGATTTGCAGAGCGCGCCCCGGCCGCTCCCAGCGTCCGCGTCGCAGACCAAACGAGCGTGCGACATCCAGACCCCGGCAGGGGTCGCATACGGTAGCCGGTGGTTGAGCGCAGCGATACCACCGGATACCGTCCCTCGTCGCGTCCCGCACCCCGGAGGGGTGCCATCGAAACCGCGTAGTGACCTGCGATTGCACCCTGACCGGTGGCGTCGTTGCGCTCAGCCGCCGGCTACCATATGCCAGCCCCCCAGGCTGGGTTGCTCATGATCCGGACTCGTAGGTCAGGCTCCGCCTGACATGCTCAGCGTGCAATGCAGTTTGGCGTCGCCTTGAGAACGTGAACGCACAGCATGACCTACCTCCATGCCCTCTGACACACTCCCCCTCAACCTCGGCGACCTCCTCCTCCGTCGCCTCGAACCCCGCGACGTCGCCGACCTCCTCGAGATCAAGTCCAACCCCGAGGTCGTCCGCTATGAGTTCTTCGGTTGCTGGGCCGAGTCCGACGTGCAGCATTGCATCCAGCAGCAGATGCAGATTCACCCCGGCGACCCCGGCGTGCCGCTCATCCTGGCCGTCGAACTGGTCGCCGAACAGAAGCTCATCGGTGACTGCCAGCTCACCATCAACAGCCCCGACGACCGGCAGGGGGAGACCGGCTTCGCCTTCAACCCCCGCTACTCCGGCCGCGGCTACGCCACCCGCGCCGTCCACGCCGCCCTCGGCTACGGCTTCCGCGCACTCAACCTGCACCGCATCATCGCCGCCACCGACGTCCGCAACGAGCGCTCCTGGAAGCTGCTCGAGCGCATCGGCATGCGCCGCGAGGCCCACTTCATCCACGACAACCTCGTCGCCGACGAATGGGTCGACGACTACGTCTACGCCATGCTCGAACACGAATGGCGTCCAAGCAACGCCGCCCACCTCCCACACTAGCCCGACGCGCCAGCGAGGGCCGAACGTCGCCGGGGCAGTTTCAATACTGGAATGGTGAAGTGTGGGAGGGCGACGCTCCCGCGGAGCCGGTCGTATTAACGCGTCCCTTGACGGAGTTGGCTCGGCAGGAGCCTCCCCCTCCCGGTACTGAAACCGCCTCTAGATATCCAACCCCCATTTGCGCGACCCCTCCCCGGAAACCCGGCCGGCGTCCCATCTAACATCCACGCCGCCGCGCAACTCCCCGCTGCTTCGCGCGCCGTTCCCGCATCGCCTTCCGCACCAGCCGTGCGTACGCCCGGTCCAGCCGCACCAGTTGCACGCGCCGCACATCCACCTGCTTGGGCTTCCCGTCGGGACGCTTCAGCAGCACGAACGGCAGGCAGATCCCCTCCACTTTGAGCGGCGTCCCCGCGCTGCGTGAGGCCGTCTTGATCCGCACCAACCCGTCCGACGCATCGGAGATCTCGCTGAACGTCCAGAACCATGTCGGCACTTCGTGAATCTCGTTCAGGACGGCCACGTCGTCCCCCACGCGCAGATCCTCCGCGGCGACCGTCGCGGCCAGGCTGGTTTCCGTCTTGTCCGCACGCGTCTTCATCCCCGCCCGGACACTTGCTGCCGACAACAGGTTCGCCCGCGCTCTCCCCGCGCAGGCCCTCCTCTCCCGCGCGAGCCGCGTCCCTGACACGACCGACGAAATCGCGGGAGAGGGGCCGGGGGCGAGGGCCAACGAATCACATCTCGATCGTATCCTCTCCCCACACGCTCGCCATCACCACTCAAACGACTCTCTCTCCCTGAGCGAACTTCCCTGCATCGCCCGCCCGCAGCACTTTGCGATCCTCTGCGATTCCGCCGACTTTGCGTCAAACTTTCCCCTCGCCTCAGCGCACAACTCACCGCCGCTCCAGCGGCTCCCATTGCACTTCACATCCCGGCAGCTTCGCCCGGATCGCCTCCGCCCCCTCTTCCGTCACGCGGCTGCGGCGGAGGATCAGCGTCTTCAGGTTCGGCAGCCGCTCTAGGTGCACCAGCCCGGCGTCGGTGACGCGCGTCCGCGTCAGGTCAAGGTACTCCAGCGTCGTCATGTCCCTCAGGCTGGCCAGCGAGTCGTCGCCAGCCCATGTCCGCGCGAGACACAGCCAATCCAGTTCCAGTCCTCTCAGATGTTCGAGATTCTCCTCGCTGATCTCCGTCTGCTGCAGATACATCGCCCGCAGCTCCGGCAGGTCGGAAACCCAGCGCAGGTCCTCGTTGGTGACGTTCGCGTCGCTGACTGAGATGGTCCGCACGCGCCGGAATGCCGCCAGATGTGGAAACACCTCCCGCCCGACGTCGTCAGCCGTCGCGGAATCGCCGTACAGACGCACTTCGATCACGTTGTAGACGAGATTCGGGTCGACGATCGACCACAGCCATTCCGGCCCCCCGGGACGTCCGGTCATCCACGGCGAGACCTCGAACCCCTCATCATAGACGACGTACCCGCCGAATCGGTTGACCATCTCAACCGCCCGCGCCTGTCGCCGCGCCGGCAGCCACGCCATCAGAAACAACGCTCCCAGCAGCAGCAGGACCGCCACGATCGCCAGCGTCCCCACCTGCGGAACACGCCACGCTGGAGCACGATCAGTCGCCGGCTCGTACGTCATCTCCACGCCGTCGAAATGAGTCAGGACACCAATCGCCGGATCGCCCGGAATCCCCGACCGTACACCATGGCGTCAACGGGCGCTAATGCACACTAATGGCTTCCGCCGTCGCGCACCATCATCCGTTCAGATAGCTCGCTCCGGACATCGTTTCACCCGCCAGAATCGGATGAACTCCCATCAACCAGTTTGCTCCAGTTTTGCAGTGCCTGCTCCCAACTTCACATCAACCTGGCAGCCCCCCCATGCCCCGCACAAGTTGAAATCTTACAGAGTTGCCCGACTCACAGGCATCCTGCCGCGCAACCGGGCCGGCAATCCTCGCAGTCGATGAGTCGCCCGGCCGCGCCCCATTCCATACAGTAAGCCTCGTCCCTTGTCTCTCAACCCTTAGCCCGCAGCCATGTCCACCACTCCACGGATTGACCAGTTGCTCAAGGTCGGGCAGGACGGCGCGCCGGTCACGGTCGCCGGCTGGGTCCGCACCCGTCGCGACTCCAAGCAGGGATTCTCCTTCATCGAACTCAACGACGGCTCCTGCATGGCCAACCTGCAGATCGTCGTCGACGGCGCGGCGCCGGGTTACGCTGAGACCATCAAACGGGTTCACACCGGAGCGAGTGTGCGCGCTACGGGAGAGCTGAAGGCGTCCCCCGGCGCCAAGCAGCGCATCGAGCTGCACGCGAAGTCGCTCGAACTCATCGGCGAGGCGGACGCCGACAAATACCCACTGCAGAAAAAACGCCACTCCTTCGAATTCCTTCGCGAGATCGCCCACCTGCGGCCGCGGACCAACACGTTCGGCGCCATCGCCCGCGTCCGCAACCGTGTCAGCTACGCCGTTCACAACTTCTTCCAGCAGCGAGGCTTCGTCTACGTCCACACGCCCATCATTACCACGAGCGACTGCGAAGGCGCCGGCGAAATGTTCACCGTCACCACCCTCGGCGGAGAACAGAGATCGCTGAGCGGTGAGCCGAAGGCGACCATGCCAGAGGCCGGCGGCCAGCGGCCAGCGCCGTCCATCGACCATCGACCATCGACCGTCGACTACTCCCACGACTTTTTCGGCAAACGCGCCGCCCTCACCGTCTCCGGCCAGTTGGAAGCCGAGGTCTTCGCCACGTCGGTCGGTCCCTGCTACACGTTCGGGCCGACGTTCCGGGCGGAGAACTCCAACACGCCGCGGCACCTGGCGGAGTTCTGGATGATCGAGCCGGAGATGCCGTTCTACGAGTTGGCCGACAACATGCAGCTGGCGCAGGATTTCATCAAGCACATCATCCAGGACGCGCTCGATCACTGCGAAGAGGACATGGCGTTTTTCAACGAGCGGATCGACCAGAACGTCCTGGCAACGCTCAAACATATCATCGAGCAGGAGTTCAAACGGGTCCCGTATACGGAGGCTGTCGACATCCTCACGTCGGCCGGGCGCGACTGGGAGTACCCGGTGCAGTGGGGACACAATCTTCAGGCGGAGCACGAACGGTACCTGACGGAGCAGCACTTCCAGCAGCCGATCATCGTGTACGACTATCCGCGGGCGATCAAACCCTTCTACATGTACTGCAACGACGACGGCAAAACCGTACGGGCGATAGACGTGCTGGTGCCGGGAGTGGGGGAGATCATCGGCGGCAGCCAGCGCGAGCACCGGCTGGACGTCCTTGAGGCCCGCATGCACGAGACCGGCCTCAACCCGGACGAGTACTGGTGGTACCTCGACCTCCGCCGCTACGGCAGCGTCCCCCACGCCGGCTTTGGACTGGGCCTGGAGCGCATGCTGCTGCTGCTGACCGGCATGCAGAACATCCGCGACGTCATCCCATTTCCGCGCACGCCGAAGAACGCGGAGTTTTGAGAATTCACACCCGCCAGAACGTCGACTCTTCGGGAGCAGAATACTCCACCGCCATTTCCGGCGTCGCGACGTCCGCCCCGTCGCGGTGCAGCGACTGGACGCCGGCGATCACCATGCCGGAGGTCAACAGCGTGCGTTCGACGCGGTAGGGGGCGTGGCCGGTGAGGATCATGTCCTCGATGTGCCGTGTGAGCGGGGTGAAGAAGTCGGCCGTTGAGGAGCCGTGGCCCGGCATGGGCAGGTACATCTGGCACGACACCGTCTCGTCCCGATCGGCGATGTAGCCCGCATAATTGAAGTCCTGGATGCCGGTGAGAAAGGCTGTCGTGCGAAAGCCGTCGCGGTGGTCGACCAAGAAGCCGAGCGTGTTGGGCAGCACGCGCTTCGCCCATTCGTACGCGACGCGGTCGCTGGGGAAGCCTTCCTCGACTGGCAGGTTGTGGCTGCGGGTCAGGGCCGAGACGAACAATTCCCGCGTCCGCGCCCGATCCTCCGACTCCAGCGCCGACCACAGCGCATCACCCCGCAGCGCCTGCACGCTGCTGATGCCCACTTCTCCGCCGCGCCGCCGTTCCGACATGCACTGTGCCGTCTCATACGCGTGAAAGTCGTAACTGTCCGGTCCGCCGTAGGCGACGCAGACGCTCTCGCGCAGATCCGCGTCGTAAGGCATGTCGATGGCCGGCAGTCGCCACGTCACCGGCAGGGACGAACCCGCCAGAAACGGGAACCCCAGACGCTTTGAGTCCTCCACCATCTCGGCACACTCGTCCCAGACGGTGGAGAGATGCTTGTCGTTGAACACCGGCACGCTGCGGCCGCTGTCCTCAAAGACCTTGACGATCTCCTTGAACCATTCGTAGCGCGGGTACCGCGTCTGCCCCAGCTCGTTGACCGGATAGTCCCCGTGCTCGCCGATGACGACCACGCCGTCCACCGCCAGTTTGTCGCCCCCCAGCGTGAGCGCTTCCGCCACCGAAGGGAACTGCGGCAACCCGTGACGCTCGATCCGGCCCCGCCCCAGGTCTCCTTCCGGGAACTGGTCGATATAGACGGACGCAATATCGACACGGGGCGCGACCCAGCTGCCCTGCCACGCATAGCCGAGCGTCAAACGGTCGAGAAAATGCTGCGAGTGCGAATGCCGAAACACCACGGTGCCAATGAACGCGATCTTCGGACGGCGCGCCTCAGCCCGAAGCAGCCTGGAAGACAAACACAAACCTGCTGCGGCGGCCAGAAACTCGCGGCGATCCAACATGCTCTTGTCCCGATCATAACAGGCGGTAAGGAGTCCACTTCAGGACGACAACGCTTCGGACTCGATCATCGGCGGTCCGGCGGGCATTGTCGCAGACGTCGACCATCACATTTGAAACAGCCGTTTCGCCAAAGTACGGTGACGGCCGCTGCCTTGCCAGTCCGTCACTCCCTGCGGATCCTCGCGATGAGCATTCAGTTCACCTGTGCGGCCTGTCAGTCACAGTTGAAGGTCGCCGATGTGCGAGCCGGCAGCAGCGGCAAATGCCCGAAGTGCGGAACGCGGATCACAGTTCCCGCGGCGGCGGCCGCCCTTCCGGCAGTGCCGGCTGACCCATGGCTCACCGACGACCTTTCAGAGTTTCAGACACCGCTGGACGAAGTGCTGCCGCCACGACGCCATCGACCCCGGAGCACACGGAGCGCGAGCAGGGAGGTCCGCGGTTACCGCCCGGCGACTGTCCTGACCGCGCTGACCGCGGTGCTGATCGCCGGCATACTCATCCTCGACCTCGGATTCTGGATCGTCGCGATCGTGCAGTTCATCGACTTGCAGGGAGTGCCGGCGGACGGCCTCATCGACGAACTGCCGGCCGTAACGAGCGACCTGGTCCTCATGGGACTCGCTCTTCTTTACTTCCCGACGTACATCACCTGCGTCGTGGCGTTCCTGATGTGGAAGTTCCGGGCCAACCACAACGCGGCCGCCATCGCGGGGCGGCCCCTCGAAATCTCGCCGGGGTGGTCGGTCGGCTGGTACTTCGTGCCGATCATGAACCTGTTCCGTCCCTTCCAGGCGATGAAGGAGATCTACCAGGCCAGCGCTCCGCGGCATGCGTCGACGGCGCTGGTCACGGCCTGGTGGACGCTGTGGATCATCAGCAACTTCGCGGGCCAGCTTTCGATGAGGCTGGGATTACGCGCCGAGACAGTGGGGGACCTCAGGGCCGGCATGCTGATGGATATCGTGATCGGCCTGATCGATCTGCCGATGTGCATCGTTGCAATCCTGCTCGTGCGCCGCATTTCCGCGATGCAACGGGAGCGGGTGGAGGGGCGCTGAGTCCGCCGCAGGGCCGCTGCGGGACCGCCGGACTGACACTCCCGAAGGCGCATCACGCCCCCTTGAGCACTCTCTCGACTTCCGCCAACTGATCCGGCGTATTCACACCGAGGGCTTCCTCGATCGTGAAGCACTGCACCGCCCGGACGGACTTGCCGCGGCGCCTGAGGATCTCGGCGCAATCGGTGAGGTAGTATTCCGCCTGTTGGTTGGCAGGCCGGATCTCATCCAGTGCGCTGAACAGGTCGGGCCCTGAGAACGCGTAGCATCCCGTGTTGATTTCGCGGATCGCCTTCTCTGCGGCGCTGGCGTCTTTCTCTTCGACGATGCGGAGAAAGTCCCCTCGCTCGTCACGCACGATCCGGCCCAGTCCCTGGTTCTGTTGGGTCTCGGCCGTACCGACGACGCACGCCGCGCGATGCGTTTGCTGCTCCTCAAGCAACCGGGCCAGCGATCCGCTCCCGATCAACGGCGTGTCCCCCGCCAGAACGAGCACCGATCCCTCGTGCGCGGCCAGGAGATCTCCGGCCGCCTTCACGGCGTCCCCCGTTCCCAGCTGCCGTTTCTGCACTGCGAACTCCACGTCGGAGCGTCCGGCCAGCGCCTCGCGCACCAGTTCGGCCTTGTGTCCGACGATGACAATCAGCCGCTCGGCTCCCGCGGCCCGGGCTGCATCCAGCACGTACTCCACCAGCGAACGGTCGCATGCCTGGTGCAGGACCTTCGGCAGGTCAGACTGCATCCGCTTCCCCTGCCCGGCGGCGAGGATGACGGCGACGGGTGTGGTCGTGCGGGACATACTGTTACTGCGGAACTGGCGACGATTGAAGATGGAGGATAGAGGATAGCGGACGCGGCCTGAACGGAGTACGCGCGTCCCGCTTCTCGATCTTCAATCCTCCATCCTCAGCCACCTACCATCGCAGTCCGACGCGGCCGAAGAAACCGCTGTCGACGTCGAAGTCCGCACCAACGCGGTCGAAGTCCACCTCGCGGGCTACCGCGGCGCCCAGTTCGAAGAACGTCACGTATTGGCCGGCCTCGAATCGCATACCGCCATAGACCCGCCAGTCCTCGTACTGCACCCGCGTATCGACTCCCGCAAAGTGCAGATCGATGTAGTAGGCCTCGACGTGGTACTCGGCTCCGACATACACCCACGTCGCCACGCCGTACGGCGTTCCCAGGAAGTAACTGATCCGCGGATTCGGGAACACCAGCCGGAATTCCCAGTAGTCATTAGGCGTGTAGACCAATCCCGCATACGGCAGGAAGATGTCGTCCACGCGATCCCAGTACAGGAAGCCCAACGCCCATGTCCACTGCGGGTTCCATTGCCAGAACGCGACCGCGTGGCCATCGAAGAAGAACGCGTCCGAATCCACGTCCGCTTCGAAATCGTGGGCGAACGACGGATTGAAGCCGAACTCGGCGCTCCAGCCGTTCACCTGCGGCGTCGCCAGCTGAAAGGCCATGCCGAAGCGGTACACGTCGGCCGGCAGGTTGGCCGGGCCGATCGTTCCGCTCGGACCGTCCCACAACCGGGCATTGAACTGCGGCGACGCAGTGAACACCCAGTTGTTCCAGACGGGCGTCACCCAGGACTTTTCGAAGTCAAACTCAAAGATCGAGAAGTCTCCCCGGTTCGGGCTCGTCCCCGAATCGGGCAGCCAGCCGATGTTCACCCGCTCCTGCAGCCCGTATCGGTACGGCTGCGGGCCGTTCATCCCATAGGTGTAGAAGCCCTGCGGCACGTTCATCGGCGCCGGCTGCTGACCGTAGTAGGGAGCCGGTGCATACGGCATGGGAGTGCCGGGCTGAGGCTGCGCCCACGGATCGCTTGTGCCGGGGTAGTACGGCGTGGCGTTCCCATACGGGTCCGTCGTGATCGCCGGATCGTATGCCGGGTACTGTGTCCCGTCCGGCGCGTAAGTCGGCGGGTAGAGCGTCGTCGTGTTTCCCTGCACTCCCGGGGTGTACAGCGGTTCGGAGCCGTAGGGGCTCTGTCCGCGGATCACCGCCGGTGTGGCAGAACCTTCAAGAGCCGCTGCGAGCACCGGCGTCGAGCGGTACAATGAGGGACTCGTTCCGTCTGTCGCCGTCGCGGCAGCTGCCGTCAGCAAGACCAGGAGCGGAGTATTCACAGGAGGTCCTGTCGTACAGAGAGGGGTCTGGAGAACGGCAATGCAGTGAGGGCTGCGATGCCGCTGAGAGGAAGTGGGGGGCGGATTCTCCAGAAATCCAGATTTCGGTCAAGATCAACTCAAGTCGAAGCCCTCCGCTACCGACAGCAGCGAGACGCATGAGGTCAACGCTCCAATGCGTGACTGGGCCGGTGCGGGTAACTCGTGCTCTTGGATAGGTTTGCGCCCGAGTCACAGACACCGGATCGATGCACGAGGAAATCAAGCAGGAGGCCCGGCGCATTGGATTCGACCTGGTCGGGATTGCGCGGCCCGGCACTCCCGAGACACTGCGGCACCTGCACGACTGGCTCAGCGCAGGGTACTCCGGCGACATGGCGTACTTGGGTCGTCGTCGCGAAGCCTATGCGGAACCCGATCGAGTTCTGTCGGGCGTCCGCAGCATCATCATGACGGCCGTCAACTACCGCAGCGACGATCCCCCAGCCGACTTACTTCCCCACCAGGCTCGAGTCGCTTCGTACGCCCACGGTCCCGCCGATTATCACGACGTGCTGCGGCTCCGTCTGAGCCGGCTCGCGGGCTACATTCACGCGCACGCACCCGGATGCCGCACACGATGCGTGGTCGATACGGCTCCGTTGCTGGAGCGAGACTTCGCGCGCGTCGCCGGTCTGGGCTGGTTCGGCAAAAACACCATGCTGCTCAACAGACGGATCGGCAGCTGGTTCTTTCTCGGCGCCATTCTGACCGACATTCGTCTCCAGCCCGATGCACCGCATGAGACAGCGCATTGCGGGACCTGCACGCGCTGTCTTGATGCCTGCCCGACCGACGCGTTCGTCGCCCCCTATGTCCTGGACGCCAGCCGCTGCATCTCGTATCTCACCATTGAACTCCGAGACACATCCATCCCGGAGCAACATCGCGCCGGCGTCGGCGACTGGCTGTTCGGCTGCGACGTCTGCCAGGATGTGTGTCCCTGGAACCGCAAGGCGCCCCGCACGAGCGATCCCGCCTTTCAGTCCCGCCCCGACCTCTCGCCGGCCGATTGCATCGAGCTTCTCTCTCTCAGTCAGGCGCAGTTCGACGAGCGCTTCGGTCACACCCCGCTCGCCAGACCGGGCCGGTCCGGCATCCTCCGCAACGCCTGCATCGTTCTCGGCAACGCCGGCTGTGGTGAAGCCTCGTCGGCACTCACACGGGCTTCCGCTGACCCCGATCCCATTATCCGCGAAGCCGCCGAATGGGCGCTCGCACAGATCGAGCGTGTGACGTCCGGCAATTCCTGACAACGGCGATCTGATACTGCTCTCAAGTCGCAGGGGCGTCGGCACGCGGTCCGATGATGCCGGCGATTGTGCCTCTGGAGGCTCGCTCCCTACAATTGATCTCACTGCGTCCGTCCCGAACCTCGCATCACGACGAGCCCCCGGTGCAGCGTGCCGCTGGTGCTGTCTTCCATTCTGCTTGGCGAGCGCTACTGGTTGTGGCCGGCGGTTGGGGTGTTCGTGTTACTGGCGCTGGCCGTGATCGGCGCTTATCTCCGCACCGGCTGGCCTTCGGGTCTGCGGATCGTCGCCACGACGCTCAAGCTGGCTGGGCTCGCGCTGCTGCTGGCGTGCCTGTGCGAACCCCTTTGGAGCGGCACGCGGGTCAAACCCGGCGAAAACCTGTTCCTGGTTCTCGTGGACCGCAGCGCCAGCCTGCAGGTGCGTGACGGCGGCGGTGCTCCTCCTCGCGCCGAGCTCCTCGCGGAAGCACTCGCCGCCGACCGCACGCCGTGGCAGATCCGCCTTGCCCAGGACTTCGATGTCCGCCGCTACTCGTTCGATTCGCGGGTTGCTTCCGTCGATGCGTACAACGATCTTGACTGGTCAGGGGAAGCCTCTGCCCTCGATGGAGCGCTGACGACGCTTTCCGATCGCTTTCGCGAACGCCCCGTGGCCGGCGTGCTGTTGTTCACCGACGGCAACGCTACCGACTGGACGGCCGAAAGCCTGGCTCGCATCTCTGAATTCGCTCCGGTATATCCGGTCGTTTTCGAAGGCCGCGCCGGTCAAACCGACGTCGCTCTCACTCGAGTCTCCATCACGCAGTCATCGTTCGAAGATGCACCTGTGACGGTCCAGGCGGACGTCAGAGCGACGGCGCTCGATGATGACCAGCTTGTTGGCCGGCTCGTCAGCGACTCGGGCGATGTTGTGCAGGAGCTCCGAACGCCCCCGCCGAGCAACGACAGCCCCGCCGCGTTTCGTTTCCAGTTTCGCCCATCGCTTCCCGGGCTGAGCTTCTACAGCGTGCGGGTGCTGACTGCCGCCGAAGCCGAGCAGGACGACCACGGCGATTCGGACGAGGCGACCACGCTCAACAACTCGCGCCTGCTGGCCGTCGATCGCGGCCAGGGGCCTTACCGCGTGCTGTACGTCTCCGGCCGTCCCAACTGGGAATTCAAGTTTCTCCGCCGCGCGTTGGAGGACGATCCCGAGATCGATCTCGTCGGCATGATTCGCATCGCGCGGAAGGAGGCCAAATTCGACTTTCGCGGCCGCGCCGGCGAGTCCAGCAATCCGCTCTTCAGCGGGTTCAAGGAGAACGCTGACGAAGAAACCGAGTCGTACGACCAGCCCGTCATCGTCCGGCTCGGCACGCGCGATGAGAGCGAACTGCGTGACGGTTTTCCCAAGACGAAAGAGCAACTTTACGAGTATCACGCGATCGTGCTCGACGACGTCGAGGCGGGATTCTTCTCGCGCGACCAGCTCTCGCTCATCGAGCGTTTCGTCTCCGAGCGCGGCGGCGGACTGCTGATGCTCGGCGGTCCCGACTCGTTCCGCCACGGAGGATACTCCCGCACTCCCGTCGGCGATCTCCTGCCCGTCTATCTCGACCGCCCCGCCGAAGAACAGACCGGCGTCGAGTACCGGCTGAACCTCACCCGTGACGGCTGGCTGCAACCCTGGATCCGGCTCCGCAGCACCGAACAGGATGAGCAGCAGCGACTGGCGGAGATGCCCGGCTTCCAGACCGTGACGCGCACCAGCCAGATCAAGCCGGCGGCCGACATCCTCGCCACGGTTCGCGATGACGACGGCGTCACCTATCCCGCGCTCGTCGCGCACCCCTACGGCGATGGCCGCGTCGCCGCGATGCTGATCGGCGACCTGTGGCGCTGGTCCCTCCGGCAGGAAGTGTCGCAGCCCGAGGATCTCGCGAAGTCCTGGCGGCAGACGGTCCGCTGGCTTGTCGCCGACGTTCCCAACCGCACGGAAGCCTCGGTGCGGCCGACCGATGCCGGCGCCACGGCCGCAATGCTGGTTCAAACACGCGTCCGTGACGCCGCCTTCGCCCCGCTCGATAATGCATCCGTCAAAGTCACCATCCACGCCCCGGGCCAGTCGCCGCTTACGCTCACAGCCGAGCCGTCGCTCATTGAACCGGGCCTGTTCGAAACGGCGTACGTCCCGCGGGGCCCGGGGGGGTACCGCGTCGAAGTCGTCGCCCTCGATGAACACGGCGACATCGCCGGCCGCGATGAAGTCGGCTGGGCCACCGACCGCAGCGCCGACGAGTTCCGCGAGGTTGAGGTTAACGAGTCGCTGCTCACGGAACTCGCCGCACACACCGGCGGGGAACTCGTCCGACTGAGCGATCTCACCGATTTCGTCGAGACGCTCCCCATGCGGCGCGCTCCGGTCACTGAGGCCTGGACCAGCCCTCTGTGGCACGCCCCCTGGGTCCTGCTGCTCGCGATCATCTGCCTTACCGCCGAATGGGGCCTCCGCCGCTGGAGGGGCCTGCCATGAACTGCAACAGAACACGCCTTGCAGCGTCCCCCCTCTCCCCACCACTCAGCCCTGCGACCTCAATCACCGTTGTGCGGGGAAAGAGCCCGGGGGTGAGGGGGCAAACTCAGCTCTCACTCAGGTGGACGGTCCTGATTTCCTCGTGCGTCCTCATCTTCGCCGAACGACCCTCCCGCGCCGACGCACCGAAGCCTCACTCAACCGCCGACCGACTCATCGTTGTGTGCGGCGCCGGCGGCAGCGACGAATTCACACCACTTTTCCACACCTGGACGGAGCGCTGGCAGACCGCCGGAGAGCGCGGCGGGCTGCATGTCTCGACCATCGGCCTGACGAACGACGAAGCGGATGATCGCACGCAACTGCAGCAACTGCTGACCGATACCGTGGCCGACGCTCCCCGGCTCTGGCTCGTCCTCATCGGACACGGCACGTTCGACGGCCGCCACGCCCGTTTCAACCTCCGCGGCCCCGACGTCTCCGCCGACGAACTGACCGAGTGGCTTGCCGGTGTAGCCTGCCCCACTGCAATCATCAACTGCTCATCCGCCAGCGGTCCATTCATCGAATCGCTCACCGCTTCCGAGCGGATTGTCGTGACTGCCACTCGCAATGGCCAGGAGGTCAACTTCAGCCGCTTCGGCGATTACCTCTCCCAGTGCATCGACGATCTCGCAGCCGATCTCGACAAGGACGAACAGGTCTCACTGCTGGAGGCGTTCCTGATGGCGTCCCGCCGCACCGAGGAGTTCTACAAGGGGGAAACCCGGCTGGTCACCGAGCATGCCCTGATTGATGACGACGGGAACGGCGCCGGCACTCGTGCCGAGGCGTTCCAGGGCATTCATCCCGTCCGCACGACAACATCTGGTTCCGTCGACGGTCACCGCGCGCACCAGTGGCATCTCGTCCCCAGCGATGCCGAACGCTTTCTTCCGCCAGAGTTGCGTGAGCAGCGAGACACACTGGAACTCGAAGTCGTGCGCCTTCGCGACCGCAAGGCCGACATGGAGGAGGCCGCGTACTTCGACGAGATGGAAGCCATCCTGATCCAGCTCGCCGAACTCTATGAGCAGTCGGGAGCTTCGGAGATGTAGCACCCGGCAAGCCGACGGGTTGCAACCCGTCGGCTTTACGTGGGCCGCCGGCGCTATCCCGCCGTTCCGTCGCCGAACACCAACTCCAAGGTCTGCGCCTCGTCGAGCATCTTGGACTCGACCTGGATGACGTCCTTCACCAGCGCGACCGCGCCGGGCACCAGCACGACGAGTTGCACCACCCCATCCACAACACGTACCGTATTTCCCGGGCGCACCAGCTTGCCGTCGCGCGACATGACGAACACGCTCGATCGACCGCGGAAGCGATCAAACGGGAACGACTGCCGCCAGCCATCCGTTCCAATCACCGTGCCTTCCAGGTCGTTCAGCGAGTAGGTCTTCCGTCCGTCCGGGACCTTGATCTGGATCGTGATGTAATACGGCTGCCGTGGTTGTGGTGTATCGCCCGGTTCCGGTTCGGGCACTCCGAACCGCTTCGGGAACACTGCGTTGAATGTCGGTGTTGTAAATGCGGTGAAGCTGCCCGCGGTGACGGCATTGTCGGGTACGAGCGTCGCCATCCCTTCGCCGACGACATCACCCACTCCGTCTCCTGTGGACTCGCCTGCGCTTGCCGGATCCTGCAGCAGCGCCTTTGTAATCGGGATCGACTCGGTTGCCGTCAGGTCCGGCAGTTCGAACTGCGCCTGCCCTCCTCCCTCCGGCAGGGCGAGTTCGGTATCGATCTCCTCGAACTCGAAAGCAGTTTCGGTGCTTTCGGTGACGACGGTGGCGATGATCGGGCCGCGGGTCGCCTGACGCAGCACCGGGATCGCCAGCACCGCCAGCAGGACGATGTGCAGCACCAGCGACATTCCGAAACCCGCCCCCTCGTCGCCGAACAGGAATCGGGCCGCCCGCTCAGTCCAGGGCCGTTCCGGATCATCATCCACCGGTCGAACCACCGGCGGCCTCTCCTGCCGGGTCGCGGCCGGCAGTCGCGGCGGGGTGGGGGTCGACGCAGTCCGGGCCACGCCAGCTGCGGACGGAAGCTCGATGAAGTCCGGCTCGTGGTCCGGCATCGTCGGCCGCTTCGGCATGGTACGGGTCGCGTTACCCATTACGCGTCACCACTACGCCTTAAACGAGAACGCCCTCAGACAAAAGGCGGGATTGCCCGTCGGTGTCCCTCTCGACGCCTGCCCCGCATCATCAGCAACCATTATACCGTTTCGACCGATTGCGTAACCTGCCTGACACAAAAATCGGTCGCATCGCTGCTCAGTCCGCAATGAGGCCCTTCCGTGGCCGCCTGAATCAATGGAACGTCCCTTAAGCCCCTCAGTCAACCGCTGATCTGCTGCGAAACCCGCCGCGCGGCCAATTGCCGTGCCAGTTTCCGGGCCGGCATTGTGAGCGGCACTTCGCCAATCCGGGCAATTGACACCCACTGCAGCCCGGCATTCGGGAACGCCCGGCCGCCCTGGTGCTCGGCAAGGAAGCACAGCAGCCGGATTCGATAACGCGTGACGCTGTGCCGCAGTTCCGTCAGTTGTTCCCCGATGTCGGCGGAGACCCCGGTTTGCTCGCACAATCGCGTCCGCAGTTCGCGCTGCAAGACCTCGGGTTTTGTTGACGCGGCCTGGCGGTCGTCAGCCACCTCGAACCTGGGGAAGTCCCAGAGGCCGGTCCACCATTCGTCGGGGCCGCGCCGCCGCAACAGGCATCGCCCCCCTTTGACGACGACCACCGCCGCCTCCGTCAATTCGGTGATTCTCGGCCTGGGTTTGGCCCGGGGGATCTCGCTCTGCAGACCAGCCGCGAACGCGGCGCAGTCACTTCGGACGGGACATGCGTCGCAGCGCGGCACCACGGGGGTGCAGACCATCGCGCCGAGGTCCATCAATGCCTGATTGAAACGTCCTGCTCCCGAACGCGGCAGCACCTCCCGGGCAAACGTCCAGAGTGCATCCTGTCCTTGGCGCGAGCGCGGATCGCCCGTGTAGGCGAGCAGCCGGGAGTGAAGTCGCAGCGTGTTGGCCTCCACGATGGGCTCACGCCGATCATATGCAAACGATGCGATGGCGCCCGCGGTGTAACGGCCGATCCCCGGCAGCGCCTGCAGCGAGTCGACGTCGTCCGGCACTCGTCCACCATGCTCCCGCACAACGAGCTGCGCCGCCCGGCGGAGGTTCCGTGCCCGGCTGTAGTAGCCCAGTCCTTCCCACAACCGCAGCACGTCTTCCTCATCCGCGGCCGCCAGCGCCGTCACGGTCGGGAAGGCCGCGAGGAACCGCTCAAAGTAGGGCTTCACTGCGGCGACCGTGGTCTGTTGCAGCATGATTTCGCTGATCCAGACCTGATAAGCATCCGCCCCGCGCCAGGGGAGCTCACGTCCATGCCGCGCATACCATTGCAGCAGCCGCCTGCGAAATGTCGAGAGCGACCTGATCACTGCCACGCCTGCAACGCCGGTATTGAGGGAGTGGATGACATGGGAGTGCCGAGTCGGATCAATGCGCCCTGCGATCGGACTTCATTCGCCGATTTCGCGACTTTCGCGGTTCCGACTCACGGTACTCCCGCCGCCCGGCCGTCGGTCCTGCGACCCTGCGCATCGTACAGGCTCAGATCCAGGCCCGTGAGCGCCTTGGTCTGATAGACGATCTGCCCGGTGTGCAGCGAGAAATGCTCGATCACGTGAAAGACCGCCGCCAGGACGGACAGCGTATAACCCTGAATCGTGACCTGCTCCAGCAGCCGTTTCTCGCTCAATTCGCGAATGACGCCGGCCGCCCGCGCGACCGTCTCCTGCAGCGGGGGGAGGATCTGTTCGACCGCGAGCAGTTCCCGCTGCGCGAACTCCAGCGGGCGATCGCGCTCAAACGGGGTCTCGCCGATGGACGACACGATCCACTGCTGCACGTTCCCCCGCAGATGCAGCACCAGGTTCCCGATCGAGTTCGATGCGTCATTCGGCCGCGACCAGACCTGCTCGAGTGTGAGCAGCGCGAGGCATTTCTCGATCTGCTGCAGACTGTCCTGCAGCCGCGTGGCTCCATAGCTGCAAAACTCCTCCCGCCACTGCGCCGGCATCCTGAGTCTCCTACGAGTTACCCCTCTCCCGCGCGAGCCGCATCACTGGCTCAATGACCGAGCCGGATTAAGAGGTGTGACGATGGTCCTGGTGTTCATTAGGTTCCGTCTGTAGCCCGTCTGTAGCCGGCCTCTGTGAGGCCGGGCGATCGGGTGAAAACCCGACGGCCCAGTTGGTTCGGACGGGGTCACAGACCGCGTCTACAGTTTTTGACGGAGATTCATGGAATTCAGGTCAACGAGGGATTGGCGCTCGGCGACGCTCGTCCTTGCTGACGCGGCGGACTACCGAGGGAACCTGGGCAGTGAGTCCATGAGCGCTCCAGACGCCGACCGCCACTGGCAGCAGGTCTATCTGCACGGAACGTCTCGTGCAAGTCCGCATGCGTTGCCGCGCTGCGCGCGAGTCGCTTACAGTCCATGCCGCCTTCCCGTTCACGACACCTCCACCAAACACACCATGCGCCGATACTCCCGCTTCGCCGTTGTCGCCGTCTTCTGCGCGGCCCCCCTCGCCTTTGCCCAGGAAGTCAAAGAGTGGATCAGCGGCATCCAGTGGGCCGAACCGCCCGTCGTGACGCCGGGTGAGGGACATGCTCCGCCGTCCGACGCCATCGTTCTCTTCGACGGGGTTGACCTCTCGCAGTGGGAGGGGGGCGAGAAGTGGGAGATTCGCGACGGCTACGCGATCACCCGGGAGACGAGCATCTCCACAAAGCAGGGCTTCGGCGACTGTCAGCTGCACATCGAGTTCGCCACACCGGAGGAGATTGAAGGGAGCGGCCAGGGTCGCGGCAACAGCGGCGTGTATCTCATGGGCCGCTACGAGCTGCAGGTCCTCGACTCTTACGAGAACGAAACGTACTTCGACGGCCAGTGCGGCGCCATCTACAAGCAGCATCCCCCGCTCGTGAATGCCTCGCGGAAGCCCGGCGAGTGGCAGACGTTCGACGTGATCTTCACCGCGCCGCGCTTCCATCCCGACGGGAGTCTCGAGTCGCAGGCCACGATCACCGTGCTGCACAACGGCGTGCTCGTGCAGAATCACTTTGAACTGCTGGGCGCTACGTCGTACACCGAGTCGCCGCGGTACATCGCCCACGGCGAGCGCGAGCCGATCTCCCTGCAGTTCCACGGCAACGAGACCCGCTTCCGCAACATCTGGATTCGCGACCTCATGCCGCCGGAGAATGGATGACGCACTCAGAACGCGGTCTTCTCAGAGAAACCGGGGTTCGCCGCCTGGGATTCGCCGTTTACGGCTTCGCGCGCTTGATCGTGAGGTGGGCGTATTCCGGCAGTGCGCCGATGAGGGGTTGGGCGTAATTGATGAACGCCTTGGTAACGTCCATGCCGTCGGAGGCGATCATGTTATCGGGCATGGGCCGCGCATGGTTGGCCACTTCCGCCAGCGGGATCGTTCCAAAGCTGGACTTGTATTCATCCCCGGACTTCGAGGCCCGCTCGATCGTCACCATCACGCCGCCGTTGCCCCGCAGCGCCAGGCTCACCGCCTCCTTGCCGCAGGCGTATGCTTCGACGACGTCCAGCTTGACCGTCCGGTCCGCCGCGCACATCTGCAGGGACTCGGTCACCTGGAATTCTCCGCGCCAGCCGAACTCGTCGGAGATGATGCGGTGCAGGATCATCGCCGCGCTCGTGCCTCCCATGGCACCAAACTCGACGTTCTTGAACGCATCCGTCGTGGTGGAGGCGCTGACCGGTGACCCGTCCGGATTCGTGATTCCCTCGCCGCACACGATGGATACGAAGCCATGCTTCTTATGGGCCGCGGCGACGGCCTCCAGGAATCGCTCCCGGTCGAAGTGACGCTCGGGCAGCAGAATCAGATGCGGCGCATCACCGGTCTTCCGTCGAGCGCAGGCCGCTGCCGCCGGCAGCCAGCCCGCGCTGCGTCCTACCGTCTGGAAAATCGTGAACTGGTCCACGCGCTGCATGTCCCGCGCCAGGAGCGCACCCTGCTGCACGCTCAGCGCCACGTAGCGCGCTGCGCTCGGATAGCCCGGCGTGTGGTCGGTCCCGAACAGGTCATTGTCCACCGTCTTGGGGACGCCGACGCCCGTCATGTCCCAACCCTGGGAGTGCGCGTAAGCGACGACGCGATGGATCGTGTCCATCGTGTCGTTGCCGCCGATCATGAAGAAGTAGCGGATGTCATACCGCTTCAGCCGCTTCAGGATCGCATCGAAATGCTCCTCGCGCAGCTTGAGCCGGCTGGAGCCGAGCGCGCTGCTGGGCGTCGCCCGGAGCGCTTTAATGATCTCGGGCGATTCCGCGCTCAGATCGAGCAGATAGTCCCCGAGGACTCCCTCGATGCCGAACCGCATCCCGAACACGCGGCCGATCTGCTTCGACCGCACGGCTGCATCCACCACGCCGGCCAACGATGCATTGATGACCGACGTCGGTCCGCCGGACTGTCCAACAAGCGCGTTTCCTGCCATTGATTGAACTATGGTCCTGTGAATGATTCAGACTTTGCGCTGTCGTGGGCAATGCCCACTCCATCCGCGCACAGCCGCAATCGGCTGGCTTCCTTACTGTCCCCCGACCCACTCCAGCAACTGCCGGACAAACTGCGCATACAGGCTGCCGACCTCGATCGCCGGAGCGCCAGGGGCCTCGCCCGTCACGCGTTCGTCGCCCCAGTCCACGAGTGGCCCGACCCAATGCGGCGCAACGTCGGTCATTAAGGCCGCCGTCCGCCCCTCGCCGCACGGTTGAACGACCAGCAGCGGATGGACGTCCGTCGCCGTCGTCTTCAAATTGCCATCGTCCCACACCGCGTGAAAGTGGCGTGCTTCCAGGAGTGTCGCCGCCTCGGTCCTGGCGGTCACGCGATTCAATCCGCCGATCAGCGGCGGCCGCCGGGACCAGGGGAGTCCGCGCGTCACCGGGTGATCTCCGACGCTCCGAACCATCACGGGATGATCGCAGTTTAACCGGTCGTCTGTATTGCCAATGGTGACCGGCAGCACGTCTCCGACCGCCGTCCCGTCCCAGTCACCTCCCAGCCCGTGAAAGGATTCCCAGCCGCCGATCATCAGCAGTCCGGCTCCCTCGGCGACATCGTCGATCATCCGCCGCTGCTGATCTGCGTTCAGACGTGCGGCCGGATAGTCGCTGATGACGTAGACCGCCGGTGTCGCGAACCCGGGCGGCGGCGACTGATCGCTCGGGACATAGTCGAACTGCCAGCCCCACGACGACATCAGCCCCGCCAGGTACGCTGCGGCTGTGTCGAGCGACGTATCTCCCAGATAAAGCACGGAGCCCTGCATGCGGCGTACTCTATCGGCCGCCTGCGGGCCTCGCCACCGTCATTGGGCCGGGCGACGTTCGCGCACCCCCCGCTCCAGCAGATCGACGACGGCCGCGCCGTCCAGATTCGTCGTGTCGACGATGATCGCGTCCGCAGCCGGCTTGAGCGGCGCGACGGCCCGGTTCGCATCACGTTCATCCCGCTCCGTCTGCTCGATGAGCAGTTGTTCGAGCGAAACGTCCTGCCCCTTCTCGGCCAGTTCCTGCTGCCGCCGCCGCGCCCGTTCGAGCGGGGCCGCCGTCAGAAAGAACTTGCACTCCGCGTGCGGAAAAGCGACCGTTCCCTGATCGCGACCTTCGCAGACGATATCGCGCCCCTCGGCGATCCGCCGTTGCTGCCGCACCAGTTCGGCGCGCACGTCGGGGACCTGCGCCACGACCGACGCCGCGTGCGTGACGGCGGCGCTGCGGATGTCGGCCGTGACATCATTTCCGTCTGCGAGTGTCCGCTGCCCGTCGAACTCGATGCGCGTAGCACGGGCGGTCTCTGCGGCCGCGGCGCCGTCGGACGGATCGAGGCCGCGCTGGAGCGTGGCCCAGGCGACGACGCGGTACATGGCGCCTGTGTCGAGGAAGTGAAACTGCAGCCTCTCCGCGAGCAGTCGCGCTGCCGTACTCTTTCCGGTTCCGGCAGGTCCGTCGATCGTAACAATCATGAATCGCAGAATTGAGGAGTCGCCGACGCGAAGCCACTCGCCGTTCGCGGGATTGTCCCGCCGACTTGCGGTGATTGCAATTCAAGATTGTGACTGGCGAACTCTGAGTCGAGACGCATTTTGATCGCCGCCCGGGACGCGCTGTTTAACCTTCGTCACACACCTGCGAGTGCGGAGGCGCTGGTTCAGTTTGCAGGTGGAAAATGCAACTGATATATTCCGCGACCGCGGGTCAGGTCTGGACGCTGACGGAGAAAGCCCGGACCGGGCAGCTCGCGAGGATCCTGAAGATGCGTCGGCCAGCTCTGGTCTTCGAATCGCAGGCACAGCCTGATTGCCTTTAACCGACATCAGCGGCCGCTGTTTGCTGACGGTTCACGGAGGATGCTTGTGAACGAATCTGAAGTCGAACTCTCCCTGGGAGAGACGGTGCAGATTGGCGACTATTCGGTGACCATCATTGACATCGACGGCGACGAGATCCAGTTTCGGGTGGATCCGCCCGAAGGGGAAGACACCGGCGGGTTTGACATGCGGCGCTGGCTACGCCCACGTTGAAAGCCAATGGCGGTCGTAATCGTCCTGGAGGCCGGTTCATCCCGCCGTGGCGATCAGCTTCGGTGAGTCGGCTTCCCGGTCGATGGCACCGAGAGATTCATCCGGCGACAGTTCGCCGATAGCTCCCAGGCCGACCATCAGCTGGTCGGTCACTTCCTGCAGGAGGTCCTGATTGATCCGCCGTCCGTAGTATTCGGTCAGGTCGATCGGCTGGCCGAAATCGATGCGTGATCGACTGAAGCGGTAGAACGACGCGACCATGTTCGGTCCCTGCGGGGCGCCGTGGATGAACGCGGGGTAAACGGGCGCTCGGGAATGCAGCGCCAGCCACGCGACTCCGGGGATCGCGGGGAGCAGGCCGGATCCGGTGTTGATGCGGCCCTCAGGGAAGACGCCGACGATGCGTCCGTCCTTGAGGCGGCGGAGTGCCTCCTTGACGGGTCCCATATCGCGGCCGCCGCGCGAGACGGGGATGACTCCCATCGCGTCCGTGATGAAGTCGAGGGGACCGCCCGTATTGCAGTATTCGGCCGCGGTGAGAAACTCCACCCGGCGGATGCGATAGCGGTCCCGCTTGAGCGGACTGGCTGAGAAGATCAGCACCGGGTCGAGCGGGCTGCGATGGTTCGCGATCAGCAGTGCAGGCCCCTCCGAGGGAAGCGGGCAATCGGCCTGAATGTGCTGGCGAAAGATCAGCGGCGTATAGAAGCGGGCGACGAAGTGCAGGAACCAGACGCGCCAGTCGTTAGCGCAACTGCGTCGAGATCGCCAGAGGCAGATGCCAGCCACGGCCAGGTAGAGCGCCAGTATGGAGAGAGCGATCGCGTCGCGCGTCATGCTGATGTTGTTCGGTGACGGAGAGGCGAAGGTTTTATCGGGCGGGGCCGGCACGGGTCGTGCGGGTGTTATTGATGATGCGGGGTGGCTGCAGGAATTGCCGATTTCCTCGGGGGACCGCACAGATTACCCAAGTTATCCGGAAGTGACGGCCGATGGATACGCTGAGCCCCCCTGGTGAGGGAGCGGTTGCCGGACGTCTGCCAATGCGGTGCCGGGTTTCTCGGTCGCTCGGGATCTGACTATGCAGGGCACGGCCCGTCGTATTCTGTCAACCGAGATTGCGGTCGTCGATCCGCACGCGCCGCTTGCCGAGGCCGAAGCGTTGCTGCTCCGACAGGGAGTCGACGAACTGTTCGTCGTGGATGAGACGGGGCGGCTGCTGGGGATCGTCCCCGATTATGTGCTATTGCGCCGGCGGCTGGTGCCGGATGGAGCCGGGCGCGTCGCCGAGATCATGTCGACGCATGTGTTAACGGCCTCCCCCGATGCTTCATTGACGGAACTCGCATCGCGACTGCGAATGCATGTGCATCCCCGCGTGCCCATTGTCGAGGATGGCCGCCTCATCGGAATGGTGACGAGACGCGACCTGCTCCAGACACTGGCCACTGCCGAATGCCGGGCGCTGGAGGATGAGGGCTGCATCGAGGCGCCTCCCGTTCCGGCCCAGCCGCCGGCCGCCCCGAACTTTCTCAAGTCGCCCCGTCTCGTGACTCAACCGGCGGATTAACCTTAGCGGCAGTTTCAATATTTGGAATGGTGAAGTGTGGGAGGGCGACGCTCCCGCGGAGCCGGTCGCAATTACGCGTCCCCGACGGAGTTTGGCTCGGCAGGAGCCTCGCCCTCCCGGTTCCGAAACCGCCTCTCAGCAGGTTGGCATCGGGCGGCCGTCCGCGGGTGATCTCTCACCGGCCGACCAGAACGGTGGTCGACCTCCGGACAGCGGGGCCGAATCAGCGGTGAATTGCTGAGGTGCTCGGGGAATTTCGTCCCGCCGGCGCTGGGAATGGCATTCGCATAGGGTCTCCGGTCGTTGCCTGGTGCATCAACCGAATCCAATTTGAGCCGAGCCGTGGCTGACTGGTGCATTCACGCTGCCAACGTGTTGTATCTGGCATCGTTCGTTGGCCGCGACATGTTATGGCTGCGAGCGCTGACATGCGCCGGGCTCTTGTTCGGCATCGCATTCTTCAGTCGCTGCCAGCCGCTGCCGATGTACGGGCCGCTGTTCTGGCATGTGTTGTTCCTGGGAATCAACCTGTGGCAGATCCGGGCCCTGCTTCGCCAACGCGAGCAACTGCGGCTGTCGCGCGAGCAGGAAGCACTGTTTGCGGACTTCGCTCATCTGACCGATGAGCAGCTGGCGGACGTCGTGACACGGGTGTATCACTCCGGAACGGTCGCGATCGAAGGAGCCGCCCATCGGCGCGGGATCGAGCTTTCACCGGACGAGCGGGCCCTGCGCGATATTGCTTTCAGCAGGCTGTCCCGCACCGAGTTACTCAACCTGCTGGCCCGCCGGATGTGGAACACCGTGAAGGGTCTGCGTCCCCGGATCCCCCGTCGCCTGCGTGCCGCGACCCGCACGGCCTGAGACGTCGCACCCGCTACGTCAGTTCGTGCAAGGGACGTCCGGAGGGAAGCACCGAGATGGGGCGTCCGGCGGCATCGACGTACTGATGCTCGGTGTCGATGCCGAGATGCCGGTACATCGTGTAGAGCACGTCCTGCGGCGTAATGGGGTTCTCCAGCGGGAACGCGCCCTTCGAGTCGCTGGAACCCAGCACGCGCCCGCCCTGAATGGGACCGCCGGCGAGTGCGGCGCTGAAGACGTTGGGGTAGTGGTCCCGACCGGCGTTGGCGTTGACGCGCGGCGTGCGACCGAACTCGCCCCAGGCGATCACCATCGTGGAATCGAGGAGGCCGCGCTGATCGAGATCTTCGATGAGAGCGGAGTAGGCCTGGTCGAAGCGCGGAAGGAAGCCGAGGCGCAGAGACTCGAAGCCCTTGACGTGCGTGTCCCACCAGCGGAGATCGACTGTGACCAGGCGGACGCCCGCTTCAACCAAGCGGCGTGCGAGCAGAATGCGCTGGCTCCAGGCGGGCGAGCCGCAGCGGTCCGAGGCTTTAGGATCGAACGCCGGCATGAATCCGTATCGCTCGCGGACCTCGCGCGGTTCGGCATCCAGGTTGAAAGCGTCGCGGGCGCGATCCGAGGTGAGGATGCCGACGGCCTGTTGCTGAAACTCGTCGATCGCCGACATCATGCCGGCCTGGTCGCAGTCCGCGCGAAGCCGGTCGAATGACCGGACGAGCGATTCACGGTCACCCAGCCGATTGAGCGTCAGTCCGGACGCCAGTTCGAAGTTCGGGACCTGGAACGGCCCGTCGCTGGCGGGATCCGCCTGCGTCTCGAACGGCTTGCAGGCGGGGCCCAGGTAGGCGGAGTCGGTTCCCGGCACCATTCGCGGGATCATGACGTATGCGGGCAGCTCAGGCAGGCGGCGACCAAGCTGCTCCGCGACGATGGATCCACAGCTGGGATGGACGTTCTGATCCGCGTTCGGTCCGGGTGCATGTCCGGTGAAGCAGATCTGGTCCGCGGCGGAATGGCCGGCGTTCTCGTGATACAGGCTGCGAATGATCGACCACTTGTCCATGACGGCAGCGCACTGCGGCAGCATGTCGGTCAGTTGAATGCCGGGCACGCTGGAAGACATCGTGCCGAATTCCCCGCGGTACTCGGCGGGAGCGTCGGGCTTGGGGTCCCACATGTCGATGTGACTGGGACCGCCGCGCATCCAGAGAATGATGACGTTCTTCGTGCTGGCCGCCGGCGCCGCATGAGCAGTTCGCCGCAGCAGATCCGGGAGCGCGAGCCCGCCGACCCCCAATGCTCCGGCCCGCAGGAATTCGCGGCGACTGAACGCGGCCAAGCGGCGCAACTCAGGGCACGATCGACGCAAAGTGGGACCCGTCATCGGCGGCCTCGGAAACCGGCATCGCGAAGGTTCCCTTTACATATATCAACAAACATACATGCGTGCAATGAGATTGTGAGGGTGGAGCCCGAGTGCGTGCTCGTTGACGGATGACCAGCCGCCGTCCTCTTCGGCCGATTTTGCACGCGGCATCAGGGTCCAGCATCATCGACTGCGAGAGACAGGAATCGAACCTGCACCCCTTTCGGGACTGGATCCTAAGTCCAGCGCGTCTGCCAGTTCCGCCACTCTCGCGAGGCTTGATGGCAAGTTTATCACTGGGGGTGGGGGACGCCAACGGGCTGCCGTGGCCGCAGTTGTGAGCGTTGCGACGGACGGATAGCATCGCAGTCGCGGCTCAGATCGGTCTCCCACGCTGCTTCGGTGTCATGCCGGATGCAATCTTCCGCAGTTGGAGGTCTCCATGTTTCGCTGCTGTCTGACGCTGCTTTCGTGGGTTGTCTTGATCACGTCGTGCGCCGCTCACGACTTCAGCGTGCAGTGGACGGCTCAGACGCCTGGCAATCCGTTCTATCTGGACTACACCCGGGACGGGATGCGCGTGCAGGGGCCGTGCAGCGACGGCATGTGGCGGGCGTGGCATTCGCAGACCGGCGCGCGGCTGGCGGAGTGGCAGCCTCCCACCGAGACGACCATGTATCGGTTCGCGACGTCTCCTGATGAAGCACTGCTGGCGGGGGGCGATCTGAATGGCGGACTGTTCCTGCTCGACTCGACGGTCTCTCAGTTCTGCCGGCTGGAGCCGTCGCCGGGGCAGATACGTCGGATACTGTTCAGTGAGGACGGCGGCCTGCTGGTGATTGCATCGGTGGACGGCGTCGTTCGCCTCATTTCGCCGGCCGGAGACGAGGTAGCGCAGATCGGTCCGATTGCGGGGGGGCTGCAGGATGCGTGCCTGTCTCCCGATGGCAAGACGCTGGCGACGACCGGACCTGATGGCAACCTCCGATTCTGGACGGTTCCCGATGGGAGGTTGGAATCGGAGCATCCACTGGGGCGCGGGACGATTCGCGGGCTGGACTACACTCCCGACGGAAAGCTCCTGGCCGTCGGCGGCGACAACGCCGAAGTGTTGCTGTGGAGCGTGAGGGAGAAACGCGTGATTGGGAGCCAGCCGGTGGACGGGTTTCCCTATCTCGTGTCGTTCTCTCCGAACGGGAAGACACTCGCAGTCGGATGTCACAAGTATTCGCCGGCCCACGCGGGGAGCGTACATGTGTGGGAGACGGACGGAGCGAATCCGATCGAGAGTCTGGGAGATCTGACGACCGGAATCGATGGTCTCAGTTGGCATCCGAACGGGATGTGGCTGGCGGCCAGCGATACGAGCCAGCAGGTGCGTGTGTGGCGCCGCGCCGCAGCGGAGCCGGTTCCGCTCACGGAGGCTCCGCCGGCGGAGTCGTCGCAGTTGTGGCGCGACGGACTGTTGTCCCAGCGGCCTGCCGAACCGATCGTTCCGCTCGTCATTCGGGACACGCGGCCGGATGAGTTTCCCGACGAGTATGCGGCCATCGAGATCTCCGGCCGTTCGCTGCAGCCGCTGTTGGCCGCCAACCTGCCGCCGCATCTGCGGGAGGCCCGTGTGTATCGTCTGGCCTCCCCGACGGGACATGAAACAGACGGATTGACAGAGTTTAAGGTGACGCGGAGGGGACGGCTGTTTCTGGCGGCGACCTGGAACATCATCAAGTCGCAGTCTGCCGAGGTACGGGCAGAACTGGTGAAGGAGGCTGACCTCATCCAGGCCGGCTGGTATCCGGCGGGGACGTTCCCGGAGCGCGAGAATCACAAACTGTTCATGCGGTACTGCCGGGAGGGGGAGACTTTCCGCATCCGCACGACCGATCGTGCACCGCCGCTGCCGATCGTTGCCGCTCCGCTCGACCTGACGGATCCGGAGGTACTGCATGAGATTCACGACTCGCCGGAATTCCTGTTCGCGGCCCAGATCACCGAATGGCGCGAACAGGCGGATATCGCGAAGCTGGAAGAGGTGGCCGAGCGGTTGAGAGATACCCGGGCGAAGTTTCGGACCGGTCGCAGCCAGCTGGAGTTGTTCTATGACATCGTCGGACATGGCGGGTTGTTTGACCTGGATCCGCCGTGGGCCGCCCGACTCGATTTTTTTGCGGACTGGATGCAGCAGAGGCCGCAGTCGACGACTCCGCGGCTGTGTGCGGCCGACCTGCTGATCGCTTATGCCTGGCAGGCGCGCGGTGAAGGACTGGCGAATACGCTCTCTGAGCGAGATCGGGCGCTGTTTCAGGAACGGCTGACGCTGGCTCACGAACACGCACTGGCGGCTGCCGAACTGGCGGACGATCAACCGGCGGTGTTCATGATGCTGATTCATAGCGCCCATGGACTGACCCGCAATGTCGCGGCATCGCGCCAGCACGCCCTGCGGGCACTGCGGCTTGATCCAGCGTATATCGAGGTTGTGCAGTTCATGGGTACGGCGCTGCTGCCCCGCTGGTATGGCCGGCCCGGCGACCTGCATGACTTTGGAACGGACGCCGTCAATACGACGCGATCGTCCCAGGGGAACGCGATGTATGCGGTGCTCGCCGAGACTGTGATCCAATACGAACTGCCGGAGTTCACGTATCAGGAGTTGAAGTGGAACCAGATCAAGCAAGGCTACAAGGACCTGATTGAACGCCATCCGGAAGCGCGAGGCCGGCGCGCCGAGTACATCATCCATGCTTGCCGGGCCGGCGACCGCGACGCCGCCGAAGCGGCCTTCGCCGAGTACGGCGGCTCGTATGAAGAGAGCGGATTCGACGGCGAGCATTACTACGACGCTTATCGCAACGGACTGCGGCCGGGGGTCCGGGACGGCGACCATTCGTTGCTGATCAGCATTCCTCTCGGGTCCGTGCGGGAAGTTGCGTTCTCGGCCGACGACCGCCGGCTCGCGCTGAAGAATGGAGTCAATACGCTGAGTGTCTGGAACACGAAGACGGGACGAGCGATCGTGGAGCCGTACTCCGTGACCGGTCATCTGACGTGTCTTGCGTTTGCCGGCGAGAGCAATGACTTTCTCGTCGCGGGGACCTCCGCTGGCGACGTGTTCGTCCGCGACATTCGGGACCTGGAGACGGCCGACGTCGTGGTGGTCGGCAAGCATCGAAAAAGTGTGATCGGCCTCGAGTATTCGGTTCCTTCCAACTGGTTGTTCACGGCTTCCGGGGACGGGACGATCAAAGTCTGGGATGGCGAATCCGCTCAGTTTGTCCGGGAATGGTCTGCGTCGCACGGCACCCAGTTGGATGCCATGGCGCTTTCGGCGGATGGTCAGCGGCTGGCAACATCCGGCGCCGACGGGATGATCTCGATCTGGGATCCGTCCACAGGCAGCGCCGTGCGCAGCTGGCCGATCGGAGCGGGCACCGGGAAGTGCGTTGCGATCTCAGACGACGGGCGCTTCGTAGCTGGGGGCAATAATGCGTCGCGGGTGGCGGTGTGGGACGCCGCGACAGGTGAATTAAAGGCGGAGGCTGATCTGAATGGGGCACGGCCCCGGTCGCTTGCGTTCTCGCCCTCCGGGAGGGTGCTGGCGCTGGGGTGCTGGGAACCAGGCGAATGGGGCGCGGGCGGGGCGTGGATCTGGAAGTTCGCGTCCGGCTCGCCGGAGCGGCTGAAGGGGCATGACAGCGAGGTATCGACCGTGGCATTCCAGAAGTCCGAGTCGATTCTGGCCACTGGCAGCGACGATTGGACAGCCCGCCTGTGGACGATCAAGGAGTGAGGGACTTCGCTTCAGAACAACTGTTGATTTCGCTTTAGAACTGCGCTTCGCGACTCCCCATCGGGAGCCTCGCAACGAGCGCGGCTCCCAGTGAGAGAGCGGCAGCGAGCGTGACGGCGGATGTTGCGGCGCCGAAATGCGCGGCGGCGCCCAGTAGCAGGGGAGAGATTGTCGTCGCGGCGCCGAGGATGGTCTGGTTGATGCCGAAACCGACTTCGGTCGAGCGGCTCGGCAGGGCGGCGGATGTGAGGGAGAGGACCAGAGGGAGACTGGATTTTGCCAGGACGCCGGCGAAGGCTGAGAACAGCATCAGCAGGAGTTCGCTGTGCGTCGTCGCGAGGGAGATCAAGACCGCCGCCATGACGGCCTGGATCAGCGACAGCGTGCAACGCTCGCCGAAACGGGCCGCGACAGGGGACGAGATCACCTTGCCCAGGATGCCGCCGAGGAAGTACAGCGAGAGGCAGATTCCGATCCGGCCGATGTCCATGCCGCGGGCGGCCAGGAGCAGCGGGAGGAAGACGTACAGTCCGGAGTTGGCGAGCGCATCCAGCCCGCCGATGCCGCAAGCGAATAGAAAGCGGGTGTTGCTGAGGAGCCGCTGGGACGGCTCGGCCGCATGAGAGGGGACTGTGGGAACCGCGTCCGCGCCGCGATGCGATGCCGGCGGGTCTTCGGGACCGGCGGTCGGTCGGGGGAACAGGCAGAGACCGCAGACGGCGACGACCGCGAGCAGGGCCGCGAGCAGCCATGACGCGTGCTGCCAGGCGATCGTGACGAGGAGGGCCGCCAGCAGGGCCGTCATGGCGGAGCGGCCGACGTCGCCCGTCGCGACGAACCAGCCCATGGCGCGGCTGGTCGATTCGCGCGTCGTCCAGCGGCCGATGAGGGCGAAGGCAATCGGATGGAAGATGCCGAAACCGGCCCCCGCCAGCGTCACGATCGCGCCGGTGCCCCAGACGTTCGCGGCTTGCGGCAGCAGCGTCAATGCGAGGGCATTGAGCAGTGCGGCGGCCAGCAGGACGCGGAGTCCGCCGAACCGCCGGGCCAGAATCCCCGCGGGGACGGCGAGCAGGACCCCCATGAGGAAGTGCACGGATGTGAGAGTGCCGATCTCCAGAGCACCGAAGCCGGCCTGTGCGGCGATCAGCGGGAGCAGCAGCAGCAGCGAGGCCTGCACACCGTCATTGAGGATGTGGAGACCGTGCAGCAGCACGAATCGTCCTGGAATTGACCTTACGGACGGAAGGCTGCGAGTTGGGGGCAGAACGGCGGCGGCGTGCATGGAGATACCTGGAAACTGGAAGTGGCGGAGCAGGGGGCGTCGGCGAACCGGTGTCAGCAGACGGTCGCATAGGAGCGGCGATGGACGCCGGAATCGGTGAGCGACAGGGATTCGAATTCGGGTTCCTCGATCCGGGCGGCGGCCACGGCTTCCACGATATGCTCGATCGCGAGCTGAATGTCCGCTTCGGTGTTGAACCGGCCGACGCTCAGGCGGAGGCTGCTCCGCGCCAGGTCTTCGTCGACCCCCATGGCGGTCAGCACGTAACTCGGTTTGGCTGAATGCGAGGTGCAGGCGGAGCCGGAACTCGCGGCGACACGGGTGAGGCCGGTCAGCAGCGACTCGCTGTCCAGGCCAGAGAAGCTGATGTTGGTTACTCCGGCGAGGCGGGCCGCGCGCGTGCCGTTCACGCGGGCGGAGGAGATGCGATTGAGCAGAGCGGATTCCAGGCGATCGCGAAGGCGGGCGATGCGAGACTGTTCGGCTGCGAGTTCTTCCCGCGCGATGCGGCAGGCGACGCCAAATCCGACGATGAGGGGAACGGCGAGCGTCCCGCTTCGCATACCGTCCTGATGTCCGCCGCCGTCGATCAGTGCTTCCAGCTCAATGCGTGGACGCCGGCGGCGCACGTACAGGGCGCCGACCCCCTTGGGACCGTACATCTTGTGGGCGGAGAGACTCAGCAGATCGACGGGGAGGTCTCGGACGTCGATTTCCAGCTTGCCGGCGGCCTGCGTGGCGTCAGTATGCAGCAGGATGTTTCGCGCCCGGCAGAGGGGGGCGATGGCGGCGATGTCGTGGAGCACGCCGGTCTCGTTGTTGGCAAGCATCAGGCTGACGAGGATCGTGTCTTCCTCGAGGGCGGCCTCGACGGCGGCGGGCGAGAGGCGGCCGTCGGCGTCGACCGGCAACACCGTCACGCGGAACCCTTCGGCCTCCAGGCGGCGGCAGGTGTCGAGGACTGACTTGTGCTCGGTGCAGCAGGTGACGATGTGACGCCCGCGATGAGCGTTCGCCCGCGCCACGCCTTTGATGGCCAGGTTGTTGCTCTCGGTGGCGCCACTGGTGAGGACAATTTCAGCGGCCCGGGCGCCCGACAGTTGGGCGATTTCCCGGCGGGCGGCTTCCACCGCCTCTTCGGCCCGCCAGCCGAACACATGCGAGCGACTGGCCGCGTTGCCGTAGTCGCACTCGAAGTACGGCAGCATGGCTTCCAGGACGCGGGGATCGACCCGGGTTGTGGCACTGTTGTCGAGATAGATGGGGGCGGTCGTCATGAGAGCGTTCCGGTTCATGCTGTCGATTGTTCTGGTCACCGGATCAGTTACGGGCCCATCCGTATCCTGTGACGCCGAATCTGGAGAAACTTGCGAAAGAGGGCCGCGGTTACATCGCGAGGTGGGCCCGCAGGTCCTGCTTGAAGGTGCGGACGGCATCGCCGAACCACTCGATGCGGTCGGCGAGTTTCTGCTGCAGGGCGATCTTCCAGTTCCAGTACGTCGGCTCAGGGTGCCCGTCCGCCGCGGCGGCGAGTTTGCGGAGGAGTTGGGAGGGGATCGCGGCGGCGGCCGATACCTGCTGGTACGTATAGGCTTCCGCTCCGTCGTCCGTGATGCGGCCGACGTGGAGGTAGGGCTTTTCGCCGGTGAACTCGCCGATGTTGACGAACGGCTCCGCGGTGACGGCACGCTGCGACTCCAGGTCCCAGCCCAAGTCTTCCAGCGCCGATTCGGTCATATCGAGGATGTCCTCGAACTCGACGTCCCTGCTGAAGGCCAGGATGTGGCCGTGGGCATGGTCGACGTGGCAGCCACCGCACTTCACCGCCCGCTGGTCGATTTCGCCGGGACCGTGCTCGAAGATGAAGAACCAGTGGTCGGGATACATTTCGCGGAGCGTGTGGAGCGTCGCGTCCACGGCACGGCGAACTTCCGACTGGTCGTGACAGGACGCCAGCGAGCGGTAGTGGGACTTGGGGGTCAGCAGGAGATGGCAGCCGCGATATCCGAGAGGAAAGGCACAGTGCAGGACGTGGAAGCTGTCGGGGACGCCGGGGATCTCGACCGCGGGCGCCTCGCCGTAAAGATCGATGCACAGGTCAGTTCCGCCGTGCTCGATGGCGCAGAACCGGCAGTCGTGGAGGCCGCAGGTCACGGCGTTGTGCCGGGCGGAGGAGTCAGTTTCGGGGGCGTTGAGGAGGGCCGTCATCGGTTTCGCTCGCAGGTGTGAGGTTGATCAGGCGGGTGTGGTCCGCTTTCCACTGCCCTGTACGGCCGGGTGAATTGCGTGTGACCGACTTTCCCGATCGAAGGGGGAATTGCGTCAGGGCCGCAGGTAGGACGGGGTGACCCCGCGGGGTTAACATCAAACCGTTGCGATCGCGGGATTTCGGAGATCGATGGCCCAAGGTCGGCGGCCCGGACCGCGCGGGGCTGCTTGTTCGGACAGGCATGCAGGATCAGGACGATGGACGATGCGACGTTGCACTCCCGGTTGAGCCAGATCGCGACGCGGTGGTCGCTGCTGCGAGACGCTCATGGGGACGAATTGTCGCAGAAGCGGCAGGCGCAGGCCGACCTGTTCGGCCGCTACCGGAACGCCGCCTATCGGTACCTGCTGGCGATCCTGCGGAACGCCGACGCGGCGGACGAAGTGTTCCAGGAGTTCGCGATGCGGCTGGTCCGCGGGGACTTCGTGGGGGCCGATCCGGAGCGCGGCCGGTTCCGTCAGTATTTGAAGACCTGCCTGGGGCGGATGGCGATCGATCACCATCGCCGCAGGGCAAGAGCGGGCGCGCCGCTAATGGACGATGTCTCACTGGAAGACGGAACGGCCGACCGGCGGTTTGACGAATGTTGGCGGACGGAAGTGCTGGACCGGGCGTGGAGCGCCCTGCAGGACTCCGACCGGCAGACCGGTCGCTCCGACTACGCGATCTTGCGCTATCGCAGCGAGAACCCGCAGGCGGAATCGACGGAAATGGCGGAGGCGCTCACGCGGCAACTGCAGCCGGAGAAGCCCTTCACGAGCGCCGGGATTCGCCAGTCGCTGCACCGCGCGCGGGAACGCTTCGCCGCACTGCTGGTGACCGAGGTGGCGGCGTCCATCGAATCCGACGATCTGGACGAGATCGAAGCGGAGGTGGCGGCGCTCGAGTTGACAGCCTATTGCCGATCGGCGTTGGACGCGCGGCGCGGCTCGTCACGCTAATGAACGGGGGCCGGAATCAGTTGAGCACGGTTTCAGGTGTTGCAGGCGCATCGGCGGCGGGGATGACATAATCGCTCCAGTGGACTCCCAGCCAACCGACTTTCAAGTCGAACGTCAGTTCTTCGCCGTTGCGGCGAACCCGGACGGGGACTGACTCGGGAGGGGCCTCGAGTTCGAGCAGCCGGATGCGCTCGTACGTGAGCCGCGGACCCGTGCCTTCGACGCCAGCGTACGACAGCACGATGTCACCGGTCTCGATGCCGGCTTCGTCTGCGGCGAGGCCCGGCATGACGTACTCAATCACGAGCGCCGTTGGCAGAGTAGCGCCGTCTGCGTCGAAGTACGTGCGGTCGGTCTCGCGGCGGAGCGCATCGAACTGGGATTGCCAGCCGGCGTAACCGTGCGTGGGTTCGATCACCGGCTGCGACGCCGCGTCGACGAAGGTGTAGCGAATGGTGCTGCCGTACTCATCATAGACTGATTCCGCGCCGGCATAGCCGTCCGTCGTCATCACGGGCTGACCATCCACGCCGAAGTACATCCGTTTGACTTCGCGGTTGTAGCCGTCGTACTCGGAAGTCCAGCCGGCGGCGTTGGTCCCGGTGGAGGCGATCAGCTCTCCCTTTATGTTCTGGTAATAGTTACGGACCTCGTTGCCGCGTTCGTCGTATTCGGCTCCCCACAGTGCGACCCCGAAAATGTTCTCCGCGGGACGGCCGCTGGCGTCGAAGTAAGCCATCGTGAGCCAGTTGCCGCGCTCGTCGAACTCGTTCCTCCAGCCGGCCACTCCTTCGGAGCGCTCCTGGAGGTTTCCCGCGGCGTCGCGATAGGCCCACTCGACCTGGTAGCCGCGGGCATCGTAGCGATGCGTGAGCTGCGTATGCCCTTCGGCATGGGGCTTTGGCTGACCGTCGTCGCCGAAGAAGGTCTGCTCGATCCGTCGGTTCCACTGATCGTAGGAGGCGCGCCAGCCGGCGACTCCTTCTTCCGGCCCGACGAACAGTCCGCCCTGCTCGTCGATCAGCGCATACCGGACCCGGTTTCCCCGTTCGTCGAACTCCACTTCCCAGCCATGATTCCCGTCCACGTGCGGTGACGGCCGCCGCTGCTCGTCAATGTAGGTGCGACGGATCTCCAAGCCGCGTTCATCGTATTCGGAGCGGTATCCCGCGAACCCTTCGGTCAGCCGCAGGAGGTTTCCGTCACGATCCAGATAGGCGAACAGTGTGCGTCGCCCGCGTTCGTCGTATTCCATCGACAGGCCGAAGTTGCCGTCGTGATGCAGGGCCGGCTTACGATTGGCGCCGTAGTACATCCGCCGAATCTCGCGATCGCGGTCGTCGAACTCGGACTTGATCCAGGCGACCCCTTCACCGGCCGCGACGACCAGTTCCCCGTCGAGGCCAAAGTATTCCTCCTCAATCCGGTTGCCACGATCGTCATACGCCTTGCGCCAGCCGGCGTAGCCTTCCTTGTGCAGCTTGGGGCGTCCGTCCAGACCGAAGAATGTGCGCTCGATTTCGTTGCCACGCGCATCGAACTGCGCACGCCATCCCGCGATGCCATCTCCGTCGAGGACCAGTTCGTCCTCGACGCCGCGATAACTGAACTCCTCCTGCTGCCCCAGCGAGTTCAGCTTCGCGCGCCAGCCGGCGTAACCGTTGCGCACGAGCCGTGGCCGGCCGTCCAGACCGAGATACGTCTCGCGGGTGCGATGTCCGCGAGAGTTGTACTCCGCACTCCAGGCCGCTTCGCCGTCGGCGTGCAGGACCGCGGCTCCATCCGGTCCGACATACTCCAGCAGGGTGATGTTCCCGCGCTGGTCGCGTTCCGCCCGATGGCCGGCGACCCCCTCGCCCCGGGGAAATAATGATCCGTCGAGATCGTAGGTGAGCCATTCGATCTGGCGGCCTTGATCGTCGTAGCGGGCGATCCAACTCGCGTTGCCGTCGTTGTGGCGGGTCGGCCGGCCGTCGGGATCGAGAAACCTGCGCTCGATTTCGTTGCCCTGTTCATCAAAGGCTGATTCCCAGCCGGCCGTGCCGTCAGCGGTGATAGCCGGATTGCGCGCGGCATCGAAGTGCAGCCGGCGCGTCTCGCGACCCTGTGAATCGAACTCCGAGCGCCATCCCGCGTAACCGTCCGCAGACTCGATGAGCGATACTCCGTCGAGGTCGATGTTCGCGGCCATCACCAGATTGCCGCGATCGTCGTACTCGGCGGTGAAACCGGCAATTCCGACATTCGTGCGTGTCGGTGCGTCATTCGCATCCAGGTAGATCGTCCGCACAACGTTGCCGTACTGGTCGAATTCGTTCTTCCAGCCGCAGTAGCCGCCGGCATGCAGTACCGGTGAGCCTTCCGAATCTCTGAAGCGAACACTTTCAATCTGTAACGAGCTGCTGTGCTCGTACAGCACCTGAACGACGTGCTCGTTGTTCCGTATGGGGCGACCGGAGAAGTCGACCGATGTCTCCGAGAGGCACAGCCCGCTGTCGTCCCAGACGTAGCGTGTGCCGTAGGAGCCATCCGCATTGGGCTGCGGCTCCCCGCCGGCGCCGGTGTAATAGACCTCCTCGACGAATCCGCGCTCATTGAACCGGAGCGTGACGTAGGTCGCCATCGAGTCGCCGAGCGGATGCAGGTAGCCCTGGCTGTCGAGGAAGCTGGCGACGGTCCGTCCGCCTGGGTCGTAGTGATATGCGGCCTGCCACTGGATATGCCCCTGCTCGTCCAATCCGATCTCGCGCGCCATGCGGCTGTGCTCGTCGTATTCGATCCTGATCCGCGCGACCTGCAGGCTGCGGTCGAAGCGGTCGCCGATGATCGGCGGAATGCGCTGGATGGGACGACCGGAACCGTTGACGGTGGCGATCTCGATGACGGGCCCCCACCATCCGCGCGTCGTCAACCGCGCCGAGAACTCGCGATGAGCGGCCGAGTCCGGGCTCAACTCGCCGATTCCCACCGGGACGCGGTGGATCGACGTCCAGTTCGAGTACAGCGTGTCACTGGGGCGCACATAGCCGAGCCAGCCGACTGCGGCCGCCAGCAGGATCAGGCAGGCGACTCCCGCGGCGACACCGAGCGCGCGGCGATGCCGGGCCGCCGACTTGGCGATGAGGTAGGCGGTCGTCCGGCGGCGCGCCCGGATGGGATCGCCGGCCTGCCAGCGACGCAGATCGTCCGCGAGTTCGGCGGCCGTCTGGTAGCGCCGGTCCGGATCCTTGTCGAGGCATTTGAGGACAATCGCGTCCAGGTCCTGCGGCACGGCCGGGTTGAACCGGCGGATCGAATCCGGTTCTTTCTGCTGGATCAGCCGCATCAGTTCGGGGCTGGGGGTTTCGTCTGTCGCGGCGAAGAGGGGACGAAGCGTGAGCAGTTCCCAGAGTGTGGCTCCCAGGCTGTAGACATCGCTGCGGCGATCGACGCGCCCGACGGCCAGCACCTGTTCCGGACTGGCATAGCGCAGCGTCCCGACGAACTGGCGCGTGCGGGTGAGCTGGCCGTCGGCGGAGTCCGCCAGCTGGGCGAGCCCCAGATCGGTGAGTACCGCGTCGCCGGAGGGCGTCACCATGATGTTGGCGGGCTTGATGTCCCGGTGGACGATGCCGGCCTGGTGCAGCACGTCAGCCGCTTCGGCGATCTGCCGCACGATATCGGTGACGGCCGCGACGTAAGGCTGGTTCGTCCGTCCCGGCACCGCCGCGTGGTGAAACCGCTCGCGCGGCACGGGGATGTCGTCGCCGCCATCGTCGGGTCGAATCCGACGTTCGGCCGATCGGGCCTGTTCGCAGGCCGATGACACGGCCGATTGCCACTTTGTCCGATCGATTTCCGACGCGGTGCTGCTCTGCTCCAGGCGACGGCAGACGCGGCCGAGGTCCGTTCCTTCGATCAGCTCCATTGCGAAGAAGTACTCGTCTGCATCCGCTCCGGATGTGTAGACCTTCACGAGACCGGGATGGTCGATGCGTCCGAGGGCGCGGATCTCGCGCGTGAACCGGGCGCGTGCCTTGTCGTCGGTGCTGTGATTGAGCCGCTTGAGCGCCACCTGCCGGCCGAGCGAGGGTTGCCAGGCGCGGTAGACCCGTCCCATGCCCCCTTCGCCGATGACGCTGATCAACTCGAAGTCGCCGATGCATTTGGGCTCCGGCCGCGACTCGGCCACACCCTGTTCGTCCCGTTCCTCCGCAAGCGAACGGTCGGCCCACGCCTCGATCTCGCGCTGCTCGACTTCGCGGCCGAGGATGCGGGCCAGCAGTTCCCGCTGCTCGTCGGCCAGCACCTGCCGCTGCGTGTCACCGGTAGTGTAGCTCAGGTACTCGGCGTGTTTGCGTCCAGCGCGGCCGTTGAGAAACAGCACGTCGTCGGCGAGGGCGTCGTAGATGATCAGCGGATGCAGAACGCGTTCCGGGGTCAGCTCCGTGGCGGGCGAGCCGTGATCGGCCGGAGGATGCAGGTAGAGTTTCTGCGTGCGGGGCAATGCGGCGGTTTGCTCGGCCGGGATCTGCAGCGGAGGCCGCGGCTGTGGTTCAAGTCCCAAAAGCTCAAAGCAGTCCACCTGCCAGCCGCCGGCCGCGGTCTGCCGCACTTCGCTCACATAAACCAGTTGGCGACCGGCCAGCACGTCGAGCCGGCCAAACAATTCGGTCAGTCCCGTCCGCAGCGACCGCGCCATGCGATCGTAGTGTTCCTGGCTCCGTGCCCCGACGACGCCGTGTCCGATCTCCTTGTTCCGATACTCGACCAACCGATCGAACAATTCCCCGATCTGCACCCGCGTCGAAGTCCCCCGCTGCTGCAGCGCTTCTCCCAGCGCATTGAACATTCCAGCCACGGCCGGAAGATCGTCCCGTTTGTTCCCCGTGAGCAGATCCCGGATTGGTGCGAACGCGGCGTCCTGCTCGGCGAGTCGCGGGACGAGTTGCCGCACAATCTGCCACCAGTGGCCGATGGAGGGCCGCGCCAGATGCTGCAGGCAGCGTTCCACATCCGCATCCTGCCGGCCGATCCGGGCATACTCGATAACGGCGACCGCCCCCAGCAGCTTGAGTCCCGCTTCCCAGAGATAGAACGCCAGCTGCCGCCGCTCCAGAGCGGTCTTCGCGCTCCCCGACCGGCGATAGAGACGGGCGAGCGGGAGCGGCAGTCGATCCTCGACTCCTGTGGAACAACGGGGTGGTTCGGCCGCCGGCGATGCGATTGCTTCCAGCGCAGCGGCGAAGGCCTCCATCGACACATATCGGTTGGCGGGTTCCCGAGCGAGCGCCTGCGCGCAGAGGGCGTCGATCCGTGGAGCGATCCCGGGCGCGAGAGTGGATGGCGGCGGCGGGTCGGTTGAGAGGGCGGCGGCGATCAGGTCGGCCACGGTACGGCCGGTGTGCGGTCGACGCCCGGTTAACAGTTCATACAGGACAGCCCCCAAACTGTAGACATCCGTCTGTGGACCAACGTCGGACGATCCGCGCATCTGCTCGGGAGACATGTAGGCGGGCGTGCCGACCAGGGCGCCGCTCTGCGTCAGCCGCGGATCATCGGCGCCGGTCCGCACGGCGAGGCCGAAGTCCATGACGATCGGCACGCCGCGGCGGTCGAGCATGATGTTCGCCGGCTTAAGATCGCGATGCACGATCCCCTGCTCGTGCGCGGCGCATAAAGCGCGGGCCGTGCTGCGAACGATCGCGACCGCTTCCTCCTGAGGCAGCGGGCTTCTCTCCCGGATGACGTCCGACAACGGCGAACCATCCAGCAGCGACATCACAATGAAGCAGCCCGTCGCCGACGTGCGCACGTCGTGCACGGGACAGATCTGCGGGTGTTGCAGCGCGGCCGCCGCTCGTGCTTCCCGCAGGAACCGCTCTCGCAGGTCGCCGGTGGCCAGCACTTCCGGCCGCGGGACTTTCAGCGCGACCAGCCGCTGCAGTTGCGGATCCCACGCCCGATAGACAGTGCCGAAGCCCCCCGTGCCGAGCACGTCCCGGATTTCGAACCGGTCGATGCGCTGCGGGTCGGATGACGGCGATGGGGGCGGCGGGACTGCGTCCATGCCGGTCTCCGACTGAGCTTCGTCGCAGACGGAATCGCCTTCCGCAGAACTTCCAGGCGGACCGACGTCGGTCACCGCCGAGGGAGAGAACTCTTGACGCTGCCGGGCAATCCGGCCCACCACATGGGCGACGAAATCATCCTCGCCGGGAAAGTCCAGTTCCCGGCGCCGCTCGAACAGGGATTCGATCAGTCCGTCAGCATCAATCGCGGAGAGTGCGATGCCGCCCGGAGGGGAGGGTTCGTGCGTGAGCGCGGCGCGAATCAAAGGCTCAGAGCGCCGAAGCAGTTCGCCCCAGGACCGACGTGCCTGTTCGCCGTCCCCTTTGGCGCTCTGCAGCAGTTCCGAGAATCCCGGCTCCCCCATCAGGGCCCTGTCCTCCCTCGTCGGTCTCCTCTATGACACCCCAACCCCACGGCAGTGTCAACGGAGGCTTAAGCCAACCGCCGATCCGCAAGCAGTGTCACTGTCCGCCGGTTGAGTCTGCGCGCAGTGGCGCTCATGGATTCACTCAACCACAGTCGTACCTCCGCCCCCCCTAAGGGGACGGCCGGTGATCGTGGCGGAACAAGGCGCGCGACCGTACAACAGGGCAACCCATCGATGTCCTGCTCGCATGCAGTCAACATTTTGACATCGGCACCCTGATCGAGAAGTGATCGCTATGCAACGAGTTGCCGCGGAGCCCCTGGTTTACGAGTTCAGCCGTCACCTTCCGCCGCGCGTGCGCATCCAGCCGGGTGAGAAGTTGCTGGTAGAGGCGGAGGATGCCTTGTCCGGACAGATTCGCAAGCCGGGGGATCGCCGCGACAAAGCGAAAATGCCCTACAGCAACCCGGTGGCCGGTCCCATCTTTGTGGAAGGGGCGCGGCCCGGCGATGCGCTCGCCGTCACCATCCACGACATCCAGTCGCGCGACGGCCAGTGCGCTACATACACAGGCAACCCCAAGCAGTTGTGCGAATGGCTGGGCGTTGATGTGCCGCACGGGGCGCATGTCTGCCCGATCCGCGACGGCCGGATCCACTGGAGCGAGAGCATCTCGATTCCGTACGCTCCGATGCTGGGATGCATCGGCACCGCGCCCGACTTCGGTGTCCCGAACACGCTCCCTGCCGGACCGCATGGAGGGAACATGGACCTCGTTGAGGTCCGCCCCGGCAGCACGGTGTTTCTGCCGGTGTTCGTCGAGGGAGGATACCTCTATTTGGGAGACGCTCACGCGGCGATGGGACACGGGGAACTCTCCGCGACCGGCCTGGAGATGGCGTCTGAGAGCACGGTCACGGTCGAGTTGGTTCCCGGCCGCACGCTGCCCGGCCCGCGTATCGAGACGCCGGACGAAATCATGTGCGTCGCAACCGGCTGTCCCATGGAGCGCTCCATCGCGGAAGCTTACGCCCGCCTGATTCTGTGGATGGAGTCCGACTTCGGCTGGGACCGCTGGAAGGCATACGACCTGCTGACGCACGTCGGCCGCATCTCCGTCGGCTACTACGGCATCGGCACCGTCGCAGCGAAGGTCGAACGGAACTACCTGCAGCCAGCCTGACGCCCCACGACGGTGCGGGCGCTCTTGCAATGCGACACAATCAAGACATAATGTCTTTTCCGGCGTAGCTGCAGGCTGGAAGGTTCCCGGCGGGGCTGCCGAGAGACCCGATGGAGCCTGGCAGAGTGCACGCCGATTGTGTCTGAAGGTTCGAGGCAGCCTCTGTTGTTAGGGTGACGTTGCGGACCGGCTGGAGAGAACCATGAATCCAAGCTGTGCGACTGCGAGTCTTCTCACGGCGATGCTCGTACTCCCGAGATTCGAAGCCGCCCCACTCGCCGCGGCCGAGCCGGGCGATTCAACGCCCGCTGTCACGGGGAACGCACCCGCTGACGAAGTGCTGGAAGAATCCCGAGCACGTGTCAACGACGTCGGCGTCTATCTGGGCGGTGAGACTGTGCCGGCCGTCACGGATCCGGTTCTGAGGTACGGCGACCCGACCCGTGCGAATAAGGATGGCTCCATGTGGGTCTGGGGGCCAAAGGGGCGGCCGCGGACTGTGCTGGAACTGTATCGCAACCTCGCAGGTGACTGGGTGTATGTCTTCAACTGGCTGTCGGGAAGCGAGCTGACGGCGGCGCGCGACGGGGACGTGTGGTGGACGCCGACCGCACCGACCGTTGTGTTTGAGGGACTTGAGGGTTCGCGTCCTGCTGACTCGGAGTCACTGCGGACGACACAGATGCGTGCAATCGCGCGGCGGATCGACGCGCACGAATTCTGGGACCCCAACAACTCCCGCTATGAACTGAGATTGCTGTCCACGCCGGTGCACCGCTACGACGATCCGGACGGCGGAATCATCGACGGAGCGGTCTTCGTCTTCGCCAACGGGACGAATCCGGAAGTCGTGCTGCTGTTGGAAGCGTACGAGGAGGAGGGCCAGCGGCAATGGCAGTACGGACTGGCGAGGCTAGGCCATGCGGAGATGCACGTCGAACTGGATGACGTGGAGGTCTGGACCGTCCCACGGGTTGATCCGACGCGTCGCGACGAGCCCTATTGGCTGTATTACGAAGCATCCGCTGCGGAGGCGGATTGAGCCGCAGACCAGGGTCCAGAAAAAGTGGTCAATGCAGGCGATTGAGACTGGTAATTTGAGTCGATATCAGACATAATGTCTTTGACCTTTCGGCCGATCGCATCAGTGTGGGGCGACAGCCGGGGGGTCGAGGGGCCACAGGAATCCCAGGATGGCAAGAAAACCTCAAGACGTAACCGACGCCGAATTGGCGATCCTGCAACTGTTGTGGGACCGCGGGCCGGCCAGCGTGCGGGAATTGGCCGAAACGCTGTATCCGCCCGGGAGCGGGTCGGACCTGGCGACCGTGCAAAACCTCCTCAAACGGCTGGAGGCCAAAGGCTGCGTGCAGCGGGATCGCTCTACCTGGCCGCATTCATTCGTCGCGGCGATCGTCCGGGACGACTTGATCGGCCGTCGGCTGCAGACGACGGCGGACGCGCTGTGCGCGGGCTCACTGGAGCCGCTGGTAACGCACCTCGTGACAAGCCGCCTCTCCGAGTCCGAGCGGGACAAACTGCGGCGGCTGCTGGACGATCTGGAGCAAGATCCAAACTCCGGAAAAAGATCCAAGACTCGCGGGGCAAAAACGTAGGTGTGTCAGAGTCGGCGTGCAAGAAAGTTGCGCGCCTGCGGATGGTGGATTTGAGCGCCGAGCCGGACGGCGGGTTGACCCGGATGTGCGGTACGGCGTCCGTTACAGATTGAGACGAGGACGCGCTGATGGCGTGGCTCATCCAGGCGGTCATTCTCAATGCCCTGCTGGCCAGTTTGCTGGGCGCGGCGGCCTGGCTGGTCGGCCGCAACGGACGGCATCCGGCGCTGGCTCATGCCCTGTGGGTGCTCGTCCTCGTCAAACTCGTCACTCCACCTCTGATGCGGTGGCCGGTGGAACTGGAAGTGGAGCGTGAAGGCTGGGTGGCCGCTGTGCTGACCGAGCCGGATTCCGCGTCCTCCACGGCCATCGTTTCCGAGTCTCCCGGTGACGGTGCGTTGGCGACCGGCGAAGACGAGCCGGCTGCGGAAGTCATCGAAGAAACCGGCGTCATCTCTGCTTCAGATCGGTCGATTGCGGCGGTAACGGCGCCGGTGGCGCCTCTCATCTCGAATCAGGTCCCGGCTGAAACGGTCCCCGCTGCCTCGAAGCGACTCGCCTGGATTGGCTGGTGCTGTTGGGCCGCGCTGGGCGCATGGCTGGCCGGCGTCGTTGTGTGGGGAGTCGTTTATTTCCGCCGGCTGCGGCAGTTCGCCAAGGTCCTGCGGTACGGGACGCCCGCCAATCATGAACTGCAAGGCCACGTGACGTCGCTTGCACACGGGCTGGGACTAAGGCGTCCGCCGGCGGTCGTCGGCATTGATGGGCCGATGTCCCCGCTGCTGTGGGGTTTCGGCCGACGAGCCACGATCGTGCTTCCGACTTCTTTGTGGGAGCGATTGACCCCCTCGGAACAGGACGCCGTGTTGCTGCACGAACTGGCGCATTTCGCCCGCCGGGATCACCTGGTGCGCGTGCTCGAACTGGTCGTCAGCGTGTTGTACTGGTGGCATCCGGTTGTGTGGGTGGCGCGGCGTCAGATCGAAACGACGGAAGAGCAATGCTGCGACGCCTGGGTGGTCGGCCAGACTCCCTCCGGTCCTCGCACGTACGCCGAGGCCCTGCTGACGACGATCGACTTCATTTCGGAGCATCGCGTGGTGTTGCCGCCGGCCGCCAGCGGTGTCACGGACATCGCGGCGATCGAGCGGCGGCTGCAGCAGATCATGTGCGAGACCGTGCCGCGTTCGCTGAGTTCGACCATGCGGGGCGTGGTGCTGGGACTGGTGGTGCTGCTGCCGCTGCAGCCGCTGCTGCTGGCCGCGCCGAGCCGGATTGTGGCGGACCTGACGTCACAGTTGAAAGAAGTGTCAATATCCGATTCAGGTTCCGAAGCGGCGGGTGCGGCGACGGTTGACGTGGGGCGTCCGGACGCCGGCCTGGCTCCAATGGAACCGGCGGAAGCAGTACTGGAATCGCCAATTTATCAGACCGGTCCCGCGCAAGTATCCGCCGTCGCGGTCTCCCCCAACGGGCGTTACCGTCTGATCAGCGAGAGCACCGGCCGCGTTGTGCTGGAGGATTCTGTCGCGAGTCGGCAGGTCGATCTGACGGCTTATCAGATTATCTCTGCGGCGTTCTATCCGGACAGCCGGTCGTTCGTCGCCGGCTCCGCGGACGGCAGCGTGCGTGAGTGGTCCTGCGATGCCGATCAGCCAAAGAAGTTTGGTACCGCGTCGCTGCTGGGCTTCCTGAAGTCGGAGGTCCGCAGCGTCGACGTGTCTCCCGACGCCCGCCGCGTCGTGAGCGGGGACGGCAACGGGAACATACTGCTGTTCCGTCTGGATGAGTCCGAAGGAATCACCCCGATCAGCCAGGACGATTCGGTGCGCCCGGTGACGTCGCTGCGATTCTCGCCGGACGGCCGATTGATCGCGGTCGCGGTGGGGGACGCTTTGGGTCGCACGCAACACGGCATCGATCTGTTCGCCACTGAGACGCAGGAGAAGATCGGGCATCTGCCGACGGACGCCCCTGTCGTATCGCTGGAATTCGCCGCCACTGACCGGCTCCTCGCCACCGACGGACTGGGTCATGTGAGCGTGTGGAATCCACAGGGAGGATTCGTCACCGATCGAGGACGGCTCTCCAAGGAAGATGTCTATGCGGCCAGTTTTTCGCGGGACACGCGCGCCTTTGCCCGGCTCCGACCGGAGCCGGTTCAGCAGGCGCAGGTGTTCGACGAGCCGCTTCCGGTTGAGCCGTTCGGGCTGCAATAACCGCAACTGTAAACCGCGGCCGCCCGCCGAGTTTTTCAATGAACCGGCTGTTTGCAGAATCTCCCCTCCGCCTGCCTCGAACATCTGTCTTTCTCGTCATGCGTTCGATCCTGTTGCTGGCGGTCTTGAGCGGATTTGCTGATCAGGGTGTCGTTGGAGCGGCCGATCCACCGGCGGACTCGGAAACCGACGCAGCGGCTCGACTGGAGTTCATGCTGGACTCCGCCGAGGAGTACGAGGTCCGGCTGACGACTGAAGACAATCGTGCGCTGGCTCCACATGGGGAAGCGCTGCTGCGCTTTAACAATCCCGTCAGCGGCCTGCGGGACGGCGTGCTGGTGATGTGGAAGGACGGCCCTCGTCCGGCCGTGTTCGGGCAGTTGTTCCAGATCCAGGACGGTCAATGGATTCACGAGTTCCAGTCCGTGGCGCAGGCGCCGCTGCAGTTTATGCGCGATAGTGAAAGCATGTGGGCCCCCCGGACAGCCGCGCCGGAGTTTGTCCTGATGGAGGCGGCCCCTCCAGCCGCAGGTCGGTCCGCCCGTTTGCGGCAGATGCGGATGCTGGCGGACCGCTTTAGCGCCGTCGAGGACTTCAAGATCAGTCCGACCGAGCCGGCAGGAGAGAAAAGCCGCCTGCGCCTGCTCCCAACTCCCTTGTATCGCTACGACACGGACGCCGGCGAACTGGTGGACGGCGCCGTGTTTGGATTCGTCCACTCGACCGATCCCGAGTTGTTGCTCGTCATCGAGGCCCGTCGCGACGGAGACAAGACGTCCTGGCACTACGCACTGGCCGCGATGACTTGTTGGGGCATCCAGGCCCAGCTCGACGAGGAGGATGTCTGGTCTTCGCCCGAACGGAATGGCACGAGCACACCACGAGACCTGTATTACGTCTGGTCCTACCAGCCCTGAGCGGTTTCAGCCGCCGGATCGAAGGCTATGCCGTTCCGTCAAATGCACTCAAGCACCTGCACTGCGACCTGTCGTCTGCTTCGGCCGGTCGCACTGATTGCGGGGATGCTGCTGGCGTTCGTGGCGGCCGGACGCGGCAACGATCCAACGGATGAGGACAATGCGGCACGGCTGTCGATCCTGGTTGAAGCGGCCGCGGAGTACACGTTGACGCCGCGCGATCATCCCGATCGACCGTACACCCAGTTGGATCAGCCGGTGCTGCGCTACAGCAATCCCGTGCGGGGACAGGTACTGAGCGACGGCGCCGTCTTCCTCTGGCGCCGAGGGGAGCGGCCGGTTGCGGCCGCGACATTTTCAATCCGGAACGGCGACAACGTGTCGCGCGAATTCACGGCACTGACCGAACAGCCGCTGGTCTGTCGCCGTGGCGACGAAACGATCTGGACTCCCGAGAGTTCCGGACTGTTGGAGCAGGGGTTCGAGCGATCGCCGGAGCCGGCGGGATCTCCCGCACTGCGACTGACGCAGATGCGTTCGCTCGCGCGGCGCTTCAGCGGGACGTACTACAAGCCGCGGACTGATGAGCCGACGGAGTTGCGGCTGGTCTCGCAGCCTCTCTATCGTTTTCAGGATGCGGACAACGAGATCAACGATGCGGCCGTGTTCTGCCTGGCGGAGGCGAATGATCCGGAAGTGCTGCTCACCATAGAACTGGCGAGCGACGATGATTCGAGAGATACGGAATGGCGATACTCGCTGGTGCGGATGTCATCGGTGGCGATGACGATCCGGCTCGACGACGTGGACGTCTGGTCGACCAAGTTCTACTGGGACGGTCCACGATCCGGGACTGACCCGTATATCGAATCCAATCACGGTCCCTATCCTCCCGGCACGGGGCCAGCACAGCCATGATACCGCAATTCCGCGATCGAGGAGGAAACACGGCGAGCCGGGACCGCATTGACGCCCGCCAGTGGCCTGCCTTGGCGTTACTGGCATTGAGCGTCCATCTCACCGGGGCAAGTTCGACGGGGCACGGGCAGGACGCCGACGCCGAGTATGCCCGTTTTCTCAGCGCCGCGGAGAGCTATGCGGTGACCGATGAGAGGTCCGGGACGACACTGGAACTTCATCCCGAGTCGCTGCTGCAGTGGACCAACCCGGTGCGCGACCAGGAGCGGGGATCGGTGTTCGTCTGGCTCAACCAGGGGCGTCCGGAGGTCATTGGATCGGTCTTTACCTATCAGCATGACGGCAAGGTCTTCGACAAGGTCGAGGTGCACTCGCTGTCATCTCGGTCGCTTCGCATGGCGCACGAGGGGGCCACGATCTGGACACCTCAGCCCGGGCTCGAATGGCAGACGCCGGCGTTTTCATCGCCCCCGTCTCGAAATGAGCGGCAGCGGCTGGTGCAGATGCGGCAGATTGCGCGCGGTTACACCGTGCGGCTGACCGATCCCAACGGAGAGGTCACCGACTTGCGGTTCTTGGCACAGCCCTTGTTTCGCTACCAGGCGCGGGAAGCGGGCGTGATCGACGGTGCGATCTTCTCCTTTGCCGTGGCCACCGATCCTGAGGCGCTGCTGATCATTGAAGCGTCCGACGGCGCCACTGCTCCCGAATGGCGGTGTGCGTTCGCGCGATTTCATTACTGGCCGCTCGAAGCGTTGAGCAGCCGGGGAGAAGTCATCTGGTCGGCCGGGCACGACCGATCCCAGGCGACGCACCGGATTGGCGACGAGTCGCAGTTCAAGAAGTCCTATGTCTCATTCCGGCCGTCGGTCGAGCCGGTCCGGACGGTCCAGCCATGAAACAGTTCCTGATTACGATTACGTGCGTATTGTTCTGTATCGCCGTCAGCGACGCTCGTTGTGCAGAATCGGATCGATCTGAAGTCAATGGCGCCTCCTCGTCGGAGGTCTCCGCAGTGACGGGTGTGCGGCGCGCGCTGATCATCTGCGGGCACCCGGGAGACGATGAGCATCGCGAATTATTCGCGGCCACGGTCGAACGCATGCAGACGGCCCTCGTGGATCGCTACGGCTTTGATGCGGATGCCGTGTGGGTGCTGTTTGGTGGGGAGGAGCCTGCGCCGGTGGATCCGGTGATCGAGTCGCCGCACGGTGCCAGCACTCAGGAGAGCCTCGCGCGGACCATGGACGAATTGCGGGAGGAGATCGGCCCGGACGATGCGCTCTGGGTTGTCGCCCTGGGGCACGTCCATTACGACGGCCGCCACGCATGGTACAACCTCCCCGGTCCTGATCTGCACGAACAGACGTTCGCGGCCCTGTTCAGCGGCATTGCCTGCCGCGAGCAGGTTTTCTGGATCACGATCCCCGCCAGCGGGTTCTACATTCAGCCTCTCTCCGCGCCGGGCCGGATCATCATTTCGGCGACGGCCGCTGACCGGGAACTGAATGAGACGGTGTTCCCGCATGTCCTCGCGACGGTCCTCTCGACGGATCTTCAAGCGGAGTCGATGGAGCCTGCGTCGGAGACGACAGAGCCGGCGGAAGAGCCCGAGGATTCTGCAGAGGAACCTGCCGGCGAGACCAGCGTCCCTGCGGAACCCGATGCTGAGATCAGTGCTCCGCAGGTTGACTCAGCGGAGGGGGACGCTGGGGGCGAGGCTGCAAGTGCTCCCGTCGTGCAGACGCTGCTGGATTTGTACCTGGCCGTAACTCGTCGCGTGGCGGAGCAGTTCGCCGGGGACATGCAGATTCCCACCGAACACGCCCTGCTGGAGGCGAACGGCGACGGCCGCGGTGCGGAGGTCCAGTATGACCATTTGCCCGAGGAACTCGGCGGCCGATTGCAGGAGGGGGAATCGCCTCCCGAGCCGCTGCCGAACTCTGATGCGGCCGCCGCACAGGCCGTTGTCCTGCCGTTGCAGACCGAGCGAGCCGAGCCAGCGGGGGCCGCCGAATCCGAAGCCGGTGCGGACGGCGCCTCTCCAGCGACATCTCCGCCGGCCGATGAACCGGCTGAGTCGCCGTCGGACAGCGAACCCGTTGCCGAAGACGCGCCGTGACGTCGATCACTCTGCTGCGTCGATCGGCAGGTCGTCGCCCTCCGGCCAGAAGGCGGCCCACAGCAGGAGCCCGAGGCTGATGCTGGACGGGATCGAATAGACGAGTGAATTGATCAGGATCCGCATGTCGAGCTGATCCTGCGCGTCGACGGGCCACGCCGCGAAAAGGTACGTCGAAATCAGCGGCATCACGAAGAAGTTGAACAGATTGAGTCCCAGCGCGATGCCGACGATGATCGCCGTGCGCGGGACGCGCGAAGCGCACGCCAGGCACAGTGCTGCGCCTCCGAGCAGCACCAGCAGGTAGGGGGCAGCGCCGAGGACTCGCGACGCCTGGAATATCCAATCGGCCTGTGCCATCGCTCATCCTCCTGTTGGGGTAGGGGATGCCGGCTTCGTTGCACCGGCGAAGCGGCTGCTCGCTGTCGCCATTCTGTTCCGCGAGTCCCTCTCGTTGCAAATCACCCCGCGCCGGCTAGGATGAACTTTCAGTCCGTATTCGCTCCCTGATCAACTGCCGCAGCCGTCCCGTCGAGGGAAGGAGTCCGCCGTGAAGACCGCAACCGCATCTCCCACACTCGAGGAGTTGGAACTCCCGCCGCTGGGCAGCAATCCGTCGTCGTCAGCGCTGGGCACGACTCCCGGCAGCTTCGCCCAGTCGCCGCGGATCGCGCCCGACGTGGCCGGACGCTGGACGTTCGCGTCTCCCGACTCGCCCGGCATGCCGGCGCCCTCCAGCAAGACGGCCTGGGACTTCCTCCCCGCAGGCTGGGAAACGCGCTGCCTGGCCGGGAGTGCCGCCGACCGCCCTTTGGATGCGCAGCCGGACGTCCAGCCCAGTTGCTCCAGTCCCGATCGTCAGATTGCGATCTTCGCCCAGGGGGACGGCAGCCTCCGCAGCGTCACGTTTCCGGAAGCGTTTGAGCCGGTCACCCAGCTGGAGCACGCGCGGCTGGGACTGATTACGCCGGAGATGCGGCGCGTCGCCGAGCGCGAGCCGCATCTGACGGCTGTGCAGATTCGGGACGAAGTCGCAGCCGGCCGTCTGATCATTCCGGCCAACCGGGTGCATCTGGGCTATCAGCTCGACCCGATGGCGATCGGCCGCGCGACGAAGACCAAAGTCAACGCCAACATGGGGGCGTCGCCGGTCTCGTCGAGCACGGCGGAAGAAGTCGAGAAGCTGCACTGGGCCGTCCGCTGGGGGGCCGACACCGTGATGGACCTTTCGACCGGGGGCAATCTCGACGAATGCCGCGACGCCATTATCCGCAACAGCACGGTCCCGATCGGCACGGTCCCCATTTACTCGATGATCATCGGCCGCAAGCTGTACGACCTCAATGAGGACACGATCCTCAAGGAGATCGAGCACCAGGCGCAGCAGGGAGTGGACTACTTCACGATTCACGCGGGGGTGCTGCAGGAGCATCTGCCGCTGGTGAAGAACCGGCTGATCGGGATCGTGAGCCGCGGCGGTTCGCTGCTCGCCAAGTGGATGATCGACCATGACGCGCAGAACCCGATGTACGTCCTGTGGGACGACATCTGCCGCATCATGCGCGAGTACGACGTCAGCTTCTCGATCGGGGACGGCCTGCGCCCCGGCGGACTGGCGGATGCTTCGGACCGGGCGCAGTTCGCCGAACTGCAGACGCTCGGCGAACTGACGGAACGAGCATGGCGACAGGGCGTGCAGGTGATGATCGAAGGCCCGGGACACGTCCCGTTCGACCAGATCGAGTACAACGCCAAGCTGCAGCGCCGCCTCTGTCACGGTGCGCCGTTCTACGTGCTTGGTCCACTGGTGACGGACATCTTCCCCGGCTACGACCACATCACCAGCTGCATTGGCGCGACGGCGATTGCGTATCACGGCGCAAGCATGCTCTGCTACGTAACTCCCAAGGAGCATCTCGGCCTGCCGAAGAAAGACGACGTCAAGCAGGGCTGCATCGCCTACAAGATCGCCGCCCACGCCGCCGACGTTGCGCTCGGCATTCCGGGCACGCGCGACCGGGACGACGAGCTGACGAAGGCCCGCGCCGCCCTGAACTGGGAGAAGCACTTCGAACTCAGTTTCGATCCTGACACGGCCCGTGCGTATCACGACGAGGACCTCGACGTCGACACCGACTTCTGCGCCATGTGCGGCCACGACTGGTGCAGCGTCCGCATCAGCAAGGAGATTGTGGAGTTCGCCAGCGGCAAGGAGGACGGCTACCAGTGGGACCGGGCCAAAGTCACCGCCGCCCTCACGCCCGAACAGCAGGCGATCCTCGAGCGCCGCGGCGTCCTCTCGCCGGACGAGATCCATCGGCTGGCGTCCAAGACGCGCACGGCCGTCGGCGCGGCAGCGGGCCACAAGGCGTCGTGTCATAGCGATCTCGCAGACGACGCGGCCGCGCAGCATCTGCAGGCGGAGTCGATTTCAGGCTGACCCGCAAACTGCGGACAGCAGGGCACTGCCGCAGGAACTCGGGATCGCCGCATTGGGTGCGAATCGCCAGATCGTCACCGGCTCAGCTCACCTGCGAATCAGCCGAACCTGCGGTCGCCGTCGCATGTCCGACCCGAACGTGAACGAATCCCTGGGTTGCGAGGGAGGGCGAACGGGCAGATGCCACTTCGACAGATCGAATCGCTTTCGACGACCCAGGTGGAGGACCTGCACGGGCTGTACCAGGAGGAGTGGTGGTCGCAGGGGCGTTCGCTGGACGACGTGCGGCTGGTCGTTGAGCACAGCAGCCTGCTGATCGGTATTGTGGATGAGGAGCAGCGGCTGGTCGCGTTCTGCCGCGTGCTCACGGACTTTGTCTTCCGCGCGACGATCTATGACGTCATCGTCGCCGCCCCCTATCGCGGGCAGGGACTGGGCCGCCAGTTGCTCGACGCGATCACCGGACATCCTCGCTTGCAGCGAGTGAGCGTCCTATGGCTCTGCTGTGAGCCGGAGATGGTCCCGTTCTATGAGAAATGGGGCTTCGTCATCTACAACGAAGGACCGGTCTGGATGATCAAGCCGCAGCGCGAGGGATGATTCCGCTTCTTCGTGGGCAGCGTCAGTACCATTGATAGGCGTATTCATCAAACCGCTGTCGTGCTGCATCACGGGCAGCGGGGTCTTGGTGCGGCGCCAGTTCGTCGCGAAGATCGTCCAGTTGATGCTGCAGCCGGTGCTCCGCGAGTTGCCAGACGGTCCAGGAGGGGGCCGGTCGAGCGCGGGATGATTCGTCGAATTCCGCGAGTCGATCGGCGAGCATGGCGCGGATGCCTTCGCGGATCAAGGGGTCGTCGCTCGTGAGCAGCGGTCGCAGCAGCAGCCAGCCTTCGTCGCGCAGGGGATGCACGCTGATCTGCACGCTGGGCGCCGGATCGCCCGCCAGGATCCGGCGGACGTTGTACCAGGTGGTCAACGTGTCCACCGGCAGCGCCGCATACAGATAGAAGCAGAATCCCAGCGCCCACAGATCCCGCCGCACGAGCCAGATAAAACTGCGACTACGCGCAATCTTGACGAGGACGAGCAGCAATCCGGCGACGACGGCCGAGATGCCGAGCAACCCGACGACGCGCATCCGCGTCATGCCGTTGAAGTCGATGTAGATGAACAGGCGGTGATACACGGCTAGAGCCAGCACCAGGTTCTGGATGGCCCATGCGCCGGCCCAGCGGCGCAACGTGGCCAGGCGCGGGTCGCGGAGCATCCGCCCCTGAAAGATGATTGACAGCGTGAGCGTCGCCAGCCCGAGGGCCACGGTCAGCCACGCGGCCCCTTCATGAGCATAGCCGGAGTAGTAGAAACCCGGCGGGAATTCGCGGAACCAGAGCGTCGCGAACTCGAACACGAGGTACACGGCGAACAGAGCGACGACGCCTGCAAGCGTGTTCCGGTACGCGGCATATAACGGAGCTGGCTCCACGCGCACGGGCGGGTCGCAGGTGCTCTGGGTTTCGTCGTCCTCCGCGACGCCAAAACCGGTCAGCGGTCGGAGCAGTCCCGCCGCCAGCCAGGCGCACCCGAACCAGAATGCGACTTCCGGCGGACTCGGCCCATATTCGACCAGCCAGTTGCGGAACCGGCGTATGGCATCGGACCATCCGTGGCTGATCCAGGACAATAGATCGGGGTTCGCCAGCACGAACAGGACCGCGAACACCGAGACCATGCCGATCGGCAATATGATTGCTGCCGCATTCCGGGTCGGTCGCCGGTCCCGCTGCGGTCGCAGACTTTCGATGTACCGGCAGAGTCCCACGAACCCGGCGGGGATCGTCTGTGAGGCAAACAGCAGGCCCTCCAGCACGAATGGCCGCTGCCCAGCGAGGCTCATCGCGGTCCCGACCAGCAGCGTCGCTGCGATGACCACTCCCAGTTCACTGCCGTTCCAGACCAGCTTCGCTGCCAGCAGAGCCAACAGCGCCAGCGTCCACGCCAATCCCCCGTCGGGTCGTCTCCGCCACGCGCCCAGCACGAGCAGGGCCGCGGCGGTCGCGAAGAACAACGCCGCTCCCGTGAAACCCTCGCCCCGATAGATCGTCACGTCCGCCAGCACGACGAGGAGGAGCAACGCCGCCAGTTCCCGCCAGCGGACTGGCGGCCTGACCGGCGTCCGTTCGTCCGCCGGTTCAAGCACTTCGTCTGCGAACTCGACGACGTCGAGCGGACTCTGCTCCATGTTGCCCCTCCGTCACTCCGGCACGCGCCGGTCCGATTCAGGCGGCTTCTCAGTCTTGAAGTACGTTCGGATCGCGGCGGACGACGGACCTGATTATCGTGCGTTCGCCGAAAATGAGAATGCGGATTCTCCGGTTCGACTGGCGTCTTGCGTTCGGATCGGCCCCTCCTCAGAATCCCGGTGCCTCGCTGATCGCACTCCGCTTCTGATGTGAACCCCACTATGACCCACCCCTGGCACGATGTGACTCCCGGCGAAAATCTCCCACGGGAGTTCACGGCCGTGATCGAGATTCCAATGGGCTCGAACGTCAAGTACGAGCTCGACAAGCATACCGGGCTGCTGAAGCTGGACCGGATGCTGTACTCGGCGGTGTTTTACCCGGTCAATTACGGCTTCATTCCGCAGACCTTCGCCGAGGATGACGACCCCCTGGACGTGCTGGTGATGTGCCAGGAGCCGGTCGCGCCGCTCACGCTGGTCAAGGCTCGCACGATCGGCCTGATGACGATGGTGGACGTCGGCAAGCGGGACCACAAGATCGTCGCCGTGGCGATGAACGACCCGGAGGTGAATTGCTATCAGGAGGTGAGCGAGCTGCCCCCGCACCGGCTGTCGATGATCCGCCGCTTCTTCCAGGATTACAAACAACTGGAAGGTCTGGCGGTGGAGGTGGATGAGATCGAGCCCTCCGACATGAGTCTGCCGGTCATCAACGAGGCCCTGGAGCGCTACAGCACCTGTCGCCGCCGCGGCTTGCTGCCGCCGTAGCCTGCTGCGCCCGGGCCACGAAGTCACTTGACGTTGACCATTCCCGCATCAACGGCACGCGGGGCGTCACATGGCACACGGCGTGCTCGTCAGCGTTCGGCTTTCTGGCGCTGCATCTTGCGCATGCGCCGGCGTTCCTTACGGCTCAGGCCGCGGCCGGAGAAATCGTCCTCCTCATCGTCCGCCTCATCTTCAATGACGTCGGGCGGGGATGGTTTGCGCGCGACCGGTTCTTCCGGCGGTTCGGGAGGTATTGCGGATCGGAGTTTCGACGGCGGCGCCGTAGCCGGTTTCTCGTCCTCGTCCGGGTCTGAGTCCTTCATCGAGGACACAGACCTGGCCGCAGGCTCCGATTTGGGACTCGCCTTCTTCGCTGCCTTCGCCTCGCGTTCCCGGGCGGCCGCTTTGGCCTTCCGCTCGGCATCGGCCCTGGCTGCGGCTTCGCGCTTCTGCTCGGCTGCAACTCGTCGTTGCTCCCGCCAGCGAGCGAACCAGCCGGGCTGCTTCGCAGACTTCGCCGTCACGTCGGTACTCTCCAGCGGAGCGGACGGTTCATTGGTCACGTAAATGACGTGCCGGGCGTAGAAGACCATCGCCATCAGCACGGCCAGAGGCCAGATCGACTCGGCGCTCCGCTCCACCAAGTACGCCACCCTCTCGTCCACCGGCAGCGAGTTGGCTCCCAGCAGCAACACGGCGTTGGCGATGGCGGCGAGCGTTCCCAGCCACATGCAGACCGCGCTCCCGCGCGAGCCGCGCATTTCCACGTGCAGCAGGCGCGTGAGTGTGAGCATGACCACGCCGGCCGGGACCATCCAGCACAGGGAAACCGCATGCGGCCCCGCCAGCGACCAATGGTCACGAATCCACTCGGCGGCCAGCCAGTGGCCGTCCGTTGCCGTCGCCAGGCCAAACACCAGCCACGCCGGCACAACGAAATGCCAGACCCGGTATCGTCCGGCAAAATCCTTGCGGCTGCGGGCGCGGTACCACAGGTTGGCAATCGCGAGTTGAGCTCCCGCCAGGAACGTCAGCGAACGCAGGAAGCGGTGCAGCAGTCCGTCGCTGAGTCCATAAGCCGCGGAGAGTTCGGGATGCAACCGGTCAATCCAGTCTCCCAGCCAGATCAGCCCGCCGCAGATTCCCAGGCCGAGCACGGCGAGCAGCACGTTCAGCCAGAACTGCGGCCTGATGAAGCTCTCGATCGGCGATTCGGGCAATCGTGGCGGTGCGGCCGCACGACGCGGTGCCGCCGAGGGGCGCGCAGGGGCTCGCCGCTCCGCCGGCGTCTCCTGTTCCGCCTCCTGGGCGAGACGCCGCCGTCGCCGCTCATCCACGCAGCGAGATCCGGCAAAAGTGATGGACATAGCGCAATGGGGGTCGCTTGGTTCGCAACCACAGTCAATTTCGACCGTCCGCATCCGAAAGGTTGCGGCCAATCGGCCGCCGAGTGCCGCGCCCCGCCGTACGACCCCGGCCAGCGCGCATCAAGTTCGCCAGACGGAACAAGCGGAAATCTTTCGCAATCACGGCCTTTCAGAAAAGTGGTGGAAGCGATCGTCCAGAAGTCCGAACTGGGACTGACTTTCGGTTTCTGTTCGCGACATCGCGATGCAGGCTCTGCCGCTCTGTGGGGGTTCTGGACCACGGATCACACGGATGGGCACGGATAAGCAGTGTCATGAAAACTCGCGTCCTCGACGCCATACACCGCCCGTTGACCATTCTGAGCACGACATATAAGCTATGGTTGATTGAAGCGAACTGCCGAAGATCCTGCACGGGGGAACCACAATGCTGCGACTGCCGCTGGGAACGACGCGCCGCTATTGCGATGGGGTCAGCCGCAGGTCGTTTCTGCAGGTGGGGCTGGCCGGCATGGGCGCGATCGGCCTGGGCGATGTGATGCGGGCCCGGGCGGCCGCCTCGGCATCTCCCCAGAAGGACACATCGCTCATTCTGATCTGGCTCGACGGCGGTCCGAGCCAGCACGATACCTACGATCCCAAACCGAAGGCGCCGGCCGAGTATCGCGGGATCTGGTCGCAGATCCCGACGAACGTGCCGGGGATCGACGTCTGCGAACTGTTTCCACTGCAGGCGCAGATTGCGGACCTGTACTCAATCGTCCGCTCGGTACATCACGACACTGGCGATCACTTCACCGGCGGCCACTGGATGCTCACCGGCCGCGGCGGAGTCAGCGGCGCGAACACGCCGCAGTTGTCGCCGTTCTTCGGCAGCATCGTGACTAAGGTGACCGGAGCGCGCAAGCCGGGCATGCCGGCGAACGTGGGAATTCCCTATTCCATGAGCATCGGTCTGCGTCCCGGCTACTTCGGGGGGCACTACCTGGGGGTCGAGCACAATCCATTCGAGACGGAAGGCGATCCGAATGCGGATAACTTCCAGGTGCAAAACGTTAGCCCCGTCGGTGGACTGACGATCGACCGGCTGGGAGACCGCCGCGAACTGATTGCGCGGTTCGATCGGATGCGGCGCGACGCCGACCAGACCGGAATGGTCGAGGCGATGGACCGGTTCGACCAGAACGCATTCGATCTCGTGACGGGATCCGGTGCGCGGGAGGCGTTCAATATCCAGGCGGAATCACCCGAAACGCGGGAGCGCTACGGCCGCACGAGCTGGGGACAGAGCGTGCTGCTGGCCCGGCGTCTGGTGGAGGCCGGATCGACCATCGTCACCTGCCACTTCGGAGGCTGGGACACGCACTGGGACCATCAGGGTGCGATGGAGCGGTACCTGCCGCAAGTGGATCGGGCCGTGCACGGCTTGCTGACCGACCTGAAGGAGCGCGGCATCCTGGACAAGACGCTCGTCATGGTGTGCGGCGAGTTCGGCCGCACGCCCCGCATGAACGACGGCGGCAACGGCGGCCCTCCCATGAGTCAGGGCACGCCGGGTCGCGACCATTGGGGCAACGCCCTCTCCGTACTGATGGCCGGCGGCGGACTCAAGGGGGGAACTGTGATCGGCTCGACGAATCACCTCGGCGAGCATCCCGTGGAACGGCCGCTGCGGCCGGGGGACCTCCATCACACGATCTTCCACGTGCTGGGCGTGCAGCCCGATCTGATGTTCACCAATCACGCAGGCCGGCCAATCCCCGCCATCGATCACGGGGACGTGATTCAGGAACTGGTGTAGGGCCTGCGACGCGGCCGCATTCGATGCTGCCTGTGCGCCAGGAATCCGCCTGCTGATGCCTCTCCCGCTATTCCGAGAGTTCGACGCGCGCCAGATAGATGCTCGTCTTGCCCTCGTGAGATGAGTAGTAGCTCATCCAGAGCAGCCCGTCGTGCATGACGAGGCCGGGGTAACTGGTGTCGCCGCCGGACGGCAGCGTGACGATCTCGGTGAGTGACGCAGTCTCCGGGTCGAGCCACCAGAGACGAGTTCTGGCCCCCCCTTCGTAGCTGCGTCCGGCGACCACGATACGGCCGTCGTGCAACTCGATCATGTGCGGCCCGCCGACGCGCTCCTGCAGGCTCTGCCATGTCCAGTCCGTGTACGGACTGGATGCCGTTCCGAGCAGTGCGTCATTCGGCGTTCCGTCCCGGCGCAGGAGACAGAGACAGGTTCCGTCGTCGCGGAACAGGAGCGACGTCTCGTTCGGATATCCCTCATCCAGAAGCGTCGGCACGAGGACTTCGAACTCGCGGCCGTCGCTGCTCTTGTATAGCCGGATCTGCTTCGGATCGGTCGTGGCATAGCCGACGCTGTAGGCCGTGTCGTCATGCCAGGTGACCCGCCACAGCCAGAAGTCGGGATCGCCGATCTCGACCGGTTCGCCCCAGTCGGTCCCGTCGTCCGAAAACCAGACCAGGGACTGATGCCGGGCGTCGGCCGGCTGATGCAGAGCGCCGGCCCCGGCCAGCATCAGTTTCCCTTGCGGCGTAACGGTGATCTTGGCGTCGCGGAGATCGGAGTTGTCGGACGTGACCAGAGCGGCCGACTCCCATTCCTCGGCGAACTCGGAAGTGAGGACGCGCAATGCACCATCGGGTGACACATGCGCCTGTCCTTCGCGGAACACACAGAACCAGCGGCCTTCATGCCTGATGAGATCCGTGAAGGCGTTATGGGGCGCCGCATCCCAGATCTTCACGACGTCCACAATCTCGCCCGCAGGCTCAGCAGCGGCGACGGCACGCACCAGCCCCGCGGTCAAAATGGCGCACAACACAGCGGTTCGAGTCGGCATCAGATCCCCCTTCGTTCGGCTTGAGTGCCTGTCGATCTCCGTTTCCTCTGTTGCCTCTTGTTCAGATCCGTCTAAGCCTCACTGCGGACCTGCGAACCGGAGCGCGAAGAGGTCCGCGTCACGCATCTCGATCTTCAGGCGGACAGTCTGCCCGGCGAGTGCCGACACGTCCGACTCCCCCTGCCAGCGGACGGACCGCTCGATCTCATTCCCGATCAGTTCCTGGCAGTCGGATAGCGCAAAGCCGGGGAGCGGATTGCCGTCCGCATCCTGGATTTCGACGCGAACCCCGCCCGCGGCCGATGTCGAGAAGTTCACCAGCAGCTGCGCTCCATCGAACGTGAACGGCCGCGTGAGCAGCGTGCCGCCTTCATACGGGGCCTGCGCCGACGCGAGTCCGTCGAGACGCATCGAGTATCGGCGCAGGTGGGCGGTCGGCTGGCCGTAGTTCTGGTTAACGTACAACGACATCTCGGTCGGCCCGGTCTGCACGATGTTGAGGGCCGGGTAGTTGGTCCGCGACACCCAGTTCTCCAGTCCGATGCCAGGGCGAATGAAGCTGCCGAGGAAGGTGCGGTCGTACCGGTTGCCGCCGCGGGACGACATCAGCACCGCATCCGCCGTGTCCTTGAAATAACCCGGATGCACGTCGATCTCGGCCGCCTGTTCGTCGGTGATCACCTGCCGGCCGGGCATGAACCGCGCCGCGGTGGAAAGGTAAATGTGCGGCGCGCGGAAGTACGGCTGTGTCTGATTTGTGTACAGGTGGTGGCTCGGCGTGCCGGAGTCGGTGTCGCTGTAGATCATCTGCTCCGGCTCGGACCAGTTGATGAAGTCGGGTGACGTGCTGCGGGCAATGGCCCGCACCCGATCCGACGAGCGGCGATAATACAGGACATAACAGCTTTCGGACTCCGACCAGAACGGGACGTTCTGAGAGTCGAACACCCAGCCGGTGTCGTGAAACACCGGCTCGTCCTGGAGACGCGACCAGTGCACACCGTCCGCGGAGATGTATCCGATCAGTCCGCTGTTGGACGTGCCGCCGACCGCCTTGAAGCGGGCCTCCGGATCCGCCTCCGGATTGGCGTCGAGGAACGGGCAGAAGTTGTGCGTGACCGGGGCGGCGTCTGCGAGGATGACGTTGTTCTCGCGGGTGCCGTCGACCTCGAACAGTCCCAGGTCGGGCTTCGTCCAGTGGATGCCGTCGGTCGACTCCGCGTAGCAGGTGGATTCGCGGGTGCTGCCGTCGCTGCGGGCTTCGGGAAGCCCGCGGTAGTAGAGTCGAAGCAGGTCGCCGTCCCGGATGACCGTGGCGTAACCGCAGAACAGCCCTTCCCACGGGCGGTCAAACTGCAGCACGGGACCTTCATCACGAGGTTCGTGCAGGACCAGCCGGACGTTGTCGAGCGACTCGATCAGCCAGTGGTCGACGAAGATTTCACGTCGGTCGCCAAGTTCAACCGGGGTGTCGCTCTGCCCCCATGCCGGCGCGACGGCCAGCAGCGTCCAGAGAAAAGGAACCAGCTTCTGCATGATGCGCGCCCCGCAACGGGTGATGGAATCGTTGCGCGCATCCTACCGCAGTGAGCCGCGAAATGCGCACCGGCGCGATGTTGCTTCTGGAGCAGCGGAACTCGTCGAGGACGCCCGGCCCGACGGGCCGGGGCTGAACGGGGAGAGTTCCGAGATCGTGCCGGTTGCTTCAGGCGACCTTTGCGGCCGCTCGTGAACCGCTCCGTGCGAAGCGGTCGCGGAAGCCGTTGATCTGCTGGGCGTGCAGGCGGGCCAGTCCTTCGCTCAGCATCGGCATCGCCACGCACAGGGCCTTGCGGACCTTCTTCGTCTGCAGCGACGTCTCGCCGGCGCCAAAGCCCTCAGGACGTTCCGTCAGGGACTGCTCGCGGCGGACATTGAGCCAGGGGAGATCAAACTGGTCGGCCAGTCGCTGAGCGAACTGCAGCGGACTGATCCGCTCGGCTCCGGCGATGTGATACACGCCGCTCAGTTCTTCCTGACACGCCCGCTCCAGGATGTCGGCGAGGTCGGTGGCGAGGATGGGCGTCGCGTGCCGCACGCAGTCGGAATCAACGTTGCGGCGAGATTCGATCCGCTGCAGCAGGGACTCGATCCAACCCACGCTGCCGGCAGGAGACCAGCCGAAGGCATTCGTTCGCACGATCAAGGCCGACGGGCACGCCTCACGCACTCGCTGCTCCGCGGCGCGGATGAATCCGGCAGCCGTGGAGCGGCACACCGCCAGGCTCTCCTCATCGTGAAAAATCCAGGGACCGGTGAACGCGGCGTCGGAGGAGATCAACGTGAAGCGGCAACCAGCCTGCGCGGCAGCGGCGGCCCATTCCGCGGCTGTCTCGACCGACGATTCGCCAAGGCGATCCGCAGTGGCCGGCTCCCAGCAGGAAGCCGATTCGGGGCCGCAGTACAGGATCCAATCGGGCTGTGCGTCGCGAATGTGCTCGGCGGCGGCGCCGCGGGCCAGTTCGGTTTGACAGCCTTCGATCTCCACGCGGCCAGCGTTCGAGAGCCCGCAGACGGAGTGCTTTTCAGCAAGCTGGGCGGCGATGTTGGCGCCAACGGTCGATTCAATTCCGACGACCAGGATCGTAGTCACGCGGGGCCTCCGTGCACTGGCGTGCGCTGATGCCGACGACGTCGCGGGCGAAAGTTTCGTCTGCGGCCGTCGCCGTTCCAGGGCGATCGCATGGGTCTGCCAATTACGTTCCCCAGGCGGCAGTCCAATGCCGCTCACGCCGTCCCATGGCGTGAAGGGGGGCGGAGTATAAGCCCGCCCCGCCGAACACGCCAAGTGCAAATTCGACGTGCGGGCGGCGAACCCCGCACTCACGGTGGCAGCAGGGCGCCGGTGCGGTCGACGTGGTCCTGCAGCCGCATGATGGCGGCCTGGCGCTGCGCGATCGGAGCCATCGGGTGGTAGTCGGTGGGACGGTTGGTGCCGAGCTTGATCTGATAGATGGCCATCTCGCGGATCGCGACGTTGTCATGCCCGAGCCAGCCCACCAGCCGCCGCGACACATCCGGATCGCGGAACGACTCTGGAGCGTATCCCCACAGCAGTTCGTACACGATCTCCACTTCATCGTCCCGGAACGTGCGGTCGATTTCATCGTGCAGAATCTCATCGTTCTCGGGGGCGCGCGGCAGCCATTCGCGCAGTCCCACGATGGCCGACTGCCGTGCTTCGTCGTGCTCAGCCTTCAGCGCCCGCAGCAGCTGCGGAATGTTCTGCGTTAATGCGAGCGTCTCGACGGCGTGCTTCGACAGCAGCGCACGGCGATCCTTCACGACGGCCGGGATGCTCAACGAAACGGGCTGATCGCTGGGAAACTGCCGTTCGAACTGCTTGGCATACGTCGTCAGCACCGAGGGCAGCTGCGGGCCTTCGGGAGTCAGCCATTGCGGCGTGGACAGCAATGGTCCCGGCGACCAGGGGGAGCCTTCTTCCGGCCAGGGAAGCCAGCCATTCTCACGCGAGAGCACGAGTTGCTCGCCGGTATCCAGCGTGAGCGACGCGCTGCCGGCGATGACAAACATCCCGCCGTCAATCCCGGGCGCACTCCATTCCTCCGGTTCGCCGCGCGGCTGCCGCAGGATGACTTCGACGCCGCAGAGCGTCCCCGGTTCGAGGAGACTCAACTGGGCCATGTGCGGGCCGACGCGGATGCCGAATACCTGCGGATCGGCCGGTGCATCCGCGCCCGCCGGACGGTAGAAACCGACGCGGCCGCGATCGACTCCGACACCGAACAACGCGCTCTCCGTCGGAGTCAGCGACTGGGCGACTGCGCCGCCGTTGAGCATCACCTTGAGTTCTCCGCTACCGACGGTCAGTTCCGAGAAGAACGGCTCCGGCGAGGCGATCCAGTCGCCGGGATGGATCAGGGCGCGTCGCGGGAGCACACCCCAGTCATTCGATTCTTCCTGATACTGCAACAGCACACCCTCCACGCTCGTGTACATGACCCGCGGCAGGTTGGCAGCCGGGATCGCGGGAGCGGGCTGTACGGGCTGTTCGGTGACGATCGGCTGCGGTTCGACCGGGGCAGTCCCGTCGGGTACAGCGGGTGGTGCGGGTTCAACAGTTGCCGCGGCGTCGGCCGCCATCTCGGCGGGATCGTCGGAATCCGGATCCAACTCCGGGAGGTCCGGCGGAGGAGCCGGATTGATCGCATCCGGACCGGTCGCTGCAACGGCGGCGTCCGGGTCGGCGACTTCGCCGGGGACCGCCGCAGGTACGGCGGCGGCATCCGGATCGACTGGAACGACCGCGGGGACGGCGACGTTCGGGCCGTTGTCGGTGGCTGCGATGGTGTCCCCATCCGGACGAGTTCGCTCAGCCGTGCCCCAGAACGACTGGTCGCTGAGGACCAGCGCGAGCCAGCCCAGCAGAACGACGACGACCGCAGCCGGGGCCAGCCGCTGCCAGAGGGGCCGCCTCTTGAGGTAATCGGGGACCTGCGGCGCGGCCGGCGCGGCCGGTTTGGCGGCCGGCGCATCTCCCGAGACGCGTGTGCGGCCATGCCCGTTCTCCTCGCTGGCCGGCGCAACGGCGCCGAGGACGTACATCCGTTCGCGCAGAGCGGGCGAGATATCGACCGCCTCTCCCAGCACCAGCGTCAGAATCTGATGGCAGGACGCCACCTCCGACAGGTGGATGTCCGACTCCAGGCAGATGCGTTCAATGTCCGCAACGATGTCCGGGGCGAGCGTGTTGTCCAAATATTCGGCGACCAGGTTGGGGTCCGGTCCCGATCCCGGCCCGGTCAATTCCGGCGCTGTAATCCGCCGCCGCCGCATCACCTCCCGAATCCGCTCGACCGTCTCCGAGGCGACACCGCTCTCGGCGATCTTTGCTCCGATCTCCCGGGCGTCAGAGGGCTCGAGAATGTCGTCCAGGTATGCCAGCAGGGTTCGCAGGGTCAGACGCATCGACTCGTCTCCACAGGTCAGCATTCACAGCACACGACCGCCCGGATCGCGCGGCCTCTCTCTGGATTTAATGGTGGGGAGTTGAGTCAACCGCCGTGCAGAAATCCGGCGAGTTCTTGATGATCGCTTGCGGCCGCATCACAAATGACGTGCCAATTGAATGTTACGACGCGCCAGGATCACTCTCAACTTCTGCAACCTAACATCGAGTCATGCACGGCCGGGTGTATTGATGCAAATGCCCAGCGGCGCATGGGGCACGCTCGAAGACTCATCTGATGCCGAATTGATGCCTGGCAATCCTGGACTCGTCTCGCCCTCGGCCTTGACGGAGGCTTCTTCATTGATGCAGCGCTTCTCCCTCGACATCCCCTTCCTCATCGGCCAGAATGCGTCCCTTGAGCATTCACCAGACTTCACGATCGCCATGGATTCCGCGACCCAGACCCCACGCCCGGAGACTCCCGCTGATGAGTCTCTGTTCACCCCGGCCGAGATCCGGGAGTTCGACGCTGATGACGTCGAGGCCGGGAAGAATCTCTGCAAGATGCTGTCGCTGTTCTTCTTCTACACGGTCATCGTGATGGGCCTCTCCACGCTGGTGACCTACGTGTGGGTCGTATCCTGAGCCAGTTCGGCCGGTCACGCACGCAGCGAACGCACGTCCCCAATGCGGCTGCGGCCCATCAGTGCCTGGTGCCGTCGAGCAGACTTACGATCTGATCCATCGTCGGTCTTTCCGATGGCTCCCGCGCCAGCAGTCGGCCGATCAGGGCTCTCCATGCTCCCGGCACGCGCGGCATCATCTCCGCCGCGAGGTCGCGCTCCCGCAGCGAGAGCACCACGCGCACCGGCGAGTCGTCATCCATCACTCGACGGCCGGTCAGCAGTTCGCACAGGATCAGCCCGAATGCGAACACGTCGGACGCGGCCGTCGCGGTCCGCCCCAGCGCCTGCTCCGGCGACATGTAGGCCGGCGTTCCCGAGATCGTGCTCCCTTCGCCCGCCGCGCCGTGCGGCGACGGCACGACGAGAGTCGCCGTCGCTTCATCAGTCGGCTTAGACTCCGGTCTCGCGCGCGCCACCAACGACTGCTTCCCACGCAGCGACGCCAGTCCGAAGTCCAGAATCTTCACCAATCCGCCGTCCGTCAGCATGACATTCGACGGCTTCAGGTCGCCATGCACGATCCCAGCCGCATGCGCGGCGCTCATTCCGGCGACAATCTGACCCGCGATTTCTGCGATTTGCTCCCGCCCCGGTTCGATGCGCGTCTCAGTCAGCAGCTGCCCCTTGAGCAGTTCCATCACGATCAGCGGCAGGCCGTCCTCCTCGTCCACTGCGTACACGGTGCAGACATTCGGATGATTGAGCCGCGCCGCGGCCCGCGCCTCCTGCAGCAGGATGGACCGCGACCGGGACGCGTTGTATTTGAGGATTTTGAGCGCGACCGGCCGCTCCAGCCTCAGGTCCCAGGCTTCGAAGACGTTGCCGAAGCTGCCGACTCCCAGCGGACGGCGGATGCGATAGTGCCCGAGCACCCGTCCCGGCTGCAGGCCCGTCTCGAGGTCCAGCGTTCCGTCCGCTCGCGTCCAGCTGGCAGGACAGAGGCCTCCGGTCCGCAAGGCGTCCAGCACGCGCAGCGTCTCATCGGTGCTGCGGCCGACGCTCAAATTGTGCACCACCGAATACTGCAGCACACCGTCCGGATCGATGATAAACAGGCCGCGCGTCGACACCTGCTTGAGCGCGTTCCACACGCGATATGCCCGCGCCAGCTGTCCGCCTGCGTCGGATGCCAGCGGAAACCGCAACGGTCCGAGTCCCCCGTCAACCGGCGCTGTGGACAACCACTCGCGATGCGTGTCGATGCCGTCGATGCTCACGCCGAGGATGGTGCACTCGCGAGAGCGGAAGTCCTCGATGCGCGCGCTGAACGCCGTCAGCTCCGTCGGACAGACGAACGAGAAGTCCCGCGGATAGAACAGCAGGATCAGCCACTTGCCGGCGTAGTCTTCAAGGCTGGCTGCACGCTGCGGCGCATCCGGCGCATCAAGGCACGGCAGTACAAAGGGGGGCGCCGTTTCGCCCACAGACGCGAACGCACTTTCTGAATCTTCCGTTTGCACTTCGCTACTCAGCGTGTGAATCGAGTTCTCCTGGCCGGACGACCCATCATCGGCCTCTCTGCAATGTTGCGTCAACGCATGGGCTCGGATCCTCCGCCCGGCGAATGGAATGACCAAACTGTCTGACAGACGCGTCTCTCTCAAATCGCACAAATCATCTGGAAATCCCGCACCGTGCGGCAACCAGCACGGTGGGCACGGATGGTCGAATCGTGAGTTGCAATCGATTTTGCAACGCTCTTAGAATGAGACTCGTTGCTGACGGAAACGGGCCGCGGCATGCATGCATCGGGCCGGATCCTCCGCTCTCACCGACTGGCCGTCGAGGAGCCTGCATGCACTTGCAGTGTCCAAATTGTCGTAACCCGATCACGGTCGACGATCAGTTCGTGGCGACGTACGGCGGCGTCACCTGCCCGAACTGTCGAACACCCATTCCGCTGCGCCCGCCTCAGGCCGTGCCGCCTCCGCAGCCGGTTCCCCGGCCTCCGGCTGCGCCCCCCGCCCAGCATCGACCCGCTGCTCCGCCGCCCACGCCAGGTTTCCAGGGCGGACACCATCCGGGCCATCCGGCGCCCGCTTCCGCCCCGCAGCCCGCGGCGCTCACCCAACCCGGCGGCGCGAAAAGTCCGGTGCTCCTGGCCGTGCTGGGGCTGGTGGCCGTGGGTGTCCTCGTCGGCGGCACAGTGCTCGTCACCAAGGCCATGTCGGGCAGTGACGATGCTTCGCCCGACCCGAACGCGGTCACTCAGGCGACGGCCGACGTGCCATCAACTCCTGTGAGCACCAGCGGCAATGACGGCGACTCCTCCTCGAGCAACACCCCGCGACCGACCGTCACGAACACATCGACTCCCATGACGCCGGAGGCCGAGCGGCAGCAACTCCTGTCCGAGATTCAGCAGTTGCAGACGGAGGTCACGACGCTGGAGGTGGAGCGCAATGCCGTCGACCGGGATCTCAAGGACCTGACCGATTCGGCCCGCTAGCGACCTGGCAGCTCATCCAGACGCCGGGACAATCCGCTCTGAATCCCGAGATCATCCACATTCGAACCGCAGGGCACTGACATGCTCAAGTTTTGGGGCCGGCCGTTGTGCCAAACGAAAGCAATCCAGTCAACAGGCTATTCCGGGTGCGGGCGTCTGCTGCTGATCGTTGGATTGGCGCTGACAGCCGCACAGCCTGCCTTGGCGCAGAATCGGCGCACGCAAGGAGATCGTTCATTTTTTTCCGGCAGGAACACGGAGTCTGACGACGAAGACGAATCCGACACGCGCGACCGCTCGTCATCCCGTAGGCCTGAGCCTCCTCCGGAACCGACGCTCGATGAGCTGCGGCAGCGCGCCGCCGCGCTCCGCACACAGAAGGTCAAGCTCGAACAGGAGATCGCCGACAAGCGCGAACAGCTCGAAGCGCTCCGCGTCTGGCAGGAGCCGCACTTCGTGCTCGGCAACAATAAGACGCCCGTCGCCGTCGGCCTGAAGGAGGAACGTGGCAGCTACCGGTTGCTCTGTGCGGCCCGCGGCACAGAAGAAGTCCCCTCGGCGATCGGAGTCGCCCGCAAGTCGAACATTCCGCGCATCGCGACGGACCGCGCCCGCACGATCGCCCAGCGCGTGTACGACACCGTCGAGATCGGGCAGTCGATTCCAACCGACGTGCAGAGCCAGCTCGAAACCGACGTCTGGACGGCGTGGCAGTATCTCGACGTCGGCCCGCGCGACCCGCTCAACTTCGTGGTGTTCCGCACGGCGAACTGGAACACGCAGCAGGTCGGCGTCGTCCGCACCGTCAGCGATGCGGCCGTCACCATCCGCCAGCCCCGCAGTCGCGACACGTCGATTCAGCAGGCGGACGTGCAGATCGGCAGCCTCTGGGCCGACACCGGCCGCGACATCGTCCCCGCTCTCGAAGTCGGCGACTCGTTCCTCGACTACTGCCTGCTGAACGTCGCACAGAAGCTCAGCCTTGAGGACGACCAGCGCGGCTTCCGCCGTGTCGCCGTGCACACCAACATCGACCGTCTCGTCAAAGACTTCGAGGAGGGCACTCGCACCCGGCTGTATGAGATCCACTACGGCCGTGGAAATGGCGACTTCCAGCCGAATTCGAGGGAGCGCAGCCTTCCCCCATCCCAGCTGTTGCGCCAGTACGCCCGCGCCATTGAGGACGAGGTCTACGAACGGCTCGTCGACATGGAGATTCCGGTCGTCGAGCGGGAGTACGCCGAGCAGGTTCGCCTGGAACAGTCCTACGAGACCGTTCCCGACATCCGCGACCTGGCGCGGCTGGCCGACGCCACTCACCTGGTCATTGCGGAGCTGGATGACGCTTTGTCAGGGTCGTCCTACCGCCTTTCGGTGCGGCTGGTGGATCTCGCCACTGGCACCGACCGCTGGGCGGGCTCGGACGACGAGGCCGTGCCCGTCGTCATGGACGCCAACCCGTTCTCGCTTCAGACCGGCCAGCCCGCCTTCATCTCCCTCAAGCCTCCGCCGGAGGGTGAGGAGCCCACGACGCCGATCCGCATCGACGGCTTCGAAAGCCCGCTCTCGGTCCCGCTCGTCGGAGGATCGACCTCCAGCGCCGATGCCGAGCCCCTCGTGCTCATCGAAGGCCGCGAGCAGGGGCAGGTCATCTATCGACCGTTCTTCTCCCGGCAGACCCGGTCTATTCCGGAAGAGCTCATCAGCCTCGAAGAGCTCGACAATCCGAACAAGGACCTGAAGAACAACGCGCAGCTGATCCGTTACGTCGTGTGGCGGCTTTCGCGCAAGGCCCTCACACCTGCGGGGCGCATCATCCACCTGCAGGGGAGCCAGTCGGCCACGGTCTCGCTGGGCCGGCAGGACGGAGTCAAGCCGGGCGATGTGTTGCGCGTGCTGCGACAGTTTTCCATTCCTGACTCTCCCGGTGAAGCGGCCGGACTCAGTCCCCGCGAAGTTCTGCTGCCCGCACGGCTGACCGTCTCTGAAGTGCTCGAAGACACGAGCCGCGTCCGCATTGCCGAGAACGAGTTCCAGAGCACCTGGACCCAGGCCGAATACGAACCGCAGATCGGCGACGTCGTGGTCAGCCGCGTCGAGCCGCGACGACAGATCGGCGTGTATCCCACCGGCTGGCGGCCCCCCAGTTCCAACGTGCTGATATCCCAGTTGAACTGGAACAACCCGGTGCAGCGGCAGCGGAACATCACGACAGCCGACAGCGTGTCCAAGCTGCTGCAGGAGACGATGGCTCTGGGCCTGCAGAAGATCTCTCCGCCGCAGGTCGGCGAGGTCGTCATCGGACGCAACGGCGACGTGGACATGGACGAGACGCTCAGCCGTGCCGGAGCGGCCGGCATCACGCACATGCTCGGCGGCGAGATCGAGTGGGTCGCCGCGCATACCTTCCGCGTCACCATGAAGCTCCGCGAGATCCGCAACAGCGGGAGCGACTGGACCTTCGGCGATTCACTGGAAACCGTGACCTTTGAACTGGGCGACCGCGAACTGTCACGCTGAGTTTGGCATCGGCTCCCGGGACGCCGGGAGTTCGGCATCGCCCCCCTGCGCAGCCTGAGAGCGACGATGGCACAATGGTACTGGTCGGAGAACGGACAGCAGCAGGGACCGTGCGACGGAAAACAACTCAGGCAACTCGCGACAGCGGGACGCATTCATCCGGCGAGCCTCGTCTGGAAGGACGGCATGGCCGAGTGGGCGCCGGCGTCCCAGGTGCAGGGACTCTTTGACGGGGTCGCTGTCGCCGCGTCTCCGCCGCCACCACCCGTCCAGCCGGCGACAAGTTCCGAAGGACCCGCCCTCGCAGAGAAGGCCGTCGCCGCGGCGCGCCAGCAGGCGGCCACCATCTTCAGCGATCTGCGGACCCTCAACTTCCGCGAAGAGGTAATTCCGCTCGACGAATCGAACCTGCGCTCGGTGCTCCGCGACTACGTCTTCTGGTGCGTCACGCTGCTGGGGGTGGTCCCGCTCCTCATCTACACCGTCGAGCGCACCGACTACCAGCTCACTGCCTTCGCCCTGTTCTTCGCCGCGCTCTGGGGCGTGATCTTCAAATACTTCATCGTCCGCGTTTCCCACCGCTGGCCGATCCTCGTCGCGTCACTCTTCACCACGGGCATCGCCGGCATCTACGTGTTGCTCAAGATCTACGAGCATCTGCTGCCCGGCGCTTACCTGAACCTGGCGAACAGCCAGAGCGGAGTCGTATCGCTCATCGGCTTCATCTTCCAGGTCGGACTCTGGGAAGAGCTCTGCAAGGCCGTGCCCGTCGTTGCCTATCTCGTCTGGAAGGGGCGGAACGCCGAACCGCTGACGGCTGTGATGGTCGGCGTCTTCTCCGGACTGGGCTTTGCCGCCTTCGAGAACGTGTTTTACGCGCAGCGCGCCATCGACAACTCCGTCGGCCTGGCCTACGAGTACGGTCTCGAAGGCTCGGCAGTCGGCACGCAGGCCGCCATGGTCAATGTGATGCTGCGCTCGCTGTCGCTGGTGTTCTGCCACGCCGTGTGGGCCGGCATCATGGCGTACTTTCTCGCGGTCGCCGCGCTGGGCCGCCGCCGCTGGGGCGCCCTGTTCCTCATCGGCTGGGCAACGTCGTCGATCCTGCACGGGGTCTACGACTGGCTCGCCGGCATGCAGCCCACGCTCGCCGCCCTGATGGTGGCCGTCTCCTTCATGCTGTTCTACGCCTACATGGGCAAGCTGCGTGCGCTCGGTTCCGCCGAGCCGGCCGCTGCAACCGACACGGACACCGAGTCCGCCGCCGCTCCCGCGGTCGAGCTTGCGTGACGGCCCACGCATCGCCATTCTCGTGCTGCTCCGCATCCGTCCACGCGTCCGTTAACATTGCATCCATGACCGTGAACACGACTTCCGTCTCCCGCCGCGAATGCCTTGCCGCCGCCGGACTGGCCGCCGGTGCTGCGCTGTGGCCCGCGCCTTCTCGCACGCACGCCGCGCCCCCGTCCTACTCCAATACCGCGCGGCTCTGCTTCAACACCAGCTGCATCATGGGGCAGAAAGTCCCCATCTCGGAGGAGATCGACCTCATCGCCGATGCGGGATTCGACTCGGTCGAGCCCTGGATCCGCGAAATCGAGCAGTTCGTGCAGGACGGCGGCTCGCTGCCGGATCTCGAGAAACAGATCGCCGACCGCGGCCTCACGGTCGATAGCGCCATCGGTTTCGCCAACTGGATCGTTGATGACGATGACCGCCGTGCCGACGCAGTCGAACAGTTGAAGCGCGAGATGGACCTCGTGCGGCAGATCGGCGGCACACGGATCGCCGCGCCGCCGGCTGGCGCCAACGGCGGCGATGCGCCGCTGATCAGCCTCGACACGATCGCCGAGCGGTATGCCGCGATTCTCGATGCCGGCCGCGACATCGGCGTGGTCCCGCAGGTAGAGGTCTGGGGATCGTCGAAGAACCTTTCCAGGCTCAGCGAGGCCGCCTACGTCGCGATCGCCGCCGGTCATCCCGACGCCTGCATCCTGCCCGACACCTTCCATCTGCATCGTGGCGGATCATCTCCTGAATCGCTGCAGCTGCTCTCGGGCGTCGCCGTCGACGTCATTCACATCAACGATTATCCCACGAACAAACTCCGCGAGCAGTTGGTTGATGCCGATCGGGTCTTCCCCGGCGCCGGCGATGCGCCCCTCGACGGGGTCGTTAACGCCCTTCACCGCGGCGGCTTCACCGGCGCGTTCTCGCTCGAAGTCTTCAATCGCGAATACTGGGAACAGGACCCGCGCCTCGTCGTCGAGCGGGGTTACGAGTCTCTCCGCGACCTCGTCGAGCGCAAATACGCCCCGATCTGAAGGACTCCGCCCGCACGCGCAGCGTGCATCCCAGAGTCGCAGGCTCACTCCGTGAGCCGTCCGCTGCGCCTCCAACATTCCAACGCGATCAATGGGTCCAGGCGCAGTCTCCGTCGCCCCCTCCCCCGCCGCCAGGCTCACCGCGGCGCGCGCGACTCCGCCAGCCGCTGCCGCGCCAGTTCCGCCCACGGGCCGCGCGAATCATAACTCAGATACCGCCGCCAGTGCGGCACCGCCTCCTCCCTTCGCCCCAGTTCCGCCAGCGTCTCTGCCTTCTGAAAGTGCGCGTCCGGATAGTCCGGGTGCACGCCCAGCGCGATGTCGAACGCATCCAGCGCCGACTCCGGCTCCTCCAGTTCCCGGTGCAGGCAGCCGATCTGCGTCCACGCCTCGATGTACTCCCGGTCGTTCTCCACCGCCGCGTAGTACCGTTCCAGTGCCCCCGCCACGTTGTCCTGCCGGTACAGCACCTCCGCCAGGTGAAAGTGCGCCTCGGGATTCTGCGGCTCGGTCATCAGGCACAGCCGGAACGCCTCGGCCGCATCTGTCAGTCGTTCCTCGTCATACAGCCGGCATCCCTGCACGTACCAGTCCTTCCCGCGGAACGTGTCATCGGGCCGGGCTAGCTGAATCTTGATCGACGGCGGAGGCTCCTCCGGAGCGACCTCGCCGGTATCCTCCGGCTCGTCCTTTTCAAAGTCGAGCACACGCTGCCGCGTCGTCGGTTCCACCAGCCCGTGCCGGTCGCGCACCACGATCCGCGAGTTGCGAGCGAGGATCTCCAGTTGTTCCAGCGGCCGCTGGTCTCCGCGCCGCACGCTCGGCAGATGCTGCAGACTGTCTTCGATCTCCTTGCGCGAGACCCCGGCCTCCAGCAACTGCGACAGCCGCCGCGCGCTCGTCACCTCCTGGAAATCGAAGTACGGCAGCCGGTACACCCGCTTCACCGGCCGGATCAACCGTGCCCGCTCCCAGCCGCGGATGACGTGCACCGACACGTCCAGCAACTGGCTCAGCATCGCCGGCGTGTAGAGCCGCTTGATCTCTTCCCGGCGGTCGGTCAGCCCCAGCAGCAGCAGCCAGTCCGACTCATTGACGATGCGGATTTCCGCACCGTCCCGGTTCCACCGCTCCACCTGCTGCAGCTTGACGGAAACGTGCCCGTCCTCCTCCAGCGGCCATCCCTCCTCGCCGACGACCAGCATGGTCATCTGCCGGCTGACGTGCTCGCTGGCGGTCCCCCCATGTTCCTGCACCAGCGCCGCCGCCTGCGCATGCGTCATCGACGCCAGCGTCCCCGTGAACGCAACGCGCTCACCGGCAAGCGCCGGCGAACTCGTGAGGGTAGCGTCGAGCTGAGCCGGTTCGGACGTCATCATCACAACGTTTAGCCGCCGGCGTCGCCGGCGCTCAGGGATGTTCGATACGCGTCGCCGTATAGACCTGCGTCAGATATTGTAACCGCACGGTCCCGTCCGGCGCAGCGTACTGCTCGAACAACTCCGCCAGCCGCCGTCGCAGCGTCTCGAACCGCTCGCCGGTCTTCGGCACGTACGAAGCGCTCGTCGCCCGTCCAATCAGTCCCGCCAGGTCCAGCAGTTGCTCGTTTGCAGTCTCGAAGTACTCCGCCGGCGTGAACCAACCCTCCCGATCCATCACCCCCGGATCGTACTCCCGCATCTCCAGCGGACTCTCCCCCTCCACATCCGCAATCGCCTGCCGGTAACCCGCCGTGAACGGATCCCGGCTGTCCCGCTTGTTCCACATCAGGGCGAGCCTGCCGCCGGGCCGCAGGATGCGATGAAACTCCCGCAGCGCCTCCTCCTGCCGGAACCAGTGAAACGCCTGTGCGCAGAGCACCAGGTCCACGCTGCCGGCGCCGAGCCCGGTCGCTTCTGCCGTTCCCTCGCGCCACTCTACTCCCGAATGCGGCTCCGCTCCGGCCCGCATCTCGGCATTCGGCTCCACCGCGATCACCCGCGCGCCACGCTCCGCCAGGAGCCGCGTGCTGATCCCGGTCCCGGCGCCGATATCGGCGGCCGTCAGCAGCGCAGACGGCAACAGGCCGTCAAGCACGCAATCGATTGCCGCCACAGGATAGGACGGTCGATAGCGGACGTAATCACCTACACGGTCGGAAAAACGCGTCGTGGGACTGAGCTCGTGCAGGTCTTGCATTAGGCAGGGCTCGAGCCTCGGTCTGCGTGTCGGGAGGAAGTGATGCTGTCAGTCGTGAGCGTAGAAATGGGAGATCTCCGTTTCCGGCAGAGAACTTCTCAAGTCCTGCAACTCCTCATCGGACACACCCCAACTGTTGATCAGCGATATCCACTCAAGGCTCGTCAGTTGCGATAGAGACGCCAGTGTCGTGTCCGTGATCTCGCAGCTCTCCATGCTCAGCCCTCGGAGGTTCGGCAGGCGCTTCAAATACCTCACACCTGCATCCGTGATCTCAACGCCACCGATGCTGAGGTGATTCAGGCGAACAAGCGGTCGCAGGTGGTCCAGTCCCTCCTCGGTGATGTTCGTATAGTCCAGGTGTAAATCTTCGAGGTTTGTCAGTAATTGCAGATGAGCGAGACCGGCATCCGTGATCTTGGTGCCAGCGAGATTCAAGGCGGTGAGCTGCGTCATGTGCTGCAAGTGCAGCAACCCCGCATCGGAAATCCTCGTTCCTGTCAGGCTCAATTGTTCGAGCTTGTTCAGTGTGGACACGTAAACGAGTCCGTCATCTGTGACAGGCGCCCCCATCAGTGTCAGGCCCTGTAGATGCGCGAGTCTTGTCAGGTGCACAAGCCCGGCGTCGGTCACCTGCGAGTCGGCAAGTGCAAGGCGGACAACCTGGGAGAGCTCTGTCACCAGTGCCAGATCGTCGTTGATAAACCTGATAGTCTCTCCACGTTCAGGCCAGACGCTGACATGCGCAGTGCCGTCGTCTCCGAACTTAACTTTCGCACCAAGCTGACGAAGGGCATTCGCGGCCGGCTGATCCGCCGCATCAGGAAGCTGCTTCGTCGAGCTTGCTGGAACAGGCTCAACGTCAGGCTGCTGGTCGGCGCAGCCGGTGCTCAGTATCAGCAACAGAATGAGTGTGGACGGGCGCATCTGTGACATCGCCGGAGCGCATACTGTACGCCTCGCAACGGCTGGGGTTGATTGGTGTTCACCGCGGCAGCCAGTATAACACAGAGGTTCACGATACCGTCAGACGCCCGTTACGCCATGCCTCCGACCTCTCCCCTCGCTGCCGATTCCAACATCTTCGCCGCCATCCAGGCCGAACAGCGGCGGCAGGTCGAGGGTCTCGAACTCATCGCTTCCGAAAACTACACCAGCGCCGCCGTCCTGCAGGCCGCCGGCACGGTCCTCACCAATAAATACGCGGAAGGCTATCCCGGCCGCCGCTACTACGGGGGTTGCGAGCACGTCGACGTCGTCGAGTCGCTCGCCCGCGACCGCGCGAAGCAGTTGTTCGGGGCCGAGCATGCCAACGTGCAGCCGCACGCCGGGTCGCAGGCCAACATGGCGGTCTACATGTCGGTTCTGCAGCCGGGAGACAGCTTCCTGGCGATGAACCTGGCGCACGGCGGGCACCTCACGCACGGGATGCACCTCAACTTCTCGGGCCAGCTGTACAACGCCATTCCGTACGGCGTCCGCGAATCCGACCACCGCATCGATTTCGACCAGGTCGCCGCCCTCTCCCGCGAGCATAAGCCCAAGCTCATCGTCGCCGGCGCCAGCGCCTACCCGCGCGAGATTGACCATCCGAAGTTCGCCGAGATCGCCCGCGAGGTCGGCGCCAAACTGTTCGTCGACATGGCCCACTACTCGGGGCTCGTCGCCGGAGGCTGCCACAACAATCCCGTCGAAGTCGCCGACTTCGTCTCGTCCACCACCCACAAGACGCTTCGCGGCCCGCGCTCAGGCATGGTTCTCTGCCGCGAGCAGTACGCGAAGGATCTCGACAAGACGGTCTTCCCCGGCCTGCAGGGCGGCCCGCTGATGCACGTCATCGCCGCCAAGGCAGTCTGCTTCGGCGAAGCGCTGCAGCCCTCCTTCAAGGAGTACGCGCGGCGGATCATCGCCAACGCAAAGACGCTCGCCGAATCGCTGATGTCGGGCGGCATCAGGCTCGCCAGCGGCGGAACCGACAATCACCTCATGCTCTGCGACGTGACGTCCATCGGCCTCTCCGGCAAGATCGCCGAGCACGCCCTCGACCGCGCCGGCATCACCGTCAACAAGAACATGATTCCCTTCGACCAGCGCAAGCCGCTTGACCCCTCCGGCATCCGCATCGGCACCGCCGCTCTCACTACCCGCGGGATGAAGCAGGATGAGATGAAGAAAGTCGGCGCATGGATTCTGCGAGTCTTGCAGGCGCCCGAGGATGAATCCGTCGCGATGAAGGTCCGCGGCGAGATCGCCGACTTCGCGAAGGCGTATCCCGTTCCCGGAATTGGCTGAGGGCCATTCGGGGGCTTTACAAAGGAGGGGCCGCGAATTCACGCAGATTTTTCTGAATGCCCGCACGTTCCTTAGCGACTCGATCACACAAAGGATCCACCAGCCTGCAGTGAGCGCGCGGATCCGTCCTGTCCGCGTCAGTCGCGGGCTCCTGAAATCGCATTTTCGATGAAACCGATCCTCTCCCTCTTCCTTTCCGCCACCGCACTGTTCGCCCAGCTTCCGGCAGCAACGGCCAACGACTTCATCCGCGATATCCAGAACGCTGCGATGGAAGACGGCAAAAGCCCGGTGGCGCACTGGGGGCCGGATCCGCAGGACTACCCGCAATGGACGACGCATTCGCTGCGGCTCGTCCCGGTGTACACCTATGGGACGCGGGGCGCGGGTGCGGGAGTCGACCTGACGTCCTACACCGGCGAGAACAGCCCCTACCGCTCGGAAGACCAGTTGCGGCGCATCTACGGGCGACTGCCGGCCGACACGCTGAATCCGGATGCCGAGTACGCCGACCAGGTCAACATCGCCGACCTGCAGCGGGCGGCCGCGGCCGCCGGGAAGCTGTACATTTTCCTTGTCGTCTTCGACGGCATGGACTGGCAGACCACGCAGGCGGCGGCCATCTACAACAGTCGCGAGGTCTACACCGAAGGACGCGGCGCCGGCCTCCACTTCCTCGATTACGACGCTCACGGCACCACGCAGTACGGGTACTTCGTGTCGGCGTCGGCCAACGACGGGACGGACGTCGATGTTGACCAGCAGACAGTGACGAATCCGGGTGGCACGGAGCCGGGCGGCTACGACGCGGGCAAGGGAGGAGCGTTTCCCTGGTCCAGGCCCGCCAACGAGGCCTATCTCCTTGGCAAGGATGGCCACCCCTATCCGGATTCCGCCAATACGGCGACCGCTCTCTGCTCCGGAGTCAAAACCTACAACGCGGCCATCGGCGTGGATGTTACCGGCGCGCCGGTCAGCTCGATCGCACACGAGTTGCAGAGCGAGGGGCGTGCGATCGGCGTCGTGACGAGCGTCACCATCAGCCACGCCACGCCGGCGTCCGCGTACGCGCACAACGTTCACCGGAACGACTACCAGGATCTCAGCCGCGATCTGCTCGGCCTTCCCTCCATCTCTCATCCGGAGCAGCCCCTGCCCGGCGTCGATGTTCTGATCGGCGGTGGATACGGCCTCAACGCCCGCGAAGCAAAGGGCCAGGGCCAGAACTTCGTCCCCGGCAATCAATACCTCACGGACGCGGATCGCCACGCCATCGACCTCGAGAATGGCGGACGCTACGTCGTCGCCGAGCGCACGTCCGGCCGGCGGGGGGCCGAAGTCCTGCAGACCGCCGCAGACAGGGCCGCCGACGAAAACCAGAGACTGTTCGGCTTCTTCGGACTCAGCGCTTACGGGGGACATCTCCCCTTCCGCACGGCGGACGGCGGCTACGATCCCGCCCGCGGGAAGTCAGGAGCAGAGGAATACAGCCAAGCCGACATCGAAGAAAACCCGACGCTCGCCGACATGACGACCGCGGCGCTCACCGTCCTCAGCCGCAATCCGGAATGTTTCTGGCTGATGGTCGAGGCCGGCGACGTGGACTGGGCCAACCACGACGTCAATCTCGACACGTCCATCGGGGCCGTCATCAGCGGCGACCACGCGATCAAGGTCATCACCGACTGGGTCGAGGCGCACAGCAACTGGGATGAGTCGCTGCTCATCGTCACCGCCGATCACGGCCACGACCTCAACCTGCTTCAGCCGGAAGCGTTGACCGGCGCGCCGATCGCAGAATGATTATCCCGCCGGACCAGTAATCTCCGATACCATCGGCAGCGCCGCATTCAGGCTCCCGGATCGGAAGCCTTCGAGGTCGAGCGTGACGTAGCGGAAGCCGAGTGCGTGCAAGTGGTTCGTGACCCGGGTCCGCAATTCCGTATTCGCCAGCCGCGCCACCTCCTCAAGCGGCAGCTCGATCCGCGCCAGGTCATTCGCTTCCAGCCGGACCCGCAGCTCGCGGATTCCCAGTTCGTCGCGCAGGAAACGCTCCGCCGCATCGACGCGGCGCACGCGTTCGGGTGTCACTTCGACGCCGTATGCAATCCGGCTGGAGAGACACGGACTGGCGGGCTTGTCCCAGACGGGCAATTCCCAGTGCCGCGCCAGCTCGCGCACGTCATTTTTGGTGAAGCCGGCCTCGATCAACGGACTACGGACGGAGTGCTCATCCGCGGCCCGCATGCCGGGCCGATAGTCTCCCCGGTCGTCCAGATTGGCGCCGTTTACAATGACATCCACTCCCAGTTCGGCCGCCCGCCCCTCCAGCTGCGAGTACAGCTCCGTCTTGCAGAAGTAGCAGCGGTCTCCCGCGTTCCGCTGGTAGCCGGCTGCGGTGAACTCGTCCGTTCGGATGACGACGTGCCGAATCCCGATCCGCTCGGCCAGCCGGCACGCCTCCTCCAGTTCACCGGATGCCAGGCTCGGACTTACCCCCGTCACCGCAACCGCCGTCTCTCCGCAGGCAACTCGCGCCGCCTTCGCGACAACCGTGCTGTCTACTCCCGCCGAAAACGCGACCGCCACGCGGCCGCATTCACGCAGCATGCTCAACAGCTGCTCGGTTTTCTCCGCCAGATCGTCTCGCACGGCCATCCTCGATTCTCACGACACTTCACACGCCCCCCGCACGTCGCAGCCCGCTACCCAATCATCGTTCAACTCCGGCGCGGCATCAATCCCCTCTGTGACGGTCGTGCGGAGCAATTCCCGCTTCCATCCGGGCTCATGCACGGCCCAGCCCTGCACGCGGACACCATCGTGAGTTTCCGCATGCCGCCTGCCAGTCTCGTGGATCCGCCGCCACACACGACGCTCGACCGGCAGCAGCGGAGGGGGACGCAGCTGGCCGTTTCCCCGCCGCCGCGTCATTCGCCCCTGGTCGAAGACCGTGGCCAAGGTGAGATCCGGCAGCGTGAGCAGGTTCATGAGGATCAGCTCGTGGCTCGCGGTGCGGTATTCACGCTTCAGCAGCCGCACGTCGCCGTCCAGCAGCCTGGCGTCCTGCAGGAACCAGTCGGCCGGCAACAGCAGGCATGACGCCATCCGGTTGGCGATGTGCTCGCGCTGCCGCTCATCGGTCTCGGCAGGGTCCAATCCCGCGAGTTCGAACACCCGGTGCGCGCACGCTTCGCCGATTTCGTGCGCCACCGTCCACTGTTCGCGTTCGGGGCGCTCGTCCGGACGCAGCAGGATCGCCGTTCGTTCTCCGAACCGCTTCAGCCGTCCGCGGCCGCACTGCAACGTGTCGTACGCGACGCCGATCGACAGCCGCTCCGCCACTTCGCGGGCGTCGACCGGGGGAGCATCAATCCCGCACCCATCGAGCACCTCGCGCGCGACATCCCGGCACGCCGCATCCCAGACGTCGATTCCCTCTGCCACAGTGTTCATTGTCATTGCCCCTCGTGGTGACGCCGTCCTGACCGGCGTATATGTTCTAATGTACACATATCGTTGTCAAGGGGCTGATTGCACGAACGTCCGCCGGGAGCCGGACGGCGGGTTGCATCACCTGCTCCGCCAATTCCGGTCGTGACGCCTGTGTCGAGCCTGTTTGTCCTGACGGAGGCAGTGCTTGGGTTTCCGCCGCAGCCCGACCCCCCTCCCATTCGCCGCGATTCCGACCGGTCGCCACAACCGATCAAATGAGAGGCCGGTTCCGCGCGCGGCCCTGCGCGGTCCCAATGCGGCTCCCGCCCGCCGCCTCGTCCTGCGAGGCCGCCTCACGCCGAACAATTCGACCGCACGGAAGGCGCTCTGATGTCGTCAACAGCCGCTCCCACCACAGATACGCGGGACATGCGAACCGACTTTCCCGCGTCCCCGCTGCGCATCGTGCTGATCGTCGGCCTGGCCCTCGCCGCCGGAGTCGGCGCCGCCTGGGGCCTCTCGCGCCGCGGCGGGGCCGTCTTTGACGGCCGCATCGAAGCCCGCACAACGTTCGTCAATGCCGACCGCGCCGGCGTAGTGACGGAACTGCTCGCTGCCGAAGGCGCTCGTGTGACGATCGGTGATCCGCTGGTCACGCTGGCCGACGGCGAACTGCAGCTTCTGATCGCCCGCGCCCAGCACGACATCGCCACGCTGACGTCCGAACGCGACCGGGCGCTCGCCGAGGCCGCGGTGGAGTTGGCGTGGCGGATGAAGGAGATCGACGCCGACGTCGTCGAAGCCCAGTTGAAGTCCGCCGATTATCTCAAGCAGAAATTCGACTATGAGCTGGAGCGGAGTATGTGGTCCGACATGCTGTCCAGCCACGAAACGGTGATGTTCGACAACGGCAGCGAGGCCTTCCAGTCGATGGTGCTCCGCAGCCGTCTGCCACGGGAGCAGCGGATGAACGCCATGCTCCGCCACGAAACTGCCTGCAATGCGGTGGATGTCTCGGCCGTGCAGGTCGAGATCTGCGAACAGCGGCTTGGCGAACTGGCCAAGCTCAGGGAACAACTCCCCGAGCGAATCCGGGAGAAAACCGGCGTGCACGTCGCCGAGCAGCGGCTTGCCACGGCCCGGGCCGAACTCGCCCGGCTGGAGGCCCGCCAGACCGAACTCACCGTCGCCTCGAACGCCGTGGGCACGGTCGGCGTCTATCGCAGAAAAATCGGCGACCATCTCAACGCCGGCGACCCCATCGTCGAACTGCTCGACGCGGCCCGCCGCTGGCTGATCGTGGCGGTGCCATCTTCGCAAATCACCGAGTTCACGATCGACCGGGAACTTGAGCTGACGTTCCCCGGCAAGCAGGAGCGGACCGGCAAGGTTCTGAGCGTCGCCCCCCAGGCCGAGCCGCACAACATCGTCGCCCCCGCCGCGGCGGATGCGATGGTGATCGTCCGCGTCGAGCAATCCGGCAAGCTCTGGCCGGACGTCCCGCTTGGCTCCCGCGTGCAGGTGCACCTGGCTGACTGAGTTCCGTTGTCGCGTCTCAGAAACGCATTCAATCAGTCACGCCGTTGAGCTGCACTCGTCATCAGTCCGCGGGCCTGGCATCCGTTGCGGGCTGCAGGAATTGCTCGAAGAACGCGTACAGCACCGCGTTCGATTCCTCTGTCGGCGTGTGATCGGGCCGATTCGTCATGACGACGCGGCCCTCATAACCCAGCAGCCGGTTGATCGCCACAAGATGGTTGAGCGCCTGCCAGCGCTCCGGGGGATCCTCACTGCCGCCGCTGACCAGGAACGGCCGCGGAGCGATCAGCGCGTGGATCTCATGCAGATCGCGCCGCTCCTCGACCAGCCGCCGATACGCGCCCGTCCGGGGGTTCTCGTCGGTCGGCACTCCGGGCCTGCGTTTCTCCACATCCGGGTCCAGCCCCAGGTACCACGGCTCCCAGTAGTTCACGCTCGGCCGTGCTTCGTCGAACACGATCCCCGGGTCGCTGACCGCCACCGCGGCGAACCGTTCCCACAGCGCCGCGGAGAACATCGCCCACTTCCCGCCGTAGCTGTGCCCCGTCACGCCGATCCGCCGCGCATCCACTTCGGACATCGCGGCGAGCGCCTGCCAGCAATTCGCCGAGACGTACGCATGGAACGAAAGCGGCTGGCAAACCGCGTCGCCGATCTCCGGACGAAACGCGTCCCCGCCTGGCGAGCCGATGCTGAGCGTCACGAATCCGCGCCTGGCCAGCTGGTAACCGAAGTCCCGAATGCCGGCGCTTCCCTCCTTCAACCCAACGGAGGTCTCCGGCTCATAGTAGACAACCAGCACCGCGGGAAACGGTCCGTCTCCCTCCGGCAGCAGCAGCCACGCTTCAGGCATCTGTTCCGGAGCGTACTCGATCCTGATTCGCTTCCATGTCAGACCGTCCCGCTGCTCCTCCCGCAGGACCTCGATTCGCGGCCGCTCGATCAACTCCGGCCACGGTCCAAGCTGCGTGTTCCAGTATTCCAGCAGTTCGTCCCGCCGCTTCATCCAGCCATCCGCAGTCCGGACCTGGTCGCCGTTGTCGAACTGCAGAGGCGATCGGTAGTCGCCGAAGTCCTCCGCTAGCGGCGAAGGGGGGCCAAGGTGCGGTCGCAGGATTTCCGCAGCGGCCGCCGCCGGATCCCCGGCACGCCCGTGAGGCGGGCCGCCGATCACCGCCGCTGCAACCGCCAGCACCGTCAATGCAACAGATGAACTCGGCACGAGGCGGACTACTCCAGTGCTACTGCCCGCTCACCAGTCCCTTGATGAACGACACCAGACCAATAATGAACATGATCGGCGGGTAGATAAAGATACGATCAATGAGGACGATGCCCAGCACGAACCAGATAACCGCTCCGGCCATCAGTCCGATTCCGCCCAACACCCCTGAGCCGAGCATCCTCTTCTCCATGCCGAACGCCCCGCCCGACTGTTTGGACTTCGTCGCCGGCTGGTCGGAGCGAGACCCCTTCGTCATCCGTGGAGCCGACAGCGATTCATCAATCGCATCGTCGTCCAGGAAGGCGTCGTCGTCGAGAAAGTCCACATCATCGACCGCCGGATCGGCTGCGGCGGCAGGCACTGGAGCGGCGGCCCCGGCGGGCACGGCAATCACACCCTTGCACTTGGGACAGCGGATATTCTTGCCCCAGTACTTGTCGGGAACGCGCAGCGTCGCGGTGCAGTCGGAGCAGGTGACTTCCAGGGTTTGAGCCATGGATGATCTCACAACGGAAGGCGAAACCGGGAATCTCCGGGAGAACACGGGTCCAGACGGGTGGCCAGAATATACCCGCCCCGTTTTCCTCTCCGCAATTCGCTGCGGATCGGCAGGGTTCCTGCACGACTGAGTCAGGTTGGCACAATCCCCCAACCGCCGGCCCTCGAATGCCTCGACGGGCAGCCATCTGCAAAATCCCCCCCGCAATGCTCAGTCGACAAGCGATCGACCGCCGCTGAGTGAGCGACTCGTCACGTCCCCCATCGGCAGTACGGTTCGCAGAGTTCCGAGCAGCGGAATCTCGAAGTTCAGTACTGCCGAATGACGCCGACCAGAACTCCCAGCACCTCGACGTCATCGGAGTAGATCGGCTTCAGGCGAGAGTTCGCCGGCTGCAGTCGGAAGCGGTTCTTTTCCTTGTAGAACCTCTTCAGCGTCGCATCGCTGCCATCGACCAAAGCCGCAACAATGTCGCCGTCCCGCGCCGTCCGCTGGCGGCGGATGACGGCGAAGTCCCCCTCGGCGATCTGGTCGTCGATCATCGAGTCCCCCTTCACGCGCAGGCAGAAGTGGTCCTCCTCCCGGAAGAGGGGTGCGAAATCGACGCGCTCCATGTCTTCCACCGCCAGGACCGGCGTGCCGGCGGCAATGGTGCCGGCCAGCGGCAGGCTGGTCCGCTTGAGTTGTGGCTGATCGGTCAGCGCGATGGCACGCGACATGTGCTCTTCGCGCGTGATGAGTCCCTTCTTCTCCAGTGCTTTCAGATGGCACATCACTCCATTGGGGGAGCGGATGCCATAGGCCTTGCCAATCTCACGAACCGTCGGGCCATAGCCACGGTTCATGATCTTGTCCTTAATAAACTCGTAAATCTGCTTCTGCCGCTTCGTCAGCGTGGCTCGTTCGGACATGGATCTGGCTCCGCGTAAAAAAGGGCTGAAACGGGAAAGTGTAGCATTCTGCTCCAGAGTGTACGTGCGTTGTAATATACTGCTGTCTATGGATCAAGTGCCGCACGACCCTAAATTCGTCAAAAGGCTTGGCTTACGAAATTGACGCGATTGTGGAAATCTGAAATGCAAACGACCCGAACGCTGGGAGGCGTCCGGGTCGTTGAGTTGCGAGTCGGGATTTCGTGGGGACTGTTACCCCGCGGCGACGAGCCGCTCCTTCTTTTCGCGGAGACGGCGGGCGACGACTTCCTCCTGAATGTTGCGCGGAACCTGCTTGTACTTGCAGAACTCCATGCTGAAGCTCGCCTTCCCCTGCGTCATCGAGCGGAGCTCGTTGGCGTAGTCGAACATCGAGGCCAGCGGGACTTCGGCGTTGATGATCGTCACACCCAGGCGCGTGGTCGTATTGGTCACCATCCCGCGCTTGCTGGAGAGGTGGCCGGTGATCGAACCCTGGAACTCGTCCGGAGTCTCGACTTCCAGCTGCATGATCGGCTCCAGGAGGGCCATATTGGACTTCTGCAGGGTCTCCCGCATGCAGTTGAAGCCGGCGACGTTGAACGCCATTTCGGACGAGTCGACGTCGTGATAACTGCCGTCCTGCAGGGCGACTCCCACGCCGGTGACTTCGCATTCGCAGAGCGGTCCCTTTTCGAGCGCCCGCTTCATGCCGGCTTCGACCGGCGGAATGTATTCCTTGGGAATGCGTCCCTGCGAGATTTCGTTGAGGAACTGGAACTGCTCGGTCGTTTCTTCCGGCAACGGGAAGAGCTTGCCGACGATATGGGCGTACTGGCCCGAACCGCCGGTCTGCTTCTTGTGCTTGAAGTTAAACTCGACCTCCTTCGTCGGCGTCTCGCGATAAGCGACCTTGGGCTCGCCGACGACCACCTCGCAGCGGTACTCGCGCTTGATCCGCTCGATGTACACCTCAAGGTGCAGCTGTCCCATGCCGGCGATGATCGTCTCGCCGGTCTCCTGGTCGGTGGCGACGCGGAATGTCGGGTCCTCGCGGCGGAATCGCTCCAGCGCCTTCGACAGCCGGTCCGCACCGTCGCGGGCCAGCGGCTCGACCGACAGCCGGATGACGGCCTCGGGGACGTAGATGCTCTCCAGCGCGTAGTTCAGATCGCCGCCGCAGAACGTATCGCCGGACGCACAGTCGACGCCCACCACGGCCAGGATGTCTCCGGCCTCGGCGACTTCGATGTCGACCCGGTCGTTGGCGTGCATGCGGACCAGACGCCCGAAACGGACCTTCTTACCGGTACGCGTGTTGGTGTAGCTCTCGCCCTTGGCGATCTTCCCCTGATAGATGCGGAAGTACGTCAACTGGCCGAACTGCTCGATGACGGTCTTAAACGCCATCGCCACGAGCGGCTCGCTTGAAGACGTCGACAGCTTGACCTTGACCGGCTCGACCTGCTGGCCAGGCTCGGCGGCCGCCTTCGCCTTCTCCGTCGCCGTCACGTCCATCGCGGTTGTCGGGCTCTCGGTGGGATTCGGCAGGTAGCGGCAGACGGCGTCCAGCAGAGGCTGGACCCCCTTGTTCTTCACGGCCGTCCCGCAGAACACCGGCACCAATTCGTGGCCGAGCGTCGCCTCGCGGATGAGTTCGTGCAGCTGCTGCTTGGGGAACTCCTGCTCTTCCAGCAGCGCCATCATCAGCTCGTCGCTGAATAGCGAGAGAGATTCCATCATCGCGGCTCGCGCGGCCTGGGCCTCTTCGAGGTACTCGGCCGGGATATCGACGCGCTTGACGGTCTCGCCCTGCTTCCCGTCGAACTGCAGGGCCTGCATGTCGATGAGATCGATGATCCCCTTGAAGTCGTTGCCGGCCCCCATGGGCATCTGCAGCGGCACCGGAGTCACGCCGAGCTTCTCGCGCATCTGGCGGACGACGGAGTTGAAATCGGCACCCGTGCGGTCCATCTTGTTGACGAACGCGACGCGCGGCACGTGATACCGCTTCATCTGCCGGTCCACGGTGAGCGACTGGCTCTGGACGCCGCCGACGGCGCACAGCACGAGGATCGCCCCGTCGAGGACGCGGAGCGAGCGCTCGACTTCGACCGTGAAGTCCACGTGTCCCGGGGTGTCGATCACGTTGATCGTGTGCCCTTCCCAGTGCACCTGCGTGGCGGCCGACGTGATGGTGATGCCGCGCTCTTTCTCCAGCTCCATGAAGTCCATGGTGGCGCCGGCGCCGTCCCCCTTCACCTCGCCGATCTTGTGGATGCGGCCGCTGTAAAACAGGATCCGCTCCGTCAGCGTGGTCTTGCCGGAGTCGATGTGGGCGGAGACGCCGATGTTCCGAATGAGCTTGAGATCGGTCATGGGAGGAGTGGACAGTTTACAGTGGACAGTTCACAGTCAGTTCAGGTGGGGAGAAGTTCTTACTGTCAACTGTGAACTGTTGACTGTGAACTTCTGGCGTCCCGCAGCGGCTGTACGTTGAGCGCTGACGGTTGCCGGAGCGCTTGAGATTCTGCTTTGTCGGCCGGGTCGCCGCTCGCAGCGACGAAAAGGCACCGTCAGGCCATTCGCCGCTGTGAGGGCTCGGAATGGTCAATCATCGGTGGAGTTCCTTTTCGTCTGAAAAGCGAGGTTCCGACTCGCAACAAAACGATGGCGGCGGATCAGTTCTCCGCCGGCTCAGCACGGCCGAAGCGCGACCGCCTGAAGGCTCGACACGCCGCACTGCAGCCGTTATCCCAACAGCAACACTGCATGCGTCCGGCGGATCATACCGTTCGCGCGGGTACGGGGGAAGAGGGAAACTATGTGTTTTTCGTGAACCGGCAAGGGGTTCCGACGACTCCGACCGACGCCGGCGCAACGTAGCCGCGCCCGCGGATCGAGGTTCCGATGTCATCCACGGCCGATCTAGTTCGGCAACACGTCGACCACCCTAAATGGATATCACCACAGAACATGCGCGCTCCAGTCCCCCAAAGTCGCAGGCACACTCCGTGTGCCGCCCGCTGCGTCCTCTGAAACATCCAGCCAACTCCGGGACCACCCACCGCAGCACACCGACATCCCGCCTTCACCCACTCCCATGTCCGACCCGCTGCCCTCCGCCTGGATCGCCCACACGCAGACGCTCCTCAACTCCTACCGCCACTGGCTGGGCCGGGATCTGATCCCCCGCGCAGGCTCCCCAGCCGAGCAGGCCGACGCGCTGTTCAACGCCCCGATCGTCGTCGTTTCACACGACACTCAGGACGATCCGATCCTCACCTACGGCAACCGCCAGGCCCTCCAACTATGGGAGTTCGACATCCCCCAACTCCTCAAGACTCCCTCCCGGCTCACAGCCGAGCCCATGCACCGGGATGAACGCGCCGGCCTCCTCGAACGCACCCGCCGCGACGGCTACGCCGACAACTACAGCGGAATCCGCATCTCGACCAGCGGACGACGATTCCGCATCGATCAGGCAATCATCTGGAATCTGCTGGGCCCCGAAGGAGAACACGCGGGTCAGGCGGCGACGTTCTCGCAGTGGACGTGGTTGTGATCCATCACGACAGCACGTTGCGGCGCCTGCAGCCCGCCGGCAACATCGACAACGACGAACGAATACTAACTCGCTGGAACCCGGCGGTTGAGCTGGAGAAGGACCAGCCTGTCGGTTGTCCACCCGCTATTCATCCGCCACGAACTGGATGAAGAGAGCAGGTGGTTCGGTCAATCCAGCCATCTGTAGACGGTGGTGGACGTCCGCGTGGATTTCGGCAAACTGCGCCTGCGTCAACTCAGCGACAACATGGTCTTCAGCCCCGAATCTGCCGATCAATCTTCCGATGAACGCCAAATATCGTTCGGAAGGTTTACCGAAGTTGCCCCAAAAGCAATCGAGTCCAGCCTTTCTGGCACTTGCCATCACCGGATGCGATCTGTCTTCGAACGACTCGACCTCGGCCGGCAGGACCGTGCGGCGGATGCCGACGAACACGATGGTGAAACTCGCTGACATCGGCCACCTCCCGGGAATCTGCGAGCACCTCACCCCGTCATGAACGCGTTGTAGTAGAACCACAGCCCCGTCACCGACGTGAGCGTCAGGTCCACCGCCGACGCCCACCCCAGGTTCTTGTGCAGCCGGCTGTGCGGACCGGGGACGGGCGGATCGGGGAAGCGCTTCCAGCCGAGCCAGATCGTGGCGCCCCACAGGAACGGCGTGCTGATCGCGAACACGAGGTGCACGTACAGGATCTTCTGCACCCGGGCCAGTTCCGCATCGTCCAGCCGCGGCTGAGCGGGATCCTTGTTGACGATGTTTTTCCATCCCCCGTGCAGCCGCATGTCCACCTCAAACGCGGCGACCGCCAGCGCCAGCACGACCGCCAGCAGCGACTGCAGATTCCGATGCAGCCGGTAGTTGCGCTTCACCCGCACAAGGTAGATGCTGTACGTCAGCAGCGGCACCAGCAGCACCAGTGCGCAGACGACGAAATCCAGCATGAACGAGGCATCGTTGCCAAGGAATCCGCGTGACATGGGGGCGGATTATGGGAGGTCGATGGTCGATAGTCGAGGGTCGATGGAGTTTCGCTGAGGATTGAGAATCGAGGATGGAGGATCGATAAAGTGAGGATGGAGGGTCGTGGAGTTTCAGACGCAACTGCATCTCCGTTCATCCGTGAGATCCTGTAGTAGGCCCGACGTTTACGTCGGGTGACTGCCGCTCGCAACGCGCTCCTGAACCCGGTTCACCGGGTTTCTCGCCGATTCGTGGCCTAAGCCCTCGCAGCGAGAAGCCTCGTGAACGAGGCTGGAGATCATCCACATTCGCCGAGTTACCCGACGTAAACGTCGGGCCCATTACGGGCCAGCGAACGGCGTCGCGATCGCAGAACCGACGATCGCCACCGACTGATCTCGTCCCCTCAATCCTCCATCCTCTATCCTCTCCCCCACTTCTCCATCGACCATCGACCATAGTCCATCGACCATGCGCACCTACGGCATCATCCCCGCCCGGCTCGGTTCCTCACGGCTGCCACGCAAGATGCTGCTTGCTGAGACCGGAAGGCCGTTGCTGCAGTATGCGTGGGAGGCGGCTTCGCGGGCATCGTCGCTCGAGGAAGTCTTGATCGCCACCGACAGCGAGGAGATTGCCGCGGCGGCCCGCGCGTTCGGCGCCCGCGTGGAACTGACGGCCGAGCATCCGAGCGGATCGGACCGGATCGCCGAGGTGGTGCGGCGGGCGTGCGGCGACGCGGAGATTATCGTCAACATCCAGGGGGATGAGCCGGAAGTGGATCCCGCGACGATCGACCGGCTGGCACAGTCGCTGCGGTCCCATCCCGACGTCGAGATGGCGACGCTCGCCGCGCCGATCCGCAGCACGCTCGTCCTTGAGGACCGCAGTTGCGTGAAGGTCGTTCGCGCCGCCGACGGCCGGGCGCTCTATTTCAGCCGTCTGCCGATCCCCTTCTACCGCGATGGCCGGCCGGAGGACCTGATGCAGGGACAGGGCGTTGATTTTGGATTTTCGATTTCCGATTTTGGATTGGATGACGACGAGCCGGACGAAATGCAGAATGAGGCATCTGCAATCTCAGATCTCAAATCTCAGATCTCAGATTCGCATGTAGCGTCCAACTCGTCCGGCTCCGACACCGCCGCCACCCAATCCAGAATCCAATATCCAAAATCGAAAATCCCCACCTCCCCCTGGCTCCTGCACATCGGCCTCTACGCCTATCGCCGCGAGTTTCTGCTGGCGTTCACCGAGATGCCGCAGTCGCGGCTGGAGCGGTTGGAGAGTCTGGAGCAGCTGCGCGCCCTCGAAGCGGGAGCGTCAATCCACGTCGAAGTCGTGCCGCATCGCACAGTTGGCATCGACACACCCGACGACTATGCTCGCTTCGTCGCCAGGCAGTTGTCAGTCAACAGTTGACAGTTCACAGTGCCGGCGACTGGCTGCATCAAGCCTTCGCCGAACTGACAACTGAAAACTGACGACTGTAAACTCCCTCATGACCAAGCACATTTTCGTCACCGGCGGCGTTGTCAGTTCGCTCGGCAAAGGGCTCACTTCGGCGTCCGTCGGGCTACTCTTGGAGCGGCGCGGGCTGAATGTCCGCATGCAGAAGCTCGACCCGTACATCAACGTCGATCCCGGGACGATGAGCCCCTATCAGCACGGCGAAGTCTACGTGCTGGATGACGGAGCCGAGACCGACCTGGATCTCGGCCACTACGAGCGGTTCACCAACAGTCCGCTGTCGAAGAAGAGCAACTACACCACCGGCCGCATCTACCGCAGCGTGATCGAGAAGGAACGTCGCGGCGAGTACCTCGGTGGAACCGTGCAGGTGGTGCCGCACGTCACCGACGAGATCAAGCAGGCCGTCCTCGACCTCGGCGAGCCGGGCGTGGATGTGGTCATCACCGAACTCGGCGGCACGGTCGGCGATATCGAAGGGCTGCCGTTCCTCGAAGCGATTCGGCAGATCCCGCTCGACATCGGCCGGCAGAACTGCCTGTTCATCCACCTCACGCTCGTGCCGTACCTCAAGGCGGCCCGCGAGGCGAAGACCAAGCCGACGCAGCACAGCGTCGGCCAGTTGCGGCAGATCGGCATCCAGCCCGACATGCTCATCGTCCGCACCGAGCGGCCGATGGGGCGCGACCACGCCGAGAAGATCGCCCTGTTCTGCAACGTCGAGAAGCAGGCGGTCATCGAGGAGATCGACAAGGAGTTCTCGATCTACGAGGTCCCGCTGGGCCTCGCCGAGAACAAGCTCGACCGCCTGATCATCGACAAGCTCGGCCTCAAGACCGGCGAGCTCAAGCTCGACGACTGGCGCGAGCTGATGCAGAAGATCCGCAATCCCGAGCACGAGGTGACGATCGCCGTCGTCGGCAAGTACATCGAGCACCGGGATGCGTACAAGTCGATCTACGAGGCGCTCGACCACGCCGGCTTCGCCCACAACACACGGATCCTCGTCAAGCGGATCGAAGCCGAGGACCTCGATCAGCAGGGGCCCGAGACGCTGCTCGGCGGCATCGACGGCCTGCTCGTGCCGGGCGGCTTCGGCTACCGCGGCATCGAAGGAAAGATCAAGGCGATCCAGTTCGCCCGCGAATGCGAGATCCCCTACTTCGGCATTTGCCTGGGGATGCAGACGGCCGTCATCGAGTTCGCCCGCAACGTGCTCGGCCTCAAGGACGCCAACAGCACCGAGTTCGCCGCCGACTCGCCGCACCCCGTCATCTGCATGCTCGAAGAGCAGCGGACGATCTCCGACAAGGGTGGCACGATGCGGCTCGGCGCGCAGCCCTGCCTGGTGGCCGACGACAGCCGGGCTGCCGAATGCTACGGCGAGTCCGAAGTGAGCGAGCGTCACCGCCACCGCTACGAGTTCAACCCGGAGTACCGCCGCCAGATCGAAGCCGCCGGCATGCTGGCCACCGGTCTCAGCCCCAGCGGGAACCTCGTGGAGATCGTCGAGATCCCCGGCCATCCCTGGTTCCTCGCGGTGCAGTTCCACCCCGAGTTCAAATCAAAGCCCCACGCCCCGCACCCGCTCTTCAAGGGCTTCGTCTCCGCCGCCATCGCCCGCCAGGCCGAGCGCGGACGGGCGCTGGTGTAAGAGCCTCTGGTCGATGGATCCTGGTCGATGGACCGCCCGGACATCCCAGGCGCCATCGACCAGAGACGATCGACCATCGCCCCTTCATGTTTGGCTTTCTCAACATCCATAAGGCAGCGGGGTGGACGTCGCGTGACGTGGTCAATCGCGTGCAGGGAGTGGTCCGCCCCGCCAAGGCCGGACATGCCGGCACGCTCGATCCGCTGGCGACCGGCGTGCTGGTGGTCTGCATCGGCCGCGCGACGCGGCTGGTGCCGCTCATTCAGGAGCAGCGAAAGGTCTATCGCACGGCGTTCCTGCTGGGACGGACGAGCGAGTCGCATGACCTGGAGACTGCGCTCGAGCCGACGCCCGCCGCTCCCACGGTGACTCGCGCGGACGTGCTCGCCGCGATTCCCGCATTCATCGGACGTATCGAGCAGACGCCCCCGCTACACTCGGCAGTGAAGGTCGGCGGGCAGCGGGCTTACAAGCTGGCACGTCGAGGGAAGTCCGCCACGCTCACGCCGCGCGAGGTGGAGATCCACCGGATTGAGCTGATCGACTTCGCGCCGGATCAGATCCGACTGGAAATTGAATGCGGGTCTGGAACGTACATCCGCTCGCTGGCGCGGGACCTGGGAGAAGCACTAGGCTGCGGGGCCGTAATGTCCGAACTGCAGCGGACCCGGATCGGCTCGTTCCACATTGAGGACGCGATCAACGTTGAGGATCTCGACCGCAACACGCTCAGTCGCCATCTGATCCCGGCCGCGCGGGGCGTGGCCGATTTGCCGCAGGTCGTGATCGACGATGCGCAGGTCGCCGAATTGGCCTACGGCCGGGGCGTCTCGATTCCCGCAGCAGTGGACGCGAGTGCCGCGGACCTCATCGCCGTCCTCGACCGCGACGGCGATCTGATGGCCCTCGGCCAGTCTCGCAACGGAATCCTGCAGCCGGCGCAGGTGTTTGTCACGCCGGAGGATCTCCGGACCATGTAGCCGGGCTGGTGTTCTCCATGACCCACGTCAAGCAGAAGTCAGGGCATCAACGGCTTCGCCTCGCGCGGCGGGAGGGGCGGAGGAGGCTCGCCGTCGTACTCGGGAGCCGCCACGCCATGCGGATGCGCCTCGTCGATGTCGATGGGCGCAGACTGCGGCGAGTTGCGCAGCGAACTCGGCGGCGGAGGGGGCAGCCCGACCGTGTCTTCGGCCGTCCCGTTCTGCAGCTCGATCAACGGCAGGTTTGCGTTCCGTTCGGGCAGCGGCATCAGCCGTTCGGGCTTCACTTCCGGTTTGACCTCCGGCATCGGCTGCGGAATGGGCTGCGCCGGCTCCGTGGTGACGAGTTCGGCAGGCGGAGTTTCGCTCCGGGGCATCACGCGTTCGCGGTACAGAACGAGCGCGTGCATCGCGTGGTACAGCGGCCCGCAGTCGGCCGGCTGGTTGGCATTGTTGATCAGGTCCCGCGACACCGCCTCGACGGCTTTGCGAACCCAGTACTCCTTGAGCCGCCGTTCCGGTAGTGCGGCCATCAGCCATTCCAGCATGTGGCCCGACGACTTGATCCGCTCGTTGAAGTCTGTGCTCTCGCCGCGACCCTTGAAGAACTGCGTCGAGAACGTGCCGTCCCGATTCTGCATCGACTGGGCGGCCGCGATGTGCGACTGAATCTTCTGGTCCGCCTGCAGCCACGCGCCGGTCAGGCGGCCGTGCTTCTGCATGTAGGAGTTGCGGGCCAGGCTGAGTGCGAACAGTTGGTGCGTGCCGCCGCAGGGAGCGTTCGTGACCCCCGCCGCGGTCTGGATGTTGACCAGCCGCTCCATGCTCCAGGCTTCGCCCGAATGATTGATCCAGGTGGCGTCCGGTTCGACGTAACGCGTGAGGAACCACAGCGTCCAGGTTGTTTCCTCTTTCGTGTTCGCCGTCATCTGGGCGTTGCGCACCATGTCGGCCATCGTGACGATCTCCCCCCCGCGCACCTTGAACTGGTGCTCCAGCGGCAGGTCCGACATCGTCAGAATTGCCAGGAACTGGTTGACGTGCCCCTCAAAGGCATACGGGACGGTGTACGGGTGCCCGCGGCCGCCAAAGGGTGTCTTCTCGAACCAGTACTCGCCGCGATACATCGCCTGGTTGGAGATGTACTCGACGGCGTTGATTTTCTGCCCCTTGGACTTGAGTTCGTAATCGGTGCGCAGGGCGAGCAGGCCATGGGCGATCTGCCACGGAGTGTGGACGTCGACATCCAGATACCGGAGCGTGGTGCGGTGGATGGCGTCGTCCACCAGCTGCAGGAGTGGATCCGGAGCCTGGGGCGTCTGAGCTCCCGACTGGTCCGGTATCGCCGCCAGCTGTTGCGCCTGTGCGGTCGCGACCAGTGCCACGAGAACTGCGGAGACCCCGGCCCACCGCGTCGCGATCCTCAAGTACTCAGAGCCCATGCGTCGTGCTGCTCCTCTGGCGGCTTTCGCAACGTCGTATTGCGAGCGACAGTTTCAAGGCACCCCCGAGCCATCCCAAGCGAGCGCCGCGGGATGACCGCTGACGTCTCTATATCTCGGCTGGCCGGCGGCAGTTCCGCACATTCGCTGAGGCCCGCCCGACAGGTCGCGGAAGTTAGCCGATTCGTCAACGGGAGAGAATACCGCTTCCGCACGAGCCGCGCCAGACCGGCAATCCTCACCCTCGAACCGGCACGAACGACGGACACAGCACCCACAACCGGCGCATTTTGCCTCCCCGGAATTGAACAGGAGGTAACGGAGGGAACAGAGATGGCTGAAGAGCGGGACAGGTAGGGGGATGGCTCGCCGGGAACATCACTATCTGATCTCAGATTTCCGTCGTCTCGCACGGCTCTTCAGGGAAGCCAGTCGTTGCCCCGACTGCCCGGAATCGTTCCAACGAACAGGACATTCTCCCCACCCCTCTCTTCCCTCCGTTACCTCCTGTTCAATTCCTCCGTCCCGTCATCAGGCTTCGTCCCCACATACAGCGTCGCGATCCCCAACGTCAGCGGCCTGAACGTCACCGACGACAGACCGCATTCCTCCATGATGGCCGCCAGAGCCGGGCCGTCAGGGAACTGGGAGACCGACTGTGGGAGATAGTTGTAAGCCGACTCCCGGTTGCGGGCGAACAACTGGCCGATCCGTGGGAGTACGTTGCGAAAGTACCATCGATAGACGGCGCCAAACAGTCTGCTGCGCGGACTGGAGAACTCCAGCACCGCCACCTGGCCCCCCGGCCGGCACACTCGTGCCATCTCCCGCAGGCCAGCACGGGTGTCGGCGACATTCCTCAGGCCGAAAGCCACGCAGACGATCTGGAACTGGTCATCCGCAAACGGCAGATGTTGCGTGTCGGCTTCCAGAAAGGCCACGCGCCGGCTCCCGGCGTCCCGCTGTTTCAGTTCGGCCCGCACCAGCATCTCATGCGTGAAGTCGGTCGCAACAACTTCCACCTGACCCGCGGCTTTCCGGGCATAGGCGAACGCCAGATCGCCCGTCCCCGAGCAGACGTCGAGGATCGGGGCATCCCCCTCCGGTTTGACGGCCTGCACTGTCCGCCAGCGCCAATACACGTCCACTCCGCCGGAGAGGACGTGATTCATCAGGTCGTAGCGTGGCGCAATCTCCCCGAACATCCGCTGCACGCGTTCGCCGGACTTATCGACAGTAGGGGGAGATGCGGACACGTCAGCCTGTGGGAGAGCCTGTTGACCAATGAACCGGATTCGAGCCCCGGGGTAAACCGAGTTCCCGCAGCCGTCCCGCCACGGCCGACTCAGTCTCGGGCGGCGGCAGAGCGTCCAGAATTGGAGGTCGTCCGCCCCGCTCGGCGGGAAGCTTGCGCGTGGCGTCGATCCCCAGGCGGGTTCCAATCCCCGGGACCGGATGCGATGGATCGTCCCGGTCGCCCGGCCCCTGCGTGGTGCTGACATCGGCGGCCGCGTCGAGGTGTGCACCGACCGCTCCCCATACCGCAGTTTCGTCCTGCACGTCGACCTCCGCATCGACGACGACGACGAACTTCACACCCAACCAAGGACGCAGGTTGCACAGCGCATCCATCACCTTCCTTGCCTGGCGAGGGAATTGCTTGCGGATGCTGACGAACAGCAGCCGACCAGCACCACCCGACGACGGTGCATTCACGTCGACGACCTCCGGCAGATACAGCTTGATGAAGGGGAGCAGCAGGCGCTCGGTCAGCTTGGACAACGTATGCTCATCGCCGGGGCCTCTGCTCGGAATGATCGTGGGGAACAGCGGGTTCACGCGGTGTGTGACTGCGGTGACCTGAATCGTTAGCAAATCGCTGCTCGTGATGAGCAGGCCGCACTCCGAGGTGAACACGGCGTCGCTCTCCGGTTCCGCGCCGGAGTCGATGCGACCTTCGATGACCATCTCCGCGTCGGCAGGCACATCCAGTTCAACGGTGCGGGCCCGCACGAGATCGATCCCCTCCCCGGCCAGCAGACCGGCGAACTGCAGAGCGTCCATGCCGGATGGAAGCGCCGGCGAGCCGGCGTAGGTCAGCAGGGGATGGCCGCCGAGCGAGATTGCGACAGGCATGGACTGATTGAGGGCCCGATACGCATGCAGAATGTGCCACGCGGGATGCTGCTCGTGCCAATGTGGGACAAGAGTGTTGGTTCCTGTCATCTGCAGGCGATAACGACCGACATGGAGCCCGCCCGTCTGCGGATCGCGGACACTGAGCTGACCCGCGGTGATCGTGGGACCGGTCTCCCCCAGCCAGCAGCGGGGGATTGGCAGTGCAGTCAGATCCACGTCGCTCCCCATCCGGACCACCTGCTGGCAGCTCCCGGTCTTCACCAGCCGGGATCGCGATCCGGCCAGTTGCGACAGCCGCGGCAACAATCGGATAGCGTCGAACAGTCCGTCGGGGACGTCCGGAAGCAGCGTTGACAACAGTCGAGCCGCCGCGTCGTCAAAGCGACTGACGCCGAGTGCGCGGCACAGCCGTCGGGGCGCCGCGAAAAGATTCGCCGCGACAGGAAGAGACGATCCGCGGACGTTGTCGAAGACAATCGCCGGCCCGCTGTCCGTCTGCAGCGCGACCTGCCGGACGATCTCGGCGAGTTCATAGTCCGGGTCGACTTCATCCTTGATGCGCAGCAGATCGCCATCGTCGTGCAGAACGGTCAGGAATTCGCCCAACTGGCGGTACGGCATGCGATGCGACGAATCGTGAGGTTCCCGGGAGTGGCGGCGGGATTATAGGGCTGACGGGCGGGCGTCGCACGCGCCCATCAACCATCATCGTTTGGCCGCAACCCGCAGGGGAGCGCGCGGCCGCGCTACCCGTTCCGCGCCAGCTCAACGGCCACCGCCGCATCGTCGCCACTCCTCGCCTCCGGCAGCCGCTTCGGTTCAGTCGCCGTTTCAATGCAGACCGGCACCGGCAACGACACCGTGAACCGGGTCCCTTCCGTGGAAGACTCCGCCAGCCGGATCCGGCCCCCCACCGCCTCGACCATGTTCCGGCACACGAACAGCCCCAGCCCGGTGCCCGTCGGCTTCGTCGTGAAGTACGGCTCGAACAGCCGCGACTGGTCCTCCGCCGCGATGCCGTGACCGTCGTCGGCGACATCGATCGTCAGGCGGCCCTCCGCGCAGCGAGTGGTGATCGACAGCGTCCCCCCCTCCTCGGTGGCGTCGAGCGCGTTGAGGACCAGGTTAAGAAAAACCTGCAGCATCTGGTCCCGGATGACTTCGACGCGCGGCACGTCATCGGCGAACTCCGTGTTGATCTGCCGTCCCTTGCGCCGCTTGTAGTATTTGGCGACGTTGAGGGCCGACTGGATGACGTCGTGGATGTCGCAACTCGCGACGTCCTTGGTTGCGGGACGGGAGAAGTCGATCAGCTCGCGGAGCGTGCGCTGGATGCGGCGCAGCTGCTCATCCACCATGCCGAGCCGGGCGTGCATGTACTCGTCCAGCTCGCGGCGGTTCATCATCTGCACCAGAGAGCTGATCGCCGCCAGCGGATTGCCGACCTCATGCGCGATCCCCGCCGCCAGCAGTCCGAACGCGGCCTGCTTCTCCTGCTGGACGACCAGCGCCTGCGACTCCTGCAGCTCGCGCGTCCGCTCCCCGATCCGTTCCTCGAGCAGTTCCTGGTTCTTCCGCAGTTCGTCGTTGAGTTCCGACAAGCGCCCGCTGGCCGCCTTGAGCAGCGTCACCAGCGCGACGCTCGCCCAGGTGACCCAGCCCATGAAGATCACCAGCAGCACCAGCGACTGCACCTCGGCCGCCGTCGGCCGGCCTTCGCTCAGCGCCAGAATCGTGAAGCTCAGGGCGTGCAGCGCAAACGTGGCGTATGTCACGCGCGGCGGATAGCGGATCGCGCACACCAGCAGCGACAGGAAGTAGTAGAATCGAAACGCGCTCTCGAGGCCGTGGTCGAAGTAACACAGCAGACCGATAAACACGGCCTCCATCAGCGAGATGAACAGCGGCAGCGGACTGAGAAACACCCGGCCGCGGACGCTCCAGATGGTGTCCAGCAGCGCATACACCGCCCCGAGCGTCAGAATCGCGTTCAGTTCAGGCTGATGCCGCCCGCTGCCGAGGACGTTGACCAGCACATAGCCGACACACAACCCGAACCACCGGATGCGCACGGTGATCGCCTCGGCCGGCAACTGCCAGCTGAAGTCGTCGCGCGGAGATGGAGCGGATCGCTGAGACATCGGCGTGTGTTCGATTCATGGTAGAGCGACGCGCGGTACGAGGGAAGTTTCCTGACGACACTCGTCTTGACTGCAGTTCATGGCGAACTCCGGGACCATGACGGCCCCCCTGCAGAATCTCGCCACGGCACACCCCTCGCCTGCCGGGACGCCACAACCTGTGCAGTCCGACGCTGCCTGCCTACAATGCCCCCAAAATCCCTGAAATCAGCGAGGTCCTCCGCGGATGCAGCCACGGCACGAAATCTTCCCCAACGTCATCGAAATGAACCTGCAGGCCCGCCGCCGGCTGGGATGCTGCGTGTACCTGGTGCATGACGAAGGGGAATGGCTGCTGATCGACATCGGGTACGAGGACACCCTCGACGATATCATCAAGCTGATCCGCGAGATGGATTTCCCGCTCGCCAACTGCAAGTATCTCGTCGCCACGCATGCCGACGTGGACCACGTGCAGGCCCTCAAGCGCGCCAAAGAGATCCTGCCCCAGGCGACTGTCGTCGGCCACCGTCACGCGGCCAAGCTGCTGGCGACCGGCGAGCGCATCATGACCTATGCCGAAATCGCCGCCCAAGGCATCTCCATCCCCATGCCTCGCGTCGAAATCGAGCAGACGATCGACGAGGGGGACATCCTCAAGGTCGGCAATTTGTCGCTCGAAGTCTGGCATACTCCGGGGCACGCTCCGGCCCAGCTCTCCTTCCGCATGCGGGACCTGCTGTTCTCGGGCGACAATATTTACCGCGACGGCTGCGTCGGCAACATCGACGCCCATCACGGCTCTGACCTCCCTTCGTTCATCAAGTCGCTCAAACGCATCCAGGCCAGCGACGTGCAGTGGCTCCTCCCCAGCCACGGACCGATCTTCCGGAAGGACAACGCTCAGCTGCAGAAGACCATCGACCGGTTAAGCGAATACCAGCACATGGCCGACTTCGGCACCTGCGCCGTCGACTGGCCCCTGCTCGACGAATGGGACGAGGAACTCGCAAAGGGCGGAGCGCCCGCGGGGGGATGAGCCACTGATGCACGCATCGAGAACAGCCATGCCGGACGATCCTGACAGCCCGCGGCAACTCGCTCGCCTGCCCACAGAGGTCGATGCCGCCCTCCTCGTCGAGCATCTGGAGTCGTTCGGCATCAAGGCGATGATCGGCGGCGCCGGAACATCCACCGGCTGGCCGGAAGCGCCTGGAGACGTGCAGGTGCTGGTGCGGTTGGGAGACCTCGAACGGGCCGCCGCAATCCGCGAAACTCCTGCGCAACGATTGCCAGGACTGCGCTAGAGCCGTCGGTCCGATCAGAACACGCTGCCGGAGACCACGCCCTGTCGAGGGCGTGGCAAGCGTACGCAGCGCTCGCCGTCGTGATCCCGGTCAGTGCTACTCTCAGCGAAGGCGGGGACGATTTCGCACCCTTGGAAACATGCGTCCCATCCGCGATACTCGCGCTTGGGATCACTCAACCGTCATCACTCGCTGCGAAGGAGCAGACATGCCGAACGTCACTCTCAAGGGAAATCCGGTCACACTTTCCGGTAAGGAACTGAAAGTCGGCGACAGGGCCCCCGCTTTCAGCATCCAGAGCCCCGCCATGCAGGACGTCGGCTCGGATTCCGCGGCCGGAAAGACGAAGATCCTCGTGACCGTCCCCTCCCTCGACACGCCCGTCTGCCACGCCGAAACGCGCCGCTTCAACGAAGAGGCTGCCAATCTTCCCAACGTCGCCATCTTTGTCGCCAGTACCGACCTGCCGTTTGCACAGAAGCGCTGGTGCGGCGCCGAAGGCGTGGACAAGGTGCAGGTCGGATCGGACCACCGCAGCGCGAAACTCGGAGAAGACTACGGCGTCCTGATCAAAGGGGGCCCGCTCGACCGCTGCCTCGCCCGCGCCGTGTTCGTGATCGGTGCGGACGACACGATCAAGCATGTTGAGTACGTCAAGGAGATCACCGAGCATCCCAACTACGACGCCGCCCTCGCCGCCGCCAAAGGTTGATGACCCAGGCATGGCAGAACAGCGGAGCGACGGGGGGCAGACATCGGACCAGTTTGCCACCTGAGACTGGGCCGCGCCGCGACATCATCGTTTGACGCGTCTGCCTCCGCCCATTACGATCCCGGTTCCGCACGCCGGTCGCATCGGCGGCGGGCTTTGTAACCTGTATTGAAGTATGTGACCCAAATGGGGCGAATCGAACGAGGTCGGGAAATTGCGCGCCGGCGTGCTCGCCGCGAAAAGCTGGCCAAATTGCGCAAGCGCTTTGCAGCCGCAAAGACCGAATCCGAGAAAGCGGACCTGAAGGCCAAGGTTGCCCGCATCAGCCCGTTTGTCACGCTGACCTGAGCCGGACTTTCTTTCGGCGGCCGGTCCCGTCGGGAAACGCCGCGTCCACAGCCGGTGTGCGGCAGGTCATTGATGGGCTGGCTGGCTGGCGCGGCTCCGCATCACCCGGCCGCTACAGTCTCGCGGATGCTGGCTGGCGATACCGCACGTCGGCGCTATAATCGATTGCGCGGCTGCTTTCGTCCCTTTCGGTGGGACGAACTCACCATCCGCGCCGGGATGGTTCGCCCCGAAAGACCGGCAACACCACCGGATCCATCCACTGCGTTACGATGGATTCTGAACAAAGGGATGCGGCATGCGCGGCCCCGGCCTGCGCCTGGATCTGGACGTCCGCAGGACGTGGCGCTGTCCCGCCTGCGGCGCCGAGCGTCGAACTCAGGGGGACGTGGCCCAGATGCGCTGCGGCTGCTCCGATGCCCCGCTCATGAGGTATGTGGAAACGGCCCGGCCGCGGCGACCGGATCCGAAGCCGCATGATCCCTACATGGATGTGGACAGCATCCCCAACGACTCCGAGGATGCCTACGAACCGTCCGAGTCCGACCCTGCTCCCGCGCCCACGGTCGTGCCGGTCAACGTGACGGAAGCCGCAACCCCGGTCGGCGAGCAGTCTGAAGCGTCAGAAGCACGGCAGCACCGCGGCCGAAAATCCCGCAAACCGCAGCGGGAACGACGCCGCACGGAGCCCGATGCCTCTCCGTCCCCCGCGCCGGAACATGAACGCCCGCCTGATCCCCCGCCGCAGCCCGCTCACTGATCGACGTCCCGATGCCCGCCTTCGAATACTCCCGCTGGGACGGATCGCAGCAGTTCACGCCGCAATCGGCGGACAAGCTGTTTGACGAACTCTCGCAGTACCTCATGGACTACGGCGAGGACGTGCTCGACAGTCTGCAGCAGTGGGATGAAGAGCACCCGGACGTGCTCGAGATGCTCATCAAGCGCGGGCTGATCGAACGCGATCAGGAAGGCCGGTTCGTCGTCACCCCGAAAGGACTCAAGCGCGTCGAGAACAAGGCGCTGGAAGCGCTGTTCGACGTCCGGGGACGGGACAAACTCGGCCGGCACGACACGGAGTTCCGCGGCGCGGGACAGACGGTGCATGAGGAGTCGAAACCGTATGAGTTCGGCGACCCCGTCAGCAACTTGAACCTGCACGAGACGCTCCGCAACGCACTGCACCGCAGGTCGGACCGTTCGCCCGCCGATCGCGCGCACGCGGCTCAGAGGGCTGCTGGCGTGGATATCACCGAAGATGATCTCGTCGTCTACGACACCGAGTACCAGACCGCCTGCGCCACGGTCATCCTGCTCGACATGTCCGGCAGCATGGCCCGCTACGGAAAGTTTGGCGCGGCCAAGCGCGTGGCAATGGCGCTGCAGGCGCTTGTCCGTTCCCGCTACCAACAGGACTGGCTCCAGGTCGTGGGCTTCTACACCTACGCCAGTCCGCTCAACGAGCGCGAGTTGCTGTACGCCGCCCCCAAGCCGGTGAGTATCTTCGACTCGCACGTGCGGCTGAAGATCGACCTCGACCGCCCGCCCCGTCGGATCCCCGAGCACTTCACCAACATTCACGCCGGGCTACAGTTCGCGCGGCGACTGCTGCGGAGGCAACCGGCCGCCAACCGGCAGATCATCATTGTCACCGATGGTGAACCAACGGCGCACGTCGAAGGGCGCCAGTTGGTCCTGATCTACCCCCCAGCTGACAAAACAGCCCGCATCACGCTCTCCGAGGCGCAGCGCTGTGCGAACGAGGGCATTCACATTTCAAGCTTCGCGCTCATCGAGGATTACTTCTACCTGGGGCTGGTCAATTTCGTCGAACAGCTCGCCCAGGTCACCGGCGGCGTCAGCGCCACCTGCAACGCAGGAGACATGGGTAACATGGTCATCGACAGTTTCATCGGCGGCCGTCGAAAACGCTCGCGGCTGTAGACTGGTTTCGTGCGATCGCGCCGCAGCCAGCGGCGTCCGGAACACTTCGTCAAACACACAAGCAAAATGCATCTCAAGTTCAGCATGATCCTCGACGCCCCGCGCGATAAAGCATGGCGCGCCTTCGACAACGTCGATAACCTGCGGCTCTGGCAACCCGCACTCGCGGAGTACGAACATCTCTCCGGCACGCCGGGACAACCCGGAGCAACCGCCAGGCTGGTCTACCGGGAGGCCGGCCATCGCATCGAGCTCGTGGAGACGATTACCTCGCGGCGCGACCATGAAGTGTTCAACGCGTCGTACGACAGCGCGCACGGCCGCAACACCCTCCACAACCAGTTCGTCGTCATTGACGACGGGCACACCCGCTGGGACCTGGAAGCCGAATTCAGCTTCAAAGGGGCCGCTCGGTTAATGGCGCCCATGCTGCGCGGCACGATTGAAAGGCGGATCCGCTCCGACGCCGAGCGGTTCAAGTCGCAACTCGAAGCGGGCGAATTGCAGACCTGAACCGCCCGCCTTCCGGCTCGATTGTCGAGTTCGGCCGGCAGCGTTTCCGGTCGAGGCCGATTAGCACATCCGAGTGAAACGCGGAAACCAGCGGCATGAAACATCCCCAGCGAGGAGGTCTGCCGCGCAACTTCTCCACCGTGGGCATGGTCTTCATGCTCGTGGGGCTGGGGCTCGTCGCGTTCGAGCTCCGCTACAGCCTGCTGCTCTACCGGCTCGGAATGCTGGGACGCGTGGTGCTGTTCGTGTGCGGGACGGGTTTCTCAGTCTGGGGGCTGAAGGAACTGATCGCGAACTGGTGGCCCCACCTGGGACGCCGCGGCTTCGGCCGGCATCGGTCAGCCGTGTCGACCGAAGGCTGGGTGTACGTCGGCATTATGATCGTGCTCTTTACCGGAGCATTGTTCGGCCGCTCCAATCCGTTGCTGCTCGTGTTCGCCATGATGGCCGGCCCGTTCGTTGTCAACGGCTGGGTGAGCTTTGTTCTGCTCAAGCGTCTCTCCGTGCAGCGCAATGTGCCGCCCCGTGTCATGGCGGGGGAGCCGACGTCGGTCGAGATCACGTTGCGCAACGGGAAGCGGTGGATTTCGGCGTGGGTCGTCACGCTGCGAGACCAGATCAGCGGCGGACCGCAGTCCCTCCCGGCCGAAGTTCTCGTGCCTCGCATTCCGCCCAGGGTCGAGCGGCATGCCCGGTACCGTCTCCGGCTGATGGACCGCGGCGTCTACGAGTTCGGTCCGATGTCCATCAGCACCCGCTTCCCTCTGGGCCTCGTCGAGCGCAGCCTTAACCTCCCGCAGATCGACCGCATCCTTGTCTATCCCCGCATCGGGCGGCTGACCTCGCAGTGGAGCCAGCGGCTGCTGTTCGCCAACGACCTGGTGCCCCAGATGACCCCTCGCAGCGGCCCCTTCGACGACGAATACCACAAGCTGCGCGAATACCGCGTGGGAGATGACCCGCGGGCGATCCACTGGAAGACGACCGCCCGCCGCAATGAACTGACGGTCCGCGAGTTCAGAGAAAGTCGCGACCGGCATCTTGCCGTGCTGCTCGACCCCTGGCTGCCCCCCCGCCCCACCGACGAACAACGGGACCGCTCCGAGCTCGCGATCAGCTTCGCGGCGACCGTGTGTCTGCATCATCTCCGCAACAGCCGAGACGCGCACCTCAGCCTCGCGGCGTTAGGAGCCCCCGTACTCAACTGGGACAGCAGCGCCGGCAGCCTGGAGTCGCTGCTGGACGCACTGGCGCAGCTGCTCCCCACCAGCCATGCCGAGTTTGCCGAACTGCGGCAACAGGCGGCCGCGCTGCACGGAGGGCACGCGCGGACGCTGCTGGTGTCCACGCGGCCCGACGCCGCCCGCCAGTGGCTGCGCCGCAACATCGATCCCTCGGAAACGAACGGAAACATCCGCACCGAATCCGCACAAGTCGTCGCCGCCGACCCGGAGCAATTGGCGGCGATCGTGGACTGGCGTTAGATCGCAGCAACTGACGGCCGGACGACAGAGACAACGACATCCGTATCCGGCCGAGTTCAGCATCACCGTCTGGAAATCGACACGTGGCGCGGCTGAGAACCATATTCCAGTTCAGCATCACCCTGCTGCTGTGCGTCTCGGCGGCGACGTTCGCGGCGGCGGAGGGATCGCCGCTGGTTGCATGCACCATTCCCGTCGGCGTGTTCGCCTGGCTGAATATCGACCGCCCGCGGCGCGCCGGGCTCGGATCGGCTTTCTCGTTCCTCCTTGGACTGGCTGCGCTCGCGGCCGCCGGGTTCGAGTTTTTGACCGGTGACGTAGAATCCCGGCTGCTCGCGCCCGCGCACCTGCTGGCCTACTTCGTGTGCGTCATTCTCCTGCAGAGGAAGGAGCACCGGCACTATTGGATGCTCCTGGGCCTCAGCGTGCTGCAGATCGCGCTCGCGTCGCTGCTGACCAGCGGGCCGTGGCTGGGTTTGTCGCTGGTGATCTATGCCGTGCTGGCCTTATGGGCCATGGGAGTGTTTACGCTGCATCGCGCTGTCGAACGGATTGGCGGCGATGGAGCGCCTCTCCCGACGGCTCACGGTTCGGCAGCCGAATCGCCTCCAACGGCTCACGGATGGGATGCCTGGCGGACGGCTCGCAGCTCCGTCCGCAACGCCGTGCAGATCGATCCGGACGAGAACATTGTCGGCTGGCATTTTGCAGGGGGCGCCTCCGTCGCGGCCATGCTCTCGCTCGTGGTGACTTCGGCGTTCTTCCTGCTGATCCCCCGGGTCTGGTCCACGCAGTTGCAGCTGTTCGACAACTCGCCCCTCGCCGGCAACCGCCCCCTCACCGGCTTTACGGCCGAAGTCACGCTCGGCGACATGGGAGAGATTCTCGAGAGCAATGATCTCGTCATGGAAATCGAGCTGTTCGATCATGACAGCGGGCGGCCGATCCCCCTGGACGATTACTACCAGGAACTGGGAGGATCCGACCCGCTGTTCCGCGGGCAGGTGCTCGAGACGTATCAGCTCGCGCGTTGGACGCGGACTGATCGCGAGGCCTGGCGGCAGGCGCCGTCCTTTGCAACCGAGAACGGCGCCCTGGCGCAGCGCGTCCGGCTGCAGCCCATCGGCACACCGATGCTGTTCGGCGCCGGCAACGTGCTGACCTGCATCCCTGCCAGAGGCGAAGAGCCCATTTATAAGGAGCGCAACTCCGGTTCCGTCAGGCGCTCCACGGAGGCGGACCTGGGCCGCGTCTTTCAGTACGAGGCCCTCTCGTCCCGTCGCGACTCGAGCCAGCGGTTCGTATCCCGACAATACCTGCTGGAGTGCCTCAGCCTTCCTCAGGGAATGGAGCCGGTGGGAGAACTGGCTTTCGGAATCGTCGCCCCGGACGGCAACGTCGTCGAAACCGAACGCGAAGCGGTCGGACGCCTGGAAGCCTACCTCCGCGATTCTCCCGAGTTCAGTTACTCGCTCGACCTGTCGATTGACGATCCCGGCGTCGATCCTGTGGTCGACTTCCTGTTCAATCGGCGACAGGGGCACTGTGAATACTACGCGTCCGCGCTGACGCTGATGCTCCGCACGGTCGGTATCCCGTCCCGAATGGTCAGCGGCTTCAAAGGAGGACAGATCAACTCCGACACCGGTCGATACGAAGTGCGCCAGCTTCACGCTCATGCCTGGACGGAGGCGTTTATCGACGGCGGCTGGACCCCATTCGATCCGACTCCTCCGGCCAGGGAAGAGAGCGTGGCCGGTTTGCAGGAGCAGTCGAGCGGCACATGGTCGCGCTTCCGCGACCGCTGGAACCGCATCTGGAACCAGGGAGTCCGCCTTTCAAAGGACGACCAGGACGAACTCGTTTACTCGCCAATCCGTGACGGCTTCGCCGGCACGCTCGAGGCCGTCCGGGACCTGCGGGGGACCGGATCGAGATTCAGCGAATTCGTACGTTCGCTGGCAACCTCTCCCGACCGGTGGTTCAGCTGGCGCGGCGGATTTGCGGCCTTCATCCTCCTCCTGCTGCTGGCAGCCGCAGCCGCCATCATCCGTCGCCTCGCCGCCTGGCTTGCCCGCGTGCGCGGACGCACGGAGCAGTTGCGCCGCGGCGCGGCGCTGATCCATTTCTACGAGCGGTTTCGCAAGCTGGCGGCCCGCGCCGGACTGGAACGGCGGCCACACCTGACACAGCAGGAGTTCGCCGATGTTGTCCAGCAGCGGATGCATTCGGCACTCTCAGCGCCCCTCCTGTCGGAACTGCCCGGCGACGTCGCACGGCAGTACTATCGTGTGCGATTCGGCGCGGAACACCTCTCGGACAGCGAACTGCAGGATCTGCTGCATCGCCTCGACGAATTTGAAGCCGGCATCGCGGCCTTCCGGCAGAACGGAACAAAACGCCCCAGGCAGGAGCATCGCTCATGACTCGCATTGAATTTGCGCTGGACTCCATCCACTTCTCGCGAGGCTATACCCAGACGCTCCTCGACAAGGTGCCCGACGAGGACTGGTTCCGGTTTCCCGATCAGGGCTTTACGCACGTCGCCTGGCAGGTGGGGCATCTGGCGTGGGCGCAGCATCGACTCGTGTTCACTCGCGTCGTCGGCGAGACAACCGATTCTGACAGCCTGCTGCCTGCCGAGTACGCCGATCTGTTCGGCAAAGGCTCGTCCCCGCGGCCCGGAGCGGATGACTACCCTGACGTCACCCAGCTGCGCAGCGTCTTCAATGCCGTGCATTCGCGCGTGCTGGTCGTCGCCCCCACGCTCGCCGACTCGCTGCTCAACGAGCGCATCGATCCCCCGCACCCTGCCTTCAGCACCCGGTACGAGGCTCTATTGTGGTCCGCCCGGCACGAACTGATCCACGCCGGCCAGATCGCTATGATCCGCCGCGGCCTGGGGTACCCTTCCCTGCGTTGAGCTTCATCTGGACTCCCGATCGCCGTCCGCTATGCTGACGGCGATTGAATGCTGTCACCCCGGACGGAGGCGCATCATGCTCACGTTTGTGGGAAAATCGAGCGTCGGAAGCGGGCCGATCCGCCGGCGCGACGTGCTGCAGGTCGGCGGCTTCGCACTCGGGGGCCTCACCCTGAGTCAACTCTGCCGCGCCGCTCCGGACGGCTCATCACTGGCACGGCCCAGGTCCGTCATCATGGTCTGGCTGCGCGGGGGGGCGTCCCATATCGACAGCTGGGACATGAAGCCCGACGCGCCCTCCGAGATCCGCGGCGAGTTTCAGACGATTTCGACCAACGTGCCGGGCATTGAAGTGTGCGAACATATGCCGCGGCAGGCGGAAATGATGGATCGCCTCACCATCATCCGCGGCATCCGGTCTAACGACCTCGGGGACCACACGCCGCACTACATCCTCACCGGCTTCCCCGACCGCGGCAAGCGGCCCGCCTTCGGCTCAATCGTCAGCGCCGTGCAGGGCCGGTCGGACGGCGTGCCGGCGTTTGTCGCGTCGTACGAGGACAATTATCAGCGGGCGATGTACCTGGGAGCGGCGCACGAGCCGTTCATCCCGCGCGGCGACGGCGTCGAAAACCTGCGTCTGGTCCGGGAGGTGTCGCTCGAGCGGCTGTCAGAACGTCGCCGGCTCATCGAGCAGTTCGACGGGTTTCGCCGCGAACTCGACCGAAAATCGGACGCACTGGACGCGTTCACCGCGCAGGCTCTGCAGATCGTCACCTCCCCGCGGGCGCGTGACGCGTTCGATCTCAATCAGGAACCGGACGAAAACCATCATCGATACGGCAAGTACTGCGAGACGTTCCTGATGGCCCGCAGGCTGGTGGAGGCCGGCGTGTCGGTGGTGTCCGTCAAGGTCGGCGACTGGGACACGCACGAGCGGAATTTCATCGACTTGCGCGACCAGCTGCCGCAACTGGACCAGGGTCTGCACGCGCTCATCACCGATCTGTACGATCGCGGCCTGCAGGACGACGTGGCGGTCGTCGTCTGGGGTGAGTTCGGCCGCGCGCCGCGGATCTCGCGAAGCGACGGCCGCGACCACTGGCCCGAGGCCGGAGCCGCCGTGATCGCCGGCGGAGGCTTCCGCACGGGCCAGGTCATCGGCAAGACTGATCGCCAGGGAGGGGAGGCCATCGACGTCCCGTACACGCCGGGCAACGTCCTTGCCAGCCTGTACCGGCATCTCGGCATCGACCCGAGCATCTCGTTCCCCGACTTCAACCAGCGCCCGATGCACGTCCTCGACGATCGCGAACCGGTCCGGGAACTGACGACATAGTCGCCGGCACAGTCCTCTGTGCCGACCGCTGCGCCTGCTGCCACTCACCGCGAACTCCGGGCCCGCAATCCGTCCCGCCGCCGAGCGGGTCGCCGCAACCGCTTATCGGCGGACCCGTTCGGCTGGCCCTCCGCCGCCGCAAGCGGTAAACACGTCCTGCAACATTGCGCCGTGCCCGGACGCGTCCCCGTTGCGGCCGTGACCCCCAGCCAGTTGGACAGCCACTGCTCACAGCGATCCACTTTCCATGTCCCCAGCCCGCTCCCGAATTCTCCCGCTGACGGCCTGCCTAATCAGTTCGCTCTGGACGAGCGCCTCCGCTTGGTCGCAGGACGCGACCGACGCCGAAATCGTCCACGTCGGCGTTTACGTCAACCAGATCCCGGCCGTGCGGCTGAAGGAGAACGAATTCACGGTGGACTTCTGGATCTGGTTCCGCTGGCAGTCCGCCGATCTCGACCCGATTTCCAGTTTCGAGCTGCCCAACGGCCGGATCGATTCCCAGAGCGAGCCGTATCGGGCCGAGCTGCCCGACGGCCTGAACTACGCCGCCTCCCGGGTGACGGCGACGATCACCCGGTTCTGGGACGTGTCACACTTCCCGCTTGACGATCACACGCTGGAAATTGCAGTCGAGGATCCGAACCACGAAGAGTTCAAGGTCCGTTTCGTTGCGGACGAGTCGAACTCCCGGATCGGTCCCGACGTCCGTGTCCCCGGCTGGATTCCGCGCCCGGGACGCACCCGCGTCCTGTCACGGAGATACCAGACCAACTACGGGGACACGTCCCTGCCGAGCGAGAACGAGTCCGTCTACTCCCGGTTCGAGTTCGCCGTGCCGATCGAGCGGGCGGGCTACGGCTACTTCCTCAAGCTGTTCTTCGGCATGTTCGTCGCCACCGCCATCGCCTTCACCGCGTTCTTCATCAAGCCGACGCACCTCGACCCCCGCTTCGGCCTGGGCATCGGCGCCATCTTCGCCGCGGTCGCCAGCGAATACGTCGTCACCAGCGCCCTCCCCGACACCAACCTCCTCACCATGGCCGACACGCTGCACCTGCTGGCATTCTTCTTCATCTTTCTGTCGATCGCCGAATCGACCTACTCGCTATCCCTCTACTCAAGCGGCGACGCAGCCCGCATCCGGCGCTCAATCCTCTTGGACCGCTGGAGCTTCGCAGTGCTGGGCGCGGCGTACATTATCCTGAGCGTGCTCGCCGTGGTCAGCGGGTGATGCCATACAACGCCAGACCAACACTCTTTCAGATGGGATACCGCGAGTTGATGCGCGATGATTGAGTCCTCTATCGTGGAGAACTCCCGGCAGGACCGATGGCCAAGTCTTCGTCGCGGGGACAATAAGCAGGTCGGCCCATTTACGAGCCAAGGTAGAACTCGTGAAGCCATCGCGCAGATTGCCTTGCGCGCAGCTTCTTGTTGTTGCGGATCCGGCGCCGGCGCTCACCCGGTTTGACGAAGTGTCCTTCCTGTCGACGGTGGAAGCGACGCTGCTTCCTCCAATAGGCGTGCTTCTGAAACCGGCGGATCGCTTCCGCGATCGACTCTCCCTCTCTGACGTAAATCCTGGCCAAGGCGGGTGCGGCTTATGCGGCTGCCGCTGTGCCGTAACAACTGAAGCACTCAGTACCGGTAATACTCCGGCTTGAACGGCCCGTTCACCGGAATCCCCAAGTAATCCGCCTGGGCCTGCGTCAGCTTTGTCAGCTTGACGCCCAGCTTCTCGAGGTGCAGCCGGGCGACCTCTTCATCGAGGTGCTTCGGCAGCACATGCACGCCGACGGGGTATTCCTCGCCGCGGGTCCAGAGTTCGATCTGCGCCACCACCTGGTTGGTGAAACTGTTGGACATCACGAACGCC
>JBGTSJ010000020.1:0-107995 GCA_041940305.1 Planctomycetaceae bacterium
GCGCAGGTCACCGGCGGCTATTTCGCCGATCCGGGCTTCAAGGATGTGCCGGAGCCGGAGAATATCGGTTTTCCCATCGCCGAGATCGAGCGCGGCGGACAGTTCATCATCGGCAAGGCGCGCGGCGGCGGTCTGGTCGATCGCCGCACCGTCGCCGAACAACTGCTCTACGAGGTGCACGATCCGGCGGCCTATCTCACGCCCGACGTCACGGCCGACATCAGCAATGCCGCGATCGTCGAACTCAGGCAGGACCGTGTTCGCGTCGACGGCATCACCGGACACAAGCGGCCCGATACGCTGAAGGTCACCGTCTGTTACGACGGCGGCTGGCTCGCCGAAGGCGAAATCTCCTATTACGGCCCGAACGCGCTGGCGCGCGCCAGACTCGCCGCCGACGTGGTGAGAAAGCGCAGCCCGAAGAACATCCGCACCCGCTGCGACATCATCGGCGTCCTGAGCGTGCTCGGCGACGACGGCGGCACGGCTTTCGCCGATCTCGATTCATTCGGCGAACCGACGCGCGACGTGCGCCTGCGCGTGGCCTTTGCCGGCAACGACAAGGCGCTGGTCGAGCGCGGCCTGCAGGAAGTCGAGGCGCTGTATTGCGCCGGCCCGGCGGCGGGCGGCGGCATTCGCCTGTCGCTGCGGCCGCGCATCGCCGCGACGTCATGCTTCATTCCGCGCGATGCCGTGCGAGCCAAAGTCGAGATCGTGGAGGCGCGGTCATGACACGGCTCGAACTTCATGCACTGGCGCACGCCCGAACCGGCGACAAGGGCAACCGACTGAACATCTCGCTCATCGCCTATGAGGCGCAGCTTTATCCGCTGCTGCTGCAGCATGTCACCGAAGCGGCGGTTGCCATGCGCTTCATCCACCGCAAGCCGTCATCGGTGAAGCGCTACGAGCTGCCGAAGATGCACGCGCTCAATTTCGTGCTCGATGACGTGCTCGACGGCGGCGTGACGCAGGCGCTCAACCTGGATTCGCACGGCAAGACGCTCAGCTTTCATCTGCTCGGCATGCGCATTCCGGTGCCTGACGAGCTCGCCAAGCTCGCACGGGTCAAACCCGGCGATCACTAAAAGAAACTGGAGGAGGGAAAGTCCAATGAATGCCAGAAAACTTCTACTCACCACGGCCGTCCTGCTGGCCGGGGTCGCTACGGCATCCGCGCAGCAGAAACTGCTGATCGGCTCGACCAGTTCGTCGTCGTCGCAATACGGCTACTTCGTCGCCGTATCGCAGCTCATCAACGCCCAGGTGCAGGGCGTCGAGTCGTCGGTCGTCGAGACCGGCGCCACCGTGGACAACCTGCGGCGCCTCGATCGCAAGCAGATCGACCTCGGCCTGGTGACAACCAACACCGGCTATCAGGCCTATGCCGGCGTCGAAGGATTCAAGGACAAGCCGGTCGCCGTGCGCCTGCTCTGGGTCTACACCAACGCGCCGCAAAACGTCATCGTCCGCAAGGATGCCGGCGTGACCAAGCTCGCCGATCTGGCGGGCAAGAAATTCAATCCCGGCCTGCGCGGCTCGGCGACCGAAAAGACGTCGGAAGCCGTGTTCAATCTGCTCGGCATCAAGGTCGACGCGGCACGCGGCTCGACCTCCGACATCGTTGACGCCATCAAGGACAACCGCGTCGTCGGCTACGTGAAGAGCGGCGCCGGCACCAAGCTCGACGGCTCGACCCTCGACATCGCGACCTTCACGCCGATTCAGGTCCTGTCGCTGACGCCTGAACAGGCCGCGAAGATCGAAAAGGAAATGCCGGATCTCGGCCGCTTCGAAATCAGCGGACTGGAAGGGGATAAAGGAGCCTTCAAGACGCCCACGCTCCGTGAGATCGCCCGCACGGCCCCCTACATGCACGACGGCAGCCAGGCGACCCTTGAGGAAGTGATCGAGCACTACAACAAGGGAGGCACCCCGAATCCGCAACTGGATGAAGGCATCTTCGAACTCAACCTCACACCGGAAGAAAAGGCCGATCTCATCACGTTCCTGAAGGAAGGACTCTCCAGCGACTCCTACCCCGAGCATGAGCCGCCTGAACTTCCGGAGTAAGCACAAGCAGCACCGCAAGACTGGTCGGAAGGAAACTGAACAGGAGGAAACAGAGGAAACAGAGCAGTCAATCCCCGAATCGAGCATAAACACTGATGGTGTAAGGCTTGTGGCTGATACGTGCCGGAGAGCGGCAGCGCAGCGGTGGAACGAAATCAACTCTGATTCGCAACCGGTCCCTCCGCGACCTCTGTTTCCTCCTGTTCAACCCGGTTTCTGCAAACCAGCGCCCTTTGAATTCGCGCACACGCTCCGATACGATGCCCCCGAGAGGTACGCTGCGGCCGGGAAGGCCGCATCCCGGGTGAACTGACTCCCCACTCCCGCGCCCGCTGCGCGGCGACCGCTGTGATCAACCCACCAGACAGGAGTGAGTGAAGTATGACCCTGAACCGTTCGCTGCTCGCCGGCATCGTCGCCGCGGGCGCCTGCCTGTTGACCCTGCAGTCTTCAGCTCACGCCCAACGGCAGCAGCGCGACCGCAGCGGCCCCCGCCCCGTTGCCCGCAATCTTGATAACCCGACCGGCATTGCGATCCATCCGCGCACCGGGCACATTTTCGTCGCCGATCGCGCCGGCGTGCACCGGGTCTATCGTGTTGAAGGCGAACGCCGTCGGCAGCAGGCGTCCGAGATCACCGGTTTCCCCACCGACATCTACGGCAAGGGCCCGATGTACGACATCGGCCCACTCGGACTCGCCTTCATGGATGATGAGCACCTCGTGGTCGGCGACGGAAGTCAGAAGGACGTGGACGAGGTCATTCTGATTTTCGACATCGCCGATGAGCCCCCCGCAGAGCCGCAGCAGATGGACCATGCCGAGTACACCCTCGGTCCGCTCGGCCCCAACGACATGGGACAGGCCGAAGGCAACTATTACGCTGTCGCAGTCACCGACGGCGCCATCTACGCCACGGCCAACGGCGACGACACGAAGGGCTGGATCGTCAAGGCCGAACTGAAGGACGGCAAGCCGGGTGAACTGAAACGCGGGATCGCCACCAAGGAGGCGGTCGGCGTCGACGCTCCCGTCGCGCTGACCACCGACAAGAGCGGCAACCTCGTCGTCGGACAGATGGGGGAGATCAATCTTCCTGGCGACAGCCTGCTCTCGATCTACAGTGCCGAGAGCGGCGAACTGCTGCACAACTGGGAGACGGGTCTGAATGACATCACCGGCCTTGCTTACAGCCCGACCACCGGCAAACTGTACGCCACGGATTTCGCCTGGCTCGATACCACCCAGGGAGGCCTGTTTGAACTGTTGGTCAAGGACGATGAGGTCGAGGTCCGCAAGGTCGCCGAACTCGACAAGCCCACGACCATCGTGTTCGACGCGGAAGGCAACGCCTACGTCGCCGTCATCGGCACGGCCGAGGAAGGCTCCGACCAGAAACCCGGTCGTGTCCTCCGTTTCCGCGCTCAGGACCTGGAGTCGTCGGCTGCCGAGTGAATTCCCGCGAAAACCGGCTTTCTCCCTGTGAAGCCCGGTTTCAGACGACCGGGAATCGTCGATCCCATCGCTCGACATCCCGGCCCCGACCTGACACCATCCGCAAAGCCCACGGATTGAAATCCGTGGGCTTTGTCCCATTACGCACACACAATCGACTCGTTCGAAGTCCTTGAACTCGCCAGAGTGCGGGTCATTCAGCCAGGCTCAGCACGACTGTCGTCTCTACTGCAGCTTGCAATCAGCAAGTTGCACTGACCATTTAGCATCGTCCTCCCATGCCTCGCGTCCTCATCACCGACAACCTCTCCCCCGCCGGCCTCCAGCTGCTCCGCGACACTCCGGGCATTGAAGTCGACGTCCGCTCCGGCCTCACCCCGCCGCAGGTCCGCGAAGCGCTGCAGGAAGCCGACGGCATCATCATTCGCAGTGCGACCAAGCTCACTCCGGATCTGCTGGAAGGACAGAAGCGTCTGAAGGTGATCGTTCGTGCGGGTGTCGGCGTCGACAACATTGACCTCCCCGCCGCCACGCGCGAGGGAATCGTGGTGATGAACACGCCGGCCGGCAACACCACCAGCACGGCCGAGCACACAATCGCCCTCATGATGGCCCTCTGCCGCAACATCGCTCCGGCCGCCCACTCCATGAAAGACGGAAAGTGGGACCGCAAGTCGTTCTCCGGCACACAGCTGGCCGGCAAGAACATTGGCATTGTCGGCCTCGGCCGCATCGGACTCGCCGTCGCGCGTCGCTGCCGGGGTCTCGAAATGACGGTCCTCGGCTACGACCCCTTTCTGTCTGCGGAAAAAGCCGCCGAACAGGGAATCGAGCTGTACCGCGATGTCGAGCAGATGCTCGTAAAATGCGACATCGCCACAGTGCACACCCCGCTCACCGATGAGACTCGCGGCATCATCAACGCCGACCGGCTGAAGAAGATGAAGAAAGGGGTCCGCATCATCAACTGCGCCCGTGGCGGCATCGTCGATGAGACGGCCCTCGCCGACGCCATCGAATCCGGTCACGTGGCCGGCGCCGCTCTCGACGTCTTCGTCAACGAACCCCCCAAAGACTGGCGGCTGGCAAAGCTCCCGCAGGTACTCACCACTCCCCACCTTGCTGCATCGACCGACGAAGCGCAGGAGCAGGTCGCCCTCGAAGCCGCCGAGATCATCTCCGCCTTCCTGACCCGCAACGAAGTTCGCTACGCAGTCAATATGGCGCCGATCTCCGGCAAAGAGCTCGTCAGCGTCAAACCGTATCTGGATCTCGCCTGGCGCCTCGGTCTGCTCCTCTCGCAAATCAGCCGCTGCGCCCCCGTCCGCTCCGCCAAGCTCCTCTTCCGCGGGGATGCGGCCTCAAAGCCCACTCACCTCATCAGCAACGCATTCACCTCCGGCCTCCTGGCGAACGCTCTGCAGGAGAACGTCAACATCATCAATGCGCAGCTGCTTGCCAGTGAACGGGGCATCGAGATCACCGAGTCCACCTCAACCGACAAGGGAGACTTCTCCACCCTCCTTTCGGCCAGCGTCATCTGCGAGGATCGCGTCCTCTCCGCCGCCGGCACGATCTTCGGCCAGGAGTTCCTCCGCCTCGTCCGACTCGACCAGTTCCACCTGGATGCCTACCTCGACGGCCTGATGCTGATGTATTCGCACCGCGACCGACCCGGCCTCATCGGTGCGATCGGCACCGCCTTCGGCAAGCACGGCGTCAACATCTCGCATATGGCTCTTGGCCGCACCCAGACGGGAGGGGACGCCGTCGCGTTCTTCAATCTCGACAATGAGCCCTCGGACGCCGCCCTCGCCGAAGTCGCTGCGCACCCCGACGTCACCGGAGTCCAGTTGATTCGCCTGCCACCCGCCGGCGCCCCACTCCCCTGGCTCGGATTGTAAGCGGCCAATTCACGCAGGGAGATGCTCCTCATCGCCGGCGCCGCCTCAACGACGGCACGTCGTCGTTGAGGCCCAGACGCGTCAAAACGTCCATCCGTCGGGGACGACGGCGTCCTTGGGGACGACGATCACGCCGTCCCTCACGATGATCGGATCCCGCTCGCCGTTCTCCGGAAAGTTCTTCGGCAGCTTGATCGTCACGTTCTTGCCGATCCGCACGTTCTTGTCGACGATCGCCCCCTCGATCACCGACCGCTCGCCGACGCCGAGCGGCGGCGCATTCTCCGCGTTCCGCTTCTGAGCCTGGGCATCCCACGGGAAGTAGTCCGCCCCCATCAGGTACGACCGGCGGATTGTGACGTCCGGACCGATGACGCACCGCAGGCCCACGAGGCTCTGGTCGATGACGGTCCCATGTTCAATGCGGCAGCCGTCCGCCACCAGGCTGGCGATAATCGTCGCTCCGTCAATCCGCGTCGGCGGCAGAAACCGCGGCCGTGTGTAGATCGATCCTTCCGGATGCACGAACGTGAACGGCGGTTCGGGATCGGTCAGCAGCAGGTTCGTCTCGAAGAACGCACGGATCGTTCCGATGTCCTCCCAATAGCCGTCGAACATGTGCACCTGCACGTTCCGGGCACGGATCGCCGCCGGAAAGACTCCCTTACCGAAGTCGTCGTAGTCCGTCTTCTCCAGCAGGTCCAGCAGCGTCTCCCGGTTGAACAGGTAGATCCCCATGCTGGCCAGGCAAGTACGGCCATGCGCCGGCACGCCGCGAGCCTCCATCCACGCCGGGTCCATCCGCACGAGGTCCAGTTCCTCTTCGGTCTTGGGTTTCTCCAGAAAGCCGCGCACCCGTCCGTCATCGTCCAGCCGCATGATGCCGAACGACGCCGCCTTGTCGCTGTCCACCGGCAGCGCCCCGATGGTCACGTCCGCTTTCGTTTCCAGATGGGTTCGCAGCATGTCGCGGTAGTTCATGCGGTACAACTGGTCGCCGGAGAGAATCAGAACGTAAGGTGCGTCCGATTGTTCCACGTACCGCAGGTTCTTGCGCACCGCGTCGGCGGTCCCCTGGTACCAGACTTCCCCCTCATTCGTCTGCTGGGCCGCCAGAATCTCGACGAACCCCCCCATGAACGGATCGAACCGGTAAGTCTGCCGGATATGTCGGTGCAGGCTGACCGAGTTGAACTGCGTCAGCAGATAAATCCGGCGGATCCCGCTCGTAATACAGTTCGAAATCGGAATGTCGATCAACCGGTACTTCGCGCCGAGCGGAACGGCCGGCTTGGAGCGGTACTCCGTCAACGGCCGCAGCCGCGTCCCTTTGCCGCCGCCGAGGATGAGCGCGAGAATGCCCTGGTTTTCGAGCGTCATGAGTGCAATCGTGTGTGGTCGGCAGAACTCTGCATGTCGGCCGAACAGGAGATGTCGATCTGTCTGCGTCTGCACGCCGCCGCAAAAACGCGACGTTCGTGCGACCTCCATGATAAAGGCCCTGCATCCGTTCGCGAAGCGCCGCCGCGGCAACGGAGTGTGAAAATCACCGCTCTGCAGAATGTGCGGCGGACATCGACCGGTCCGCGGCCCTCCCTTGCCCTTATGACTCAACCGGCCCTCAATCAACGATGATTGCCCGTTCGCTGCGCAGTTCGGAATCAGGCAGCGGCAAGTTCGGCCCGCCGGCGCACGCTCTTGTCCGGCATTGGGAACGGCCTCTTGTGGACGTTTTCCCCGTATCCGCGGGGTGTTCGGTCTGAGGCTCCCGTCCCAGCCGCGATTGCGGCATGAAAGGTGCGATCAGTCCTCGACGTCATGCCTCTTGCCGCCCGGAGTGCATCGGGATGTTCATTGTTTGCGGAGATGCGGAATGCTGCGCCGTCGAGGTTTTACGCTCATCGAACTGCTCGTCGTCATCGCCATTATTGCGATCCTGATGTCGCTCCTGCTTCCCGCCGTTCAGCAGGCACGCGAAGCCGCGCGGCGAACACAGTGCAAGAACAATCTCAAGCAGATCGGTCTCGCCCTGCACAACTACCACGATGTCTTCCAGAGGCTTCCGCCCGCCAAGATCTCGTCGGGCTCTTACGCGAATGCAAGCCACGCCCCCGTGCTGAACACCACCGGCTGGGTTCTGCTCCTGCCGTACATCGATCAGTCGCCGCTCTACAACCTCTACAACTTCAACGCGGCGTCGAGCACTTCGAGTTGGAATGCGTCCCGCCCGACGATGCCCTCACCCCCCAACGACGCCATCAATCGACCCGTCTACAACACGCTGGTCGGAGCCTACGTCTGTCCCAGCGACCCTGGGGCAGGAATCGATTACACCTACGATCCGAACACCACCAGCCCCTACTCCAACAACGGCGGACGCCGTTCCAATTACCTCTTCTCCACGGGAGGGACCACCGATTATGAAGGCCCCTACGGATCACTGAGTTCCATCGATGTCGGAGCATTCGGCAACGACGGCGCCTCCCGCATCGAACACATGACCGATGGCAGCTCGAATACGATCCTCGTCGGAGAATCGAAGCAGCTGGGCAAGACGTCGTCCTCAACTGGTATTCCCGGCGATTACCCCCAGTTTGGACCATTTTGGGGGAACGGTGTGCACACCTGCTGTCACATGTACACACCGCAGGGCGCCGTCCAGTTCACCGTTAACGGCCGATACAACACGGCCAATCCTACAGCGCGGCCGGCACAATACGCCTGGGGGACTGGCAGCCATCACGACGGAGGCGCCCAGTACCTGCTCGGAGACGGGTCCGTCCGCTTCATCAGCAACAGCATCGACTACAACAACGTCTTCGTCTGGCTCAACCGGGTCGCCGATGGCCGCGTGATCTCCGAGTTCTAACGCCGTCGCGCGACGCCCCGCGTTCTCCCCCTCGCCGCCGTGCGGTGTTGTGCCACCGCGCGGCGCGCATCCTTCTGCAGCGGGCCGAATCCCACACGATTCCCTGTCGGGTGGTTCGATCCCACGACCATCTCTTTCGGAGTCACGAGATGCCTTTCAACGTTCGTCCAATCCGTCAGTTCTGTCTCCTCCTGCCGCTCGCAATCGCGGGCTGCGGCGGCGCCGCCGATGACCTGCAGACCGTCCCCGTCGCCGGCCGCATCACTCTGGACGGAGCCCCGCTCTGCAATGCCCGGATTGTGTTCATCCCTCAGGACACCAGCGGAAGAATGCTGTCCGCCGCGGGATCCTCAAACGACAACGGCGAATACAGCCTCTCAGCCGCGACATACAGCGGCGTATTACCCGGACAGTACAAAGTCCTCATCGAGCACTACACCATGCCCGACGGCTCCCCGGTCCGCGACGATGCAGACATCGGCGGACTCGAGCAGATGAAGATGATGGGCAAGGTTCGGCAGGCGCTCCCCGCCGCCTACACCTCGCCGGACAGCACGACGCTCGCCGCCATCGTCACCCCGGAGAAGACCGAAGGCTACGACTTCAACCTTCGGTCTGTCCCCTGACGCGGACGCGTACCCGGCTACCGCGGGAGCCCCAAACAGATCCGGAACCCGTCCCTTGAGTCGGAATACGTCTCCGACTGAATCCCCAGGCGCACCGCGCACCGGGCATTCCCTGGCACATCATAGAAGTTGCCGCCCCGACACACCGGACGGGAAACCGTGCGCTGAACCGGATCTTCGTAGTGCACGTCCTCGTGACCGCCGGCCGGATCGAAGTGATCCAGAACAAACTCCCAGACGCCTCCGCACATGTCGGCGAGTCCGAAACCGTTGCGCCCCCGCTCCCCGTAATAATCGACCGGAGACACCATGGCGAATCCGTCGCTCCAGGGAAGTGTCGCACCCGGCCACACGAAATCCTTCCCCGGCAGAAAATCGATAGCGGAGATGTTCAGCCGCCCCTTCGCGTCCTCGAGGTTGCTGCCCCACCAGAAGTAACTGCTGTCCGTTCGTCCGCCGCGGCAGGCATAGGCCCACTCCGCTTCGGTCGGCAGCCGGTAAACCAGTCCCTCCGGGAGTGAGCCGGCCTTCTTTTCCTTCTCGGTCAGCCAGACGCAGAACGCCTTCATGTCGTTGTAGCTCACACACACGACGGGGAAATCGTCCTGTTCCTGCACACCGTGATTGGGATCTCTCCAGTTCTTGTCGGCCATGTCCACCCAGGGATGTGGCGGCTTTCCGGAGTTGGTGAAATTCGGCTCCCAGTCGTGATCGAAGCACATCGTCGTTCCGCCGGGCTTTTCCGCGTCGGTGACGTACCCGGTCTCTTCCGTGAATCGCCGGAACTGCCCGACGGTGACTTCCGTCCTTCCCATCCAGAACCCGTCCCTCACGCGCATCGGCCTGGGATCCCCTTCGTACCCCTCCCGCACGCCCCCTCCTGACGAGAAAAGTGCGCCTCCGTCCTGGCTGACCGCCCACGCCTTCTCCTCCGCCGTGCTGCCCATCACGAATTCGCCGGGAGGGATGTAAACAACCTCCAGGCGGACATCGTTCCCGAGTTCAACGGTTTGGGCGGTTCCCTGTGACGGTTCGTCTGCGAGCAGGTTCCCCGCAGGAGACACGGAGCCGAATCCCGGCAGGATTAGAACCAGCACGGCAGCTGTCTTGACTACGCCAAAGTCGATTCTCATAGGTTGAAGCTCTTCAGACGAGGGACTGTCACTGCTGATCCGTCATGTGGATCGTGGAATCCGGTTCGAGCAAGACCCGGAATCGCTGCCACTCTAGCAACAACTCCTGCGAATTGCGTGTGGATGGCAGCTTCGGTCACGCGCTCCGCCGATCGGTCGCATCGACGCATGAGCCGGGCGGGACGCTCTTCGGAATCAAATCTGCGGGCTTGATTCCTCATCCGGACTGACGCCGTGCACCTTTCAGCAAAGAGCATTCGAACCGAAGTCGCTGGTGTGCGCGCTACAGGAGACCAGCGGAGTGGACAGCCAAAGCATTGCTGCCGCTGGTTGTCGTCGGTACCCTGACGACGCGGATCAGCAGTCGGCGCGACCTCCGCCACTTGTCACGAAATCATCCGGAGGTCATGGCGGAGCCTCGGAGAGAGGTCGAGCTCATAACCTGTCTGACCTTGCGGCGGCTCAATGACCGGGGACGTCTGTGGCGACGTCTCGCACCGGGATCAGCCGCTGCTCGTCGGATTCAGGATCGAGAATGAGCCCGGTCAGGCTGCTCCACGAGCGCAGGTACGCCTGCAACTGCGACGAACTGTCAAATTGGACTGCCGGAGTCCACATCTGGCGCGCTTGTCGATACCGGTCCAGCGCCTCGCCGGAAGTCAAAACGACGAGCGCCTCGCCGAACCCGGAAACCGACTGGCTATGCGGACGTGCCCCGTCGGAGCGGAGGATGCTGAACCACGGATACGGCCGTGCTGCCGCGATTGAAGTCACCACTGACACGCTGCCTCCGGCTTTGGATTCGCTGCAAGACGGGGTGTCACTTCGGACTGGAAGGCCCATGCAGATGGACTACCGCTCGGTCGAATGGGGCAGTCGGCCCGCGAGGTAATCGACGATCTCGCTGATCGAGACTGATGCTCCGGCGTCCGAGGCCATTGCCCGGATATACCGCTCCACGTCCGATTGAGCAGCTGGACGAGATAACGCCCGGCGCACGATTCGCGTGAGCGCGCCTCTCGTACGCAGGGAGAGAGGACGGCGCGTCAGGAACGCGCCCCCCGGGCACGTCTGATCATCCCGGGCGAGCAATTGCCACATCGTGTTGGATTCCATGTTTTTCCTCGACTGTGCTAGTAGCTGAATACCGCAGTCTCTGCCTTCTCGGATTGCTGGCCGGCATCATCGGTCGCAATGGCGGACGCAACTGACGTGTTGATCGACTCGAACTGAACGACGAACGAGAACCGTCCATTGGCTGCCGGCGTGACAGCCGGTTGACCAGCCAGGACTCCGCCAAATTCGACCGTGCAATTCTGCGGGTTCTCGTCGCTCACATAACCCTCGAAGTACCAGTAGCCGGCAGACGTCTGCCAGTTCGTGAACTCGGTGATCTGGGGAGGCGTGTTCATCACCCAGACCCACACGATTGCAGGCTCCGATTCCACGCCGTACTCGTCGGCGATCGTGTACTCGAACGAGTCGGTGACCGGATCCACTCCGCCAGGCGTGTATGTCACGACCCCGCCTGCTCCCAGACTGATCGTGCCGTGGGATGGCTGAGAAGTGATCGAGACGGAGTCCGGATCAATCGCCGCCGTGCCTCCCGAATCATTCGAGAGGAGCGCAATCTGGACCGATTCGTCGTAGTAGGTCATCGCGAAGTCGTCTTCGGCAATGGGAGGCGCGTGGTCGACCCAGACGTACACAGTGGCGATGTTCGTGGGTTCGCCGTTCAGGTCGTCTGCCGCGTACTCGATCTCGGCGACTCCCCAGAGACCCGGCACAGGTTCGTACGTGATGACGCCGGTGTCGGGATTCACCGTCGCCGTTCCGGACACCGGCATCGTCACGATCTCCACGCTGCCGGGGTCGAGGGGAACGCCGTACCAGCCCGGTTGATCGTTGGATAGGACATTGACGCTGGTCGGCTGAATCGATGACGTCATTGCCCAATCGTCGTAGGCGATCGGGTTCTGCGCAGCTGCCGTTGCCGCCAGCCCAAGAAACGCACCCCACAGCACAAGGAATCGAAACGTATACGCCGTCATGGTTTGACTCCGCATTGAAGCTTCTGGACAGCCGGAGCGCGCGCACGGACATCGCTGGCATCGCTGACTTGGGCCACGTCTAAGCAATCGACCCGGAGATGGGCCTCTGACAACTCAATCGCGGTTCAATGCGGCAGTCTGCCAGAGATCGAGCTGGAATCGCGGTTCGCCCGCCGAATGGGACCCGCAGCGGCGAGCCCGCGACCTTAGCGTGGCAGCGGCTCGAGAAACCGAAACTGGAATCGAGGCGCAGATTCTGCCGAAGCGTCGGCCGTGATCATCTCGAACCGCTTGTCGCCGGCCAGACCGTCGCACCAGGTCGCCAGCTGAAGGGCATCGTCGCTCGAAGCGCCGCAACTTACGGCCTGTCTCCAGTGCTCAAGGCATTGATCGATCGCGGCCTGTCGCTCAGAGGAAGCAGTCAACTGTGCGATGCGCGCGTACGTGCAACTCGCGTCGAAGGTGTACTGGACATGGGTTGGCTCCAACTCCGCCGCGCGCTTGATCCAGGCAGGGTCGGGGAGGTAGTCCCTCTCTGCGGCTGCCCTCTGCAACTCCAGCATGCCTCTGAGATGGAACGCCGCGGCCATACGGCTTTCCGGGCCGACCAGCGGCGCCAATGCGGCAGCAGCGGCTTCGTCGTCCCTCTTGAGGAAGCAACAGCAGGCAGTATTGAACTGCAGTTCGGGACTGCTGGCCTGCAGGAGCTGGGTCGCGCACCGGAAATGATCTAATGCGACTTCGATGTCGGCATCCGATGCTCCGGGGGGGGCCGTGCCGCGTTCCTCCGTCGTCCCCGCGGCCAGCGCGAATCCGGCCCAGGCGGGGGGCGCTGGATTCTGGCCGTCGGCCGTCGAGGCACTGCGAAAGTCCACATACGCCTCGTCGAACTGTCGTGCATCGAGACGCACGAGTCCTCGTTCCATCAGAAGAGCGGCGCGTTCGCTCGCCGGTACGCTCGCTGGCAGTGACTCTTCCGCCAGCTCGTACATCTCGATCGCCCGCAGCAGAGCACCGTCGCGAACCAGTTCCTGGGCCGAGCTGATCAGCAACTCATGTTTGGGAGGCCGGGCGACGAGATACACAACTTGCCCGGCGGTCGCCGCCAGCATGACCGCGACTGCGGCCGAGGACAACCGGCGATGCGATCGGACCTGCCGCCGTAGCTTTCTGAGAAACGTCTGCTCGGCCGCCAGCAGCTCTGCGACCGTACTCATCGACTGCGGCCTGCTTTGAGGATCAGTCGCAATGCAGCGACGGATCAACCGCGCAATGCCCGGCTCCGTCGACGGACTCCGAACGAGGCCCTGCTGGTGACGTTCGTAGCACCAGCGGGCGAGTTCCCGGGGAGTGAGGTGCGTGGGAATCGATCCGTAAGGACCACTCAATTCAAAGCACTCGCAAAGCGTGGTGCCGAATGAATAGACGTCGCTCACGGCAGTCGGATCAATGACTTTGCCCGCCGCGAAATCCTCAAGCAGTTCCGGCGCCATGTGGGTCACGGTTCCGCCCGTGCACCGCCCCCCTCCCGACAATTCCTTGGAGAGATTGAAATCAAGCAGGGTCGCACGCAGGTTCTGCGAGACAAGCATGTTGCTCGGCTTGACGTCGGCGTGCACGACTCCCCGTTGATGAGCATGCCGCAGTGCGCGACAGACGTCCGTCATCAAGGCCAGAACGATGTCTGTATACGTCCCTCGCCGGCATGGCTCCGCCTCCGAACGATCGGATGGTGGAGCCGGCAGCGACTGATTGAAAAACTCCACGGCCTTCGAGCACCCCTCGGCTGTCATCGATCGACGAGCGAAGCAGAAATCGAGAACGTCCCGCAGCGTCGCACGGCCCCGCCACGGCATCACCACGATTCCCAGCCCGTCACGTCGGTCAGTACGGACCGAATAGACCGGGACGATCGCCTCGTGTTCGAGCTTTCCGAGAATCTCGGCTTCGCCCCCGGCGACCGGACACAGCTTGGCCACGACGGAGCGGTTTCCAACGTCATGTTCACGCGACAGAAAGACGCGGGAAAATGCGCCACGGCCAATCTCTTCGCACAATTCGTAACCGAGATGGGTCTCGCCGGCCGCAGGCCAACGGGGCTCGATCGAATCCAGAGACTTCGCGAGCACGCGATATACTTCGACGTGATCGATGACGGCGGATCGGAACTCAGGGAACTGATCTGCAAACGAGGCCGAGTCAATGTGCTCACCCCGTGTGATCCGGCGCGAGATCTCCTCACACACCAGTTCCAGCACGGCAGACTTGTCGCCTGCAAGCGATGGGTGCGCCTGCAATACGGCCCGTGCATCAAAAGCATGATCTGCCGGTGCAGTTCGTATCAGGTCCGAGACGATCGCCCTGGCCGGGGGCCGAACGACGCTGATCGGGTTCGATACAGGAGCCATGCTTCATCGACTCCGTCGACGAGCCAATGCCTGCAGGATCCGGTAGATCGTTCGCTCGCTGACGCCCAGCGCTTCGGCGATTCGGGCATTCGTCTCGCCCGCCATGCGCAGCTCGACGATCTGACGCTCCTGCTGCGACATCCGATCCAACTGCTCCTCGACGGCACACGCCGCACTAGGGTGCTCGTCGCGGCCGGCGAAGGTATCCATGGACTCGATCCCTGAAGAGTCCATTCCCCGCTCACGAAGCCGGCTGTGGCGAGACGCGCTGATTCGGCGGCGACATTGATCGATGACCTTGTTGGCCGCCATGCTCCGCAGGAACGCAAGAAGCTCCTCAGGCCGCTCAATGCCGGCATAACGGCTGCGGTGAGCGAAAAAGCTTGCCCAGACGATCTGGCGGATATCCTCTGAATCCATCTGCCGCCGCAACAGTCGATTTAAGCGGCTGCGGATGACTCTCAGCACGGAGTCGCCGTAAACCTCGACCAGGGTCTCGGCCGCCTTCGGAGATCCCGCGGCAACCTCCTGCATCAGCGATTTGAAGGACCCGCCGTTGTGCATCTCGTCAGTTGGAGTGAGTAAGCCAGGAGCGCTGAACTGTCACTGTCCAACTAATCCTACACGCAAACCCTTAGACTTCGCAATTCGAAGTGGATCCGCGCGGCATAGTCCATTGCCGGCTCCGATCGCACTGCGCGCATGGCTTCGTGCCACAGTGGTTGTCTCAATCCGTCAAAACCGCACTCTTCCTTGCTCCCGCCATGACGACGGTATCGACCAGTGCGCGTCCTGGTAATGAAACTGCTCCGCTGCTTCCGCGTCGGATATGCCGCGATCGTCTGGCTTGTCGAGCCACGCTTGATCCGCGGCCGCGTCAGGAACAGGAACTCACTTCAGCGGCTGCGGTCTCTCGAACTCCCCCTCCATGTCGTACGGCAGCCGCCAGATCTGCGAACCCTCCCGGTTCGTAAAATGCAGATGTGACCGAGACGGCTCATCCGGATTGCCGTCCGCCCAGAAGGCATAGAAATCGTCTCGGGCGTTGACGGGACGGCGAACGTACGTCTGATTCAGTGCGCTGCCGGTCGTCACGTCCCGCTCCTTCTGCCAGGTCTCTCCCTGATCGGAACTGGTCCAGATGGCGATCTCCCCCCCCGTCCCCCAGTGCTGCGGACCGGCTTCGCTGGGAATGAAAACCCGCCAGCGGCCATCGTCCTCGATATACAGCGAACCGGTGTCGTAGTTGTGCAAAGTGCGCGTCACGTCATGAAACGTCCACTCCTCGCCGGTCCAGTGCACGACGCTCACCATCCGCGGCTCCCCGGGCGGGCCAGGTCGATGATCCGCGGACGTCACGGTCAGGATCACCGGCCGGCCCTCGCCGTCAAGCCGGATATCCTTGTTGTAAACCAGTCTCCCTTCCGACTCGTAGTTCCGCACCAGCGCCGGAGATTTCGGGTCCTCCAGTGGCAGTTCCACGGTCGTGCCGTCGGCCGTCTGCCAGGAGCGCCCCATGTCGCGCGTCTCGACGTAATACATGTCAGTGCGGAGATCGACGTTGCCCCCCGGATGCCGGTTGAACACCATGAATACCCGGCCGTCGTGCTGGTTGCTGATCTGATAATGCCCCCCCATTCCGGCCAGCTTGACCGGGTCGCTCCACATGCGGCCGTCCGCGCTCCGCGCGAAGTACAGTTCTCGCCCCTTTGTGTATTGCGTGAACAGAAACAGAAATCCGTTGTCCCCCGTCCACCAGGGCTGCGGATAGGTGAACTCTCCCTCGTACGTCCGCTCGAAGGCGTCCGTGCTGTACGGCTCCACGCTGCGATAAATAAAGCCCGGCCGCGCGCGCCCCCGGCCGCTCACAAACACCCAGATATGCCCTGCGCCGTCGATCGAGATGCTCGGATTGTCATGCGGGTCGTTCACGCCCCCCTTGTCGTGGACGATCGTCGGCCGCGGAACGACGCCCTCCCTGTGATCGTAGTACGAGGCCATCGCCAGCAGATACCGCTCCCCGTTCCGCGACCCGCCGTACACGAAGAACGTCTTCTCGGCCTCCGGGGCATAGATCGCCAGCGGGATATGCTTGGCCGTATAGGTCCCCAGCCCGCCCGAATACTTGTCCCCGTATTCTGACGGCTGTCCCAGCGTGAACCAGATGCCCCGATAACCGTCGTCCTTCGCGGATGCGATCTGGGATTCGCCCTGCTCCTGTTCCCCGGCGCAAATCGATGGCGCCGCTGCCAGCAGCAACTCCACGCAGAGCATGCCGAGCAACCAGGAATTGTCGAAAGGTCGGACGTGCGTGCGAGCGCCCATGGTTCGTAATCCGACGATTTCGCGGATGCGATCAATCCCTCGCCGCGCGCGACCGCAGGGTGACAAGACTTAATCACAGTCGTGATCTACCCGGGGCCGATTGACGTCCCGCGGGTTCTCAGGGCGCGTCCAACTCCTGTCCACCGCCGGGGGCCTGGAAGACGTCGAATCCGTGAGCCGACTCAGGCACGTCGAAATCCTGTGTGGGTCCCTGGACGTCGGCTTCGATCGTATAGCCGGTGAACAGCGGCGGAGGGCCCTCGGTCGGATTCAACTCGTCTTCCGAGCCAGGCCCTGGAGGAGCATCGTAGGCGGTGATGCGCACCAGATGGGGGCCGGGCAAAACGCCCGATCCTCCGGCCGCCGTGTCGTATGCACCGTTGACAATGGTCGCCGACCCCGCCGGGCCCTCATGCTGCCTGGCAGTGTCAGGTACAAACTGGATGGCGCCGTAGGTGATTGGCTTGCCGCCAAACGTCGCCTGGCCGGACAAGTCCTGGCGTTCGATATCGGAGGAATTTCCGCAGCCCAGGATCGCAAACGCCGTCGAGATTAGACCGACTGCCATAGCGCGTCGCGTGTTGGATTTCATGCCATTCTAAACTTTCGTTCAGGAGGCGATTGGGAAGCGGTTCCGGTCTCGCCCTGCGGCGGAGTCGCCGCAGAACGCATGAGGCACACGCCGATGGAGGGAATCTACTCCAGGGGCAGCGATTCCTGACTGTCGCGGCTGGCGGCTGCCTGGTACGTCGGGAAGTTGATGTTCTCCGAAATGAAACGAACGGAACCGTCTCCCAGCAGAAAGTGGCACCCGCCCTCGTGCTGGCTGCCGAACCGGACGTCATTAAACCAGTGAACCGGCGACGCGGTCTGGTACCCGGAGTATCCGATCGGCCATGCGACGTTCTTGCAGGCATACATGGCTGCATTGGCCGCGGACCCGCTCGCGCCCTGGACCCACGGACGCCAGCTGATCGCGAACGATGAGTCTGGGTTCTTCTCTGAAGAAATCTCTCCCATCATGAAGGTATTGGAAAGACCGTCAGTGCAGTCGCGGAAGTTGAAGCTCAAATTGCGCGTCAGCAGTCCGTTGGTCGCGAAGCCGCCATGCGTCGTCGCTGTCGTAATGAAGGGATACGTGCCGGTCAGAGGCGCCGGCTTCGGTCCTTTCGCCCCGGCGACGCCGTAGTAGTGGACCCCCCAGTGACCGGCGACGTTGGACTCTCTGTCCGGAGTGCGTGAACTGGGGCAGAAGTGCAGCGGCGTTGTCTCCGTATTCTGTGCCAGATTTGGTGCGACGCTGTAGTGCACGCTCGAGTTGAACTGATTGTAGAGCGGCGCCTGGTCAATATACGGCAACAGCAGGACATGAAAGCTGAAGTCGTTCGCCGGAGTCGCTGTCGCATTGAGCCCCATACATCCGTAGGGAAGCCGACGGAACGTGTCATGGTAGTTGTGCAGCGCCAAGCCCCACTGCTTGAGGATGTTCTTGCACTCGGTGCGACGGGCGGCCTCCCGCGCCTGCTGCACGGCCGGCAGCAGGAGAGCGATCAGGATGGCGATGATCGCGATCACGACCAGCAGCTCAATCAACGTGAATCCTCGGCGTCGGGAACGGAGCATTGGAGACCTCCAGGATTTGAGACGGGAATGGGACTGCCGTCAGAGCGGCAACGATGAAAGGAACGCGGATATAACGTCACCGACCCTGCGGGATTGCGATATCTCCTCCCGTCACGGTTCGTCGAACGCGGGCTGCGCGCCCGGCCGTTCGATCTCAGGCGGACCATCGGACGTCAACTCCAGCACCGGCGGCTCGAGTCCGGAGGCCGTGACTTCGATCTCAAGCCCGGACGTATCCGGAGAGGCCAGCTTGCGCGGCGTGATCCAGCGATACTGAACCGGGGCGTCGGCCGACTCCCAGTTGAAGTCCTCCGGCACCTCCCCGATCATCTCCCGCTTCTGTACGGCGACGCGGTACTTTCCGATCGGCACACCGTCATCGGGGACATAAGTCGTCAATCGGAACTCTCCCTGGGCGTTCGTCTCTCCGCGCGAGGGCCGCTGGTATTCCTTGTCCTCACCCGTCGCAAGCGGCTCGAATGAGACCAACGCCCCCTCCAGCGGTTCTCCGTTCAGCGTGACGGTGCCGGTCACTTCGACCAAATCAGGCCGGCCGTCTCCGCCACAGCCGGCGAGCGGGCACAGGACGATCAGAAAAAGTGCGGAGCGGCTGATTCGAGGCAATGCACTGGACACGCGGATCAGAACTCCCCGAGCGGGTTCTTGTCGTTGATCTGGAACAGGTTCTGATAGGTGTAGTTGCCGGTGTCGTTTCCCAGAACCGGATTGCTCTGGATGTTCTCGCTGATGAAACGCACGGACCCGTCGCAGAGGAGGAAATGGCAGCCCCCCTCGTGGGCGCTGGCCGCGGCCGCTCGAGTGGCGATCGAGGGATTGTTCTCGATAAAGCAGTTCGTGGTCGCATCGTGACTCCCGTCAAACGGCGTGTTCATCGGCGCTTGCGCGGCGACGATCGGAATCGGGTAGGCGCAGTAGCGGACGGTCCCCCACACGGCCCCGATCGAGACAAACGGACTCCTCATCAGCGCCTTCTCGCCGACCAGGATTGTCGCCGAGGTTCCGTCGGTGATGTCACTAATGGACTTGGCAACCTTCCGCCGCTCCAGGTTGGAACCGTTCAAAGCATCAATGGGGGGAGCGAGCTGATTATTGATCCCATACATCAGCGTGCCCATCTTCTTTTGATACTGATTCACGTTGTCGCCCGCGGCGGACGGACAAAAGTAAGGCGGAATGACGGTCAGAAACAGTGCTTCACGGCTGCCGGCTGCGGCAGTCGTGTAGTCGTGCGTATTCGTGAGATTCCGCGGAATGACATTGCCGGCCCCGACCTGCAACTGGTTGAACAGCGGCGCCTGATCGATCTGCGGAAGGATCATTGACGCCCAGCACCAGCCCCCCTCAACATTCATGTTCGTATTCGTCGCCGGAGGATTGCCAGCCGTGCCGCGGGGCGGAAACAGCCGGAAGACGTCGTGGTAATTGTGCAGAGCCAGTCCGATCTGCTTGAGGTGGTTCTTGCATTCGGTCCGCCTCGCCGCCTCGCGCGCCTGCTGGACGGCGGGCAGCAGCAGGGCGATCAGGATCGCGATGATCGCGATCACGACCAGCAGCTCAATCAGCGTAAAGCCGCGACGAATGGGGGTACGCATTGCCTGCTCCGGGAATGAACCAGAAAACCGATTGAAGGGATTGGGCGTTCGCACGGCCGATCACTGTACCTCTGCGATCGGAAAGCTCAGTACGCAACGTTACGTCCCGCACGGCGGATTCCGACCGGTGCGAGACGTCTATGGCCCGAAAGACAGGAAGCGTGAGAAGAAGCAGACCCGACGTCGCAAGAACGCGATTCGACGAGTCGATAAAGTCTAAACGGGTCGACGAACCCACGCAAGCAAATCGGGGAGCGGATCGACTCGACCGGGGCGGACGGGGCGTGAGTGTTCGGCGGTCGTGGAGGTAAGAAATACCCGAGCAGTCTGATTGGGGTGCGTTTCCCGCATTCGAGACCGGGAGCCCCATAGACCCAGGGAGGGTAGCTCGTGCAGATCAAGGCGCACGGCGCTGCGGAACATGCCGCCAGCGGCAAACGGACCGCCACCAGAGGCACGCCGGTGCAACTCGGCGATGTCGTTTGCCGCGAACAGCGGGGTGGGACGTTCAAGCGGCACGGTGGGGCGGGCCGCGTAACGTCCGTCTTAAACCGATCTCTTAAGGATTCGCTGATCGCGATCCACGCCCCGTCGACGATTCGCCGGCACAACGTCGTTGAACAGCGCAGGCATCGTCAGGACAGGATGTCGGCGATCGGCTGACCTTCGGCGATCTTGAAGGGGCGCCCGATGTCGGAGATGTTCTGCCGCGAGGGGTCGATTCCGGCGGCAGCGCAGAATGTCGCCAGCAGGTCGCCGGTGCCGGTTTCGCCGTCGACGACCATCTGGCCGTCGTTGGAGGTGCGGCCGTGGGCCTGTCCGCCGCGGATGCCGCCGCCGGCGAGCACGGCCGACCAGGCGTCGGGGAAGTGGTCGCGGCCGGCGCCGCCGTTGATCTGCGGGGTGCGGCCGAATTCGCCCATCCACAGGATGGTGGTCGTATCGAGCAGGCCGCGGTCATCGAGGTCTTCCATCAACGACGCCCAGCCGGCGTCGAGCTCGGCCGAGAGCTGCTGGACGGTGGTGAAGTTGTCGTTGTGCGTGTCCCAGCGGCCGAACTCGCCGAGGTTGACCTCGATGAAGGGGACGCCCTGCTCGACGAGTCTGCGCGCGAGCAGGCAGCCCTGGCCAAAGGAGCCCGCGCCGTACCTGTCGCGGACTTCGGCAGGCTCGGTGGAGAGGTCGAACACCTTGCCGGCGTCGCTGCTCATGAGCCGCAGGGCCCGCTCCAGCGTGGAGTTGTGCGCCAGTGAGGGACCGATGGTGCGGCCGGAGAGCATCCGGTCCTGCAGGGATTCGAGGAGCGTCAGCCTTGCGCTGACGCTGCGCGGAGACACCGACGGGGGCGCGACGAGGTTGTCGACGCCGAGTTCGGTGTAGTTCGAGACCACCAACTGCGGGTCGCGCGACTTGACGACCAGCGACGCGTAGCTCGGGCCTAGGAACCCGGACTCAAAGGCGGTGGGCTCGGAATCGACGGACGGATTGACGCTGACGAAGTTGGGGAAGTCGATGTCGTCCTGTCCGATGGCCTTCGAGACCAGCGAACCGAGCGTCGGGTAGCGCACGACGCCTTCGGGACTGCGGCCGGTGTGCATGAGGTAGGTGCCCCGTCCGTGGTCTCCTTCACGCGTGCTGAGGCCGCGGACGGCGCACAGGCGATCGCCGAGCTGGGCGAGGCGCGGCAGGTGTTCGCTGATCCGCAGTTCCGGCGAGGCCGTGGCGATCTCCCTGAAGGGTCCGCCGTTGGCGTGGCCGGGCTTGAGGTCGAACGTATCGATCGTTGACGGGCCGCCGGTCATCCACAACAGGACGCAGCTGCGGCGCGGCTGCTGTTCGGCCGCGGCGAGAGCGGGGAGCCAGCGGCTCATGCTCAGCCCGGCAAGACTGGCCGTCATGCCCTTGAGGAAGCGGCGGCGGGAACCAAGTCGGTGCAACGGGAATCGATCGCGTGACATGAGGATTCTCCGAAAGGTCGTTGTGTCGGTGCAGGGCGCTCGCTCCGTGAGTGCCTGTCGTGCAGTATCGAACGCCCTGTAACGCGTCTCGCGGAGCGAGACGCCTACTCAGTGATTCAGGATGAACTCGCTGGAGTTGAGCAGCGCCCACAGGGTGTCGCTGAGGGCCTGGGCCTGGTCGTTGCTTCGCTTCAGCCATTCCAGGGTGCCCTGCAGTTCGCCGGGTTCAGGCGGACGGGAGAGCGTGGCGAGGAACAGCACTTCGATCCGCTCCTCGCTGGAGAGGAACGGATTGTCGACCAGGGCCGCCACGCGATCGCTCTGCTGGGGATCGGTGAGGCCGGTGACGAGCGGGCCGTTGAGCAGCGTGAGCGCCTGCGGGATGCCTCCCTGGAACTCGGTCGCCTGCCGCGTGGGGGCTTCGACCTCGGTCACGAACGCGATCCGCTCGGCATACACGTTCGACGCCGCGCGGTCGGCCGGATCGCGCCGGCCAGCGGCCTGAATCAGGCATTCGTAGACCTGCCGCGCCGACAGACTGCGGACCGGCATCGACGTGTAGGTCACGAGCGGCGAATTGTCCCCGGCGGCCGGGACGCTCGACAGTTGATACAGATCGGTGGCGGCGACGATGCGGAACGTCCGCTGCAGGTTGTAGTCGTGCGCGATGAAATCGCGGGCGAGCAGGTCCAGCACGGCTTCGTGCGTCGCCGGGTTGTGTGCGCCGAAGTCGTCGACCGGCTGCACCAGCCCGCGGCCGAACAGGATCGACCAGACGCGGTTGACTGCCGCGTGGGCGAAGTAGGGGTTCTCGTCGGCCGTCATCCAGCGGGCCAGCACCGAGCGGCGCGGTTCGCCGGCGGTGAGTTCGACCTGTGCGCCGTCCAGCAGGGCGGGGGCGACCGTCTGCGTTGTCTTGGGGATCTGCACTTCGCCGGAAGGGCCGTCATCGAGCGCGGCCGATCCGTACATGTCGCCGGGTCCGCGGGTGCGCGCGAAGAACGCTGCGAGTCCCCAGAAGTCGGCCTGCTTCCAGTCGGTGAAGGGATGATCGTGGCATTCGGCGCAGCGGATCTGCACGCCGAGGAACGCGCGGGAGGTGCTGGCCGCCAGCTCTGAAGGAGAAGTGTTGAGCGCTGCGTAGTAGGTGACGGGGGGGGACTGCCCGAAGCCGCCGCGCGCGAGCAGGATCTCCCGCACCAGTTCGTCATAGGGCTGATTGGTGAGGAAGCGGTCCTGCAGCCAGTTCTCGAAACCGGCCGCGAGGGAGGGTTCAACGGTCCTCGGCAACAGCACTTCGCGCCACAGGCCGGCCAGGTGCGCCGAGTGCCGGGGTCGCTGCAGCAGTTCATCGATCAGCCGCTCACGCTTGTCGGGACGCTCGTCGGCCAGGAAGGCCCGGACTTCCCCGACTTCGGGAATGATCCCGGTGAGGTCGAGCGTCACGCGGCGGATGAAAGCGGCATCACCGGTCCGCTCCGTCGGCGTCACTCCTTGCGCGCGCCACGCCTCCGCGAAGATGGCGTCGATCTGGCGAGTGATGTCGGCTGTCGCGTCATTCGCCGGCGCCTGCGGCGGATCGTCGGCCGCGAACGCGGATTGCGCTGTGAGCAGCGCGATGCACAACACGCGGGCGCACTGCAATATGCGGCTCGGCTCCCCACCCCCGGCCCCTCTCCCCGCACGAAGCGCGGGCGGGTGGGTGAGCTGCGTGGCGGGGAGAGCGCGGAATGACATGATGTGCTTCATGGCTGCGCCTCGTTGGAGGACGATGAATTCAGTTCCTGGTCGGCCGACAGGGCTTCCTGCACGCTGATCCAGCCGTCGCTGTCGAGATCGAGCCGCCGGAACAACTCGACGGACCCGACAAATTCGCTGGAGTCGAGATCGCCGTCGCGGTTGCGGTCGGCGCGGAAGAACCAGACGGGTCCGGAGTCGCTGAGTCCGCCGGCGGCGTCAAAGGGTCCGGACTGAATCAGCACGGCGGCGACGACCGGAATGTTGTCGCGGGTCAGCGTGCCGGAGCCGCCCGAAAGCTCCGCGATCCGATCGGATATCTGCTGCAGTTCGCGCAGTCCGATCTGGCCGTCGAGGTTGGCGTCGACAACGGCGGTGAGACTGCGGCGCGGCGCGGCGAACACCACGCGCAGCCGCAGCGCCTGCGTCGCATGCGATGCGGCGACGAATCCGTCAACGCACGCCTCGAACTCGGAACGCTCGAGGTTGCCGTCCCCGTCGGCGTCGCCGACCATGAACAGGGCCTGCAGCGTGGGCGTCAGCGAGTCCGCCTGTTTCACGATGCCGTTCCCGCGTTCGGCGGCGGCATCATACTGGCGGACCAGATCCTGCCGCAGATCCCGCTCGCGCTGCAGCACGGGCGGCGTCCAGCGGAAGGTCAGCGACTGCCCGGCCCGGCTCAAGCGCGCGCTGCCGTCGGACAGGGTCTCGACGCTCAGACCGGATGCGGTCGCACGATCTGACAGCGTGACCGCCAGCGCGGGGACGGCGCCGCGCGCCGGTTCTGACTGAAGCACCAGGGTGAGCGCGCCGTCGGGTGCATCGGTGAGGCTGCGGGACACAGTGACGTTAATCGCTTCGTGCCCGAGCGCGTGGGCCGACGGTGAAGCCACGAACTCCGGGCCGAACAGCGATGCGGACGGCGGCGTCAGTTCGTCCGCCGTCAGCACGCGGTTCCCGTCGCGGTCTCGGCCGAGCAGTCGCGCCGTATCGGACCACTCCTCGACGGTGAGCTTACGGTCGCGATCGGCGTCGAGCATGCCGAACAGGTCACCGTCCTGCCCGCCGCGGCGCTCCTCGGTATCCAGCAGCAGCGGCGGGTCTCCGTAGGTGTTGAGGTAGGACGACAGCTCGTTGTAGTCCGCTCCGCCGCTGCGGTCGGCGTCCAGCACGCGGAAGTTGAACGCCACGTGCACTCCCTCGGCCGGCCCGCGGCGCCCCAGCGCCTCGGGTCGCGGCAGCCGGCGTGCTTCGTCGGCGCTCAGCTGCCCGTCGCCGTTGGAGTCGAGCTGCTGGAACAGCGCGGTCAACTGTCGCTCATGCAATGCGGCGAAGTGCTCCGACCAGGGGCGGCCGTCGCAGGTCGCGTCAAGCCGGAGCCGCAACTGCTCGCCGAAACCCTGAATGACCAGGTCCCCCAGGGCGGAGGGCCCCGCGGCGAATACGGCGCGGGTGCACGCGAGCGCGGCGATGAGGAGCAGCGGTAATTTGCTCATAGGACTACTGCTTCTGTTTCTCCAGCAGCTCTTTGAGGTCCCTGATCTCGTCCCGCAACTGCTGCAGTTCGGCGATTTGCTCCTTGAGGGTCGCCACGTCCTGCTGCAGCTGCTGCAGTTCTTCCACGGAGACATACACGATGGACGGCTCCACGAACGTCGCCGCCGTCTGGACGGCGTACGTCGAGCTCGCTTCGGCCGCGACTGCCCAGGCGGTGTTGCCGTCGGCATCCCGCAGGCCGACGGCGTCGATCTCGTTCCAGCCGGGAACGTTGACCGAATCGATGTAGATCTTGATGGCCTGTACCGGGGTCTCCGGCGCGACAGGGATGATCGACACGCCGCGGGGCTCCGTCGTGGGCGTGGGATCGGTTCCCTCCCACAGCAGAGTCTCCTCGCCGCTCTCGGAGAGCGCGGTCACCTTGTGAACGGCGCCGGGGGAGTAGTTCTCATGGATCACCACTTCGATCGGCTGCTGCGGCGTTTCATACCGGCAGATCAGCCATTCGGCCTGGCCGTCCGATGACAGCGACGCCCACGCGGTCCCGCTGTCGCCGGCGAACATCGTGTCGGGCTCTCCGGTCGCTTGCTCGGGGCTGTAGCCGGGCCGTGCATCGACGACCGACACGTTCGGCTCGGCATACGTGGTGCTGCACTCGATGTTGACGGCCCACTGTTTCGCGGCGCTCTCGTCTTCAATGGCGACCGCGTCGATTTCGTTCCAGCCGGGCACGGCGGGCGAATCGAGATACAGCTTGATCCGCTTCGTCGCGAATTCCAGCTTGACCGGGATGACCGAGATGCCCTTGGGCTCGGCGCGCGGCGTCGGGTCTTCCCCTTCCCAGGCGATGACTTCTTCGCCCGCGTCGTTGAACGCGGTGACCTTGTACAGCGCGCCGGGGTTGTACGTTTCGTGCACGGAGACGGCCGCGACCATCACGGCGTTCTCGTATTCACAGATCAGCCATTCCTCCATGTCGTCGGGAGACCGGCTGGCCCACGCCGTCGCCTGATCGCCCGCTTCGGGAGTGTCGGGCTCGCCGATGGCCTGTTCGGGTCCCCAGGCGCGTTTTGCTGACGGGACAAGGCTGCCCTCAACGACGAGTTGGTCAAGGGCGACGGCAGCCCCGGTGCCGTCGAAGACAAACCTGGCATTCGCTCCCGTCTTGCCGCGGAACGGTTCCACGAAAATCACCTGCGGCGATGGCGAAACAGCCTGCTCCAGTGTTATCGGAGTGCTCGGAGCCACCGCATCCGTGATGGCGATCACTGGAGCGGCTACGCCCCGATCTGTCGGATCCTCCTGGTCCGGTGTGCCGACCGCCAGCACGCCTCCCGCGAGGCAGCAGACGGCGACGGGTAACGCTTCCCAACGCAATGGACGCGACATGGCGCACTCCTCGTGAAACAGGATCCGACGCAACCGCACGTGTACGGAACTCCGCCGCAGCGCCGAGCACAAACCCGGGGGTGGCGGCGAAGACAGGGCAATCAGTATCTCCGCGTACGACTCGGGGCTGCCGGTGACCGTCAGCACCAGGTCGTCGCAGCAGTACTCACGTTCTTCATCGATCCAGCGCGACACGCTCCAGACTGCCGGATGAAACCAGAGCAATGACTCGACGACGCGCTGCACCAGGATGACGAAATTGTCGTGCCGTCGGACGTGAACTAATTCGTGCAGCAGCACGGCTTCGAGACGGTCCACCGACCAGCGCACCGCGGCCTGCGGCAGCAGCACAACCGGACGGAACACGCCAACCGCCACCGGCAACCGCACGCGTTCCGCCAGGACGATTCCCACCGGCTGTACGACGCGCAGCGCCTGAGCGAGCCGTGCAAACTGCTCCTGAATGGCGGCCGGAACCGGCAGCGGATCAATTTGCAGCCGCCGCACCGCTCCGAGTCCGCGCAGGCCGTTGAGCAGCAGCAGGCCGACCCCGATTGCCCACGCCACCGGCAGACTGCGATGCGCGACGTCGGCCGCAGGGTGTGTGAACACGATCGTGACTTCGCCGATCGCGGTGAATGTCAGCACGCCGGCCACGACCGCCGTCCCGAAGAGTGCGGCGAGCGACAACACCGCGAGCAGATACCGGCACTCCGCGCTCGATCGCCACAGTAGCGCGCGGCACGCCGCCGTGACAAACCAGACCACCGCTCCCAGCCAGAGGAAGTGGACCATGAGTCCCGCGGCCAACCGCGACAGCTCAACGCCCCACAGGCAGGGAACGGGGTGGATCATCGCCGCTTCACATTCGCACGGGATGCTTTTGAAGACGCACGTGACTGAGCAAGTAGTTCCCGCAATTGAGCAATCTCATCCGCGGAGAGGGGCCGCGACTCCACGACGTGCGCGACCAGCCGTTCGGCAGAGCCATCGAAAATACGATCGAGCAGTCGATCAATTAGGCCCCGCCCGGCGTCATCGCGTGAAATCCGCGCCTGCCAGCGACGGTCTTCTGTACGCTCGGCGAGCCCCTTGTCTTCCATCACCTTCAGCATGGTGGAGACGGTCGTCGCCGCAATCGGCTGGGCCGGCGCGAGGGCCTCGCGAATCTGGCTCACCGACGCGGCGCCGGCGTTCCACAGGACCTGGAGGATGTCGAGCTCGCGGTCGGTCGGGACGGTGCTGCGGGAACGGGCCATGTAGAGTATACTAATTCTTACGAATTAGATTGCAAGTCCGAAAGAGGCGGTATCGTCTTGATTCTCAAGGACCGCTTCGGATGCACCGGAATCAGGTTGCACCAGAATCTGCATTTCGGGAGATCAGCCGGACCAGGGGATTCTGACCCTGGCGGATTTGTTGCCAAGCCGGCCGTTCGAACTACAACAGACAACAGGTCGTCTGCCTTGACAGTTCGACTTCATGGATTGAGCCCGATGCGCGTGTCTGTTTGTTCCCTGCTGACTCTTCTCGCTGCCGTCCTGAGTGCCAGCGCCAGTCAGCCAGTCTCGGCTGCGGAGAACCCTCTGCTAAAATGGCACGACGGGGTTGAGGTGAGCGAGGTCGATGCCGGGTCTGAGCGGCATTCGATCCACTCGTACTTCATCGCCTGCCCCGAGAGTCCTGACGGTGAGCAGATCCTGTTCTACATGTCCACCAGGCCGGACGCGCACGAGGGGGAGCTCCGCACTCGGCGCCCCGCATCAGGGGCCGAACGGGTCCTCGTCAGCGGTCTGCATGTTGAAGACGCGCATCGGGCCGCCTGTCAGCAGTGGGTCTCGCACGGAAAGCGGATTGTGTATCACGACGAGCGGGAGGGAGAGTGGTTGACCGCCGTCATCGACCTGGAGTCGGGGGACGAGCGGATTCTGGCCCGCCGCCGCCTGACCGGGTGGGGACGGCCAGACGCTGATCTGCTGCCGCTGTATGGCCTGCACTGGAGTCCGGGAGAACATCGCGACCTGGAGCTGGTCGATGTCGTCAGCGGCGAGATCCAGGTTGTACTGACCGCCGAAGCGGTCTGCTCCGCATACTCCGACTGGATCGGGCGGCGATTCGGAGAACGGCCGGTCTCGATCTTCTTCCCGGTCCTCAATCCTCAGCGGGACCGCGTCTTCTTCAAACTGGCAACGCCGGCGGGGGGCGATCCCCGCAGCTCACGCGCCAGCGACCGCGAGGGATTAGTCGGCTACAGCCTGTCAGAGCGGCGGCTGCTGTTTCAGCGGGAGACCTGGGGCCATCCCTCCTGGCATCCCGACGGCCGCATGATCGTCGAGAAGGGGAACCGACTCATCGATAGCGACACCGGTCAGTCCAGGAAGATCCCCGGTCTGCCGGGGTTTCGCGGCGATCACCCGTCCGCCAGCCCGGACGGGCGCCTGGTCGTCACCGATACAACCCTGGAGCATTTGGGAGGGCGCGACGGCGAATGGGGCATCGTGGTCTTTGATATTGCCGGTGATGACTTCGTCATCATCCATCGGTTCAACAACTCAGGCGGTGCCCGCTCCTGGCGACGCTCGCATCCGCATCCGGTGTTTAGCTCTGACGGTCAACGTATCTACTTTAACGTCAGCAGCGGGAACTGGACGAAACTGTACGTCGCCCGATGCAGCGCTGATTAGCCGCTCGAAACAACGATCCACGCCGGCAGCGTGTCCGAGCACGCGGGCCTGGCCGTCACCCGCCGCATGCGTGTCATTCGGTTTGCCGGTGGGAGCCGGCCCGATTCGTTGGACCTGGAATGCGCCACGGTCGACGGTTGTGACTTGCCAGTGACTGGGTAATGCCGCAGGATATTTCCGCAGAGCCGGATGCGACGGAGGTACGCCCCGTCGGAGTCCGGCTTCGCCAGCACCTTCTTCCAGGAGCGCCGGGATGAATCTCGGGATTCATCGGATGTGCCGAATCGCACCCCCAGCAGTGCTGTGTGTCGGGCTCATCTTGGTCTGGCCGACGTGTTGCGACGCGGATGATAGACAGGACGCAATCGTTCCCGCAGGGGACGGAGGGACTGAGACGGGAGAACGATGGGCATTGCTGATCGGTATCAACCGGTACGAGCACCTGCCGTCGCTCGAGTATTGCAGCCGCGACATGGAAGCGCTGCGCGACATCCTCATTGCATTCGGCGGATATCAAGCCGATCACATCCAATTGCTGGGAGATGCCACCGAAGGAGGTTTCCGTCCGACGCGCAGCAATATCTTCATCGAGCTGACCACGTTTCTGCAGCAGGCAGAACCACGGGATACCGTGCTGGTTGCCTTCGCTGGCCACGGAGCATGCGACAAGTCGAGAAAGAGCTTTCTGGTCCCGATCGACGGCAACACCAGCGAAACGCTGCTACCGCTCACATGCGTGCCGATGACAGACGTGTACCAGTTCCTGGAGGCGTGTTCGGCGCGTCAGAAGGTGGTGATCCTCGATTGCTGTCACAGTGGCGGCGAGCGGGGCGGACGTGGGTCGACCGACGCTGATTTCGTGCCCGGCATCGAGCTCCCCGCGAGCGGCCTCATTGAACTGCTCTCCTGCGGTCAGGATGAAGTCAGCCACGAGGACGATGAATTCCGGCAGGGAGTGTTCTCGTACTATCTGGCGCGCGGCCTCGAAGGAGACGCCGACGTGCACGTCAGTGGAAACCGCGACGGCCAGATCTCGGTCGATGAAGCGTACGCCTTCGTCCATGATCGCGTGACTCAGTTCATTGGCGAGAAGTATCCGGGGCGGCGCCAGGTTCCGATCAAGCGCGGCCAGGTGGAGGGTTCCATCATCCTGGCGTCCCGAACCCAGGCCCGAGACGGACTGCCGGTGGAGCGAATCCTCGAGCGACTGGAGCAGCGCCTGCAGGAGCGGACCGTCTCCGCGGACCTTGTCGAGTCGGCCCGGCGGTGGCTGTCCGCAGCAGACAGCTTCCCACCTGTGCGGGAAATGCAGCTCCTGCTGTCGCTCATGGTGCAGGACCTCATCACCGAGCGGCAGTTCCAGTCGCTGGAAGGAGGCCGGGGAGCGCAGATTGACTCTCACTTGGCCGCTTCGACCCGATTCTCGAACCGCCGGATGCGCGCGGTATGCGTTGGGATCAACAGCTATCCGGGCTTTGTGAGACGGCAATTGCGATTCGCGACAGCCGATGCGGTCCTGCTGGCGGAGACGCTGTCCAGAGGCGCACCGGCAGGCAACGCGGGGGAGGGAGACATTGTTGTGCTGACGGACGAGCAGGCGTCCGCCGCGGCGATCCGTGACGCCATCGAAAGTCAGACTGCGGCCTGCACGGCAGACGACATCCTCTTCATCACCCTCTCCGGACAGTCGGTGAGCGGTCATGTCGATGCGGATGGACGCGTCCTTCGCCCGTTGAACCAGGTGGCCGGTGAGCTGCGGTCCTACCTGACTTCGGACGGCGTAACCGTGAGCGAACAGGACGTCGACGTTCGTTCGATCGGATACTTTCTGGCGAATGATGCCCGCGGCGACGCGTTTCTGGGAGTCGACGGAGAGGACGGATACATCACAGTCGACGAACTGGATGACTGGGTGTCGGGTTGTGCCGGCCATGTCGTGATCCTGACCGACGCGGACGACGTCGAGCCGTTCTCCAGAATCGAGGTCCTGCCCGGCGTATTTCAGGATGAACACGCGCGGCTGGCGATCGGCTGCGACGGCGCGATCGAAAGCCGCCGTATCTCCTACGGCCGCCTCTCATTCATCGTCGCTCAGGCGCTGGCGGGGCTCGCTGACCAATACACGCCTCAGCCCGTCGAGTTCGGCCAATTGCGGGAGCCGCGCCTCCCGGACGGTTATGTCACCTTGGTCGAACTCCAGACGTTTCTCACGGAATTGGACCGCAATCCGGAACTGAGCCGACAGCTCGTGGAATCCAGCTCGGAACTGCGTCTTGAACTCCGGGGCCATGCCGGTCCTCCGGATGTCGTGCTGACCCGATCCAATCTGGTCGTCGACTGAATCGCGGGACAGGCTGCGAGGGGTGGACGATGCCAGACAAACCGAAGGCAACCGCCCCCCGCGTTAACCCCCTGCGTCTTTAGAACGTGAGAGACACTGAGGCTTTGGCGGTTTGAGGGCCAGGGGCAAACTTGGGGAAATGGCCGCTTTAGGGGAGCAGGGATCACCGCTCGTCGCAAGTGATTGGGTAACAATGCGAAAAGCCGATGCGTCTCGCCTCGGCTTTCTGCGTTAACCAGCGGGTCGGCTGTATTCCGAACGCTGGCGAATGGAGCGGTCCAGACCCTCCAGTCGTTTTTCCTCCTGCTGACGAGTGGTCCGGCGTCTCGGCGTCGGCCGCGTAGCCGAGGAACTTTCGCAGCGAGCGGCTGTCGTCGCACCGCCAGACGATGCCCCGCTGCGAGTCGATGTTCAGTTTCTTCAGCAGACCGATGTGCACGCACTGGAGAGACGACCGTCGGGAGGCAAGCCGTGAAAACGTCGCCGGCCTTCGAGTTCCCTCCCGAGCAGGATCGCGCCTTGCGGCGTGCGCGCCGCCTGGAATGGCTGAGCATCAGTTACCTCGTGTCGGTGAGTGTGGTGATGTACCTCGTCATGGGGTCGTCGCAGGCGATGAAGACGGCGTGGATCGACGATCTGCTCAGCCTGAGCTCGCCGATGGTGTTCCTGATTGCTTCGCGGTTCGCGATCCGCCCCCCCAACGAGCGGTTTCCCTACGGGCATCATCGCGCCGTCTCGATCGCCTTCCTCTGTGCGGCGCTCGCCCTGTTCAGTATGGGCGGGTGGCTGTTGATCGATGCGACCGTCACGCTGGTTAAGGCCGAGCATCCCAGCATCGGCGGCATTCAGCTGTTCGGCCGGACGTTCTGGTTGGGATGGCTGATGATCCCGGCGCTGCTGTGGAGCGCGATTCCGGCGATTCTCCTGGGGCACGCCAAGCTGCCGCTGGCCCGCAGCCTGCACGACAAGGTGCTGCATGCCGACGCCGGCATGAACAAAGCAGACTGGATGACCGCCCTCGCAGCGCTGGTCGGAGTCGTGGGCGTGGGCCTGGGCTACTGGTGGACGGATGCCGTCGCGGCCGCCCTCATTTCACTGCATATTCTCTATGACGGCTACAGCCATCTGCGGCAGGTTGTCTATGACCTGATGGACGGCGTGCCGCGCACCGTCGAACACTCCGACGTCGACCCTTTGCCGCAACGCGTGGAGAGCTACCTGCGCGGTCTTCCGTGGGTGGAAGATGCACAGGTCCGGATGCGTGAGGAGGGGCACGTCTATTTCGGCGAGGCGTTTGTCGTCGTGCGGCATTCGGACGACCTCGTCCAGCGGCTCAACCAGGCAGCCAAAGAATGCGCGGCGCTGGACTGGCGGGTGCATGATCTCGTGCTGTCTCCCGTCCCGACACTTTCGCCGAGACCGCCGCGCTGAGCACGGCGACGCACCGAGTGCTCAACTGGCAGCGATATCGCGACCTCCGCGCGGACGGAATCCGCGCCGCTAGGCCCAAATCGGCGAGGGACCTGAACACCCCGAATTCCCCCGATGGGAATGGGGTTCTCAAGGACTAGGGTATGCATCGGGCCTTCCGCCGAACTTGGTTGAGCCGTCACAGGAGCGAAGTGGTATGGCACTCAGCGCACTGTCGAGGAACAGGATCGAGAATATTCACCAGCCCGGGGATGAGAACCTCCCGCGTCGGATCGCCGAGCGGGTTCTCAGGGTGTCGCGGCGACGAAACATCGGCTCGCACGAGCGGGATGTCTCGTTGATGGCGGGTGCCGGGCTGCTGGCCCTCGGCCTGCTGGGACCACGCAGCGCGCGGCCGCTGTCGCTGCTGGGCGGGATCGCAATGGTCTACCGGGGCTTTACGGGGCATTGCCATGTCTACGATATGCTCGGCATCGATTCCACGCAGCAGGACGCGAAGGGAGTCCCGGCACAGCATGGCTTCAAGCTGGAGAAGACGGTCGCCATTCTCCGTTCACCGGAGGAGCTATACCGCTATTGGCGGGACGTGACGAACCTTCCGAAGATCATGAAGCATCTGAAGCAGGTGATCCAAGTGTCCGACACCCGCTCCCGATGGATCGCGGCGGCGCCGTTCGATGTCGAGCTGCAGTGGGAGGCGGAGATCTTTCAGGACAAGAAGAACGAGCTGATCGCGTGGCGCTCTCTGCCGGGGGGAGACGTCGACACTGCGGGCAGCATTCACTTCGAGCCGCTGCCGGACGGTCGGGGAACGGCCTTAAAACTGTCACTCAAGTACAGCCCGCCGGGCGGAAAGGTGACGGCTGGGCTGGCCTGGCTGCTGGGGCAGGGAGCGGAGGCGCGCGTGGATGAAGACCTGCGACGCTTCAAGGGCGTTATGGAGGCCGGAGAGGCCACGACGACCGACGGACAGCCGAGCGGTCCCCGTGACTGAGATCGCTGCAGACTGATCCGAATTGCACTCCGCTTACCGCGAGGACCTGTCATGAAAGCCGTCTGCTGGTATGGAAAAGGGGACATTCGGGTTCGAGACGTCCCGGAGCCGAGCATCCTCAATCCGCGCGACGCCATCATCCAGGTGACGACGACGGCGCTCTGCGGATCGGACCTGCACCTGTTGAACGGCGTGATCCCCACAATGCAGCCCGGGGACATTCTTGGGCATGAGTTCATGGGGAAGGTGGTCGAAGTCGGCCCTGAGGTGAAGAACCTTTCGGTCGGAGATCGGGTAGTGGTCCCGTTCACGATCGCCTGCGGCCGCTGCTTCTTCTGCAAGCAGGAACTCTGGTCCTTGTGCGACAACTCCAATCCCAACGCCGGCATGGCCGAGACGATGTATGGCTATTCGTCATCGGGACTGTTCGGGTACTCCCATCTGTTCGGCGGCTATGCGGGGGGCCAGGCGGAATACGTCCGCGTCCCATTCGCCGACGTGGGGCCGTTCAAGATCCCGGACGGTCTGTCGGATGAACAGGTCCTGTTCCTGTCCGACATCCTGCCCACGGCCTATATGGCGGCCGAGAACTGCAGGATCCAGCAGGGAGACACCGTGGCGGTGTGGGGATGCGGCCCGGTGGGGCAGTTCGCGATTCAGTGCGCCCGCTGGCTCGGTGCGGCCCGCGTCATTGCGATCGACCATATTCCCGAGAGGCTGCTGCTCGCGGAGCAGCAGGGCAAGGCGATCGTCATTGATTTCGATCGGCAGGACGTGCGCGAAACGCTCCACGACCTGACTGGGGGGCGCGGTCCCGATGCGTGCATTGACGCCGTGGGCCTGGAGTCGCACGGGCATTCGATCGATGCCGTCTACGATCGCATCAAGCAGGCCATGTGGATGGCGACCGACCGTATTCACGCGCTGCGTCAAGCCATCTACTGCTGCCGCAAGGGAGGGACCGTTTCGATCCCCGGCGTCTACGGCGGATTTCTGGACAAGGTGCCATTCGGCGCGGCCTTCAGCAAGGGGCTGCATCTGGCGATGGGGCAGACGCACGTGCATCGCTACATGCAGCCGCTGATCGAGCGGATCCAGGGGAATGGGAAGGCCGGCTTCGACCCCAGCTACATCATTTCACACCGGTTTCCTCTCGAGGACGCGGCGCAGGCATACGAACTGTTTAATCGCGGCAAGGGAGAGTGCGTCAAGGTCGTGTTCAAGCCGCGCAACGCCGCGTGAGCATCGGCTGCAGATGACCGGGCTAACTTCCCTCGTCAGGCACTTAGCGAATTCTGCGAGGAACTATGAGTCAGATGTTGAGACGGGCAGCCGCGGTAGCCGCTGCCGCGTCGGCCGGTTGGCTTGTTACCAAGGCGGCGCTGGCGCGCTCCCGGCGAATCAGTTTTCGCGGACAGGCCGTGCTGATTACGGGCGGTTCGCGCGGCCTGGGGCTGGTCATGGCCCGCCAGCTCGTGCGGGAAGGAGCCCATGTCGCGATCTGCGCCCGCGATGCCGACGAGCTCGAACGAGCTGCCAGCGACCTGCGGCAGTCGGGAGCCGCGGGCGTTCTGGCGGACGTGTGCGATATCACCGACGCCGATGCCGTGCGCGAGTGGATTCGCAGCGTCTCTGCGCGAACCGGAGCGGTTGATGTATTGATCAACAATGCCGGAATGATCCAGGTCGGTCCGCTGGCGACAATGACTGTCCAGGATTACGAACGGGCGCTGGCGACGCATTTCTGGGGACCGTTCGCGGCCATTCGCGAGGCGCTCCCGCTGATGCGGCGGGGCGGCCGGATTGTGAACATCGCCTCGGTCGGCGGAGAAGTCGTCATCCCGCATCTGGCGCCTTACTGCGCCAGCAAGTTCGCACTGGTCGGCCTGTCGCGCGGTCTGAGACAGGAACTGCTGAGAGACGGAATCTACGTCACCACCGTGCTGCCGGGGCTGATGCGAACCGGCAGCCCGCCGCAGGCGCTGTTTAAGGGACAACATCGCACGGAGTACGCACTGTTCACAATCAGCGATGCACTGCCGCTGATTTCGACGTCGGCCGAGACTGCGGCGCGGCGCATTCTGAACGCGGCTCGCGACGGCCGGGCCGAACTGCTGCTGTCGTTGCCGACCAAGCTGGCGACGGCCCTCGCCGCCGTCTGCCCCGAACTCACCGCCGAGGCGTTGTCGACGCTGGTGAACGTTCTCCCCGGTCCGGGCGGCATCGGTACGATGCAGGCAAAGGGACTTCAGAGCACGTCCGCATACGCTCCGTCCTGGCTCACACGATTGAGCGACCGCGCCAGTGCGCGGAACAACGAGCTGTCCTGAAGGTATTTCGCGGCCGACCGTGCGAACGTCGCAAGGGGAAATGGCGGAGCACGCTCAGACATCTCGGTCGGAATCGACAAACGACGCTGTCAAATCGCCCCAGTCGACGTCGCAGTCTGCGTTGCCGATGTCGGAATCGCGTCGATCATGTGGATGCGATTCCCGTCCCACAACGCGCTGGCCCGCACAATGTGGCCGCATTGGGCAGCGCGACGAGCAGTCTCGTCGGCGAATCGCAGTGTAGGACCGTTGCGCGTCAGGCGGAAATGAAACAGAGAATTCCCTGCGGACATGTCCGCTGCCCGAATCGGACACTTTCAGCCCTGGTTCAGCACCCATGCAACGGCGCGCTGCATGAGGACGGTGGAGTTCTCGACGCCGAGCTTCTGCTTGATCTAGAGGCCGACTGTCGAAACTTCTTGGAAAGATTTCCAAGATCGTTGCTCGGATCGAGTCATCCGGCACGCGTAAAGCTGCCGGCGTCGGCCGCGTTGCGAGACGGTCACCGGAAGTCTCGTGACTGCGATGCAAGTGTTGTCATACCGGGCGACAGATCTTCCAGCTTGTCGACCACCACATGGATGACGCCCTGTTCTCTCTGGAGCAGTCCCCTCACGAGCAGTACCGAAGCTCTCCCTGCCGTGCGGTGGAACCGCTCCCACGTGTTGGCATGGACGATGAGATTGGCCTGTCCCGTCTCGTCCTCCAGCGTCATGAACGTGATGCCGCTGGCCGTGCCGGGTCGCTGACGCAGCAGCACCAGTCCGGCCACGTTGACTTTGCGATCGGCTTCGTGAGTCGCCAGGTCCAGACATCGCAGCACGTCGCGCGAGTCGAGGTACGCCCGCAACTGCGTCATGGGATGCCCCTTCAGCGACAACCCGATGGTTCGGTAGTCCGTGAGGACTTCTTCGTGCCGGCTCATCAGCGGCAGCGACACCGGCATTGTTGCGGACGCGGCTTCCAACTCCTCAAACAGCGATCCCGGTTCGCGAACCGGCAACGCCTCCCAGTAACTTTCCCGGCGGCTTCCGATCAGTGATCCGCAGGCGTCGGCGTCCGCCAGTCGTTGTAGTTCGGCGTTGGTCAGTCGGGTGCGGACGGCGAACTCTTCGAACGACCGGAACTCGCCTCCCGCGTGACGCTCCACCACAATTCGATCAGCGGTTGGCCTCGCCAATCCGCTGACCATCCGAAACCCGAACCGGACAGCGGCTCCCTCCAACGCGCAGTCCCACTCGCTGGCGTTCACGTCGACGGCCAGCATTTCGACCCCGTGAGCCTGCGCGTCTGAGACCAACTGGGCCGGGGCATAGAACCCCATCGGCTGGCTGTTGAGGAGCGCCGCACAGAACGCCGCCGGGTGATGCTGCTTGAGCCAGGCCGAGACGTACACCAGCAGCGCGAAACTCGCAGAGTGCGATTCGGGGAACCCATACTCGCCAAACCCGCGCAACTGGTTAAACAACTGGTCCGCGAACTGGCGTGAGTAACCATTACCGAGCATCCCCTCGACGAGACGTTTCTGAAACTGCTCGATGACGCCCGTCTTGCGCCATGCTCCCATCGCCCGGCGAAGCTGGTCCGCCTCATCCGGTGTGAACCCGGCCGCCACAACCGCCAATCGCATCGCCTGTTCCTGGAAGATCGGCACCCCCAACGTCTTCTCCAGCACCGCCCGAATCTCGTCGTTGGGATACGAGACTTGCTCCTGGCCGCAGCGACGTCTCAGGTAGGGATGCACCATATCCCCCTGGATCGGTCCCGGCCGCACAATGGCCACTTCGATGACCAGGTCGTAGAACTGCGCGGGCTTGAGACGGGGCAACATGCTCATCTGTGCCCGGCTTTCGATCTGGAACACCCCCACCGTATCGGCCCGCTGGATCATCTCATAAACGCGGGAATCCTCCGGTGGCACGGCTGCGAACAGGTCGTTGATCGCCGCGCCCGGACCGTGGATGAGCCGCAGGCAGCGGCGGATCGCCGAGAGCATTCCCAGGCACAGGCAATCGACCTTCAGGAGGCCGACGCTGTCGAGATCGTCCTTGTCCCATTCAATGACCGTCCGCCCTGCCATTGCCGCGTTGGTGATCGGCACCAGTTCGCACAGCGCCCCACGCGTTATCACCATGCCTCCGACATGTTGCGACAAGTGCCGGGGGAACCCCAGCATCTCCAGCACCAGTCCTTTCAGCATCCGGGCGATGCGCGAGTGAGGGTTGAGGCCGACTTCACGGAGCCGCACGTCTGTGGCTTCGCTGTTGCCATCCAGCACCCAGTGGAAGCTCTTGGCCAGCACATCCACGCGGTCGCGGGACAACCCCAGCGCCTTGCCGACGTCGCGCACCGCCGAGCGGACGCGGTAAGTGATGAGCGTGGCGGTCATCGCCGCCCGCTCGCGCCCGTACTTCTCGTAGATGTACTGGAGCACTTCCTCCCGGCGTTCATGCTCGAAGTCGATGTCAATGTCAGGGGCCTCGCCTCGATCCTTGCTGATGAACCGCTCGAACAGCACGTCGATCCGTTCGGGATCGACAGAGGTCACACCCAGGCAGTAGCACACGGCGGAGTTGGCGGCCGAGCCGCGGCCTTGGCAGAGAATGTCCCGACTGCGGGCGAACCTGACAAGATCCCAGACCGTGAGGAAATACGCCTCATAGCGCAGCTCGGCGATCAACCGCAGTTCGTACTCCACCAGCCGCGAGACCTCGTCGGGAACCCCTTGGGGATAGCGGTTTCTTGCTCCCTCCCACGTCAGTCGGCGCAGGTGCTCCAGTGGCGTGGCTCCGGACGGGACCAGTTCCTCCGGATACTCATAGCGGAGCTCGTCCAGCGAGAACCGGCAGCGGTCGGCGATCTCGATGGTGCGGGCAACCAGTTCAGGATGTTCGGCGAAGAGTGCCACCATCTGAGCCGGCGATTTGAGATGCCGTTCCGCATTCGGAAACGCCCGGTAGCCGAGTTCCGCGACGGTACAGCCGTGACGAGTCGCGGTGAGCACGTCCTGGAGGCAGCGCCGGCCCGGCACGTGGTAGTGGACGTCATTTGCCGCCACGAGCGGTAGCCCGGTCGTGCACGACAGTTCCCGGAGACGCCGGAGACGGGAGCGGTCGTTTTCGCCGAGATGCAATTCGGCGAACAGAAACGCCCGGTTGCCGAGCAGATCGCGGAGATCGTGCAAACGTGATTCAGCACACCCCGGAGACGCGATGCCAATCAGGCCTTCTGCGTGTTGGGCGAGATCGTCAAAGCTGAGGCGGCACTCCCCCTTGGGGGCCCGACGTCTTCCCAACGTGAGCAGCCGGCACAGCCGGCCGTAGGCCTCCCGGTCCATCGGCAGCAGCACCAGCGGGGGAGCATCCTGCGGGATCAGTTCCGCACCGACGATGAACTGCAGTCCCGCCTGTTTGGCCGCGGTGTGCGCCCGCACGACTCCCGCCACCGAATTGCGGTCGGTGACGGCGAGCGCCCGATACCCCAGCTCTGCGGCCCGCGCCACAAGTTCATCGGGGTGAGACGCGCCTTCGAGAAATGAAAAGTTCGTTCGGCAATGCAACTCGGCATAAGATACGCCTGTTCGCGCCGGCGTGGTTTCCAGCGGAGGCGGTTGCCGGCGGGGATGCGGAGGGTCGGGCATGGGTCACTCCCCGCACACAAACCAGGCGCGTGACGCGCGCTCTTGAAACAGCCACAGCCGGCGACCTCCCACCGTCACAATGCGGTAGTAATCCCGTCGGACAAACTGCCGACGCCACCAGCCGGTCTCGATGCGGTGCGGCCCGATAGAATCCGTCACCCGTTCCTCATGCCGGTTCCAGCGCAGCCGCATGGGGCGGTCCTGATGAGTTACGGCCTCCAGCGCGACTGGCATGCGATACAGACGCAGCGGAACCGGACCGATCGGACGGCCTTGAGAGCGGTCGCCATGTGCCCGGTAGGCAACGGAGCGTTCCGGCAGCCAGTCGTCTACGAGTGAGGCCCACCGCACCGTCTCCTCGCCACACCGGCTGCGAAGACGGTCGAGCAGTGCCGCGAGGTGGTGCTCATGTCCGTCCCCGGCCTGTTCGAACAACGTCCGTTCTCGGGGCAGGGGCGGGGGAAGCGGCTGCGCCTCCACGCGCACGCGCGTGAGTTCCCCCGGCCAGGTGAATCGCTCCAGTTGTATGGCCGCGAGTTCCTGCAGATGCTCGATGGAGGCAGTTGGTCTGGTCAACTGCAGTGCGAGTGTTGCCGATTGCTTCCGAGTCATCCCGAACTCACACCTCACCCGTTGCGTGGCTTGTCTCCGGTGCAGGAGTTCGGCCGTGACCTCCGCGAGCAGCCGGAACACGACCGATTCCAGGGCCCTGCGATCGGACACGGGGTCGTCGAACGTCCAGGCGGCGATGATCGGCTCGGGAGGCGCTACCAGCCGCACAATCTCAGGGCTCCGGCCGGTGAACTGATCGAGACGTTCCAGCAGCACTCGGCCGAACCGGGAGGGGAGCGTGCTGCGCGGCAGGGCCGACACCTGGCCGACTGTAGCCAGTCCAAGTCGACGCAGCTTGCAAAGAACTTCATCAGGGAGGCGCAACGCGGCCACGGGCAGGTCGCGGAGCCGTGTGGAAGCGGCCCCGTAGCGCGCCAAGGCCCAGGCACTGCCAGTGGTATCTGCCACGGCCGGGCGTGTGACAAAGTGCAATCCCCGCAGTTCGTCCTGGACAAGACGGGTCAAACGCTCCTCTCCACCGAACAGATGCGCGCAGCCGGCGATATCCAGCAGCAACGCTTCGGGAGCGTCGCCGTCTTCGAGGGCGACACGCGGTGTAAACCGGTGACAATGACGGGCGAGGTTCGTCAACGCATCCCGATCGGCCAACGGATCGAACGGAAGGAAAATGGCGTTCGTTGCCAAACCGGACGCCTCCGCCAGCGGCATCCCCGGTGCGACCCCCTGCCGCGCCGCGGCCTCGGAACAAAGCGCCACGACCGAGCCGCGCGGCTGCGCGGAGTGCAGGACGAGCGAGCGCCCTTCAAGCTCCGGTCGCGCGCTCAGCAGTCGCTGCAACGGCCAGTGGGGGAACCAAACGCACAGCACCCGTTTCATCGTCAATCTCCACGGTAAGTGTCGCGCCCTGCACGCGACCTCGGCAGTGCAGCAGCGTGAGGTCAACCAACGTTGCTGGAGGGGATGCCGCCCGTGGATTCACCAACACGCGCAACTCCCCCCAGCAGACGTACCGTTGGACCACGGCAGGTCGCAGAAACACTCCCAGGCTGCCACTCTCTTCTGCGGCAAGCTGCAGCCGGCGGAAGATGCGATCATGACTGCGACCACGCGGAACCAGCTCGTCCCACGCGACGACGACATCCACCGCCGGACAGCGCAGGGCCTGCTCGGTTCCCCAAAGGGCGTCATCCAGGCGGCAGGGTCTGAGGATCGCCAACCGTTCGAGGTCAATTCCGGCAGCAGCGGCCCCGGGCGGGAAGAACTCCTGCCGGTGGTCGACGACCACACATGTTCCCTGGGGCCGCAGCGCATGTGGCACGATGGCCAACGCGAGTCGTTCGACGCTCGTGCCTGGGCCGTCGACCACCCACTCGACCACGGTCCCCCGCCTCAGCCCACGCTCGGGCAGCAGCGCATCCAGAACCGGCAAGCCGGTCGAGACCGTGCCCCGCGCCTGGCTCAGCAACCTCTGGCCCTCCAGCTTCCGCAGGGCGGAAGTGAGTTCGCGCAGCGTCGCCGACTTGAAGGTATCGTCCCGGGGCATTAGACAGAGCGATCAGCATTCCGGATGCTTGGTCAACGACTCCCATCTCACAAGGGGGCTTCCCTTTCGCTTCGCAGGCGAATATATACCCATGTTCACTATTGTCAAGCGGTGTTCTGATGTGTGGTCGATTCAATCTGCGCGCAAATCCCCGACAGCTCCAAGAGGCGTTCGACCTGCTACGCGAGCCGAATACCAGCCTCCAGCCGCGCTTCAACATCGCGCCGACCACGAACGTCCTCACCGTGCGGTTGACGGACGGGGTTCACGAAGCGATCCCGCTCAGGTGGGGGTTGATTCCGAGCTGGGCGAAGGACATCAAGATCGGCCGCAGCCTCATCAACGCCCGCGCTGAGACGGTCGAGACGAAGCCGGCATTCCGGGCAGCGTTCCAGCGCAGGCGCTGCCTGATCCCCGCCAGCGGCTACTACGAATGGCGCGGGAAGAAGCAAGCGAAGCAGCCATTCCACATTCATCGGCCCGACAATGGACTGTTAGCATTCGCTGCGTTGTGGGAGCAATGGAGTCCACCGGACAGGGAGCAGGTTCTGTCCTGCACCATCATCACCACCAACGCGAATCAGACGCTCTCGGAAGTGCATGACCGGATGCCCGTCATCCTTGCTCCCACGGAATTCGGCAGGTGGCTCTCGAATGACACGCCGCGGGAGGCCCTGATCGACCTGATGCGGCCGGCACCGGAAGACCTGTTGGATTTCCAGCCGGTCTCAGCAGCCGTCAACAGCGTGCACAATCAGGGGCCCGAACTGCTGATGCCTGTATAGAACACGCATGAGCCGAGACACGCTGCCTTCCGCTCGCACTGAACGCCAAGTGTGCTCGGTTCCGCATCCACGCGGAAGCCTCCGTCAAGATATCGCGGACGAACTCGACCGAACGGCCGCCGAGTCCGAACTGCTGGCGGCGGCGCGGGCGCTCCTCGAGGCGCGGGACGACCAGATGATCACCAGCGGCTTTCTGCGTTAATGAGCGGGTCGGATGGATTCCGAGCCGCGTGAAGTGGAGCGGTCCGGACCCTCTTCGAATTCAAAACAGAGACACGAAAATGTCTCTCCTCCTCATAATCCTGCAAAAGTCAGCGAACTTCTGTGTCTCGCGTCATGAGACGGGGCAGTTTAGAGAGCTTGGCAGGTCGCGGCCGGTGTCGATGCCGCTGCTCCAGGATCCCCGATCAATTCCAGTTCGTGCCGCTTTCGGCTCGAGGCCGGTTGCCGAAGAATTCGTCGTACGACTCCGCAACGCTTCATTCTCCGCGATGAGTCTGCACGTTGCGTTGGCCCGCTTCGAGCTCCTGTTGTCGTCGCTGGAGAAACTCGTGTGAGATCTGAACGGCCCGGGCACGGTCGGCCTCGTCATAGTCCCAGAACTCCTGGACGACCTTCTCGCAGGCGGGGAAGTGGGAGCCATCGTCGCCGACGCGTACGCGGGTCTCGGCCAGCCGGCGCTTGAGTTGATCCACCAGGGCGGTGTTGTCCGGGTGACCATACAGGTTCCGCGTTTCGTGCGGATCGTTGACGAGGTTGTAGAGCTCCCACCCCGGCGGAGTTTGATAGCCTCCATCGTAGTTGCACCCGTAGTAGTAGATCAGCTTGTGGGTGCGGGTGCGGATGCCCACATGGGCGGGGTTATCGTGGTGGACCATGTGCATCCAATAGCGGTAGTAGGCTGTCTCTTTCCAGTCGTCGGGAGCGACTCCGGTTTCGAGCAGCCCACGGAATGAGCGTCCCTGGACCGAGTCGGGAATTTCGGCGCCGGCGAAGTCGAGGAGCGTGGGAGCGAAGTCGACGTTCTCGATGATCGGATCGAGCTTCTGTCCGGCCGGGATCGCCTTCGGGTAACGGACGAGGAAGGGCATCCGCTGGGACTCATCGTACATCCAGCGCTTGTCCTGGTAGTCGTGCTCACCGAGCATGAAGCCCTGGTCGGCCGTGTAGACGATGAGCGTGTTGTCCAGCTGTCCGCTCTCCTCCAACCACCGAAAGAGCCGGCCGACGTTGTCGTCAATGCCCTTGATGCAGCGGAGGTACTTTTTGAGGTATGCGTTGTAGGCTAAGCGGGTGTTCTGCTCGTCGGTGTTGTCCTCCGGATCATAATCCTCCGGGAACTCGTCGGGATACAGGGCCGGGAGGTCGAGCAGATAGGAGCGACGGGGATTTCGCGCCCCGATCGAGGTCCCGATATGTGGGATCAGTTCGTCGTTGGCGCCGCGGGTGGCGATGGAGCCGAACGAGGGGTCGCGGGTCCAGAGCGACTCGGGCTCGGGGATGTCGACGTCGCGGAGGTACGACTCGTAGCGCTCGGCATTTTCGAAGTAGTCGTGAGGCGCCTTGTAGTGATGCATGAGAAAGAAAGGCTGGTCACAGTTCCAGCCCTCCTTCAGCCACTGCAGCGACAGGTCGGTGATGACGTCGGTGGAGTGTTCGCCCGGGAAAAGGATGATGTTCTTTCCCCAGGGAAGTTCGCCTCGAACCAGGAAGCTCGGGTTGTGATAATCACCCTGGCCGGGGAGCACGCAGTAGTGGTCGAAGTCGGCCGGTTCGTCCTTGAGATGCCACTTGCCGATCATCGCCGTGTGATATCCGGCCCGTTTCATCTGAAGGGCGAGCATCTGGCTGCCGGGGGGGACGCGGCCATCGAGATCGAACACCCCGTTGATGTGGTTGTACTGGCCCGTCATGACGCAAGCGCGCGACGGCGAGCAGATTGAGTTTGTGCAGAAGACGCTGGTGAGCAGTGCGCCCTCGCGGGCGAGCCGGTCGAGATGGGGAGTAGGTGCGATCTCGGCGAGCCGACCGCCGTACGCCGAGATGGCATGGGCGGCGTGATCGTCCGACATGATGTACAGGATGTTGGGGCGATCGGCTGCAGCTATGGTTGCGGGAAGCAGCAGGACGAGGAGCAATAGGGCGAATCGCATCGGGGGAGTTCGTCCGGTGTGTGGGAACAGGCACCGCGCCGAGGCCGTGCCGGCGCTGCAGGCTCATGGAGATTGTTCAGGCGAGGAGTTCGGGGATGAGTTCGCCGCCGAACTGGCTGAGTTGCTTGTAGCGGCCGGCATGGAAGTAGGTGAGCTTGTTGTCGTCGAGTCCGAGGAGGTGCAGCAGGGTGACGTGCAGGTCCCGGATGGGGTGGACGCATTCGACGGCGGATGAGCCGAGTTCGTCGGTGGCGCCGACGACGCCCGGGCGGACTCCCCCGCCGGCGAGGAGCATGGTCATGGCGCGGTTGTTGTGGCCGCGCCCGAGAGAATAGACGCCGCCGCGCTTATTGTTGTCGGGCGTGCGTCCGAACTCGCCGGTCCAGATGACGAGAGTGTCTTCGAGGAGGCCGCGCTGCTTGAGATCGCGGATGAGGGCCGCCATCGGTTTGTCCACGCTCCGGATGCGGTTGGTGTGGCCCCGTTCCAGGTAGTCGTGGCTGTCCCAGCCTCCGCTGAAGATCTGGACGAAGCGGACTCCCTGCTCGACGAGCCTGCGGGCCATGAGGCATTGCCGCGCGAAGGCGCCGCAGTCGGGATCGCCCAGGCCGTACATGTCCTGCGTCTGCTGCGTCTCCTGGTCGAGGTCGACGACGCCGGGAACTTCGGTCTGCATGCGGAAGGCGAGCTCGTAGCTTTCGATGCGGGCTGCGAGTCGATCGTCGGCGGTTCCGAGGGAGTCGACATGCCGCTCGTTAAGCCAGGCGAGTTCATCGAGAGCGCGGCGCTGGTGCTCGCGGGACTTGTTGGGCTGCGACGCCAGATCGAGCAGCGGGGAGCCCTCGGGGCGGAGACGCGTTCCCTGGTACTGCGGCGGGAGGAAGCCGTTGCTCCAGTTAGTCGGCCCTCCCTGAGGCAGAGCGAGTTCAGTCATGACGACATAGCCCGGCAGGTTCTGGTTCTGGGTGCCGAGACCATACGTGGCCCAGGCGCCGACGGCCGGATCGCCGCCGAGGCGGCTGCCCGTGTTCATGTGGAACAGGGCTTCGGGGTGGTTGAGAGACTCGGCCTGGCAACCGCGGTAGTTGCAGAGCTCGTCGGCCACGAAAGGATCGGCGAGATGCACCCACTGGTCACACATGTCGAGTCCAGACTCCCCGACCTTGCGGAACGAGAAGGGACTGCCGACGAAGAACTTGAAGCCGGTTTCCTGTCCGAAGGGGAGCTTCGACTCCTGCTTGTGCCGGGCGGCGAGCTCGGGCTTGGGGTCAAAGGTGTCCATGTGCCCGGGCCCCCCCTCCATGAAGAGCATGATGACGTTCCTCGCGCGCGGGGGGAGCAGCGGCGATCTGGACGCGAGCGGATTGACGGACCGGGTAGCATCGTCCGCGATGAGGTTCGAGAGGGCGACGGAGCCGAGGGAGGCTCCGAGGCCGTAGAGGAACGAGCGGCGTGGAACGGCGTGCATGGGAGCGTATGGTGAAAGAGTGCTGTGAGGCGATGGAATGTCGAGTCGCGTTCGGCCCGCGCTGGCGCGTCGAGCTGGTGTGCGGCGATCAGTTGATGTAGAGGAACTCGTTGGTGTTGAGGAGCAGCAGACAGAGGTCGGCGAGGGCGCGGGTTTCGGGGGGGACGTCTGCAGGCTTGACGTCGGCGGTGTAGTGCTCGAAGACCGGAAGAACTTCCTGGTATTCGAAGACATCGCCGGAGAACTCTTCGACGAGGGAACGCGTGATTTCTGTGGGATAGGTCACCGGTTCGGCGGGGGTCTGCCGGTGGTAGGCGACCATGTCGGACAGGTAGGCCGCGAGGCGCCGCCGTTCGTCTGGGTCGGCGTCGCGGCCGAAGGCGAGCTGGAAGGCGCGGTTCACCTGTGCGTCGGGATCGTCCGCTTCATCCTGGAGACGGAGCGCGAATGCGATGGAGCGGTCGGTCATCAGGTCGCTGTTGAGGAGCGTGAAGACCTGGGGAGTGACGGCGGCGGATTCACGCTGCTCGCAGGATTCGTTGGGATTCGGCTGATTGAACAGCTCGGTGAAAGGGTCGGCCTGACCGCGGACGTGGTAGGTGTAGATCGTCCGCCGGTTGCGCTCAGCCGGGGTGGGGGAAGGCTGCCAGGCGGGGGCGAGGGAAAACTGAATCATCCGCGGCTGCAGGGCGACTTCCATGTTGATCTCGGGCATGACCGGGACGCCGCCGTGGCTCTCGGCGAGTTCGCCGGTGACGAGCAGGATGCCGTCGCGCAGTTCTTCGGCCGTGAGGCGGCGGCGCGGGAAATGAGAGAGCAGACGGTTGTTGGGATCGCCTGTGCGCCAGCTGTCGTCAGCGGGTATGGAGGAGCGCTGGTATGCGTCCGACAGCATGATCTGCCGGTGGAGCCGCTTGAACGTCCAGCCTCCGGCGACGAAGTCGTGGGCGAGCTGATCGAGGAGCTGGGGATGCGTGGGCCGGGCTCCTTTTGCGCCGAAGTTATTGGAGTTGGCGGCGATGCCAACTCCGAAATGACCCTGCCAGATGCGATTGACGATGGACCGCGTGGTGAGCGGGTTGTCCGGATGAGCGATCCAGCGGGCGAGTCCCAGCCGTCGGCCGTCGATGTCGCTGGTGAGGAGGTACGGGTCTGCGGCGGAAGGATCGACGCTGGCCGGGAGCGGGCTGAGAACTCCAGGATCAACGGGTTCACCGGGAGAGGTGAGTGCTCCCCCCGTGAGAATGAATGTTGCCGGAGGCGCTCCCTGGTTGCCGCCGCGCATAATGCGGAGCTTGCGGGCCGCATTCCAGGCGAGGCCGGATGAAGGGGCGTTGTAGACGCTCTGGGCCATGGGCTCGTAGCGCTCGAGCTGGCGGGTCCAGATCCATTCGTCCTGCTCGCGAACCTTGAGCTGTCCCTCTTCGACGTGATCTAGGCCGATGTTGCGCGGGGGCTTCTCTTCGTCGGGGAGGTCCTTGCGGGCCTGTTCGTCCTCGTAGGGGAAACCGTGCTCGTCGAACCAGGCGCGGGCGGCTGCTTCGCGCTTCGCGACAAGCCGGTTCTTCTCGGAAACGGCGAACTCGAGCATCTGCTGCACGTGTGCGCGGCCGGTTTCGAAGCCGTCGCGGCTCTCTTCGGCGAGGAACGGGACCGGTCGCTCGGCCATGTGCGTCGCGGAGAAGGCGGCGTAGATGCGGTAGTAGTCGCGCGTGGGGATGGGATCGAACTTGTGGTCGTGGCATTTGACGCAGCGGAGCGTCGTCGAGAGAAAGGCCTGGCCGGTGATGTTGACGAGATCGTCCAGCCAGATCTGCCGGGCTTCGTCGGCCTCAACCATCGCGTTGTCCCACGGCCCCAGCCTGAGGAAACCGCTGGCGATGATCCACTCCGCCTCCTCGGGGGTGTAATCCCCCTGAAGCTGCGCCTGATGCATCTGCTGCGGTTTGTTCCCCTTCCAGCGCCGAACCGACTCATCAGCGAGTTCGTCCCCCGCCAGTTGCTCAACAATGAAGCGGTCGTACGGCTTGTCGCTGTTGAAGGAGCGGATGACGTAGTCGCGGTAGCGCCATATGTTTGAACGCTCGTAGTCGTTGGACATGCCGCCGGTGTCGGCGTAGCGGGTGACGTCGAGCCAGTGGCGGGCCCAGCGTTCGCCGTAGCGGCGGCTGGCGAGGAGCCGGTCAATGAGGTCGCCCCATGCGAGCGTGGGGTCCTGCTGCGAGGCGGCGATGAAGGCGTCGATCTCGTCCGGAGTCGGCGGGAGGCCGTGCAGGTCAAAGGTTGCGCGGCGGATCAGCGTGCGTGCGTCGGCACGGGGGGCCGGGGGGATGCCGGCCTCATGGAGATTACGAATTACAAGGGCGTCAATCAGCACCGAGAGGTCCGGCGTTACATCAGGAACGTGTGCGTCCCGAGATCCGAAACCTTGCACAAGCTCCCGCTGCTGATCCGGCGTGAGGGGCGTGACGCGCTGGAAGGCCCAGAGATCGTCCGGCTGGTAGCGGCGGTTCGTCCATTCTTCAGATGTGCCGCCGCTGGTGCGGACCGTGACTCCGTCGTCCGTCGCCGCACTCTGGCGATCTTCCTCCCGGTAGCGAGCCTGTGCGGCTTCATCGGGCCAGGGGGCGCCGGCCGCGATCCAGTCCTTGATCGTCGCGATCTGCCTGTCGGTAAGACGGTCGGCCTCCTTGGGTGGCATTTCCAGGTCGTCCCAGCGGATCGCCGGGAGCAACGTCCCCTGCTCCGGATCGCCCGGCACGATCGCGGGATCGCCGGATTCTCCGCCGCGGAGGAGGCTCTCCCGATCGGTGACGCGGAAGTCGCCCCTAATGTCGTCGGGCTCTCCGCCATGACAGCCGAGGCACTTCTGCTTGAGGAGCGGAAGAACCTTGAGCGTGAAGTCCCGTTCGGCAACGGCCGCATCATCGGCTGCCATGGCAGTTACCGGCGGCATGCAGGCCAGAAGCAGCGCCGTGCCGAAGATGCGGCGGAGCAGCGAGCCCCGCTCCAGTCTGCAATGCACAGGACGCGGATGAAGATTCTTCATGAAGAGCATGAGCGAATGCTGAGTCGGAAGGAGTGTGCGTCGCTTACGGGTGGCCGACGTCGTTGAGGCGGCGAATCTCGGCTTCCGCCAGAGGAGCCGCGAACATCAGAAACTCGTCAAGGCTGCCGTTCAGGTTGCGGATAGCGAAGCGGGGTTGGTTCCGTTCGGGAAGGTCCCAATTGCAGAGCGATGCGTCGCCGATGCGAATGCGGTCCACCAGGTATTCTTCGGGGATGGCTTCGCGGCTGAGGACTTCGCCGTTGAGATAGTGCGTGACCTCGCGCTGCGTACCGTCGTAAACGGTGGCGATCATCAGCCAGCGGCCGCTGAGCGAGGCATCCCAGAACGGCGGCGAATAGAACACGTGCTTGTCCTTCTCCCCTTTCGAGGGGTCCCACTGATCGTGCCTCTTGACGGAGAAGAAGAGGCGTCCGTCATCCATGATCTGCCAGTGGGGCTCTCCCTGCTCGTGGCCGTCGGTGAGGAAGAGCGAGTTGTACCAGCGGTCAAGGCTGTTGATCCGCACCCAGCAGATCAGCGTCAGGTTCTGGTATTCGCCCGGGACATGCAGGCGGACCCGGCTGCCGGCCGGGCTGAAATCGAGAGCACTCGCCGGCACGCCCCAGCGATTGGCGGCCGGCGTTGCCGCCACCACAGCCCCTTCGCTGGCAGTGCGCCATGCTTCGCCGGCAAGGTTCGGCAGTCGTCGCTCGGCGACGGAGTCGGTCGAGAGCGAGTAATGCGCGATCAGCCGCGGGTCGTGCGTCAACTCATCTGAGGCCTGTTGCCATTGTTCGTAACGAGATTGCTGCCGCGTGCGGATCCGCTGCCGCAGCTCGGTCGCTCCGACGAACTGGTCCGCAGCGGTGATGAGCGACGTTTGTCCCGGTTCGGTGCTGCGGGCAGCGTGTCCCTGCTGCAGTTGCTGAACCGGCGCTCCGCGCGGATGCCACTCGACTTCCCCTTCGATGACGTGCACTTCGGCCCGTTCGTCCGACACGTCGACCGCGAACTCCGTCCCGAGGTCGACGACTTCGCCGGCCTGAGTAAGCAGACGGAAACCCTGCGCGGGTTCGGGGACCCTGGCGCGAACCTTGCCGCCGGTCACCGCAACTTCCGTCGGCGACAGGATCGAGAATCGCGCGTCCCCTTCCACAACCAGCGTGACGCCGCTGAAGAGCTCAAACTGCGCCAGCCCCGACTTCAGATGCAGCTCGCCCGGCGGAACAATACTGCCGGGAGCCAGCGGGGATTCCGTCTCCCAATCGGCTTCGGACTGACCTGAGAGGATCGCATAACCCGACGACTGCTGTTCTTCACCGGTGTGGGTGAGACGCGGAGCCGAATGCTGCGGGTTCGCATTAGCCTGAAGCGGACCTTCTCTCCACTGCCAGATGACGACCAGAAGCAGCACGGCACAGACGGCAACCATTGCGGAGAACGCAGTCCGCCAGCGGATGCCCGAACCCGCGTGCCGTTCGCGGCGAGTTCGCGGGAGCGGCAGTTTGTCGCCGCTCGCGGCCGCCTCGGCTTCCAGCAGCGACGTGAGCAGCACGCAATCGAAATAATCGCGACGGGCGGAGGCGTCGACTGACAGCTCGGCTTCCAGACGCACAAAATCCGCTTCGGAGATGTCTCCGTCGAGCGCCGAATCGATCAGGCGTTGAAGTTCGGTTGAGTTCATAGGGAGTTCTCAGCTGCGTTCAATCGCCGCTGCATGCACTCCAGCAGCGCCGACCGGAGCCGATGCAGCGATACTTTCAGGCTTCCGGCGGTGCGACCGACTGAGGCTGCGTAGTCAGCGAGCGTGCCCCGGTTGGAATACCGCTGCATCAACAGCTGGCGGTCCTGCTTCCTGAGCCTGCCGAGACACGCCTGCAGCGCTTCGTACTTCTGCTGAACGTGAAAGTTGTTCTCCGCCAGCTCGGTCGCAATGACTTCCTCCAGCTCGCCGCTGAACGACAGCCTGGCGTCGCGGGCCTGCTGCTTGCGGTAGCTCAGGACCTCGTACCGCGCGATGCTGAACGCCCAGGCCTTGAAGTTGGACCCGGGCTCAAAGGCCGCGCGCTTCTCCCAGATCTTCGCATTTGCCTGCTGGGCCACGTCTCCCGCGGAAGGGTCTCCCGGCAGCAACGAGCGGACATACAGCTGCAGTGAGAGCTGATGCTTCGTCAGCTGCGACACGAATGCGGCATCCTCATCGAAGGGAGCGGGAGGCGTCATACAGGCATATGTCGTGACGAAATCGGAGGTTAACTGCAAATCTGCTTTGGTTAACAGATTGTGGCAGAGGTCATGTACGGGCGGGAAGTTGCGATAGGGGCGTTGTCGTCACACGATGACGACCTCAGATTGGTTCTGCTTGTCCAAATGGAGATCCCGCAGACGTCGTGATACGTCGACCGAGGGGGTCTATCCCCCAAGTGAACTCGCATCGACGGAGCCGATTGCCTTGCGCCCGGTCCTCGGTCGGATGCTTGCCGTCCGATTCGATTGCCCGACCGCCGAGCGGTGAATCCCGAGAAGACAACGGCCATCAAGACTGAGACGCGGCTACGGAGACTAGTCATCGTCACTTCGTTCGACGTGACGCGGTCGTACGAGTAGAGGTCGATGACCTCCGGCCCCCGCATCCGCTACGTTCTGGTCGACGCCGAGGACGAACCCGCCGCCCGCATCGCCGCCGGACCGCCGCTGTGGGCGCGACGTCTCGATTGAAATCCATACGGTCCGCCCCGCCACCCCAGACGAGGTCGAACTCTGGCGCTGGCACCTCCAGAAGGTCGTCCGCGAGACCGCCCGGACGGGTGGGTAGGCTCGCTTCCCCGGTCCCACCAACGCCCCACGTCCCGCGACGTGGCGGCGTTCTCTCGTGGGTGGGGCCAACGTCCGCCCCGTCCAAACCGGCCGCTACGTGGGCCAACGTGGGCGGAATGGCGCGGGGCTCCGTCGGGACCGGGGCCACGTACCGGACGGGCTTGCCGAGTGCCGTTGCCAGCCGGACCTCCTCCCGGATCCCTTTGCTGTGATCCCAGCCCGCAAGCATGAGGACCACGACCTCGTCGCACCGCAGGAGGTGGTCGCCGTCGATGCGGCTCCAGAATGACCAGTCGGCCGGCAGCCCGTAGTGCACGAGCGGGTGACCAGGTACGATCGGAGAGAACACTGCTTCCCCTGACCGGAGACATGGGATGAGTTCGTGAAGCGGCATACCAGCACACTTTACACCTGCGACTTCTTCTCCAAGAAGGTCTGGACGATGCAGGGTCTGGTGGACATGTACCTTCTGGTGTTTATCCACGCCGGGAGCCGACGAATTTGGGTCTCGAAGGGGACGGCCCATCCGGATGCCGCCTGGGTCGCCCAGCAGGCCCGGAACATGTGCACCGTGATCCAGGAGTAAGACGGCCCTCCGCGATACTTGATCCGGGACCGGGACACGAAGTTCACGCAGCAGTTCGATGAGATCCTTCGGGCGGATAACGTGAAGTTGGTTAACCTGCCGTCCAAGAGTCCAAACCCCAATGCGCACTGCGAGCGGGTCGTGAAAACGATCAAGCACGAAGCGTTGGACCATTTTGTGGTGTTCGGCGAGCGGCACCTGAACCACATCGTCTCCGAGTTCGTGCAGTTTTATCACGAGTGCAGGCCGCACCAGGCGGGCGGCGTGAGCGCCGATCACAGTCGGTCTCGCACCGATTCGCCGATCGCTCCACGCGCATCGCCTCGTCCCGTGCCGGCCGTCCCGATCAGGTCCCGATCTCGATCGCCATCACGATCGCCCGCTCGGACGATAAGGAGATTCAGCGGGCGTTGACCGAGGCCTGCTGGTGTTCATTTACATCGAGAGCCGCCGGATCTGGGTCTCGAAAGCCACGGCCCACCCGAACGCTCAATGGATGGCCCAGCAGGCTCGCACCATGTGCATGGTCGCGCAGGAAGAGAAAGTGCCGCCGACCTGCTTTCTGCGTGACCGGAACACGAAATTCACCCGGCAGTTCGACGTCATCTTCCGCTCCGAGGGCATCGCCGCGATCAAGCTCCCTCCGAAAAGCCCGAACCTCAACGCGTTCTGCGAGCGAGTGATCCATACTCTGAAACACGAAGCGCTCGACCATTTCGTCGTCCTGGGCGAACGGCATCTCAACCTGATTGTCGGCGAGTGGGGCCATTACTATCACGAACTCCGTCCTCACCCGGGACTTGGCAACGTCCCGCCTGCGGCCGACGAACCTCCGCCGGAGGTTGCTGTCTCGCTGCCGCTCGACGACATCGTCTGCCACCAGCGGCTCGGCGGGCTGCTCAAGTACTACGAGCGACGGGCGGCTTGAGAGCCAATCACAACCAGCTTCGCACTGCTTCGTCGATCGCGTTACGCGCATCGCCTCGTTCAGTGCTCGCCGTCCCGATCCATCATTGCTCGAATCTCCGCCGCTTCTTTCGTGACAACGTTTTTGACCACCGCGGGTGCCGAACAGGACCGTCCCGATGTAGTCGGGAGGCTCCTGATGAACTGCTGGGGCTGTCTCAGCGTTCGCTAAGCAATTGGCGCAGAGTCGGCAGATCTACCGGCTTGACCAGATGGTGATCGAAGCCGGCCTCCTGGGAGCGGCGGCGGTCCTCCTGCTGACCCCAGCCTGTGAGAGCGACGATCGTCATGGGCTTAGACCATGGTTGCTGGCGAATCCGCCGGCAGGCCTCATAGCCGTCGAGTTTGGGCAACCCGATATCGAGCAGGATCAACTCCGGACGAAACTCCTCGGCGGCCTGGATGGCTTCGAGTCCGTCGCCGGCCGTGCGGATTTCGTTCCCGAGCAGCTTGAGCAGCATGCCGAGGCTTCTGGCCGAGTCGGGGTTATCGTCGACGACCAGGATGCGCCTGCCCACTGCCTTCGTCCGGGATGCGGACGCTTCCGTACTGAGCGTTCTGCCCTGTTGATCGGCCACGGTGGGCAATCGCACCGTGAACTCGCTGCCGAGCCCCAGTCCGTCGCTGTGCACTCCCACGGAGCCGCCATGCATCTCGACCAGCCGGCGCACCAGGGTGAGCCCGATGCCGAGTCCTCCCTGCGTCTGGGTGCGATCGCCTTCCACCTGGGCGAACATCTCAAACACCCGCTCCAGTTCCGCGCGCGGGATGCCGCGGCCGTTGTCCCGAACGCGAATGAGCACGTGATCGGTATTTGATTCCGCGGTCAGTTCGATTCGTCCTCCCGGTTCCGTGTAGCGGGCGCTGTTATTCAGCAGGTTCGAGAACACCTGTGCCAGTCGCACCGGGTCGGCGTCGAGGTACACCAGATCGGGAGGCAGCCTGACCGACAACGTGTGGCCCCCCTGCTCGACCAGGGGGCGGCTCGTCTCCGTCGCGCTGTGCACGATGGTGGCGAGCGGGACGCGTTCGCGCCGCAATTCCAGCTTGTTGCGGGTAATGCGGCTGACGTCCAGCAGATCATCGACGAGCCGGACCATCTGCGTGAGCTGGCGATCCATCATGGTCCGCGCCTGCTCGGCCGTCGACTCGTCGGCGCCGGCCAGCCGCAGTACCTGCAAACCGTTGCGGATTGGCGCCAGCGGATTCCGCAGTTCGTGGGCCAGCGTTGCCAGGAACTCATCCTTCCTGCGGTCCGCCTCGCGCAGCTCCTTGTACAACTGAGAATTCTCGATAGAGATTGATGCGCGATTGGCCAGATCCTGTGCCACTGCGAGGTCGCCGGTTTCGTAGAGCAGCCCGGATTCGGCAGAGATGAATGTGATGACGCCGAGCGTTCTGCCACGGACGGTGAGCGGAACGCCGATATACGATCGCAGCCCCAGATCCCGAATGATCTGCAGGTACTCTGCGTCGGGAATCGACTGCTGCAGCAGATCGTCCGTGATCTCGATAATGTGTTCGGGCCGCCCTGTCCGCAGGATGTGCCAGAGTCCCTGGGGAGCGTCGGGATCGGGGGGGAAGCGGCCGTGCAGTTCGTGGGCCAGCTGCACTTTCGTCGGATCGACATGCGAGACCGCTACCCGGCGCAGCGTTCCGTCCGCATCAAGGAGATCGACCGTGGCCCAATCGGCGAAGTCGGGAACGGCCAGCGATGCGACTTTCTGCAGGGTGCTGTCGAAGTCCACCAGCACGGCGAGGGCGGCGCTGGCATCGGCGAGGAAGCGGGATCGCTGCTCTGCACGCTTGTGATCGGTGATGTCCATTCCGATACCGATCATTCGCGCAGGTGCGCCGTCGTCGCCGGCGAATACGCGGCCAAAGCCGGCGATCCAATGCACGGAACGATCCGGCCGGATGTTTCGAAACTCGACCTGAAAGTCGTCCCCGGAGGCGACGGCCTCACGGATCGCGTTATTGACGGCATCGCGGTCCGCCGGATGGATCAGCTCCTGGAAATGCTCGAATGTTCCGCCGAAGGTGCCTGGCTCCAGTCCATGCAGCGGTTCGAGGCTGTCCGACCATCTCAGTCCACCGGTCCGGATATTCCAGTCCCAGACTCCCATGCGGCCGGCATCGAGCGCCAGCCGGAGCCGCTCTTCGCTGTCGACCAACGCCTCGCGGGTCTCGCGCAGCTCGGTGATGTCGGTATTCGTCCCGAACCAATAGAGGATCTCGCCGTCCTGCTCATGGCGCAGCGGATTGACGCGTGTCAGGAAGGGGCGAAAGACGCCATCGGCGCCGCGAAGTGGAAACACCATGTCGAATGGCGTGCCCGTCTCGAGCGAATGCCGCCAGCGCTCGATCACTGACGGAAGCGCCTCTGGATCGTGCACCGACCGCCAGCCCCAGCCCTCCATCTGTTCGGGCGTCGTGCCGGTGTACTCGTACCACCGTCGGTTGTACCAGAAGATGTGGCCGTCCGGCCGGGCCATCCACGCCAGTTGCGGGATCGTATCGGCGAGCAGCCGCAGCTTCTCTTCGCTCTCGCGCAACGCCGCCTCGGCGCGGCGGCGGGCGGTCACGTCCTCGTGAACCAGCACGACTTCACGAACGTTGCCCGCATCGTCTTTCAACGGGTATGCCACGGCCCCGACCCACCGCACGGGATCGTCGTGCCGGGTGCGATCGGGGATCGTCGCGTTCGGGTCGTACTCAATCGCGGGGACGTGGGCGGGCTCTCCCGCAAACGCCCGCTGAATGTGATGCAGTACGCCGCGCTCGGCCAGCTGGCGATCCTCGAGGATGTTGTAATCGCCGAGTTCGTCGAGCCGCACTCCCCAGAGTTCCTCCCAGGCGCGGTTGGCGGTCACGGTGCTGCCCGTCGGGGAGAATACCTGAATGCTGAAGGGCGCCTGCTCCATCAGTCCCCGGAAACGTCCTTCGCTGGCCCGGAGCGAGTCTTCCAGCCGCTTGCGTTCGGTGATGTCCTGCATCACGCCGAACATTCCCTGTGGTCGTCCCTCAGTGTGATGCCCGCGGCCCAGCACTCCAACCCAAACCTGCCGCCCGTCGGGACGATTGACGCGGAACTCGATATCGAACTGCGCCTGCTCGTCGAGGACGCGCCGCACCTCGTGGGTGACGGATGGCCGGTCTTCCTCGTGAATCCGCGTCTGCAGTCCCGTCCAGGTCAGCCGGCCGCCTGCGGTGACCCCGACGATTGCGGCTGCCCGGTCCGACAGCGTCACGACATCGGAGGCGGTGTCCCAACTCCAGTCACCCAGGTCCGCTGCCGCCAGCGCCAGGTTCAGACGCTCCGCGCTCGATCGCTGCGCTTCGTACAGTCGTGCATTATCGATGGCGACCGCCGCCTGTCCGGCCACTCCCGCGAGCAGCCGCTCGCTGGCGGCGGTGAATACCCCCACGTCCGCGTGGCCGAAAAACAAGCCCCCGAGCACCTCGCCGGCCGACGACACGACGGGGACAGCCAGATAGCTGCGGACCGGCAGATGCCCGGAGGGCAGCCCGTGGTAGGGGGCGTTCTGTCCGAACCGGGGATCCTGCGTGACGTCGTCCAGCCGCACCACGCCCTCGCCGCGGAAGGTCGGCCCGAACAGGTCTGTATTGCGGGGCATCGGGAAGTTGTCGAATGCCGACCGTGGAGCACCGGACAACGTATAGAGCGTATAAGCCTCTCCCCGCTCGCCGACGACGTTGTAAAAGAACGCACCGAACTGGGCGCCGCTCAAGCGGGTACCCTCGTCGGTAACGACCTGCACGATGTTGTGCAGATCGAGTTCCTCTGCCAGCAGTCGGCCGATCCGATTCAGGGTCTCGGCCGTCGCTGTCTGCTCCTTGAGTTCCTCTTCCGCGCGCCGCCGTTCGATGAACTGGCCCAGGTTTCCCGCGACCGTCGACATCATCTCCAGCAGGTCCTCATCGGCCTCGCGGAGACTCTGGGTGAAGAACTCGATGACGCCGATGAAGTCGCCGTCAACGGCCACGGGACAGGCGAACGCACTGTGCAGTCCCACTTCGGCGGCCGTCCGGGCGCGTGGAAAGTTATTATCCTGGGTGACGTCCCGGATCCACATGGGAGCGCGACTGAACCAGATCCGGCCGGGCAGGCCGTCCCCCTTCTCAAAAGTCCGCCGGCAGCTCGTGCGTTCGAAGTCCGTCTCTACCGAGTCCGCCCGATGCCAGCTTTGACGGCAGCGGAGTACTTCCTGTTGCGGATCCACCTCCCAATAAAAGCCCAGCTGCCAGCCGAGGTGCTCGCAGATCGCACTGAGGACCCCGCTGACGCCGTCGAGTTCGCTGGTGGATTGGGCCAGGGACTGGGTCACGGCCAGCCGCGCGCTGCGCTGCCGCTCCAGAATCCTGCGGGCGCTGATATCTCTCAGATAGGCCGTGAACAATGGCGGGTCTTCGGGAGACGTTCGGGCGATGGCGAGCTCGACCGGAAATTCCGAGCCGTCGCTGCGGAGCGCCGACAATTCGAGCCGCCTTCCCAGGACCGGCCCTTCTCCCGTCGCCAGGTAATGCGCGAGTCCTCGATAGTGCGGCTCACGATACGTCTCGGGAATGATCAATTCCGCCAGCCGCTGCCCGACGGCCGCCGCCCGCGTGTATCCGAAAGTCCTTTCGGCCGCCGGATTGAATTCAACGATCCGGCCTTCGTGATCCATCGTGATGATGCAATCGAGAGCCGTCTCCAGAATCGCGGCTTTGCGGGATTCGCTCTGCTGCAGCGACTGCTGTTTCGCACGCTCGTCCGTTACATCACGAAAGACAAGCACGACTCCCTGCAGCTCGCCGCTTGATCCGCGAATCGGCGCCGCCGAGTCGTCGATCGGGCGCACTTCGCCGGTCCGTGACACCAGCACCGTGTGATTGCCCAGACCGACGATCCGTCCCTCTCGCAGCACTTTGGCCGCCGGGTTCTCGACGACGTCCCCCGTCTCCTCATGAAGGATCTGGAACACGGTCTCGAGCGGCTGTCCCCGGGCGTCGTCACTGCTCCAGCCGGTGAGATGGCGAGCGACGTCGTTCAGATATGTGACCCGCCCCTCGGTATCGGTGGCAATCACCGCATCGCCAATGCTCGCGAGCGTCACCCGCAGCCACTCCCGCTGCTGTCGGACTTCGTTCTCCGCGACCTTCCGTTCAATGCCGAGCGCGATCCCGTTTGCGAGGGAGTCCAGAGCGTCGAGCAGCGGACGGTTGAATGCCTCAGGGCTTTGAATCGCCAGCAGCCCCACCGGTGTTCCGTCGACGATCAGGGGGAATCCAGCGAACCCGTGCCGATTGACGGTCGACTGCCCCTGCAGCTCCTGCGCGACCTGTTCGACCGTGGATCGCTCCAGGGAGATTCGCTCAGGCCAGTCCATGCCCGCCTCTGCAGCGGCCGTGGCACTCAAGTGCAGTGCGTTGCTGTCGGTAGTCACGACCCAGATGCCGACTGCGACGCCGGGCAGGTGCTGCACGATCGCATCCGCGCACTGCCGCAGCATGTCGACGAGCTGCTGTGCCTCGATCAGCGCCAGTCCGACGTCGCGGTTAAGCCCCGCGATCCGCAGCCGCTCTTCGGCTGCCTCCTGCTGCCTCTTCCATTCGGTGCGGTCGCGCATGATCTTGGCGAAACCGCGCAGCTCTCCCGACTCGTCGCGGAGCGGCGTCATCCGGCCGCCGGCCCAGAAGCGGCTGCCGTCCTTCCGAACGTGCCAGCGGTCGTCGTCGCCGCGTCCTGCCGCCAGGGCCTCTGCCACTTCGCGTTCGGGCACGCCCGCCTGACGGTCCTCCGGCGTGAAGACCACATCGGCGGACTGCCCGATGATCTCACGCTCCGCATAGCCGAGCAGCCGCTCCGCTCCGCCGTTCCAGCTCAGGACGCGCCGCTCCACATCCACCACGAAAATGGCATAATCCGCGATGTTTTCGACCAGCAGCCGAAAGAGCTCTTCTTCGGACTCCTTCCAGCCCTCTCGATCGTGTTTGGACATAAGTTGCAGGTTGGTTTCGAGGCGCTCCGGCAACAGTACCGGAGGGCGAATCTGCACAGACCTTTACGAGTATAGTGCCGCCGTTGCAGTTAAGCAGGAGTGCTTTTCTGAGAAGACCTTCGGAGCGTCGGCCTTGTGCGACGGCGTGCGCGGAGACATGTACGTCGATCAGGTCGGCTGCGAGCGTCAACTCCCGGCGAGCCCGAACAAGCGGATGGCGTTCTCTCGCAGGATGGCGCGTTTTGCGCTGTCGGCCAATTCGGCGTGGTCGATGCGGGCGCGCTGCATGGCGGCGTGGTACAGCGGGGTGTCGGTTCCGAACAGAACGTGGTCCGCACCGATTTCCCGCACGGCCCACTCGATGAGTCCTGGCGTGACGGAACGCGCGCTGGAGGTGTCGGCGAAGACGTTTCCGTGGCGGCATTGCTGGATCGCGCGGACCTGATGGGCCGGGTCGCCGTCCCAGCCGCAGCCGATATGGGCGAGGATCAGGCGGACTTCGGGGAACTCGTTGGCCCAGGGGACGAGATCGGCGGCGAGGCTGTTCTGTTCGCTGCTGTGGGTGAGGACGACGGCGCGATGGCGGGCGGCGAACTCGAAGATCGGCCGGGCGTAGTCCCGGATGGGATAGACGTGCTCTTCGGGATGGATCTTGATGCCCACGCACTGCGGCTGGGCCAGCAGTTCTTCGGCCTGCCGGTATGTTTCGTCGCGGCGCGGATCGATGACGACGTATTGTCGCAGTCCGGGGGTGTTGCGGACCGCTTCGACCGCTTCCCGATTGCCGGCGACTGCGTCCGCCTGATTGCGCGGCAGCAGAGCGGACAGGGGAGAGACAATCGTCAATTCGATGCCCGCCTCACGGGCACGGCGCTCGACGGTCGCGGCGTCGCCGGAACAGAAGGCGTCGCTGGCGTCGCCGCGGCGGATGTACGTCCCGTAGTGGCCGTGGACGTCGATGGCGAGAATGGATTCGGTATTCATGCGCCGGTAGTCGTGGAGGGAACCCATTGGGGCAGCCGCTCGCGGAGCAGCCGGACGAAGGTTTCGAGTTCCGAGTCGCTGGAGCCCTGATAGGGGGGGAGCATCCGGAGCGGGAATGCGGGATCGATCATTCTGGCGAAGAGCTTGTCATAGGCGCCGTCGATACGGTCGCCGGGGACTGACTCGAGCAGGGTCACGATGAGGACATCGAGTTCGCGCTGTATCGCGGTCATTGCCGGCCCATCCTGTCGCCGGCCGGCTTCGAACAGGTTCCGGAGCCGGGGCCAGTTCATCACGAAGGACGCCAGGATGCCACATTCGCCGAAGAGCGAACCATAAATGAAACCGGCCTCGGACAGAAAGTGCTGCAGTTGCGGGGCGTCCTCCAGCAGGCTGCGGATGTGCTGCAGCGAGTCGCCGGTGTTTTTGGTGGCCACGAGGTTGGGGTGAGAGTCCGCGAGTTTTGCATACTCGCGGCCGGTCACCAGCCGCTTGGTGCGCGGCAGGTTGTAGTGCATGAACCGGCAGTCCTCGAATGAGCTGCAGACGCGATCGAAGAAATCGAACAGTTCGCGCTCGGTCAACGCACCCCAGGACGGGAGCGAGATCTGAAACAGCCGCACGCCTGCATCGCGGCAGCGTGCAATGCGTTCGACGATCGTGTTGAGCGACAGGTGAATGACGCCCACCATCGGCTCGGCGTTCCCCTGCCGCATCTCGTCGGAGAAGAGGGAGACGATCTGATCGAACTGGCGGTCCGAGACGGCGTAACCTTCGCCCGCGGTGCCGAACACGTAGAGGTGAGGCGTCTCGGCCAATGCCAACTGTACGTTGCGGCGGAAGATGTCCTCGATCAGGCGATGCTCGTCATCCCAGGGGATGCAGCAGGTCGCCATAATGCAGGGGGGGTATCGTTTCGTGCTCATGCGTTTGGTCCGGATTCGTCCGGGACGGAGGGTTGTCGTGGAAGCCCGACGGCCACGATCAGCAGGGCCGCCGCGAAGATCGCCAGCGCGAGGCCGAAGCTGGAGCGGAAGCCGTAGTGGTCGGAGACCAGCCCGAACACCAGGGGGAGGAAGCCCACGGTGACGGTCATCAGGTTCGTGTAAGCGGTGTTTTCGCGAATCCGCCGCGGCGCCGAGCAGCCGACGATGTAGTTCATGTAGTAGACATAGAACAGCTCGCCTGCGCCGAGCAGACCGAAGCTGAACAGGTACCATTTTCCGGGGACGACCATGCCCCAGACGACGCCGGCGAGGCAGATCCCGGTTGTTGCGAGCAGGGACGCTTTGGCGTGGATGCGGGATACCAGCCAGCCCAGCGCGAATCCGGCCAGCGCTTTGAAGCCGAACCGCAGGGCGAGTTGGAGGCCAGCATACTCTTCCGGGGCTTCACCGAGCGCCTCGCGGGTGTAGAGCGACAGATTGTTGAGAATCATCGTGCCGCCGTAAGTGAGCAGAAACGCGGCCGCTGCCAGCAGAATCCGCGACTGGAAGAAATACTCGCGCAGGCCGGAGAGCACCTCGGACATTCGGGCCTGAGGCGCGGGCTCATCGCGGATGGGGACAGACGCCAGCGCCACGGAGGCCGCCGCCAGCCACATGGCGGGACCGGTCGCGCCGAACAGTGCGACGTAGTTCCAGGGAGCCTGCAGCGGCTGGACATGAATGACATCCAGGAAGTTGCCGGCGAGCACGAGTTGCGATGCGCAGGACCCGATGACGGCAAAGAGCGGCCCCAGTCCGAACGTCCAGCCCAGCGTCCAGGCGCGACGTTCGGGGGTCAGCCCGCGGCCGATGAGTTCCCACAGGCACATCTGCCGCACGCCGTTGCAGATGCCGATGATGCCGGCGTGGGCAATCATGGCGGGGATGAGCCAGGAACTCGGAGCGAGAACGAACAGGGCGGCGACCGCGAAGCCGGCGGTCCCCATCGCTAACAGGGTGCCGGTGAGCATTGGTCGCATCAGCCGCGGCGACGGCCACAGCCACGCGATGAAGACCGGCAATGGGGTGACCCAGAGGTATACGGCTTCCGGCAGATTGGCGACCGTGTCGCTCGCCAGGAACGACTCAAGGATCGCTGCGTGCAGCACACCCACATAGAACACCGGGGCGACGAGATAAGACAGCGAATTGTTGAGCAGGAAGACCAGACTGTTCCGGCGCTGCAGTCCCGGAGGGAGGAGGTCGTCGGGGCTCGACATGTGAGATGTCAGTCGTCCCTTGCCGGTGATGAACGATGCCGGCGGAGTTCGTTCTCAGCCAAGTACTGCGGTGCGCGAGTCTAATCGGGAAGTTGACGCACGACAACGACCGCAGTCCGACTCGGATTATCAGAAGGGAGCAGCAATGCATCACTGTGGTGCGCGTCTGGTCCCATTCGGTTATGCTGACCGCACATGAAGGCAATTGAACGACGATCCGGATTCCCGCTCAGGCCGGGCGCACCGCATGAGTTCGAGGAGTGTTGCGAAATGATCAGGCAACGTCTGACTGGGGGAGCGGTGAGCCGCCCCGTGCTGGAGAATCGCCGGAATCTGCTGAAGGCGGGCGCGGGTGCGATGGCCTGCGGCCTGCTGAGCGCGTGGCAGCCGGTTCGAGCGGACGACGATCCAGCCGGGGCCGATTCACCGGCGCTCAAGATCACCGCGGTGACGACGTATCTGCTGCGACATCAGCTGAAGCGGCCGTTCGGTGCATCGGTCTCGGTGCCGCTGAGCAAGAAGCGGGAGACGCTGCTGGTCAAGATCGAGACGGATCAGGGCATCGTCGGCTGGGGTGAGACTGCGGCGATTACCGGAGCGCGCGGCACGATTGAGAACACGCTCACCGAAGTGCTGATTGGCCGGAATCCGCTGGAGTATCGCAAGCTGTGGCGTGAGTTGTGGGGCGCCAACTTCGGAAACGGGCTGGCCGTCGGGGCCGTCGAAACGGCGCTGAACGACATTCGGGGCAAGGCGCTCAATCTTCCGGTGGCCGAACTGTTCGGCGGGCGACTGCGGGACAAGGTGCCGGTCTACGTCTCCGCGTTGGCCTACGTGGAAGGCCGCGAGATCGAAGACGAGTATCCGGACGTTGCCGCGAAGATGGTCGAGCAGGGGCATCAGGCGATCAAGATGCGGCTGGGGCGGCATGCCGTATCGCGAGAGGCGGCGGTGGCGGCAAGCGTTCGCAACGTGGTCGGGCCGAATGTCCGCCTGATGGCTGATGCCAACGGCGCGTGCACGATGGGGACTGCGCTGCAGCTCGGCCATGCGTTGCACGAACTGGGGTTCGACTTTCTCGAAGAGCCGCTGCCGCAGTCGCCCCACTATGCAGGATATGAGGAGCTGCGCAAGAAACTGCCCCTGCCTCTGGCGGCCGGCGAAGTGCTGGACTCGCGCGCCACTGCGAAAGAGCTGATCGACCGCCGGGCGATGGACATCATTCAGCCCGACATCAGCCTGTGCGGCGGACTGGGGGAGGCGCTGTTTATCGCCGAAACAGCCGCGCTCTCGGGAATCCAGTGCGTCCCGCATTGCTGGGGGGGCGACATTCTCATTGCCGCTTCGATCCATCTCCTGTCGCTGCTGGCGGACCCGCATTGGGGTCTGCCGACCGACACGCCGCTGCTCGAACTCGATCAATCCGAGAACCCGTGGCGCGACGGGCTGGCGACGGAGCGGTTTGAACTGCAGGACGGACGGATCACTGTCCCGACCGGACCGGGGCTGGGGATCGAAGTCGACGAGGACGTCGTGAGGCATTACGCCGTCTGAAGCATGCCGATTACTCGACCGGGCCGGCGTTGCGCCACCAGCGGATCTCATTCGCTCCGCGCTCGGCGGAAGCGACGATGTCCAGCCTCCCGTCGGCATCAAGATCGGTGACGATCACGGTGACGGCGTTGGGCCAGTCGGACTTGATGGAATGCTGCCGCCAGCCGGTGCGGGAATCGCCCGTATTTTCGAACCACGCGAGCTGTCCCGAGGAACTCCAGGCGGTGGCGACGACGTCCTGGTCTCCGTCGCCATCGAGGTCTCCGGCGACGGCCTCAAAGCCCTGAGCGAATCCGGCGGCGATGACGTGCTTCCACCAGCTGGACCCGTCCTCGGGCGTGCCGACGTTCTCGTACCAGGCGACCTGATGTGAGTCCGGGGAATCGGCCGCGACCGGCGCGACGATTCCAAACGCCATCAGCACGTCGAGGTCTCCGTCACCGTCAAGGTCGGTGGGATGTCCGTGGGTGGGGGCGACGGTGTCGCCGTCGATGACGGTTTTCGTCCAGCCGTTGTTGATCACATCGCCCGTGTTGGCGAACCAGACGATCTGGTTTCCGGTGCGCGACGTTCCCAGCAGATCGGGCTTCCCGTCTTCATTGAAGTCAGCGACGGCGATCGTGCGAGTCTCGCCGATCTCGTCTTCGATCAGATGCCGCCGCCACTCGTGGCCGTCGCCCGGGGCACCCACGTTTTCGAACCAGTCGAAGCGGTTTCCAATGCGCCAACTGCTGGCGGCGACATCGAGATCGCCGTCGGCATCGAAGTCGGCCAACGCCACGTCGTACGAGCCGGGCACTTCCTGGCGTGCGGACACCCGATGCAGGGGCCAGTGGTCGGCGATCGCGTCCGCGCCGGGATTCTCGAACCAGCGGATCTCCCAGTGCAGGTTATCGACGATCACCACGTCAGGACGGCCGTCGCGATTGATGTCGCCGACGGCGTGACGTTCCAGACGTATGGGCTGATCGTCCAGTCCGGCGTACTTCTGGATGAATGAGTGCTCGAAGCCTCCCTGTCCGTCGTGGCGGAGCAGGTACAGATTGCTGTTCGGCTCGGCGTCGGAACTGGTCAGGTCGAGATCACCATCGCCGTCGAAATCGGCGGCGGCAGAGGCGTATGAGTAGGTGTAATTGCCGAGCAGGCGCTGTTCGATGAGCACCAGCGGGCCAGACTCGATCCGCTGTTCGGGAAGGGGCGTTGCATCCGGGATGCCGCGAGGGTCGAGGAGCGCGGTGATGACCTGTGCGTAAACGCGGTGGCCGAAGTCATTCGGGTGATTGACGCCATTGCCCGACTGGTCCCAATCCTGCTTGAGTTCGAGAAACCTCGTCCAGATCGCGGTGAGGTCGGCCAGCGCGATGCCGGGCGCCACGAGTTCCTGCAGGGCGGCGCGGTACTCGGGAAAGCGCTCGGGCGTCAGCCGCACCCAATCGCGGTTGCCCAGCATCGACGCGACCAGGATGAACTCACAGTCCGGCAACTGCTCTCGCACCCCGGCGATGATGGCTCGCGTGTTCTCCTGATACGACTCGGCAGAACGCCCGGCTGCGTCGTTCATCCCGAAGGCGAGGATGACCAGATCGGGCTGGGCCGCGATGACGGAATCGATTTGAGTCATACCCCAACCGGTGTCGGTGCCTCCGACCGCCAGATCGGTCAGGGTGACTTCATTGCGAAAGCGCTCGGCCAGTTGCCGCCGCACGAGTTCGGGATACGGAGGCTGATACGGAGGAGCGTCGAACAGACCGGATGCATTGGCCCCGGCCGAGATGCTGTCGCCGAGTACGACGATCGACAGGGGCTGCCGGTTGACCAACCGCGAAACTGATCGCGGCAGGCGCGTGGGATCGAACTGCGGCAACGGCCCGTCCCAAGCTTGAGGCGCGTGCCGGTAGGTGATGCACGTCTGCATCTCGGCGTATTCGAGTTCTCCGCCAAAAAAGATCTCGCCGTTGCCGTCGCGATGCGTGAGCTCGTACTTCTGCGACTTCGCCGGTCTGCGGAGTTCGGCGAGCGTCCGTGACGGAATCTGTGATCCGGCGGGGAGCGTGATCTCGCGGGAGTCGGGCTGCCACACGTAGTCGACGCCGTCCTCATAGGTCACATCGCCGACGGAGTTCCGGACGGCCAGCACGTCCTGAATTGGAAACAATACCGACGCGCGCGCTTCACCGGTCGTCTCATCACGAATGAACAGGACGCTCTCGCCTTCGACAACGTCTCCCTCCCAGAAGGGACGCAGCAGCGCGGGCGCGTAGTCCCATTCCGGCCCGGCGGGATCCTGAGCGACTGCGGTCTGGAGGCATGACAGGAGGATCAACAGCGCGCTCGCGATTCCGTGTAGCCGCATTCGTTGCTCCGGATTGAAGATGTGCGACGGCCGGACGTTTAGCCGAAGAGTTCGACGAGGGGATGCCCGCCTTCCATCACAGAGACGGGCCGCCCGAGCGGATCATGGATGCGGGTCTCGGGCGCGATGCCGAGCGCATGGAAGATGGTAGCCGCCATGGTGGCCGGCGACACCGGATGATCGGCCGGCCAGGCTGCGTCCTGATCGGAGCTGCCGTAGAGTGCTCCGCCTCGAATCCCCGCGCCGGCGAGCACGGCCGGAAAACAATGGCTCCAGTGGCCGCGCCCCCACTGTGCCGTGTCGGGTTTCGGAGTGCGGCCCATTTCTCCCATGCAGACGACCAGCGTTTCATCCAGCAGCCCGCGGTCTCCCATGTCTTCCAGCAGGGCCGACAGCGTCTGGTCCAGGCCGGGCAGCAGGTGCTTGTCGACGTCAGCCGAAGTGGTGTGGCTGTCCCAACTATAGCCATCCGGACAGTCCCAGAGCACCGTCACGAACCGGGCACCGGCTTCGAGCATCCGACGGCCCATCAGCGCGGACTGCCCGAAAAGGTGTCTCCCATACCGGTCGCGCAGCTGTGGCGACTCGCGGCCGATGTCGAATGCGGCCCGCATCCTTTCGGACGTCACGAGATTCAGCGCTTTGCTGCGAACCCGGTCGTAGTCGCCGACGATCGGCGACTCATCGACCGCGCGCTGTGCGGCATCAAACTGATCCAGCAGGCTGGTCCGCCGCAGCGTGCGGTCCAGCGTGATGCCCTCCTGCGCTTCACAGCCCTGAATCTGAAAGTTCAGCTCCTCGTCGGTGCAGTCGCGAAAGTACGGGTTGTCTTTCGCGTCCCGTTTGGGGACCCGGGTTGCCAGTGCGTTATACGAGAGGCCGAGCCAGCCGGCGTACTGGCCGGAGCGGTCGTACCCCTGGATGTGTCCGAGTGGATTCGGCAGGTAGACGTAGCTCGGGAAGTCTCGTCGCTGAGCGGCCGATCGCTGCGCGTCCGCGTGCTGATCGAGGTACTCGACGACAGAGCCCATTGCGGGCCAGTCCTTCTCCGTTGCATCCACCATCGCGGCCCCGCGCTCTGCCGGCGGGAGCGGATGGCCGGTCTGGATGTAGTGGCAGGCGTTGTGATCGTTATGGCTGTGCGTCAGGGTCCGGATGACCGCGAACTGGTCGGACAGGTTGGCGAGCTGCGGCAGCTTTTCGCAGATCATCAGCCCCGGCGTGCGCGAGGCGATCGGCTGCCAGGGACCGCGGATGGTGCTGGCCGCTTCCGGCTTCAGATCGAATGTTTCGAGCTGGCTGGGCCCGCCGAACAGAAACAGGAACAGCACGGACTTTGCGCGCGGCTGCGAGGTCAGGCCTGCGTCTTCGGCCGCCAGCAGCGTGGTGAGACTTGTTCCGAGCAAGCCGGCACCACCCGCCCTCAGCAGTTCCCTGCGGGTCAGACCGTTGCAGACGCGTCGTGGTCGGCCTTGAACTGCAAGCATCTCGCATGCTCCTCTGCTTCCTGCTGCGTTCTGATGTCGAACTGGACATCGGCAGCGGCGATCAGGGCACCGTCAGCCATCGGTCGCCGAACGACCCGATCATTTTCTGGTTGGTGCGGTGCCCGACGAGTTTGTCTTCCCACTCTTCCAGGGTCAACTTTTCGCCTTTCGGGAGACCGGCGGCTTTCTTCGCCGTGGACTTCAGCGACATCTCGCCGACCGTCTGGAGAGCTTCGATCAACCGAGTCCGTTCCTCTTCATTCAGTTCGCGTTCGACGTAGTTCGGCATGCGGACTCGCAGGTGATTGACGGCCTGGAGGATGCGGAACTCCTGGAAGACGGGAAGTGCCTCGGGGCAGCGGCGACGCTTCGGCTCCAGCGTCCAGCGGCCGATGAGGTGCTTCTGCGACTTGAAGGGGCGCTGGAAGTAGATGGCGTTGTAGAGATCGTCCCATGCCGCGTCGGTCAATTGCGGGTGGGCGGCTGGATCGCGCTGCTGAGCAGCGCGGATGGTGTTGAATTCTTCGTGATACTGATGGCGTCCGAGATAGCGGCGGCGGATGCGGCCTGTCTTTGGATCGATGCGCTGAGTGGCGGATTCCAGCCTGAGGTCGAAGACGTCGACGTCGCGGGCGAAGAACTGGCCAAGCGTCTTCCCCTCCGCTGCCGCTTCGTTGTCCGCGATGCCGGTTGCGACTTTGCCCTTCTCCTCGTCGTCGTCCGCGTCTCCCTTACGATTGCTGAGATAGCCGCGGCGCTGGGCGAGGTGATAGAGGGCGCGGCCGAGTTCGTAGTCGGGAACGGGGCTTTCGGCGGCCATGGCTCGGAGGAGATAGCGCAGCTTCTGATGAGCGAGGAGGTCGGCCTCTCGGAGGTGCTTCTCGCGGAGTGTTGCGTCGAGTTCGTCGAGGAGGGCCTTGCGATCGAGGGGGCCGTTGCCCATCGACGGACGGAGCAGGCCCAGGCGCTGGAGCAGTGCAAACACTTTGCGCTTGCGGTTTTGTCGCCGCCACTGTTGGCGGCGGGGCTGCCGGGCCTGTCGGCGTTTGGCTCCGCGGGAGCTATCCTTGCCCTGTTCGATGCCGCCTTCGACTCCGGCTTCGAAGATGCGAACCCCGGTATCAACGAGGCCGACGGGACGGCGGTTGTCGCCGCTGCCCTGGAGTTCGATGACTCCCCAGCCGAGGGATGAGACGCCGAGATCAAGACCGAGAACGTACTGGCGCGGCTTGGACATGGCGGGCCCTCTTGCCATCGAGTGCGCGGCCGAGACCTGATAGAGGGTCGGCCGTGAGTCTGAACTTTCATCCAGATTACGCGCCGGACCGCTTGAAGCAAGCGAGCGGTATGAGTAGAGTGCCGAAAGTGTATCTGAGCGGCGATTCCTTACCTGTCACAGTAAGGTTTTGACGCGCACGGTTTAATCCGTGGGCTGATCCTCCTGGAGCAGCCCTTTTTTGTTGCGCCATAGATCTGACGATATCTTTTGTTCGCACCCGCGCAGCGCGGCGGTCCATTTGAGCTGCCCGCCGAATCGCCTGCGTTCCGAAAACCGTCCGGACCGCTAAGCGCTCCGGACCCGACATTCCGGACCGCTATAGGGAACCGGACCCCGGCGTTAACCCGGTGCCGTTCAACGAGGAGAGACTTCGAGACTTTTGTGGATTCCAGCGCCAGCGGGGGTCAAAGTCGGGCAAAGGGCTAAGAGCCTCCCACGGAACCGAGACACTTGGTTGCCGCAAGTTGTTGCGTATCAACGCGAAAAGCCGAGGCGAGACGCCTCGGCTTTCTGCGTTAACGAGCGGGGCGGATGGATTCCGAGCCGCGTGAAGTGGAGCGGTCCAGACCCTCTTCGGAATCAAAACAGAGACACAAAAATGTCTCTCCTCCTAATGATCCGGCGAATGTCAGCGAACTCTTGTGTCTCGAGTTATGAGGCAGGGCAGCTTGAAGAGGCCGGGCAGGACACGAATCCGCATGGTCGCAATCGTCCCAGAAAGCCGCTGGGCATTTCCGGGTTTGGTCCGCTTTCGATCCCGGCGCCGATCGGGCAGGTTCCCGCTTCAGCGGCGTGAGGACAGCCAAGCCAGCTCTGCACAGATGCATCTTCACTTCGATCTTCGTCTACTATGATCGAAGCCCACAATACTCTCTCCTGACCGTCCTGATCGTTCACTCGGATGCAGCGTGCTCGGCGAGCAGTGCCATGATGCGAGGACGGTCCTGCTGGATGCGTTCGAGTTCCAGCTCCAGTCCGATCGTGCGGGCGATAAAGTTGTAGACACCTTCCAGTTCCGGCGTCCATTCTCCAGAGACAACGTCGAGCGGGGTATCGCCGCGGTCGCTCTTTGCCTCGAGGGACGCACCATGGTTGAGCAGGAGGCGGACCATCTGCTCGTGGCAGAAAAAGGTCGCGCTGTGCAGGGGAGTGTTGCCGTCCTCGTTGGCGAGGGAAACCTTTGCGCCGTGTTCGATGAGGTAGCTCGCAATTCCGAGACGGTCGAACGTCGCAGCGGTGCTGAGGGGGGTGGAGCCTCCCTCGGCCCGGCGATTGACGTCGACTCCGGCGTCGACGAGACGCCGCACTTCATCGAAAGCGCCGCTGGCGACGGCCGTGTTGAGGACGTTCGGTACGCCTCGGTGCGTGATCTCCAGGTCGCGCTGCAACTGGTCGGCGGCCTCAGAGTCGTTCGCGACGTGGAAGATGAAGTCGTTACTGAAGAGGCCCTGCGGAGTCTGGACCTGGAGGAAATGCAGGCCGACGTCCGGGAGTGAGTCCAGTTCGATGGAGACGGTCTCACCATCGCACGTGAGCGTCCCGCCAGTGCGGCGACCGTCGACATAGAGCCTGGCATCATCGCCGAAGTGCCGTCCACTGAGCGTCATTGCGGATTGGCCCGGATGCAGGATGGGGAACTCCTGGCGGCCGCGCTGCTGCTCGATGGGGCCGAGCGTCCACAATGCGGGCTGAGGATGGTCAAAGTCCGAGCGTTTCCCCTGATGCGCGGTGAAGGTGCCGACGAACCGTCCAGCCGTGGCCTCAGCGATCAGTGTGGATCGTGAATACGGCGTCCGCGCCTGATCGCGGGAACGATAGGCGCCGCCATCCAGGGCCGGATCAAACTGCAGGGCGATCAGCGTCGGTTGGGCATCGTCGATGAGGATGCCGTCCGCCTGGAGGATGACGGCATGATCCGCGGCTGACTGCTCCAGTGCGTCGAGCAGGTCGACAGTCCGCGAGTCGGCGGCCGTATCCTCGTTGAGCGTGACCTGCCGCGCGAAGGAGCCGGAGTAGCCGGTGCTGCCCTCAAGGACCATGTCCCAGACGGGATCGAACCGCTGACGTCCGGCCCAGGAGAAGCGCCAGATATCGCGTTCGGGCAGTCCTCGCTCGGCGACATTGCGGAAGAAGTCGAACCCGATGATGTTGAGGCGTCCCTGCGGGAGAATCAGCCAGCGGTCGTAGGCGCCGCGCCAGGTAGGTGCGTCCATGCCGGTGCCGGGCGTATTGGTACTCACGAGGAACGGCATGCGGTGGCAGTCGCCGCAGACATTGGGCTTGGGCTGCCCCTGATGATCCCCCTCGAGATGGAACAGCCGGAACCCGGCCTGGGCGTCGGCGGAGAGTACGTTGTCGTAGGAGCGGCGCTGGGCAGGCGGGTACGAGAGCGCCAGCAGGAAGCGGGCCATGTCGTCCCGCTGAGCGGCGGAGAGGCGGCCGGACTTCCCTTCGTCGTTGACGGTCTCATCACCCGGCATGCTCATCGTGCCGGCGATGCCCCCGTCGATCAGATGCCGGGTCGTGCTCTCCGCATCGTCAATGTCGCAATTGGGTTCGTCCTCACCGTAGATGTTCGCGCTGTTGTTTCCCCCGTACGGATCGCCCGGTACTCCGTCCCAGTGGTAGGGAGCGGTGTCCCGCAGTCCGCGGACCGGCATCGTGGAACGCGGCATGATCTGGTCGCCGCCCGTGACGTGCGGCGTCTTGAGCACCCACAGCAGTTGGTCGGTATGGCCGTCGGGGTGGCAGCTGGCACAGGAGAAGGTGCCGGTGGTCGACGAGGCGGCCGTCTCGAACGCCGCGCGTCCTCGTTTCACGACCGGATGCGTCGGATCCTCCAGCAGGATCGTATCGACGACCCGGAGATCCGCCGGATTGGAAACATCCACCAGCGAGACGGTGTTGGCCACGGCGTTGAGAATCCACGCCTGTGCCGGTGCTTCGCTCTCGGCTGACTGCAGCGCGACTCCGCGGGGGACGGCGTCGACAGCTACGCGCCCCAGGACGGCTCCCGTCGTCGCATCGACGGTGAACAGCTTGTCGGACGCGGCGGCCGTCACGACGAGAGTGGAATCGTCGTCGCTGATCTGGATGCCGAACGGAGTGGCCAGCGCCATCCCGGGTTCGGGATGTTCCGGCGGAAGCGGTTCGAGATCAATGAAGTGCGGTGCGGCCGCGGCTCCGTCTCGAAAGTCGATTCGCGTGAGCTGATTGAGGAAAGCGCGATTCTCCAGTTCGGCCAGTCCGTGCTTCTTCGTGCCGGAGCGGCCGTTGACGTCATTGCGGGCGTCGGTCTGGGCTACGAACACGCTGTCGGTCGAGTCGACTGCGAGTCCGTAGAGCAGCGTTCCGACTGTGTCCACGACTTCGACGAGTTCGTCGGTCTCTGTATCAAAGACGTACAGGTCCCGGTCGGGGACGTCGGGATGCTTGACGATGTCGACGACGTGCCCCAGCGAGAGCACGTTGTTGACGCGGACGGAGTGCTCCCAGGCATCGAACGTGACGAGGTCGCCGTCGATCTCGTCCGCGTTTCCGCCGGAGAGTTGCGTCCTGTTGTTGGACTCGAAGGGAATGACGTACAGCCGGTCGCCGCGGACGGCAATGGCGCGGGGATCCTGCGCCGTGATATCGAGCGTTTTCTCGACCTCTCGCGTTGCCACGTTCACGACGGCGATCTGGTTCTCCGACGACAGCGCGACGTACGCCTTCTCGTTGCTGGCGAAGGCGATTCCGACCGGCTCATCGAACCGCGTGGCCCGGGTTTCGGGGTCGAAGTCGCCGACCGTGGCGACCACCTGCAGATAAGTCGGACTCCCCGGTTCTGCATCGATCACGCTGACCGAATCCGAGACATGATTGGAGACCCATACTTCCTTCCCGTCCGGACGCACGCCGATCCCGACCGGATCAATGCCCACGTGCACCCGCGCGACAATCCGGCGTGAAGCCGCGTCGATGACGTCGACGGTATCGGCCGGCGTGTTCACGACGAACACGCTTCCGCCTGTGACGGCGATCGGCGAGACATGCGGGCTGGCGAACTCGGGGTGGCCCACCTCCGCCAGCGGCGGCGGCTCCGCCGAACTCGTGTCGGGCGACCGAGCCGGACTGAGCTGCAGGTACAGACTGCCGATGCAGGCAATGATGACGGTCGCCCAGGCGATTCGAGCCATGTCGCTGGTCCTCACGATCTGCGTGATCTCCATGTCGTCGGATTCGCCAGCATTCGCCAGCCGGGCTCCGGTCCGATGCGCGGCTGCGCCGGAAATGCCCTCTCTCTAAGAACCTCATCACCGGCGCGTTCGTGGACAACGAATCGCACCCATTTCGCGAGGTTCGTCAGATTCACCTGAGAACCGCAATTGGATGTCTCAAGGCTTTCGCAGCTTGCGGGCCACTCGCTTCGCCAGCCGGGCCGCCTCGATGACCCGGAGCTTGTGAGTGCCGTGGGCGATGCGTTCGTGCTCGTCGTGCGCTTCGATCTGAAACGTGACCAGCGGGCCTTCTGCGTAGATCACCCGCGCCCGGCATATGACCGTCTCCCCCGGCGGAGTCGGCGCGGTATGCTCGACCTCAATGACGACGCCCACCGTGCTCTCCTCCGGATCCAGCAGCGGCAGCACGGCCTTTCGGGCCGCATGCTCCAGAAACCAGATCAGCCACGGCGTGCTGAGGATCGGCGGCATGCCGTCATGCGCAAAGTCGATCAGGTGCGGTTCCGCAACGACGAACCGCTCCTCACCGACAGTGCCGATCCGTACGGCGCCTTTCATACTGTGACCTTTGCTTACCGGCTCGACGGCGAACAGGCGTCTCCGCATTTCACGGCGGCGTCTTCCAGCATCCCGAACGCCACCCGCGCTGTCGCCGCCGTCACGCCGCTGTTCACGGCAGCCGTCACGGCGACCAGTGCGTTCAACTCTTCATCCGTGATGCCGCTGTCGCGGGCCTTCTCGATTCGGTTCCGCGTGCACACCTGGCAGCCGCGCGTCATGGTGACGGCCAGTCCCACAAAGTGCTTTTCGCGTTCCGTCAGCAGGTCGGTCCCCTGGGCCTGCCGAATGTGGTTGACCACCAGCGTGTCGTCGTACGGCATGTCGTTCTCCTGAAAGAAAGTCAGTCGGGGGGCCGGCGATTCTATTCGGATGCGTCCGGCTCGGATGCGTTCGGCGATTCCTCGGCGAAGGACCAGCGTGTCAGCGTATCGCTGTCCTTGATCAGCACGCCATCGGACAGCAGCACGGGAGGCGCCCAGGTCGGGTTGTCGGCGACCTGGTACGTCGCCGGGGACACGAACTCGCTCGAGTCCGCATTCACGATCTGCAGCCGGCCGTCGCTGATGAGCGCGACCACATGCCCGGGGACAGCCAGGAACATCACGTTCTCGCCGAGCCGTCGCGGCCCCTGCCAAAGGACGTCGCCGGTTGCAGGATCGAGACAGAACATCCGGCCGAACCCGTAATGCGACATCCCGTACAGCAGGCCGTCGTTAATGACGGCCGTGCTCATGTCGAGGGCGACCTCCCGCTGATGCCAGACCGGCTGAACGCTCCACTCGCCGCCATCCCGCCGGGGCTGGAGGCAATGGATGCCGCGGTTCTCGCCTCCCTGCAGAATGAGCCCGTCATGGAACACGGGTGTGACCATGTTCTGGTCGGTCGTTACCTGGGGATAGTCGTGCTCCCACAAGAACTCACCCGTCTGGCTGTCGACGCTCACAATGGCCCGCATATTGAGTTCGACCACCTGCCGTACGCCGTCGATCTCGACCAGGATCGGCGACGCATACGAGGCTCCGTCGCGACCGTGAGTCCAGACCGTGTCGCCGGTCCGGACATCCATGGCGACAAGCTCTCCCCGCTCATCATTTCCGAAGTGGACGATCACCCGGTCGCCGTCCACCAGCGGCGACGTCGACGCACCCCAGTACGGATGTCCCTTGCCGAACCGGGTGCTTTCGTCCCGCTGCCACAGCACCTCGCCGGACTCCGCATCCCAGGCGGTCAGCACTCCCGTAATGCTGAGGGTCAACAGCCGTCCGTCGGCGAGAGCGGGCGTGGACTTCGGCCCCTTACCGTGCTTTTCGCCCCCTCCGCCAATCTGGAATGGAGCGTGATAGGACTTCCGCCAAACGGCATCGCCGCTGCCCAAGTCGAGTCGCCAGACGACTTCTTCCTCTCCCTGCCGCGCGTGCTGATAGACGCTCTCGCCGATAATCAGTGGCGACCCATAGCCGGTTCCGACTTCGACCTGCCATACGCGCTCCAGTTCGGCCGGCCACTTTGCGGGCGGTTCGAAGCCGCTCACCCAGCCGTCGCGATGCGGACCGAGCCAGCCCGTCCACGCGGCGTCTTCGGCGGAGACAGCGCCTGTCACACAGAGAGCGGCGAAGGCCAGAGCCATGGTCAGGGGATTTTTCGTCGGCATTGGCTTTCCTGGTGGATGAAGTCGATCGCGTTGCGGGAAACGAGGTGAAGGTGATTACTCGGGCCGTCAGGATTGCAGACGGCGTGGCGGGGGCCACGAGTCGGGACCGCGCGCTTACTCGTGACGCAAAGCCTCAATGGGATCCAATTGAGCTGCCTGCCGGGCCGGAAAAACGCCGAACAGCAGTCCGACGCCCACCGATATCAGCACCGACATCCCCACGGACCACAAGGCGATCCGCGGTTCGATCGAGTAGGCGATCTCCGGCAGGCTGTCGGGCGAGACGGCCGTCATCACACTGCGGAACAGCCGAAACAGCGGCCCGCATAATAATCCGAACAGCACTCCCAGGCAGCCTCCGAGCGACGTGAGGACGATGGTCTCAGTCACAAACTGTTCGACGATATTCCGCTTAGTCGCCCCCAGGGCGCGGCGGACTCCGATTTCCCGGGTCCGCTCCGTGACCGTGGCCAGCATGATATTCATGATGCCGATCCCGCCGACCAGCAGCGAGATGCCTGCGATGATCACCAGCAGCACGTTGAACATCGCCCGCGTCCGCTCCGCCTGCCGCAACAACTCGACCGGCACCACGACGGCATAGTCCTCTTCTGCGTGGTATTGCAGCAACAGCCGCTCGACGATACGGGCCGTGATATCGACGTCGGCGACGTCCGCGACTGTCAGCGTGATTTGCGTCAGCTCCACGATCTCGCCCGTGAAGCTGCCGGGCTTCCGCTCCATGATAAAGTCGCCCACGCGCAGCCGGAACGTGCTGAGCGGAATGTACGCATCAGTGTTGAACTCCCGCGATTGCAGGCTGCCGCCGACCGCCGCCGAGGCGGCGCGGGGCCGCGTCTGACCGATCACGATGTAGATGTCGGAGCCGACGCGGACCGGCTTGCCGATGGGATCCTCGTAGGGAAACAACTGCCGCGCCGTGCCGTCGGCGAGGACGATAACGTTCTCGTCGTCATCCCGCGTACCGAACCACCGTCCGCGGGCGATCTCCAGCTGGTTCAGATCGAGGTACTCTTCGGTCGAACCGACCAGCATCGCGTTGGTGAGCCGGTCACCCACGCGGATCTCGCGGCTCAGCTCGCGGATTGGGACGGAGCCCTGCACGGTCGGAACGTTGCTGAGAATCCGCTCGTAGTCCGCCCGCAGCAACCCGTACCGCTTGACGCGGTCGTTGTCCCCCGTCACCACGCCGGGATTTGGCTCGATGCTCCGCAGGATGATATTGGTCGCACCGAGTTCCTTGATCTGCTCTTGTGCCTGGTGGCTGACCCCTTCTCCCATCGCCACCAGCCAGATGACGGTCGTTGTGCCGATGAAGATCCCCAGTGCCGCCAGCCCGGCGCGCAACTTATGCATGAGCAGGTTCTTCGCGCCGAGCTTCAGGGCTTGCAGAAGCGATGCCAACATTCGTCGATGCCGAAACGCCGGTTACAGCGTTTCGCTTTGCCCCTTTCCCTCACTGGCGGCCGGCGCCGCATCGGTCGTATCCGACGTGCCCACGGATGGCTCGTCCTGCGAGACCTCTTTGGTCCCGGCCTCGGCGTCTGCGTCGCTCCCCGGCCGGAGCGCCGTGCGCCGGGCCTCGTCGACAAAGTCCAGCGGATTGAGTACGACCTGGTCCGCCTCGGTCAGCCCGGACTCCACGATGATGAACTGGTCGTTGGTGTCCCCCAGCGTTAACTCCCGCCGGTCCGGACCGCGGGGAGTCGCCACCCAGCACCAGTGCTGGTTCCCCTCTTCGACCACGGCCGCCACGGGGACCGTCAGCACGTTCCTGTGTCGCGCCAGAAACACCTCCACCGCCACACTCATGCCGGGCTTCAACCCCTGCTGGCCGTCGAGCGCGATAATCGTGTCGTATTTCACCAGGTTCCCCGTCCACCAGCCGGCCGGCTTGGTGATGGATGCGATCGACATCACCTTGCCGGCGACCTTGCGTCCCTGCAACTGGACTTCGGCCTCCATCCCCGGCTCGACCCGGTCGACCTTCGATTCATGGATGCCGACCTTAACCTGCATCTGCCGCAGGTCCGGCATCACGAGCAGCACCTGGTCCTCGCGAACGATCGCCCCCTCTTCAATATCCGGCTGCTCCTTCCACTCCGCCGCGGACGGGTAGATCACCAGCCCACCCGCCTCCGCCCTGATGACGCAATTCTCCAGTTGCTGCTGGGCGCGCTCCAGCCGGGCCTTCTCCAGTTCGAGCGAAGCCGTATCGGCCGCCAGCCGGGCCTGGGCGGCATCCAGCAATCCCTCAAGTTCCTGCAGTTTCTTCGCCTTGCCGAACTTCTGCAGCACTTCCAGCTCGGTCTGCTTGACGCTCAATTCGAGCTCGGCATGCTGCACCGAATCCTCTTGAGTGTCGACCTCCAATTCGCTGACATATCCCTTGCGATAGACGCGTCGCGTGTAATCGAGCATGTTGCGGGCCGCCTTGAGACCCGACTCGGCCACGACGACTTCCTTCTCTTTGGTGGCCAGCTCGGAGCGGTACGTCCCCTCCAGGTATTCAGTAATGTTGATCTGCGCGACGGCGACGTCGCTTTCCGAGATCGTCTTGTTGGCGAGCGCCGTCTCATACGTGATCTTCTGCTGGCTGATCGTGTCTTCGATGGTGGACGTGTCCAGCCGTACGAGTTCATCCCCCGGCTGCACTTCCGTGCCGGTCTCGACGACCCAGATCACCGTGCTCCCCCCCTTGACCTTGCACTTGATCTCGCGATTGCTGGAACTTTCGAGCGTCCCCTGCTCCACCACGCTGACCACGAGGTCCCCCCGCCGAACGGTGTGAGTCAGCATGGCCGCGCCGTGGCCGGGGGTGACCGTCCGTGTCAGCAGCGCGCCGCCGGCCGCAACAATGCCGATCACCACCAAGCCCAGCAAGGTCCGTTTCCGCCACGGACTGCGGACGGCGGGGCGCTCCGCTGCCGGCAGGGTCGCCTGGGGAGGCGTCGGTCTGCGAATGGTCTGCGTCCGTTCCTGAAGGTCAATCGCCATGGTCAGCCAATCAATCTGAAGACATCCCCGCCCCAGGACGGGAGTGGATAAGGACGCGATCTCTAGTGCCCGCCGCGTGACCACAAGATTCGCAGCCAGCTCGCGCGCACGGCACCGCCGGCGCGCCCGCGATCAGGAGTTCTACGGCGGACGATGCAGGTGAGGATGGAAGTTTATCACGCTTCACTGACTTTCTCTGCAAGGATCGTCGGGATTCCCCTCGGCGCAGTTCATCTGGTTCCACGCTCGTCGTTCACGATGACTCATCGTGTGAACTGCAGCGGCAACGCAGCTGCGAATTGGTGCGGATCTGCGGCCGGTCTTCCGCATCGCCGGAGGCGCTATACGAATGACCGCCAATGTCTCTCACTTGCGAACTCGCCTTCGAAGTGATGCTCAGCTTCTCCCGACGGCCGATCGTCGGATACTGCAGGATCGACGTTCGGCGGCCACTGCATGATGTGCAGCCGAAGCAGCGATTCACCAAGCTGGTGCTTCGTGCCTGGTCGGTTGTCACTCCGTCGGTGCGTCGGCGGGCGGGATCAGTTCCATTTTCGTGACCTCCAGGCCCACGGAATCGAACAGCGAGTGGCACCAGACCGACTCCACCACCAGCCCGAACGGCACCGCGGGCAGTTTGTCCTTCACGGGCTCAAGCGTCGGGTCGAGCCAGAACTTGTCGAGCGGCAGCGTGATCTCGAACTCCTCTCCAGCCGGGAAGACATCAGCGGCCCGGTACTCCTGAAACCGCCCCGCAAACTCACCGTTCGCCTGCCGCACCGTCATTCCCACGAACAGATCATGCGATGACGTCATGCGCCCTCGCACCCGGATGTGAGAACCAGGCTGCATCAGCACCGGCGGGTTGTCCCCGCACGAAACTCCGATCCCCAGCGCATAGATCGTCCATTCCTGCTCGGTCACGAACGGCACGGCCTTCAGCCGCGCAGCGCTGCCGTCGATGCCCGCCTTCCACTGGCCGTAGACATTGTCCGGCCCGCGCTCCAGCCCGCTGTGCCACTGGCCGACCGAATCCGGCAGCTTCACGGGCTCCAGGTCCCGGTCGGCGGCCGCGACGACGCGATAGTTCGCCGGCACCTCCACCGAACGCCCATCGCTCAGACGCTCGACACGGACCTTCCCTTCGTTAACGTCGAGAATCGTGGACCAGGGCTCGGCCTCCACTTCAAACTCGGTCCCCACCACTTCCAGTTCGGCTGACCGCGTGTGAATCAGCATCGGCTTGCCGTCTGGCTGCGGCGATACGTTCGCCGACAGGGTTCCCTCCTTGAGATGCAGCACCTTCTGCCCGTAATCGGAGAACGTCAGCACCGCGTTCCGCGAGATCCGCACGGTCGATCCGTCGTTGAACCGCAGCTCGAACCAGGCATCCAGTCCCAAGCCCTCGACAGTGCCGCCAGGCATCTTGGTTCCCACCTGCAGATCGCGGTACACGCGTCCGCCATCGCCGGTCCACTGCACCGGACCGTTGATTCCCGTGATCGTGGCGATCATCGGATCCACCGCAGGCTGCTGCCGGGACAATCCGACGGCGATCGCAATCAGCGCCAACGTCGATGCCAGCAAAGCTCCCGTCAGGGCACCCCGCAATACGCGGCGGCGCCGCTCTGATCCCTGATGCGAGGGGCGAACGCGAGTGGCCTCAGCAGGGATCCCGATGGAATCCACTTCGCCGCTGCTTTCCCGCAGGACTTCGGCCAGTCGCGTGTCCCACTGCACCTGCTCGACGAACTCCCGCCGGGCCCCCGGATCGCTGTCCAGCCGCTCCGCCAGGTGCTCCTGTTCGGCCTCGGTCAACTCCCCCCGCAGGTGCCGCTCGATCAACTCTTCGAAGGCGAATTCATCGTTCATGACGCACCTTTCAGGCTGAGTTCCACGCACGAGCGGACCTGCCTCTTCAGGCGAAACAGCGCCTTCCGCACTGCTTCCAGCGTCATCTCGACACGCTCGGAGATCTGCTCGTAACTCATCTCCTCCACAAACCGCGCCCGCAGCACGCGTTGTCCCCGGTCCGGGACGCGTCCCAGGCACTGCTCCAGTGCCTGATGCCAGGATTCCGCCTCGCCCACACCCCGCGCGACCTGGAACTCCTCGAACGCCGCGTCGACCGCGTCATCCAGCAACCGGTGTGCGAGCGACCGTTCCCGATGCAGGTTCTGCTTCGCCCGCAGCACCTCCAGCCGCACGATCGACCGGCACCACGCCAGCATCGACGTCCCCTCTTCGAACTGCTCAAACTTCCGCACGACCACCAGCATGGCCTCCTGCACGACGTCCTCCGCCGCCGCATAATTCCCCAGCACCGACCGTGCATACGCCAACAGCTGCACCCGGCACTCCAGGGCCTCCTTCAAGACACGATCGCGCTGTGCGTGAGTAGCATCCATTACTGCATAACCAGCCGAATTCTCGCATCGTGGACACGATTTCTGGCATTCTTCACGATCGGTCGGGGTATTCCAGTGGTGCCGCGACCGCCGCGGTGGGCGGACGTCGTCAATGCAGTCGCTGTTGAATGTCGCCGGTGGAACTGCACCATTTCGACCTGTGACGGTTCCTCAAAACCGATTAGTGCGTACGCAAGCCGGCGTGCAATGTACGTTTTTCCAACTCCCGGCGGTCCTTGCAGTATGATGTTTTTTTCGAGCCAACGCCCTCAGCATGTCATGGAGATCATCCGTCGACACGAAGAGCCCCTTGAGTGCATCATCAATGGTGTATGCGGGTCAAGTGTCAATCGTGCCCTCGTCGGGCGCTGGCTCCTGCTACGATCGATCTGCAACGACAGATCGAGACAATCTGATTTCTCGGGGCGCCAGAACTGGTGAGCCGAAGCAAGGTCTCAATCAACACGACACAAACTTAAGAACCGCATCCTGCCGCAGTCTTCCCGGCGCGACTATCAATCGGCAGTACACAGGCCCGTCACTCGCTCCATCGCCTGTGCGTGAGTTGATACCGAGAGCGTCCCGGCCCGCGTATCGTAAACGGACTCTTCGAGCACTTCTCGGACGAGTTTGCGCTGGGCGAAGGTGTCCAGGCTGGACCAGATGCCAGCAAACTTGGGCACATCATCGGGTCAGCCTTGTACCCGTAGAGCGTAACACCTGTCACGCGGCGGCCACGCCGCTTGTGGACCGCACGGGCGTCCGCCAACCGCTCCCGTATCATCTCCTGCTCGAATGCCGCGAATGCCGACTTCACGTTCAGCACTAACGTGTCCGCGGCACTGCCGGTCAACTCCGGCTGAGTGATGACCGTCAACTCCGCCCCGCAATCGCGGAGTTGCTGTAACAGTGCTGCCCAATCCGCCATCCGGCGTGAGAGCCGATCGAGCCGGTGCACAACGACGCGCTGCAGCGCGGAACGCTCCAGTGTTTCTGAGGACGGCGCCCCTTCGCCGTACCGCTGGCCATTCCAGAGCCAGCTCTCGTCAAATTGCGACCGGACGGACGCGAAGCACGCGTCGTATTGCGCTTCGCAGGATGAGATCTCGTTCTGAGACTCACGCGATTGCCGGGTATAGATCCCGCACCAACACCGACGATGATGCCACACCAGGAGTTGTTCGCTGTCCAGATCGGCGGCGGGCTCCATACGTTCTCGCGCCTCACCCTGGACGTACGAGTTGAGCTCCTAACGTAGCAACGATGACGACCAGTGTCTGTCGGGTGCGATCCGTTACTATCACGAACTCCGTCCGCATCAAGGCATCGGCAATGTCCCACCGATGGTCGACGGAGAACCGGGTCGACGATGGACAGGCAGAGTTCGAGAGTTCCTCACGTATTTTCTTCAGCGCGATCCCAAACAACAGCACGACATTCTCGATGGCCCGATCAAGACGGGGGAGTTTTCGCGCCACACACGGGACGGTGAGAGTCGAAAACGCTTGCTAGAAGCCTTCAACATGCCACTTTATCCGATGATCCTCATCGCGAATGAGGTCATGCAGGAAGGACTGGACTTACATAAGCAGTGCCGGCGTGTTGTGCATCACGATCTCACCTGGAATCCGGCGCAGATTGAACAACGGATCGGACGCATCGATCGCCTCGGATCATTGACGAGCCGTCTCCGGAAAGAGAACCAGCAAGTGATGCTGGATGTCCTGTATCCGGTAATCCGCGGCACAATCGACGAGGGGCTGTACCAGACCGTCAAGACGAGGGAAAAGTGGCTTGAGTTTTTGCTGGGAGCTCCTCCGCAGTTCTCGGACTACGCCTTCCTGGACGAGGAGCCACCGCCGCTTCCGGAGAGATTGGCTGTCGATCTGGCAGCGCACTTGGGGCCCAGATGATCAGGTCGCGCAGTTCGAACGGCCACGAGTCGTCATGTAGCCAGAGGACGCCCGGCCTGGCACACTGGAACGCGTTGGGCGTCGGCGCACGACCAGTAATCGATCGAAAGTGATGGCAACTACGACCAGAGTAACGGATCACCAGATGGACGAGTCGGTCAGCGAGCGAATCATCGTCCAGCAGCTGCACGGACACTGGTCCGCCTGGTGGGAGCACAAGCCGCAGTGGGCATTTGGGGGTGCTTCACCGGCCGAAGCAGTGGACCGCCTGGTTGGATTCTGTCGTCACCTTCCTGCCGCCATTGAGCATGCGAGCCAATATGCCTTAAGATACCGCTTTGGCGGAAACCTCCTGGATCTTTCAAGCCAATCCGAACATCTACGATCTCCGGGCTGCGTTGGCTGCGGGCATCCGTCGACTGCGGTGGGCGGTCCGGCAGCGCAAAGATGAGATTCATGTCGGTGATCCCGTCTATCTGTGGATCTCCGGCAGTGATGGCGGTCTGGTTGCGGCCGGACAAGTGACGTCAGAACCGCACGAGGTGTCGGAGTCCACTGAAGAGCGACAGTTCCATGCTGATCCGGCCGCCGATACGACTGAACTCCGTGCGGAGATCCTGATCGATCGGCTGATCGAACCGGCGCTGAGTCGCGCTGAGCTGCAGGCGGAGCCGGCGCTCGCGAACATGCTGCTATTTCGAATGGCTCAGGGGACGAATCAAAAACTGTCGACGACAGAAGCAGCCTGCCTCGAGCAGCTCATCGCGCCCCTCCCGTCGGAGGACGAGATCATCCGCCGCTTCCATGAGCAACGGACGGTATTTCAGAGCCGAGAGCGCGGGCACCTCTACCGAATTGCGAGCGTCGACGACTCCGGTTGTACGGTGGAACGTCTCTCGGCGGATATCCGCACCGCTTAAATCGGGAGAACATTTCTGACCAGCGCGCCTCTAATCACTGTCCGATGACGCATCAACAGATTCTTCATACTCCTTAACCAGTTCGGCTATGAGGTTTGCCTGCAGCACGGCTTCGCTGCGGGGAATGTCGAGTTCCGCATTCACGTACGCGACGGCCTGCTCGGGGGCATCGTCATATCCCACCAGCAGTACGCTGACCTGAGTCGCCCCTCGCGGACACAGAAAGACGTCAATTGCTCGCCGGCCGTCGTCGAGCACGTACTCCCGTTCGAAGATTGGCGTGCCGAGGGCGTTCTGGATCGTGCGCCGCGGCACGCCGGTCTGCACGCGGAAAGTGCGGCCGGTCAACGGAGAGGTCACTCCGATTCGCTTCAGCGGCCGTGAATCGCGATCCGGGTTGCGGGCGCGGCGGGGCTCCGACGCCGTCAGGTCGATCCGCTCGCCGCCGGCCCAGTTCCATAGCGCTTCCGCCGCCTCGGTCGGAATCGTGGCGACTACCGACAGTGAGGAATACTCCTCCGGCAGCGCATCCGTGGACCAGCCGTCGTCCTCGAACCGCCACAGCCCCTGCTGCGTGGCGGCCCAGATCACTCCCTGGGAGTCCTCAGCCAGTCGGGAAACATGGAGATTGCCGGGAAGCGTATGCCGCGCTTCGACGGCGAACTCCCCTGCCGACAGGTGCAGCGCGCCGCCGCCCGCCGTTCCCAGCCAGGTCCGGTGCTGAGAATCCACATAAATCGAGATGGGCGACTGTGGAGGCAGGCCGTCGTTGACGGTCAGGCTGTCCACGTTCAACCCGTCGATCCGGAACATTCCGCCGACGCACCCGAAGTACAGCCGCCCCTCGGCATCGACGTCGGCACTCAGGATCGTCAATGCCAGTTGCGGGCCCAACTGGTCGCCAAGAAACGTCCCCTGCTGAAACACCGACGCCCCCGCCCCTGCGGCCCAGACCCGGCCGGCTCCGTCTTCAATACATAAGGCCAGTTGCGTCGGTCGCAGGCCCATTGACCGGTCATAGATCTCCCATCGCTCCTCCGCCAGAGTTGCACACACCCCGTTCTCGGACGTCACCCAGATCCACCTCCGCGAGTCCTCGCTCAAATGCACCAGCGGGCCCTCCGGGGCTCCGTCGCGAGCCGTCCAGGACTGCGGTGGTCCATCGTGCACCCGCACCAGCCCGCGATCGCCGCTCAGCCAGCAGGCCTGCTCGTGATCCACCAGGCACCAGCGCAACCGACCAGGAGCGCGATCGGTCAGGCCGAGCCGATACCAGTCGTTCCCGCGCCTCACGGCGGCGGCCCCGTCCGCAGTAGCAATCAACAGCGCGGGACCCCGGTAACGCGCCCCGATCGGGATCGACTCCGCCGGTTCGGCAACACCGTCCAGTGAATCGGTCGCCACGCGGCGCAGCGCCTCCGCATGCAGGACCGGTCGCTGTGCGATCCCCGCGTCAGTCTGACGAAAGACACTCTGCCCTCGGTGCGTCCCCGTGACCTCGATCAGCTCCCCGGTGCTAAGCGCGTCCACCGGCAGGTTGCCGGAGAACACCTCGACTCCCCGCGGACCGCTTTGCGGAGCGATGAAGATCGTTCCCTCCTCAGCGAAACGCTCCCGGAAACTCCCCTGCACGGTCACCGTCGTCCCATCGGCCGGCGCGAAGCGAATCAGCGTCTGCAGCGCCCGGACAGAAGCCGGGAACCGGAACGAAGTCTCGGCACGGGGCGACTCTCCGACAGACGCCCGCGATCCGGATTCACCGACCCGTTCAATGGAGCTCAGCTCGACGAGCGGCGCCGCCGACTCCACCAGCACACGCCGTCCGCCCAGTCCCGCGGTCCGGCCGATCACGCGGACATGGTCGCCTGGCTCCTGCGGCCGCGCGAAATCCAGTTGCTGCTCGTAGCGGGAAAGGTAATCCGAGAGCTGTTCCAGAATTCCGTCGTCGGTCGCCGTCGCTTCAAACGCCGCACTCCCCACTGCATCCGGGTCGTCCGCCGAGATCAGCAGGTGCACCTCGAACCGCGGACTCGACGTGACGCTGATGTTCTCGAGGGTTCCTGCCCAGTCCACGATCGCTCCGGCCGCCGGCGCCGCGTTCGGATGCACCTCGACTCCCGGCGCGGGCGACGGCTGCGAGGACGATCCGGGTGAGGAGTCGCCCGTGTTGCTGGTGTCCGGTACGGCCGCCTCGTGCAGCGTGCTCTCCGCATCGGACGAGTTCGCCGTCGGATGCGACCCGCGGGAAAACAGCCCGGCCATCCAGGCCACATCCAGTGCCAGCACAAGCACCAGCACTCCCGCCGCCCCCAGCATCCATGCCGGCGGCCGCCGGCGCGTCTCGATCGGCTGTAACGGCGCAAGGTCGGGCGGAGCAGTGTCATCGCGCAGCGCACCCGGCGCTGAAGATCCGCGCGGCCGGGAACGGGGAGACTCCTGCGCCGGCCGCAGCACACTGCTCAAGGGAGGCGGAGTTGACGCACCCGATCCCGCGGCCGGAGCCCCCGCGCCAGTCGAAGCCGTGCCAAACACGCGCGAGCCTGTCGCGCGCTCGAACATCCGCGACACCACGCGCTCCACGGCAGCGGGATGGACTCCCTGCTCCCGCAGCCAGGCCTGCAACCGGTCCGGCGCGTGCGATCCGGTCAAGGAGGATCGCTCAAGATACCGTTCCCGCAATTGATCGATCAGCGATTGCTGGTACTCGCCGAACCGGACGTCATCGGAAACCACCGATTCGGCCCGACCGAGTTCATGCAGCAGCGCGAGTGCGCGGGAGGCGATGGCGGCGTCCGCATGGTTCTGGTAGCCCGCGGCCTCCCGGGTGCAGCTGCGGATCCCGGCGAGGATCTCATCCCGGCCCGGATGAAACACCGGCAGGCCCACGAGTTCGTAGATGTGCCGGGGCTGCTCCGGACTGTTGATCCAGCGTCGCGCGACTGGCGGCATGCGGTGCACTCCCGGTATGGATCACGTCATTGGCGCGCCCCGGCCGCCGGCCGCGGGAGTGGAGGAGGATCGCCGCCGTCTCCCTCGTACTTCGTCCGCGAACTCACGTACATGTAAGCGAGAAACGCGGCCAGCACCAGAATCGGTGCGGCGATGAACAGCACCGAATCCAAACGCCGCCTCCAGCTCGGACGGCGATCGGACACGTATTTATCGATCAGTCTCTGCGCCGGGACGTTCTCGTCCACCGTCCAGGAGATCTCCTCCGGCTCGTCGTCCAGCAGGATCACGTCGGGGAGATCGGCCGAGCCCAGGATGAGCCGTTCGGCCACCGACGCGATCGCGGATTCATGCACGGCCCCCTCCGTGCGCAGCCACTCCGCCACCTCGTCGGCGTCCCACAGCGTCGTGTCGTCTCCGCAGCTCGCCGCGTAGCGGGACTTGAGACCGGCGGCAAGCTGCTGCTGATGCGATTCCAGATGCTCCGTCGACGCGAGCACGTCGCTCGCGCGGCCCAGTTCGTGCTGCAGCCGCGCGGCCCGCTGCGCCTTCAGCGGATCCGCATGGTTCTGCCACGCCAGCAGGTCCCGCGAGGCGCTGCGGATGCTCTGTTGCAATTGGGGTACATCGGGATCGAACAGCCGGACGCCGAGCAGATCATAGATGTTCTCCGGAGGGCGATCCCGCGTCAGCCAGTCGGCGACATTCGCAGCAGTCGTCGGTTTCTGCATCACGGCCCTCCGACCGGCGCGCCCTCAGCGCCGGTTCCATGCATACTCCATCCAGCGATTCCGACGATCGCGAGCGAATACGGGACAAACAGTACCCGATGACTCCCGCTACATCGCGTCACCACGGCGAAGTCCAATCGAATCGTACCACAGACCATTCAGCCGGCGGAACGATGTACCCTTCCGACGGATCGCGCGCCCCGGCGCTGCTTCCAGAGGCGCCGAAAGCTGTGCTTCGGCGCCGAAGGCAGCTCGTGCTCCCGGCCCCAGCCGTTGAAGCGGTTATACAGCACAAACCGCGGCAGCACGCGCATCAGGCTGCGCAGGCAGCCGCCCACGATCGCATACGCCCCCGGCCGCCGCATGACGCGCGACGCCTGCCGCATCACCCACCGCGTGCTCCATGACGCGCGGCTCGTTCCCGGCTGGCTACGGCGCGGACGGAGTTCCGGCACCCGGTCGGGCCCTACCGTCGCCAGCAATCGATCAGCAACAGCCGCGACTGCCGCGTCGTGAACGCCGGCAGTGGACCGCAGCCAATGGCGCAGCGCTTCGTCCCGCCAGCGGGACGGCGCTGTCCGTGAGTGAGCGACGTACCGCTCAAAGAGTAGGCTGGCAAGTTGCTCGTGCACAGCTTCCAGACGCTCCGGGGCGGCCAGCGCATCCTGGGCGTTTCCCAGCGCACGCTGCAATTGAGTCGCCCGCTGCGCGCGCGACGGATCCGCATGGTTCTGCCACGCGAGCAGTTCCCGGGACGCGTCCCGAACACGCCGCTGGAGCCCGCCCAGGTCCGGATCGAACAGCTCGACCGAGAGCAGCTCATACAGGTTTTCAGGCGGCCGGTCCCGCGTCAGCCAGTCGGCGATCGTGACGGATGACCTCGGCGGCTGCATCGCGGCGTTCCCAGCGGCAGCGAACTCCCGCCGCCGTTCGATGCGGTTGCAACGTGGGAAATGACTCGGTGGGCGATTATGATGGCATCCACTCTCGCTGTGCAAGCTGCGTCTCTGTGGCGAATCTTCCCGTTTCGGGACACGCTTTCGTGTGGGATCCAACTGGCGGGCAACCACGGCAGCCGAAAGGGCTGCGTGCCGAGCCGCGCGGGGCGGCCGAGTTCCCCGATACGCGCACGTCGCTGCTCGAACAGGCGGCCGCGGGCGAATGGGAGCCCTTCCTGCAGCAGTACCTGGCCCCCTGCTGGCGGGAGATCACCATCCGCTGCCGCCAGCAGCAGATTCCTCTGGCGGACGCGGACGACCTGTTTCAGGAACTCATCGTGCGGGTCATCCGCGAAGGGCAGTTGCGGAACATTCCGGATCGATCCGGCGACCGGCCGAGGGCCCCCGTCTTCCGGGCGAACATCCCCGGCCGCTTCCTGCAGTACCGCGAAGCAGCCATGCAATCCGCCCGCTTCCGCACGGTCCTCAAGGCGGTGATCGGCAACCTGATCCTCGAATCCCTCCGCGGCCGGGCGCGACAGCCGCAGTCTTTGACCGGCGACGTCGTCGATCCCGCCCCCCGCGTGGAAGAATCCGTGTCCGACTCGGTCGAGCGGCATTGGATGGGAGAATGCCTCGAGGCGGCGGTCCTCCGACTTCAGGACGAAAGCCGCACCGCGCGCACCAAGGGCGCCCGACGGCTGTTCGACGTGTTCTACCGGTCCACCGTCCGCAACGACTCCCCCGGCCTCATCGCCACCGACTTCGGCGTGGACCGCTCGACCATCGCCGGCCTGCTGACGCGCGCCCGCGGGCGGTTCATCGACCTGGTGCGCGAAATCAGCGGAGTTGATGACGTCCACGAATTGAAGACGATCATCGAACGCATGCCCGATCGCCTGGTCTTGTCGCTGGAAACCGTCCACCGGCGGACCGAGGGATCGACGAACTCCGCACAGAAGTCGGATTAATTTCAACGCCCGCGCCGCCGGCGACATCAGAGTGATGCAAACGTACCGTTCCAGTCGAACCCGCCCCCCTGCCCGACCATGATGCACCGTGCCTGCCAGGCTGTCGGCATTGACCTCGGGACGACGTTCTCGTCCCTCGCCTATCTCGACGCGCAGATGACGCCGCGCGTCGTGCAGGACAGCTCCGGCCGGTCGGTGCTCCCCAGCGTCGTTTACTTTGACGACGACGAGGTGATTGTCGGCGAGATCGCCCAAGAGCAGGCCCTCGCCCGCGCCGACCGCGTCGTGCAGTTCATCAAGGTCCACATGGGGGACGAGTGGCGCCGCGAGATCAACGGGAGGGTGCATACCCCGGAGAGCATTTCGGCCATCATCCTGGCGCATCTCGTGAAGGAAGCGGAGGCGCAGATCGGCCCCGTCTCCCAGGCCGTGATCACCGTCCCGGCCTACTTCACGGAGAAGCGCCGCCGCGCCACTCAGCAGGCCGGCGAAATTGCCGGGCTCAAGGTCATCGGCACGCTCAACGAGCCGATGTCGGCGGCGCTGGCCTATGGTCTGCACCACGAGAAGAACGAGCAGACGGCGGTCGTCTACGACCTCGGCGGCGGCACCTTTGACGTGACCATCGTCCGTGTCAGCCCCACCGAACTCGTCGAGCTCGCCACGCTCGGCAACCGGCAGCTCGGCGGCAAGGACTGGGACCAGGCGCTCATCGATTTCGTCGCCGACGACTTCCGCAAACGCTACGGCTCCGACCCCCGCAACTCGATCGATACGCTCCAGGAACTGATCGGTGAATGCGAACGCGCCAAGCGCAGGCTGAGCCAGCTTCGCAAGGCCTCCCTGCGGCTGCATGCCTTCGGTCACGAGCACGTCTGCGACCTGACGCGCGAGCAGTTCGAGCGGATGACCGCGCCGCTGCTGCAGACCACCAAGCTCACCACCGAGATGGCGATCGAGGACGCGAAGCTCACCTGGAGCGACATCGACCGGGTCGTTCTCGTCGGCGGCTCCACGCACATGCCCATGGTGCGCGAGATGCTCGCCCAGGTCAGCGGCCGCAGGCCCGACACCGGCGTCAATCCCGTCCTGGCCGTCGCGCTCGGCGCCGCCCAGTACGCCTATCTGCTGGAGACCGACCAGGGGCCTCGGGAAGTCCGCTCCGGCGGCCGCGACGACGTTCAGCCTCCGCCCTCGGCCCGGCCGCAGTTGCCGGCGATCCGCTTTGTCACCGCACACGGCGTCGGGGTGAAGGCCCGCGTTAACGGGCGGGATTCCAACGTCGTGCTCATCGGCAAGAACACTCCCGTGCCCTGCTCCGTGAGCCAGTCATTCACCACCTGGACGAAGCGGCAGGACGGCGTCGTCAACAAGCTCGCCGTCGCCATTACCCAGGGGGACACCAGGGAGCTCGAACTCGCCGAGACGCTCGGCGTCGGGCAGATCACCGGATTCCCCAGGGGGGAAAAGGCCGGCCAGCCCGTCAGCGTGAAGATGGAGTTCGACGAGCAGGGCCGGCTCCACGTGCACGCCGTCTACACGCGCACCGGCGCCGACCTGCAGATCGACCTCGAGGTCCCCGGCGGACTGACCGAGGCCAAGGTCGACGAGTATCGCCGTCTGCTGGAGTCCAGCGGCTTCGCGCGGTCGTCCGACGCGGCCCCCGCGCCCGCTCCCCCGGCTGTTCGCCCGCCGGTTTCCGACGATGCGATCGTCACCCTGCACAACGTCGCCGACACGGACGACCTGGACGACGACGATCTGCCGCTGCTGGAGCCGGTGTAGCGGGGCGCTGTTCAGCTGGCCGTCAAAGATCTTGCAGGAGCTGCCGGGCTTTGGCGCCCGATTCTCCTTCCGGATCGAGCTGCTCAACCATTTCCAGGTATCGACGTGCGCGGGCTCGCACGCGCGAGTCCTTGGCGAAGAGTTCCGCCTTTCGCAGAAGTTCCTTCGCAGTCGCCGACGCCACGTCGTGAGAGCGATCGAGCAGTCGCTGAGCTTCGGACTGTTCCGGGTCCAGTCTCAGAATCTTTGCAGCCAGGTCCAGCACCAGAATGATCTGTTCCGGCGTCGCCATGCTCGACGCACTCCGAATCTGACGCAGATACGCCTCGACCTCCGCCGCAATCTCGTCGCGGCGCCGGAGCGACTCTGCGAACTGGCCCTGCAACTCCGGCGGCACGGGCACGCCTTGCAGCACGGCGATCAGCGACTTCAGTTCGCCGAGGTTGTCGTTGTCGGCTGCCACTTTGGCGGCCGAAAGCGTTTCGCCGATTTCGCGCTCAAGCGGTTCGGCGATCTGCAGAAGCAGCGCATCCACATCAGTCCGCCGGGACGAATCGGGATACCGCTCCACAAATATCGACAACTGTCGGGCCGCCTCAATCCATTGCTCGTCTGCGACCTGCCGCTCCGCCTCCGCCCATAACTCGTCCTGTGCAGCCTGACTTTCGCGGAGCTCGAGTTCCCTTCGCCATTCATCAACCAACTCCGCGCTGCGCATCCCGCTTTCGCCGGATCCAGAATCCGCAACGGGGAGCAACACGTCGATCGCCGGTTGCAGCTGACCGTCCTCCGCCAGACGCATCGCCGCTTGCTGTTGACGATAGTCAATCTCCTCGAGCGTCGTCGCGGCCGTGGAATCAATCGCCGCCCACCGCGGGTCGGCCTGCCAGGGTGTGAGTCGCGCCAGTTGCATGCGCAGGACGCGCAGGTCGGCAATCGCCTCGACCAGTTGCTGCAATCGATTGCTGGTGACGGCTGCAACGTCCCCTTCGCTCGATGCAAGCCGGATCGCTTCCCGCTCCAGGGCCGTGAAGATCAGTTCGGTGATGCTGTCATTGAACGATGTGGACAGACTGTGTTCGGTCTGCAGCGCATGAACTTCAAGGCACTGACTGACGAACTGCTCGAACTTTCCGCGGCCGAATTCCTCCAGGGCCGCCTCATACGCGTGGCGCGCCGCAAGTTCATGCCGTATGGGCGATTCGACCGAGCGAGTGCTGCGATCGGCGAGTTCCTCCAGTTCGTCAATCAGCGGCGCAATCGTTTCTTCGGGAAGGCCCGGAAGCACGCTGCGCGCCAACGCAATCTCGGCATCCCGAGCCACCCCGTCGCCAACCTCGTCACACTTCCGCGCATCTTCAAGCGCCTGACGTCCCCGGGCCAGCCGGATCGCGTCTCTCAGCTCGTCAACCTGCTCTCGAAGTCGCTCTTCTTCTTCCGGCGTGATCCAGGTGGCCGATCTCGCCAGATTCAATGCCTGGGCGCGCTGGACCATCGCCTCAACCGGGTTGCCGGTTTCCGCGGAGCGCCGGGCGGCCTCCAGCAGCGCATCGATTTGCCGAATGCCGCCGCTTCGTCCCTCAAGTTCCTCGAGTCGGGACTTCAGTCGAGCGAATCGCCGTGACTGCGGGGCCAGCGCCGCGTGGTGAGTCTGCAGCATCTCATCCGCCTCCTCCGCCGCACGGCGTGCGTCGGCAAGTCGCTCCTCCGCCAGCAGGTCGCGCAGCTTGTTGACCAGATCCCGAAACTGCTCGATCTCCGGCGGCGGACCAGCGGCAGGTGGCGATAGCGTCTCAAACAGGAGTTCGATCACTTCCTGCAGCCGGACCAGGCGCGGATCGCCTTGCGGGGTCTCCTGCACGATCAACTCCCGCTCCCACAATCGTCCCTCGAACAACGCCAATCGGCGATCCTCCAGTTCCAGCAGGCCGTTGATGTCGTCCAGCGTGATCTCGACCGGATCATCCTGCTTGCTGTCAGGCTGCTCCTGGTCGCCGACACTCGGTGTCGAAACCGCTGCGATGCTTTCGGCAGGGGTGACGGAGATCGGCGCCACGCCCAGCCATTCGCCGGCGGACTCATTCGACCGGGTCAGTGCGATTCCGCCGCTCGCCGTCAGGATCATCGCGGCGACAGCCGCGATCCACTTCCAGTACCTGTTCGCAGATCGAGCGGAGCGTGACGAGAACTCACGAGCACGGCCATCGTGTGGGGCAGCCGGTTTCCCTGTCACCGCCCCGGGGTCGTCACCGACGCTCTGCTCGATGGCATGCGCCCGCCCGCACGATGGGCAATACACCGTTCCTCCGATCTCGTCGATCGCATAGGAAACGGATGCGCCGCAGGGGCATCGCACCTGTCCTGCAGAGCGAGCGCCAACGTCGGACCCATGTGCCTCACCGAAGACTCGAGTCGTGCGTTGTGATACGGCGGCCGGGACGGCGCATTCCGCTCCGCACGACGGACAGTAGGCCGTTTCGCCGGCAGCTTCTGCGTCCGCTTCGAATCGGGTCCGGCAACGCCCGCAGTGTACGATCATGTTGACAACACCCGAATACAACCTGCAGTGGGTTGTCGAATACATCGACGAGCTTCAGTTCACCGTCGATCCGCCCGCGTCCTGTCCCAGCCGGATCTCTTCGCCGGACGCGTATTGGTTCCAGCCGACGTCGAATCCTTCTTCCCACGCCGCCAACCGCGCCTTCAAAAACCCTTCGAAACTGTCCGGGTAGACAAGAAAACTGATCGTATGTGTACTCGGGCTGACGGTCCGGAGTTGGCGCATGAACTCGCCGTCCTGAGACGCGGCGTTCGCGATGGGCTCGCCCTTCGCTCCCTCCCTTCTTGTGAGAATGAGGTTAACGTCACCAAGGTACGGCCCCGTTACAGATCCAACGACGCGAAAGTCCATTCCGTCCAGCGGGATATCGATTGGCACCCGTCCGTTGCGCTCGCCGGCGACGGCTCGCACCTGCTCTGTAAGAGAGTCCCAGTTGATCACGCTGATCCGGTCATTCTGGATCACAAACGCGAGTGCCGGCCTCTCGTCGCGTCTTTCCAGCGGCGGCCGAAACTTGACTTCCCGTGCATCGGGCGGCGTCTCCTCGTCCGCGGGTTCTGGTGGAGGCGCAGGTTGAACTGCATCAACCTTGTTCAGCAATTCATCGATCTCATCCCGCAGTGCGTCCAGACGTCCATCGAGCGATTCGATCTCGGCATCGACAGCCTGCACTTCCGATTGCAGCAGGGAGACGCGCTGCTGGAGCGGGACGATCGATCGCGTTCCATCGGACTGCCCGGACGGCGGCGGAGACGGTTCGGGAGTCTGCTGGGACAACGCTTGTCTTGACACTCCAATCATCAACAGCAGCAGCAGGATCAGTGCGCCCACCAGATTCGTCACCGAATCGGCCAATCCATCAAAGCTCAGCTTGAAGCCTGAATCGCGTCTGTTTCTGGCCATTGATTGCTCCCGATCTATTCGTCCGCCTGTTTCACGATCAACTCCCAGTCCCGCGAGAACGGCTCCACGCCGACACCAATGCGGTCCGCCGTCCACGAAACGATGAAGAGCCCCCGATTCTCCTGCTTCTGTTCGCCGAAGTCCTGCAGCAGGTACTCGCGCAGATTCTTCAGCGCTTCGACGCCGTTCGGATGCACCAGCAGCAACAGATACTCCGAGTCACGCCGCTCATCGATCGACGTCAGGAATCTCGTCAACCCGGCTACGGCGCTGAACCTGGGGTTGTCCATCGTCCCCGACTTCGTGACGGGCGGATACAACTCGTCCTCACGGTGGACCAGGTATCCTTCGGCCTTGACTTCGACATACACCGGGTCCTTGGTCACCGTGGACGAAGCATCTGGAACGATCTCCACGGGCTCGGGTCGGTCCAGCTCAACAGGGTCGCGTCCTCCGAGGGGCGGGACCATGATGGAGTCCTTCTTCTCTTCGATCAGCGCCGTGAGCCGCTGTTCGCTCGCCAGCAGCTCATCACGTTCGTTTAGACGCACGGCCAGAATCCCGGCCAGCCGGTCCAGCTCCTCGGACAACTGGTCGTACGTCGAGTCGTCGATCGCGTCTTCCTGAGCGTTGGCTCCTTTCCCCTTCTCTCGTTCGGTCACCTGCTCGTCAGCCTCCACAACCCGCGTGCTCATGACCGTCACCATCAGCAGCATCATCGTGCCGATAACGCAGCACAGCACACTCAGAAATGGAAACAGATCAACATTCGTTTGCCCCCTTTGTCGCGGCATGTCGGCGTCTCCAGTTATTCCGCATTGACTGTCGCTGTACTTGAATTGCCCTGCTTGCAGACATCTCAACCGTGCGTCATCCCCGTCCGAACCAGCGGTCGAACAACCCCGGTTCGCGCGAGTGTCCGTCAGGCAGCGGGGCCGACAGCAGCGGCGCTGGGGCTGCGTCACCGCGCGGCAATGTCGCGGCCCGTTCCGCGGCCTGGTTGAGCAGTTCCAGATTGCGGGTCAGGGCGACGCTCAACGATTCCGATGCAGCCACCGAAGCCTCTACCGACTTCAGCGCCTGACCCGCCGAACGCTCCCACGTCGCCGTGGACTGCCCAAATTTCCCGAACAGCTCTTCCACCGCCTGCGCCGTGTTCCGCAGCTGCTGCAGCCGCGTTCCCTCTGCGGCCGTCAACTGGTCCTGGACTCGCGCAACCGCCTGCTCGAAGTCGCTGCCGATCAACTGCCCCAGCTGACCGACCTGGGCCTGCCACTGCGCCAGCCAGCGCTGGTGCTCCTGGAACGCCGAATGCAAGGCGTCCCGCACCACCGCCGGCATGTCGGCGTTCGATCCCTTGGCGTCGGCCATCCGCCGCAGCAGCGATTCGTTGCTGAACTCCTCGATCCGGTCCAGCATCGCGTATTCCATCTTGCGCAGCGCCTCGGTCGGAAACAGCAGCAGGATGGCGAACGCCAGCGCCACCAGCGTCGTATCGAACGCCACCGACAGGCCGCTCGTCACGCCCCCCATCGCGTTCATCATCGACGCCCCCAACCCGGACTGCGCATCGCCGGATTCGCCCGCCGGCTCGCCGCTTTCCGCCGCCGCCGACTGCGCCGGCTGCAGCGCATCCTTCATGTCGCTCACGGCGTCGCTGATCCCCATCACCGTCCCGATGAAGCCCAGGATCGGCACGCACCAGATGATCGAGCGCAGCAGCGTGTACCCGGAGTCCACCGTCGAGCCGTCGATCTCGGCCTGCGAGCTCAGGTACTGCTGCACCTCCGGCACGCTGTTGCGGTGCTTGAAATGCTCGAGCGCCCCGCGAATCCGCCGGGCGACGATGCTGTTCTGGTCTCGCGCGGGCAGCGTCGCCAGGTGATCGAGGAACTGGTCCACGTTGTCGGTCGTCACCTGCAGGCCGATCTCCAGCGGAATGAGCTGCAGTTCCAGGCCGGCGATCGTCCGCTGCCGCTGCACCGCCCGGTACTTGAGCGCCAGGTGCGAGAAGCCCCAGCAGGTCACCAGCGTGGTGATCACCGGGATCGCCCCGCGACCCCAGAACAGCTCTCCCAGGTACGTGGACCGGATCGGCAGAAAGATCGCCAGGTACAGCGCCGCCGTCAGGCCGGCGCCGCACAGTGCCGAGACCCACACCGGCACGTCGGTATGACTGGTGGCTCCGTCGCGCCGGGCGGAGGTTGCCGCGGCCACGCTCCGCGAGCGCACCGTCTCCTCGGCCGTCGGGCGAATCTCCACGAGTGACTGGCAGCTCGGGCACTTACCCTTCTTGCCGATGTGCTCGACCGACGCCCGCATCTGGTTGCGGCAATTCGGACAGACGACCGTGACCGTAGCTGCCATTGTTCCCGCTCCGCTTCGTCATCGCGGGACCCCGCCCCGCGACTCGATGTTGCTATTCCGTCGCCGGCGCCTCCAGCACGCAGCGAAAGCCGATCTGCCGGTCCTGAGCTCGCGCCTCCAGCGTCTCAAACTGCAGCTCGGGCGCCGCGAACCGCCGGCCCGACCCGATCCCGCTGAAGATGCTCTGCCCCCAGTCGCTCCCCTTGAAGATCACCACGGACACGCCGTCCACCGTTTCCAGTTCGCGCGTCATCTCGGCCGCGTTCCCCACCAGGTTGAACACGCCCAGCGCGGAGACATCGCCCGGCGTCGCCGTCACGTCGCACGGACCGTGGCGGAACGCCAGGTTCTCGCCGACGTTGGCCAGGTCCGTGCTCGCGGTGCTCCCCCAGGGAAAGTACTGCTCGCTGTCGCCGCGAAACGCGCGCACCCACTGGGCCACCGTGGGCAGTTGCTTCCCCGCCCATTCGGCGTAGGCCAGCGCATCGGCATGGCTGACGTGTGTCACCGGATGCATCTCCGTCCCCGGCGGAGGCGACGTTCCCCTCCAATGCCGCGGCGGCGTCCCTCCGGTGGCGGCGACGAACCGCGCGTAGTCGGCATTCGTGACTTCGTACTGATCAATGAAGTACTCCGGGACGTGCACCCGGGCCACAGGTTCCAGGTAGTCTTCGTTCAGCAGCGTCGTTCCGCTGCTCTGTTCGAGATAGCCTCGCAGGCGCGTCAAGTCGTTCCCCAGTTGCGCGTAACCCGCCGGGATGCGCACCATCCCGCTTACGTCCCGGCTTGCGTACCAGGCCGCTTCTGCAGTCGCCGGCGTCGTGGATGTCGGTGCCGGCGAAACGCTCGGCTCCTCTTCGCTGCGCTTGCCGAACACGGCATTGAGTCCCAGCGAGATCGTCAGCAGGCCCACCAGTGCCCCGCCGACGGCCAGCCCTGTCTTCCACGGCCGGATCGACTCATCGACCGTCGCCGTGGGTATCGAATGCAGCGGGGCCAGCGCCGGCACCAGCGCATCGTCCTGCGTGTCGTGCAGCGAGACCCGTGACGTATCGATGGTGGACGCTTCCGGCTCCCCCGTCGGTTGCAGCAGGCGCTTGAGCTCCAGCAGAAACTCGTCGGTGCTGGCGAACCGCTGCCGGCGGTCGTACGCCATCGCCTGCCCCACGAATGCACCCACCGCCCGCGGCACGAACGGATTGAGATCGCACACCCCCGCGGGGAGTTGCCGCGCCGCCACGCGCGCCAGCAGCGCCCGCAGGTTCGGCTCCGAGTACGGCAGCTTCGCCGTCAGCAAATAGTACAGCGTGGCTCCGAGCGAATAGACGTCGGTCCGCCGATCAACGTCCTGCCCCAGGCATTGCTCAGGCGACATGAACGCCGGCGTGCCGACGATCACCCCCGTCTGCGTCAGCTCCGACCGTCCCTCTTCCCGCACGAGTCCGAAATCCATCACGTAGACGTTCGCGCCCGCCACCATGATGTTCGACGGCTTGATGTCCCGGTGCACCAGGCCGGTGGCATGCACCGCACCCAGTCCCTTCCCCGCATGCCGGATAATCTTCAGCGCCGTCCGCCAGGGGATCGGCCCCCCCTGCACCCGCACGATCTCGGACAGGTTCTGCCCGTCCACGTACTGCATCTCGATGAAGTAGTGCCCCTGCTCCTCGCCGACGTTATGGATCCGCACGACGTTCGGGTGTTCGATCCGGCCGCACGTCCGCGCCTCCTGCAAGAACCTCTGGACGTGTTCGGAGTCGACCTTGGAGCGGGGCAGCAGCTTGACCGCCACTTTCCGCTCCAGCGCCAGATGCTCCGCCAGGTACACGACCCCCATCCCTCCACGTCCCAGTTCGTGGAGCAGTCGGCAGCCGCCGATCTGGGCGACGGGCGGTACTACGGTGGTCGGAACGTCCGGCATCGGCCCTGAAGGACTGGCTGCCCTTGTTTCAGCCGCAGATCCGGCAGCAGCGGATCAGCAGCCCGCTTGTCAATCACCTCTATGTCGGCAGAACGCTCCCTGTGGAGTTCATTACACGCGATTCCAAACCCGGCCGCCCGCTGGAACCTCGACCAAGGTGAATTGAGTTGCCCCCTCGAACACGCCGCAGCCGAACGATGACGCGCAGCAGCCATCGCCGACAAGTTGCCGATCGCCGCCGCTGCAGACCCGGTGAATCAGAGAGCCGAAAAAAGCAAACCACCCTGCCCCTGCCCGAGTGCGCCGCAAGCAAGCCGCGGAAGGCGGGCATCTCGAGAATTGCCGAGCGGGTGTGGCGTTGATTCTAAGTCCGGAAGCGGACGAAAGGCAACGATTCGGGATTCACACGGGGCTTCCGGACATCGGTGCGCCATTGCTGAAACCCAAAACCCATCCGGGCGATCCGTACTGTTTTCAACGTCCGTGCGCCCCGCCTCATTGAGGAACTGCGACGGCCATTCGACCGTAAACGCTGAGCCGGCGCGAATTGAGGGTCCATTCCGCAGCATCCAGTAGCCAGGAGCAGCCCCCGTGTCCCCCAGCAATCCGGCTTCCGGTCTCTCATCATTCGTAATCGGCATCGCGCTGTTGATTTTCGCGCAGACGGCGGCGGCCGCCGAATCGGACGGCGACACGAGCACCACCCCCTCAGATGCCGCCCGGCAGCGACAAGTCACCCGCATCGAGCGCGAGCTGGGACGGGTCTCGCGAAACATGGGCCCCAACGCCTGGTATGTCCTCGCGCTGCACGATGCCGCTCAGCGCTACACGCCCCCGCAATCGCTGGGCGGCCGCGCCGCGCGCAGCACGCCCCGGCTGGAAGGAGTGCAGATCACGCACGTTACTCTGGTGCAGGGCAAAACCGCCGCGGCCGAGTTGATCTACGAGTTCCTGAGGCAGACCTCCGCCGCGCCCGGCGAACTCCCCCAGACCGCCTACATTTACCAGGGCCGGGCAGCGAAGGCCTGGGAGGCGCGCGGCTTTCGCACTGAATCCCAGGCCGCGGGTTTCTACAATCGAGTTGTACGTTAACCCTGCAGCGCTAGATAACACGCGAACGCACGCGAACGGAGATGAGGATCAACAGAAGCCAGCTAAAGCGAGACAGGATTCGAGAGCACTGCGAGTACGTGCCGTAGTGTCCACCCTCGGGCATGCATCTTCGTCAAATAGACTCTGTGATTCGCAATGTGGGCGATTTCCCGTGGCGTCCTGCCGGCCGCTGCCATCCGGAACATCTTGCGAACGCGCCGCGCCTCCTGCTCGACCACAACCAACTGCTTGGTCTCTGGGTGAGCTTTGTATCCGTAGGGTGTGATGCCCGCCACGCGGCGTCCACGCCGCTTGTGGGCCGCACGAGCGTCCGCCAACCGCTCCCGTATCATCTCCTGCTCGAACGCCGCGAATGCCGACATCACGTTCAGCACTAACGTGTCCGCGGCACTGCCGGTCAACTCCGGCTGAGTGACGACCGTTAACTCCGCCCCGCAATCGCGGAGTTGCTGTAACACAGCTGCCCAATCTGCCATCCGGCGTGAGAGCCGATCAAGCCGGTGCACAAGCACCCGTTAGACCTTGCCCGCCCGGACATACTCGAGTAGCCGCTTGAGGGCGGGGCGGTCCAGCGTCTCTGACGACTGGCCCTCGTCGTCGTACCGCTCACCATTCCAGCCAGCTCTCGTCGAATTGCGACTGGACGAACGCGAAGCACGCGTCGAATTGAGCTTCGCAGGATGAAAACTCGGTTTGAGACTCACGCGATTGCCGGGTGTAGATTCCGCACCAGCACCGCCGACGGTGCCACTCGAGGATCTGATCGCTGTCCAGATCGGTGGCGGGCTCCATGAAGCGAACTCGTATCAACCCCGCTCGACCTCGACGCCCAGCCTTCCGCGGCTGAACAGTCGCGGCCACATTGAAGCGGCACGCACCGCGGCCACGTCAGCCGCTGCATCGCAGCCTTCCGCGGCTGAACAGTCGCGGCCACACTGAAGCTCGAATCCGGCAGCGGCCGGACTCGCGCGGAGACCACCTTCCGCGGCTGAACAGCCGCGGCCACATTGAAGCGTGACGCCTCAAGCAGACATGCCTCCTTGTGGGGGCCTACCTGCTCGGTTAGCATCATTCACTCATTGCGATACCGCAATCGCTGTCGCATTCCGGGAGCTTCGCACAGAGTAGTGGGCGGAGCAATGAATGCCTGGCATCGGACTTCGAGCATGGGCGGGCCGAGGAATGATTATCTTCTTACGCAGAAGTTCATCGCCCCATTAGGGCTGATGGCCGTAGTCGCTCACCCTACGTTTTTCTTACTTTGCCGCGATGTTTACGGGCTGCGGGAATCGCTCCTCCTCCGAGCTCTTGTGGCGATCAGCGCCCTCCCTCTTCTTCTTTATCCCAAGCGAGGAGGGCTATCGCGGCTGGCAATTGCCTATTGGGAGGCACACATTGCATTCGATTTGCTGACCGTGTTCTGGGCTCTACTCATTGTCAACGAGTTTCATCCATACTGGTTTGCGTCAGCGATATTTGCCGGAATGCTGTATGGGTTAGTTGCCGACCGGAGGTTCATGGCCTTTGGAATTCCAATTGGGGTCGGCCTGGGCATCTGGGTGGGTGATCAAATTGTTCCGCTCTCGGCGGAATGGGAGATCTCTGCACTTCAGGTTATCAGCGTCTCCGGACTGGCGTTTCTGGTTGCAATGGCGTTGCGATGGGCGTTTGACCAACTCTATGCACAGTTGCTGCATGCGAACTCAGAGTTGCAGGTGTCAGAGCGGCAACGAAGTGCGTTCTTCCAGAATGTGTCGCATGAGCTTCGCACGCCGTTGACTCTGATTGCCGGACCGATCGAAGCGGCACTGGATAACCAGTACGGAGAGATGGACGAAGAGCTTCGAAAGCAACTGTCAGGTGTCAAACGCAGCAGCCAGTCTCTCCTACAGCTGATTAACCAACTTCTTGAGCTCTCGAAGTTAGATGCTGGAGCAATGCAGTTGAACAGGCAGAGGACAAATCTCGGAGCATTCCTGTGTCCGATTGTAGCCGCATATGAATCGACGGCTGCTCGACGGGACATGCTTCTCTCCCTGTCGGTTCCAGAGATCCGCTGCATCGCCAACGTTGATCGTGACCGCCTGGAGATCGTAATCAACAATCTGCTGTCGAATGCGTTCAAGTTCACTGAGCGCGGTGGAAAAGTTCGCATCGAATTATCGTGCGAGGGCTCGACAGCTCATGTGCGGGTGCGCGATACCGGCTGCGGAATTCCACCGGACAAGCTGCCCGTTATCTTCGACCGTTTTGCTCAGGCAGACGCTTCAACGACGCGACGGTATGAGGGAACCGGTATCGGATTGTCGCTGGTAAAGGAAATCGTCGAGCTGCACGGCGGGACAGTATCGGTGACCAGCGAGCCAGGATTCGGCAGCGAGTTTTTGTTGACACTGCCGATTCTGAGACAGATCGACGGCTGTGACGAGTCACCATTTCAGCCCGGACCGATAACGCTGGCGCAGGCAATCCATGATCCATCGCCTGCTGATGAAGGTGTCTATAGTCCCGAGGTTTCTGGAGTAGAACGTGGGCTGGTTCTCGTGGTGGAAGACAACACGGATTTGCAGCGATTCATCGCCAAATCTTTAACGCATGCCGGGTTCCGGGTGCGCGTTGCAGGAGATGGGGAGGTAGGGCTGCACGCAGCTCAGCTGAATCATCCGGATCTGATCATCACGGATGTGATGATGCCGCGGATGGATGGCATGGAACTCTTGCGCCGCTGCCGTTCGACAGAAACGCTCGCCCACGTGCCATTCATTGTTCTTACGGCGAAGGCAGGAGACGAATCGTTGCTCGCGGCATTAAGGAGTGGCGCTGATGACTATGTCACAAAGCCATTTCGCGTTGAAGAGCTGACTGCACGCGTCGAGCGACTGCTGCAATTACGGCGCCTTTGTGGCGAGAACGAGGACTTGAAAGACCAGTTGCGCCGCGCCTCGCAGCAGAAGGTGCGGCAGATTGCGGCGTCGTGCGAGATGGTGGCTGGGGACCTGCATGTACTGCAGTCGTTGTTTGCTGTCGATGTCCCTTCTGCGCTTAACAAGATTCGTTTCATTACAGAGAAGATCTTGCACGCACTGTGTAAGGAATCTGGAACCAACTGTGGTGACGGTCAGCCGACAGTGGAGCGTATGGTCGGGCCCCTGGCATCGGACGGCACACTTCCCAGAAATGTCGCGATCCATGTTCGCACCATCCAGACCAACACCAGTCCAGGATCGCATTTCCAGCCAGCCACTTTATCGGAGGCGCATGCTCTCATTGCCGAGCAAGCCCTGTTCGAACTCCTCGAATGGTTCTTTTCAACACACCCCCACGCCGCCAACGGCGTCAAAGAGCCACTTCAAACGTCCCTGGTGGATGGTGAATAGAGTTCCGGTCGGCAGATGCCGATCTGCTGCTCCCTTTCTGGTCTCTTCCCTGTTCGACGACTTCAACGACCATCGATGACGTGGCGGTAAGATGGCGACCAGTCCGCCGGACTCCAGCTGAGGGGCTGTCTCAAAGTCTCGCGTTCCGAAATCCGTCCGGACCGCTAAGCGCTCCGGACCCCACATTCCGGATCGCTCTACCGAGCCCAACCCCGCGTTAACCAGCAGGTCGGATGGATTCCGAGCCGCGTGAAGTGGAAAATCGAGCTGACTTACCTGTGACCTTCATGTTATTTCACATTGCCACAAAGGTATGACACATAGCAACTTAGGAGTTCGATGTTCTGCCGTGACCCGAATGGCGAGGACCCAAAAACCAACTGCCATCTCTGTTAGCGGCCCGGCGGGCCTGCTGCGCGGCCGGAATCATAGGCTTTCCAGAACTCCTCCGCCGTGAGCGGTTTGCACTCTGGTGGGCGGATCCATTTCAGGTTGGGCATATTCCTCAGCAGTTCGATGTTCTTGACCGTGTCCAACGGAGGCAACGCGATCGTTTCCAGCGGCATGTCTTTGAGCGGCGCCAGATCGGTACCGGGTTCAGAAAGGTACACGTCTTTGAGCGACATGCCGGCCAGCGGAGTCAGGTCGGCGATGTGCGTGCCCATCAACGAGAGCGTGTTCAGCGGCAGATCCACGATCGGTCCAAGTTCCACGACTGAGGTGTTCTCCAAGGACAGGGACTCCAGTGACATTCCCCGCAGGGGCGTGATGTCCGCGATATCTGCGCCCTGGAGGACCAGCCTTTCCAGTTGCATACCGCTCAGTTGCGTAAGGTCGATCCTTTTTAGTCCCTTTAACCAGAGGGTCTTGACGCGCGTCTCGCGCAATGGAGTCAGATCGCTGATCGGGCTGTCTTCGATCTGAACAGTTTCCATTGGTAGGCTGGCCAGTGGCGTGAGGTCTCTTACGTTCGTGCGGCGCAGATCGAGATATTCCAGCGGCATTCCTGACAAAACCGACAGGTCCTCGATAGGAACGCCGATCGCCACCAGTTGCACAAGGCGAGCGTCACGGAGGGGCGACAGGTCGCGTACTGCCAATCCCATGAGATTGAGTTGTCTGATCCTGAGCCCGCTCAGCGGGGTCAGATCGACGACTTGCGTACCGCTGAGGTCCAGTACCTCCAGCGGCATGCCCTGCAGGGGCGTCAAATCGCGAACTCCGGTATTGCTCAAGTCAAGCGAGGTCAAAGGTGCTCCCTGGAGATGCGATAAGTCCGTAGCCGGCGTGGCGGCAAGGCTGAGCCGGACGTGGCCGTTTTCATCAATTTCGACAACCCGGAACTGGACGGCGCTCCGTTTAAGCCGGTTCCGCAGGTCCAGCCAGAGCTCGCTCCCCTGCATGCTGGGATGAATTTGTTCGACTTCGAATTCAGGCATTCGGACCTGCTGCTGGCCTATTGGCGCTGGCGTCTCCGTTTGGTCCGGGATGGGTGCAGCGTTCTGATTCGCGTTGTCCGGCAATGCGACTGCGCGCGCCGTTGCCACGACGAGCGATAGTAGTGCGACGCACAGGATCGATGTCGGAGCAAGCGGTCGTCGAACTCCGACAGACAGGCTTCGTTTGATGTCCAGGATGCCCGCAATTCGCCGTTCCAGCGCACAGCCGCCGCTGAACAGTCCCAACAGACCGGCAGCCGCCGGGCGCGGATGTACCGCCATTAGCAGCAGTGTGCCACCGTATTCCTCACAAGGGGTGTTGCGCAGCACGAAGTTATCGCAGATCTCCTCACGTGCTTGATTGAGGCGGGAGTTGACTGCGTGAATGAGCGGGTGCCACCAGAACAGGGCTCCCGTGATTCGCTGCAGAAGGATCCAGAAGGGATCGCGCCGTACGGCATGGGCCCCCTCATGGACCAGCACCTGAGTCAACTGTTCCTGGGAAAGGACCTCCCAGTCTCGATTTGGAATGAGTATCAGTGGATGCAAGAAGCCAGCGGCAGCCGGCATTGCGAGCGTCGGTGACAGGCGGACTTCGGGGAATCTTGTGATGCCCAGTCGTTGAGCGGCCACCGTAAGGGCCGGCGACGCGTGGCTGTCAATCGGTTGAGACGCAAGTCGGATTCTCCGAGCTCTCCGTGCCGCGCGCGCAATCCCGACCAGCAACAGGGCGGCGATACTCAGCCATAGGAGTTCGATGGTTCGCTTCCACGGAAGCACTGCGGATCGGGATCCAACCGTTGGCTTGGGAGAGGTGCTGCGATCTGTCGAGTTGGTCGGTGATGTTGCATTCCCGACACCGATCACCTGGATTCCGAGATCCGGCTTTCGTTGTGAGGCGGCGTCGCTGGCTGTTGCGGTTGCAACGACTTCAGATAGAGCCGGCGGGTCACGCGGCGGTGCACCGGAATCCCTCAGAATCGGAATGTCGACCGCGACTCCGGCCCCCCGGCTTGCAGCCAACAGCATGGGAGCCGTCACGACGCCGATCAATCCGGCCCACAGGATGTTGTGGCGCCACGCGGCACTGCGGATCAGGAATGAGAACAGCAGGGGCACTGCTGCCACCAGCGTGATCTGGATAACCAGTGTCAAAAGGATGTCCGCTTCGCCACGACCGATGAGTGACAGAATCATGGGCGCTTCCTTCCGGAGTTGGCGTTTTGCTGCTTGGCGGATTTTAAGAGGGCTTCAATCCGCTGCACTTCTTCACTCGACAGGCCCCGCTGTTCCAGCAAGGCCGCCATGAGCCGCTCGGGCCGTCCCCCACAAGCCCGATCAACCAGTTCGACGACGCGCTGCCGGAGGTTCGTGTCCCGCGACACGGTGGGCGAATAGAAATGTGTGCGGCCGACCACCCTGTGCTTCAGCCAGCCTTTTTTTTCGAGGCGCTCCAGTGAAGTACGGATGCCAGTCCGGGAGACCTCACGCTTCTGCGAGAGGATCTCGCGAACCTCAAAGGCGGAGGCCTCTCCGCGATCCCAGATGACCTCCATGATTTCGCGTTGCCCTTCCGGCAGGCCAGGCCGTTTACGAATATCCATCGGTGCTCCTTGACTACTAATGTAGTCATAGTGGCGACGTAAGTAGTCGATGTCAATGCCGGGATGTGCAATTATCTTCGGCCGGTCATCAGCGGGGATGGCGAGTCACCCGTTCCAAGGCGTCCGACTGAAGTGACACGGAGAGCGTTCCGGCTCGAACGTCGTAGACCGCCTCGTGCAGCACTTCCGGAACCAGTCTGCGCTGAGCAAAGTCGTCCAAGCCGGACCAGATCCCCACAAACCGGTGCACGTCCTCCCGCTGAGCATCGGACTGGTCGTCTGAAGCCAGATCGTCCGACCCGAGCAGTTCGACCAGATACCGCTCGATTTCCGAGGCCCGAAGCGAGACGCCGTCGCACGGTGCCTGACCTCCCACGTGAGAACGGCAGCGATAGTATTGATACAGGATGTGCGCTCGGCGGGACGTGCTGGGAATCATGTGCCGGCCGCATCGTCCGCAACGGAGCCGTCCCCGCAATGGCCAGAGTGACGTGGAGTTGTTCCGTCCAGGGCGTCGGGTCCGACGATTGAATCACTACCTGGGCGCACTCGAACTGCTCGAGTTTGACAATCGCCCTATGAACTCCGGGGCGGGTCACATCGCCATCTCGAATCAGTCCGACATACACCGGGTTCGGCAGGACGGCGAGGACGTGCCGCGGTGTCCATCGGCCGGGTGCCTTTTTCGGCCAGCCCCTCTGGTTCGCAATGTGGGCGATTTCCCGTGGCGTCCTGCCGGCCGCTGCCATCCGGAACA
>JBGTSJ010000021.1:0-98585 GCA_041940305.1 Planctomycetaceae bacterium
TCACTGCTGGTTCATCGCATCAACATCGCCCTCAGCCTGCGCGAGCGGCTTTTCGACAAGCCGTTCTACCGGCTGGTCTACGGCGATTCCGACCTGCTGCCCGGCCTGGTGATCGAGAAGATGGAGTTCCGCAAGATCAACCAGAAGCTGATGGACAGCGTGAAGATCACGGACGCCGGCGAGACCGAGTTCGAGGTCGGCGACGTGGTCCCGGCGAGCACCGTCGAGGAAGTGAACGCCCAGATCGAGGCGATGGACGGCAAGGTGGCCAAGTTCACCAAGCCCCGCCAGGCGACCGCCAGCACGCAGCTGCTCGGCATCACCAAGGCGGCCGTCCAGAGCGAAAGCTTTATCTCGGCGGCCAGCTTCCAGGAGACCACCAAGGTGCTCACCGAGGCGGCCCTCGCCGGCAAGACCGACGGGCTCGTCGGGCTCAAGGAGAACGTGATTCTCGGCCACCTCATCCCGGCCGGCACCGGGTTCCAGTCCCACCAGGATTCGGAAGTCCGCATCCGTCCAGAAGCTCTCATGGAGCAGAAGATGGAGAAGGACCGCATCCTGCAGGCCCGGCGCGAGCTGCTCGCCGAGGAGGAGGACTACTCCGCCGCGGCCCGCATGGGGGACGAGAGCGTGCCGTCCCTCAAGGACCTGCTCGGCGGGGATGGGGACTACGGCGGCGGGGCGGGGGGGCAGCCTGTCGGGGCGAATTGAGCGCCAGGAATGGTCATTGGTCAACGGGACGCCGCACCGAACTTCATTGACGAATGACAATTGACGCGGTGGCATTTCCGTTTCTCGAACGTGTTCCACCGCTTGACGTTCGAATCCGCCAACTATAGAGTCTCCAGTTCAATCTGCAGCGCCCGGGGTGCCGACGTTGGCGGCCGGGCTTGTGTTGTCTGACGAAATCAGCTCCATGCCGACGATCAATCAGCTCATCCGCAAACCGCGGAAGAAGCAGTCCTCCAAGACCAAGACGCCCCTGCTCGACAGCTGCCCGCAGAAACGGGGTGTCTGCCTGCAGGTCCGCACGATGACGCCGAAGAAGCCGAACTCGGCTCTCCGGAAGATCGCTCGCGTCCGCCTGTCGAACGGCAAGGAACTCACCGCCTATATCCCGGGCGAAGGTCACAACCTGCAGGAGCACTCGATCGTCCTCGTCCGCGGCGGCCGCGTCCGCGACCTCCCCGGTGTGCGTTACAAGATCATCCGCGGCGTGCTCGACACACTGGGCGTGGACAAGCGCCGCCAGGCGCGGTCGCGCTACGGCGCCAAGCGGCCGAAGTAACGAATGGTCGACGGCGAGTGGCCGTTCGAAAAACCTCCCCGTCCGCGGATTCAGGCCGTTCCTGACCTCTGACCTCTGACCTCTGACCTCTGACCTCTGGACATGGCCAAACGTTTCACCGCCAGCGCGACCCAGCTCAAGCCGGACCCCCGCTACAACTCCACGCTCGCCAGCAAGTTCATCAACTGCCTGATGTACGATGGTAAGAAGAGCGTGGCGATGCGGGAGTTCTACGAGGCGCTCGACATCGTGCACAAGAAAGTGCCCGAAGTCAGCCCGATCGAGGTCTTCACGGCGGCGGTGGAAAACGTGAAGCCCAGCGTGGAAGTCCGCTCCAAGCGCGTCGGCGGTGCGACGTACCAGGTGCCCACGCCCGTAAACCACAAACGGCAGCGGGCCCTGTCGATCCGCTGGATCCTCGCCGCCGTCCGCGGCCGCAAAGGGCGGCCGATCGCCCAGTCGCTGGCCGATGAGTTCGTTGCCGCGTACAAGCGTGAAGGAACGGCCATCACCACCCGCGAGAACATCCACAAGATGGCCGACGCCAACAAGGCGTTCGCCCACTTCGCCTACTAATCACCGGCCACAATCCAAAGCCCACGGGTTGCAACCCGTGGGCTTTGCGCGTTGAATGCCCGATTGAAGAGGGAACCACGGAATACACGGAAGACACGGAAAAGGAACCGCGAAACAGGCAAAAACGGCGAAAGGATGGAGCGGCTGCGGAGGATGATTGGCCAGGAGTGATCTGGATGGGGGTTGATCTGCCGTGCCCTGCCGTCCTTTATTGACCCGCTGGTGTCCCGGCTTTTTTTCGCGGCTTTCGCATATTTCGCGGTTCCATCGAGCAGTGCGCGATTGTCACTCATTCCGTGACTTCCGTGTATTCCGTGGTTCCATCCGCCTGCTGAACCGACTCGACTCCCGAGCGTCCGATGCCGACATCCATTGCCAACCTGCGGAACATCGGCATCGTTGCCCATATCGACGCCGGCAAAACCACCACGACCGAGCGGATCCTGTATTACACCGGCTCTTCTCACAAGATGGGCGAAGTCGATGAAGGGACCACCCAGACCGACTTCGATCCCGAGGAGGCCAAGCGCGGGATTACCATCTATTCGGCAGCCGTCACCTGCCACTGGACTGACAACGAGACCGGAAACAAGTGCCGGATCAACGTCATTGACACGCCCGGGCATGTGGACTTCACCGCCGAGGTGGAGCGGAGCCTGAGGGTCCTGGACGGTGCCGTCGTCGTGTTCAGTGCGGTGGAGGGGGTCGAGGCCCAGAGCGAGACAGTCTGGCGGCAGGCGAACAAGTATCACGTGCCGCGGCTGTGCTTCATCAACAAAATGGACCGCATCGGCGCGGGCTTCGAACGGACGTTCAAAGAGATCGCCCGCCGGCTGCAGGCGACTCCGGTGGCGCTCACGATCCCGATCGGGGCCGGCAACGACTTCAAAGGCATCATCGACCTCGTCCATCAGCGCGAAGTGTACTTCGACGTGGAGTCGAAGGGGCAGATGATTGAATTCCGCGAGATCGCGGCGGAGCGGCAGGAGGAGGCGGAACGCTGGCGCGGCCAACTGCTCGATTCGGTCTCCCTCGTCGACGACGCCGTGATGCAGGAGTACATGGACTCCGGCACGGTCGCTCCGGCGAAAATCTACGCGGCCCTGCGTGCGGCGACGCTCGCCGGGAACCTGCAGCCGACGTTCTGCGGGTCGTCGCTCGACTACTGCGGCGTGCAGCTGGTGCTGGACGGCGTGATCCGTTACTTGCCCAGCCCGCTCGACGTGCCGCCGATCAAGGGAACCAACCCGGCGCCGAAGAAGAACCAGTCTCCCGAGGAGAGCCGCAAACCCTCGGATGACGAGCCGTTCGCCGGGCTGGTATTCAAGATCCAGGCGGATAAGCACGCGGACCTCTGCTTCGTGCGCGTGTACTCGGGACGGCTGAAGAGCGGATCCCGGATGCTCAATCCGCGGACGGGGAAAAAGGAACTCATCAGCCAGCTGTGGCACATTCAGGCGGACCAGCGGGAGAAGCTGGAGACCGACGAGGTGCCGGCCGGAGATATCGTCGGCGTGATCGGCCCCAAGGAAGTGGTGACCGGCGACACCCTCTGCGAGCAGCGGCATCCCATCCTGCTGGAGAGCATCACCTTCCCGGAGACGGTGATCTCGATGGCGGTCGAACCTGACTCCAGCGCCGACCGGAAGAAACTGGAGGATGCACTCGTCCGGCTGGGGAAGCAGGACCCGACGTTCAAGGCGAAGGTCAGCGACGAGACCGGGCAGACTATCATCAGCGGGATGGGCGAACTGCACCTGGAGATCATCCGCGAGCGGCTGGTGCGGGACTACAATCTGAATGTGAAAGTGCACAAGCCGCGAGTCTCGTACCGGGAAACGGTGCGGGCGGCTGCGACCGGCGAAGGGGAATTCCAGCGCTCGACGCAGGGAGAATCGCAGTTCGCGCGGGTCCGGGTGCGGATCGAGCCGTTCCGCGGGGAGCAGCCGATCCTGGTACTCTGGGGGCTCAAGCCGGGCGAGGTGCCGGAAGAGTTCGTGAAGATCGGCCAGGAGGCGGTCACCGAGGCGGCCCAGGCGGGAGGCGTCGTCGGCTACCCCCTGATGCATGTCAAGTTCACGATCGCCGGGGTCGACTACCGCGAGGCGGAGACGACCGAAGAGGCGCTGCGTGCGGCCGCGTCCCATGCGGTGCACGATGCCCTGAGCAAGGGGGAGCCCGCGCTGCTGGAGCCGATTATGAAACTGGAGGTGGTGACGCCGGCGGAGTTTGTCGGCAATATCCAGGCGGACCTCAACATCCGGCACGCCCGCATCAACGGCAGCGAGCATCGGGGCGACCTGACGGTGCTGCAGTGCGAAGCCCCGCTGGCCAACATGTTTGGCTATTCAACGCACATCCGCAGCCTGTCGCAGGGGCGGGCGTCGTACTCGATGGAGCCGCTGAAGTACGATCTGGCGCCGCCGAGCGTGCTGGCCGAGATGATGGGGTGAGGGCAGAGGGCAGAGGGGGTTGCGACGGGGAACATGGCAGTCCAGGGGTAAAACGTCTTCCCGATTCGTTGACAACATTCGGGGGCGTTATTAGGATTCCGAGTTCCCAACGGTCCGGAGCGGTTCCTGTTGCAGAGTTCGGGCGCTCTAACCCATTACAGAGGTGACGGTTAAACGTGGCTGGCAACGAGCGGATCAGGATCAGAATGGAGGCGTACGACCACTCCGTTCTCGATCAGTCGGCGACGGACATTGTCGACACGGCGAAGCGGACGGGGGCGGTCGTACACGGGCCGATCCCGTTGCCGACGCGGATTGAGCGGTACACAGTGCTGCGCAGCCCGCACATCGACAAGAAGTCGCGCGAACAATTTGAGATCAGGACCCATAAAAGGGTCATCGACATACTGCAGCCGACGGGGAAAACCATCGACGCGCTGAACAAGCTGTCGTTGCCGGCGGGTGTTGACATCAAGATTAAGGCGACCGCCTAGTCGCCCCGTGCGTCCTGCCAGGGGACGGCCTTCGGGTCCGTTCCGGCGGGCGGCCGGGTGGAGAGCAGGCCGCGAGGCTTGTTCGGAAAAGAGGCCTTCGGGAGATGGCGGCTCCCCCGCTCCGCATCTGCGATGGGCGGCGAATGAAGGCGTATCTGCGGGTGGGGGCGAAGCCGCAGGGCGCGAATGCCACGTGTGTGGACCGCGCCCGCCGCACCTTGAGAGTGAGATCATGCCGGTCGGATTGTTAGGTCGAAAAGTCGGAATGACGCAGGTCTACGGGGAGGATGGTTCCATCATCCCTGTGACGGTGCTCGCCACTGGTCCGTGCACGGTGCTGCAGCTGCGCACGATGGACAGGGACGGCTACGAGGCGGTTCAGGTCGGATTCGAGGAAAAGCTGAGCGACGCCGACAAAGAGCGCTCCGCCGACAAGCGGAACCGCCATCGTGCTTCCCGCTCCGAGCGCGGCCACGTCGTTCAGCTCAGCAGCAAGCGGCAGAAGCGCCGCCAGGAGGCGGGCGTCGAACTGCTGCCGAAGGCTGACTGCGAACCGCCCCGGTTCGTGCGGGAGTTCCGGACCGACGGCGAGGAGCACGGCTGTGAGGTCGGGCAGGTTTTGACGGCTGAGTTGTTCAATGAGGTGACTCACGTCGATGTGATCGGCACTTCGAAGGGCCGCGGCACGACGGGCGTTATGAAGCGGCACAACTTCGCCGGACAGAAGGCCAGTCACGGAGCCAAGAAGATTCACCGTATGCCCGGCAGTATGTCGGCCCACGGCACCAACCGCGGCTGGTGCGGTCGGATCAAGAAGGGAAAGCGGATGGCCGGCCGCTACGGCGCTGACCGCTGCACGATCCGCAACCTCCAGGTCGTGCGGGTTGATGCGGAGAACAACATGCTGCTCGTCCAGGGAGCCGTCCCGGGGCCGAACGGCGGATACGTGCTGGTGCGGAAGACGAACAAGGTTGGGTAATGCAGGTCGGATGCTGGTCGTCGGTCCTCGGTTGCGTGGACTCGGGCGGCGGCAATCAACGGCAGTCATGTGTGAAACTGACAACTGAAAACTGAGAACTGACAACTCACCATGATCTCCGCACCCATTCGCGATATGTCCGGCAAAGAGGTCGGCACGTACGAGTTCGATCCGGCGGAGCTGGCGTCGGGCATCAATAAGCAGCTGCTTCACGACGTCGTGGTGATGTACGAGGCGAACAAGCGCGTCGGCACGGTGGCGACGAAGTCGCGCGGCATGGTGGCCGGCAACAAGAAGAAGATGTACCGGCAGAAGGGGACCGGCCGCGCCCGCGCGGGCAACCGCCGCACCCCCATCCGCCGCGGCGGCGGCCATACGTTCGCGAAGGTGCCGAAGGACTGGAGCTACCGGCTCCCCAAGAAGGCGGTGCGGCTGGCGACGCGGATGGCGCTGCTCAGCAAGTTCCAGGACGGCGAGGCGATCGTCGTGGATCAGTTGTCGGTCGATCAGCCGAAGACGAGCGTGATCGCCGGCATGCTCAAGGCGTTCGGGTTCGCAAAGCAGTCGTGCCTGCTGGCCCTGGGGGGTGCGGACGCCAACGTCTGGCGTTCGGCGCGGAACATCGGCCGGCTGCAGGTGATGCCCTGCACTGATCTCAACGCCTATGACCTGCTGCACCAGAAGCAGCTCGTGATTACCAAAGACGCGATTGACCAGCTCCGCCAGCGGAACGGCGACAGCGACAAGTAGAACCGGTTCAGAAGCCCGTTTTTTGCACACACACGGGTTTTCTGGCGCGGCAGTGAATACCAATGGCAACGACCGAAGCAACGACCGACACGCCGCTGATGGATCCCCATCAGGTGGTGCTGCGTCCGCTGGTGACCGAGAAGGGGACGCACCAGTCGGAGAAGCACAACGCCTATTCGTTCGAGGTTAGCCCGCGGGCGACCAAGGAAGACATCCGTAACGCGGTGGAAACGTTGTGGGACGTGCGCGTGACGCGCGTGCGGACGCAGAACCGTAAGGGGAAGCCCCGTCGCACCAAGCTGAAGATGGGCCACACCGGCGACTGGAAGAAGGCCGTCGTCGAACTGCACGAGGAAGACCGCATCGCGTTCTTCTAGGAAGTTGTCAGTCATCAGTGGTCAGTTGTCAGTAAACTCTGGCGGCTGACGCCTGGTGCTGGCAGGGAATCTGACAACTGTTAACTGACAACTGAGAACTTTCTTCCCATGGGTCTCCGATTCCTCAAGCCGACCACCGCCGGGCAGCGCGGCATGTCGGTCAGCGACTTCGCCGAGATCACGGACCGCAAAAAGCGGCGTGAGAAGAAGCTGACGGTGCGCCTGAAGAAGAAGTCCGGCCGGAACTTCCAGGGGAAGATCACCGTCCGGCATCGCGGCGGCGGACACAAGAAGCAGTACCGGATCATCGACTTCAAGCGCGACAAGGACGGCGTGCCGGCGAAGGTCGCCTTCATCGAATACGATCCGAACCGCTCGGCCCGCATTGCGTTGCTGCATTACCTCGACGGCGACAAGCGCTACATTCTGGCGCCGGAGGGACTCGAGGCCGGCGCGATGGTAATGAGCGGCGCCGACGCGGAGCCGAAGGTCGGCAATACGCTGCCGCTGTCGAAGATTCCGCCGGGCATGCCGATTCACAATATCGAGATGCAGCCGGGCAAAGGCGGGCAGCTCTGCCGCAGTGCGGGAACGGCCGCCACGATGAATGCCCGCGAGAAGGAATGGGCACAGATTACTCTGCCGTCTGGAGAGATCCGACGATTGAGCGCGACCTGCCGGGCGACGATTGGTCAGATTGGCAACGGCGACCATCAGAATATCAAATTAGGCAAGGCCGGCCGCAAGCGGTGGATGGGACGTCGTCCGCACGTCCGCGGCACGGCAATGAACCCGATCGCCCACCCGATGGGGGGCGGTGAAGGCCGCACGGCCGGCGGACGGCATCCCTGCAGTCCCACTGGAAAGCTGGCCAAGGGAGGCAAGACCCGTAAGCGTCGGAAGCCTTCGTCGAAGGCGATCGTTCGTCGCCGGAAGACGCGCCGTCACGGACAATTGATTACATGAGGAGTTGCCAGTTAACGGTCGGCAGTTTTCGGTCAGGCGACTGGCGATCGGCAAACTGACAACTGATTACTGAGAACTGACAACTGACACTGTGAACCGTCAACTGTGAACTAAAGACTCCCATGGGACGTTCCCTCAAAAAAGGCCCTTACGTCGACGAGAACCTGCTGAAGAAAATCGGCAGGCTCGACTCGGCAAATCGGAAGGAGCCCATTAAGACCTGGGCGCGGCGTTCGACGATCTCTCCGGAGTTCATCGGGCACACGTTCCTGGTGCACAACGGCCGGCACCACATCAACGTGTATGTGTCGGAAGAGATGGTCGGCCACAAACTCGGAGAGTTCGCCCCCACGCGGACGTTCCGCGGTCACGGCGCCAAGGGATCGCGGTGATTACGAATCAGTGGTGGTTACCCGCGGGTGCAACCTGCGTGCATGACGGGGCAAGAGAATCGAAATGGCGTTGATTCAGGCAAGTCATCGTTTTGCGAGGATTTCCGCGACGAAAGTCCGGCCGTTCGCGGACCTGATCCGCGGAATGACCGTGCAGGACGGGCTGAACGCGTTGCGTTATCACCCGAATCGCGGGGCCCGGTTTCTGGAGAAGGTGCTGCAGAGCGCGGCGGCCAACGCGGAAGATCGCGGAGCCCGCAACGTCGAGCGGCTGACAATCAAGGATGCCCGCGCGGACGGCGGGCCGATGTTTAAGCGCATTCGGCCGCAGGCCCGCGGCATGGCGTTCGTCATCCGCCGCCGGTTCGCCCATATTCACGTCGGCATCGACGTGCCCGACGTGGGATAAGGATGATGACCGTTTAGCCGCGACCCGCCAGGGGAGCGCGTGAGACAACGCCGGCCGAGTAAGAAATCGAGCATCACATGGGACAGAAAACACGACCTACCGGATTTCGGGTCGGCATCGTCGAGGACTGGCGCAGCCGCTGGTACGCACCGAAGAAGGAGTTCGGCGCGCTGCTGGTCGAGGACCAGAAGATCCGCCGGTTCATCAAGGGGGAATACAAGTCGGCCGCGATCGAGAAGGTTGAGATCGAGCGGACGCGCGATCAGGTGGTGGTGCATCTGCACACCGCCCGGCCGGGAATCATCATCGGCAAGAAGGGGCAGGAGATCGACAATCTCAAGGCCAAGCTGGAGGATCTGACCGGCCGGCGGATGGAGGTGAAGATCGTCGAGATCAACAATCCGTTCCGCAGTGCGACGCTGGTGGCGGAGGACGTCGCCCAGCAGTTGCAGAAGCGGGGGAGCTTCCGGCGCGCGATCAAGAAGACGCTCGACCAGGTGATGGAATCGGGCGTGCATGGAGTGAAGGTGCAGCTCTCCGGCCGCCTCGGCGGAGCGGAGATGTCACGACAGGAAAAAGCCAGCCGGGGATCGATCCCGCTGTCCACTTTGCAGCGGCACGTGGACTACGGGTTCGCCATCGCGCAGACGGCCCAGGGGTCGATCGGTGTGAAGGTGTGGGTCGATCGCGGCAACTATACCGACGAGGAGAGCGGCGATGGCGTTAATGCCAAAGCGGGTGAAGCACAGAAAAAGCCAAAGAGGACGTATAAGAGGTAATGCCACCCGCGGCAATACCGTTGCGTTCGGCGATTTCGGTCTGCAGTCGCTGCAGCCCGGACACATCAGTGCGAACACGATTGAAGCCTGCCGGATCGCTGCGAACCAGTACATTCGCGGGGACGGAAAGCTTTATATTCGCATTTTTCCGAACAAGCCGGTCACCGCGCGGCCTCTTGAGACACGTATGGGCACGGGCAAGGGCGAACCGGACCACTGGGTCGCGGTCGTCAAGCCCGGGACCGTGCTGTTTGAGATTGCCGGAGCGAACCGGGAGGCGGCGCGCGACTGCTTCAATCGCGTCGCGCACAAGCTGCCGCTGAAGGTGCGGATGGTCGAACGTCGGCCGGGGGCGTAACGCAGACAACAAGAACCCTTTGGTTTCTGCAAGAGAAGCCGGGTTTCTGAGAGACGACGAGACACGGTACAGACACCCACCATGAGCGCCGCTTCCGAACTCCGCGAGATGAACGACGAGCAGCTGCAGTTCGCCATGAATGAGGCGAAGCAGGAGTTGTTCCGTCTGAGGTTTCAGGCGTCGACCGAGAAGCTGGACGCGCCGAGCAACCTGAAGAGACTGCGCCGCGAGATCGCCCGCATCCGCACCCTCCAGCGGGAGCGGGAACTCGGCCTCAAGCGAACCGCCTCCAAATAGCAGCAGCTGTTTCGCCGCGACCCGCCAGTGGAGCGCGGCCCACACCAGACACACCGAACCACAGCGACGCGAGCCCGCACCACACCACGCCCATGCGACGAACGCTCATCGGCACAGTCACGCGAGACAAGACGGCGAAGACCCGCCGGGTCGAGGTCTCGCGACAGTACGCGCATCCCAAGTACGGCAAGATCGTGCACGACCGCACCATTTGTCACGTGCACGATGAGAACAACGAGTCCCGTGCCGGCGACCAGGTCGAGATCGCCGAATCTCGTCCCCGTTCGCGGCTGAAGCGCTGGGAGCTGGTGCGGGTTGTCCGCGCAGCCAGCGGGGCCGAAGTCGCGGCGGCGGCGAACCCGGTGGATCAGCCCGAGAGCGAGGCGCGCGAGGAATAGTCATGATCCAGATGCAAACCATTGTGGACGTCGCCGACAATTCCGGCGCGAAGACGGCCCGCTGCATTCGCGTGCTGGGCGGCACGCATCGGCGCACCGCCGGTCTGGGAGACGTCGTCGTCGTCAGCGTCCAGAAGGCGATCCCCGGCGCGCCGGATCCGGTCCGCAAGGGAAAGGTCACCAAGGGGGTGATCGTGCGGACCCGCAAGGCGACGCGCCGGTCCGACGGCAGCTACGTTAAGTTCGATAAGAACGCGATTGTGCTGATCGACGGGGAAGGGGAGCCGCGGGGGACGCGCATTTTCGGGGCGGTGGCCCGCGAACTGCGCGACCGGCGGTACATGAAGATTGTCAGCCTGGCGAACGAGGTGGTTTGAGCCATGAAGATCAAGAAGGGGGACATGGTGAAGATCATCTCCGGCCGCGTCGCGGCGGAGACGCCTCCCACCGAACAGCCCGCGCGGCGCGTCACCGAAGTGCTCGACGGCGGGCGGAAGGTGGTCGTCGAAGGGGTGAATCTCGTCTACAAGCACGTCCGCCGCGGGCACCCCAAGAGCCCGCAGGGGGGGCGACTGCGGCTGGAACTGCCCATCAGTTCGTCCAACGTGCAGTACTTCTGCCCTTCGTGCGACCGGCTGTCCCGGCTGGGATACCGTTACACCGATGATGGCGCCAAGGAGCGCTACTGCAAGCACAAGGACTGCGGAGCTTCGGCCGGACAGATCAGCCCGCCGCGGCCGCAATACGCGAAATAAATCACTCGGACCAGCACCCAGGCATTCCGTTTAGCCGCGACTCGCAGAGGAGCGCGCCCCCGACATGGCCAGACTGCAAGAACGATACAACAAGGAGATCCTGGCTGAGCTCGCGAAGGAGCTGGGCCGGGACAACCCGCACGCCCTCCCGAAGCTGACGAAGATCGTCGTGAGCATGGGAGTGGGACGGGCCATCCAGGACTCCAAGATCCTCGACGACGCGGTCGAGACGCTGACCGTGATCACCGGACAGAAGCCGGTCGTCACGCGGTCGCGCCGGTCGATTTCGCAGTTCAAGCTGCGCGAGGGAATGCCCGTCGGCTGCGCCGTGACGCTGCGTGGCCAGCGGATGTACGAGTTCCTCGACCGGCTGATCACGCTCGTGCTGCCGCGAGTCCGTGATTTCCGGGGACTCAGCCCCAAGGCGTTCGATGGCAATGGCAACTACAGCCTGGGTCTGGGCGAGCAGATGGTCTTCCCGGAGATCAATGCTGACAAAGTCAAGCACGTGCACGGGATGAACATCGCCATCGTCACCACGACGCGCGACGACGACGAGGGTCGCACGCTGCTGCGGGCGTTCGGAATGCCGTTCCAGAAGGAACTGTCGGCGTAAGGCGGACACCGAGACACAAGGGTGCAGAGACACGCAACGAAGTTCACGATCTATCACAGCGAATCGAGGACGCGAGCAGAGAGCAGACAATCCGACAAGCGTGGATCAATCGGTGATTCTGCGTGCGTCCCGGTGTCCTCCGTGGCTCTGTGTTAGACTTACCGCGACGAGTAACGAGATGGCCAGTAAATCCAAGATCGCCAAGGCGAACCGGACCCCGAAGTTCAGCTCCCGAAAGGAGCGGCGCTGCCAGCTGTGCGGCCGGCCGCGTGCCGTCTACCGTAAGTTCACGGCCTGCCGCATCTGTTTCCGCAACCTGTGCCTGGACGGCCTGGTCCCCGGAGCCAAGAAGGCGAGCTGGTGAGGGAAGGCATTGGTCACTCGTCAATGGCCATTTCTCAATGGCTCATGACAGTTGACCAATGACCATTGACGATTGACCGATCCAGACGCCGTACACGATCCCACGACAAAATCCCTGCCATGATGACCGACCCTGTTGCCGATATGCTGACGCGGATCCGCAATGCGCTGCTGATTGAGCGGCCGTTTGTGGATATTCCGCTGTCGAAGCTGAAGGTCGGCATTGCCGAGGCCCTGCAGCGAGAAGGTTATATCTGGGACTTCGAGACGATCGAGCAGGCGCCCCAGAACGTGCTGCGGTTGAACCTGAAGTACGGTCCCAACGGCGAGCGGGTGATCCAGAGCATTCGCCGCATCAGCAAGCCCGGCCGGCGGGTGTACCTGCAGGTCCGCAAGTCGCAGCCCGTGCGGCAGGGGCTGGGAGTGACGATCCTGTCCACGAATCAGGGAGTGCTCAGCAACCGCGAGGCCGAGTCGAAGCATGTTGGCGGCGAAGTGCTGTGTGAAGTGTGGTAACGATGACGACCGGCCGGAATTCGGCCGCTGCATGATCTGCGAGTTGAACCATGTCCCGTATCGGTAAGAAGCCCATTCCGGTCGCCGCCGGTGTTGACGTCGCGGTCAACGACGGCGAAGTCCGGGTTAAAGGTCCGCAGGGGGAGCTGTCATTCCGCCATCATCCTGAAATGGATGTGAAGTGGAACGGCGACGCCCGCGAAATCGTCGTTGAGCGTCCGGACGATCAACCCGAACACCGCGCCCTGCACGGCCTGACGCGCGCCCTCGTCGCCAACATGGTCGAAGGGGTCCAGAAGCCCTACGAGAAGCAGCTGGAGATCCAGGGGGTCGGCTACCAGGCGTCCCTTAACGGGCAGACGCTTTCGCTGCAGGTCGGATTCGCGAACACGATCAAGCTGCAGGTGCCGAAGGTCGTCAAGTGCGAGCTGCCGTCTCCGACGCAGATCAACCTCAAGAGCATCGACAAGCACGCCGTCGGCCAGTTTGCGGCCAATATCCGCCGTGTCCGTCCGGTTGAACCATACAAGGGTAAAGGGATCCGCTATCTCGGCGAGCAGATCAAGCGGAAGGCCGGAAAGGCGTTCGCCAGCGGCTGATACCGATTCGCGTTCGCAGCGGACGGCACACGGAGTGTGCCTGCGACTTTGGGGGTCCGGCTTCGGCGAGTTGACGGAATTGGAGCGGCACCACAGAATTCAGGGCCTTCGGGCCGCATGAGACGTAGTCATGAAACTGATCAAACGCATCCAGAAGCAGCGCGAACGTCGGGCCTACCGGGTGAGGAACCGGTCGCGGGCGACCGGCCGCGTCCGGCTGTCGGTGTTCCGCAGCAACAAGCACATCTACGCCCAGATCGTGGACGACGCTTCCGGAAAGACCCTGGCCGCAGCCAGCACAGTGGAGAAGGAGTTCGGCGGCGCCGGGAAGCCCGGTGGGGCGAAGGCCGACGCCGAGCGGATTGGCGAGGCGATCGGAAAGCGAGCCGCCGCAGCGGGGATTACCGAGGTGACGTTCGACCGCGGCAGCTACCGGTACCACGGGCGTATTGCCGCTTTGGCCGATGCCGCCCGCAAGGCGGGACTCCAGTTCTAAGCCGATCGACGACCAGACGAACAATTAACTAACCAACGCGGAGCAAGTCGCGTGGCACACGAAGGTCAGGGAACAGCGCCGGAGCGGGTCGTCCAGATCCGCCGTTGCGCATGCGTGGTAAAGGGTGGCCGGCGGTTCAGCTTCGCGGCCCTTGTGGTTGTCGGCGACGAGCGCGGCCGGGTGGGCTACGGCTACGGCAAGGCGACGGAGGTTCCGATCGCCGTCGAGAAGGCGAAGTCGCAGGCGAATCGCAAGCTGTCCGAGATTCACCTGCAAGGCACCACGATTCCGCACCAGGTGATCGGCCGCTTCGGCGCCTCCAAGGTGCTGCTGATGCCCGCCAGTCCCGGAACCGGGATTATCGCCGGCGCCACGGTGCGGTCGGTCGTCGAGTCGGCCGGCATCCGTGACATTCTGACCAAGAGCCGCGGCTCGAATAACCCGGTCAACCTGGTGAAGGCCACGATCAACGCACTGTCGAAACTGCGGACGCGCGAGGACATCGCCCGGCTGCGAGGAGTGGAAGTCTGATGATTCTCAGCGACGTACATCAGGGCGTGCACAAGCGGAAGAAGCCAAAGCGGATCGGCCGCGGCATCGGTTCCGGCCACGGCAAGACCGCCGGCCGCGGCCATAAAGGCGCCGGCAGCCGCCGGGGATATCAGTCCCGGCGGGGCTTCGCGGGGGGGCAGATGCCGCTGGCGCGGTTGATTGCCAAGCGAGGATTTAATAATAACCAGTTCGCGACGAAGGTCCTGGAGATCAACGTTGCGGCACTGGAGGAGAAATTCGACAGCGGCGCGGAAGTGACCCCCGAATCGCTGAAGGAGATCGGGCTGGCCAAGGGCCGGTTCGACGTGATCAAGGTCCTCGGCAACGGCGACCTGAATAAGAAGCTGTCGGTCCGGGCGCACCGGTTTTCGAAGTCGGCCGAGGAGAAGATTGCGGCCGCCGGCGGAACGGTCGAGCGGATCGTTTCGTAGGCGCGTCGGCGGGCGATTTGTCCGCCTCAATCGAGCGACAAGGAGATGGACTTGGAGGTCCGTCCCACACAATAGGGTCTTGTTCGCGGCCGCCGGCGGAAGCCGCGCTCCGGCGCGATGCCACCCGCCCTCCCGTGCAGGACGTCCGGGCGTAAGGACTGCGGCGCATGTTTTCACGACTGGTCTCGATCCTGCGAATCCCCGAGCTGCGCAACAAGATCATCCTCACGCTGATCTTGCTTGCGGTCTATCGGATGGGGTTCGCCATTCCGCTCCCGTTCGTCGATCAGACGCAGTTCGGGGAGGTCGTCAAGAAGCTCTCGCAGCAGCAGGGGAGCTTCGGGCAGGCGATGCAGGTGGTGGCGCTGTTCTCAGCGTCGGACCTGGGCAACGCGACGATCTTCGGGCTGGGGATCATGCCGTATATTTCGGCATCGATCATCTTCCAGCTGCTGGGTACGGTCTACCCCCCGCTCGAGCAGCTGCAGAAGGAAGGGGAAGCGGGCCGCAAGAAGATCAACGAGTGGACGCGTTACGCGACCGTCGTGATCTGCCTGTTCCAGAGCTATTTCTGGATTCGCATGCTCCGCGGCGGCCTCGGGACCGGCACGGGCGGCCTGATCATGGCCGAGTACGATACGTTCTTCTTTCACATCGTCGGCACGATCACCATGACGGCGGGGACGATCCTGCTGATGTGGATTGGCGAGCAGATCGACGAATACGGCATCGGCAATGGCATCAGCCTGCTCATCATGGCGGGTATTATGGCCCGGATGCCGAGCGCCGGCTGGCAGCTGCTGCAGCCCGCGTTTCGCGGCGGCGGCTCGCCCGATATCAGCCTCGGCAGCGAGGCGGGCATCGACAAGCTGTTGCTGCTCGGGTTTCTGTTCGTCGGGGTGATCGTTGCGGTCATCGCCATCACGCATGCCCAGCGGCGGATTCCGATCCAGAGCGCCAAGCATGTCCGCGGCCGCCGAGTGATGGGGGGGCAGCGGCAGTTCCTCCCGCTCCGCGTCAATCAGGCCGGCGTGATGCCCATCATCTTCGCCTCCAGCCTGCTGATGTTCCCGATGTTCGGTTTCGCCTGGCTGGCCCGGACGTTCGTTGATTCGTGGGCCGGTCCGTATCTGACCGACCTCGCGGCGATCTTCAGCGGCAGCGGCCGCGGGTTCATCTATAACCTCTGTTACGTCGGGTTGATCTACTTCTTCTGCTACTTCTGGACGGCCATCACATTCAATCCCAAGGACATGGCCGATAACTTGAAGGATTACGGCAGCTTCGTGCCGGGATACCGCCCGGGCAGCCGGACTGCCGAGTATCTTGAGAATGTGATGACGCGGATTACGTATGTCGGGGCGGGGTTCCTGGCGATCGTGGCCATCATTCCGACGGTGATCGCGACCAGCATGAATATTTCGTACCTCATTGCCAGTTTCTACGGGGGCACGGGGCTGCTGATCGTGGTCTCGGTCTGCCTGGACCTGGTGCAGAAAATCGACAGTCACCTGGTGATGCGCAACAAGCCGGGCCTGCTCGAGACCGAGGCGCGCTAGCGGGACTGATGAAGGGGCCGCGGATGACGCGGATTCAGGCGGTTTCCTTCGGTTACGCGTGCGGCAACTTCGATCTGGACTCCGCACTTTCGAGAATCTGCGTACGTCCGCCTGATCCGCGTCGTCTGCGGCCTCCCTATTTCACCGCCGGCAGCGGAACGGAATTAAGATTGTGATCACGCTCAAGAGTCGTCGCGAAATTGAGCGGATGCGGGCGGCTGGAGAGGTGGTCGTGGAGGCGCATCGTCTGGTGCGCAGTCTGATCAGGCCCGGGATCACCACGGGCGAGATCGACGCCGCGGTGGACGCGCTCTTCGCGCGCCGTGAGGCGATTCCGTTGTTCAAAGGTTTCCCGGGGGACGTGCCGTTCCCTGCGTCGACCTGCATCAGCGTGAATCACCAGGTCGTGCACGGGATTCCGGGGGAGTACCGGCTGAAGGAGGGAGACATTGTCAGCGTGGACACGGGCGCCAAGATCGGCGGCTGGTGCGGGGACGCGGCGTGGACGTACGCCGTGGGCGAAGTGGACGACGAGAAGCGTCGTCTGATGGAGGCCGGCGAGCGAATTCTCGATGTCGCCATCGAAGCGTTCGGAAGCGAGAAGCGCTGGTCGGGGGTGGCGCGGAGAATGATGCGGGAGGCCAAGTCGTCGGGATTCAGTCTGGTCGAGCAGTTCGTCGGTCACGGGATCGGCCGAGAGATGCACGAGCCGCCGCAGGTTCCCAACTACACCAACGCCGACCTGCGGAAGGAAGACTTTGAACTCAAGCCGGGCCTGGTGTTGGCGATCGAGCCGATGGTCAATGCGGGGACCGAAGAGATCAAGATCCTGTCCGACAAGTGGACGGCAGTGACGCTCGACGGGCGTCCAAGCGTGCACTACGAGCATACTGTGGCGCTGACGGCGGAGGGACCGGTGCGCTTGACCGAGGGGGTTGGCTCGTGAGGCGGGCCTGGCTCTGATCGAGCAAACGACGTATGGAAGAACGGAAGATCAACTGGCACTGAGGGGGGCTTGCAGCAATCCCAGACTCACAGCCTGGAATGGATCGTCCAAAATCCGGGGGCGGTTGCTTGTGAGAATCCGGAGGCGTCCCTATACTCTCGTGTTCTTCCGGTCGGCCGGGGACGGGGGGATTGTTTCCAGACGGCGGCCCTGAGTCGTAAAGTGCTTTCTGTGCGGGAATTGTGTGAACTCAAGGCTGGCGAAGATGCCGGGTGTCCGGGATGAAGAACGAATGAATGAAGGCCGATTGCCACGATGAAAGTCCGTGCAAGCGTTAAGCGAATCTGCGAAAGCTGCAAGCTGGTGCGGCGGAAGGGGCGGATCTACGTGATTTGTTCCGCCGATGCGCGTCACAAGCAGCGTCAGGGTTGAGTTTGCGGGGTGCGGCGCGTTGGGCGCTGCAAACTGAGTGCAATGATCGCCGGCCGTCAGGCTGTTTGCGACGTTCCGAGGGAGATCACTTTCCATGCCGCGTGTTCTGGGTGTGGACATTCCGAATGAGAAGCCGACGTACATCTCGCTGCAGTACCTGCACGGGGTGGGACAGGCGAAGGCGATCGAGGTCTGCCAGAAGCTGAGTCTGCCGACGAACCGCCGCGCTCGCGAGTTGAGCGACGACGATATTCAGCGGATCAACACGCTGCTGGACAATGAGTACGTCGTGGAAGGCCAGTTGCGTCGTCAGACGCAGGAGAATATCGGCCGCCTGCGCAACATTCAGTGCTACCGCGGGATTCGGCATCGCCGCGGGTTGCCGGTGCGCGGCCAGCGGACGCGCACGAACTCCCGGACGCGAAAGGGGCCACGGAAGACCGTCGCCGGGAAGAAGGGGGTCAAGGAGATGCGTCACTGATCCCGTGGCGATCCGCTTCGGGGGACATTGTTTCGCCGCGGATGACAGCCGCGGATGGGTCGGGTTCAGGAGAGATCATCGGTGGCGAAGGCACCAGCTGCATCAAAGAAGAAGCGGGCGCGGAAGAACGTCAACCGCGGAATCGCCCACATCAAGGCGTCGTTCAATAACACCACGGTAACGATCACCGACACGAACGGCGACGTGTTGTGCTGGGCGACGGCCGGTACAAGCGGCTTCAAGGGGTCTCGCAAGAGCACGCCTTTCGCCGCGCAGCGTGCTGCCGAGACATGCGCCGACCGCGCCAAGAAGTTCGGCATCAAGGAGTTGGAGGTGCGGGTGAAGGGGCCGGGGTCGGGGCGCGAAAGCGCGATCACCGGCCTGCAGGTGGGGGGAATCTCCATCAAGAGCATCGAAGACATTACGCCGCTGCCGCATAACGGGTGCCGTCCGCCGAAGCGTCGCCGCGTGTGACGCCGGACCGGTCCTGATCGCAGTTCTCTCAAATCGCGTGCGTTTCGAGGAGCAACCTCCATGCGGATTCGTTGGCGGAATTTGGAGCTTCCCAGTCGCGTCGTTGCCGAAAAGAAGGAAGGGGCGACGTACGGAGTGTTCGTGGCCGAGCCGTTCGAGCGGGGCTTCGGGCACACGATTGCGAACAGTCTGCGGCGGATCCTGCTGTCGAGCCTGGAAGGGTCGGCCGTCACGCGGGTGAAGCTGCACGGCGTGCAGCACGAATTCACGACCATCCCGGGCGTCGTTGAGGATGTGACCGACATCTGCCTCAACCTCAAGTCACTGATCGTCAAGAATTACAGCACGGCCGCAAAAACGCTGCGGATTGAGAAGCACGCGCGCGGGGTGGTGACTGGCGGCGACGTCGTCACCGACGACCAGGTGGAGGTGATCAATAAGGACCTGATCATTGCCACGATGACCGACGACGTGCCGTTGAGCATGGAACTCACGGTCGAAAACGGCCGTGGCTACGTGCCGGCCAGCGAGCAGTACGAGAAGCTGCCGGAAGTGGGCGCCATCCCGCTCGACGCGGCATTCTCGCCGGTGACGCGCGTCCGCTACAAGGTGGAAGACACGCGTGTTGGTCAGCGCACGAACTACGACAAGTTGACGATGGAAATCTGGACCAACGGCACGGTCACGCCGGAAATGGCGCTGGTCGAGGCCGCCAAGATTCTCCGTAAGCACCTCAATCCATTTATCAACTTCCGCGAGCCGGGCCCCGAGCTGGGTCCGGAAGGCGGGCTGAAGGGGATGCTCGAAGCGACGGGCTATTCGCCGATCGATCTGGAACTGGAGGAGAAGCTCGGAATGAGCCTGGCGGAGCTGAACCTGTCGGTGCGGGCGACGAACTGCCTGGAGTCCGAGGGGATCAACACCGTCCGCGATCTGGTATCGAAGAACGACGACCAATTGCTGCAGGTCCGCAACTTCGGTGAGACCACGCTCCTGGAGGTGAAGGAGCGGTTGCAGTTGATCGGTCTGCGTCTGGGGATGAAGGTCCCGCAGCATATTGGCTGAGAATTGAGGAGTTTCCGCGGCGCGAAGCGCCGCAGCACGGGCGACCGGCTCGGGCTCATTGACTGGATCTGAACCATGCGACATCGTCTGCGAGGCCGCGTCCTCAGCCGTACCCCGTCCCATCGCGTCGCCATGCTGCGCAACATGGCGGCGAGCCTGATGCACACCGTGCGGATCGACGAGGGATCGGAGGGAAGTCCGAAGGTCGCCGGCCGCATCGTCACCACGGTGGCGAAGGCCAAGGAACTGCGTCCGTTCGTAGAGAAGCTGATCACGCTCGCAAAGAAAGCCCGTCCTCATGAGGACAAGGCCCGCGAGTTTGCCAGCAGTGCCGAGCGGAACAGCGCCGAATGGAAGAGCTGGCGCGAATCGGCACAGTGGCAGCAGTGGAGCGCCGCGATCGCGCCCGCACTGGCGTATCGCCGCCGGGCGTTCTCGATCCTGCGGGACAACGAGGCGGTCGATATCCTGTTCACCGAGCTGTCGGATCGGTTCCAGGACCGTCCGGGCGGTTACACACGGATTGTCCGTCTCCCCACCCGCCGCCTGGGGGATGCCGGCGAGCAGGCGCTGATCGAATTTGTCGGCGAGCGCGACCGCGTGCGACGACGGCGTGCGGCGCCGGTTGTGGTGCCGACCGAGAGCAAATCGCAGGCGTCCGAACAGGATGACTCGAAAGCTTCGGCCGAAGAGCAAGAGTCCAGTGAAACCTGAGTGATGGTTTCCGCGGCCGGTCTTCGGACCGCGAATCCGGCGGCAGTCTCCTGCGACGAAAGGAAGCTCGCATGAGAGGACGTTCGACCGCGAATCGGACGCCGTTTGATTTCTCCCGGGCGATGACGCTGCTCTGTGCCGACGTCGCCGACCGCGTTGACGAGCTGCTGCACGTTGATATGTCGTGCGTCGCCGTCTCCTTCGCCCAGACGCGCCGCCGCGTGCTCCACGGCCTTCAGGCCAAGCTGACCCCAATGCGATTCGAAGGGGGGGCTCTCACCACGCACCGCCACGGACGGATGTGGACCTGCCAGCGGCTGGTGCATAACGGCCGGGAAATGCTCTACATCCTGACGTTCTACCTGCCCCGGTTTCTGGACCAGCCGTTCCGGGAGAAGATGACGACGGTCACGCACGAGTTGCTGCACATCAGCCCGAATTTCAACGGGGATCTGCGGCGGTTCGACGGCCGTTGCTATATGCATTCGTCCAGCCAGAAGGAGTTCGACCGGCTGGCCGACGAACTGGCGCGAAAATACCTGGCGCAGCGCCCTCGGCAGGAATTATACGAGTTCCTGCGCTATGACTTCCGGACGCTCTCGCGCCGACACGGCGGCGTGGTCGGTCTGCAGGTGCCGATCCCCAAGCTGATCGCGCTGCCCGACTCGCGAACGGCGTAGTCCGGAACAGCAGGATCCGAATGGGAGACGATCCAGTCGTCGGGTCTCCCAACGCCGGTGGCGGCCAGACGAGTCTTCGCGTGCCGAGGCTCGCCTCCGTGCCGCGATCAATCCGGGCTACGTCTCATCCGCGTACTGGATGAGGCTGACGACTTTGTGCGGGGCGAGTTTGGCCCGGCCGGGGAGGAACGTCAATTCGACGACGAATGCACAGCCGATGATCTCGGCCCCACTTTGTTCCGCCAGCTTCACGCAGGCCTGCATGGTGCCTCCGGTGGCCAGGAGGTCGTCCACGAGCAGCACCCGGTCGCCGGCCTTCACGGCGTCGGTGTGCATTTCGAGAGTGTCCGTGCCGTACTCGAGCTCGTAGTGGAAGGCCTGTGTGTCGAACGGCAGCTTGCCAGGCTTGCGGACCGGGACGAACGCGCAGTTGAACTCCAGAGCCAGGGGAGCAGCGAAAATGAATCCGCGCGCCTCGGCGGCCGCGACGGCGGTGACGCCGGCATCGCGGAAGGGGTCGGCCATCCGTTGGACCGCCTCACGAAAGGCATCCGGCCGGGCCAGCAGCGGAGTAATATCCCGGAACATGATGCCGGGCTTGGGAAAGCCCTTGATGTTACGAACGCAGGATTTGAGGTCAATATCAGGCATGAGACGAGACGAGGGGTCAAGGGGCAGAAGGGCTGTGCGATTCCGATTCTGGTTCAGTCCGGTTGGGCTGTGACGCTCCGGATTCCTCAAGCTGGCGGCGGGCCTGTTCGAGCAGCGAAGCGGCGCCGGGGTCGTCATCATACAGATCCAGAGTGCTCCGCCATATTGCGGCAGCTTCCTCTGTCCGCCCTTCCTTCTGCATCGATGCGGCGCGTGCAAGGGCCGCTTCGAGCAGAGCGTAGCGGCTGGAGGCCTGCTCCGGGTTGGCCTGCTGTTCGCGAACCTGTCGGAGGAATTCGTCCGTCACGCGGCGCCACTGCTGCTCATCCGGATGACCGGCCAGCAACGTGGAGAGCGACTGCAGAGTCTGTTCTGCGGCTGCGAGACTGCCGCGATTGCGCTGTTCGAGGGCCTCAATCAGAAACCGCTCCACTTCGGTGCGCTCCACTCCGGGCGATCTCCGGAAGTCGCTGCCGAGCAGGTCGCGCTCCGTGTCGTACGCTGCGATCCGGTCGAGGTACGGCTGGACGCGCGGGCCCCAGACTTCCGGATCATTCGCCAGCAGCGGCTCGAAGATACTGCTGCGCGCCTCCTCCCATGCAGCGCCGCGCGGACCCTGCATGAGTAGCGCTCCGCGCGCAAACCGCTCCTCATCGGTTTCCTGCCCCGACTGATACCAGACGATTCCGCCGAGGACGAGCAGGCCGAGCAGGGCCAGCAGCACCCAGGTGTTGTCAAACAGACTCTGGACGGGGGTGGGGGCGTGCGCTTCCTCGATGTGAGCGCGCATCAGGTCGCGCATCAGCGTTCCACCAACCTCCTGCCCCTCCGCCGGTCGCGCCGAGGTCGCGGACATCGTTTCGGCGGTGGCGTGCTGGTCGCTGAATTCGAAGGTCGCGTCTCCTTTCGCGAGATCGACCTTCCTGGGGACTTCCGCCAGCCGCAACGACAGCACATAGGCATCGGGAAACCGGTCGTCCGGTTTTTTCTCGAGGCATTGGCAGACAATCTCGTCGAGCCAGTGCGGAATCTCCGGGACGATTCGCCGCGGGCTGTCGAACTGGTTGAAACGGTGCTTCTGGGCGATGTCCATCGCGGTCGAGCCGACAAACGGCGGGCGGCCGGTGAGCATTACGTAGAGCACCGCCCCGAGTGAGTAGATGTCGCTGCGCTTGGTCGCCCGCTGACCGATCGTCTGCTCGGGGGACATGTACTCGGCCGTGCCGATCATGCCGCCGGTCGCGGTCAGCTTGCCGCCGGCGAAGACCTGCGCGACGCCGAAATCGGTCAGCTTGACGGAGCCATCGCGCGCCAACAGGAGATTCGACGGCTTGAGATCGCGATGAATGATGCCTGAATTGTGAGCCGACTTCAGTGCCTTGCAGATCTGAATGCCGATCTCCACCGCTTCCCGCCAGGGAATCCGCTTGTCGCGCTTCAGACGATCGGTAAGAGTCTCGCCGTCCACGTACTCCATGGCGTAGTAGTAGGTGCCGTCGTCCACGCCGCTGTCATACAGCCGGACAATGTGCGGGCTTTCGAGCTTCCGCATGGCGTCGATTTCCCGTGTAAAGCGGGCGACGAACCCGTGCTCGCGGGCCATCGACGCAGGAAGCACCTTGACCGCGGCGACCTGTCTGGTCTCGCGATGCGTACCGTGGTAGACGGTTCCCATACCGCCGGCGCCGAGCTTGCGTTCAATGTCATAGGGGCCGACTCGCTCGGGCAGCACTTCCTGTCCGCGGCGGCCCGGAGGGCTGACTTCGCTGTTGCTGGGCGTTGTCAAACTGGCACTCCAAACGACAGACTGGGAATGGACGGGAAGGACGCCGCGGTAGGATTCAGCAGATCCGACTCGAACCCTTCGCGACGCTCCCATTGGAACTGATATGCCGACCGGCATTCTACTCATTGCGCACGGCAGCCGTCGAAAGGAGGCCAACGATCAGCTGCTGCGCGTCGCCGAGACATTGCGTCAGCGGCGGCCGGAGGTCATTGTCGAACCCGCGTATCTGGAGCTGGCCGAGCCGTCAATTCCGGAGGGAGCCCGCCGCTGCGTAGGACGGGGGGCTACGCGCGTGCAGTTGCTTCCCTATTTTCTGTCGCCTGGCGTGCACGTCACCGAGGATCTGGAACAGCACCGGGCCGACTTCGAGCAGGCGTATCCCGACGTTGTGTTTACGGTTTGCCGCCCGCTGGGAGGACACCCTGACATCGCTGGCATCCTTCTCGACCTGCTCGACGAGCAACAATGAAGCTCGCCGTCCTCAGTGATACTCACGGGCATGTGGCAAACACACAGGCGGCGGTTCGCCTGATTGGTGAGATGAGCGTGGATGCCGTGCTGCATTGCGGCGACATCGGCTCAACTGCGGTCGTGCCGGTGTTTTCGCAGTGGCCGACGCATTTCGTCCTTGGCAACGTGGATCACGATGCCGCGGGACTGCGGTTTGCCATCCGCAGGGCGGGGCAGACCTGTCATGACCGGTTCGGTGAAATCGAGATCTCGAGCCGTCGCATTGGATTCCTCCACGGCGACGATTCGTGCAAGCTCTCAGAAGCGATCGAGAGTCAGCAGTACGATCTCGTGTGCTGCGGGCACACGCATAAGGCGAAACTGGAGCTGCAGGGAAGGACATACGTCCTGAATCCCGGCGCCCTGTACCGGGCGTCTCCACATACTGTCGCGCTCGTTGAGCTGCCGTCCCTGAGAGTCGAATTCCGGAAGGTTGTGTAAACCGCCGTTCGCTGCTTCCAGGTGGCCTGCTTCGGTTCCCTATAATGCAGCAAGCGTCTCTCTGGAGAGGAGCGTCTTGCTGCGTCCACTCGGCGGGCGCTCCGGACGAACCAGATCGGGGAATTGCAGTGCCAGGCTACTTACTCGGGCTCGACATCGGAGGCTCCAGCATCAAGGCCGGAGTGATTGCAGACGACGGTACGGTCCTGTCCCGCCGTCGGGAGCCGTTCGTACTCAATCAGGACCTGCAGGCGGGACTGGAGCAGCTGTATGTGACGACCGAGGGAGTCATTGCGGATAGCGGGTTGAACCTGAACGAATTGGATGCGATCGGGGTTGCCGCACCGGGGACGATGCACATCGAAGCGGGAGTTGTGTTTCACCCGTTCAATCTGCCCGGCTGGGAAGACCTGCCCATCACACGGCTGCTGGCGGATCGTTTTCATCGTCCGACATTCTTGCAGAATGACGCCAATGCCGCGGCATTCGGAGAGTACTGGATGGGGGCCGCGCAGGGCGTGTCGAGTCTGATGTTGTGGACTTTGGGAACGGGCGTCGGCGGCGGCCTCGTTATCAATGGGCGGATCTGGACTGGCGCGCACGATCATGCGGGTGAATGCGGCCACATGATCATTCAGATGGACGGAGGTCCGAAATCAGCGTTCGGAATCGATGGTTCGCCTGAGCTCTATGCAGGTTCCAAAGCACTGGTGCGGCGCTGCCAGGAAGCGATCGACCGGGGCGAAGCAACGCGACTTGTCGAGCCGCTTCAGCAGGGTGTGCCGCTCGACCCATTGCTCATCGCCGAGGCGGCCGAAGCCGGGGACCCCGTGGCGGAGGCGGCCATTATGGAATCGGCCCGTTGTCTCGGGATCGCGAGCGTCTCGATCATGCACATTCTGAATCCTGCAATGATTCTGATCGGCGGCGCGATGACGTTTGGACGCAATGAGACGGCGCTCGGTCAGCGATTCCTGCAGCGTCTTCAGACGGAGATCCGGCAGCGGGCCTTCCCGATTCCAGCGGAGCAAACGGCCATCGCCTACGCGGCTCTGGGGAGCGATGCGGGGTTCATCGGAGCCGCCGGGTATGCCCGCCAGCGCATTGGAGCGGCCATGAGGACTTGGTAGTGCAGCGACTGCTGTGCGATGCGATCGTGCGATCACTGCAGCGCGGGGGTTCTACGGTCCAAAGCCAACCGCCCCGCCAGCCCCGCCGCCGAAGCCGCCGTAGGTTCCAAAATTGTTGCCATAAGTGCCGAATCCGCCGCCAAAGCCGCCTCCTCCCAGCACGTGCTGGTAGTACATCGGCTCGGCCTGCAGGTCGTTGTAACCGGCGCCATAGGCGGTGGCCACGATCGTCCGCTGCTGTGCGTCCGGGTTGCCAAGATCCGTCAGGATCTGGGCGACGAGGTTACGACGATGGGCGTCGAGTTCGGGGTCGGCATTGTTCCACGTCCGCTCGATGAGGACGGGGAAGGGGGCGCTGCGCATCCGGGCGGCGATCTCTAGGATGTGGTCCTTGCCGTCGGGAGTGAGCTGGGCCGTCTCATTCATGAACTCGTGCTGATGAATGATGAAGTCGGACGCTTCCGCGTTCGTCTGCATCACCTGGTAGTGTGAGCGGACGGTGCTGCCGAGCGGGAGCGTCTGAGGGATGGCGCCGGAGCGGCGATGGCAGAAGCCAAGCGACGTCCAATAGGCCATGCCGCCGCAGCCCGGTCCGCAACCGGACCCGCAGCCGTCATCATCGTCGCAGTCAGCCGAGCAGCAATCGTCGCTGTTGCAGCGGCTCCAGAGCGAGTTGCGTCCATGCAGGCAGCCGGTCGCGGAGACCGAGGCCGTCATCAGGGCCGCGAAGGCGAGTTTTTTCCATTGCCGCGCCATGTTGGGTCTCTCCTCAAAATCGCCGACCGCCGTGGGCGAAGCGGGGTGCGGTGGGACGGCGACGTCGTCGGGTCAGGAATTCGGTCCCCGGCCGCGGCCTGCAGTGCGGGATTAAACGCAGGCCGCTGCGGGATGCCGGGGATGTGTTTGGTTGGTCGATGTGCGGTGCCTATCGGCGGAACCGGTCAAAGAAGGACTTTTTCTCCGGGGCAGTCTCTTCGCTGAGAGACGTCTGCTGGATTTCATTTTCCCGCCGCGGCGCCTGCGACATCTGCGGCGGCCGGGTGAGCTGGGGCGCGTGGTTCGATTGCGGCACCGTCGTCGCGGGCGGAGCGGACGGCGGGGTGCTCTGCATCGGGGCCGAGGGATACGACGGCGATGTCTGATAGGGCTGCGGCGCGTACGTCGGAGCCTGCGGTCCATTCATATACGGAGTGGCGCCGTACACGGGCTGCGACTGGTACATCGCGGGTGCGGGAAAGATCTGCGCGTCGGCGGGGGCGGGATTGTAATAGTTGTAGCCGACATCCTGCGCGTAGCCCTGTCCATTGCCGTACGGCAGCAGCTGGTAGTTCCCCATGTCCGGATTGCCTTCGATCCGGTTGTACTTGCAGAAATCGAAGTCGTCCGGGTGTGTGACGTACCAGCCGGGCATTGGAGGAACTTCCTCGGCATCCATCGGGCGCACGATTTCCGGCGTGACAACGATCAGCAATTCGGTTTCATCCTCGGTCGCCTTCTTGCGGTTGAAGAGGTACGTGCCGACGATGGGGATCTCTCCGAGCCAGGGGATGCGCGTGACTTCCGCACTCTGTTGCCGCTCGAACAGGCCGCCCAGGACGATGGTCTGGCCTTCGCGCAGCTCGACGCGCGTCTGCACGCGTTTGACATTGACGCCCGGGATGCCGCCCACGGCGTTGGTCGAATCGACTTCGCTCAGTTCGGGAATAATCGTCATCCGGATCAGGTCGTGATCGACGACGGTCGGCGTCGCGATCAGCGAGGTTCCGAAGCCGCGGAATGTCGTGGTGGCAACGCCGACGCCATTGAGCCCCACCGTGCTGGGGACGGCGAATTCGCCGCCGGCCAGGAACGAGGCGGGTTCGCCGCTGAGGACGACGATGCTGGAATCGGAGAGGATTTTCGCCGTGCCGTTGGATGCCAGCGCCTCCAGGGCGATCTGGATGTCGCCGTTCTCGAAGATGCCGGTCAGCATTGGAGCGGCGGCCGCAAACGACTGTGTGATCTGGTGCCGGGCCTGATTAAACATCACGTCCCAGTCAAAGCCGTACTGCCGCGCCTGCGAGCGGTTGAGCTCGGCGATGCGGACCCGCAGCATGACCTGGAATTCGCCGGGCACTTGCAGCTCATTGACAATGAACCCGGACAGGAAGTCGTTAAACGCGTTGGTGCCGACGTTGGCGAAGTCGTTGTAATAGCCGGCCATGAACAGATCTCCCTGCTGGTTGATCAGTTCATCCCGGACGATCTGCATGATGCGGGCGGCTTCCTCCGGGTCGCGCGCCTGGCCACGAACGATGATCTTACGGGACAGCGGGATCAGATAGACCTTGCTGTTGGGATAGAGGACCTGCAGCTTGCGCTCGAGCTTGCCGAAGTCGATCCGCCGCTGTTCATCAAGGCTCGGGTCACGCACCACCGTGACGGTGTACATCAGCGGATCGTTGCTCCCCTCGAACCAGAGCCAGACGTCGGTGATTCCCAGGCCGACGCCCAGGATCGCGAGTTCGGTGGGACTGTACTGCACAACTTCGACGACCGAAGGATCCGTGACGGAGATCCGCCACGTCGGCTGATTCAACACGACCAGCTGGCTGCGGTGATGGACCACCGTGAGCTCTTCGGTGGAGGTCGGCATGGCCGCGATCCGCGGATCGAGCGGCCGCTCGGCCGGCGCGCCGTACTGCACCGGGGTCACGACCTGCGGCAGCGGCTGAAAGGCTGGCGGCGGCAACTGTGCCGTCGGGCGCATTGACCCACGCGGCATATTGTACTGCGCAGGTTGGATCACCTGCCGGGAGGCCGGATGGGGCGCCTGCGCCTGTGCCGGTCGCTGGTTCGAGGCCAGCAGACACAGCATCAGACACGGGATGCACGCTTGAAAGGTCGGCCAGCCGCGCCGACTCCGATCCAGAACATGTGGGGACATAGTGCGACCCGCCTTGGTCGTTGAAGTGTGCATCCGAGCTTGCTCCCGAACCGCTTCCGGACGGACCGGCATCCTGCCGTCGCACGGGCGGTTTCCTCGAGACGCGCTCCCCCCTGCATACGCCCTGCCACCGAGAGGCCCCCCTCGCGGCGCAGAATGCTCGGGAACGAATCGCCGATACGGGGGATATCGGTTGTGGCAAGCGCTACAATTGAGCGTGATCTTGCCGAGCCGCACAGTGCGGATCGGTTAGGCAATCTGGCGAAGAAGTGACGCCTTTCCCCATGCGCCGCAGCGATTCCAGCGACTTCATCGCTGCTGCAGTCATGCCCGACAGCGGTCACTACCAGATGATGGTGACGTTGACGCTGGCCGGTCCTGCGGGGTACCAGGGGCGGCGGTAACTGTAGTACGGATAGCGCAGGTGCAGTCCGCCGTTCGTTCCGGGGACGACAGCCTCGGGCCGGTACCAGTGATAGCCCGCGTCGTGCAGCGACGTGTATCCAGGTGCGGGATATGACTGTGGCGCGAACTCAACGGAGGGAGTCGCGGGTGAGAACGTAGGGACTGCCGGTTCCGCTGTCTCGGTCTGTTCAGGAGCCGGCGGCGGCGGGACCAGCGGCTCATCGGCAGCGGCATCCGCTTGCGGCATCGCACACATGAACAGCAACAACGCGGCGGAGGAGAGGCGTTTCAATGGCATAGTTCTTCCGATTTGCGGTGAGGTGACTTCCCAGGCCAACGGTGGCGCGGCAACCGCAACCGTCCCGCGACGGTTCGCCGACCAACTCCCAACTCTAACCGCCGAACGGCAGCCGGGAGGCGGCGCGTTGCGTGGTTGTGAGAAACTTCGCAGGCATGGTGGGACGAATAGCGAGTCTGTGGGATTTCGCGAACCAGTTTGCCTTGAGGATTGGGGTAACCCGTCCGATGAACATCGTGGCACGGTCTCAGACTGCGCCCGCGCGGACTGGTCCATTCCGGTTCGCATCTAAATGGCGGTCCCTCTGGGCCGTTCGTTGATCAAACGGCCGACAGACGGAACTGAGGCGCCTGGAGGCGCGGCATCACGGCGAACGAAGGAGCGGCGACATGCGTCGAGTACTCGCGTTTACACTGCTGCTTGGGACGATCGCCGGCAGCGGCTCCGCACAGGACTACTACGGCGGCGGCTACTACGGATCAGCCTCCATTGGATGCAGCGAGCCGCTTTACGCTTATGATGACCTGGAACCGTGGAAGCACGGATATGTGCAGGTGATGCCCTTCTACGGCGGCTTCCACTTCTACCGTCCATACAACTACAAGCAGGTCTTCGCCCAGTCGCAGACTGCGGCCGGATGGGGAATGCCGAATACGATGCCGTACTCGCAGCAATTCTGGCACCGTTACGAACAGCAGGCCGACCTGTCGTTGCCGCGGGTGCCTCAAACTCCGGCCTACCAGCCTGGGTATGCACCGCAAACCAATGTTGAGGCGCAGCCCTGGTACTTCCCGCTCGGAGCCATCCCCGCGCCGCGGGAAGCACAGCCAGCTGCGTATTCCACGCAGACTGGCCAGGCGCCGCAGCTCATTTCGGCTCCGGAAAGCGCTCAGGCCCGGGCCGTGCGCGAGTACCTGCAGGGACCGGCGCTGCCCTAAAGCACGCGCCCGCCACACGAGTCCCAGCCCCGGCCTTCCTGGAGAAGTCGAAGCTCTTCGATCGCGACTCACGCGACGATTTGCGCGGACGCGTGCTGTGCTCCGCTGATGACGGCGCACGGCTCATCCCCTTCAATGAGTCGTGCGGCCTCCGCAGGGCTGTCCAGCGGAATCATGCAGAGGTCCTCAACCAGTTGCGGGTCGAGCCGGCTGAGCAGGTACACGTTCGTCCAATCGATGCCCTTGGCGATCCGTGTGGCTGCAAGCAGGTCGGGAGGAGCCATTTCACGCAGCGGCCTGAGTGCGTCGCGGGGCGAACGGCTCTCGCTGATGAGCCGGATCCCGTCGCTGGGAGGCACTGCGAGGTCGGTGAGCAGCAGCACTCGGCCGTCGCGAACCACAATGCCTCTTGCCAGTTCCAGGGCCGCAGCGACCTGTGACCAGTCGTGACCGGCGGCGTCGGCTTCCACGGCTGCGATGACCAGTTCCGGTCGGCGGGCCAGTCGCATTCGCCAATGATCGGCGAGAAGCTGCTTGCCGCGCTGGAGGACTGACTCGGCCTGCCCTGCAATCACGGCCGCGATGCCGTCTCCGCCGGCTGGCACCACCTGCATGGTGAACTGGGCGCCAAGCAGCCAGGCGACTTCATCGACAAGTTGCCGCAGAGGTCGAGCATCATCAGGAGTGAGCTCGTCATGTCCCTGGCCGTGCGCTTTACGAATCGCCTCCGCATCCGACAGTCCGGGATAGACGGCGCTGTGCGTGCCACGATAGCCGAGCAGCGAGTCGAAGCCGAGGCTGCCGATCGTCATGACAAGATCGGCATCGAGCAAATCGCGCGAGAGATACACGCGTTCCCCGGCTGCAGTCGAGGCGAGGTACCTGCAGCTGTCCTGATCAGCGGGATTGTGAACGCGCCACGCCGGCTGATGGCCGTTGCCGGAACTGAGCAGCCGGCGCGGATCCTCCGGAGTTTGTCCCTGAAAGGCCCCGGGCTGAAGGATCGTGACCGTCTCTGCTGAAACGTCGCGCCGCTCCAGGATGCGCCAGACTTCAGCCAGCATTTCCTCCGCACACGGAGTGTCCCGGTCCAGCACCAGGACGACGCGGTCGCCGGGGAATACGCACTGTTCAAAAGCGGGAAAGTCGAGCGGGTGCGCCAATGCGGCGGCGATCGCGGCCCGTGCATCCGGCAATGCAGGTGGCGAATTGTGAACGCCGACGAGTCGGACGTCGCTCACTCGACACTCAAACGTCTCGCCGTGACCGTACTTCAGCTCCCATTCCGCCATGCCGCACGCCATTTCCAGAGTCTTCTGCCCGTCGCTTGTGTGACGACCGACCTCATCAACGAGACTGACTGCATTGTGCCTCAACGTTGCGGAACGCCCCAGGGCACTCGCGACGCGCACCAAGGATCGAATATATTTCCCGGTGCGAATGAGCGTCAAACGACCACTCTGCACTGTTCGATGAACGACGACGACCAACTCATGATCCGCATCCAGGACGGAGACGATGCGGCCTTTGCCGAGCTGGTCGAGCGGCAGGAGGGGGCATTGCTGGGGTTTTTCATCCGAAATACCCGCGACCGTCAGCTGGCCGAGGACCTGACGCAGGAAACACTGCTCAAGGTGTTCAGCCAGTCCTGGGACTACCTGCCGTTGGGGCGTTTTCGGGCCTGGATGTTTCGAATCGCCCGCAATCTGTTGATCGACGACGTCCGCCGACGTTCGCATGATGCGCTGATCCGGGCGGTCAGCGGCTGCAAGGCTGACGATGGAGACGCCCTGTCCCGGCTGGCCGGAGACTTTGTGCGGCCGGAGGCGGCTCTGGATGCAGACGAGTTGGGCACGGTCATTGACCAGGTACTCGATGAAATTCCGCAGGATCAGCGGCTGACGTTTACCCTGCATCACCATGAAGGGCTGAGTCTGCCCGAAGTGGCCGAGATCATGGAAATCCCGCTGGCGACCTGCAAAAGCCGCCTGCGGCTGGCACGAGAGAAACTGAGCGAGAAGCTGCACGCTCGGGGGATTCGCCCCGCGCATCAGGACGCCTGAGAATGCCCCGAGGGCTCGCGTTCGGCGGTCCGCAGGATATCCCAATCGCGGCACTGGACCAGAACCGATTCGCAATGAAGGCTGAATCTCCAAACCGCGTTCGATTTCGCCCCAATACCATGATCCTCACTTGAAACCCCAACGTATTCCCCTGGCCGGCCTGACAGAGCGTCGCGGACGCTCTTGCGGCTGACCCGCCCGTGCGATGTCACGCACGCCGCCGGACCATCGTCGTGGAGTCTGCTGTATGCCGCATTTCAATCGCTTGACGGACATCGTCACCTGCAACCTGACCGCACTCCTCGACGGCGTCGCCGATCCGGGCGCGGTGCTCAGCGAGATTATCGGCGAGATGAAAGAGGGAATCGCCGGCGCCGAGCGGTGTGTGGCGACTGCCGCCCGCAATATGGCCCGGATCGAATCCGAGATCATCGAGCAGAAGCAGGAACTGGAACGCTGGATGGACGCAGCCCGGGTCCAACTGGAATCCGGGGAGGAGGATCGGGCGCGTCAGTCGTTGTTTCGCAAACGGGAAGTGGCCGATTTGATCACGGCCCTGGATGAACAGCACCAGGCGGCGACCGCCACCCGCGACCATTTGCAGACCACGCTGAACGCGCTCCAGGCCCGGCTGATTGACGCTCAGCGTCGCCTCGGCCAGCAACAAGCCTCAGGGCCGCCTCAAGCCGCGCGAACGCCTTCGCAGTCCGAGTCCGAATTCCCGTCGACGGACAGCCGGCGACAGGCGGTGGAAGCCGATCTGGAGGAGCTGCGGCGGTTGCTGAAGAAGTAAGGTTGGCGGTCAATTCGACCGAGAAACGCAGCGATTCTCGTGCTTGACGCTGCGCCTTCTGGCGTGAACGGTGTGCCGACTTTTGTCGAGTTTCACAAATCGTGCAGATCGCAATTCTTCTCACTTGACATTTAAGACAAAATGTCTTTAATAGATCTCGTTCCCCAACGTAATAGGAGAGCGCACGGATTCGCCTGAAACGGAAGGCGATTCGACTTCGCGGCGAGATCTTTACGAGGGGAGGTGGCCAGTGTTCGTGGAAATTCGTGACGACAGAACTTGGACCGGCAAAATGGACCGGCAGTCGAACGCAGGTCAAACGACGAACTATGTTCTGTGCCTGTTGGCGATCGCCCTGATCGGCAGTTCAGTCGTGGGCTGGCGGATGATTACCGTGCTGGAGAGGCGACGGGTGGAGGAGCAGGAAAGCGCACGCCGCTTTAACGCGGAGCTCGTCGAGGCGGTCCATTCGTTGGCGGAGAACGCCGGAGTTCTGACATCGTCCGACCTGTGCCCTGTCCGATTTCGCCTGCGGAGCACCGATTTACACACGAGCGTTCCGCCGGCCCGCTCCGCGACGGGAGAGTTGTTCCTTCGAGGTGATGATGGGCAGTTCCGAAGTCGTAACACGGTGTCGTCGAAGCCTTCCGGCACTTTGGACTTTGGCCTGCAGGAGCCGGGCCGATACCGGCTTCTGTTGAGCAGTGCTGACGGGATGACGCTCGAGCATGAGTTCGAGGTGCTCCCCGGCGTGCCTGTGGACCGGCTGGTGCGTTGTCCGGCCGGCGATCCGAACGGCACGCTTTCGTCAGTGGCAATCGACTGGCCCGACGAGCTGTCGCATGTCCGCATGGCTGCGGTTTCCCGGATGCGGCCTGCCGAGTTGGAACTCGACGGGTGGATCTGGTCAGCCGCCGCCCGACACGCGGATGAGTTGATGTGGTCGCAGAATACAGGCTTTATCGAAGCTGATGCGCGAGTTGCGGAGCAGGTGGGGCCGTGTGTGCTGCCGGAACTTGGCGACACTGAGTCGCAGGTGCCGATGTACTGCCGGCATTGGGAGATATCCGAGATCACGTTTGTCCTGCTGAACGACGCCGAGACGCCGCCCGGAGCGCGAGTTCTGGGTACGGCACGCTATGGCGACAAAGATTCGATGGAGCCCGAATCGCTGGTCAACCTGGACTGCAATGGCCCCGTATGGACGACCTCGGAACCGGCTCCGCAACTTGAAGTCGTCAAAGAGCTGTTGCCGTTGAAACTGCCGCAGAACGTCATCGAGCAACTTCGGGATGCGATCGGCGATTCCATCGACGGGAGTGTCATCGTCGGATCAGATTCGTCGGAGCGGCCGGAGTCCCATGTTGACCGTCGAGAGTCGCCGGGTAACGGTTCCGGGGCGCTGCCCCATCAGCCTCGCGGCTTTCGCGTGCGGTTATCCGACGCCTGGGCCCGGTTTGACGGGAGCCGCTAGGGGAGGTGCCCGAGATGTTGGACGGGGATGCAGTCAGAGTTCGGCAAGAGCTGAGGGCAGATATGGCGAATCGCACTATGTCAGGCCGGGCGTGCGCAGCTGCGTGGATTGTCATCCTGCTTGGATGTGCGGCCGCGACGCAGAGTGCCGGGGCAGCTGAACCGCCGGAAGATGCGGTCGAGTTCGATCTGGCGTCCTGGCTGGACGCCCGCTTCCATGAAGAGTGGGCGGCATCGAATGTCGAAGCCGAGCGCTGCGACGATGCGACCTATCTGCGGCGAGTGTACCTGGACCTGATCGGGCGCATTCCCAGCGTCAGCGAGGCCCGGGACTACCTGCATCGGGAGGAGGACGTTCGCCGGGAGCAGATCGTCGATACGTTGATGATTGACCCCGCCAACTCAGGAGCCAATCGCGACCTGCATGCCGAACAACTGGCGCGGGTGTGGCGACGATTCATGCTGCCGCCCGCGAGTGCGAATGCGGGGTCGATGGCGCGCCCGCTGGAAGGCTGGCTGGCCGGCCAGTTCCAGGAGAATCTGCCATACGACGAGTTGACGCGACGCATCCTGCTGGGACAGGACGATCCCGAGGACGACCAGGCCGGCGCCACGATGTACTACGGAGCGGTCGGCGGGATGCCGGAAAACTACGCCGACGCGGTGACGCGCGTGTTCCTGGGCGCCCAACTGGGATGTGCACAATGCCACGACCATCCGTTCACTGACTGGAAACAGGAGGATTTCTGGGGGGTGGCGGCGTTCTTCGCGGGAGCAGCGCCGCCGAACCGGGGAGTCTTCACGGGCGAAGTGGCCCCGGCGCCGAATCCGCAACTGTCTCGGATCAGCTTTGAGGGGACTGAGTACGCTGCGAAGTTTCTGTGGGGAGAGAAGGCGGAGATTTCTGAGTCGAGGACGCCCCCCGCAGTGTTTGCCGACTGGCTGACGTCGCAGGAGAACCCCAACTTTGCGGCGAACGTAGTGAATCGCGTGTGGCAGCACCTGTTGGGCCGCGGGTTGGTGGCGGACGTAGACAATCTCGATCTGGCAAGCGAGCAGGAGCGTCAACTGCTGCTGGATGATCTTGCCGGATCGTTCGCCGAATCGGGATACGACCTGCGGTGGCTGATTTCCGGCATCTGCAAGAGCCGGGCCTACCAGGTTCCGACGGCGGGACCGGACGATGAGACGTCATCCGTGTTCAGCGGGCGACGACCGCTAAAGACTTTGACCGGGGACCAGGTGTTCGATTCACTGGAGCAGGCGCTGCTGCTGCCGGTGACACGTAGCAATCCCGACAGCGCGCGGCACAACGGACAGCGGGACCGGCTGGTGGCGCGGCTCGACGAAGCGATCGCGCAGTCACCGGAAGAGTACGGGGCGGGCATTCCACAGGTGCTGCTCATCATGAACGGCCCGCTCACAAGCAGCGCCACGAACGTCACGGGAAGCCGGACTTTGAAGGCGGTGATCGAGGCGCCGTTTTTCAGTCCCCAGCAGAAGGTCGAGACGATGTATCTGGCGGTGTTCACACGGGAGCCGTCGGAAGCAGAACTGGATGTGATGTTGAAGCACATTCGGTCCCGGCCGACGGAGGAAGAGCGCCAGGAGGCGTATTCGGAGATTTTCTGGGCGCTGCTGAACAGTCCGGAGTTTGCGTTTTGCCGTTGAGGCGGGGCGCGGTGTTCAATCCCTCCGCTCATCCATGAGTGCATTGTCGGGAGCGAAATCATGTCGCACGTTTTTCATCGCGAGTTCACGCGTCGAGACGCATTGCGGTTTGGTCTGGCGGGGGCGCTGGGCATGTCGTGGTCCGGGTGGTTGCCGCGACTGGCGCGAGCCGCCGAAGTTCAGAAGTCTCCGAAAGCCTGCATTCTGTTGTGGATGGCAGGCGGGCCGAGCCAGACCGACACGTTCGATCTCAAGCCCGGCCATGCGAACGGCGGACCATTCAGGGAAATTGCGACCGCAGCGGACGGAGTTCGGATCAGCGAGCATCTGCCGGGGCTGGCGAAGCAGATGCAGGATGCGGCGATCATCCGCAGTCTGACGACCACCGAGGGGGACCATCAGCGTGGCACGCAGTTGATGCTGACTGGCTATCGTCCAGGTGGAGCCGGGGTGAACTATCCGGTGCTGGGATCTCTGCTGGCCAAAGAGCTGGGCCGGCGCGAGAGCGAGTTGCCGAATTTCGTGAGCATTTCGTCGTTCCGGTTCAACAATCTGGGCGCCGGTTTCCTGGGGCCGGAGTACGCTCCGCTGGCGGTGTCCGGTCAGAGCGATGATCCGAACGCCCGCGCGAACCTCACGATCGAGAATCTCGCTCCCACAGGGGGAGTCGCCCCGACCGAAATGGAGGAGCGGTTCGGCCTGCTGAATTTTCTGCGGTCGGAGTTCAGCGCGAAGTATGCGGGGGATTCGCTGGAGGCGCACAGGGCGAACTACGAGAAGGCAGAGCAGATGATCCGGACACAGGGGAAGGATGCCTTCCGCCTTGACCAGGAGCCGGATGCCCTCCGCGACGCCTATGGGCGAAACCGGTTCGGACAAGGTTGCCTGCTGGCGCGGAGGCTGGTGGAGCGGGGCGTGGCCTTCGTTGAAGTCGCGCTGGCGGATACTCCGGACAACGGCATTGGCTGGGACACCCACGCCAACAACTTCGAGTTGGTGCGCAACCAGTGCTCCGTGCTCGACCCCGCGTGGTCCACGCTGGTTTCCGACCTGCGCGATCGCGGGCTGCTCGAGTCGACGCTCGTCATCTGGATGGGGGAGTTTGGCCGGACGCCGCAGATCAACGACAACAACGGCCGCGATCACTTTCCGGCGGCATGGAGCGCCGTGCTGGCCGGGGCGGGCATCAAAGGGGGGCAGGCCCTCGGCCGGACAACGGCGGACGGCATGGAGGTCGCCGATCGCCCGGTAACGACGCCGGAACTGTTTGCGACGATCTGCGCGTCGCTGGGGATCGACCCCGATACCGAAAACATCTCGAACCAGGGGCGGCCGATTTCGATCGTGGACGGCAAGGTTTCGCCCGTGAAGGAGTTGATCGACGAGGCGGCTGGAGCGGCCTGACAGGAGAAGTGGAGCAATTGCTATTCAGTGCCTGAGGCACGGCACTGCAACTTCGACGAGGTTGGGTACGACCCAGGTTGACGGGGAACCGACTGATCGTGATGCGACCGTTGAGGCACATCCTGACGACAGCCACGGCACTGGCCGCTCTGACGACGCCGTCCGTCCGTGCGGACGATGCGGCGGCTCCGCTGGGCGAGCGGCGGGACACGTTGTTGATGCTTGACAGCGGGCCGGTGCATATCCGCACGTGGGTCAGCCTCGACGGGAAAGCGCTGTCGGCTCACGTCGAGGAATACGTGGACCGGCTGATGCGCGAACTGGATGCCGATGGCGATGGCAGGTTGTCGAAGGCGGAGGCGCGCCGTTCTCCACTGCGGGCGTCGGCGCGGCAGCGGGGCAACCCATTCCTCGAACAGCTCGACAAGGACAAGGTCGTCTCGCGCGGCGATATCGAGCAGGACGTGCTCAAGGTGTTCAGCGACTTTGTGACCTATCGCCAGGACGATTCGGCGGCGACGAATGACGGCGAGCTGTTCGGCATCCTCGACAGCGACGATTCGCAATTCATCGAGCCGGGAGAGATGCGGACGGCGGCTCTGCGGATCCTGGATCGGGACAGTGACCGGGACCAATGCGTGACATTGGACGAGCTTGCTCCCGCTCAGCAGAACCAGGCCCAGCTCGTGGCCGTCGAAATGCCCGTGACGCCCACAGAGCAACCGCCGCCGCGGATATCCGACACGCTCCGGGACGGGGCGGACACGGCGATCGGCATGAGCCGGCTGATCGGCGACGTATTTCGGAAGTACGACCGGAATCGGGACCGCCGGCTGTCGATCGACGAACTGAGCTGGGACCCGGTCGAGTTCGGCCGGCTGGACCGCGACCGGGACGGCGGCCTGTCGTCGGACGAGGCGCTTCGATTCTCAGAACTGAATCCGTCGCTCGAACTGGCGATTGAGTTGACTGCGGGGCCTGAAGGTCGACCGGTGCGGATTCTGTCATCCCGCGGAGTGGAAATCGACCAGGCTCCGCGCCCGGACCTGATTCGCGTCAAGTTCGGCGAAGTGTCCGTCACGTTCTCGTCGCGGGATTCGCGGCCGATTGAGGACGCAGTGGCCGCCGCACTCCGTGTCTTCAACGAGACCGACCTGGACATGAACGGCTATCTGGACAAGGACGAGACCAGCGAGCGATTTCGGTTTAACGATCGGGGGCTGTTTGAGGAAATGGATGCGGACGGTGACGGCAAACTGTTCAGCGATGAGATGCGGACGTACGTGGCGGCGCGGGCCGAACCCGCCGCCATCACCTGCCGCGTCAACGTGTACAACACCGGCTTCGGATTCTTTCAGATTCTGGACGCGAGCGGAGACGGTCGGATCTCAGTGCGCGAGCTGCGGGCCGTCGAGAACACGCTGCGGAGCATGGTGCGGGGAGGCGAGTCGGGACTGGCGCAGGGAACAACGGGACGCAACCTGCACGTGGAGTTCGTGCGGAACACGTACAAGCTGTTTGGACCGGCCGGTGTGACGGTCGCGCAGCAGGCGACGGAGTTCGTGCCGCGGCCGCCGGTGGGTCCGGACTGGTTCCGGGCGATGGACCGCAACAGCGACGGCGATCTGACGTTTGGCGAGTTCATCGGGCTGCAGCGAGACTTCGAGCTGCTCGATGCCGATGGAGACGGATTAATCGACTACCGTGAGGCGGAGCGCGCCGACGAGTTGTTTCCATTGAAAGAGACGGAATCGGTTGTGCGGGACACTTCGATTCCATCGCAGCGTGACTCGGCAGACCCTCAACCCGGCGCCGCAGATTGAATCAGATCCGCGGCTCCCATCCTGATCGGCAGCCCATCCGGGAAAGCATATGAGCAGCGCAGCACCCCAACCCGCCCCAGCCCAGACCGACGCCGCGATCGTCCAGCGGTTGCGGGAGGCGCGAGACAAGGTGAAGCAGGAAATCGGCAAGGTCGTCGTCGGCCAGGGAGAGATCATCGATTCCCTGCTGATCGGACTGCTCTGCCGCGGGCACATCCTGCTCCACGGCGTCCCCGGGCTGGGCAAGACGCTGATGGGGCGCACGCTCGCCCGGACGCTCGACATGGAGTTCAAGCGCGTGCAGTTCACGCCCGACCTGATGCCCTCGGACATCACCGGGACGGACGTGATGGAGGAAGATCAGACGACCGGCAAGCATCGCGTGCAGTTCATGCCGGGGCCGGTGTTCACCAACTTCCTGCTGGCGGACGAGATCAACCGCACGCCTCCCAAGACGCAGGCCGCACTGCTGCAGGCGATGCAGGAGCGAGAAGTATCGGTCGGCACGAAGACGTACGAGCTCAAGCCGCCGTTCTTCGTCGTGGCGACGCAGAACCCCATCGAGATGGAGGGGACGTATCCGCTGCCGGAGGCCCAGCTGGACCGCTTCATGTTCAACCTGCGGGTCAAGTATCCCACAGTGGATGAGGAGGTGCAGATCATCAAGGGGACGACCAGCACGCTGACGGCGAGCGCCGAGCGCGTGCTCTCGACTGAAGAAGTGCTGCGGCTGCAGGACCTCGTTCGGGGCGTCCCGATCGCCGACGACGTGGTGCGGTTTGCGGCACGGCTGGTGGCGGCGACGCGGCCTGGACTGGGGCCGGAGATCAAGGACGTTCATCGCTACATCGCGTACGGCGCCAGCCCGCGGGCCTCGCAATTTCTGGTGCTGGGAGCCAAGGCACGAGCGATCCTCGCGGGCCGCTATCACGTCGACTTCGCCGATATCCAGGCCAGCGCCCATCCGGTTTTGCGGCACCGGCTGGTCATCAACTTTCATGCGCGGGCAGACAACATCGACAGCGACAAACTGGTGGGCCGGTTGCTGGAGAGCGTGTCGACGGAGGAACGCAAGAAATGAGTCTGCCCGAGGCGCGGCTCAATCCGGCATGTCTCAACAAGATCGTTGGGATCATCGCTCTGATCGCAGTGTCGATCACGGCAGGATCGACGGTTTGCGCCGGTGACGATGACGAAGCGGTTCGCGAGCGCTGGCTGGCGCTGTTCCGACAGCGAGCAGAGTTGCTCAAGGTGTCGTTTCCGGATGGCCCCGATCGCGTCGCCGCAATCGCTCCCGAACCGGCGATGGTGTACACGAATCCGGTCCGCAGGGAGTTGCCGTATGGAAGTCTGTTTGTGTGGACAGAAGCGGGACGTCCCGTGTTTGCCGCGGCATACTGGTCGGCGCTGGAGCGGGACAATCCGGGCATTCGCCGCCTGAGCCGTGAATTCCATGTACTGACGGATGAGACTGTGACCGTTGAGGAGGCGGGCGGGCGCTGGACCTCTTCCGCGCCGGGAATCGAGTGGGTGTCGGTCGGCGCCCCCGCTCCTTACGAATCGCGTCCGCTCAGACTGACGCAGATGAGACGGATTGCCGAGCGGGTTCATGCCGAACTTGAGTCGCAGGAGAGCGAGCTGCGATTGCTGCCGCAGCCGATCTTCCGCTATCCGGAAGAGAATGCCGTGCTGGACGGGGCCATCTTTGCATTTGTGATGGGGACCGATCCGGAACTGCTTGTGCACATCGAGGCGCGCGCCGGCGACGACGGCTCTGCGGAGTGGCTCCTCGGTTTCTCCCATTTCTCAAACGCGGCGGTGCGGGCGACGTTGGATGAAGCCGAGGTCTACCGCGCCGAGCAATTGACGCAGCGGAACCCGACCGGTCGGCATCAGGTCGCGTTCGGCATCGAGCGGTTTCCGGGGGATCTGACTGAATCCGGCGAGGGGGACTAATGAGCGGCCAGGGACGTCATCGTCTGAAACTCGTGTTCTGCTCGCTGATCGTCCTTGCGATTGCGGGGCCGATCCACGCGCAGGATGAGGAGCGTGCTGCAGACTGGCAGCCCTATTTCCGCGAGCTGGCGCTGTCGTACCGGATCCTTCCGAAGTCGTCGCCGGATCAGCCGCTGCAGTTGCACGAGCCCCCGGTCCTCCGCTGGAGCCAGCCGGTGCGCGGCGGGGACGACGGGGCGCTGTACATCTGGCTGCGGGACGGTGAGCCGGCGGTGGTGGGGACGATGTTCTGCTGGCCGCACGCGGAAGGTTACCGCGTCGTCGTCAATGAGTTTCATTCGCTGCTTTCCGAACCGCTGACTGCATTGCGCGACGGCGAGGAGGCCTGGGCTCCGCGCGAAGCCGGAGTCGAATGGAAGCCGTTCGATGACGCCCCGGCGCCCGCCTCGACGGGTGCCCAGCGACTGCGTCAGCTGCGGATTCTCTCTCAGCGATTCCGAGGGGAGAACTTCGACGACTCCAGCGATCAGAAATGGGAGCTGCGGTTGCTCACGCAGCCTCTGCTTCGCTTTGACAGGTCACGGCAGGCGGCCGAGTCGGGAGGTTCGCTGGACGGCGCCCTGTTCACGCTTGCGTCCGGCACGGATCCGGAGATTCTGGTCCTGATCGCGGCCCGGCCCCAAGGGGACGCCTATGAATGGCAGTGGGCGCTGGCCCGGTTCTCGGACCGTCCGCTGACCGCCTGGCTGGATGACGTCGAGGTCTGGTCCGTGGAGAGGGCCCAGCCCGCGCCGCACAAGCCCCACACCTATTTCGACGTCGCTCGACTCGTGCGGCCACCGGAACCTGCACAGGAGGCCGGCGAATGAATATGTCCCGTGTGGGCCGATACTGTGTCTCGTCCGCGCCATGCGTTCTGGCCGGTTGCGCAGTTTTTCTGTCGATGGGCGGCGGTCCAGCCTGGGGTGATGACCCGTTGCGGATCGACGAAGGGTGGCTGCAACTGTATCGGCAGACGGCCGCCGGCCTGGACGTGCGCTGCGAGGGAGTTGATGAGCCGCTGACGCTCCAACCTGAACCGGTGCTGACCTATTCCAATCCGGTGCGGATGTATCAGCAGCATGGCGCGCTCTACATCTGGACTCACCGGGGACGGTCGCTGTTTGCCGGCTGCATCTGGTCGGGAGCCGACCTGGAATCGAAGGGTGAGTACCGGTACGTCAGCCACGAGGGGCACTCGCTGGCCCCTGCCGCCGTGCGTGCGGAACAGCAGGGTCGAGTGTTGTGGAAGTCCGCGCGACCCGGAGTGCGCTGGCAGGAAATGAAGTCAGCGCCGCCGGCGAAGAGCCGCGCCCTGCGGCTGGCGCAGATGCGGAGTATCGCGCGGATCCTCAAGATCGAAATGGAGGCCGACGTCGCGGACCTGCGGCTGCTGATCCAGCCGATTTACCGGTATCCGGAGGATGTTGCCGACGTCACTGACGGAGCGATCTTCGCCTGGGTCATGGGAACCGATCCGGAGGCGTTCCTGATCGTCGAGGCGGGCGACGATGGATGGCGGGCCGCAGTGGCGCGGTTCACCAACGAGGTGGTGCGAGTCAGCTCGCCCGACGGGCCGCTCTATGACTGCGGGCCGATCCAGCAGAGGACGCTGGAAGGACCGTACTGGTTGAACTGGGACGTGGAACGGATGCCGGCCGACCTGAACGTAGCCCCGACTGATACTGCATTTTGACCCTGACGAGTGAACGTGACCAGCGACCCTCGCCAACTTGTAGACCCCGCGTTCTTCTCACGGCTTGAGTCGATCGAGCTGCGGGCGCGCGGCATCGTCGAGGGGTTCCTGCAGGGGCTGCACCGGAGCCCGTTCGTCGGCTACTCGGTGGAATTTGCATCGCACCGGGAGTACGCGCCGGGAGACGACCTGCGGCACGTGAACTGGAAGCTGTTCGCCCGGCAGAAGCGGCTGTATGTCAAGGAGTTCGACGCCGAGACGAACCTGAATCTGTACATCCTGCTCGATATCAGCCGTTCGATGGAGTGTGCGAACAGCGGCGTGAGCAAGCTGATGTACGGATCGGCATTGGCGGCCGCGCTGGCGCATCTCGCGCTGAAACAGCGGGACGCCGTGGGGATCACCCTGTTTGCGGACGCAGTGGTGGCGCATCTGGATCCGAAGACGAAACCGAACCAACTGGATGAGATTCTGAGGACGATCCAGGTCACGCAGGCGCGGCCGGTTTCGGACGCCGCGCGGTCGTTTCCGCAAGCGTGCGAGCTGGCGAGGCATCGGGGTCTGGTGGTGATCCTGAGCGACCTGTTCGACGACCTGGGGCCGCTGCTGCGCGGCTTCGATCAACTGCGGTTCCGCAATCACGAGGTACTGCTGTTCCAGCTGTTCGATCCATGGGAACGGTCGCTGCCAGCCGAGGGAAAGATCCGCTTTCGCGATCTGGAGAGCGGTGAGGAGGTGACAACGCAGGTGGAAGGGATCCGGGATGCGTACCAGCGCCGGATGGACGGCTGGTGCGAGGAGATTGCCGCGGAATGCCGCAACCGCGGCATTGACCGCGTGGAGTTGTCCACCGACCAGCCGATGGACAAGGCACTGCTGGATTATCTGGTGCAACGAGCCAGGACGCTGTAGGGAACACATGACGCACAGGCCACTCGATTGTGCCATTCGCATGGCTGCTGCCGCCGCGTCGCGGCGGCGGCCGGCGATCGCGGTATGCCTGTCCCTGGCGGCATTCATCGGGAATCAGGAGATCGGCGCAGACGACGGCCAGGAGGGATCGACGGAATCCCGGCGCATCGCGCAGACCTTCGATTTCGTGTCGGACCACGCACAGGCTGTTCTGACGGAACGGCCTGTCTTGGTATATTCCGATCCCGCGCGCGTCCTGTCCGATTCGACCTGCTGGCTGTGGTGCGTCGATGGAGTGCCGGTGGGAGCACTGACGGTCGAGTTCAATCCGGCTGCGGATGACGGTCGCGGCAAGTGGACATTTGAGGGGGCCGCGCTGCGATCGGAGACGTGGACCCTCCGGCACGGAGACGCGGAATGGAAGCTGACCGATGCGGATGAATTGCCCACGGCGCTCGTTTCCGCAACGGCGCCGGCTGACGATGGGGTCGTGCGCCTGCGTCAGATGAAGCGGCTGGCCCGGCAGTTTGAGGCGAGCACCGACTCCAGCGAGGGACTCTCCTCACTGCGCCTGCTGCCCAGTCCGATCTATCGCTTCCCGGAGGATGCGACCGACGCCATCGATGGCGCCGTGTTTGCGTTCACGTACGGGACCAATCCGGAAGTCCTGCTGGTCGTGGAAGCGGTCGAGAACGACGGGCGGCCGGAGTGGCAGTATCGCCTCGCGCCCCTGACGGCGGCTGAAGCGATGGTGAAGGTGATGGGAAAGGAAGATTGGATTCAAGCGGAGTACACGGGGCGCGGCACGCGCAGCAACTATGTGAATGGGGGCGTTGAAGTTCCCGTGGATCTCGATCAGTCGCGACAGACTGGCGGCAAGTAGAGCCCGAGTCAATTCATGAATCAGAGCCATACATCCCGGATCTCGGCATCGTTGCTGACCATGTGGCTCGCCGTCGGTGCGCAGGCAGGCGAAGGAGATTCTCCGATCGACGTCGAGGCGGAACAGCAGGCGGCCGGAGCGGCGACCCAGGCTCAGGTCGAGCGGCTGCAGTTGCGCACGACGGGTAGCGACACACCGCTGGAGGCTTCGGGCGAGTCCGTTTTGAAGTGGTCGAATCCCGACGTGGGCCGCGTGTATGGGAACGTCTATGTCTGGACGCGGAGGGGGCGGCCGCTCGTCGCAGCGTCGATCTATCAGTGGTTTCATCCGTATCAGAGCCTGACGATCGAGCTGACGTCGCTCACCGAGACGCCGCTGCAGGCGCAGCATGACGGACGAATGGTCTGGGATGCGCAATCGGAGGGACTGACGTGGCGGGATCTGCCCGGCGATGCGCCGGCCCGCTCGCGGACGCTGCGGCTGATCCAGATGAAGCGGGCCGTGCAGCGATTTGAGGCCACCCTGGACGATGAACGCACCGATCAGCAGGGAGTGAACCGGGTGTTGAGACCGCTGGCCACGCCCATCTATCGCTATCCGAACGACGCCGCGCTGGACGGCGCCCTGTTCGCCTTCGTCGTGGGGACCGACCCGGAACTGCTGCTGCTGGTCGAGGGCGCGGATGAGGCCTGGCGGTACGGTCTGGCGCGGATGAATCGTGACGCGCTCAGCGTGATGCTCGACGGAGCGCTGATCGAGCGTTACGAGCACCTGGAGAAGTTAGATGATCCGCTCCGGCCCTACGTGCTGATTGATGTGCGGGTCGGCTCGGCGGAGGACTCCGCAGCTCAAACGATCGAGGTAGCACCATGACGCGATTGTGCATGGGTCGGTCGACATGCGGGCTGTTCTTCGCGGCGGTCGTGCTTGTGGTGCCATCGTGGCAGGGCGCTGCGAGAGCCGATGACGCCGGGAGTGAGTCCGACCCGGCGGAGAAGTCCATCGCCGACCGAGCCATCGAGGAGCAGGTTGCCTCGTTTCGCATTGAGCCGAGGGACCCGGGCCAGGCAGACCTCTTCGAGGTCGCTGAGCAGCCGCTACTGAGCTACAGCGATCCGGCGCGGGGTTACGCGGCGGCGGGACTATGGCGAATCGGGAAGCGGGGGCGTCCGTTGGGCTACGTGAGCGTAGAGTACTGGAATGCCCACGACCGCGAGCCGCCACGCCTGAGCATGGAGTTCCTGTCGATGACTGACATGGCGTTCGAGCTGTCCGACTCACGGCGGTCCTTGTGGACGCCGCAGTCCACTGGCATTGAGTTCCGCGACCTGGAAGGGCTCGCAAAGCCGGCCGGCAATGAACGGCTGCGGCTGCGGCAGTTCAAGGCGGCGGCACAGCGTTTCGAAATCAGCGAGCGGCTGCTGGGCGAACCCTACACGCTGCGGATGCTGCCGAACCCGATCGACCGCTACAACGATCCGGAAGCGGGGATCGTCGACGGGGCCGGATTTGCGTTCGCATACGGGACGAATCCCGAGGCGGTCCTGCTGCTTGAGTGCACTGAAGAGAAGTGGCAGTACGGCGTCGCCCACACGTCGTCGGCCGAAGTGACAGTGCAATTCGACGGGCAGGACGTGTTGCGGATCGACGAACTGAGGAACTGGCAGAAATCGAAGCCGCATTCGGCGGACTGGTACAACATCGTGGACGGGGAGTATCTGCCCCCGTAGTGGCATGGACGCTGATCCGCACGGATCGGCACACGTCGCGGCACGCTCAACAAACAAAAAGTTCCACATCAGACGATGGGTTTCGTACAGGCATCATTTCTGATCGGGTTGGCGGCCGTCGCACTGCCGGTGCTGATCCATCTCATTTTCCGCCGGCAGACGCGGCAGGTGGACCTGGGCACGATCCGGTTCCTGACGGAGCTGCTCCGGGAAAACGCCCGGCGCAAGCGGATCAAGCGCTGGCTGCTCCTGGCGAGCCGGATGCTGGCGATGGCGCTGCTCGCCTTCGCGTTTGCGCGGCCGTACGTGCTGGCGCGGCAGCTGCGGCCGTCCGATCGAACGGTGGTCGTGCTGGCCGACCGGTCCGCCAGCATGGGACTGCGGACCGGCGGCGAACGGCTGGCGGACCAGGCGCTGGCGCGGGCCCGTCAGATTCTGGACGAACTGGATGACAATACTCGCTGGGAAATGGCACTGTTCGATCATGCCGTCCACGTTGCCCCCTCCGACGCTGAGCGCCGCACACTCGTTGACAATGACCTGCCTTCAAGCCTGGATGGGGCGACCGATTACGGTGCGGCAATGGCCTGGGCGCGGGACGCGTGCATCCGCGCGGGTGGTGCGCCGGCGGAGATTCACGTGCTCACCGACCTGCAGCGATCCGGTCTCGACTGGACCACGACCGAACCGTTTCCGGAGAACGTGACGCTGCACATCGAGGACTTCGGCAAGCCGCTGGTCAATAACGTCGCGATCACGGCGGCGAAGCCGTCACGGACCATCGTGCATCCCGGCGATGAACTGCTGGTCGACATCACGCTGTTCAACTTCGGCCCGTTTCCCCTCGAGGACGTGCCGGTGACGCTGACTCTTTCATCGCAATCGCGGACGCAGCGGCTGCGCGACTCGGCGGCGCTCGAACCGGGCCGGGCCGCGCAGGTCACGTTCACTGTCCCCAGCCTGGCGGAGGGGGAGTGGACCGGCGTCGCCGGTCTCGAAGCCGACGACGAGCTGCAATTCGACAACCAGCGCTCACTGTTCGTGCTGGCGCGGCCGGCGCACCGTGTGCTGCTGGTCGACGGTTCGGACAGCACTGTGCCTCAGCTGTCGGCAACATTCTACCTGGAAGCGGCGCTGCGGCTCGCGCCCCGAGGCGAAGTCTTCAGCGACACCCCCTTCGCGCCGGAAGTCGTGCGTTATCTGGAGACGGGGCTGCCGGAACTATCGGGCGTGGAGCTGGTCGTTCTCGCCGACGTGGGTGGACTGACGGCAGGCGAGGCGTCCCGGCTGGGGCAGTTTGTCCGGGGGGGCGGGGGCCTGCTGGTATTTAGCGGCGAGCAGACATCGGCAGAGACGGCGGCGGCAGTGGCCGCAGAGGGTCTGGCGCCGGGGACGATCGGGGATGTCGTCCGCTCGCGGGATCTCCCTTTCCGCTGGCAGACGTGGGACGTTGCCCATCCGATGTTCGAACCGTTCGGCGATCCGCAGTCCGGCGATCTGCGGCGGCTGGCCTTCAATGCCTACCTGAAAATCGAGCCGGACGAGAGATCGACCGTGCTGGCCCGCTATCGCAACGACGCGCCCGCCCTGTTGCAACGGCGCTTGGGAGATGGGCGCGTGCTGTGGTTCACGTCGGCCGGCGACCGCAGCTGGGGAGACTGGCCGCGCAGCCGCCTGTATGTGCCGCTGGTGCATCAGATGCTCGGAGACCTTGCCGGAATGACAGGCGGGGGCCCCGTGCGCGCCGTGACTCTCGATGCCAGTCTGGAGCGGGACATCTCCTTGGAGCCGGGAGTCACGAAAGTCGATGGTCGCTGGCAGGTGGTCAACGTCAGTCCGCGGGAGTCGGAGACGGAGCGCTGCACGTCCGAAGAGTTCGCGCATCGATTCGGCCTGCGGCTTCCGGATGCGGATTCGACGAATGGAGCGCCGCTCGCCGCAGCCGCACTTAACGTGAATCTGCGCGACAATGAAATGTGGCATTGGGTGGTGATCGCGCTGCTGGTTGTGCTGTTTGGCGAAGCGTTCCTGGCCAATCGGACGACGGTGTAACTCGGGATCAGAATGCAGAGCGAGTCCGGCATGAGTGCTCGAACCGACATTTCGACGAACGGCGATCGATCGATGAGGCGGTTGTCGATGTGGTCCGCCTCTGCTCCGGGCCTGATGGCGATCCTGCTGGTGCTCGTCGGCAGAGCCACGGCGCAGGACGAAGAAGCTACCGCGCCGGGCGACGATGAGCGGACGGGTCTGCAGGTGCTGATCGACGAGACGCTCGAAGAGTTCCAGCTCAAGGGAGGACCGAAACTCGATGAGCCGCTCACGCTCTCGTCCCGGCTCCGGTGGGACAACAATTCGCGCGGATCGGCCAGCGGCCTGACGGGGATATATACGTTGCACGGTCGCGCGGAAGCCGTCGTTTGTGTCTATCCGTGGCAGGAGAAGCTGATTCACGATTTCGGGTCGCTTTCCCGTGGACTCCTGGTGGGGGAATTGAATGACGAGCCCTTCTGGTATCCGGAGGAGGCCGGGGTGCAATACGAGTTGATTCCCGGCGCCGACACGCCGCTCGAAAATCGAAACGCCCGCCTGTTGCAGATGAAACAGCTCGCGCGGAAGCGATTCTCCGCCCAGCTCGTCGGCTGGAAGGGTGACGACTCCGACCGCCAGGAGCTGCGGCTGCTGGCCCGGCCGCTGTACCGGTACGAAGAAACGACCGGCGACGTCGTCGACGGCGCGGTCTTCGCCTTTGTCATGGGGGTCGATCCGGAAGTCCTGCTGCTGATCGAGGCCATCCGGCAGGGGGGTGAAGCGCGGTGGGAGTATGCCTATGTGCGGCGAACGTCGGGCGAACTGCTGGGGAGGCTGGATGAGAAGATCGTCTGGCGCGCGGAGCGATTCCCCGGCAACTCCGATCCTCGTGGAACCGAGCGGGGCGTCGGACGACCGCTGCCGCAGCAGGAGCGAGAGGACTTACAGTCACCGAGTTTTTGAGGCAGCGCGGCCTGCTGCAGCATCCGACTGGCGAAGTTGAACACTTTTACTCCCTTCCGCTGGCTCCCCCATCGGGGAATCTCGCGGACATTTTGAGGTTGGTTCCATGTCACATCCCGAAATCGACCAGGCGTTTCTCTCGCGATTCGACGACGTTTGCCGTCGTGCCCGGCGGATGCACATCGGCTGGGTGCTGGCCGGCCTGGTCGCCGTCGCCGCTCTCGCCTTCGCCCTGCTGGCGGCGCTCGACTGGCAGTGGGAGCTGACGCGTCCCGTCCGGCAGGTGCTTGTGGGTGGAACCGCTGTGTTGCTGGGTGCGGCGGCACTGCGGCTGCTTGTTCGCGGCATCAGGCGGTGGAGCGCACCATCCACGGCAGCCGAGCTGGAGCATCATTTCCCCAGCCTGGGACAGCGCGTGCGGACCTCAATTCAATTCGGGCGTGAGCCTGAGGAGGCACTGCGGGAGGATGGCGTCGTTCCTTCGCTGGTGACCGCCCTGTCGCGGGAAACGGCCGAGAAGACGCGGCCGCTGGGACTGGATGAAGTTGCCCCGACGGGCCGGTTCTGGCTGGCGGGAATCGCCGCCGCGGTCGCCGTCGTCAGCCTCGCCGCCAGCGCACTCGAGAATCGCGAATGGCGGACCGCCCTCAGTCGCACGCTGCTGCAGGAAGTCCCGTACACCACTCTCGCTGTCAGGCCGGGTGACGTGACGATTGAAGAGGGCCAGAGCGTCGAGTTGCAGCTGGCGGTGGGCGGGCGCACGAATCGTCTGGTGCAGGTGTTGTCGCGGCCTGCCGGACAGCCCGACGCCGAGTGGACCGAAGAACAGCTGGATCCGAAAGGCGCCAGCCGTGCGGACGACGGATCACTGACATATACCTCACAGCTGGCCCGGATCAGGGAGCCGATGGAGTACCGCGTGGTCGCCGGACCGGCCGAAAGTGAGACGTATCGCATCGGCGTCCGGTATCCGCTTTCGATGCAGGCGGTGACGGCCCGCGTGACGCCGCCTGCGTACACGGGTCTGCCGACGACGACGGTTATGGACGGGAATCTCTCGGCGCTCCGCGGCAGCACGGCGGTGGTGACGGTGACGCTCGACCGCGTGCCGGCTTCGGCGTCGCTGCAGTTCCGGCCGCTGGGTTCCGGTTCGGCTCCGCTCCCGCCGACGCCCGCGGCGCGCATCGAACAGACCAGCGTGACGTTCACATTGCCGGTGGAGCAGGACCTGCAATGGTCGCTGGCAGCAAACTCGGTGGACGACACGGCGCTGCCGGAGAAGCTGTTCCGCCTTCGCGTACGCGAGGATCAGCCGCCGCGCGTCTCCTTTGTGTCACCCGATGCGGAACTCGAAGTCCATTCGCTGGCAGAGATCCCGATGACGCTCCGGGCCACGGACGACTACGGCTTGGCGCGTTCGGGCATCGTATTTCAGATCAACAGCGACGAGGAGCATACGCTGCTCGAGGAAGATTTCGCCGCCGCGACGGCCGCACTCGCCCAGGCGGCGGCCGAAGCGGGCAGCCCGGCCGGAGTCAGCCACCGCACACGGGCGGAACTGGAGCGAACGCTGCCATTGGAGTACTTCGCGCTCACTCAGAAAGATTGCGTGGCCTACTACGCTTTCGCTGAAGACAACTTTCCCGAGCAACCGCATCGCTCGGAGACGGACCTGCGGTTCATCGACATCCGGCCGTTCAAGCAGATCTGGCGCATCGATGAATCCGAGCCGGGTGAAAACATGGGCGGGGGAGGAGACCTCGTCGGACTGGAAGAACTGATCCGTCGGCAGCGATACGCCCTCAACCGCACGATCCGCCTGAATAAGTTTCCGGACCGCTGGGGTGACGGCGAGCTGAAGACGGTCGACCGGCTGATCAACTATCAGTCGGATGTGGCGGCGGCGACGCGCGAGCTGGCCGAAATGCTGCAGGGCCGCGGCATCGACGACGCCGACATCCTGTTCCAGGCCGAGGGCGCCATGCTGACGGCAGTCGACTCACTGAACGTCGGCAACAACGAAACGGCCGTCCTGCAGGAGAAGGACGCCCAGCAATACCTGGTTGAAGCCCGGGATCGGTTGGAGTTCACGCTCCGCAATAACGCCCGGGCGCGGGCGGCAATTCGGCAGGCAAATCGCCAATTGTCGCAGAAGCTGCGCAGGCCGCGAACGGATGAGGAACTGCAGCGGCAACTCGTCGAGCGGCTGATGCAGCTCGCCATGCAGCAGCAGGGTGTCGCCGGATCGCTGGCGGGGATGACGGGCAACAACGGCAATGGCGGCATGCCGACAGACCCGCAGAGTCCTGTGGAGAACACTGCCGGCAACACCGATCCGGTGGAGCCGATGGCGAATGCTGATCCCGATGCGGAACCAATGCCGAACTCCGATCCCGACGGCGACCCGATGCCTCCCGAGGGAGGTGAAAGCGAAACCGAAACCGAGACCCCCGGGGGCACGGGTGCTGCCGAATCAGAGATGGAGGAGGATTCGGATTCGGCCGGTCCGAGCCTCCAGGATCTCCAGGACCGGCAGGCGGACATCGTGGCGGAGGCACTGGATCTGCAGCGCGTGATGAACGCGATGCCCGAGGCGACCGACCTCGCCCGTCAACGGATCCAGTCCGCCGCACAGTCTGCGGACGCGGCGAGCGGCGGGCTCATCCGTGAGGAACTCGACGACGCCACGGCGGCGGCTGAATCCGCGGCCGAGCAGTTCCGCGAAGTCGCGCGACAGATGGCTGCGCTGCTCGCGCCGGAAACGGCGCAGCAGGTCGCAATGGCCCGCGATCTGGCGGGAGAGTTGGCGTATCGCGAATCCGAGCTTGCCGACGATCTGGAGATGCAGGAGCTGCGCGCGTCGGCGGGCAGCGAGCAGACGGACGCGGCGGATGCAGCCGGGGCCTCCGACCCCGGGCAGGATCCGGTGGATGAAGCGGAACGCATTGCCGCGACCGGTCAGACTCTGGAGGACCTGCTGCAGGCAATCGCTCGCTCCAACAATCCTGACAGCGTCGAAGCCAAGGATCGCGTGGCGGAACTCTACGAGACCGAGGATGTGAGCGGTGTTGTGGAGCGGATGCAATCGCTGCCCGACGCGGTCGAGTCGTCGGCATCGCTGTCGGGGATCCTGGTCGAGCTCCGCGACCTGCAGGAGCGGATGGAAGTGACCGCGCTGCAACTTGATCAACTCTATCGCTTGATCGTCGCACCGCGGATCGAGGAGCTGAAGCAACTGGACGAGCGAGTGGCGTCGTTGCAGTCGGAACTCGACATGCTGCAGACCGAATCGGAACTCGGCGGCTGGCATGACGATCTGGACGAACTGCTGAACGATCTCGACGAGGAACAGATCGGAGGCGGACCGGCCGAGGAGATGCGCGAGACGGTTGCTCAGATGGGGCCCCGGAATGACCCGTCGCAGTGGCGAATCGGCCCCAACGGCTATTTCGAGGGACCAGACAGATACCGCGTGCAGCTGCGGCTGATCGCCGAAGCCATACAGCAGCACATTCAGGAATTGTTGCTGACCGACCTGTTGTCGAGTGAGGACGAGGCCACGCCTCCCGGCTTTGCGCCGCTGGTGGACCAGTATCTGAAGGTCCTGGCCACGGAACCGGGAGCGACCGCGCCTTGATGATCGCCGCACTGCAACTGGATCCTCCCGTCCCGCTCGGGGGAGCGGCGGCGCTGGCGGCGGTGCTGTTCGCCGGCTGGCTGCTGCTGCGCGTCGTCGTCGGTCGGCCGGATGCGCTCGCCCGTCGCTGGGGGCTCGCGGTGCTGCGAGCCGCCACGCTGCTCGTGCTCGCCGTGATTCTCGCCGGCCCGGTCCACGTGGACGAGTCCCCCGGCGAGGTCCAGCGTCCCGACGTGTTCTATCTGCTGGACAGCTCCCAGAGCATGACGATCGGCCGCAGCAGCACGCGCTGGGACGAAGCGGTCTCCGCCGTCAACGCCGCGCACGATGGTCTCGACGGCGTCGGGGCCTGGTCGAGCGTGTCGCTGTTCCGGTTCGGGCACCGGCTCGCCGCAGTCAGCGGCAAGTCCACCGCGGCGGACCGACCGCAGGATGCCGGCGCCGATGAATCCGGATTATCCAGCATGCCCGCCGATACCGACACGCGGCTGGCGGAAGCGCTTCGCCAGTTGACCAGCCGGTTCGGTCGGACTCCGCCGTCGGGAGTCGTCCTGTTCTCGGACGGCCGCGTGCGGGACATTCCGGCCGTCGAGGAACTGGCGCGGCACTTCGGTAGCAAGAAGGTGCCGATTCACGTCTACCCGGTGGGAGATCTGGCCAGCGGCGGAGACGTGGCGCTGCTGTCGGCCGTCGTACCCCAGCAGGTGCGAAAGTACTCCAGCGTCGACGTCCAGATTTTCCTGCGCAGCTTCGGTTTTGAGGGAGAGCGGACGCAGGTGGCGCTGCTGGCCGCAAACCCCGCGGGCGGACCCCCTGTCGAACTCGCGAGCGAATCGATCACACTCCGCGGAGGCGTGCAGCCGGTCCTGCTCTCGTATCGTTCCGACACGCGGCCCCAGTCGCTCACGATCAGCATCCCGCCTCAGTCGGACGAGATCTCGACTCGCAACAACGAACTGTCGTCCGAAGTGGACATCGACCGCACTAAGATCCGCGTGTTGTACGTCGAGGGGAGCGACGAGCCGGTGCGGGCCACTCTCCGCGGCAACGAGTACGAGTGGGAGGGGCCGCATGTCCCCATCCAGGACGCCCTTACCGAGGACGAAGACGTCGAATGCGTGACGCTGATGCAGCTCCGCGCTTCCGGCCAGCTGACTCGCCTGCAGCAGAACCTCAATTCAGCGACGGTTCGCGGCTTCCCCGAGACACAGGCCGAACTGGCCGCCTTCGACGCGATCATACTCAGCAACGTTTCCAGCGACGCGCTCACCGACGAACAGATTGGCTGGCTCGTCAACTGGGTGGACGGCCGTGGCGGGGGACTCGCGATGTTCGGCGGCCCGAACAGCTTCCGCGAAGGACGCTGGGACGAGACGGCACTGGTCGACCTGCTGCCGGTCCAGTTCGACGCGGCGAACTGGCAGCCAGGCCAGAACGTCACGCTCGCGCCCGATCGCACAGTCACTGCACACGCCCTCTGGAACATCGTCACTAACAAGTCCCAGAACGGCGAGATCGTCCGCAGCGCGCCGGGCTTCACGGGCCTGCATCGCGGTCTGATTCCCAAGCCCCTCTGCGACGTCCTCGCCGCCGCTCCGGTTGGCGAGGGTGAGCCTGCGCCGGTGATCGTCACCGGGCGTTATGGCCGCGGACGCACCCTCGCGATGGCGGTGGCAGCCACGTCTCCGTGGGCGAACGACTTTCTCAACGACTGGGGGGCCGCCGGCAACCGCTACCCCGCGAAGTTCTGGCGGAACCTCGTCTACTGGCTCACCGAGAGTTCGGCCATCGGCCGGCGGCGGCTGGTCGCCACAGCCGACAAGCAGTTCTACAAACCGGGCGAGACGATCGGCCTGTCGGCAGTGGCGTTTGACGAAACCGCCCGCCGCACGACTTCCTACGACATCTGGGCCATGGTCGAGCCGCGGACGCTCGACTTCGATCTGGAGTCCATCTACTCGTCGCTCCGCTGGCCCTCGGACCTGACGCGCGAGAGTGGCGAAGAAGGCCCGTTCATTGCATGGGGCGAGGAATTCCAGCTCCCCCGGAACTCGGAGACGGGCGAATACGGTCTGCCGCTCGAACTCGCCGAACAGTTGCGCTCGGGCTCCGGGGACCAGGGAGTCCGTATCGAACTGACGGCGTACGAGAACACCGGCGGCTCCTATCGCGGCACGCAGGTCGACAGCACCACGCTCGATATCCAGGTCATCGACGACCCGTTCGAACAGCAGAATCCGTTTCCCAACCACGACCTCCTGTCGCGCGTCGCGAGTCTGTCCGGGGGCCGCGTGCTGTCGAGCCCGGCGGAACTCGTGCAGATGGTCGATGAGTTGCCGATTGACCGCGGCGACCCCATCGTCCGCCGCACACCTCTCTGGGACGAGTGGTGGCTGATCACACTGATCATTGGCCTGCTGACGGCCGAGTGGATCTGGCGCCGTGCCGTCGGACTGGCCTGAAAACACAAATGGAGCCGAAGTCGCCAGACTCCGGGACATCGCTCGTCAAACCAGCCCCTGATTCGGGCGATCTACAGCGCCGCAATCACACGATACGCCACGGCGCCCAGCAGCGCGCCCAGCGGCAGCGTGGTGACCCAGGCGGCGAGGATCTTGCCGATCATCGCCCAGTGTGCTCCCCGCGTCGCCAGGCCGATCCCGAACAGCGACCCGCAACTGACGTGGGTTGTCGAGACCGGCATGCCGAGCCGGCTGGCGCCGATCACGATCAGGCTCGTAAACAGGTTCGCCGTGAACCCCTGCCCGTGATTGAGCGGCGTAATCTTGCGGCTCATCGTCTCCGCGACGCGGCGGGCGCTGATCAGTCCTCCGGCCGCCATTATCACGCCGACCAGCGCCGTGCTGCCAAATCCGCCCAGGGCCGGCGCCAGCAGCAGCAGGGCCGCGATTTTGGGCGTGTCGTTCAGCCCTCGGGCGAAGCTCACCGCTCCCGCCGAGAGATAATGCATGCGATCCAGGAGTGCCGCGGCTTCGAGCCCCAGCATCCGCCCGGCGTAACGGCTGCGGCACTCGGCGGTCGTCCCGTATTGCGCCGAGATCTGCTCCAGACGGACCGCCACCGCCGCGGCGTCTCCCATTGGTGATGCCTCGACGATTTCGGTCCCCACGCAGATGCAGGATTGCTCCGAGATTCCGAGCCGCCGCCGCGCCGCATGCAGCACGGGATAGCTCGCACCGGCCGCCAGCAGTGCCAGCAGCGGGCTCACCAGCAGCGGCAGGAAGAACGTGCTGCCGAGCTTGCCGGTGTCGATCGCAGACCCCGCCGCCCAACCCGCCCCCACCAGCGCGCCGACCAGGCCGTGCGTGGTTGAAATCGGCATGCCGATCCGCGTCGCCAGCAGCACGGTGAGTCCTGCCCCGAGGGCGACTGCGGCCCCGTAGTCGGCCCGCGCGACGAGCGTGTCGTCCACCAACCCTTTGCCACTGAAGTTGCTGAGCAGCGTTCCTGCCAGGAACACCGCGGTGAGCGAGCCGAGCAGCGTCGCCCCCGTGCCCCAAAGCAGGGCGCGACGGTAGTCCGTCGTGCCGCTGCCGAACAACGTGGCAACCCCCTTAAAGTTGTCGTTCGCACCGTTGGCGTACGCGAGGCAGACGACCGCAATCAGAATGACTGCCAGGGCCATCGATCGACCTCATGCTAAGAACTCATGAAGGTCTCGATCTTACATTCTTACTTCAATCCGATCCACCCGCGGATCATTTTCCAGACGCCGTCGTCCTCCTGGAAGGCGCGCTTGCGCGGGGACTTGCTGAGTTCGTTCATAATGCCGACGGCCTGCGTCTCGACGTCATGATTGTTCGTGCCGCAGGCGGCGCAGAACCGGATCCCGGGCTTGAGCACCTTGCCGCAGCAGCTGCAGACGGTCGCACCCTTCGGAAGAGGCTGCTTCTTCTTCGCCTGCTGTCCGGAGCCGCTTTTGGTCTTCGCCGGACGGCCGCAGACCGGACACTTCGGCGCATCCTCAACGCCGCCGCCGGAGGCATCGAACTGATAATTGCACGATGAGCAGAACGCCTGCATCGGACGCGCTCCTTTCTGGTCAGGTGAAACCCTCCCGGTGAACCGCATCGTCGTTCGGTCAGTCCATTGCAAGCCGCCTGCAACGGCGACTCCGCTGCCCTTACACCTTCTGCCACGAGCGCTCGCGGGCGCTGGTCAGCACGGCGTCGCACACCTTCTGCGTCTCCAGCGCGTCGCGGAACGTCGGACCGCAGGGCTCGCCGGTCTGGAGCGATTTGAGGAAGTCGGCGACGTGGTGCACGAACGAATGCTCATAGCCGATCTGCAGGCCGGGGACCCACCACTTGTTCATATACGGGTGGTCGCCCCCGTGGTCGGTGACATGGATCGACCGCCACCCGCGGAGCTTTCCTTCATCGTCGTGGGCGAAATATTCCAGGCGGTGCAGGTCGTGCAGGTCCCACTTGATTGAGGCGTGCTCGCCGTTGATCTCGAATGTATAGAGCGCCTTGTGTCCGCGGGCGTAGCGCGTCGACTCGAACAGTCCCAGCGAGCCGTTCTGGAAGTGGCAGAGGAAGGCGCAGGCGTCATCGATCCCGACCTTCTCCACCTTCCCGGTGAGGTTGTGCTTGCGCTCCTTGATGAACGTCTCGGTCATAGCGTTCACGTCGCTGATCGAGCCGTTGAGCCAGATGGCGGTGTCGATGCAGTGCGCCAGCAGGTCGCCGGTGACGCCGGAGCCCGCCGCAGCCGCATCCAGCCGCCACAGCGCCTCGCCCCCCTGCGGCAGATCTTCGGAGATGGTCCAGTCCTGCAGGAAGTTGGCGCGGTAGTGGAAGATGCGGCCCAGCTTGCCTTCGCTGATCAGGTTCCGCGCCAGCGTCACGGCCGGCACCCGGCGGTAGTTGTACCACACGGTATTCGCTACGCCGGCCTTCTCGACCGCCTGGCACATCTCCTCTCCCTCGGCCGTGTTCATCGACAGCGGCTTTTCGCAGAGGATCATTTTCTTGTTGGCGGCCGCCGCGAGGGCGATCTCCCGATGCAGATTGTTCGGCACGCAGATATCGACGGCGTCGATGTCCTTCCGCTCCACCAGTTTCCGCCAGTCGGTCTCGGTCGACTCGTACCCCCACTGCTCGGCGAACGCCTTGATCTTGTCGGCGTTGCGGGCGCAGGCGGCCTTGAGGACGGGGCGATACTCTAGTTCCGGAAAGAAATCACCCGCGCGCTTGTACCCGTTGGTGTGAGCCCGGCCCATGAAGCCGTAGCCGATCATTCCGATGTTGAGCGCTTTCGTCATGAGCTGACTCTCAATTCAGTGGCGTATCGCCGAGTATGGATCACGGAACGACGTGACGTCTGAGGCCGCATCGGCCGAGTCACTTCGATAGGGGTCGTAAGCAGGATTTACAAGATACTCCCGCATTCCCGGTTCCGCCACCGCGCGGCCCCCGAACGACGCTTGCCCGTCGGTGATTGCGAAAGCCGGGGTGCAACAAGGGACCAGGCGGCCGCTTGGAGCGCTCAATAGTGCGGCGGACGCTCCTGCCCGGGATCGCGAATCTCAGGCTCGGCGTCGAGGGCTGCCTGCATGCGGCCGAGTTGCTGCTTGAGCGTTTCGAGTTCCGCTTGTTGTTCGATGATGGCTCTGCTCAACTGTTCAAAGTCGTGTTGCATGTGCATCAGCAGCGATTCGATCTGCACGAGTCGCTCGTCGACGCTGGAACCAGGCTGCATGGTGACTCCTTTTCAATCACGGGGGAATTGTATGGCTCCTTCGATGCATCGCCTATTCGCCGCGCGTCGGTCGACGGCCGGAGTCTGCCTGTTGACGGCGATCTGTCTGCAGACGGCATGCTCCGGATTGACAGGCAGCGCCGGGGCCGGCGAATTCTCATTCCGGCTGACGCTTGATGAGTCCGTGCGTGATCGGCCCTTTTCGGGGCGCGTCTATGTCTTTCTCAGCAAGGGGTCAGCGGAGCCGCGGCAGGGACCCGCGTGGTTCAACACGGAGCCGTTTCTCTCGCTGGACGTCGAGAACTGGGCCCCCGGAGAGGACCGCGAACTGTCCAGCGACAATCCGCGCGTGCTGACCTATCCGCGCGACTTTGGGCCTGTCTCGTTGTCCGGCTACAGGGCGCAGGCGGTGGCTCGGTTCAATCCATGGGAGCGCGTCGTCGGCACGGGTGAGGGGAACGGTTACAGCAGCATTGTGACATTGAACGGAGCGAGCGCCTCGGCCGATCTCCGAATCAACCAGGTCGCTCCAGAGCAGCCCTTTGACGAGACGAAGTGGACCAAGCTCTTCACCGTCCGCTCGGAACGATTGAGCCGCTTCTATGGCCGGGACACGTTCCTGCGGGCGAGCGTGCTGCTGCCGGCCAGCTACTACGATGAGCCGGACCGCCGTTATCCGTCGGTGTTCATCATTCCGGGGTTCGGCGGCACTCATCGCGACGGGTTGCGAGACCGGCCGGTGGAGGAGCACAACCGCGAGGGAGTCGAGTTCCTGCGGGTCTTTCTCGATGCGACCTGTCCCCTCGGGCATCACGTCTTTGCCGACTCCGCCAACAACGGTCCCGTGGGGCATGCACTCGTCGAGGAACTCATTCCGGCATTCGAGCAGGAGTACCGCAGTGTCGCCGAGCCGCGGGCGCGATTTCTCACGGGTCACTCGTCGGGAGGCTGGAGTTCGCTGTGGCTGCAGATTACATATCCCGACTACTTTGGCGGAACCTGGAGCACGTCGCCCGACTCCGTCGACTTTCGGGACTTCCAGCGGGTGAACGTCTATCGTGCTGGTGAGAATCTGTATGTGGACCCGGACGGCCAGCGTCGGCCGATCGCCCGTGCGCAGGGTCGCGTTGTGGTGTGGCTGGATGATTTCGCCTGGATGGAGCATGTACTCGGACATGGCGGTCAGCTGCATAGCTTCGAGGCCGTCTTCAGTCCGCAAGGCGAGGACGGTCGCCCGCGATTGATTTGGGATCGTGAAACGGGCGAGATCGATCCGGAAGTCGCCCGCACGTGGGAGCAGTACGACATTCGCCTCATCCTTGAGCGGAACTGGTCGGAGGTCGGGCCTCGGCTGGCCGGAAAACTGCATATCCACATGGGAGACCAGGACACGTTTTACCTGGAGGGTGCGACGGTACTGCTGAAGGCGACGCTCGAACAGCTCGGCAGCGACGCCGTCGTCGAAATCCACCGCGGTCGCGACCACGGGACCATCCTCACGGAACAGCTGCGGGAGCGAATGCGACGCGAGATGACCGACGCATTCCTCGCTTCTTGCTCCAGGGAGCAAGAGTGACGGATCGCTGCGTGAGGCCTGCTCTCCGCATGCATTTGCATTGACGGCGCTCCGCTGCTAAATCCGGGGCCGACAAGCGAGACATCGAACGAGGAACCAGCGGATGGTCACGATTCGGCCTGTGACGCGCGCCCTGGCGCCGGTGGATTCGGCGGCGGCCCAGCGCGTCAGCGCCCCTAACTACGATGAATTTCAGAGCGACCGCGAGGTCTGGGACCTGCTGCACGAGCGGCCCGATTGCGTCCTGCGGATCACGATGGCGCACTGCCATGTCCCGTCGCCCGGGGAGATCCTCCCCGATGGCGGCCCGGAGGCGCTGGCGCATGCTGTCGAGGAGATGCGCATTCTCATTGACAGTCCGCTGGCTCACGAGGTCCGCAACGCCCTGTGGGTGTACGAGATCGTGTCGCCGAAACGACCCCAGCTGCGCCAGATGGGACTGGGAGGATTCGGACAGACATCCGAGATTCGCACCGACGCCACGCCAAACGGGTCGATCATCCGCAACGAAGGGATCCGCCAGGAGAAGGCGGACGGGCGCGCAAAGTTGATCACGGCCACGAATGCATACATCGGCACGGTGAATCTGGCAGTCGATGATGCGCAGGGAGAACTGGTTCGCGCACTGGAAGAGGCCGCCGATGCACGTTCGGCCGACTTCATCGCAGTGGATGAAGCCGGCAATCGCCACAGCGTGTGGCTCGTAACCGACGGCAACGCGATCGCGCGGTTCACTCGGCTGCTTGAAGTCGAACCGGCTGCTTACGTCGCCGACGGAAACCACCGCAGCGCCGCGGCGGCAATGCTGGGGAAGGAACACTTCCTGGCGGTGTTTTTTCCCACCAGCCGGCTGCACCTGGAGCCCTATAACCGGTTGCTGCCCGCGAACGGCCGCTTGATCGATGACGTTCTCTCGCAGGCGACGGAACACTTCGAGGTCGAAAAGCTCGGCGCGGCGGATCGTTTCCGGCCTGACGCGATCCACGAACTTGGACTGTACGCGGGCGGCGTGTGGTACCGGCTCCGCGCCAGATCATCGGCCTTTGATGCGTCCGACGCGGCTCAGTCGATCGATGCCGACATCGTGCAGCGGCACATCATCGATGGGATCCTCGGCTTCACCGACGCCCGCGACAAGCGGATCAACTACGTCGGGGGCAACAAAGATTCCACGTACCTGAAATCTCGCGTGGATGCCGGCGAATACGACCTCGCCCTGTCGCTGGCGCCGGTGACGATGGACCAGTTTGTCGCCGTCTGCCATCAGGGGAAGTTCATGCCCCCCAAGTCCACCTGGTTCGACCCGAAGATCCGCAGCGGCCTGGTGATGGCCCTGCTCGATTGAATCCAGTCATGCCTGAATCCTCCCCCTCATTGCCGATCGAGATATCCTGCGCCGACGTCAAAGCGCTGCAGGATGCCGGCGCGCCGTTCCTCCTCTACGACTGCCGCGAGGCGGAAGAACACGCGCACTCCCGCATCGCGGAGAGCCTGTTGATTCCTATGAGCGAACTCCGGGAGCGCGTGGCGGAACTGACCCCGCATCGTGGGTCGCGCGTGGTGGTCCACTGTCATCACGGCGGGCGCAGCCTGCGCGTCGCCGCCTTCCTCCGCCAGCAGGGCTTCGACCAGGCCCAGAGCATGGCCGGAGGGATCGAAGAGTGGTCGCTGACCATCGATCCTTCCGTGCCGCGGTACTGAAATCGATACGATCCGGACGGCCAATATGCTCCGACCGATTCAACTCGCCCCAGTCTTGGCCGCGATTGCTGCCGTCCTCGCAGCGGCGGAAACTTCGCTCTCAGCGGAAATGCGGCTGCCGTTGGAAGTCCGTGAAACGGCCGGTATCCGTCGTCGCAATGACGTGGTTACGGCCCGGCTTCCCGCTGGCGCGGAGGTCGGGCGCAAGTCTCGGTTTCGACTGCTCCGCGAGGATGAAGTGATATCGGCGCAGTTTCGGCAGGTGGAGCGACCGGACGGGGCGACCGATCTGGTGGTCGATTTCGTCGACCATTTCGCGCCTTACGAGGCGCGCGAGTATGTCCTTGAGTCAGTCGATGCGGATCAAGAGGAGTCTGTTCAACCGGCCGGCGGATTGACGTTGACTGAATCGACGGAGGCGTATTCTGTCAGCAGTGGTGGAGTGGTCCGCTGGACGATCCGCAAGGATCTCGCCGGACTTCTCGACGTTGCATGGAGAGACGTGGATTACATCGGGGACTCAGCCGGTTTGTGGTTTGCTTCTGCCGCAGGCGGGCGCCAGCTGCTGGCCGAACGCCCCCCCAGCCGCACCGTTGTCGAGCGGCAGGGACCGATCGCCTGCTCATTGCGGTTTGAATTCGACGACTGGCCACGAGGCGCGAACAGCGCCCTGGTGCTGGAGTTCGTGCGCACCAAGAGCTGGGTCCATGCCGTTTGGTCGATTGACGGTATGCCGCAGGACGTTGATTCGTTCGGCGCCGAACTTGAACTTCGGCTGGATGGTTCCGAAGCCCTCGTCGATTTCGGAGCGGGAGACTTCGTCTATGCGACTGTCACGGACGAACAGGCGGCACAGTTGGCTGCCGGTCCGCGGCAGAAGGACCACGTCCCGTGGCAGGTTTTACACGGCCCGCGCGACCGGATGCATCCGATCGTGGTTGCGTCAAATCAGGTTCCAACATCCGAGGTGCATGGTTGGGCGCACGTTATGGACAGCCGTCGCTGTACGGCGCTTGCCATCGGCGACTTCGGGGAGGAAGGGGAGGACTCCATCACCGTGGACGGCAAAGGGACGCTCTCCTGGACGCGCCAGATCAAGACAGGTCAAACGACAGTCCGACCGACGCGCGATCTGGAGTTCTGGCTCCATTTCGTGACGATGCCCGTGCACATCGGCGCCCGGACCAGTCCTCGTTCGATGCAGGAGCCGCTCGAGGTCCGCTGGCTGTCTGAATGAGTCGACTGACGTTGAAACACGTGAGCCGGGGCGCCCTGGACTTCCCGGGGCGCGTACATTTCCCCAACGCTTGGAGCGTGTCATGCCCGCCAAGATCACCTGGTTCGGCCACGCGGCATTTCAGATTGAGGCTTTCGGCAAGACGATCCTCATCGACCCGTTCCTGACCGACAACCCGTCCGCTCCCACAACGGCCGACACACTGCACGCGGACGCCATCCTGCTGACCCACGGCCACGGAGACCACATTGGCGATACCGTCTCCATCGCCAGGCGGACCGGTGCGATGGTGATCGCGACTTACGAGATCACGGCCTGGGCGGAGCGGCAGGGAGTCAGGCATACGCACGGTATGAACACCGGCGGCGCTCATTCGTTCGACTTCGGCACGGTGAAGCTGACGCATGCCCTCCACAGCAGCAGCTTTCCGGATGGTTCTTACGCCGGAAACCCCTGCGGACTGCTGCTCACGCTCAAGGATGGGAAGAAGGTCTATCACGCGGGCGACACGGCACTGTTCTCCGACCTGCAACTGATCGGCCGGGCGGGAATCGATCTGGCCATCGTTCCCATCGGCGACAACTACACAATGGGTCCGGACGACGCCGTCGAAGCTGTCAAACTGATCGCTCCCCGGCAAGTCATTCCGGTGCACTATGACACATGGCCCGTCATTTCACAGGACGCCCAGGCGTGGGGACGACGGGTGCAGGCCGAAACCGCTGCACAGCCCGTGGTACTGAAGCCGGGCGAGTCCTGCGAGATCTGAGGACTGGGATCTCGAGCGCGGCCCCGTGGCCGTGACCGAAGTTTGACCACGGATCTCACGGATGGGCACGGATCGGTTCTCATCACTTTGGTTCCCTGCCTACCGTGGTTGCCTCCCGCCTGGAGGATGCAATGTCTTGCAGGATCTTTCTGCTGGCGTGGATCCTCACTTCCGTTCGAAAACCGTGAGAACCACAAAGGCACAAAGAGCACGAAAAAGGGGATTCCGTACGGTCGTTGACGGGGGTGACCCATTTTGATTGCGGCCGGGCCGCGTGGGGGATTTCAGGCAGGAATCTGCGCTTGGGAGCACATGGCGGCGGCAGAGCCCGCGCCTCCCTCGATTCCGCGACTTCTTGCCTCCTCGAATCCTGATCGTGGCCGGTCCAGTTTGCCGGACCATTCCCAGCCGCCCTGCTGTGGGCGGTTCCGGCCCCACTTCCGGAAAATCCCTGAAACCCTCTACCCAAATGGCCTTCCACTGATTTTAATAGAATAACCACGACCGGGGCACAGGGAGGGGGCGCCTTCATCCTGAACAGGATGAATCGAGGGCATGGCTTTGCCCAATTTGGTGGCCTCAACGCCGACCGTGCATGGTTCTCCACGAACGACCCATCTGCACACGACGGCCGTCCCCGGTCAGCGACGGATTCCTCGCCTCCATTGCCCTGCCTTCCGGACGATTTCGCGATTTGATGCCGCGATACCGGTCTGGAAGCGGATTGAATCTCCCAACTGGACAGTTCACTGCGGATCAGAACCTCGCCGGTACGGAGGGCGAGTCGGGGTGCGTCCGTGAATCAGACTGACGAAATTTGAACGACGACATGCAGACCACTCAAACCGAACAGAAATTTGTACGCCTGATTCCCGCCGCGGAGTTACCCCGGTACACCCACGTTCCCGGCACGGGCACACCGCATCCGTATCGGGATCCGCGCGGTCACAGCTACAACCGCCGTCCCGGCACGCCGAAGCCGCTGCTCGAGGACCATTGGGCGGAGAATCGCTCGTATCTCCTCGGCCTCGACTTTTTCAATCTCGGCTTCTATTGGGAAGCGCACGACGAGTGGGAGCGTCTGTGGCGCGCCTCCCCACCGGAGAGCCAGGTTGGCAAGTTTCTCAAGGGACTGGTCAAGCTCTCCGCCGCAGGGATCAAGGTGCGTGAGGAGAGCATCCACGGCGTCCGCCGGCATGCGGCATCCGCCGGCGAGGTATTTGCCGACGTCGCCGCCGAATCCGATGCCGAGCACTTCTGTGGACTCGACTTCACCACGTTGCAGTTCGCCGCCGATCGCGCGGCGCAACTCAGTTATCCCAAGGACCTGGAAGCCGGTCGCCCGCTGCGCGTGTTTCCCTTCCTGCTGATTCCCGAACCCGCGCCTCTCGCGTGACGTTCCGCGACGTAATGCCGGCGAATGGTCCCATTCCGGCGCTCTCCCGGTTACGATCATGAGCCCGGCCGCAATTGCGGGCCGGGCTCAGTTCATTCTACATGCCCGATTGCGTGCCCTCATGAGTCTGAACCGCCGACGCTTCCTGCAGACTTCCTCGCTGACGGCCGCCGCATCCACGCTCGCCCCGTCGCTGTTCGCCGCTCCGGACTCCGCCTCCGATCTGAAGTCCATCGGCCAGACGCCGCACACCAGGTTTGCCGTGAACATTGAGATGTGGTGGTCCGGTTTGCCGTTCCTCGATCGCATCCGCCGCACGGCTGAACTCGGCTTTCCGTTTATTGAGTTCTGGCCGCTCGCGGGGAAGGACATTGAGGCGATCGCCGCACTCACTGACGAGCTCGGCGTCGAGGTCGCGCAGTTTACGGCCTGGGGCTTCAAGCCCGGCATGAACGAGCCCGAGAATCACGCCGACTTTGTTCAGGCAGTGAAGGACAGTTGTGCGGCGGCGAAGACGCTGCGGTGTAAGAGAGCGACAGTCGTCGCCGGCGACGATGTCCCGGGCATTTCGCAGGAGGAGATGCATCAGAATGTCATCACGGCCCTCAAGCAGGCGGCCCCGATCGCCGAGGACCACGATCTGATGCTGATCCTCGAGCCGATGAACATCCGCGTCGATCACAAGGGGCACTGCCTCTACGGCAGCGCACCGGCGATCCGCATCTGCGATGAAGTGGATTCGTCCCACGTGAAGATCAATTGGGACCTGTATCACATGCAGATCACCGAAGGAGACCTCTGCGGCCATCTGCGCGAAGGCTTCGCGTCCGGACGGATCGGGTATCTGCAACTGGCCGATCACCCCGGCCGGCACGAGCCCGGGACCGGCGAAGTGCACTACAACCGCGTCCTGCGGGAGGCCTATGAGCTCGGCTATCGCGACGCCGTCGGCCTGGAGTGCCGCCCGCGAGACGGGGAAGTTGAGGCGGCCAAACGCGTCGCCGCCGCGGACGTGTGGTAGGCGCCGCTGCTCGGATCCTCCTCATACGAGTCTGGGCGAACTCTCCGCAGCGCCGACGAATGCGCCTCCATCCGGTGGTTTCCCCGATGGTCGAGTCGCCAGCCTGTGCGATTTTCGGTGCAGGACAGGTCGATTCGTTCCGGCAACGCGGGGGACTCGCATATGGCGGCGACGGAAGCTTCCGGCAATGACCGGTTTCATGAACTGCTGACATCGTTCTCGCACGGCATGCTCGTGACGCGCACGAACGCCGCTGAGTTGCGTGCGCGACCGATGGCGGTCGCCGAGATCGATGCCTCCGGGGATCTGTGGTTCACGACCAGTCATGAGTCGGGGAAAGTGGATGAGATCGAGTCGGATGCGCATGTGTGCGTCACATTCCAGGATGAGCGACGGTATCTGTCGCTCACCGGCACGGCGCGGATCGTTCCGGATCGCACCCGGATCAAGCAGCTCTGGAATGAGGCGTGGCGGCCGTGGTTCCCGAAAGGTGAAGACGACCCGAGCCTGGTGCTGCTCTGCGTGGTAGCTCACGAGGGGGAATACTGGGATAGCTCCGGCGTCCAGGGACTGAAATACCTGTTCGAAGCGGCCCGCGCCAGGCTGGAGCGACGCCAGATGGAGACCGACCAGCAACAGCATCGGAAGGTCGACCTCTGAATCGCTGACCTTCCGCTCCGGCTGTCCCCTACCCCCCGAATCGCGTTTCTTCCTGCAATGGCTCGTCGCAGAGGCCGGATGGGCGGGCATTCCGTCACGTCTAAGCTCAGGACTGAAGGAAATCGCGGACTCCAGCCAGGAGCAGCCTGCTCATGTCGCCTCGCATCGCTTTCCTCGCATGTATGACTGCCGGAGTAATGGCCGCTGACAGCACGATCGCTCCCGCGCAGTCACAGGTCAATCCGCCGCGGACGTCTGCCGCGCCGCCCCAGGAGATTCCCGAAACGGCGCAGGTCGACGAGTCGCGCGAGCGCGATCAGCGCCGGACCGCACCGAGGCGCGAGGAGGCGGAAACAACCGCGGTTCCGGCGGACGATCAAGCGGCTCCGGAAGCCGAGGTGCACACGCATACGTATCTTCGCGCCCGGGACCTGATCGGTCTTACCGTCCGGGGCAACGCCAATGCGGAACTCGGGACTGTATACGATGTGTATATCGATCCGCGGACATTCGGCGTGCAGTACGTCGTCCTCAATACCGGCGCGGGGGTGGAGGCCCGAGGTCAATTGCCGATTATTCCATGGGCGCTGTTCCAGACGAGCGCCGGGAGCTCGCTGAATCAGGGCTATCTGACGGTGCCGCTGAGCATCGAGCGATTGAGCGGCGCTCCGTTGATCGACTCGGCCGAGCCCGATCTCGTTTCGACCGCAGCCTGGATCAGCGACGTCGATACTTTCTACGAAGAGGATCTGCGAATGGTGCGCGTCGCCCGTCCCGACTTCGACGAAAGCGATCCGAACGCGGTCAACGACCGTGACAGCCTGCCGAGCGGCCGCCGGCCCGTCACCCCCGGAACCCCAACAGGCGCCAATGACGGGACGGAGACGACCGGCAACCGACAGGGACTTCGGTCCCAGCGGGATCGACTGAATTCGCAGCGGGACAGATTGAACCCGCAGACCGGGCGAGCCTCACCGGCCGGAACACAGCCCGCAACGGCGCCTGTCCCCATGCGAGATCCCGGCGACCCGGCCGGCAATGCTCCGGCGAACCGCAATCCGCCGGGGGGCCGCAACCCTCCTGGGAATACGGATGGTGTTGATAATCCCCCTGGCGGCCGAATCCCACCGGGGAATGCCAATCCGGTGGAGAACGCGCCGGGTGGGCAGGCTCCGCCGGGAAATGCAGGCCCGTCGTCGCAGACTCGAGCTTCAGGATCTGCGCCGAGCGGAGGCAATGTGCCTTCCGGCGGCACTCCAGCCGGCACTGCTCCTGCCCCTGGCGGTAGCCCATGATGCCGGGTTCTCAACACGCGTGAAGTTTGCGTCAAGGGACTTTGTTGCCGTTGACGCGGATCGTCCCGGTCGTCCCACCCGCCGGCGCAAAGAACGGTGAGGTCGCGTTGCGGATTTCGTTGTTCTTGTCTCCCCGCAGCGTGATCTGATCGACGATCGACTGAAAGATGATGCCCCGGTCCACCAGTGCCGATGGCCCGCGCAGATCGATCAGATTCTGTTCAATCTCAATCGTTGACGGTCCGTCGAGAGCCCGGAACAACATGCCGGTGGCCCCACCCGCATAATCGACGATTGTGTTGGCGAACACGGTCACGTCCGCAGACTGGGCGAGGCTGAAATCCAGTCCGGTTCCGCCGGTTCCCTCAAATGACAGCTGATTCGCGGCGACGATCACTTCCGACGGTCCTGCGCCATTCATCAACAGCGCCGTGCCCCGGTCTCCTTCCATCAGAATGACGTTGCTCGTGAACGAAACCTGCGACTGGATGGAGGTGGACCGCGCATTGACGCTCAGCGCCACGCTGTCGTCCCCGGTTCCCTTCACGCCGTTCGCATAGAAGTTGCCGAGCAACACGCCGTCCCAGTCGAGTGACGCACCGGTTGCAAAGTTGGCGTGCGTGGTAATGGAATTCCCCTGCAGGGCGAAGTTGAGCGATGCACCCGATGCGCCGGCGAGGTTCTCCACGCGGATGCCGTCGCCGACGTTGGTCTCGATGGTGTTCTGGGTCATGGAGAACACATACGTTCCGGGCGAATCGACTTCGTACACGATCGACGCGTCCGAACTGCCGTTGCTCTTGTAGATGCCGTTGATCGAGTGGAACTCGCCGACGTTCAGCATGTCCAGGGCATGCGACGTCGAGTTGGTGACGCGGAAATTCGTGAGCGCCAGACGATCAACGTTCGTGGCCATCAGACCGACCGCGTTGTTCTGCAGGTCGAGCGACTTGAGGCCGAACGTGTCGGAGTTCTCCAGGATGATGCCGGCGACGGTGGCGTTCTTGATGAGACCGCCGCTGGCGAAGGCGTCGCTGCCGGCGAGGACGAATGTGCCGTCGGAGTCCACGATGCGGATGCCGAAGGCGCCGCCATCGCTCTGCACCTGATTGATCAGCAGGTTCATCGTGGAGTCTTCGAAGTCGAGCGCCGCGCCGCCGGTGGACTTGAGCGTGCCGGACGAAGTCGTCACGCGGTCGGTGTCCCGCACCAGCAGGGCGGTGCCGTTTGTGGCCTCGGCGTCCAGCCGGTTGAACATGACCTCACCGGGGTTGTCGGTGATATGCACCCCCGTCTGTCCACTCGCTCCCTTGACGACGGCCTTGTCGAAGATCGTGTCGCCTTCCCGATCCTCGATCAGCACGCCTGTGCCCGAAGCATCGGTCACTGTCGTCGTCCTCAGGAAGAGAATGTTTCCTTCGCCGCCGCTGGCCTCGATACCGATGCCGGACGAGTTCTTGACGGTCAGGTTGTCCAGAATGACGTCGCCGTCATTGTTCTGCAGGAGCACTCCGTCGCCGCCGTCATCGAGGATCGTCGAGCCGGTGAAGTTGACCGTGCCGTCTGTGGTGTTGGCGATCAGCAGCGATCGGCCGGTGCTGGTCTCGATCTCCCCTCGAAATCCGATCTCGGCATCTCCGCCGTCCAAATGGAAGGCGGCTCCACCGGCGTCAAAGATCCTGGCGTTGATGAAGTCCAGTCGCCCGGTGGCGTTCTGCAGAAAGACGCCGTCGCCGCCAGCCCCGTCGATGGTGACGTTGCCGACCAGCACGTTGGTGACTCCATCCCCGAAAATGCCATGCCCGGCCGGTCCGTCGATCGTGAATCCGGCAAACACGGAGTTCGAGGCGAGAGTGACCGCGTTTCCTCCCGCCACCTGAATACTGGGAGCGTTGCCGTTCAGCACGTTGGGCAGCGCGATGTTCCCGAAGCCCTGCACGTTGAGAAACTGCTGCAGTCCGTCGCTCTGGCCAAGCAGCACCTGCCCGTCGGCGAGCATGATATTGTCGGTGATGACGGTGCCGGCGTGCACGAGGATCACGTCGCCGCCGGCCGCCTGGGCGTCGGCGATGGTGCCCCATGGGTCGTCGGGCGCTCCGGTGCTGTTGCCTCCGGGGCCGACGTGTTGGATGACGAAGGGGAGGCCGGTCGCCGGATTAATGGCCTGCAGGCCGACGGTGACGTCCCGCTCGCGGCCGACGATCACGTTGTAGTTGCGCTGCACGAACTCGCCCATGCGGTCGTAGCGCAAGGCACGGTTCGTTTCGGTCCGTTCAAACCGCCCGAAGTACGACCAGGAGATGCCGAGCATGGCGTTTGTGCCGAACGTCTTGTCGCTGGTGACTGAGACCTGCGCATCGACCGACGGGATGATCGAGCCTTCCAGCCGCGTTTTTACGCCGTTGATGGAGTCCACGCCGCTGGCGGCGAAGTGATAGGCGCCCAGATAGAATCGGACGTTGTGTTGGCGCAGGACCGTGGTCGGGAGCGGCACGCCAAACTCGTAATCGACGCCCGGCATCGCCTTGCCGAAGATCTGCAGACGGTCGTAGATCAGGTCGTTCCCGACGAACCGCGGGTTGATCAGACGATCGGCAATTCTCTTCTCGGTCGTGCCGACCGGCACGTATCCGTTCAGCCGCACATCGAACAGGTCGTTGTAGCTTTCCAGGCTGATGCCCACGTCCTGGTAGAACGTGCCGAGGGAGTCATCGGCGTCATACCACAGGCTGGCCCCGAAGATGTTGGTTCCACCCCACGGCCGGACGCGATAGCCGAGGCCGAGGTTGCCTCCCAACCGGGCATGGTTGGTGAGGAACATCCGCAGGTCCCCGAAGAACATTTGATTGTCGTCGAGTACGTACGGAAACAACTCGGCGTGGGACATGGAGTCGTCACGGCCAAACGTGGGGAACGCGTTGTGTCCGATCCGCCCCTGGATGCCGGGACCATCCCCGACCGGTGCGAACAGGTCTGAGTCCCCACCCCCCTGGGCTCGGCAGTTTTGTGAAGCGAGCAGCACGGCGAGGGCGGTGAGAAGTTGCAGCACCGGCCGCAGGACGGCTCCCTTCACGGAGCGCGACAATGAGCGCAGCCTCAATTCGCGAACGCGAGACAGGTACATGGGCGTCAGGGCCTGGACGAACCGTCGTCGCAACCGGCCTCGGTGCGGGACCGAGGGGCGTTGACAGCGTCCGCGCACGCGTCAACTTCGGCCGGACGCCTCTGGCGTTCCGGCTCGCGGCGGAGAGGACTGTTCGTCGTGAACGAGGGAAGTTGGAGACGTTTGACTCAAGAGAGAGGGGCGGGGACTGTACTGGCGACTCCCGCGGCCGGTCAATCGGGGCTGACGGCGGGCGCGGTTGCGTCGGCAATCTCTGCCGCCACCGCCGGACGTGCTGTCCCTGAGCCGAAAGCAGTCGTCGCTTGTTAAGGTTCGGCGACGGGGGGATTTCGGGAATGTCGAACGGGACGGCAACTCGCCCCGACCTGCGAACCGCGGTAGAATGACAAACGGAATGTCCCGCCGGCGGACAGCGGCTCACACAGGCTCATCGCATCCGGCATGAACTTCGAATTCCTCGCCATCCTGCTGCTGATCCTCGGCTGCGGACTGATTGTCGCCGAGGTCTTCATTCCGTCCGGCGGGATGATCCTGGTGATGTGCGTGATTTCCTTCGTCGCCTCATTCTGGTGCGCATACAAGGCGTGGTGGGGCATCTCGCCCGGCTACTTTACGACGTACGTCGTTAGCCTCGTCGTACTCATCCCTGCGGTGTTGATGGGAGTGTACAAGGTCCTCAACGACACGCGGATGGGCGATCGCATCCTTCTGAGCGGTCCCGATCTGCACGACGTGACCCCCTATCAGAACGAAGAGGCACATCTCGCGCAGTATGTCGGCCGGCGTGGGCAGACGATCACCCTGCTGACGCCGGGCGGCATGGTGCGCGTCAATGGCGAACGCCTGCACGCGTTTTCGGAGGGAGTGATGATTGAGCCGGGCGCCGATGTCGAGGTCATCGCCGTTCGGGGTACGCGCGTAATGGTCCGTGAAGTGACCGGAGACTCCGCGCCGGAATTGAACGATCCCGCTCCGAGCGACGACCTGCTGACGGAAGCAGAGCCGCGCGACGCACCCCCCGCGCCGCTTGACTTCGATGTGCCTCAAGGTTAAACCGCAGACAGGTTTGGGGCAGCGTTTCGCTGTCCAATCAGCTGAATTCAGCGGGAAAAGCCGATGCATCTGATCCTGGCTCAGGGTGGAGTGAGCGGCCTGCTGCTCTGGATGGTGGTCGCCGGAGCGGCCGTCTTTGCGCTCATATTCATGGCGGTGTTCGCCCGGTATTTCGGGCTGTGGATCCAGTGCAAGATGACCCGGGCGGGCATCTCGTTCCCGAACCTGGTCATGATGTCGATCCGCAAGGTGAATCCGAGCGTAATCGTCCGTGCCAAGATCATGGCCGTGCAGACCGGCCTGACCGCAGAAAACCCGACGCTGACCACCCGCGCCCTGGAAGCCCACTATCTGGCCGGGGGGGATGTCACCAAGGTCATTCGGGCGCTCGTGGCGTCGCATCGCGCCCGGCTCGACATGGACTGGCAGGTGGCTCAGGCCATCGATCTTGCCGGCCGCGACGTCCTCGACGCCGTCCGCACGAGCGTCTATCCGAAAGTCATTGACTGTCCGGATCCCCGCAAGTCGGTCGGCACGCTGGACGCCGTGGCCGGAGACGGTATTCAGCTCAAGGCGCGAGCCCGCGTGACGGTCCGCACGAACATCCAGCAGCTAATCGGCGGGGCGACCGAAGACACCGTGATCGCCCGCGTCGGGCAGGGCATCGTGCAGGCGATCGGCTCGACTCCCTCCTACAAGGAGGTGCTCGAGAACCCCGACCGCATCTCACATACCGTGCTCAATCAGGGTCTGGAGGCGCAGACGGCATTCGAGATCGTGTCGATCGACATCGCCGATATCGACGTCGGTGAGAACATCGGTGCCCGCCTGCAGGCGGATCAGGCTGAAGCCGATATGCGCGTCGCCCAGGCCAGGGCTGAGCAGCGACGCGCCGCCGCAGCCGCCCGCGAGCAGGAAATGGTCGCCAAGACAACGCAGAACCGGGCCGAAGTGGTATTGGCCGAGGCCAATGTGCCCAAGGCGATGGCGGAGGCGTTCCGCGACGGCCGGCTCGGTCTGCTGGACTACTATGAACTACAGAACGTGCAGGCCGACACCAAGATGCGGACCGCGATCGCCGGTGTCCGCGACGAAGTTGCTCCCGCCGTCACTCCCGGACGAACCTGAGCCGCATCTGCGGCCGCATTGATTCCGGTCCTCGCCGGGCTTCACGACATCGACGTCATGCCTGTTCCTCAGCCTCTGTTGGCATTCGATCTGCGGTTCGCCATCTTCCTGGCGTTCATCGTGATCTCGATCATTTCGTGGATCATGAACCAGGTGAAGGCCAACCAGCCGCCTCAGGCCCAACGGCGGCCTCAGCCGGCTCCGCGCCCGCGGAACGATCGAATTCAGCAGGAGATCGACCAGTTTCTCAAAGAGGCCTCCGGTCGTCGCCCGCCGCCGCAGCGGGGAGAGGTGCTCGATGCGGACGACATCGAGATTGTCAGCTCTCCCTCTCCGTCCCGCCGTTCACCCCCGCGGCGCACTCCTCCGGCGCAACGTCCTCCCGCGCCGGTTCCTGCGCAACGTCGCCCCGGCGAAGACCTCGCAGGACGGCACCTGGCGCCCACTGCGCCGCAGGCCACGCCGCGTTCGCGGATGGACGAGCGAGTCGCCGCACAGAGTGCACTGCATCTCCCGCATTCGGTCGATCAGTCCGTCGCCAAGAACCTGGGGGTGTTTGCGGCGGAGGCCTCTACATCCTCCGGCTCGCAGGCCCATTTGGGAACGCGGATCTCGTGGCATTCTCCGGCCGCCACTTTGCTGGCGGCGCTGCGCAGTCCCGGCGGCGTGCAGCAAGCCGTGATGATGCAGGAACTCTTGCAGAGGCCCCGGGCACTGCGTCGCTGATCCCTCCGGTACCAGACTTTCCAGCGTTTTCCACGGCACGCCGTCCTCCCAAGTCGCCCGGCCGTTCGTCGCACCATGCCCGAGTCGCAGCCCAGAGTCCTGCTGCTGGCCGGCCGCCTGGAAGTGCGCGGGCGCTCGCGGCAGTCGCTGCACCTCAGCCGCCGCCTGCCTGAGCACCAGATCCGGCCGTCGCTGCTGTGCACCGACGCCCACGTCATCCCGCGGCCGCGGCGGGACGAGCTTGATCTCCGCGAACTGCCTTATCTGCAGTCGCCGCTCTTCGGCCGCATCGCCGAATGGCTCGTCGCGCGGGACCTGGAGGAGGACCCTCCCGATCTGATTCACATTCAGCACCGCGGCATGCTGGCCATCGGCCGCCGCCTGGCGTACCGGCTGGAGCGGCCCTACGTCGTCTCCATCCACGACTATCTCGGTCCGCGGGAAACGCTCCGCTTCGAGTGGCATTGGTGCCGCGGCATCATCGCCGTCAGCGATTCCGTCAAGAACGAACTGACCGAGAACTCGAGGTTGCCTGCCGAGAGGATCACGGTGATCCATTCCGGCGTCGAAGCGCCATCGGCAGACGCCGTGGGAGAAGTACTCGAGCCACATCGCGCGCCAGTGATCGGCACGGCCGGTCCTCTTGAGGCGGTGAAGGGACTCCGGTATTTCATTGACGCCGCCCCGGCCGTGATGGAAGCGCATCCCGACGCCGAGTTCCTCATAGCCGGGGCCGGACCGGAGGAACGAAACCTGCGCCGCCAGGTGCACGAGCTTGGAATTGCCCAGCACGTCACGTTCGTCCCCGACATGATGGACCTGCACAGTTCGCTGATGGCGATGGACATCTTCGTGCTCCCTTCGCTCAAGCAGGGGTTGGGCACGATTATGCTGGAGGCAATGGTCCGCGGCCGGCCGGTGATTGCCACCAGCGCCGGCGGGGTGTATAGCGTCGTCGCGGACCATCAGACAGGCCTGCTGGTTCCGCCGCGGGACAGCGCCGCTCTCGCGGAGCGGATCAATCAACTGCTGGACGATCCGCTGATGGCCCGCCGCATCGGCCGCGCGGCCCGGGAGATGGTCGTGTCCAGCTTTCCCGTCGCCCGCATGGTCGAGCAGACCGCCCGGTTGTATCGCGACGTCTTGCAGCCCGCCCCTCCACCGACCGTCGCCACATCCGTCTGACCGGCCGCGGACCGCAGCAATGCCCATCATCCGGCGGCGCAGTCCGCACAATCCTTCGGAATCAACGGGGCCGCGCGGGATTCGATCGGACGCGGCCCCCACAACCCGCACATTCGACCTAGGCTGAGGTAGGGAACGCTCTTCAGCTCCCTGTGCGCCCGCTCTCAGCCTGGTTTGCTCGTGTCGCTCCCAGTCTCACATTCGATGTCGCCGTCTGCTGCGCCGCGCGTTGCGGAACTGGACGGATTGCGCGGCATCGCGATTGCGCTCGTGATCCTGGTCCATTTCGGCGCGCGCATCCCGGCCGATTCCGCTCCCGCCGACTGGATTCAGGCCGTCTGCCGCAGCGGCTGGTGCGGCGTGGATCTGTTCTTCGTTCTCAGCGGCTTCCTGATCACGGGCATTCTGCTCGACACGCGCGACTCACCCGGCTACTTCCGCAAGTTCTTCGCGCGGCGGATGCTCCGCATATTTCCGCTGTATTACGGCGTGCTGCTGGTTGCTTTCGTCGCTCTCCCGCTGACGGCGCCGCACTTGGTGGACTCCGAACTCAGCGGCCGGCAGCTGCTGTTGTGGAGCTATTTGTCGAACTTCGGGTCGCTGGCGGAAGGGGCCGAACCGTGGCGCGGCGAACTGCTCAACTTCGCCCACTTCTGGTCGCTGGCCATCGAAGAGCAGTTCTATCTCTGCTGGCCGTTCGTCGTGTGGGCCGCGGGTCGCCGCCGGCTGGCGACGGTGTGCTGGGTTCTGATCGGAGTCGCCCTCCCGCTGCGGTGGGGAGCGCATCACTGGATCGGCGAGTTTGCACCGTATTACTTCACGCCGGGCCGCGTCGACACCCTCGCATGTGGTGCGCTGGGGGCGATCGCGGTGCGCAGCTATCCGGCAGAGCAAATCGTGCCCGTCGCCCGGCGGATGATGCTCTTCGCGGCCGTACCGCTCGTTGGAATGTTCGTCGCCCGGCAGGGACTGCTGCACTACGACCTGCTGGTGACGACGCTCGGCTTCTCGCTGCTGGCCGTAATGTTCACCGGGCTTGTGCTGATGACCCACTGCCGTCGCGAGACGCGCTGGGCCTCCACACTGCGGCATCCGGTGCTTCAGGAACTGGGGCGCGTCAGCTACGGCATCTACATCTTCCACGGGTTGTTTCAGACGCTTCTGTGGCGGCTCGCCGATCCCATCGCCTCGGCCGCCGGAAGCTATCTCACCGCGCTCGTCGTCTATGTGACGGTCACCGGGGGATTCGCCTACGTCTGCGCGCTGCTGAGCTGGCCGTTCGAGGCCGCCTTCCTGCGCCTCAAGCGCTTTGTCGAGTACGGTGCGGCGCAACGTTCCCCTGCACCTGTTCGCACTCGCGGTGAACTGGTCGAGAGCGCCTGCTGACCCCCCGCAGGACGGACTTCCAGGTCCGTCCCTGCGCGCATCACCCCGTCCCGCGCCCCTGCTCGTACGCATCCAGGTCCTTCAGAAAGACCGCCAGCGACGACTGCAGCGTTTCGCGCTTGATCTTCCACTCTGGTTTGTCCTCCGTGTACTTGCTGCAGTGATCGACGAGCAGCCGGTACAGGAACTTGAACAGATGCCGCGGCGCCCGCAGCCGGTCGAAGATTCCGATCATCTCCGTCTCGCTCACCGACGGATCGACGAGGTCCATGATCCCCGGTTTCTTTCCCTCGGCCAGTTTGGCGCACGCCTTCACCCGGTCGTTGGCGATGTCGTACAGCCCCTGACCGGTCCAGTTCAGCGATGACACGAGGTTCTGCTTGTCCAGCCGGCTGCGTTCGTAGAAGTCCCGCTCCTGCTTCTGCAGGTAACCGACCATCGCCGACGGCAGCAGCAGCTTGAATGCGATCCCCGGGTGCTTGAGGAACTTGTTGTCGAACAGCGGCCAGATGAGGTCGCGCATGCGGTCCGGCGCGCCATTCACAAGGTGGGGCTCGTCCACCCGGTCCACCAGCACGACGATGCTCTCGAATCCCAGGTTCCGCAGTACGTTCTGAAGTTTGGCGAGCAGTTCGTAACGGTCGTCCCCGCGCGACCGCGTGGGCATCGGCTGCCCCAGGTACTCGGAAAACTCGAAGCCGCCAAGGTTCGATCGCACCGCGCCGAGCCGGTGATCGAACACGCGCACCTGGTTCCGCACGCGCCAGGAGATCCACCAGCGCCGCAGCCACTGCCAGGCGAACGGCAACCATCCCGCCGCAATGATGGCCCAGACCCACCACTGGAACAGGCTCTTGAAATCCCACGCGTTGTACCACGCGACCAGCAGCACCGTCGCGACGGTGATCACGATTCCCGCCACGAGCGGCCACCACTTCTTCCACGAGAAGAACCGCAGCTTCCAGCGGAGCTTCTGCCAGCGCTGCCGTGCCCCGAGGTCGCGGTTGTCGTCGTAAAACGTCGCCAGCAGCAGGATGTCCCGCTTCTGCTCGCGCGACAGCGACTGCAGGCGGGCCATGTCGATGTTGTGCGATTCGTCCTTCTGGTCGCGGCCGTCGTTGCGGAGGGTGTTGGCCAGCCGCGTGACGGCGAGCGTGAGGATTGCATCCATGTGGTCCCACAGCCGCCAGCTCTGCAGCGCCTTCTCGACCTTGCGCTTCCGCCCGCTGAGCCGCTCGCGAAAACAGTCGAGGAACGGATTGAAGTCGTCATACTCGATGATGAAGGCCCGGGACTGCGGGCTCTGGCGGTTGTGCTCCTGCAACTGCCGCTTCATTTGCAGCCGTAGCGCCGTTTTTCCGCTCCCCTGCTCGCCGAATACGACCGAGGTGGCCGGCGCCTGCGGAGTGCCGAAAATCTTGTCCCAGGCTGAATGATGCGTGGCCGTCAGGCAGTGCTCGAGGAAGACGCGGTCGGAGAGCGCATCCTCTTGGGCGAACGGGTTTTCGGTGATCCCGTAGTGGTCCAGCAGTTGATGAATCTTCATGGCGGTCGATCTGGTTTGTGCAGACCGCCGAGTTTACGTCGTCGCCCGACCTCGGAACAGGGTGCAATGCATGCGGCGGATCGAGGTCGAACGTTGGAACCGGGTTCTGGCGGAATTCTCCAAGGGAGTTGCGCGGCGGGGGGCAGCAGGGCCGGGCAACTCGGCAACTTTTCAACTTGCGGGGGGATGGATCTGTGACTGAGTTGGTGAGAAGTTGGGACAAGTAGCCGTGAAGTTGGTGAGAAGCTGGTCGGTGGGAGATCACGCACCGTCCTGTTCGGTCTGGCTGGCTACCCGATCGGGTGACGTTGCGCAGGGGCGAAAGAAGGTCGACGCAAAGGCGCGGAGACGCTGAGACACGCGAAGAAGGAAAGGTCGGGCTGGGGCGATCTCCCATTCAGCACGGTTCTGCAAACTGCTCCAGCGATGCCAGAATGGGCCCGGTTCTGGACAAGTAGCCTGAGAAGTCGATGATCAGGCTCAATCGGAGAGTTCCATCAGATTCAGCGCTCCACTTGACGGGTCCCCATTGACGCCTGACTTCCCTGCATTGCGATTCAAGGGAGAACTGCGCCCGTCGCAGCGCGATGCGGTCGAAATCGCCCGCACGCAACTCGATGCGGGGCGGCGGCGGCTGCACATTGTTGCTCCACCGGGATCGGGCAAGACCGTCCTCGGCCTGTACGTCTGGGCGGAACATACGCGCGTTCCCGCTTTGGTGCTCTCCCCCAACTCGGCCATCCAGGCGCAATGGGCGGCCCGCACCGACCTGTTCGACGGTCTCGACAGGACGACATCCGTCAGCACCGACCCCGACGCGCCGGCACTGCTCACGTCGCTCACCTATCAATCCGTCACGCTCCCGCAGCGCGGCTCCAGCGATCTTGACGCCGAGGCGATCACGCTCTGGCAGGAGCGTCTGGTCGAGGCCGGGCAGGCGCAGGACCCTGATGAAGCAGCCGTCTGGATCGACGATCTTCAACGGCACAACCCGGACTACTTCAGCGACCGGCTGAGCGCCTATCGCAAGGAGTTGCGGGATGAAGTCGCCATAGGAGGCGACGCAATGCGGACGCTGCACGCCTCATCGCTGGCGACGCTCGAACGGCTCAAGCGCCGCGGCATCGGCCTGATCATTCTGGATGAGTGCCACCACCTGCTCTGCCACTGGGGACGCGTGCTGGCCGACGCTCACGCCTACTTCGACCATCCCATCGTCATCGGACTCACCGCCACGCCTCCCGACCGCCGAGGGCAGCGGCAGGAGGACGTCCAGCGCTACGACGACTTCTTCGGTCCGGTCGACTACGAAGTCCCCGTCCCGGCCGTCGTGAAGGACGGCTTCCTCGCCCCCTATCAGGATCTGGTGCAGTTCGTCCGCCCGACCGCCGACGAACTCGCCTTCATCGCGAACGCCGACGAACAGTTTCAGCGACTCGTCGAGGAACTCTGCCGGCGCGAGACCGATTCCCTGACGGCGTGGCTGACGCGCGTTCTGTCCACTCGACAGCTTCCCACCGGCGCCGCATCCGACTGGGACAGTTTTGAACGCCGCGACGAGGCCTTCGCCCACGCGGCACGCTGGTTCCTCAAGAGCCGCCGCCTGTCGTTGCCCGAGGGCGTGCCCCCGCCTCCGCCGCGCGACACTTCCGGGATCACCGGCGCTGATCTTGAGATGCTCGTCCCCGTCCTGGACCGCTACATCCGCCACGGGCTGCGTTCCTCCCCGGATCCCGCAAACCACATTGCGGCCGAACAGGCGATCGCCCGGCTGCGGCTGCTCGGCGTACAGATCACCGAGACGGGCGCCCGCGCGTGTGCATCGCCGGTCAGCCGCGTGCTGATGTATTCGCGAGCCAAAGTCGCCGCACTGATCCCAATTCTGCACGCCGAACAGCGGGCGCTGGGCGATCGCATGCGGGCCGTCGTCGTCACGGACTTTGAAAAGACGTCCGCCGTGACAGCAGAGGTCAGCCACTTGTTGGATGAGGAGGCCGGCGGCGCCATCGCCGCATTCCGCACACTGTTGCGCGATGAGCAGACGGACGCCCTCAATCCGGTGCTCGTGACGGGATCGTCCGTGCTCGTCGATGACGACCTCGCCGCCGCATTCGGCGACGCGGCCCAATCCTGGCTGTCTGCACGCGGGCTGAACGTCGCGATCGACTTCAGCGATGAGGACGGGTTCCGCATCATGAACGGCCGCGGCCGCGACTGGTCCCCCCGCGTGTACGTCGAAATGATCACCGAGCTGTTCCAGCACGGACTCACGAAATGCCTCGTGGGCACGCGCGGACTCCTTGGCGAAGGCTGGGACGCCAACAAGGTAAACGTCCTGATCGACCTCACGACCGTCACCACGTCCACGTCGGTGAATCAGCTGCGCGGCCGCTCCTTCAGACTCGATCCGGACGATCCCGGGAAGCTCGCCAACAACTGGGACGTCATCTGCATCGCCCCGGAGTTCACGAAAGGTCTGGACGACTATGGGCGTCTGATCGCCAAGCACGAGGCCATCTTCGGCGTCACGGACGATGGCGCCATCGAGAAGGGAGTCGGACACCTGCACGCGGCCTTCACGGAGATCAAGCCGGAGGGGATCGAGCATTCCATGTCCGTTCTCAATGCGGACATGCTCGAACGCCCGCACCGCCGTGCCGAGTTCCGCGGCCTGTGGCGGATCGGCGAGCCGTACCATCCCGAGCCGCTGCACGCCGTCGAGTCGCGCGGATGCCTGGGCGAGGGCGGCGGTTTCCCGCCGTTTGGCAAAGGAACGCCGCCGTGGAGCGACGAATCGCTGACGGCCGCGATCAGCGAGGCCGTCCTGGGCGCCATGCGGGAGGCAGGCTTCGTTCCCCGTGAGCAGGGCGCACTGCAGATCGGCTCACGCGCCGGCGGCTACGTCCGCACGTTTCTCAAGCACGCGGACTCCGCCGCCGGTGCGCTGTTCAGCCAATGCCTGCAGGAAGCGCTCGGTCCGCTCGACGAGCCGCGGTATGTCGTCCCCCGCTACGTGGACTTCATCGAGGACACGTGGCTGTCGCAGGTCCTGCCGCATATCGTGGGCCGCTACTTCCAGCGCTCCACGCGAACCATGCAGATGCTGCATGCCGTTCCCGCCGCGTTCGCGAAGAACAAGGGGCTGGCCACGATCTATCAGCGGCATTGGAACGCGCACGTCAGCCCCGGCGAAGTCGTCTTCGCCCAGCGCGGTGAGGGGGAACGCCTCGTCGAGGAGTCGCTCCGCGACGGAGCGTCCCCCCGTGCGACGCCCCATCGGAAGGAGGTCTTCCTCTGAACACAGGGCATGATCAACGAGCATTCGCGGGTGCAACGACAGCCCTGCGTGCGCTCACCCCGGTAGCCCTCCGCGTCAGCAAGGCCGAACGTTGCCGAGCTGCCCACGTGTCTTGCCCAACGGCAACAGACCACGTCGCGCCTTCCCATCATCACGGGATGATGCCAATCTCACTGGCCAAAACGAGACCAAGGATCGCAGCAACCGAAGCAACCAGCTGCACAGGTGCCATGTCCTGGTGAGGCTGCGTCCCCGGCTCCGTCGCCTGTGCTCGCCGGAGGTGGACCCGATATGCGGGAATCAGGACGATGGCAACTGCCGCCACCGTGACGCCGGTCACCAGCAGCGTGACCTGCAAAGACGACCAGAGCGGAATCGCCGCGCCCACCCAGCCGCAGAATGCGAGGTGCATTTTGACCGTGCCGCCCGGCGCCCACTCGCGCAGCCAGAACGCGACGCCGATTCCACCGCCGACGAACATGCAGAGCAGCGCACTCGCCAATCCTCCCCCGGCGCCGGCCGCAGCGCCGATCGACGCCATGCACGACGCGGCCACGCCGCTGAGCGCCGTCAGAACGGAAAGAGAGTTTGGAACAACATCCAGCACGAGGTGCAGCAGTGCGGCGGCGGCGAGGGCGGCGCATCCGAACCACAATGGCCAATACGCAACCTCCATCAGTATTGACATTCGGCGGCTCCGGGGAGGACTTCCAGTGGTCGAGATGCTCTCAAAACCGTCCACGGTTGCGACTGGTCCGATGCACCCGCGTCAGAGCCTCCATTCAATGCGCTGGCATTCGTCGCTGCAACGCCGCCGCGGGGTGGGATCGTGGAGAGGGAGTCGTCGCCGGTTGGTGGTGGTGCGGACGTTTAGCAACGACAATGTCATAGGCCCGGCGTTCACGTCGGGTGAATGAGTGCCGATCCGGCGTCGCCAGCCTCGTTCACGAGGGATCTCGCTGAAGCGGCTGCAGACAGTCTACGGGAAGCCCGGTGAACCGGGCTGTCTGCTCCTGTTGCACGACGAGTCAACCCGGCGTAAACGCCGGGCCTAATACAGAATCAGTGGACGCCTGTAGCACCACGGATTGTCGACCACGCCCTCGCGGAGACCGGCTTGGTTACCATGCCCTGGACCAGTCCAACTCTCACGGAGCCACTCATGCATCGAATTGCGTTCGCGCTGCTGTTGTGCGGTCCGGCGGTTGCCGTCGCCGCGGATGACTCGGCTCATCCCAATGTCATCGTGATTCTCGCCGACGACCAGGGGTGGGGGGACCTCAGCATCAATGGCAATCCCGCGATCCGCACGCCGCACGTGGATTCGCTGGCGGCGGACGGGGCGCGGTTTGAGCGGTTCTTTGTGCAGCCGGTCTGTTCTCCGACGCGGGCGGAGTTCCTGACCGGTCGCTGGCATCCGCGGGGCGGGGTGCGGGGGGTCTCCACCGGGCAGGAACGGCTGGATCTGGATGAGACGACGATCGCGGCCGCCTTCCGCACGGCGGGTTATGCCACCGGCTGCTTCGGCAAATGGCATAACGGGACGCAGTATCCCTATCACCCCAACGGCCGCGGGTTCGATGAGTATTACGGCTTCACGTCCGGACACTGGGGCGAATACTTCGACCCGCCGCTCGACCACAACGGGGAGGCGGTGCAGGGGGAGGGCTACATCAGCGACGATTTCACCACGCACGCTATCGACTTCCTCAAGGAGAACGCGGCGGCGAACCGGCCGTCGTTCTGTTACCTCGCGTTCTGCACGCCGCACTCGCCAATGCAGGTTCCCGATGAGTACTGGGAGCGCTTCCGGGACGCCGATGTACGGCCCTCCGGCAGCGATCGCGAGGACATCGACCATACGCGAGCCGCGCTGGCCATGTGTGAGAACATCGACGATAACGTCGGCCGAATCCTGAACTGGCTCGATGAGAGCGGACTCGCCGACGATACGATCGTCGTCTACTTCACCGACAACGGCCCCAACGGACCGCGGTGGAACGGCGGGATGAAGGGGCACAAGGGGACCACCGACGAAGGGGGCGTCCGCTCGCCGCTGCACATCCGCTGGCCGGGCCGCATTGAGGCCGGCACGGTCGTGCAGCGGATCGCCGGCGCGATCGACCTGTATCCCACGCTCATCGATCTCGCCAGCATCGAACGGACGGGGGATGAACCGTTCGACGGCATTAGTCTCGCTCCGTGGCTTCGCGGGGATGCGTCTGAGATTCCCGACCGGGTGTTGTATCACCACTGGGCGGGACGGGTGAGCGCCCGCACGCAGCAGTTCCGACTCGACCACACGGGACAGCTCTTCGATCTCGACAACGATCCCGGCCAGCGGCAGGACATCGGGGCGTCGCATCCGGAAATCGCCGCGCGACTCACGGCGGCCGTCGATCACTGGAAACAGTCCGTCCTGAATGAGACTGCTTCCGCGGACGACCGCCCGTTTCCCGTCGGCTATCCCGAGTTCGTTCGCACGGTCCTCCCGGCCCGCGACGGCGTGCCGCACGGCGGCGTCGAACGGAGTTCCCGCGCTCCGAACTGCTCATACTTCACCAACTGGACCAGCACCGACGACCGCATCACCTGGGACATTGAGGTCCATACCGCCGGGCGCTACGAAGCCGTCCTGCACTACACCTGCCCTGAGCCGGACGTTGGCTCGGCGGTGAAGCTGACGCTTGGCGAGGTTGGCTGGACTGGCCTCATCGATCAGCCACACGATCCTCCGCTTCGCGGGGCCGAGCAGGACCGCGTCGACCGCGGCGCGGAATCCTACGTCAAGGATTTCCGCCCGCTCTCGCTGGGGGTGATCGACGTTTCCGAGGGACGAGGAACACTGACGCTGCGCGCCACCGACGTCCCCGGCCATTCCGTCGCGGACGTCCGGATGATCGAACTGATCCTGATCCAGTGAGGTCGAATCAACACAAAGCGGCCCGCCGAACTGCTCGGCGGGCCGCGATGGTCATGTGGCGCTTAAACGCTGCTTAGTGCAGCACCCCCTCCGACCCGTACACGTTGCCGTAGTCCAAGTCGCTCAGCAGGTGCGGGTTCGACGGGTAAGTCGGGAGGCTGGGATAGCCCGGATAGGACGAGCCCGGCGTGTAGACCGGCGTGGTGTTGTACGACGGTCGCGGCGCCTGCTGGTACTGGCCGGGGAAGAGGTTGAACGGGAACACTCCATTCTGATTGGTGTTGGGATAACGGACCCGCGGCGTCGTCTGCGGGTACGGGCGATACGGCTGCGTCTGGACCGGCGCCGGGTAGCAGCCGTCCGGTCCGCAGATCATCGGCGTCGGCGGGCAGACTCCGCCCGGGCACGTTCCCGGTGCGACGCCGTTCCAGTAGTTGGGCGACGTCTGGGTGGGGACCGTGTTGTAGGGATAGGCCGGGTACGTCCCCGGCTGCTGGCCGTTCCAGTACTGCTGTCCGTTCCAGGGCTGCTGGGCGGAGGCAGCGGTGCAGGCACAGAGTGACAGAGCGATGGCGGCGGCGTGTCGCAACATGGCGACCTCCTTCCGATGGCTGGTGCAGTGGGTTGAGGTGTGGATCGGGTGGCGACGTCAGCCGCACCGGGCGTCTGTCGCTTGTCATCAATCCGGTTCCACGGGTGTTGTGGCAGACCGGAAAAGCGAAGGCCGTGCCACAGTGCGCAGAGTGCCGGTGAGGGCGCTGGGAGGACGCAGAGTTTGCCGGACCGGAGCAAGCCGCATCGAGCTGCGCCGCCCAAGTGATGAAGGCTGTCGTCAGTGTGAGACGAACTTTCGGCACTCACTCAATGGTGCGTGCAATAACTGCAATTGGGCTTTGAAAGAGCTACGTGGAGCCGGTGCCCGAAACGTGTGGAATCAAGCTTTGCGTGGCGCACTCCCTCTTGTTTTTTCAGATCACGAACCCGCGTGTCAGCATCCGGCGTCTGCTGGATCTCCGGCTTGAATCAGCCTCTTCCCAACTGGAGTGTTGTCGCCCAGAATGAGACGATCAGCCGCGGCCACCGCGGAATCAGCGCTCAAGGGGTCGCACGACGATGGCAGGGATTTTTGAAGCGGTCACGAAACGTCTGTCGGAGGTGTGGCGGACGGAGGAGCCGGCCGTGCGGGGGAGGTCGTACCGCTGCCAGTGCGGGCGGCCGATTTTCTTCCGCAACAGCGTTTGTCTGGCCTGCGAGTCGCCGCTGGGTTTCGACCCGGACTCTCTGCAGATGCGGGCGATTGCACCGGGGCCGGAGCCGGAGACGTGGAAGCCGGCCGGTGAGGCGGAAGCGGGACCATTGTGGAAACGGTGCGTGAACCTGGATTCGCCGTCCGGGTGCAACTGGCTGGTTGCGATTGGGGACGAGCAGCCTCAGTGCATTTCGTGCCGGCTGAATCGGACATTGCCGGACCTGAACGACGCCGACAATGCTCGCTGGTGGCGGCAGATCGAAAACGCCAAGCGGAGGCTGGTCTCTCAGCTGCTGAGCCTGTGCCTGCCGGTGGAATCGAAGGTCAGCGAGAACCCGGAAGGGGGCGTCATGTTCGACCTGTTGCGGTCGCCGCCGGACGGGCCGCGGGTGCTGACGGGTCACTCCGACGGACTGATCACGCTGAATATTGAAGAGGCCGATGATTCGCTACGGGAAAAGATCCGGCACGAGATGCGCGAGCCGTATCGCACGCTGCTGGGCCATTTTCGACATGAGATCGGACATTACTACTGGGACCGGCTGGTGCGGGACTCGCCGTGGCTGGAGAAGTTTCGCGAGCTGTTCGGCGACGAGCGGCAGGACTATGCCGCGGCCCTGAAGCGGAACTACGAGCAGGGGCCTCCGGCGGACTGGCGGGAGCGGCACATCAGCTCGTACGCGTCAGTGCATCCGTGGGAGGATTGGGCGGAGAGCTGGGCGCATTACCTGCACGTGGTGGACAGTCTGGATACGGCCCTCAGTTTCGGACTGCACGGCGAGAACGTGGAAGCGACGATCGAGCCGTTTGTCGTGGAGGACCTGTACGATCCGGATGCGCCGGACGCGCAACAGGTCATCCTGCTGATGAATTCCTGGGTGCAGTTGACGACGGTCCTGAACGAACTCGCGCGGAGCATGGGGCAGCACGATTTCTATCCGTTCGTGATGTCCCGCCCGGTGCTCAAGAAGCTGCACTTTATTCAGATGGTTGTGAGGGCGGAGCGGGAGCGCAACGGGTGCGGGGATTGATCGGGACGGAGTGGTGGGGCCGGCCGGGCCGATGTCGCGGGCGAAACGCTCTGCTGCCGAGGCTTATTGAACCTGTCGCTGGACCGGTCGCGGGCGGGGTCTCATACTGGGTGCCACGGGCCGACCGTGACGGATCGCTTTCGGGCCGTTATGTTGGAATCTTCATACATGCGGCCGACGCCACGTGCGCCCGGGCTGCAGTTCTTTGACCACCCTGAGTCTCAATCCATGATGAAAGTCCGCTCGACGTCGCGTCGTCGTTTTCTGCAGAACGCTGCCGCCACCTCCGCCGCGGTGGTGCTTGCGCCCTGGGGGAGGTGGGCGGCCGGATACGAATCCCCCAATGAGCGGCCGGTGTTCGCGACCATCGGTTTGCGGAATCAGGGATGGGCCATCACCAGCAAGTCGTTCGGCTTCGCCGACTTCGCCGCACTGGCGGACGTGGATGCGAACGTGCTCGGTGAGAACGTCGGGAAAGTGGAGGCGAGCCAGGGGAAGAAGCCGGACGCCTACGCGGACTATCGGCACATCCTGGACCGCAGCGACGTCGATGCCGTGATGATCGCGACGCCGGACCACTGGCATACCAAGATCGCCGTGGAGGCGATGCTGGCCGGGAAGGACGTCTACTGTGAGAAGCCGCTGACGCTGACGATCGACGAGGGCAAGCTGATCGAGAAGGTCGTCTCGGAGACCGGGCGGGTCTTTCAGGTGGGGACGATGCAGCGGACGGAGTCTGAGCAGCGGTTCCTGCAGGCGGTCGCCCTCGTACGGCACGGCCGCATCGGCAAGGTGCAAAAGGTGACGTGCAGCATCGGCAGCGAGGAGTCATCGCCGGCGATTCCCGAAGCGGAGGTCCCCGAGGGATTGGACTGGGACTTCTGGCTTGGTCCCGCGGCGGCGGTCCCCTATCGGGCGCTGCCCCAACTGCGGGAGGGGTATGGCGGGGGAGTGCCGCTGTACAGCAACTGTCACTACTCGTTCCGCAACTGGCATGAATATTCCGGCGGCAAGCTGACGGACTGGGGCGCCCACCACGTGGACATCGCCTGCTGGGCGATCGGAGCGAGCGATACCGGGCCGAGCAAAGTGATTCCGGTGGAGTACACGCTGCCGGTGGAGTACCGGGACGGCTGGCCGGTGGTGCAGGACCAGTACAACGTGGCCACGCGGTTCACGATTCGCGCCGAGATGCCTGATGACGTGGAGATGATCATCACCAGCGAGGGGGACAACGGCATTCTGTTCGAGGGGACCGAGGGGCGGTTCTTCGTCAATCGTGGAAAGATCACCGGCAAGCCGGTCGAAGACCTGGCGTCCAATCCGCTTCCTGAAGGTGCGATCGAGGACGTGTATGGCGGCCCGGTGAGCGCGAATCATACGGCGAACTTTATTGAGGGCATGAAATCGCGCAAGCAGCCGATCTCCGACGTGTGGTCGCACAATCGGATGCTGGAGATCTGCCACCTCTCGAATATCGCCATGCGACTGGGGCGGGAGCTGGAATGGGATCCGGCCCGGCGCGAGATCGTCGGCGATGCCGAAGCGAGCGCCTTTGCGTCCCGCGAAAACCGCAAGGGGTTTGAGATCAACATGTAGCGGCGGGGCGAGGAGGGGGGGCTGCGAACGGTGAAGGCCGCTGCCGCCCGCTGGTCGCGCCGGATTCACCTGCCCGCGCCCCTCCGCGTCGACTGCCGCCGCCAGGAGCCGACATGAAATCGATCGGATGCCGCGTCTTGCTGCTTGTCGCGAGCTGTCTGCTCACGGTGCCTGCCGAGGCGGCCGATCCCACGCGGGCTGAGGCTGCTGCCGCACTCCGAAAGGCCGCCGGGTTCTTTCGTGAGAACTGCGCCAAACACGGCGGCTACGTGTGGCGGTACAGCCGCGATTTGAAGCTGAGCGAGGGTGAGGCCGAGACAGGACCCGACACGATCTGGGTGCAGCCCCCCGGCACGCCGGCGGTCGGGCTGGCGTATCTCGACGCGTGGGACGCGACCGGCGATTCCTATTATCTGGAGGCGGCGACCGAAGTCGCGCACGCTTTGGTTCGCGGGCAACTGCAATCGGGAGGCTGGTACTACTCGATTCACTTCGATCCGGCCGAACGGACCAAATGGGGATACCGCGACAATCCGGAATGGAGACCGAGCCGCCGGGGGCGAAAGAACGACACGAATGTGACGGTCATCGATGACGACACAACGCCCGCGGCGCTGCGGCTGCTGATGCGCGTCGACAGCGCGCTGGAGCAGCAGGACGACGCGATTCATGAAGGGGTGATGTTCGCCCTCGATGCGCTGCTGATCGGCCAGTATCCGAACGGCGCGTGGACGCACAATTGGGACGTGTATCCGGCCGGGCATTCGACGGATGAGTTTCCCGTGCTGAGAGCGAGCTATCCGCGGGAGTGGTCGCGGAAGTGGCTGAACGACTGGCCGGGGCGGTATTACACCAACGACAACATCTCCGGCAGCATGCTGGTCACCATGCTGCGGGCCTACGAGACGTACGGTGACGAGCGGTACCTTGAGTCGGCGCAGCGGACGGGGGAGTTCTTTTTGCTGGCGCAGCTGCCGGAACCCCAGCCGGCGTGGGCGCAGCAGTATGACGTGTCGATGCATCCCTGCTGGGACCGGAAGTTCGAGCCTCCGGCGATCAGCGGGCTGGAGTCGCAGTACGTGATCGACGCCATGCTGGAACTGTACCGGACGACTGGAGATGAGCGGCTGCTGGAGTCCGTCGAGCGGGCGATTGCCTATCTGCAGACCTGCCGTCTCTCCAACGGCCGCCTGCCCCGGTTCTACGAACTCCGCACCAATCGCCCGCTCTATTTCAACAGCAGTTACGAACTGACGTATGACCCTGCCGATGCCCCGGACCACTACGGATTCGAACACGATTCCCACCTCGACGAATTCGCGGCCGAGTGTGAGCGGCTGCGGAGGGAAGGGCCGTCTCCGCAGACGGCCGGAGTGGGACGGAGCGAAGCAGCCGCAGAGGCGCGGCGCGTCATCGATGCGATGGACGGTCGCGGGGCCTGGATCGATGCGCGCGGCATGAGAGGGTTCAAGAAGGCGTCACAGGAAGGGGTCTACCAGTCGGAGACGTTTATCGCGAACGTGGAGACGCTGTGTCGGTTCCTGCAGGTGACAGCCGCGCAGTAGAATGGGGTGTTGCCTTTGTAGCGAGTTGACCGATGCCCAGTCCCTTTCCCGGCATGGACCCCTAGCTGGAACAGCATTGGGGAGACGTGCATACCAGCATTGTGATGTACGCGTCCGATCTGTTGCAGCCGCAGTTACCGCGGCATGTCCGGGCGCGAGTGAAAGAATGGGAGCCGAACATTGAGCCGACGAGCGGCCATTCGATCGTACCCAGCGTTGAGATTGTGGGAGGTCGGAGTTTACGCCTTCAGCGAGAATCGAAAGTCGGGGCGGCAGAGTTGATCGAAGCGGAAGCGGTGATGATCGCCGAACTTGACGAGCGATGCACCGAGCGGTGCATCGAGATTCGGGACTACAGCACGGGGGGCAAGCTGATCACGGTGGTCGAGGTGCTGAGTCTCTCGAACAAGCGTGATCCGCTCAGCCGCAAGCTCTACCTCAAGACGCGGGACGAACTTGACGCAGCAGGAGTGCACCTCGTCGAGATCGATCTGCTCCGCTCCGGACCCCATCTGGACCGGACGCCACGCAACGATCATGCCGAGGTGGCTCGTTCTCCCTACCTGGTGACGGTGACGCGGCACAACCTCGACGATGGATCGCGGCATATCGGGATGTACGGCGCACCGCTGCGTCAGCGGCTGCCCGTGGTGTCGATTCCGCTGCGGCCCACGGATGAGGACGTGCTGCTGGATGTGCAGGCGGTGCTGAACGACGCCTACGAGCGGGGTGGCTACGACATTCTGGACTACTCGCAGCCGTCGGTGCCGCCGCTGTCCCGGGACGAGGCGGAGTGGGCCGCCGTCGTGGTGGCGGACCGGGTTCGGGGCGAATGACCGGCGTGGGGCGGCCGTATGGGCGTTTCCTGCCGACTGCCCCCTGTGATTCTCAGGCCCGACGATTTTGGTCGGCAGCCCGTGCAACGGCGCTGAATTCACTATACTGGGTGCGGAATCGACCGATTGTTTCGAGCCTGGAAGCAGGACTTATGCCGACTGCCACCGCCCCCGCCACCGGATTCTCCCGGGAGGTGTGGGAATCTTTTGTTGATCAGCGAAACGAGCCGGAGTGGCTCGTCGCGCGCCGCCGGGATGCGTTTGACGCCTATGAGGCGAAACTGGGGGAGGAACTCGATCCGGAGGAGTTCAAGCGGGTCGACCTGCGGACGTTCCGGCCGGATCAGTATGGTCTGGCCGACGGCAGCGCGCCGAAGTCCGGTGGGGACGCCACGGATACAGCGGCGTTTGAGACGCTGATGGAGGGGCGGGCCGAGTTCGGCGGGGCGGTGATTCATGTCGACGGGCGGTGCGTCCGGTCCTCGTTGAGCGATGATCTGGCCAGCAAGGGAGTACTGTTCGGCGATCTGTCGGAGTTGCTCGTTCAGCATCGGGACGTGCTGGAGCCGCATTTTCTGAATCGGGCGGTGGAGCCGGATGCCGACCGGTTTGCGGCGTGGCATGCGGCGTTCTGGACGGGGGGGACGGTGCTGTATGTGCCGCGGAATGTCGAGGTGAATATCCCGCTCTACAGTCTCATTGGTCTGGCCACCGGCGGCGCGGCGGATTTCAGCCATACGCTGGTGATCCTAGAGGACGGCGCATCGGCGACGCTGTTGGAGGAGACGAACTCGGCGGATCCGGAGGCGGATGGGCTGCACGTGGGGGCGGTCGAACTGATCGTCGGCGCGGGCGCCCGACTGCGGTATGTACAGTTGCAGAACTGGAACCGGAAGGTGCGTCACTTCGCGCGGCAGGTCGGCCGCGTCGGCCGCGACGGGATGTTGCAGTGGACGGTCGGCGCCCTGGGGGCAAAGACGGCGCACATTCACCAGCACGTGCATCTCGACGGTCCCGGCGCCGACGCCCAGGTGAATGGCGTGACGTTCGCCGTCGAGCGGCAGTTGCTGTCGTTTTATACGCAGCAGTCGCACCACGCCCCGAATACGCATTCGGACCTGCTGTACAAGGAGGTCTGCCGGGACAAGTCGCGGCTGGTGTGGCGGGGGATGATCCGCGTCGACAAGGCGGCCCAGAAGACCGACGGTTATCAGAGGAATGACGCGCTGATGCTGAGCGCCGATGCGCGGGCCGACGCGATACCGGGCCTGGAGATCGAGGCGGACGACGTCCGCTGCACGCACGGGGCGACCGCCGGCCGCGTGGATGACGAACAGGTGTTCTACGCCATGTGCCGCGGGCTGACGCGGTACGAGGCGATGCACGTGATCGTCGAAGGGTTCTTCGCGGAGGTCTACGACCGGATCCCCGTCGAACTGGTGCGCGAGACCATGAGCCAGGCGGTGGAGCGCAAGCTCGGGATCGGCGACTCGAGGTAGTTTCGATACTTGAAATGGTGAAGTATGGGAGGGGGACGCTCCTGCGGAGCCGGTCGTGTGAACGCTTGCCCTGACGGAGTCGGCTCGGCAGGAGCCTCGCCCTCCCGGTTTTGAGACCGCCCGTAGCAAGTCGTTCCGTCAGCAGCACTCAACAGTCGACCATTGAGGAGCGTCCGCTTGCGACACCGGAAAGCCGGGAAACCGATCGTCGTCTCGGAGCAGGATTCGGCGCAGCTCCCGTGCATTCAGCCGGGCGGCGGCGTGGTGATGCGTCTGGAGCTGGCGTGGGGGCATGTCCGCCGCTGGTGGCTGTGGACGTTCCGCCGGGGCTATGTCCGGCGAATGGAGCGGCTGCGGAAGGGGGACCATAACCAGTGTCCGCATCCGGTGCTCGATCCGCGCGACCTGAAATTCTACCGGAACCGCCGGGGCTATTACTGGGAGCGGAAGGACGATCCATTCGCCTGGCGCGAAAGCCTGCCGTTTGCACGGGCCGGGCTGGCGGAACTGCTGGTGTTCTCGGTGTTGCTGTTCGGCCTGGCGGCGGTCGTTGTCGGCGTTGGGCTTGCCTATGAGGTCACCGGCTGGTGGGCGGGCGGGTTCGCCTTCTTCGCCTCCCTGTTGACGGTGCTCGGGCTGTTGGTCGTCTGGTTCTTTCGCAATCCACGGCGCCGGATCCCCACCGCCGCCGGCAGCGTCGTCTCGCCGGCCGACGGACTGATCGTCGAGATCGAGGAACTCGACCACGACGAATGGATCGGCGGCCCGGCCATCAAGGTGGGCATCTTCCTGTCGATCTTCAACGTGCATATCAACCGCGTCCCGGTGGCCTGCCGCGTGAAGCAGTTGCGATACACGCCCGGCAAGTTTCTGAACGCGCTGCGGCCGGAATCCGCCAGGGAGAACGAGCAACTGGCGATCTACGTCGAAGAAACCGGCCCTGTCGGGAGGCGCATGATCGTCCGCCAGATCACCGGCGCGATCGCCCGCAGGATCGTCTGCTGGCTCAAGCCCGGAGATCAGCTCGCCATCGGCGAACAACTCGGCATGATCAAACTCGGCTCCCGGACCGAGTTGGTCCTCCCCAAGGCGGGATTCGAAACGGCGGTCTCTCTCAAACAGAAGGTCCGGGCGGGGAGCACCCTGATCGGGCGATACAGCACACAGACGGCCGAGAGACCGGAGCCGGAGACATCTGCGACAGAGGTTCAGCCGGTCTCCCAGCCCGCGACGGCGGCGGAGTCGTCCCAGCCGCAATAGTCGCGCACCCGGGACCTTCCGTCAGCTTCGGCGGAATCGCGTACCGGTGGCTGAGAGACCCAACGATCCCGCGTCGGCGTGCGTACATCGGAATGGATCAGGCCCCTGCATTCGTCATGCATCCCGATTGCATCGACCATCGCTCGTCCGTTACGCGGCCCATGCCGCGATCCCGTCGCGTCGGCGGGTACACGGTGCTGGAAGTGCTCGTCGTGATGATCGTCGTCGGGATCGCGCTGGCACTGCTGCTGCCGGCGATGCTGGACGCGCGGGAAAGCGCCCGGCGCGTGCAGTGCCAGAACAATCTCAAGCAGATCGCGCTGGCGCTGCACAACTATCACGACATGCATTCGGTGTTTCCACCGGGCTACATCGCGCGGGACGTCAGGCCGCAAGATTCGGCGCGACTCGAGTCCGGCCCGGGATACGCATGGGGCGCGCTGCTGCTGCCGTTCGTCGATCAGCAGGCGCTGTTTCAGACCATCGATTTCTCCGTCGATCCGCTGGTCAATACGACCGCTGCCGCAACTGCGATTCTGCCCTATCGCTGCGCCTCGGCCACCGACGACTCCACCAGCTATGTTGCTTGCTTCGGGTGGGGAAGCCTGACAGAATCACCGGGTCAGCCTGCCGGCCCGGGTGTGTTTTATCGGAATAGCAGGGTTCCGCAGTTCGACATCCGCGACGGGACTTCATCCACGATCCTGGTGGGAGAACGACATAGCCTGCACGATTTCGTTCCAGGATCGCCCGCCGTTCCCGCGGACGCAACCTGGCTGGCGATGCCGGCTCTGGCCTTCCGCTCGGCGGGAATTGACGCCGTTCGCGGCGCCGTCGAAGGGCCGGCGTCGTATGTGCTCGGTACGGTCGGACAGGACGAACCGTTCGCTGTCCATGCGGTGCACTGTCGCAGCAATCACGTGGCGGCGTTCTCCAGCCGTCATCCGGGAGGCGCCAATTTCGCGTTCTGTGATGGCTCGGTCGTCTTCGTCTCCAGCAGCATCGACTATGAGCTCTACCGATTGCTGGGGCAGCGAAACGACCGGGAGTTCGCCGAGGCACCAAGGCCCAAGTGACCGATGAATCGCCCGTCAGCGGTCTCCACGCGGCAGTCCGAGTCCACGGCCGCCATCGCCGCGAAGATGCAGGAACTCGGGATCGAGCTGGATCCCGATCTTCCCTACCGGCTGGAGACGATGTTCCCGCGGCTGGAAGGGTGGGGCGCCAAGGGAGAACTGAAGCGCAAGGGCAAGGTGATCCGGAACGCCGAGCCGCACATCGCGGAGATGCTCCGTCCGGGAGAAGAGATTCTCTACATCGCCAAGGGGATCCAGTACTCGCTCGCTGAGCAGTACTTCATGGGCATCTGGGCGATGACGATCAATCAAACGGTCTTCGTCCTCACGAACGTGCGGCTGCTGATGATCCGCACGAACTCCAGCGGGAAGCCGAAGCGGACCGACTGGATGATCTACTACAGCCAGATTGAGACGCTGAAGGGCAACTGGGTCGGAATGCTCTCGCTCAAGCTGCGCGACGGGAAGAGCCTGCAGTTCTCCGGCTTTTCGAAGATCGACCGACAGACGATGCCGCAAGTGTTCGAGGACGCCCTGGCGGAATACCGGACCCGCAATTTCGATCCGCGCGTGACGCAGTCGATGGAGAACCTGTGCGGCTTCTGCCATACGCGCGTGCCGAAGGATGAGTACGAATGTCGCCGCTGCGGCGCGACGTTCTGGCGGCCCATGCCCGTGGCCATCCGCACGGTGTTCATCCCTTCGTGGGGAGACATCTGCCTCAAGCACTACGCCGTGGCGGCCGCTGAACTGTTCGGCTACGCGGTGACCTGGATCGTGATCATCGCGATCTTCGTTGCGGCGTTCAGGGAGGGCGATCCGCTGGGCCTGCTGGGGGCTCTGGTGTTTGGGTTCATCATGCTCGCCTTCTTTCACGGCATGGACGCGATCATCACGTACTTCGTGGCGAAGAAGGGGCTCCACCCCAGGACTGAGCCCACCCGGGAGCCGGACGAGCCGGTCGAAGCTGCCCCGGCGTCCCGGACGATCTGACCGTCAGGCCTGCTGCTGATTTGCGCCCACCTGCGCCACACGCGGCACCGTGAAGCCCCCTTTAATGCCGGAGTCGCTCGCAATCATCCAGTCGTTGAGCTCCGACACGCGGGCCTGAAGCGACTGGCCGATGCGGTATCCCTCGACGATGCCGGGGTCGTTGTTGAGCACGCCGAATACAACGCCGTTCTCCACCGATGTGACGCGCAGCCACATATATTCCACGGCATCTCCGCTCCGAAACGGAAACTTGACGAAGCACGGCGTCGGGTCGGGCCGCTCTGCCTGAGCTTCGAATTCGGCCATAAACTCCGGCCATCTCCGCAGCGCCTCGGCCGCGGCTGCGCGCAGCTCCTCATCGCCATCAGGGATTCCCACGATGGGATCGGTCTTCCGCCCCCGGAGTTCCCCCGCAGGATCGTCACTGCGCAGCTTGACGTCCGTTCCTGACTCGACCGCAAAGACTTCATTGAACTGCGGCAGGTACACGGCCACACAATTGTCGTCGTACAGCTCCGCCGCCAGCCGTCCGCAGCGACGATAGGCCGTTGACTCGGAGTCGTCCCCGTCCAGAGAGTGGATCAGATCCACTGAGACCCAGGCCCGGTGCTGCTCGACGGCCTTGCGGGTCCGAAGGTCGGTGATGGAGCGGGCCGACTCGTCAGGGTCGCCGGCGTAAGGTTCGCCGAGGACGTGCACCGCCAGCGCCGCCTCGGAACAGAACACCATGAAATGGGGCGCGTCGCCCCCCACGATTCCCCAGCGGTCCCCCGGCTGGTCCTCCGGCGGAGCGTCCTCACCCGCGACCGCGCGGAATTCCAAGCCGAATGCCTGACCGGCGAGTCGTGCGAGCACGGACGCATCCAGGTAGAGCGGCTCCCTGAGCAGCAGCACAATAGACCGGTTCGCGGACGATTCGCCAGTCTCCTCCTGATCGCGTCGGGAACGACGGGATGCATTCCGTTGTGGCTGCGTCACGGCGTGAACCCGAAACTCCCACAGGAGTAAACCCGCCATCACGACGTAACCGATGACGGACAGACGCAGCGGGTGAAACAGCACGGCCGTCATCACAGCGGTATTGAGCAGCGCCACGCTTCCCAGGAGCCTGGCGAGCTGCTGGCCGCGACGGCTGAACAGCATCATCAGCCCGGAGAGGCCCCACAGCGGCGAAAAGCAGACGATGGGATGCGGCCATCCCGCCGGACCGATGGCCCCGTGCCGCAGGATGAAGTACGGCCCCAGGGCCGACATGCCGAGCAGCACCACTCCCCAGTAATTGGAGTCGTCTTCGAACCAGCGGCGAACGCGGCTGACGACGGAGATCATGGCCCAATCACCGGGGACCGTGGGCGGTTACTGCTGATTCACCCGGACGCCAAGGCTCTCCAACTCGGCCACCTGTGCCTTCGCCGCGTCCGGGAGCGAGTCTGCGTCGAGATAGAGGAACCAGTACGGGGCGAACCGCTTTTCTCCGTCGACGTCCTTCTTCGCCATCTCGACGAGCGGCGAGAGGTCCTGTAGGGGGTTGCCCTGGAGGAAGGTGTACCGCAGTTCGGTGAAGCCGGCGAGCGGCGACAGGTCGCTGATCTGATTGTTTTTCAGGCCCAGCAACTCGATCCACTTCAGGTTTGCAATCGGCGACAGGTCGCTCACCTTGTTTCCGTCGAGGTACAGCGAAGTCAGCTTCGAGACCTCCGCCAGCGGCGCCAGCGACTCGACCTGATTGCCGGACAGGTACAGGGAGCGAAGGTTCGACAGCTTGTCGAGGCCGTCGAGCTTCGCCACCTGGTTGTTCTCCAACTGGATGTACTGCAGCTTTTCCATGCCTCCCAGCGGGGCGATGTCGCTGATCTTGTTCTGCTGCAGGTGCAGCTCCTGCACGTTTTTCAGTTCGGCCAGCGCGGCGACGCTTTCGATCTGATTCTCCGGCAGTTTGATCGACGCCAGGTTCGTGCATTTTTCCAGGCCGGTCAGGTCCTTGATCCCCCGGCCGCGGGCCTCCAGGAAGAAGATCGACTTCAGGTCGGCCTCTTCGATCTGCTCCTTGTTGATCTGCTTCTTGACCAGGATTTCCTTGATGACCGCCCGCAGGCTTTCATCCGGAAAGATCTCCTGGGCGCGGGCCTGATCGGTCAGCGCGGCCAGGCCCAACAGCGAGAAACCGATCAAAGTCAGTCGCAGATGAAGTCGCATGGCAACCAGATTGAGGCGGGACAACGGAGGCAGGAGAGTCGATTCGCCGTTGGACGGCGAATGCGCGGGCTGCGACACCATTCTGCGCGATGAACGGGCGGAATCCAAGCGCTCCGGCAGGCGACCAGGGCAATCGCCAAGTACCCCTTGACCGGCGTGCGTAGAATGGAGGTGAGTTT
>JBGTSJ010000022.1:0-93544 GCA_041940305.1 Planctomycetaceae bacterium
CATCCCTTGCGACTGTTCACCAAACTCGGCTATCGGAACTAAGCGAAAGCCCTGGGCAGGCGACCGGGACGCGTCCGGGAGAGGCGCCGAAGTTCTATCGAGAGGAGTCGCCGGCGCCCAACCGCTCGTAGTATTGCCGCACGAGTTCGGCATAGCGATCCGGCACGGGATCCCGGTCAATCGGCACAAGCTCGTCATTCGGCGTGCGTCGCGAGATCTCTTCGGCCAGCCGCTGCTGCAGTTCCAGCATGGGGCCGTACACGCTGGTGCGCACCATTTCCCAGTCGGGCTGCCGGGAATGCCGTTTGACTTCGATGCGGATGTCTCGGGCACGTTCGCGAATCGCGGCGGCCTCGGCCCGCAGCGCCGGATCGGACAGCATCTCCTCGACGTCGCGCATCCGGTCGGACCAATCCAGAAATTCGTCGCCGGTGAGCGGGAAGTGCGGGCCGCCGGATGTCCTGCCCCCTTCCTGTCCGCCTGTCTGCGGCTCGGACGGCAGAAAGGGAGCGAACGGATTCCGTGAACCGGGCGAGTCGCTCCGGCCGTCCTGGTTCCGAGCACTCCCCGGAGAATCCTGACCGCCTGGCTGCCCCTCAGTTTGCGGACCATTCTCCCGGGAACCGGACTGCCCGGGTGAATCGGACGGCTGAGACGCCGGTGAGGGGGAGTTCGACTCACCCGGCATGGGGGACTCGCCATTCTGCCCGCCTGGTCGTCTCTGCTGATTCTGCGACGACTCGCCGGACATTCCCTGATCCGCCGGCGATTGTCCGTCGCGGTCGGGGCGTTCGCCGGTTCGATCGCCGCTCTCATCCTGCCGTCCGGATGCGGTCCCGGTCTGTTGGTCCGTTTCCTGTTCCTCGGCATTCGACGATTGTGGCGAGTTCTCGCCGCTGTTTGCTTCTGATGATTGGCCCTGACGTCCCGGGGAGTCCGTCGCCGCCTGGGGACGTCGAGCGTCCGGATCGAGTTGCTGCAATTCGTCCTGAACCGATTCGGTCAGTTGGGCGAGTTGCTCTTCGGCCCGGCGGAGGGCTTCGGTCTCATCGCCCAGCACGCTTTCGGCCGCGCGCTCCACGCCGGCCTGAAGCCGTTCGATGCCCTTGCGCGCCTGTGCTTCCGCGGCGGCGCTCTCCTGAGGAAAGCCGCGTCGCAGCAGTTGCGAGGCAATCTCCAATGCCTCTTCCGGCTGATCAACGCGCGCATCGCGCATCGCATCGTACAGATGACTCGAGAGCAGTGGCTCCGTCTCCTCCGACTCCTGGACCACGTCCCGCATCCGGTCGAGCAGTTCGCCCAACCGCTCGCGCTGCTCGTCCAGCGCATCGGACAGTTCCTCACGCCGGTCGGAATCGCGCAGCGACGGAGGACCGGCCGGTTGCTCATCGTCTGTCAACTGCCGGCTCAGTTCCTGTTCTCGCTCGGCCAGTTCCTGGGTGTCTTCACGCATCTGCTGCATGACGTCGGCGAAGTCCCCGGCCGTGTGCCGGCGGAACTCGTCCCGCAATTCCTCCAGCTCGCGCTCCGCCCGCGTCCCGGAGGTAAATGCTCGGGATGTCTGCCCTTCCTGCAGCGCTTCGGTCGAGTTCCGGATGTTCTCGCGGGTCTGTTCCAGCTGCTGACGCGATTCGGCCATCTCGCGCTGATTTTCCGGCTGCTCCATCCGTTCGCTCAACTCGTCGACGTCGCGGAGCAGTTCCTGCTGATCCTCCTGCAACCGCTTCAGTTCCCGTTCGAGTTCGGCGCGTTCTTCGTCCGAGGCGTCGCGCAGCTGATCTTCAAGTTCCTTGATTCGCTCGTTGAGGTCCTCCTGACGCTGCGCCAGCTCGCGCAGCCGGTTGAGCACCTGCAGTTCCTCGCGATTCTGCGCCTGCTGCTGTTCCTGCGCCTGCCGCTCCTGCTCATAGCGGTTGCGATCGTTGTTGAGCTCCAGTTGATCAAGCTGCCGGTCCAGGTTCTGGCTGGAGCTGCTGCTGCTGCTGGATGATTGCTGTTGCTGCTGTTGCTGGACGATATGCAGGCGCTCCTGTAGGCGCAGCAGCGCCTGGTACGCGGCCTGCTCCGACGTGCGGGCCGGCGTGAGCGGATCAGTGGAGACATCGTCAGCGGCACGCGCCAATTCGAACTCTGTCGTTTCCATATGCCGCACGGCGTCGGCTGCGTGCTGCTGGGCCGCCGGGTCTTCCAGCTGTGCCGCCAGTTCCCCGGTCAGCGTACGGACCTGGGCCTGGGATTCGGAAATCACTCCCACATCCTCCGTAAACCGCGCCTCGTGAGGCGCGATCCGGCTTCCCGGCCAGTGCCGGATCAGGTTCCACGTGGCGCTGACGACCTGCCGCTGCAGTTCGGCGATCTTCTGGGCCTGGCTTCCCTGCCCCGACTGCTGCTGTTGTTGCTGCTGCTGTTGCTGCTGGGACGCCTGACCGGGGAGTTCGCGGTACTCCTCGTCGAAGTACCGCACCTCGGCGAAGAACATATCGCTGAACGTCCGCCGCGACTGCCCATCCGGACCAATGTCGTCGGCATAGAAATAGTACGACAGCAGGTCGCGCGGACCGGCGTTGAGTGCTTCCAGCGCGAGGACGTGGGCCAGCTGAATCTCCTCCGCTCGCGGTGCGGACTCGCCCAGCACCACAGCCCGCTCCTCTCCGTCGGCCGCGGCGAAGACAATCCCATGCTCCTGCAGGCCGAAGTCGTCCCAGGCCCGTGCCTCGAGATTCAGCTCCTCGAGTGCGGATACCTGCGTATCGCGCGACGGAAACGTGACCGCCAGTTCGGGCGGCTGGTTGGGGACCAGCTCGATGCGAAACTGGACCGGGTCCGGATTGCGGCGGCCGGCGTCGTCGACCAGTTCCAGTTCGTACGTGCCAGAGCGCACGGGCTGAAACGTCGCGACCATCACGAACTCGCCCGGCTGCGACTGGTCGGCCAACCGCAGCGACTCTCCGTGATCACCTGTCAGCGTCGCGGACGACACTGCCTTGTTCAGCCGGCAGCGGAGCGTCAGGGACGATCCCTCCACCAGCGAGACGCGTCGCACGTCCTCGAGATGCTGCGGCTCCAGCCCCGTATAGGCTGGTGGATGAATGTCGGCATCGGCCTGCCGGAGCGCGGGGTACTCGAAGGTGGTGATGCGATACGTGGGCGAGCGGATCCCGTCGAATTCGACGTGATACACCAGGTCCGACTTCACACCGGGAATGCGCCCGCCGAAGAGGGGATCATCCAGGCTCTTGTTCAGTTCGATGCGCTGTGTCTGTTGTGCGGCGTCGAGCGTCACGAGCGTGACGTCGGCCGGCAATGGCCCGCGAAATCGTGCAAGGACCAGAAGACTGGCGCCGCGCTCCAGTTCCACGTCTCCCGGCTCGACGGTCAATTCCGTCGATTCGCCAGGCATCGCCAGCGCCGATTCGCCTACCTGCAGAACGTCGGCGCGCGTCGGCGCCAGCAGCGCAAATCCGGCCGCCGCGCAGAACACCGCGAAGCACAGGACGTGTCCCAGCCGCCAGCCCCACAGGCTGGAGGACGGCACCGCCTGCGACCAGTCGCGCTGTCGCGCATGCACGAGGACGTCGGAAAGCACCTGTTCCTGCAGGTAACCGTACCGGCCCGAGGCTGGGTCCGGTCGCTGGGCGGCGGCCGTGATGAGTGCTGCGTTGAGGTCGGGGTAATGTCGCTCGATTCGTGCCGCGACGCGTTCGGCATCTCCCATCCGCCGGGGCGACAGCCACAGGGCCGTCGCCAGCGCAACGACGATCAGTCCCGCCAGCCACCAGAGTGTGTGTGCGGCGCCGGTTGCGATGAGCAACAGGCAGAGGACCGCCGCGATGAGCCAGGCTGCCGAGAGCGCCTTAAGCCGTCGGACCCGCTGCAGCCGGGAGGCCACAACGTCGAGACGTCGGGTGAGTCGCGAATCGGACACTCTCCCCTCCTTCCGTTGACGGACCTTGCCGGGCGGGCGGAGCGGCGCCGCAAACGTCGAGCGTCATTCGCGGCCTGCGGAACGGATGCCCGCCCGCTGAGGCAGAACCTGATTCTACCGGCTACGCGCCGCAACCGGCTAGAGCATGAGACGAATTGAAGTACGTGACACCGACGGCGAGTGAGGATTGCGTTCCGCGAGTCGAGGGCCGTCGACCAGGCTCAGGGAATGTCCGAGGCGCGGACGGCGGATCACCGCATTCCCGCACGCTGCACATTGTCGACAATGACTCAGTCCACCTCGGACGCGAGGCGGTCGGTCAGGGAACCTCACGCGGACAAACCTGCCTGCCAACAATGCCCGCTGGTTACTCAGGCCGACCGCCGTCTGATTCTCGACGCCGCCGTAACTGGTCGGCGCCCAAGGGGGATCCGACATTATCGAGACGGCGGCAGGATCATGTCGTCCTTCCAGAACGTCTTGAGCTGCTCGACCAGCTGCAGAAAAGCCTGCAGGTCCACCGGCTTGGTGAGGAAGCCCTGCACATGCATCGGCTCGAATTCGGCAGCCTGCTGATCCGTGGCGGTCCCCGTCATGATGACCACCGGGATGTCCTTGAGCGTCTCGGTCGCCCGTAACTCGGCGAGTACGTCGCGACCGCTCTTGCCCGGCAGCATCAAATCCAGCAGCACCAGGTCCGGGCGAGGAGCACGAACGAACTTTCCCTGATGTTGAAGAAACTCAGTCGCTTCTTCGCCGCTCGTCAGCCACGTCAGGCGATGTTCGAGCCCGCCGCTGCGGAGCGCCCCCATCGTCAACCGGGCCGAGGTGAGACTGTCCTCCACCAGGAGGATCTCCATCGGACGGCCGACGGTCTCACGTTCCATGACGTCACGCAGAATGAAGCAAAGCGAAACGACGGCGAGCCCAGGTCCGCACCGGCCCGCCTCGCGCCATTCTATGCGTCCGTCTGCGAACCGCCACTCCAAATCAGCATCGGACAGCAAGGAGGTGCAGGATCGGAGTGACTCTGGTGCGGACATTCAGCAGCGCGCTGCCTGACCGGCGGGGCGATTGCGGCCGGGCCGGAACCGGAGTGCCGGGAATCGCTCAGCGATCGTCGTCCACATCGTCGCGGTCGCTCCGCGAACGGCGGCGGTCGTCGCCGTCGTCATCCCGGTCACGCCGGCGATCATCGTCCCGATCGTCTGCATCGTGGCGCCGGTGTTCATCGCCGTCCCAGCGGTCGCTGTCGTCATCACTGTCTCTGTCCCGACGGCGCTCGTGGTGTTCGTCACGAGGCTGGTCGTGGCGCCGACGACGATGGACTCGATCCTCGTCGGACTCGCCGTCGTCGTCATGCCCGGCTCCCTCCTCGCGGTGCCGTTCCATCACCCGTTCCAGTTCGGCGTGAGACTCCTCGACCGGGCGCTGGGTGTACGACGAGCCAGCCGTCCATGCGCGGCAACCTCGATATCCCTCCAGGTGATAGCTCTGGTCGAGGCTGCGAAGCGAGTAGGCGACTTCCTCCATCTCTCCGTTCACCGCGTGACCGACTGCGGCGATGCCGGCCGTGGCGCCGACAATGCCGAGCGTGCCGACGAGCAGCAGCTCGGCGGACAGCACCGCTCCGGATTCGTCACTCCACAGATGATTGAGCAGAAACATGTCGCGTTCCTTCCTCCAGGATGGTTCGATGGCCAATTGAGGCGTGTGTGGCGGCCCCGAGCCGGCGGAGGTTGAATTGTGCCGGTTGAACCGGTTCTTCCGACTCTAGGGGGGGCGGAAGACCGATGTAAACAGGTTTCTGTTACGATTTGCGAACACCGTGACGACGTTCTTGAACACGCGGTCGTCCGCGCTTGACTCGCCCCCTTTGTGAATCCGAGACCCTGAGCGATCTGCATGTCCGCTGCACGCCTGCAAGGCATTTTCACGCCCAACCTGGTCGCCTTCGACGATCGGGGCAACATCAACGAAGTCGAAACCCGCCGCTACGTGGAATGGCTGATCGAGCGCGGCGTCCACGGCCTGTACCCGAACGGCTCCACAGGCGAGTTCACCCGCTTCACACCGGAGGAACGGCGGCGGATCACGGCCATCATCACCGATCAGGTCGGCGGACGCGTGCCGATCCTCGCCGGGGCGGCCGAGGCGAACGTCACCGAGACGCTGCGGGCCTGCGAGTACTACGCGGAACTTGGAGTCCGGGCCGTCGCGATCGTCGCGCCCTTCTACTACAAGCTGAGCCCGGCGTCGGTCTACGCGTACTTCAGCGAGATCGGCCGGAATACGCCCGTCGATGTCACGCTCTATAACATCCCCATGTTCGCCAGCCCGATTGACGTGCCAACCGTCCAGCGGTTGAGCGAGGAGTGTGAGCGGATCGTCGCCATCAAGGATTCATCAGGCGAAATCCCGCACATGATCCGCATGATCCAGGCCGTGCGCCCCAACCGACCGGACTTCAGTTTCCTCACCGGCTGGGACGCGGCGCTGATGCCCATGCTCCTGGTGGGCTGCGACGGCGGCACCAACGCCTCCAGCGGCGTCGTCCCCGAACTGACGCGCAAGCTGTACGACCTGACGGTCTCGGCGCGCCTGGACGACGCGCGGCGGCTGCAGTACGACCTGGTCACGCTGTTTGACGCGATGATCTTCCAGGCGGAGTTCCCCGAGGGGTTCCGCGCGGCGGTGAAGCTGCGCGGGTTTCGCATGGGGCGCGGCCGCCAACCCCTTTCCGAGAAGCAGCTGAGCGATCTGGGTACGCTCAGCCGCACGCTCCAATGCCTGCTGGCGGCGCACGGCTTCACCGACCAGCCGGTTGAGGGCTGCTCGCCGCAGCAACTCCGCACGTCTTCGGAGAGTGGCCGTGAGCCGGAGCAGGACGTGTCGCGGATCACTCAAGCGGTCGTGGCGGAACTCAAACGCCGCGGCCTGATGTAGGGGACGTCGCGCGTGTGCGAAAGACGCTGTGCGCAGTTCGTCCAGTCGTGGTCGCGAACAACCCTGGAGCCGCGTCGTTCATCGGCTGCGGCACGGCGAGTCGGTGAACCAGCTCGGAAGCCCGGTTTGCTGGAGGAGCCGGAGCTTGTCGTGCCTCGACGATCCGATCATTCCCGCGGCGCCGCATGCTGATGGGCTTCGGCGAAACAGGCGACGTGGTCGATCGCCTGGAGCATTCGAGGGCGATCGATCTCGTGCACGTCGAGCTTCTGCCCGATCGCGCCGAGCATCGTCAGGGTGAGGCGGCCTCCCAGGTGCTGGCGGAATTCCTCCAGACCGGCGAACAGGGGGGCGGTGTCGTGCAGCGTCGGATGGTCGAGCGGCAGGCCGAGATCAGTCAGGCACCGCAGCACGCGCTCTGCTGCCGCTCGCGGGAAGCCATGCACGAGCGATGAGTACACCGTATCGACGGCGACGCCAATCGCCACCGCCTCTCCGTGCCGCAGTTCAAAGCCGCTGAGGACTTCCAGCTTATGGGCCGACCAGTGGCCGAAGTCGAGCGGGCGGGCTTCGAGCGCCTCGAACGGATCGCCACCCCGGGTGATATGGTCGAGGTGGAGTTCGGCGGAGCGCTGAATGACAGGCCAGGCCGCCGTCATGTCCCGCTCCCGGATGCGCGGCGCGAGGCGGCAGAGTTCGTCAAAGCACGCCGGATCCTTGAGCAGCGAGACTTTCACCGCCTCGGAGAACCCGCAGCGAAAATCGCGGTCGGGAAGCGTTTCCAGCAATGAAGCATCGTTGATCACCGCCCACGGCACGGCGAAGGTGCCGATCCAGTTCTTTTTCTCGAACAGGTTCACGCTGTTCTTCACGCCCACGCCGGAATCGGCCTGCGCGAGGGTGGTTGTCGGCAGACGGATGAGGCGGATGCCGCGGTGGGCGATCGCGGCCGCAAAGCCGACGGCGTCGAGCACAGCACCGCCGCCGATCACCACGATGTAGCTGCGTCGGTCCAGGTCCGCCGCGTTGATGCACTTGAGCATCCGCTCCAGCAGGTGCACGTCGTTCTTGACGGCTTCCCCGCCGGGAACGATCTGGATGTTGCCGGGCATCCAGACCCGGTTCTTGTGAGCCCGCACGAAGGCGCGCAGCCGGGACTTGAGTTCCGGGTGCGCCCGGCGAACGTGCTGGTCGACCCAGAACTGGACCCGCGCGGGCTGGTCGCCGCTGGGCTGCAGCAGGTCGGCGAGAATATGCTGATCGCGACCGAGCACGTCGCTGGTGAATCGGACGCGGTGGACGCAGGGGACCGTGAAGTCGATGTCGAGCGAGCGGACTCGCGGCAGGTCGGTCATTCCGGGGTGGGTGGTTGGTGGTCGGTTATCGGTTATCGGTTATCGGTGGTCGGTGGTCGGTGGTCGAAACCGGGATCTCAGATTTCAGATTTCAGATTTCAGATTTGAGATCACGCAGGCTGCGATTGACGACGCCGATCTTGCATGGGGTGCTTCAGTTCGTCGATGTTCGACGACGCTTCAGACTCGGACGACGCTTCCGACTTGGACGACGCTTCGGGCTCGAAAGTCAGAGCGCGCCCAACGAGAGGCGGCTGGGGTTGGGAAGCGCGATCGCAGGGAGGATGATCGCGACGGATTCGTTCCCATGAACAACTGGTTTAACGCAGGGCGGGAGTCGGGGGTGAGAAAGCAGACGCTGGCGGGTACGCTGTCGATTGTCCGCGAGCCACAGGGGAGATTCAAGTCGCGGGACCAGGTGCAGACGGGACTTCAGAGCCGATGAATCGAATCGCAGTCGTTGCGGCTCCCGGCAGCGAGCCCTCCCCGGTGACGTGGCGGGACGTCCGGGACGGGGTCAGAATCATCGCACGCCTGCTGGCCGGCATCCTTTTGGCTGGGCCGTGCATCAGTGCGGAGCCGCGGGCCGAGCGAGGAACATCTTACGAACACGCCGTCGTGGCGGCCGATCATCGGCTGGCGAGTGAGGCGGGAGTCGAGATTCTTCGGCAGGGAGGGAATGTCGTGGATGCCGCGGTCGCCGTGGCGTTCACGCTGTCGGTCGTCCGTCCAGAAAGTTGTGGCATCGGCGGGGGCGGTTTCATGGTGATCTGGGACGCGGAACGGCAGCAGGGGACAGCGCTTGATTACCGGGAGCGCGCCCCGGCGGCGGCGACTCGCGACATGTTCCTGCAGACCGACGCCGACGGCGTGCGCGTCTCCAGCGAGCGAGGAGGGCTGGCGGTCGGCGTTCCGGGTGAGGTCGCCGGATTACTGTATGCGCTTGAGCACTATGGGACTATGAGTCGCGAGGAGGTGCTCGCGCCGGCGCTGCGCATCGCCCGATCCAGTGTCGAGATGGACGCGACGATGCGCGAGACGCTGGACGAAGTGGCCCGGGACTTTCAGCGCACGCCGCAACTGCAGGAGACGTTTCCCGGGCTGCATGCTGCTTACGTCAGCCAGGAGGGGAGGGAGCGCGGCTTGTTCCGCTCGCCGTTGGTTGACGTACTGCAGCGGATTGCGGACCTCGGCTTCGATGGCTTCTATCGGGGGGACGTGGGCGCGGCGATTGTTGCGGAGGTGCAGCGGCGAGGGGGCATCGTTACGGAGGAGGATCTCGCACACATGGCGCCGGTCGTCCGCGAGCCGTTAATGGGATCGCTCGATGAACTGACGGTCGTGACGATGCCCCCCCCATCGAGCGGGGGAGTCGCGCTGCTGCAGACGCTGAATATCCTTGCCGCCTGGGATGCGGCTCATCCGGAGCAGGCGTTCTCGCACATGCAGCGCGATTCCGCGGACTACGTGCATCTCCTGGCGGAGGCGTTCAAGCATTCCTTTGCCGACCGGGCGGAGTACCTGGGAGATCGAGACTTCGTTGAGGTCCCTGTCGAGCGGCTGATCGGCCGCGATTACGCGGCCGCCCTGGCCGAGCGGATCGATCTGCAGCGGACGTTTCCTCCGCAGCATTACGGCCGGTTCATGGTCGACGACGACGCCGGGACGAGCCACTTTTCGATCATCGACGCCCGCGGCAACGCGGTGGCCTGTACGGAGACGATCAACACGTCGTACGGCAGCTACGTGGTTGTGCCGGAGTTCGGCATCGTGCTCAACAATGAGATGGACGACTTCACCGCGGTGCCGGGGGAGCCCAATGCATTCGGATTGATTCAGAGTGCGGCCAACGCCGTTGAGCCGGGAAAGAAGCCCCTTTCCAGCATGACGCCGACGATCCTGGTGCGGGACGGAAGGGCGGAGTATGTCGCCGGGGCATCCGGCGGACCGCGGATCATCACGGCGACGGCTCAGGTGCTGCTCAACATGTCGCGGCACGGGATGACGCCGGCCGAGGCGGTGGCGGCGCCGAGACTCCATCATCAGTGGCTGCCGGATCAACTGCTGCTGGAGCGCGCGTGGCCGGACGAACTGGATGCCGACTTACAGAATCGCGGACACGTCGTGAAACGGCGCGGCGGCCTGGCCGCGTCACAGGCGGCCTCCGGCACGGACGCCGTTTTGCAGGGCGGCAGTGATCCCCGCAAGGGAGGAACACCGGCTGGGTGGTGACAGATCGGAATCAATGCGGGCATTCTCGCGAGGGGCGGCATGAATCGTGTCGTGGGAATCTGGATTGTCGTCATTGCGGCTGCTATCGGGCGGCCCGTTCCGCTCGCAGCCGGCGATGACGAATCGAGCTTGCCGGAGGCCGTCGATCTTCGTCCGCAGTTCGACGAATTCGATCTGGAGGTCGAAGCGCAGGGTGCTCGCAACACGTGCTCGCTGTTCGCCATCAGTGCGGCGGCGGAGTTCGAGTATCGGCGCTCCGGACACGATCCCGGCGGGCGGTTCTCGCAGGAGTACCTGGTGTGGGCGGCCGACGAGGCGACCGGCGCCCGCGGCGATCAGGCGATGTTCTACGAGGCGCTGGCAGGGCTCAACGAGTTCGGAATGTGCACGGCGGAGTCCGCCCCCTACGGCGGCGTTGCCGATGATGTGCGGCGTCCGGCGGAGGCCGCCGTGAATGCCGCGCGCGATCTGCGGGACCGCTGGCGCGTGCACTGGATCAAGCTGTGGGATGTGCAGCAGCCGCTGACGGATGCGCAGTCGCAGGCGATTCGCTCGGCGCTGGCGGCCGGACACCCGGTTGCATGCGGACTGCGGTGGCCGCACCGGGCGCGCGGGCATCGCATTCTGGACGTGCCGTCCGCCCGGGATGTGTACGACGGGCACAGTATTGTGCTCACGGGTTATCGTGAGGACGAAAGGATACCGGGCGGAGGGGTCTTCCTGTTCCGGAATAGCAACGGCCCGCGGTGGGGGGACGGGGGATACGGTGAGATGTCGTTCGCGTATGTCGGTGCGTACGCGAATGATGCGGTCTGGCTGGAATGCGGTCCGGCGGGCAGCGAGCGGCCGCTGCTGCGGATCGAAGCCGAGTCGGCCCGTGTCCTTGCTTCAGAGCGCTGCCGCGCGAACCCCCAGGAGATGAGCGATTTCGGCGGTCCCATGTGGAGCGGCAACACGCAATTGTTCTGCGGTGCGTGGCGCGACGGGTCGGTGACGATCGAGTTCGAGACGCCGATGGCGGGCGAGTACCGCGTGCGACTGCGGGCGACGGCCGCTCCCGATTTCGGCCGCGTGCGCGTGACCCTGGACGGCAGTGCGATCGACCGGGAGTTCGACCTGTATTCGGGGCGCGTCTGCCCGGCCGGATCGCTGGAACTGGGCGAACATCAACTGGATGCCGGTGCGCACGTACTCCGCCTTGAGTCGGTCGGGAAGAGCGATGCGTCGGAGGGGTTTGCGTTCGGGATCGACGCCATCGACCTGCTGCCGCCGGTCACTACGGCTCAATGACGCGGCGCCACATCCAGCGGTCGAACTCCTGGGGCCGGCCAGCGACGTGCTGATCCCACTCTTGGCGGAGTACTTCGGATTGGTCGAGCCGGAGGGTGAAGCCGGCGCTGGTCATGCCGGCGGCTCCGCAGCGCCACTGCTTCGTCCCATTCTTTTCATGCAGTTCGATGACGAGCACGACGTCGGGATTGGTGCCCATTGTGTAGCCGAAGACCGCTCCGTCGATCAGTCCGGCCTCCGGATTGTCGTAGCGGCAGATCGGCGTGGGCATCAGCCGCATCGGTTCGCGGTCGTCGTCCGCGTTCTGAATTTCTGCGGAGAACCGTTCGGTCAGGCGTTTGATCTGAATCAGCCTGAGATTCGCCGAAGGAGCAGGCCGTGGAGCACCGGGGAGGTCGCGCAGCTCAAGTCCGGGCTGAGTGGCCTGATAGGTGGCGCCGTCGGCCCACGACGCGCTGACGATCTGATCCGAAAGCGATGCGAAGCAGAACACCCACTTCTCGCCGGTCTCGACCTTGTAAGCTTCGGTCTTCATCAGGGCCGCCGGACGCCCCTTCGTGCCGTAGCCCCAGAGGGCCGCATCCAGGATGTCACGTCGCGCGTCGTGATAGCGAAACAGCGGGGTTTCGTTCAGCGGCTGTTTGACCGTGCGATCGTCGACTTGAAGTGCGACCGTCACTCCGCCGGCGCGCTCCCGCAATTGGACGGAGAGATCCACATCTCCGGTCTCGGCTGACGCATCCTGCCCCGACATCGTCGCCGGATACGAGATGGCGCTGATCAAGATGCCGAATCCCATCAGAAACTGCAGTGACCGCCGCATGGGACGCCTCCGGAATGGATTGCAACTCTCGATCGGCACGCCTTCCGTCAGGCTAGCAGACCGTGAACCTGAAACAAAGGCAGAATGTCTGTTTTCGGTCGGGGTTCCGGACGAGCCGAATCGTCGGCCGCTACAGAACGCCGGCTGCATCCATTACAAGTTTCTTTCATGAGCATCTATCGCCAATGGGGACTCGAACCGATTATCAACGCCAGCGGGATGGTTACCCGCCTGGGTGGGGCGACGCTTCCGGTCGACGTGCTGAGCGCCTTCTCCGCTGCCGCCGCTGAAACGGTCCCGCTCGAAGCGTTGCAGGCCGCCGCGTCACGGAAGATTGCTGAGGCGACCGGCGCCGAAGGCGGGCTGATCACCAGTGGCGCCGCGGCGGCACTCACTATGGGTGCCGCCGCGATCCTCGCTGGAAATGACGCGGCGCGCATGGAGCGGCTGCCGCATTGCGACGGGTTTCCACACGAGTTCCTGATCGCCCGCGAGCAGCGGAGCGGGTATGACCATGCCGTGCGAGCGGCAGGGGCGGTGCTGGTTGAAGTCGGATTCAACGAGATCATCGCCGGCGCGGGCGTACGCCGAACCGAGGCCTGGGAGTACGCAGCTGCAATCAGTCCCCGGACGGCCGGCATCGTGTATGTGTTCCATCCGGAGTCCAAACCTCGGCTGAAGGAGCTTGTTGAGGTCGCCCAAGCCCGTCAGCTCCCCGTGCTCGTCGATGCAGCGGGCGAGCTGCCGCCGCGATCGAATCTGCGCTCACTGATCGATGCCGGCGCCGACCTCGTCTCCTTCAGCGGGGGCAAGTCGATTCGCGGGCCGCAGTCGACTGGAATCCTGTGCGGACGGCGGGACCTGATCGCGTCCGCGGCCGTGCAGATGCTCGACATGGACGATCATCCCGAACTGTGGGACCCGCCGGCCGGATTCATCGACCGGTCGCGCCTCACCGGAATGCCGCGACACGGAATCGGACGCGGGTTCAAAGTCGCCAAAGAGCAGATCGCGGCGTTGCTGACGGCGCTGGAACTGTTTCGATCGGGAGCGTACGACGCGGAGATCGCGCGCTGCCGGCAGTTGCTCGGAGCGGTGATGACCGCACTGGAGGGGACGCACAGCCAATGCCGGCTCCTCGAGGGGCACGACGAATCGACGCCGCGGCTCGAAGTCACGATCGATGAAGGCGCGCTCGGGCGGACGGCCTACGAGGTCTGCCGCCGATTGCGTCGCGGGTCGCCGCCGGTGTACGTCGGCCATGGCCGGCTCGACAGCGGTCAACTGGTCGTCGACCCCAGCTGCGTCCCCGACACTGCTGCCTCAGCCCTGTCCGAACGGCTGCGTGCGGAATTGTGCTGAGCGACGGTTGCAGCGATGGACCGGATTGCGGCTTCGGCCTCGGGGCGAACGACGATGGACGGCCGCACGCGGCGCAGCCAGGCGACGGCCTCGTCGGCGGATCGTGCCCGACCGGTCGCGACGAGCCATGCTCCCATGACTGCCGCACTGCGCGAATAGCCGATCTTGCAGTGAACGTACACGACCCCTTCCGCGTGCATGTTGATGAACGCGATGGCGCGGCGGAGTTGCTCATCCGTTGGACGAGTCAGGTCCAGGACCGGCAGGTGCAGATAGGCCACGCCCAGAAAGGGTTCTGCTTCGGAAAACTCTCCGGTGAGGTCGACGACGGCGGTGACGCCGGACTCAATCGCCTGCGCCGCTTCCGCGTTATTGAGCCGGCGGCCGATGCGGACGTTCTCGGTCACCTCATCCCACGGCCGGCATTGCCTCCGGTAGTACAGCAGTGAGATGGACTGGCCGCAGAGGACTGGCGCGAGCAGCAGTTTGGCGCTGAGCGGAATGCGCCCCTCCGACTTGCGGAAGATGCCGGGACCGAGTCCCCAATAGGCGGCAGCCGTCATCGTCAGTGCGGCCGACGGCCAGAGCAGCAGCCAGCCCGAGGGTCGCAACAGGGATCCCAGCACGGCGCACACGACGGCTCCGGCGGCGTAGCGCAGTCCCAGCCGGTGGTTCGGAACGACGGACAGACGGAGCGGTTCCGGGCGGACGAAGTAGAAGCAGACAGCCGCGAGCACGAATCCCCCTGCAACGTCAATTACGTGATGCTGATACGTCAGCAGCGTCGAGACGCCGATCAGGCTGAACCAGATGTGCGACGCCCACACCCAAACGCCGCGCGCGTACCGCGCGTAGTGGACGGCGAGGATCGTTCGCAGCGCGATATGCAGCGACGGGCAGAGGTTGTAGGGGAGGTCGACGGTGCGGAACCAGTTGAAGAGTGCGCCGACGGGTCCGTCGGCGTGCGGGCGATCGACGGCAAGCTGCAGCGGAAACAGCAGAAAGGCGACGCCGGCCAGGGTGATCGCCAGCACGATCCGGCGGGAGAGGACGCGGAGTTCGACGCGGTCGCGGCACAGGAAGGGGGCGGCCACGAAGAACAGGTCGATCGACATGTAGGGGATGATCATCAGCGGCACAAACGGGATGTACCGCTCCCACTCGAAGTAGAGTGAGCCGACATCCGTTCGCTGCGAGCTGATCCAGTTCGTGGCGTTGTAGACCACCATGAACAGCAGTGAGAGGAGCGCGGCAGCAAGCGTCGCGCTCCTCCAAGACGGCGAATCGCCGGTTCGATCGTGATCGAGAGCTGAGTCGGCCATGAATGCGTTGCGTGCGTGTGCCGCGTGATATCTTCGGGTGTGCGACGCCTTGGGATCAGACCGGCGTTACACTCGCAGGCGAGAAACTCATACCGGTATCACGTCCGCATGGCCAGCATTTACGATCTGAAGCCGCGATTTCAGGCACTGCTCCGTCCGTCGACGCGCGGTCTGGCGCGTGCCGGGGCGACGGCGAATCAGGTCACGGCGGCCGCGCTGGTGCTTTCGGTGATCGTCGGGGGATGCATTGTACTCTGGCCCGGAGAGACCTGGCCCCTGTTGATTGTGCCCCCGTTTCTGTTCGTGCGGATGGCCCTGAACGCCATCGACGGCATGCTGGCCCGCGAGCACGGCATGCGGTCCAACCTGGGACTGGTGCTGAATGAGCTGGGAGACGTGGTGGCGGACGCGGCGCTGTACCTGCCGTTCGCAGTCATTCCGGGAGTGGAGCCGCGGCTCGTCGTGCCGCTGGTCGTGCTCGCGGTCATCAGCGAGTTGGCGGGCGTCGTGGTGACACAGGTCGGGTCGCCGCGACGCTACGACGGTCCGTTCGGCAAGAGCGACCGGTCGTTTCTGTTTGGATTGATCGCGCTGCTGCTGGGCTGCGGCGTCGAGCCGGGCCGGTGGCTGGACGCGCTGCTAGCCATTGCAGTGGGACTGTCCGTGGTGACGATCGTGAGGAGAGCCCGCCGCGGGCTGCATCCTGTTGAGCCGCGCCAGGCCGGATGAGCGTGCCGCCGTCACGCTGGAACGACATTGAAGAGAACCCATATGAACGTGCCCGTCCGAGTTTTGTCAGCACCAGCATCTCGCGCTGCGACCGAGCACACGTTTCGCACAAGCGACGGGGTCGAACTGTTCTACCGGGCCTGGGAGCCGAACGTGCCTTCGGCGAAGGGGGTGGTGCTGTTTCATCGCGGGCATGAGCACTCCGGCCGCTGGCAGGACTTTGTCGATCGCCTCGACATGCGCGATGCCTGGTGCTTCGCGTGGGACGCCCGCGGCCACGGCCGCTCGCCGGGCGAGCGCGGGCATGCGGAAAGCTTTGCACGGATGGTCAAGGACGCGGACGAGTTCGTGCGGCACCTTTCCGAGACGCACGGGATCGACGTCTCTGACATGGCGGTCGTGGCGCAGAGCGTCGGCGCGGTGCTGGCGGCGACGTGGGTGCATGATTACGCGCCGCCGATTCGCGCGCTCGTGGTCGCGACGCCGGCGTTCAAAGTGAAGCTTTATGTCCCGTTCGCCATTCCGGCCCTGCGCGTGCTGAACAAGGTGAAACGGCGGGCATTCATTCGCAGCTACGTCAAGCCACGGATGCTGACGCACGATCCGCAACAGGCCGCGGAATACGCCGGGGATCCGCTGATCTCGCCGCAGATTGCCGTCAACATTCTGCTGGACCTGTTCGATACGTCGCGGCGACTCATCGCGGACGCCGGCGCAATCCACACGCCGACGCTGCTGCTGGTGAGCGGATCGGACTTCGTCGTGCATCGCCGGCCGCAGACGCAGTTCTTCGAGCGGCTTTCCTCGGCCGTGAAGGTGCTCGAGGAGTATCCGGGATTCTTTCACTCGACGTTCTGGGAGCGGGATCGGGATCTGCCGATCGGTCGGACGCGGAAGTTTCTGCAACAGCAGTTCGAATCGCCGGCCCCCGCGCCGAACCTGCTGCACGCCGACCGGGAGGGCTATACGAAGCAGCGATACGACACGTTGCAGCAGCCATTGACAGGGGTTTCGCCACAGCGAATCAACTTTGCCGCACAGTCGGCCGCACTGCGGACAGTGGCGAAGCTGAGCAAGGGAGTGCAGATCGGCTGGCGGTCGGGGTTTGATTCAGGACAGTCGCTCGATCACGTCTATCGCGACCGGGCGGAGGGAATCACGCCGGTGGGACGGATCATCGACCGCGTGTATCTCGACAGTCCGGGCTGGCGCGGCATCCGGCGACGCAAGGTGCATCTGCGGCAGATGCTGAACCGCGTCATCGACCGTCTGGCGGAGGAGGGACGCACCATTCGCATTGTGGACATCGCGGCCGGTCCGGGGCGATACGTGCTGGAGACGATCCAGGCCCACCCGGAGAAGTCGATTTCGGCATTACTGTGCGATCGCGATCGCGGCGGGCTGGAAGCGGGTCGCCGACTGGCCGCGGAGATGCGGATCGCGAGCGTCGAGTATCAGGAGGGTGACGCCTTCGACCGGCAGCGGCTGGCGAGTCTGCGGCCGCGGCCGACGATTGCGATCGTCAGCGGCCTGTACGAATTGTTTCCCGAGAACGCACCGGTGCGGGAGTCGCTGGCCGGTCTGGCCGAAGCCATGGAGCCGGGCGCGTTCCTGATCTACACCAATCAGCCGTGGCATCCGCAGCAGGAGATGATCGCTCGCTGCCTGCCCAACCGTGATGGCAAGCCGTGGGTCATGCGCTGCCGCACTCAGGCGGAGATGGACCAGTTGGTCGCGGCCGCCGGATTTGCGAAGGTGGACCAGTTGATCGACGAAGCGGGGATCTTCAGCGTCTCGCTGGGTGTGAGATCCGGCCCTGCGGAATGAACACGGCCGGCGCGATTCCCGCGCCGGCGTGTCCCACTCTCATCGGAAGAGGCGGAGTCTACTTCACCTTCTTGGGTTTCTTCGGCTTGTACTTGGATTTGTGCACCTGGAGGTCGTGAATCAGCACAGACTGCACTCCGCCGTCCACGAACCAGCCGGCGTCGACCACCAAGTCGATGTACACGACGTCCGCATCGCCGACGAGTTCTACTGCGCCCTGATAGTCGTCGTAGAACTCGCCGCCGACCTGGGTGGTATCGAACCGCAGGTCCGTGCCTCCGATGAACTCTCCCGTGAACTCGATGTCACCATTGGGTTCATCGTCGAAGTTGGGCGGCGTGCCGAGATAGACAAATACGTTGCCATCCGCGGCACCGTCTCCATCACCGTCGACTCCGATCGAAAAGCGGGGTGATCCACCCCCGAATCCTCCCTCGAGGATCGTATAGCTCGCATTCAGGCTGCGAATCTCGTCGAAACGAATGGGTCTCTTGGGATCGAAGGCGATCCCTCCATACCACTCGGCGTCATCGGCCGTAGTGAGGTCCGATTCAATCAGGACGGCATACTGATTCTTATTCGCTCCTTCAACCACCTCGGCATTGCCGAACAGACTGAACTCCTTGCTCGCGGCTTCGGCCGCCGCGCCCGAGCAGGCGACGGCGACAGCAACCGCCAGCATCGGTACTGGATTCCACAAACGTCCGCGCATAGAAACTCTCCAATCAAAGGGCAGACTGATCCAAAGGACGAGGTGTTCCACAAACCACCCGTCGCCGACGGCGGAGTGCTCAGAGAATGCGCACCCGTCATCGGGTAGAAGGAGTGTGGCGGTCCGGTGAACCAGGGAGAATTCGGGGAATCCAGACCTACTCGTCTCAGGAGATCCCCTTCTCCTTTAGAGGGGGGGGGGACGAAAGTCGGCGATCAGCTCTTGAGAGTCTGCTGCCGGACGCCGCACTTAAGAGAGTTGTTGAGTACCATGCGTCTGCTCGCGGACAAAGTGCCGCGGCGAACTCCGCCGTTCACAGCCTCTTGCACCGCAGGCATTCCGATGCAACCAATCAAATACGGGCAGATCGGTGTTGGCCATGCGCATGCCGGGAAGATGCAGGTATACCGACGCTCTGCAGACTTCGAAGTGGTCGGCGTCGTCGAGCCCGATCCAGAGCTGCGGCAGCGCGCCGAGTCGACCGAGACTTATGCCGGTCTGACCTGGCTCACCGAAGAGCAACTGCTGAACACACCGGGACTGCAGGTCGTCGGCGTCGAGACGCGGGTGCGCGACCTGTTGCCGACTGCCGAGCGGTGCGTCGCAGCGGGCCTGCACGTGCATATCGACAAGCCCGCCGGCGAATCACTGACGTTGTTCCGGCGCATCCTGGACGACGCCGCGCGGCAACACCTCGCCGTGCAGATGGGTTACATGTACCGCTACAACCCCGCGGTCGTGATGCTTCGCGAGTTCCTCCAGCACGGCTGGCTGGGCGATCCGTTTGAGGTGCATGCGGTCATGAGCAAGCTCGTCGATGTCGGCAGCCGCCGGTTGCTTGCGGAGTATCGCGGCGGCGCGATGTTTGAACTGGGCTGCCACGTCATTGACCTCGTTGTCGGCGTCCTGGGTCCGCCCGACGCGGTGCATGCCTTTCCCAGGCACTCATCCCGACTCAACGACGATCTTGCCGACAACATGCTCGCCGTGCTCGAGTATCCGCGGGCCACCGCGACCGTTCGCAGCAGTGTCAACGAAGTGGAGGGATTCGCACGGCGGCATCTGACAGTCTGCGGCAGCGAGGGGACCTTCCATATTCAGCCGCTCGACCAGCCGCGCGTACGACTGGCGCTGCATGCCGCACGAGGGCAGTATCCGGCCGGGGTGCAGGAAGTCGAAATGCCGCAGTACGTCCGCTATGTGGACGATGCGGCGGACCTGGCAAAGATTGTGCGGCACGAGAAGGATCCGGATTTCTCCTACGAGCACGATTACGCCGTCCAGCGCGCCGTGCTGCTGGCGTGCGATCTGCCGGTCGATTGAGCGGCGGCGGGAGTGCGGACGGATCAGTCTGGGCGGATTGCGCGGGCGCGCCATGTATTCCGCAGGATGCGATTGATCCTGCCAATTACGGCTGTTCTGTCGAGATTGACGGCATCCGCCGAGACGGACTGATTGAACGCCGTCCCCGGAACGATCACAATCGGACCGACTGAGTGTGACACACAGAACGTCCGGGCGTCACCGGCTGGGCGGGATTGCAGCAGAAGAGGAAGGCTGACGTGGATCGGCGATTCGACGGGAAAGTCGCAGTTGTAACGGGCGTGGGCGAGCGTGGCATCGGGGCCGCGATTGCCGAGCGTCTCGCCGATGAAGGGGCCGCCCTGGCGTTGCTCTGGAAGGATGCGCCGGGGCGCGTCCTGGGGCGACTGCAACGGCGGGGCACGACGTTTGTGGACTGCGAATGTGACGTTACTCGCCAGGACGACGTCACCCGCGCGATCGACGCCTGCATGTCACAGTTCGGGCAGATTGACCTGCTCGTCAACAATGCGGGAGTGGAGGGGGCCTCGACTCTCGACGAATTGCCTGACAGCACCTGGGACACGGCCATTGCCGTCAATCTCACCGGCGCGATGCGCATGTCGCGCGCCGTGCTCCCCTATTTGCCGGACCGCGAAGGAGTGATTGTCAACATCGCATCGGCACTGGGCATTGCCGGCTGCGGAACGTTCTCCGCCTACAGTGCGAGCAAGGCCGGCCTGGTCGGCTTCACGCAGTCGCTCGCTGCCGAGTTGGCGCCCCGGGGACAGCGCGCCGTCTGCGTCGCACCCGCGCTCGTGCATACGCCCATGCTGCACAGGCACATCGACCGTCAGACTCCTGAAGTCCTCCGGCAGATCGAAGCCTGCCATCCTCTGGGTGTGGGCGCGCCGCAGGACGTCGCTGCGGCCGTCGCCTTTCTGGCATCGCACGAGGCACGCTGGATCACCGGCGTCACGCTTCCGCTCGGATGGCTGCCGACGTTCGCTCTGCCGCGCGAGCCGTTTGTGAGCGCCGGCGCCCCAGCAGAGTCCAGGGAGCCTTCCAGCGCCGTCGCAGACGGAGTCAGGCGCCCGTCGGAGAATCACCGGCCGCGCCCGGCCGATCATCCTGTCCAGGCCGACGCTGGGGGCTGACATTCACGCGGGCTGCGATTCGTCCGCGGCGTCGGTCTGCACGTGCGCCGCCGGCGTCGCGGCTGTGCCCGGAGCGTCGGCTTCGTCCTCCCACGAACTGACGGCTTCCACGCTCTTCCAGCGATAGAAGGCCAGCAGCGTGCGTCCCGCTTCCGCCCCCATCACCACGGCCGCGACGCCGGCGGCGATCGCGTAGGGGACGTATGAACCGCCGCTGGTCAGATTGGCGGCCCACAGGGCGAAGGTCAGTCCCACCGCCATCGCCAGCATGATGAGTTTGAACTGCATGACGGAATGCAGCTTCTTCGATTCATGCTTGGCGACTGCGGAGCGTGCCGAGATGTTCGCCAGTTCGCGAAACGAATCGAGATTCGCCCGCAGCAGCTCCTTGTCAGGCGCTGTCAAGGTCTTATGCGATGCGACCGGAGCGTCTTCCGCTGCCGAGACTTCCTCGTCGGATACTGGCGACTCCGCTGCGGCCGTTGGTTCACGCGTCGGGGCAGGCGCTTCCACAACAGCATCCCTGGCATGGGCGGCTCCCTGTCGCGACCGAGAGAGGAGCCGCTCCATGTACGCCGAGATCGAATCCTGCTCCGCTATGGGCGCTGCTGCTGAGTCACCCGTGTCGGGCTCGATCTCGAGCGATGCCCGTTCCTCGAATCGATCCCTGTCGTCGAGTTCGTCGTGGACGAATTCCACGGCGCGAGCAACATCTCCCGGATCCGCTGAGTCCCATTCATCTCCGTGAACTTCATTCATCGCGTCAGGCGATGTCCCGGCCGCATCCTCCTCGCGCGACGCTACCGGCTCCGAATGCGATGTCATCCCGAACATCTCGGCCAGCCGCGAACGGAGTGACTGGATCGCTTCGCTCTCCGGCGACGGCGGACCATCGTCTGACAGGTCCCCGGCGAGGCCGGCGTGATCCGCCTGGTGGGGGCATTCATGCTCGTCGTGATCAGCAAGAACGGGCGATTCGGGAGCCTGTTCGAATCCGTCGTCCTTGACAGAGTCGGCGACCCAGTTCTCCGAATCCTCATCGGCCAGCGCGGTAAGTTCAGCATGCAGCGACTCCCAGTCCATCGGCAGCGTGGCCGACACCGACGCAGGTTCAGCCGCACTTTGCACATCATCCGCTGCTTTTGTGAAGTCGTCGCCCGGGTCTTCATGATCGATGGCCGCAGTCTCCAGATCCACAGCAGGCGGCTCCGTGGTGGAGAGGCCGCATTCCGGCCGCAGATCGGCGGCGGCGGCTTGAGGCACATCGACCTGCTCGGCGTCGGCGCGCTGGTGCGAGGTCACGGCAGCAATCTCCTGCAACTGCCGGCAGAGGATTTCTCGCTCCTCTTCCAGTTCGCGGCGAGCCTGATGCAGCAGCGCCCATTCGGACTGGAGCTGGTCGACATCCAGAGACCCGCGCAACTCGAGCAATTGCTCGCGCGCGGTATCGAGCCGGGACTGCTCGGTCGCGAGCCGCTCTCGCTCGGCATCCAGCTGCTCGCGCTCCAGGGCGATTTGCCGGAGTTCGTCGTGGACTTCGTCACCACCCCTGGCGGCCGCATCGGCCGCTGCCGGCGTCGGCCCATCGCCCGCTTCGGCATTCGCAGCGCGAACGGCGTCCGATTCGCCGTCGACAATCTGGACTCCGGCAACTTCCCGATCGGCCAGCTCCCGGGCCAGATTCTCCAGCGATGCCCGCAACACGGCACATTCGGCGCGTGCCGCCTCCAGGTCCTCGCGGTCGCGGAGCATTGCCTCGCGTCCGGCATCCAGTTGTGCGCGCTCGCGATTCAGCTCCTCGACTCGTCCTTCCAGTTCATTCTGTGCACGATCGAATTCCAGCTGGGATTCCCGCAGCGCGGCCAGAGTCTCCTCCAGCGCCGCGCGGTCATCGCTGAGTTCCTGTTCCTTCCGTTGCAGCTGCTCCTGTCGCTGATCCTGCAGGGCCAGTCGCTCATGCGCCTCGGCACCGGCGGCCTCATGATGCCGCTGCTCCTCCTGCCATGCCGCTTTCTCAGCATCCAGCGCCCGTCGCTCCTGCGAAAGCTGTTCGGTCGTGCGGTCAAGTTCAGCCGATCGCCGGCTGCAACGCTCGCGTTCCTCCTCCAGTCGCGTCCGATCGGCGGCGACGGTTTGCTCCAGCTCCTTGAGCTCCAGTTCCCGCTGCTGCAGTCGCGCTTCCATCTGCAGGATTTCGTCCCGCTTCGACTGCAGCGACTCCGCCTCCCCTGCCAGCGCCTTCTGCTGAGCCTCCACGTCCGAGATTCGTTCCCTGAGGCCGGCTTGCTCCGACTCCAAGTGCATTCGGGAGGCGTTCTGGTCCTCCTCGCGTCGCGAAAGTTCGTCTCGCTGCCGGCTCACGGCCTGCTCCGATTCACGGCAGCGAGCCAGATTGAACTGCAGCTCTTCCCAACGGCAGCGCAGATCAGCCTCGCGCGCGATCAATTCGTGCTCGCGCGCCGTCAGCGATCCGGCAAGCGCGGCGAGATACTCACGCTGCCGGGCCAGTCTGGCGCCTTCGTCATCGGTTCTCCTCGTCTGTGCTGTCGGCGCAGAAGCGATGGAGCCACTGGACGCCACTGGTCGAGCGGATCGCAGCTCAAGCTCCCGTCGTGCGGCCGCCGCCGATGAGGTCAGATCGCGCCGTGCTGCGGCTTCGTTCCACAGCCGACCCGTCGCGCGCGGATCCACCGCGGGCGGAGTCGTCCTGGCGTTGTCGAAGGCCGGCATCTCACTCGGAAACGCCTCGCGGACGCGAAACTCAACCGGGCCGATCGTCAGCTTGTCCCCTGAACGAAGCGACGTCTCCCGGACGAGTCCGTCGTTGAGCCAGGTCTTGGGAGAGAGCGCCTTCACAATGGTCTTCGACGGTCCGGCCACGATCAGACAGTGTTGCTCCGAGATGCCGCGGATGCTCAGTCGCACGTCGCAATCCGCTCCGGCGCCAATGGAGATTCGGCCGGACACCAGCGGAATCGGCGACAATTCCACTGCGTGCGTCGGATCGAGGATCAGGCCGCTGCACGGCGCATCGCCGTTGCCGCGGTCGGTTGGGGCGCGCAGATTCGACAGGGCACTCATGCCGGACAACCTTGAATCGCCGTTGGACAGAGAATCTCGCAGATGTGAGGACGCTCAAGGCATATACGTCAGCCGCCGGGAAGCGTCAAAGCCCGGACAGAGCAGGGACGCGAGTTTGTGCCGTTTCGCAGCGCGACCGCAGGACAGGCGCACTGCAACGTCAATCCGGCCGATCGACCGGGCCATTCAGGACAATCGACACAGTCCGCATCTCCGGAGTGCGCCGATCGGGCGGTCGGGCCGGACCGTTTCATCGAAACTCCCGCCATGCAACGGGGATCCTCGCCTGAATGCGGCTTGATGCGGCATTTCAACACTTGAACGTAGTGCGGGACTTTGGCACTCTTAACACCACATCACGTCGCGGTTGCGAATCACGTCCCCGGATGCGAGCCATGGAACGCACGTCGGCCGTCAACGGCCAGGTTGTGACAGCAACCGGCCCGAACGGTGCTCAGCCTCCTGCAATGAGGCATTCGACCGGATTGAACCAGCTCAACGCTGCCAACGAGTCGTCCCGCAGGGCCAGCTTCGCCGTCGAACAGCGCATGCTGAGACAGTTGCTGCACCGTCTCGGGCGGCTCCCCATCGAGATTGAACTGTGGGACGGCACGCTCCTGCGCGTTTCCGAATCGGCCTCCCACCGACTGCGCATCCGGAATCGCGGCATCCTCTGGAGGCTGGCCCGCAATCCGCTGCTCTGGTTCGGGGAGGGATACTCCGATGGAAGTCTCGAAGTGGAAGGGGACTTCGTCGATTTCCTGCGAATGACGGTCGGAGCGACAGCGGGCCCTGGTGTGTCGCTCCGGCGGCGCAGCGGCGCCTTCGCACGCCGCCGGGCGCGCTCTCTGGCGTTCGCTCAGAGGAATATCCATCACCACTACGATATCGGGAACCAGTTCTACAAACTCTGGCTCGATGAGCAGATGCTCTATACCTGTGCTTACTACCGCGATCCCGCGATGTCGCTGGAGCACGCACAAGCCGCCAAGATGGACCACGTCTGCCGCAAGCTGCAGTTGCGGCCGGGAGAGACCGTGATTGAGGCCGGCTGCGGTTGGGGCGGATTCGCGCTGCACATGGCCCGGCAGTACGGAGTCACGGTCCGCGCCTACAACATCTCGAAAGAGCAGATCGCACATGCCCGCGAAGTCGCCCGCAGTCAAGACCTCGACGATCGCGTCGAGTTCGTCGAGGACGACTGGCGAAATATCACGGGCCGCTGCGACGTCTTCGTCTCGATCGGCATGCTCGAGCACGTCGGCATCGACAACTTTCGCCAGTTGGGGGACGTGATCAGCGCCTGCCTGCACCCCGGAGGGCGGGGACTGATTCACAGCATCGGCCGTAATTACCCGGCGCCCCTTAATCCCTGGATTGTCCGCAACATCTTCCCCGGCGCAGAGCCTCCGGCGCTCAGCCAGGCGATGGACATCTTCGAGTCGCGCAACTTCTCGGTGCTGGATGTCGAGAACATCCGCCTGCACTACGCCGTCACCTGCCGGGACTGGCTGCAGCGGTTCGAGGACCACGTGGACGAGATTCGCGGCGAATTCGACGAGCGGTTCGTGCGGATGTGGCGGATGTACCTGGCCTCCTCGATGGTGGCCTTCGAGTGCGGATCGTTGCAATTGTTTCAGATTCTGTTCGCTCCCGGGCGCAGCAACGCCGTCCCCTGGACGCGCGACTACATCTATCGCGACGACGCCCCCGCCGAACGGGGCAGCGTCTGGCGACGGCTCCAGCAGGACTCCGGATCGTGACCCGCTGCGACGTCCTGATTGTCGGCGGGGGCCCGGCCGGGTCAACGTGTGCCACGCGCCTCCGTCAACGGGGGCTGAACGTCCTCCTGATCGATCGCAAGACCTTCCCGCGAGACAAGACCTGCGCCGGCTGGGTCACCCCCCAGGTGCTGCAGGTCATCGGCGTCGATCCCTCCACCTACGCACAGGAGGACATCGACGGCTGCGGTCCGCGGACGATTCAGCCAATCACCGGGTTTCGCACCGGTTTGATCGGCGGGCACAGCATTGAAACGAATTACGATCAACCGGTCAGCTTCGGCATCCGGCGCTGCGAGTTTGACGCCTACCTGCTGCAACGGTCCGGCGTTCCCACGCGCCTCGGGACGCCGTTTCGTGGAATGCAGCGCACCGGCGCCGAATGGATCGTCAACGGCGAGATCGCTGCCAGGCTGGTCATCGGTGCGGGAGGACATTTTTGCCCGATCGCCCGCGAACTGGGAGCGCGGACCATTCCGGGGGCGTCGGTCGTCGCGGCCCAGGAGATCGAGTACGAGGCTGCGGAAGGCGATCTGGCGGAAGGTTCGGCGCGGGGGGAGATCCCGGAGCTTTACTTCTGTCCGGATCTCAAGGGCTACGCCTGGTGCTTCCGCAAAGGGCGGTATCTGAATATCGGTCTCGGCCGCGTCGATGCGTCCCGCATCTCGGAGCATGTTTCCAGCTTCTCCGAGTTTCTGAGAGACCGCGGCTCGATTCGCGGCGAGATCCCCGCGCGTTTTCACGGCCACGCATACCAGCTCTACGAACGGGTCGAGCCCCGACTGGTCGATGACGGGGTGATGCTCATTGGCGATGCGGCAGGCCTTGCGTATCCGCAAAGCGGTGAGGGAATCCGGCCCGCCGTCGAGTCCGCGTTAATGGGGGCCGACGTCATCGCCGCGGCGGAGGGACGCTTCAATCGGGATCGACTGCAGCCTTACGTGGACGCCGTGCGCGACAGGTTCGGTTCGCCCCGAAAACGCACGGCGGCCGACTGGCTCCCGGCCAGTTGGCTGAGGCTCGTTGCCGCGCGGCTGCTGGTCAGTCGATCGTTCGCGCGAAACGTCGTCATCGACCGCTGGTTCCTGCACGCACAGCAGCCTGTGCTGCAGGTCTGAACCCGCGATTCAGACTGCCCGCATGACCGATCGCATCCACTCGTTCTCGATCGACAGGAAGTGAATCAATGCCAACCGGCCTGCTGAGTCTCTGCCTCTGGGCCGCGCTCAATGCCGATCCCGCTCCGATGCATCGCGCGGAGCTCATTTTCCCGCTGCATGATCAACACAATCACGCGCCCGGCATCGTCGAACTGCCGGACGGCGAGTTGCTCGTCTCGTGGTACCGCGGATCGGGGGAGCGCTCGGCTGACGATGTGGCCGTCTATGGCGCCCGGCTCAAGCCTCGTGCTGACAACTGGTCGGCGCCCTTTTTGATGGCGGACACGCCGGGCTTCCCCGACTGCAACACCTGCATGATGCTCGACGGCGAGGGCGCGCTGTGGCTGTTCTGGCCGGTCATCCTCGCGAATTCCTGGGAGTCCTGCATCACGCACTTCAAGACCGCCGCCAATCCCGCAGGCGACGGGGAACCCAACTGGGACGCACACGGGTCGATCTATCTCAAGCCTGACAACTTCAGCCAGAGCGCCGCAGCGGTGCTGGATGAGATGATTGGCCACCTGGATCGCGATCTGAGCGAGCGCGAGCAGGCAGCGATTGAGAGCATCCGCGCGAAGCTGTCGGAAAAGCTGTACCAGCGGCTGGGGTGGCAGCCGCGGTGCAAACCGACGGTCCTGCCGAGCGGGCGGATCCTGCTGCCGCTCTATTCCGACACGTACAGCATCTCGATCATGGCGGTGAGCGACGACGGAGGCCGGAACTGGTACGCCAGCGAGCCGCTGATCGGCTTCGGCAACATCCAGCCGTCGGTGCTGAGACGCAGGGACGGCACGCTCGTCGCCTACATGCGCGAGAACGGCGTTACCGATCAGGTGCGCGTCTGCGAATCGCACGACGACGGTCTCACGTGGGGCCGCGTCGGCGTCAGCGAACTTCCGAATCCCGGCTCCGGCCTGGACGGTATTGTGCTGGAGAGCGGCAGCTGGTTGCTCATCTATAACGACACACAGCAGGGGCGCAGCAGCCTCGCGGCCTCACTGTCCGACGATGAAGGCGCCACCTGGGCGCACACCCGCCATCTGGAGCACCACGCGTCGGGGGCATATCACTATCCCGCCGTGATTCAAGGACGGGACGGGACGATTCATTGCGTCTACAGTTACTTCGTGGAAGGAGGCAAGAGCATGAAGCACGCCGCCTTCAATGAAGCCTGGGTCCGCGAGGTGCAAGACGACTGATTGCCACGTGGATACACCGATCTCATCAGAGCCGCAGAAAGACGCGGTTGCGTTCCAGCGACCACACGAGCAGCCAGCACAATCCGAAGAACAATCCGAAGGCCGTCGCCACATACCATCCCGGTGCATCCTTCGGGACGAAGGGTGAGACGGCCGCATCGACCAGGCCGTGGATGATGTAAGCGGCCAGCGCATTGGTCCCCAGTGTTCGGAACAACGGCAGCTGCCAGCCGGTCCCGTCGCACGCCGCGTAGAAGCCGGCGTACACCAACACCGACAAGCCGGCGCCGAACAGCAGATACGTCAGCGTCCCGGATCGCTGGCTCATCATCCAGTAGTTCCACTGCCGCTGCTCCGGCGGCGGCGGAGGCACAAATGGCGGCTCCGCGAGATATGCGGCCGGGTCGCGCCCGCTGAACCGTTCGCTCCGCGGAATCACCGGGTCCTGGGCCAGCGTCTGCGTTTCGATCTCGCTCTGCCGGCCGGGAGGGACGTCGTACAGACGCGTTCCGCACGAGAGGAGCCATGCGGCCGCCATCATGGCCAGCCCGGCCGCGCCGGCACGCAGAATCCGGAATCCACCGGCCGCCATCACGGCGTCGCACGCCAGCGTCCCCGTGATGGCCGGGATCGTCCAGGTCAGAAAGCCCAGCGGTCCTCCATCGATGCCGTTCGGGGAGCTGTTCACCCAATGAAAGTTGAACCAGTACGAGAGTCCAAGGTGCAGCACGGCCGACGCAGCCGCGAACAGGATTCGGACGCGCGCGCTGCTGCGGATGACCGGCAGAATCCACAGTGATGTCACGGCGATATGCATCAGCGTCTGGAACCAGTTGCGCTTCAGCGGTTCTGCCAGAGCGGCCACGCCGATCCGGCGCAGCTCGTCCCAGCTCCCGGCGACGGCGCCCGGCGAATAGATCACGATCGAGACCAGCATCAGCCCCAGCAGGCGCCGCACCACGCGCCCGTAAGCGGCGCGGGCTCCATCCCGCTGCACGCGACGCTCGAATGTCAGCCGGAACGCAAATCCCACCGCGAACAGAAAGTGCGGCATGATGGTGTCGGCATAGCTGCAGTAGTCGTGGTGGTGCTTCAGGATCGCCGGACAGGCCTCGAATCCGCCCAGGAAGTTGACCAGAAACATTCCGGCGACTGTATAGCCACGGAACTGGTCGAGAGACACGATCCGCCGGCCGCCCCCGCCCGAGCCGGTGGCGGAGACTTCGGCAGTGCGCGCGTGAACGGTGGCGGCTGGATGTTCGGCGAGAGACATTATTCCTCTTCTGCCGCCGGGGCCGCCAGCTCGCGAAACTGCTTCCAGTTGATCAGCTCGATCCCTTCTTTTGCCAGGAGCGTTCTGATCTCAGGGTCGGTGAAGATCCGCCGGTCGCCGTCCCGCCGCTCCGCGCTGCTGGTAACGCCCCGCAGTTCGTCGTCCAGAAAGCCGCAGTGAATGATCAGCTGGCTGACTCCCGGCGGCAGGTTGCGAATCGTCTCCACGTAGTTGTTCCGGCGCTCATCATGCGTATCCCCGCCGTAGAACTGAGCGAGCCCGTCCAGCACGGGCAGGTTCTCCTGGTCGAGAGCCTGCAGCAGCCGCGGTCCGGTCTCGGCCAGCGCCGGATACTGCTGAGCGGTGCGCCCTTCCGCGTCGCGGAGGAACAGCACCGGCAGGTCGTACTCCACTCCGAGCGAGACGTACACCTCGAGCAGATCAGGACGGCTGACCAGCGCCCCCATGTGCGTGTCGAGGTGGCTGATCGGAATGCCGAGCTCTCGCGCCCGTTCAATCTGCGCCCGGAGTTCGATCTCCACTTCGTGCGCCCGAACATTGGCCGCGACGAGCGGCACGTCGTCCCACAGGTAGCCGTCCTTGTCGACCAGGCTCGGCACCTGCTCGCGCGGAGCGCACGGCCCCCAGCGGTAGTACTTCCATTCGGAATTGAGCGTCAGATGGATCCCGTAGTCGAACTCGGGATGCTCGCTGGCGTAGGCGGCGAACTCCGTCACCCAGGGGCAGGGCATCATGATGCTGCACGATGAGACAATCCCTTCCTCCAGCGCCTCGATCGTGGCCCGGTTCACCGAGTGGCACATGCCGGCATCGTCGGCATGGATGATCAGGTATCGCTTCGGCGGCGCGCCATCGTCACACCGGGCGACTCCCTCTCCGCCGGCCAGTGCGGCCAGGATCATCACGGGACAGGACAGAGACCTTCGTAAGGCGGGGAACATGCTTGGCTCGTCGACGCTGTGAAGAAAGGGAGCCCCGCCGGGTGATCGATCCCCGCGGGCTCCCCGATGCTAGCGGTCCTCACCGTCTGCCGAAAGAGTTGACACCTCATGGGGGCAGCCGTAGATTTCAGACCGATCGCGCGACAGCGCGCCTATACGTCCCCGTAGCTCAATTGGATAGAGTGTCGGCCTCCGGAGCCGAAGGTTGCAGGTTCGAATCCTGCCGGGGATAGTCGCCCAACTTCAATCGCCCACGGCGGAAATGGAGCGATTCGGGCTCTACTATCTTCAGGCGATTGAATCCCCCGTCGCCACTGACGCCTCCAACGGACGCTCAACCGCAGGACGTCATGACTTGAAAAGGCCGCGCGGTACCGGCGGCGACGATGGGATTCCCACGGAGGGGTGCAGTAACTCTTGGTTGTCCGCGAAGCGGACAACCCAAAGTCGCAGGCACACTCTGAGTGCAGTCCGCTGGATTCGCGACAACGCGCAGCTCTCTCCGACCCACGTCGTGCGAAACTCCAGAAACCCGCTCCGGCCCCCTCCAACGGAGTCTTCCCGCCTGGCTTGCTTGCCGGCCCCTTCCGTGAGGCTTACGCCTGAGAAGCCCCAACCAACTCGCGAATTGGCGATCCCGATTCGACAAGATACAGCGGACGACCAGCCCGGTCGGGGAACGCGATCTGGCGACCGTCTATCCCGAGGTGGTGGTAGATGGTGGCGGCGACGTCTTCGGGAGACAGCGGCCGCTCGGTGACGTAAGAGCCGGTGTCGTTTGAGGCGCCGACGATCAATCCTCGGGGCAGCCGGCCGCCACCCATGAGAACACTGAAGACATCCCCCCAGTGGTCACGTCCTGCCGCAGAGTTCATCCGTGGCGTGCGGCCAAACTCTCCCATCGCCACAATCAGCGTCCGTTCGTACATGCCGCGGTCTATCAGGTCGCGGACAAGCGTGGCGAGAGCGCGGTCAAACGGCGGAAGCAGCAGGTTCGCCCCTTCGGCAGTCGCATAGCGGTTGGCTGTGCCGTGATGGTCCCAGGGCTGGGTGTTCACGGTGACAAACGTCACGCCGCGCTCGACGAGTCTACGGGCGAGCAGCGCGCTCTGGCCAAACTCGTGCCGGCCGTACTGGTCGCGCAGCGAATCAGGTTCGGCAGAGATATCGAACGCCTCCCGCACCTGCCGGGTCGTGAGCAGGTCGAAGGCGGACTGGTAGTGTTCGCCAAGATCGCGGACGTGCGGCTCAACGCTCCGACGCCCCGCATCCAAAGTGTCCAGCAGGGAACGGCGGCTTTCGAGTCGATCGAACGTGAGCCCCTGGGCGAGAGACAAGTCACGGACGCGGAAGTCGGCTGAGTTGGGATCCGAGTTGACCACGAACGGATTGGCGCCGCCGCCGAGGTAGGCCGCATAGTGAAACAGGTTGTCGGTGCCGCCGCGCAGATGCGGCACCGCCGCGTACGCCGGCACATGCGGGGCATTGGGGCCACGGAGGACCCCGGTCGCCGATCCCAGGGAGGGGCGTCTTTGGATCTTATTGTCGGGCTTGTTGAAGTCGGGACCTTCAAAGCCTGTCAGCATCCAGTGGTTGCCTTTGGTGTGGTCTCCCGTAAAGTGCCGCACGCTGCGCAGGATGACCAGCTGGTCCATCACGCGCGCCGATTCAGGCAGAGTCTCGGAGAAGTGCACACCCGGGATGCTGGTGGAGACGGCGCCGAACGGTCCGCGGAACTCGGAAAGCGCCTCGGGCTTGGGATCCCAGGTCTCGTGATGGCCGGGACCGCCGCTCATCCAGAGGAGGATCACGGCGGTGTCGCTGGCGGCCGTATCGGACCGGCCGGGATGTGCCGAATCCGACGCGGCTGTGCGAGCAGCGAAGTAGTCAGCCAGCGACAGGCCGCCCAGGCCCAGAAAGCCGGCGCGGACGAAGTTCCGTCGCGAAAGCGGAGCGCCTGCTGACGTCGACTGTCCCAAAGCGTCGATCATGGTTCGGAATCGAGAGGTTCCGAAAGCCCGGAAACGTGACTTTCGTTAGCGCCGCCGGTTGAGATGCTCCATATTCTGATCCCACCGGCGCAATCCGACAAGAGCAAGGGGCGTGGCCCTCGGACTCGCGGTGACATTCAATGGACTGTGCGATCTGGCACTCGACCACCCCCGCGTCGCCAAGCGGCGCATCACCCAAGCATGACGAGCCGGCCGAAAGGCCGGCTTTCTTCATTTGCGGAAATGCCCTCTCTGTTCCACCTCGGCCCCACCCCCGGCCGGCACGCGGTTCGGCCTCCCGGACCCGGCGCTCCCCCTGACGGACACGCCGCTGGCCGTCAATGAATGCCGCGTCCGGATGCGTGGCCCGACCTCTGCGCCAACATCTCTGGCAAGCGCGCATTCAACTCAGGATCGCCTCAATTGGCGCTCCTCCGTTCGCCGCCCTCACCGGTCTGTTGTTCTGATCGTAGACTGGCATTTCAGGATCGACGCCGACGATTTCCAGAATCGTCGCACAGATGTCCGCAGCCGACACCGGGTTGGTCTTCACGAACGCGGCCTGGTCGTCCGATTCACCGAAGATGGCGCCTCCCTGGACTCCGGCTCCGGCCAGCATGACCGAAAAGCACGACGTCCAATGGTCCCGGCCGCCATCGGCGTTGATCCTGGGAGTGCGGCCCATTTCGCTCATGACCACCACCAGCGTCTCGTCGAGAAGCCCGGTGGCCTGCAGGTCTTCCATCAGGGCGGAGAACGCCGCATCGAAATTGGGCAGCAGATACTCCTTGAGAATCGGGAAGTTCCGTGCGTGCGTGTCCCACACTTCCTGGTTCAACTGAAAGCGTGCCGAATATCCGTCCCAGGTCACGTTGACGAACCGCACGCCGGCTTCGAGGAGCCTGCGCCCCACCAGCGTGCTGTTGCCGAACAGCGTGTTCCCGTAGCGTGCGCGATGGCCGGGGTCCACCTGCTCCAGATCGAATGCGTCACGCACGCGGGATTGCGACAGCAGATCGAACGCCATCTCCTGGAACCGGCCGAGTTGCGCCGCCTGACCCAGTTCCCGCCTCTGCAGATCAAACTGTGTCAGCAGATCGCGACGTCTGTCGAGTCGATCCAGCGTGATGCCTTCCTGCAGCGCTCCGTTGGGAAGCACCGGGACGCCGCGCACCACTTTCGGGTGATAGACGACGTCTCCCTGGCCGTCATCGGAGTACGGCGTGCACTCGGAAAAGAGCGGATCGTACCGCTTGCCGAGAAATCCGCCGTAGGGACCGGGCTTACGAACGGCCAGTCCCCAGCCGAGGTAGTTGGGAAGATACACATAGCTCGGCACGCCGTGCTGTTCCGGCGACGTCAGGGCTACGATCGAGCCGATACTCGGTGGATATGTATCCTTCGTGGTCCCGATGTCCGCGAGCATCTCATCGTAGCCGGTGTAGCTCGGCAACGTGTTGTGACATCCCCCTTTGTGGGAGACCGATCGCACGACGGCGATCTTATGGGCCCATTGGGCCAGGCCGGGAAGATGCTCGCAGACCTGCAGCGCAGGATTGGTGGTCGCGATAGGTTGGAATTCACTCCGGATTCCGCTCGGCGCTTCCGGCTTCAGATCGACCATGTCCTGCGTCGCGGCGCCGCCGAGCAGGTACAGGACGATGACATTCTTGGCGCGCGCAGGCACCCCTGGCACCGTGGTGCTCTGGTTCGCCGCCAGCCATCGCGGCAGCGCCGCTCCACCGATCATTGACAGGCCGCCGGCCAGCAGCGTCTCGCGGCGCGTGATTCCCTGGCAGGTCCGACGCGGGCTCCCCAGCATCCTGAGCATGAACTCCTCCGGCGCGGAAACAGGATTCGAATGCGAGCGGCCTTGCGGCTCTATTTCACAGTTCACCCGACGCCGGGACAAGTGAAGAGACTTGAGCCCAAGGGGAAGTCCGTATTGATGCTGACCGGATTTGACCTGCAGGTTGTACCTTGGTGGGCATGACGAAGCAGCAGGTATGAGAGGCGTCGGCATCGGGCCTGCCTCTCAGAACAGCCCCAAGATTGGCTGGCCGCTCTGCACGAGCCGGCGGGGCCGCTGGAGCGTGTCGAGGTATTCGGTTTCAGCAGGAATGCCGAGGGCGTGGTAGATGGTTGATACTAGGTCGTAGGGGTGCACACGCTCGGACTTGGGCCAGGCGCCGTGTCGGTCCGATTCGCCGTAGACCTGTCCGGGACGTACGCCGCCGCCGGCGATCAGGAAGCTGTAGCATTCAGGCCAGTGGTCGCGGCCGCCGGGACCGACATTGTTGGTCGTGGACGCGCCGATCTTGGGCGAGCGGCCGAACTCTCCGATGGCGACGACGAGCGTCGTGTCGAGCAAACCGCGCTGCGCGAGGTCCTCAATCAGTGCGGCGAGCGACTGGTCGAACACCGGGCAGCGGTGGTCGCGGAGCATCGGGAAGTTGTTGCGATGCGTATCCCAGGAGCCGTCGGGTCCGGGGGCGGGCTCATCGTCGGAGCGCGCGGGCCAGTTGACCTGGACGAAGCGGGTCTCGGCTTCGACCAGCCGTCGGGCTAAGAGGCAGCTTTGCCCGAAACGAGTCATGCCGTAGCGTCCGCGGAGCTCGGCCGGTTCTTCCTCCAGTCGGAACGCCCGCATGGCGCGGTTGGACTGGATGAGCGAGAGAGCTGTGTCGTAGAAGTCATCGAACGGCGCAACGGCGGGTCCGGCGAGCGGGCCGCCCGCGTTCAGAGCGGCCTGCTCGCGCAGGGCATCGGCCTGACGGCCGATCGTGGTCTGCAGGTCGATCCGCGACTGGAGGCGGCCCAGTGAGACTTCCTCCGGGAGGGTGAGGCCTTCCAGCCGGATCGGCTGCGTCGGGTCGTCATACATGGCGAACGGGTCGTATGTCCCGCCGAGCAATCCGGCCGACTGCGCAACGCCGACTTCGCGTCCCTCCTTGACCGGCGCTCCCAGCGCGACGTTGGAGAGGTCGCCGATGCGGCCGGGGCGGTACTTCGCGGCGATAGCGCCAATGGAGGGCAAGTCCTCGCGGGATGGAGGCACGGCGAGGCCGGTGGGAGAGAAGTTGGTCGGGTCGTGCCCGGTCAGCAGCATGTAGATCGCCGCGCCGTGATTGCGCAGTCCCTTGGGATCGACGCCGATGGAGCGCACGAGCGAGAAGTGCTTCGCCTGGACGGCCAGGCGAGGCAGCACTTCGCCGACGAATAGGCCCGGCGCGCTGGTGGGAATTGGCGCGAACTCGCCGCGGATCTCGGCGGGTGCCTCGGGCTTGGGGTCCCAGAGATCGATGTGGCTGGGTGAACCCTGCAGATAAACGAAGATGACCGATTCCGCGCGGCCGAAGCCCGGCAGGCGGACCGACTCCGCCGCCAATGCACCCCGGCGATGTGCCAGGAAGTCCGGGAGGCTCAGGCCAAGCAGAGAGATACCGCCGACGGTCAGGAGCTCGCGGCGGGTAACGGTGTCGCAGAGGCGTCCCGGTCGGCCGAGGACGGAAAGCATGGCGTGCGCCTCGTGAACGGGGAGGCATTGGCAAGTGCAGCGTCGAACGTATCGAGAGTCCTGGGGACGTGCAAGCGGTGCTTGTGCCGCTGCTGCAGACCTGCCGGTCAACAGCGGGCGCCAGGGAGGAGCTGAGGCGCCCGAGTCGGCTTATTTGCGATCCCGGACGAAGTCACGTTACAAGAAGGAACGTCTGCCAGTTGGATTCCATTGCGAAGAGCGGATTCGATGATGATGCGTGACCGAGTGCTGAGGCTGGGACTGAGCTTGCTGTTGACGGGCTGGTGCGGGGTTGCGATGCCGCAGTCTGTTCCGCTGAACCCGGCGGTCGATCGTGAGGAGCTGATCTTCACCCCGCCCGGGTTTGACCAGCCGGGGCAGCCGGCGGTGGCCGAGGGAGAGAACACCGCCGAGGTGCGAATCACGGTGCGCGATGCCGAGACAGGGGAGCCGACCCCCTGCCGCATCAATGTGGTGGGACCGGACGGAAACTTCTACGAGCCGGCCGAACACCCGCTGAAGCAGTACAGCCTGACGGGGGAGTGGCCGAATTGGCCGAACGCGTGGGGGAACCGACCGGGGAAGGCGCCGTTCCGGTACTTCGGGCGGTTCTTTTACACCACGGGAGAGGCGGCGGTGCGTGTACCGGCGGGCGTGGTGCGGGTCGAGGTCTGGAAGGGCTTCGAGTACGGGCCAGTGACGGAGTCGCTCGAGATTGCGGCCGGGGAGAAGCAGGAGGTGCAGCTGCAGCTGGAGCACGCCATCGATGCGCCGGCGCTCGGATACTACTCGGGTGATCCGCACGTGCACATTGCGCGGACCAGCGAAGCGGAGGACGCGCGGACGCTCGATCTGATGGAGGCGGAGGACATCCATTACACGACGCTGCTGGGCTACAACGATCCGGCCGGTCCGTATGCGGGCTTCATGGATCAGCTGGACACTCCGCAACGCCGCGGGATGGGGCATGATTCGCTACAGTCGCGTGGCGAGTACCACCTGCTGTCGGGCCAGGAGTACCGGACGGGGACGTACGGGCATCTCAATCTGTTTCTGCTGGACGACATCGTCTTCCCGGGGGAGAGCTTCAACGCCGACAACTGGCCGCTGTACGGCGACGTCGGGCGCGACGCGCAGGATCGGGGAGGGTATGCCTTCTACGCGCACGGCGGATATGCACAGGCGATCTATGCGGACTTTGTGCAGGGGAACGTCAACGGCGTGGAGCTTCTGCAGTTTGGCGTGTACCGCGGGATCGGACTGGCCGACTGGTATCACATCCTGAATATCGGGTATCGGTTTCCGTGCATCGGCGCGAGCGACTATCCGGCGTGCCGGATGCTGGGGGACTGCCGCACGTTCGTCGAACTGGGTGACGATCAGACGTTTCCCGCCTGGCTCAAGGGGGCCGCGGAGGGACGTAGCTTTGTGAGCACCGCGCCGGTGCTGCTGCTGGAGGTGGATGGGCACCGGCCGGGGGATGCCATCGCGGCCGAGGCGGGACCGGTCCGTCTGCAGGCCAGGGTGCGCGTTCAGTCCGTCGTCGCGCCGGTCACCGACGTACAGCTGGTCGTCAACGGAGAGGTGGTGGAGTCCCTGCAGGTTACGGCGGAAGAGGGAACGGGAGAGTGGCTGGAGCTGTCGGCGCCGCTGGAGCTGAATGAGTCGGCTTGGATCGCGGCCCGCGCGTTTTCGCTGTCTCCAGGCGGAGCAGCCGATGCGGAGGCGCACACCAATCCGGTCTTCGTGCATTTGGATGGCAAGGCGCCGTACAGCGAGACGTCGCTGGATGCAATCGTCGGCGAGATCGACAAACAGATCGCCGCGCATTCCAAGCGCGAGTTCGAGGAACGGGCGCAGGTGCTGACGTACTTCCAGCGCTCCCGCGACATTCTGCTGTCGATCCGAGCAGCCGGCGGACTGCAGGCCGGTTTCGATCCCCGTGAGCTGGCCGACGCAGCGGCTCGGCTGGAGTCAGACGGCAGCATCGTGATGCCGACGGACGAGGAGTTGGCGGAGTTCCTCAAGCCCGTGCCGCCGCAGTCACCCGAGGAAGCGCTGCAGTCGTTCGACATGCTGGACGGGTTCGAGATGCAGCTCGTGGCGGCCGAGCCGCTGGTCTGCGACCCGATCGCGGCGGCGTTCGACGAGAACGGCAATCTGTACGTCTGCGAGATGCTCGATTACCCGTACAGGCCGGCAGAAGGGCAGGCACCGATCGGACGCGTGAAATTGCTGCGGGACACCGACGGGGACGGCCGGTTTGATGAGAGCCACGTCTTCGCGGACGAACTGCTGTGGGCGGGCGGGGTCGCGCCGTGGCGGGGCGGGGTGTACGTCGCCTCGCCTCCTGACATCTGGTACATGCGCGACACCGACGGCGACTTTGTGGCCGACGAGCGGACGCGGGTCTTCACCGGGTTCGGCCTTGAGAACCAGCAGGGGATGCTCAACAACCTGCAGTTCGGCCTCGACTTCAAAATCTATGGGTCGACGTCCGTCAACGGAGGCGCGATTGCGACGGTCGATGATCCCGACGCGGGGGTGGTGTCGGTGAGCGGGCGGGATTTTCGGTTCGATCCCGTGAGCGGAACACTGGAGGCCATCACCGGAACCGTGCAGTTCGGAAACACGTTCGACGACTGGGGAAACCGCTTTCTCTGCAGTGAATCGCAGCCACTTCAGCATGCGGTGCTGCCGCAGGAGTACCTGGAGCGAAATCCCTATCTGGCGGTGTCGAGCGGAGTCCACAACATTGCGCCGGGGCCGGTGCCGATCTTCCGCATCAGCCCGATCGAGCGGTGGCGGCATATTCGCAGCAGCCGGCGCGTGGCGTCGGGATCGCGATTGCCGACCGCGGCCGGAGCGAGCCATCACGTGATCGATGCCGCCGCGGGAGTCACGGTCTATCGCGGCGGGGCTTATCCGGACGAATTCTACGGGAATGTGTTCATTGGCGATGGTCAGAACAACCTGGTGCATCGCCGCAGGCTTGTGCCGGACGGCGTTACGTTTGCCTCTGAACGGATTGATGAGGGGACGGACTTCTGCCGCTCGCCGGATATCTGGTTCCGCCCCGTCAACTTCGTCAACGCGCCGGACGGGACTTTGTACGTGCTCGACATGAGCCGCGAAGTACTGGAAGCGATTCACATTCCGCTGGACGTGGTCAAGCATCTGGACCTGAAGAGCGGGCGCGATCGGGGCCGGATCTACCGCATGGCGCCGGAGGGGTTCCGCTCTCCCGCTCCGCCACGGCTGGGAGAAGCGACGACTGAGGAACTGGTGAGCGCATTGGAAAGTCCGCACGGCTGGTGGCGGGATACCGCGCACCGCCTGCTGTACGAGCGACAGGACAAGGGGGCGGCACCGCTGCTGCAGCGGCTGGTGCATGAGAGTGAACACCCGCAGTCGCGACTGCACGCGCTCTGGCTGCTGCACGGTCTGGAATCGCTCGACGACGCGGAACGGATGGCCGGATTGCACGACCCCGTCGCGCCGCTGCGGGAGCATGCGGTGCGACTGTCGGAAGAACGGCTGGACGAAAATGAAGAGATCCTGTCCCGGGTGCTGGCGCTGGCGGAGGACGACGAAGCGCGGGTGCGGTTTCAGGTGGCTTTCTCGCTCGGAGAGTCATCCAGCTCCGAGGCGGCGTCCAGGCTGGCGGCGCTCGCACGACGATCCGACCTGGATCGCTGGCAGCGGACGGCGGTGCTGAGTTCCATCGTCGGTCCCGCGGACCATGTGCTCCTGGAACTGCTCGATGATGCGGCGTTTGCAGGAAGCGCGGATGGCGCGAACATGATCGCGCAGATTGCGGGCGTGATTGGGTCCCGGAACGATCCGGACGAGATGGCGGAGGTGCTGGAATCCATTGCGGTCCGGCCAAGTACAGCCGGGAATGGAGGACTGCAGTCGGCAATCCTGCGAGCGATGGCCGACCCCGTGGCCCGCTCGGGGGGATCGCTGACAGTCGATCCCGAGAAAGCGCCTGCGGCGGCCGCCATGCTGGAGCAGCACATCGATCAGTCCCTTGCCACTGCGGAAGACAATCAAACCGGCGTCGACGCGCGGGTTGCGGCCGTGGCATTCCTGGGCGCCGTGCCGCTGGATCAGTCGCAGGGGACGCTGTCGCGGTTGCTCGATCCGAGGGAACCGCCGGCGGTGCAGATCGCGGCAGTCAATGCGCTCTCCAACTCCGCCGATCCGGAGGTGGCGGACCTGCTGATGGAGCGGTGGCGGGAGTATCCGCCGGAAGTGCGCGCGGCCGTCATCGGCGCAATGCTCGCCCGAGACGACCGATGCACGGCCTTCCTGAGGTTTGCTGCCGGCGGCAGCGAAGCAATCGCGAACCAGATCGATGCGGCGCAGCGAACCATGCTGCTGCGCCATCGCAATGAGGAGGTCCGCGCGCTGGCGGGGGAGCTGTTCGGCGGCGACTCGAGCCCGAGGCAGGCGGTGATCGAAGAGTATCAACCGGCACTGCACCGGACGGGTTCGGCGGAAGCGGGCCGGGAGGTGTTCGCCAGGACCTGCAGTGTGTGCCACAAAGTGGGGGACACCGGGATCGCGATCGGTCCGGACCTCGCGTCATCGCCCAACCGGTCTCCCGAGGCGATGCTCGTTCACATCCTGGATCCGAACCAGTACGTGATGCCCAACTACGTGCAGTACGTAGTGCTCGATGCCACGGGCCGCACGTATACCGGCATGATCGCCGCTCAGACGGCCACCAGCGTCACACTCAAGAGAGAGAAGGGCGAAACCGACACGATCCTGCGGACGAACATCGACGAGATGTCGTCCACGGGAAAGTCGCTGATGCCCGAAGGGATGGAGAAGACGGTCTCGATCGAGCAGATGGCGGACCTGTTCGCGTACCTGGAGTCGATCCCCCCCGCGGCCGCGCAGGGGACGTCCGGCGATCCGCTGCGGGAGCGGGACTTCGGCACGCTGCCGGGCCTGGTGGAACCGGCGCCGTGATCGGACGCTCTTGATCAGACCGGGCGTCGCAGCGTCAGTTCAGCCACTCGACGATTTGTTGAGGGATGCTCTCCTGCTCGGTGCTGACATGCTGAACGGCGTCGGGCGCGTCCTGCAGGGCGTTGATCGACTGTGTCCACTCATGCTGCCGCGCGGCGTCCGCGGCGCTCACCGGACGGCGACGGCCGTCGACCGGGTTGATGACGAGCAGCGGCCGCGGGCTGATGCCGGCCAGCAACTGCGGCATGTCGGCGACCGTCAGGATCCGCGGCAGCAGGTAGCTGAGCCCGATGCCGAGGAACTCCTCTTCGAAGACCCAGGAAACCAGCAGGTCTTCGGCGGCGACGGAGCGGATGCGGTCGTCGAAGCCCGCCGCCAGAATGCCGGCGAATCCGGCGCGACCCCGCCCGACGAGAACTGCACCCGAGGCGTCGATCCCCGGCCGGGACAGCAGGAAGTCGGTCGCACACCGGAGATCGAACACGCGCATGCCCGCGATGGGACGGCCCACGAACAGTCCATAGTTCGACAGGTTGTAATCGGGTTCGCCGGGACCGTACTCGATGCCGGGGAGAGTGCCGGCGGTCTCGCCCATGCCGCGGAGATCGATCGCGAGCGTGACGTAGCCTGCGCGGTTCAACGCGTCGATGAGCCCCCGTTCATAGGAATGCTGTTTGCCGTCTTCATCGACGACCAGGACCGCAGGCAGCCCGCGTTCCGGCCGGTCAACTTGCGGGATCGAGAGGACCGCCGGCAGCAGAATGCCGGGCTCGGGTTCGAGCGTCCAGTGTTCGACGTCGCAGCCGTCATGCTGCAGCTTGCGGACGAGGTTCGAACGGCATCGAGCGGCATCCGGAAAGCCGCCGAACATTTCAGTCTCAAGATAGTCGTAGATGCGAGTCCGCTGCTGCAGCCACTCGTCGCTGTCGGCGGGCGGGGTGAATTCGGCGGTCAACTCGCGCGCACGCCGGTACGTGAGCGACTGCATCGTTTCGCTGTCCTCGGGCAGGCCCACCTGCAGGACGGCATCGGGCTCCACAGGGAGATTGTCGGGTTCCTCGATGGCGCGGCTCTCGTCCCCCAGGAGATGCCGCGCCACGTGGCGATACATGATCTGCCGCATCTCGCGGTTGTAGTCGTGGCCGCTGTCCACCTCGACACCGCGCACGGCGTCGTCGGCGCCATACAGTTCGTAGACGGCAGCCGTACGGTCGAGTGCATCGTACATGTGCCGCGGCAGGAAGACCGGGACGTCGCGCGAGGCGTTGATGCACAGCAGCGGGCGCGGAGCGTGCAGCGCCAGGATCTCCCATTGGTTGGAGTAGCGGAGGATGTTCGTGGGGACTTCACCGACGCAGGCGGTGGCTCCCATGTGGGCCTGGTACGAGCCGACGTAGCAGACGGGGACGCTGCCGGCGAGACGGTCGTCGAGTGCAGGGAAAAACATGCTCTGCTTGCCGCCTCCTGAGGCGCCGGTGCACATGACGCGCTGCGGGTCGACATCGTCGCGCGTCAGGAGGTAGTCGAGGCCGCGCGTGCACTCGTACATGATGTAGCCGAGGAGCGAGCGATCCACGATACGGGGAGCAGCGCCGCGGTAGAAGCCGTGGTATGTCGTCGGCGGCGTGCCGCTGAAATTCTGCCGCTCGCCGGTGCCGATCACATCCTGACAGAAAGCGATGACGCCCATTTTGGCCAGGCCCATACAGCGCTCCTGGATGAGGGGCATGCACTTCGCCCCCGACCAGTGGCCGTTGACGCACATCACGGCGGGTGCCGGGCCATCCAATTGCTTGGGAACATAGACGAGGGCGGTGACGTACAGCCCCGGGAGGCTCTCATAGAGGACCTTTTCCACAATGTGATCGCCGTGATCGACGGTGCCGGTGATGCGTGCATTGAGGGGCGGCCGCTCGTCCTGGGGAAACTCACCGAGCGATTCCCACAGCTGACGGCGCAGCTCGACTTTCCGCTCCTCCCAGTCTTCGATCGTCTCCGGCGCCGCATGGTTGTGCGGGAGTTCGCCGGCCAGCCCCACGAAGTAGTTGAGCATCAGATCGGCGGGCTTCTCGTCCAGCACTTGGTGGATCGGGCTGGCCGACTCCGTGTCGTCGGCGCGGGCCGACGGCATACCACTCAGGGCCGAGCAGGCGAGGCCGACCAAAAGGAGTCGCATGCTGTTGAGCAGGAGGGGCTCCGGCATCAGAGGTGCTCCGTGGGAGTCGAGGAGTTTGGCAGGCTCACTGCGTGTCGGACTGGCGGATGTGATGCAGCCGATCGACAGTGAGAGAGGAAAGTTCAGTTTGCGAGCCGTCCGGCCAGACGATCCGGACGGCGTCGATTGTATCGGAGCGTCCCACTCCGAAGGTGACGGGGGTTTCCGACTGCGACAGGTAGCCTCTCGCCGGGCAGACGAAGCGGGTTTGACTGATGCCACCGGCAGTGATGGTGATGCGCGCGCCCCAGGCATCGGGATTGAGATCGCCGGCAGAGAGGGAAAGGCGAATCCAATGATGCTGCAGATCCTGATCGTTGCGCAACAGGCGAGGCGACCCGCCGTTGGCAGTGAGGATCAGGTCGAGATCGCCGTCGGCATCGACATCCGCCAGCGCCGCGCCGCGGCCGGCGAGCGGAGTGTGCAGATCGGATTCGATTGACGGCGAATCCAGATGGACGAATTCGTGCGGCGCGTCCGGGCCTGCATTCCAGAGAAGCTGCGGCGGCTGTGCATGGGGCTGGTTCTTCTGCAGGGCCGCCATCTGCGGTTCGACGTGGCCATTGACGGCCAGAACATCGGAGCGGCCGTCGAGATCGGCATCGAAAAACAACATGGAGAACGTGAAAGGCGTGATGGTCTGATGGCCAATCCCGATCGCGAGGGCATCCTCCATGAACAGCGGCTCGCCGGGGCGGAGGAAGTAGCAGCGAGCCGGCTGGAAGGCGACGCCGCCGAGGAGGACCCCGAGCGTGGCGTCATTGCGGAAGAAGCCGATGTCCATGCCGGTTGCTCGCCGCGCTCGGCCGGCCTGATCGTACGCCAGGTTCCAGGCGGTTGCGACTTCGAGAAAACTGCCGTTCTGCTGGTTCAGGAAGAGAAGATTACGAACGCCGTCATTCGCGATTGCGATATCAGTCCAGCCGTCGCCGTCCACGTCGAGCGGCATGGCTGCGAGCGACTTGGCGACCGGCACTCCGGTGTCGGGGTTCTCGACGCGGACCCCGGCTGACGCGGAGACGTCCTGAAACGTGCCGTCACCCTCATTGCGGTACAGGCGGGGATGGGTTCCGCCGAAGGCTTCGGGGTGGCAGTAGGCGCGCTGGGGGCCGAGGACGTGGCAGTCGAGCCGGCGATCGGTGTCGGCCGTCCAGGCCACGTAGTTGGCGACAAACAGATCGAGGTCTCCATCCCGATCAATGTCCAGCCAGCAGGCTGCGGTGCTCCATTCGTCTTCGCCACCGGCAACGCCGGCGGAGTCGGTCCAGTCGTGGAAATGTCCCTCGATGTTGCGGTAGAGCCGATTGCGGCCGACACAGGTGATGAAAAGGTCGCGCCAGCCGTCGCCGTCGAAGTCCCCGGCCGAGGCACCCATGCCCGGAAGTGGCGCAGCAAGCCCTGCAGCGGCGGTGACGTCGGCGAACCGCCCGGTTCCGTCGTTCTCGAAGAGTGACGGTCCGGCATTGTCCGCTGCGGACTCACCAGTCCAGGGGGCGCCGTTGACGAACAGGATGTCGACCGCGTCGTCGTTGTTCCAGTCGAAGACGACGACGCCCGCCCCGTAGGCCTCCGGAAGGAGGTGCTCGCCGCGGGCGCCGTTGTCGTGCTGGAACTCGATGCCCGACTGGGAGGTGATGTCCCGAAAGGGGATCGCGGGGGGTTCAGCAGCCGAGACATCGTGCTGTGCGATCAGGGCCCACAGCAGCATCGCCCACGTCGGACGTGAACGGGGGGTGATCAGTCCATCGAAGTGTTGGAAGGGCTTCACTGCGGCGCCTCACCGGCGAGCGAGGCAGGCGGCGCATCGAGTTCCGGAGCGCCCGGCCGGTTCAGGGAATAGATGACGATGCGTTCGGCGGCGTGATTCGCTGCTGGATCCCGAAGGCGGGCTGCATGCACGGCTACCTCGCGGGCATTGTCGTCCGGTTTGTAGCGCTCATGCAGAGTGCGATGCGCCGCGGCTTGCTCGGCGTCGCCCAGCAGGGAATGAATCAGGGCGAGGTTGTGGTGCGCCATCGCGTTTTCGGGATCCAGCTCGAGCGTCCGCCGAAACAGGCCGGCCGCCTCGTGAAGGAGATCGTGTCGGCTCGGCTCTGCAGCGGACCGGGTTTCCTGTCTGGCCAGTTCCACGAGCGTCCGGGCGAGTTCGTTGATGACCACGTAGTCCTCGCTGAAATCGAACCCGTGATCGCGGATCTGCTCGTTGGTGAAGTTCAATACCTTCCGGAAGCTCTCGGCCGCCGCGTCGAGACGCCCCTCCTGGCGATGCAACAGCCCGCGATTCCAGGCGATGGCCCAGGGAGCGTAGACGGGCTCCGTGAAGAAGAGGGGCTTGTCGACTGATTCGGCGCGGGCGAGCGCGGCCGCCGCGTCCTCAGTCCGTCCCTGCTTCAGGTAGAGTTGAACCAGATGCAGGCGAAGGTCGACGTAGCCAAATCGGCGTTCTGCATCGAGCAGGATCTGCTCGGCCAGTTGCAGTTCGGCCCCCGCATCCTCGGTCGGGATCGCCCCGGCACCTTCGTTCATCAGGGCGATGCCGTAGTCCTGCCAGCGCTGATACGCGTGGTCGACAGTGATTTTGTACTCCTGAAGGGGGGGCTGCTGTTCGACGCCGGCGACCGGGAAGGTAATGCTGTCGGTGGCGATGGTCGTGACCGGCAGCGTATTGACGTAGGGAGTGCCCGGCGTATGTCCGGTGATCGGCGGATCGCCGGGCTTGGCGCTGTCCGTCACGAACTCCATGAACTCGCTGTCGAACTTGCGGTACTGCAGTTTGACCTCGAACGTGATGAGATCGGTGACGTCGTCGGGAACGCGCAAAGCAAAGTGGACGACGTCGGCTGAACCGGGATTCAGCTGGTTGTTGTAGAGGACGGTAAAGATGTCCTGCGGATTGCGGCGGGCGATGCGATTGCCGTGGCGATCAAGAACGTAGGCATTGACGAAGTGCGACCAGTCGTCGACGCGGCCGCGGTCATCCATGCCGCCGCTGCGGCCAATGACCCGGTCGCCGGCCGTGACCCGCACATCGAGCCACAGCTGGTTCGAATCGGCGGTCCCCTGCGTGAGGACATGGCCGGTGCGGAGATTGCGGATGACAACGTCGAACAGGTAGTCCTTTCCGGGCTGCAACTCGGGAAGGTTCTGATCCTGAAGCTGCGCTAAGGCGAGTTCATGCACCTCCCGATTGGCGTCTTTGAGGAGGATGGGTTCGCGGAGGGGTGCGACCACCTCCGCGTCGAGCCCCGTCCCCGCGCGGATACCGACGATATCGACCCGTGCCGCGGTGCGAAGGAACTCCTGCTGGCGCGTGACGACGTCTTCCCAGCCCTGAAGGAACGGCAGGGCGGTGTTCGCCCCGGGGAACAGATGATCGTGAATCGCAAACGCTCCAGTGCGGGGTATGGGGCGAGCGGCGAAGTCGTCCGACGCAATCAGCGGCATATGACACGTACCGCAATTCTCGGATGCGCGCATGGGGAAGTACGAGCTGCGCGCGCCATGTCCGGACGCGCCGCTCAGGTGAAACGAGTCGAAGTGATTCTGTCCCCGCACAAAATCCCGGTAGTGCGTCAGCTCGCGCGGCAGATGCACTTTATGGCATGTGGAACAGAACTCCGCCGTCTTGTGCAGCGGCTTGAGGAAGGTCTGCTTGTGAAACGAGGGCTTGGCTTTGATGAGCTGCTCGTTGACATACTGCAGCAGTCGATTGCGGCTGCCGGTGAGGGGATAATGTACGGCCGGCTCGATGGTGTAGTCGGCGTTCCCGCGCGTGCTGTCGACCTCGGAGATCATGTGGCAGGTCGTACAGGTGATCCCGGCGTGTGCGGTGGGATGATTGACGTCATCGAACTCCGGATCGTCGAAGACGCCGGTCAACAGCGGCACCGGGTCGTGGCAGCCTGCGCACCAGCGCGACGCGGCGAGCGATCCGTCCCGTTTCAATGCGACGGAGCGCGTCTCCCGGACGCTGGCCAGGTACATCGGGTTGTTGAACGAACTGAGATGGTGGGCGCTGTGAAACCAGCCGTCGTACGCGTCGGAGTGACACTTCCGGCAGTAGTCGTCCATCATCAGCAGGTCGGACGACAGCGTTCCGCCAGTCGAGACTTTCGCGAGAGACGGATGGAAATCGGCGGACGCGGCCGCGGTATTGGAAGTGGCCGCGGTTTGCTCTGGCTGCCTGTGCAGTATGGCCATGGCGGCGGTCGCGATGAGCGCAATGCCGCCATAAGCGAGCCCCGTCCGCCATCGGATCGGCGGGCCCGACAGCCGATGCCAGGCATACAGGAGACCGGCCGCGACGGGAGTCAGCGCGTGGATCCAGAACACGGTGCTGCGCACCAGAGGGGACTTCAGATCGGCGAGGCCGGCGCGGACGAGGAGCAGGCCCGTGACGAGGACGATCAGACCGGTGGCAAAAAAGGCATAGCCGAGGCGGACCGCTCGGCGGTTGACGTGCCCGCGCGCCAGCAGCAGATGGCGCACGCCGAACCCGAGGAAGGGGACGACCAACAGAAATCCGATCAGCAGGTGTACCAGCACCATCCAGAGATAGAACCGGTTCTGATAGAGACGCTCTTCACCACGGATGCGGCTGATCCACTCCAAACCGCGAACGGCCGAGAGATACCCCGAGTTCGCGACGAGCAATGACGTCGCCGCCAGCATGAACACCAGCAGCCAGCGCAGCCGGCGGGTGATGACCGGCCCCGATCTTCTGGCGGAGAGGCGCGCTGAGGTTGCGCTGCCCGGCGGAAGTGGTGCTGCGGTCGAAGGGGGGACGCGGGTTTCAGCAGCAGAGGAAAGATCAGACATCATTCCGCATCAGTCGATCACGAAGCGTGCAGCGGGGGCAATGTGGCACTGGGCTATGCCGGGACTTTGGACTGCAGCACGGCGACGGTTCCGGGAGACCTGCGGTTGACGGCCAGAATGAACAACTGGTCGTCAAACGTTGCGCAGTAATCGGACATCATGTCCTGCACGCTTTCGCCGTCGCGGACGGGAAAATCCAGCCGGGAGAACTGCCGCGAGACCGGGTCGAACACGGTCCACGACCCGATGAAGTGATGCGGCTCGCCGTCCAGTGAGCCGTCCCCTCCGGTCCAGGTGGAATGGCAGAAGTACAACTGGTTGCGAAACAACCATCCGCCGCTGAAGTAGCCGAACCAGTCCCGAAAACCGGGTACCGGAATGGGATCGCCCCACTCGCCGGTGTCTGCATGGACGGGGAGCAGCCGTCCCTGAAGATGGTCCGACGCAAACAGGGTTTCGCCGAAGACCCGGCCGCCGGCCGTCGGAGTGGCGTTCGGCAGCGGAGACCGGTAGTGGGCCGTCCACTCATCCGTCCGAAGATCGAACCGCACCAGATCGTTTCCGGTATAGGTGCTGCCCCAGAACTCCTGCCGGTCCGTGTCGATGAACGACATGTAAAGCGTACCGGACAGTTCAAAGGGGCAGGGAAAGCTTCGGCCGATCTCCTGTTGCACGTCCCACTTGATGACGCTGGCGTGGCGCGTGTCGTAGAAGTACACCGCGTCCGATTGCGGATGAGCGAAGCCGCCGTAGACGGCAGGCTCGGCGTGAGGGAACGGATGGCGGAGCACGCTCTGCCGCTCGCGGTCCCAGACCCAGAGTTCCGACAGGCCGGGCGTGCAGAGATACACCTTCGTGCCGACGGCGACGGGCCACAGATGCAGCCCCTGCCACGAGATGCCGGTGATCGCCTGGAGGTCGTGGACCTCCCCCTCGCCGGATGACGTGTCGTACTGCCACAGGGAGCCATCGAGTGGACTCGTCCAGATGTTGCCGTCGGGACCTGCGGTCGGCTCATGCATGCGTCCCGGGGCCGTTCCGAGATCAACACGGTGGAAGAGCGGCGTGCGGACGTCGCCGACGCCTTCCGCAGTCAGCGTGCGTGAATCATCGGCCCAGGTGCGCGGAATGCAGGTGGCTGTGACGGAGCCCGCCGCAATCTGCAGGATTCGACGGCGGGAGATGCGCTGGGAGGTCGACATGGGTCGATCAATCACGCGCTCGCCGGCATCTGATGCGCGCTTTCAGAGCATGCGGCTTGTAGAAGTGTTTCGCTCGGCCATATGATATCGCAGCGCCGCTGATCATCGCCACCCAATCAGTCAAGGGCGCAATCGCACGATGAACGAAGTGACTGCCACTGTCTCGGCTCAAGAGGATCTCTCAACTGCCGCCCCGCCGTCCTCCTCGCGCTCGCGGCGAGCTTCGGTCCTGGCATTGCTCGTCGCAGGATTGTTGGGCGGCGCCGTCTCGGCTCCGCTCGTGCACCGCTACGAGAACCAGTTCCCGATGGTGAATCTGACCGTCGAGGAGACCAACCTGCTGCGGGCCAATCCGGACGATCCGGTCGCATGGGCGATCGAGCGGGGCAATCGATGGGACGCCCTGTTCCGGAACACAGCGCTCTGCATGGCCATCTTCGGCGCGGTGCTGGGAGCCGCGGTGGGTCTGGCTGACGGATTGGTTCAACGCTCACCAGGCCGCGGATTTGCGCTGATGGGTCTGCTTGCGCTGTGCGGCGCCGTCAGCGGCCTGCCGGCGGGGCTGGCCAATGGAGTCATCGGGCTCGAAATGCAGGACAACCGGGACAGTGACCCCTTGCCCTACGCGATGGCCATGCACGTCAGTTCCTTCGTAATTGTCAGCCTGGCAATCGGGGCGGGACTGGGTTTCCGCTCGCGGAAGTGGAGCGTGTTGATTCGGGCGGCCGCTGGAGGACTGGTTGCAGGCCTACTGTTCGCACCATTGGCGTCGTTTCTGTTTCCGCTGTACCGCACGGACCTGCCTGTTCCGGAAGGAATCCCCCCGAAGCTGGTGTTCCTGATGACGGCCGGGGGATTGATCGGCGTGTGCATCGGACGGTCCCCCTTCCGCGTCTTCTCAGCAGTCCCGGTCGGCGCACCGGCACACGCCGCGTCGTAGCGAAGGGGTCGGGGTGCCTCCTTCGAGTCGTGCGCCCGCTGATCGGGGTCGTGCGGCCGGACGGCGCATCGTCTCTCGAAGTGGGACGGATCGTGGCGGATTCATGAGCGCAGCAAGTCCGGCAGGTCGAGAGGGCTACTCCGACTCAAAGCGTCGCTCCCGCACGCGCGTGCGGGCACTCGTGGGGAGTGGAGTTCTGCTGGTGGCGGCCGTGGCCGCCACTTCTCTGCGGACGCCGTCACGGGCTCAGGAATGGATTGACGAGGGGATTGCGGCTCTGCAGTCGGGCAATCCCGCTGAGGCGCGCGAGCTGGCGAATCGCGCTCTGAGGGAAGTCCCGGACTCCCCGTCAGCACTGTTGCTAGCGGCACGAGCCTCGAAGCAGATGCGGCAGTTTACGCCAGCGATCGGATACTATGATCGGATACCGGACGACGGGACGGCGGCCGCCGTGAGCGCGCGAACGGAATCGGGTCAGGTGCGTCTTACGGAACTCGGCGAATTGTCGGCGGCCGAGCAGCAGTTTCGCCGGGCGTTGAAGCAGGACGGGGACTCCATCGACGCACATGCCGGCCTCGCGTATGTGCTGGGAATGACGTCGCGTCCCCTGCAGGCCGAGTTGGAACGTCTCGAACTGATCCGGCTGGAGGCCGCGGATACGGCGCAGATGTATCTACTGGCGACCGGCGGCGCTGCGGTTGAGAATCCGCAGCAGTTGCAGGCCTGTGCCGAGATGTCGCCCGACGATCCGGCAGTCAAGCTGGGGACCGCCCGCATCGCGATTGAACTGGGCGACTTCGACCGTGCCGCCGAGTTGCTCGGCGAACTGGCTGAGACTCAACCCGATTCGCACGAGGTGCAGGTGCTGCTGGGCGAACTCTGGCTGAGGTCCAATGCCGACGAAGAGTTTCGGAACTGGAGCCGGCGGATTACTGAGGCGGCTGCGGGCCATCCCGGAATCTGGTTCGTACGGGGACAGTATGCGGAGCGGCAAGGACTCACGGAGGCTGCGGTGCGGTGCTACGGAGAGTGCGTGCTTCGCGCCCCCTGTTTCCCCAGCGGCGCGTACCGGCTCGGCCAATCGCTCGTGTCGCTGGACGAGACGGAGAGTGCAGCCCCGTTCCTCGAGCGAGCTGGATTGCTGGCCGACTACGCCAAGCAGGCGGAACTGGCGTATCGAGTGGGAGAGCCGGTCCACTTCGGGCGATGCATGGAACTGGCGGAGTCGCTCGGGCTGACGTGGGAAGCGTACGGTTGGGCACGGGCGGCCATCGTCGAATTCGGTCCGGCCGCTGTGCCAAAAGCAAGAGTAGAGCGACTTCGATCGGCGACAATGCATTCGCCAATCGCTCGATCGACTACCGGGGATGAATTTCCGAACTTGGATCTGGCACGCTATCCATTGCCGGATTGGAGCGACTTCGGGCCGCTTCCTGAGGCGCCCCCGACGGTTGCCGCACTGAACGCCGTCAGCTTCCGCAATGACGCCGCACCTGCCGGTCTGGACTTCCAGTACCTCAATGGGGGCGCACCGCTGCGACATGGCATTGTGCACATGTACGAGGTCGTCGGCGGCGGGGTGGCGGTGATCGACTATGACAGCGACGGGTGGCCCGACGTCTATCTGCCGCAGGGAGGAGAGTGGCCCGACTCCGCTGACCCCCGCGCCTTGGACGAGTTGTTTCGAAACAGGGGAGACGGAACTTTCCAGCGCGTGCAGCGGGACTGCATGCTGGAGGAGAACAGCTTCAGTCAGGGCGCAGCAGTCGGGGACTTCGACGGAGACGGATTCGCCGACGTGTACGTGGCGAACATCGGCGCCAACCGCCTGTATCGCAACAACGGCGACGGGACGTTTGAGGACGTGACGGTCGCGGCGAGCGTCGGCGACGAGCGCTATTCGACGAGCGCGACCATCGCCGATTTCACGGGGGACGCCCTCCCCGAAATCTTCTCCCTCAATTACCTCTCCGGTCATGATTTGTTCGAGCGGGTCTGCGGGGACGCAGCCATTCCGCGGTCGTGCCTGCCGCAGTCATTCCGCGGCTCCCCGCCCCGTCTGTACCAGAACCTGGGAGACGGGGGATTCGCGGATGCGTCGAATGCATCCGGACTGACTGCAGCCGCCCCCGGACGGGGCCTGGGGCTGATCGCGGGCGACCTGGACGGGGCGGGGGGACTGGACGTGTACGTGGCTAACGATGTCGGACCGAATTCACTGTGGATCGGCATTCCGAGCGACGGCGGCGAGGCGGCGTTTCGTGATGACGGATTGATCCGAGGGGTGGCGCTGAACCGTGACGGCGACTACGAGTCGGGAATGGGGATCGCCGCGGGGGACGTCGACCTGGACGGCCGCCTGGATCTGCTTGTGACGAACTTCGACGATCAAACCAACACGCTCTACTGCCAGGAGGAGGGTGGCCACTTTGTCGATGCGTCGGCTACGGCCGGCTTCGCGCCGAAACGCCACGCGTATGTCGGCTGGGGGGCGCAGTTCTTCGACGCGGAGCTCGACGGCTTGCCGGACCTGATGCTGACCAACGGTCATGTGAATGATCTGCGAGATCGAGGGCAGGCCTATCAGATGCCGGCCCAGTTCTTCAGCAACACGGGCGACCGGCGGTTTGTGGAACGGGAAGCAGACCACCTCGGGCCCTTCTTCACCGAGCGTCATCTTGGCCGTGGGATGGCGCGCATTGACTGGAATCGGGATGGACGTGAGGACATTCTGATCACCCATCTGGATGCGCCGCTCGCCTTATTGACGAACACCTCGCCGCCCGCGGGCCAGGCGTTCCGCTGCCGGCTGGTCGGCGTCCAATCGGCTCGCGATCCAGTCGGGGCGACCGTCCGCGTGACGGTCGAAGGCCGGACCTGGACTCGGCAGTGGCTGGCCGGCGACGGCAATCAGTCGAGCAACGAGCGCATCCTCGTCTTTGCCACGGGGAACGGAGCCACGATTGAGAGCGTCGACGTCCACTGGCCCTCGGGGCAGGTCGATCGCCATCACGATCTGCCGACAGCCTGTGACGCTGTGTTTGTGGAGGGGCTGAGTCGCTGGCTCGAACTGCCGCGGTGAGCGATGACGCGTCAGAAGACTGCGACGCATCGACCGTTACTCTTCGACGATTTCGAGCGTCGTATTGAGGTCAATCGGGCCGGCGATCAGTTGCACCGAGCCGGAGGGCCACTGGCAGCGGATCTCGGAAACCTCATCCGACTCATTCAGACCGAAGTACAGCGGAGCGCGGCTGTGTGAGAGATAGCCGGACTGCCCATCGTTGACCTTCATGTACGATGCTTCGGAGGTGACCACCGTGACGACGGCTCCGAGCGCGTCCCGATTGGAGGTTGTCCCGGTCAGCCGGACTTTCAGGTATCGCACGGACTTGCGGTCGGTCAGATTGCTGACCAGCACCATCGGGGGAGAATTGAAGTCGTTGGTAACGATATCCAGGTCGCCATCCTCATCGAGGTCAAAGATGACGGACCCCCGAGAACCGATGGCGGACCAGACGGCGACGCGGCCCGTGCGATCCTCGCAGTCGATGTGCTCCCGATCGGCACCGTCGCAGTCGCACTCGAAATACGGAATGGCGGTCTGCCCGTTGCGGCGCGGCTCCACTCCCAGGATGAATTCGCTGTCCCGAAACTGCCGGCCCTGATCATTCAACAGCAGCGTATTCACGCCGTAACGGAACGGGAGATTCATGCTGGCGGTGATGAACACGTCGTCGTATCCGTCGGCGTTCAGGTCTCCGACGCTCAGGCCCCACGGCCAGTAGTTCTCGACCCCCAGCGCGTCGGAAAGTTCCGTGAATAGACCGTCTCCCTGATTCGCGAACAGGGCATTGCCGAAAATGCTGGCGCCGTCCGTCTGCAGAAATGACTCGGGAAACTGCATGTCGGCCTTGAGCTTCTCCTGATCCGGGCCGACTTCCACACTCATGTCCGAGTGCATGTCGCTGATGAGGATGTCCAGATCGGCGTCGTTGTCGAAGTCGAACGCCTTCAATCCCATGGCGCCCCACGGCGTCTTTGGGAAGACCTCCCGGCTGCGGCGCACGAACCGTTCACCGGCCTGGTTTTCGTAGTATTCATCGTTTCCCTGCATGTTGAGCACATACAGGTCCTGCCAGCCGTCGGCGTTCAGATCCATGGCGCCGGCGTCCCCCGTCCAGGACTCATCGACGAGTCCCAGCTTTTCGGTGACGTCCTCGAAGCGATGATCTCCCAGGTTGCGATAGAGAATGCTGCGTTCATTCCGCTCCGGCTTGAGATGGCCGGCGAAGGCGTCCTTGTAGGCGACGTAGTACTCGTAATCGGCAGGAGCTTCATGGCGGATCGGCTCCATTGTCACGGACGCGACCTCGTCCGTGGTGTACCGGCCGACGTTGCACACAAACAGATCCAGCAGCCCGTCGCGGTCGAAATCAAAGAACACCGCCCCGGAGGAGTGTCCCACGTAGTCGACGCCGGCTTCCTCCGACACGTCCTGAAAACGCCCCTGCCCGTCGTTGAGGTACAGGACGTTGCCGCCGCGGACGCTGGTCACAAACAGGTCGGCGTCGGCGTCGTTGTCGATATCGGCGAATGACGCGGAAACCCAGATGCGGTCGGAACGGGTGAGGCCGGCGGACTCGGTGACATCCTCGAACCGGCCGCCGCCGGCGTTCCGAAACAACTCGTTCGTGCCGGCCTGCGTGCAGAAGTAAATGTCGAGCCGGCCGTCCCCGTCGACGTCGGCGACAGCGACCCCATTGCCATGGTCATAATGCGATGCGAGGTAATCGCGGCCCGCATCGTCCACGATCTTGTTGCGAAACGTGATTCCCGACTCGGCGAGTCGATCGACGAACTGAAAGTCGTGAAAGACGCCAAAGGCGTCGACGGTGGCCAGTTGCGCACTCCGCCGGGACTCGAGCCAGGGAGGAGCCACGATCTCCGGCGGAACGGCCTTTCGCTCCGCGAGAACCCGGTCGAGGTCGCGCGTCAGATCTCGCCGTTCGTCCGCCGAGAGCGCTTCGTAGTAACCGCGGATCCGGCGATACGGATCAATGAGGATGAACTTCGAGCTGTGCACGATGGGTGATGTCGCATCGTCGGCAGCCTCCTCGACGGGAAGAAAGAAACTGTCCCGGCTGAGTTTGCGTACGTCGTCTTCCGAACCGGTCAGGAAGCGCCACATGTGGGGATCGGCCGAATGGGCCGAGGCGTAGGACTTAAGAACCTCGGGAGTGTCGTGTTCCGGATCGACCGTAATGCTGATCAACCGAATGTCCCGCCGGAGCGGATGACGTCGTAGCCTATTCTGAATGGTAGCGAGTTCGCGGGTCTGCATGGGGCAGGTCGCCGTGCAGCGGGTGAAGATGAAGTTGGCGATCCAGACCTTGCCGTCCAGCTGATCGGTCCCAAAGTCGCTGCCGCTCTGGTCTGTCAGAGTAAACGCCGGGATGGTGCCCAGCACCGGGATCGAGCGGTCAGCAGACTCTTCGCCGGAACCGGGACGGAGATTCGATTCGTCTGTTCGCTCAGCAACATCGGTAGGCGGCCGATTCATGACCCACGCCGCAATGCTGAGTCCAGCAACAGCGATGACCAAAACTGTGGCTGCGATGCGACGTTTCATTACGATGGAACTCCAGAATTCGCTTCAGTCACGCGCGCCATGCGAACTTCGTACCAAGAGTTCGCGACACCGAGTATCGGCCTGGAGATGTCGCGGGATCAGGGATGGGCGGGCAGCGAAGCCAGCCATGCTGCGAAGTCGCTGGACGATTGGACGACGATGTTTCCAGACAGTTGCGGGTGCGTGAAACCGCAAAACTGGTCGCCACGGAACTCGAGATTCCCGGCGCCTCCCGTTGAGAGGGCCAGTTCAAAGGAGAGGTCAGGGACGGCGATCTCCTTCAGATCGCGTTCGGGGACTGCGAACGAGTAGAGGTAGTCCTCGCTCTTCAGCAGGATGCGGAGCCGGGTGTGCTGCGGAGCATGGGGATGGCGAACGGTATGCCGATCGTCATGCGTGCCGAAAATCCCATCCGGGCCGGGATACCGGACATACCACTCGTATTCGCGTCCCGTGATCTCGATGGCCAGCGGTTCGTGCGACCGGCTCGGCGGAGGTTCTGAGGCGTTGTCAGCCTGGTCGCTGCAGCCGAGCAATGCGATGAAGCAAGCGATGCCGGCCGGCCAATGCGAATTGTGCAATGAGCGGGAGCGGGCTTCGCACCCGGTCTCTGCCAGCAACGAGGCCGGGCCGGTTGCAGTAATTGGGGGAGCGGGGCGATGCATGTGTCCGCAACGACGCCGGAAGGCTGCAATACCGCTACGATCACCCTGCGTGGGAATTGACAGAATCAACTGTCGCATGCCACGCTCACGGACGGTGTGCGAGCGCAGGGCACCTGAATCCGTTATCTTCGGTGCGGACACGACATGTCAAGCCGCGCCGGTCGGCGAACTCTGATGCGCGAGAACATTGCAAGACTACTACTGCTGCTCGGGACATTGACGCTGTCCGGATGTGGCGAGTCATCCGCACCGCCCCCGGAAGGTGCTGTGCGTGTTCCCAGAATGGATCGGGCCGGGAATCTGACGATCTGGTGGGATGAAGTCCCGCAGGAAGTGCTGACAGTGACGAGTCCATCGTCCGAGAGCAACATCCTGCGCGCGGATTACGTCGGCCCGGATGCCTGTCGGAAGTGCCATCCGCAGAACCACGCCGACTGGTCCGAGCATCCGCACCGCTGGATGAATGCCCTCGCGGATGAGCACACGGTGCTCGGAGATTTCTCCGGCGCATCGATCAGCTACCTGGGAGGCACGGCGACGTTTGAGCAGTCTGGACCGCTGCGGCGGATGAGGCTGGAACGAGACGGAGCGACGCGCCACTACGAGGTAACTCAGACGATCGGGCGGCGCTTCTTTCAGTATTACGTGGGCCGCATGGTCAGCGGCCCAGAGCCGTCGCACAGTCCGCTCTACTCGGCAGAGCACGTGCTGCCATTCGGGTATTGGCTGGACGAAGGAGAATGGGTGCCCGTCGTGCATATTGACGACGAACTGCCCGATGGCGAGCGACTCGATCCGTTCCGCACCGACTCGATCGCAGCGAACTTCCGGCCGTATGCAGTCCAGTGCAACTACTGCCATACGACGTTCCCGCTGGCAGACATGATGGTGCGGGCGACGCACACGATCGGCCGCCATTCGCCGCAGCCAATGCATTTGTGGACGTCCGCGCTGCTGGAGCGCGAGCACCCGGATATCTGGAACGGAGAGCAGGCCGCGAGCGCGCTGGCCGATTTGGAAATGATGGATGTGATGCAGCGCATGATCGCGCTGGAAGCGCCGGAGCATGCGGTGACGCTCGGCGTCAGCTGCGAGGCCTGCCATCTGGGGTCTCGCGAGCATGCGGCAGGGCTCCGCCAGAAGCCTTCGTTCTTTCCCCTGGCAGCGGAACTCCATGTTGGAGGACCTGTGGAGACCGGCCGCAGCCGCGAGAACCTCAACTGGGCATGCGGCCGCTGTCATACGGGGCATCGACCGCAGTTCGCCGCCGGCATGGCGACTTGGAACTCGACCGAGTTCGACGACATGATGCGTGGTGCGTGCACAACGGAGATCATGTGCATCCACTGTCACGATCCCCATCAGGGAACGGGACCGATGTGGACGCGGACGGCCGAACAGGACGATGCCTCCTGCCTGGTATGCCACACGCGCCTGGAGGATGTGACCGCTCGACTCGCCCATACGCACCATCAGCCGGGCAGCGACGGCGATCGCTGCTTGAACTGCCACATGCCCCGCCTTAACGAGGGCCTGCAGGACGTCGTCCGCACGCACATGATCTTCTCGCCGACAAATCGCGCGATGCTGGAGGCGGGCCAGCCCAATGCCTGCAACATGTGCCATGCGGATCGGCCGATCGACTGGGCCGTCAAGGCGATGTCGGATTGGTACGGAGCCGAGTTCTCCGAGACGGCCATTGCCGCGGCCTATCCGCGTCGCAATGACGCCGCCAGTTTGAACTGGCTACGCCACGATCATGAGTCCGTGCGACTGGTCGCAGCCGATGTGCTCGCCAGAACGGATTCGAAGTTTGCGCTGGGGGAGTTGATTGAGGCGCTTGACGATCCGTACCTGATCAATCGTCAATTCGCACAGCGCGGCATTGAGCACATGCTCGACATGCAGCTGGAGGAGTTCGGGTATTCGTTCTACATGCAGAGTGCGGAGCGGCGAGAGGCGCTCCATCGCCTCCGACAGAAACTTGCGATCGCCGATCCCGACGTTCCGGACGACAGGTGACGCGAACGCGAAAGAGTGTACGAGAACGGCCGGCTGCCTTGATCGGTCGCGGCAGTGGCATACCAGTTGCCAATGACTGTGACGGAATCATCAGCTCAGAAGCAGCTGCTCATATTCACGACTTCTGGTGCTCGTCGGTGAAAGCGTCATGCTGGAGGTGTTGAAAGACTGAGCAACCGTGCCTGCATGCAACGCATCAGATTGACCTGATCCGTTCGATCTGGTATGAAGTGTTGCAGAATGCAACAGTCCTATCGGTGTAACGCATTCTGGTCCATTCTTATTTCATCTCAGGCACATCACCACGAGTTCACTGCCGATTGCAACGGCATCCTTCTGATGGTTCCATCATTCCCAACTGAGGAGCGACGTATGGAACGGCGACAGGCGAGGCGGAGCACCTGGAAAAACGCGTATGGATTCACCCTGATCGAACTGCTGGTTGTGATCGCGATCATCGCGATCCTGATCGCGCTGCTGCTTCCTGCGGTGCAGCAGGCCCGAGAGGCGGCGCGGCGCACGCAATGCAAGAACAACCTGAAGCAGATCGGGCTGGCACTGCACAACTACCACGACACCTTCAACACGATGCCCGTTGGCAATCACTTCAACTACCGCGGCAACTGGCGGGTCGCAGTCTTCCCGTATCTGGACCAGGCCCCCATCTACAACACTCTCAGCTTCAGCGGTGGTCCGGCCACGTTCACCGGATGGTCTCCGCCCGTGTATGCGGCTCCGAATCAGGCACTGACCGGGTTTATCCTCCCCGGATACAACTGCCCGTCCAGCACCCTTCCGAAGAATTCGACGCTGGGCGTGATGAACAACTTCTGCAACGGACAGACTGCCGACTACGTCGGCATCGGCGGAGGAGCGGACCCACTCCTGGATGCCACGAACCCGGGCGCTCGCTGGGACATCTCGGGCCTCGGCATGTGCAGCGATCTGGTCTATTCCGGGCGCGACTGCTACAACGGCATGCTGCCCGCGCTGCGTAACATGCGGCTGGCGGACGCGACTGATGGAACGTCGAACGTCATGCTCGTGGGCGAACAGTCCGGCATGTACAACAGGCAGGACGTCCGTGCCAACTACTGGGGCGCCTGGACGGGAACGAGCCTGGGACGCACGACGTTCCCGGCCGTGACGGGCTGCGAGATTGTCGCCGGCATTACCACCGTCGTCTATCAGATCAACTCCAACAATGCTCCCGGCGGTGCGCAGCCCTGGTACCTCAACACCGTCCTCAACTCGTTCCATGAGGGGGGCTGCAACATCCTGATGTCCGACGGCTCGGTGCACTTCGCTTCCGAGAATCAGGATCTCAACACGCTGATTCGGCTGTCCGTCCGCAACGACGGCAACCCGGTGAACTTCCCGTAACCGGGAGAGCGGTGCGGAGCCACGCTGCCCCGCGCGGCGTGGCTGAGGATGGGGCTCGAGGAAGTACCGTCTGCGGAGCTGGGGGTCGAGCGATGCGCCCGGTCGTGGCGAATTTAATTCGGTCCGGCTGTGTCTTGGCCGTAGTAAGCATCCTCGCGGCCTCAAGCGGCTGCTCTCACGAGCCGCCGCCGCCCACCGTTTTTCCCGTATCCGGCCTGGTCACATTCGAGGGCCAGCCGATTACGGGCGGCACCGTGACGTTTTATCACAGCAGCCGCAACGGCGGGGGGCCCATCGGTCCCGACGGGACGTTTCAGGTGAACGGCGAGGGACTTCCGCCCGCCGTCTATTACGTGGCGATCACTCCGCCAGACCCCTTTACAACTCCACCGGTTCCCAATGCCCCGCCGCGCGAGTTGCCGAAATTCCCGGAGATCCCGGAGAAGTACCGCACGCCGATCGGCAGCGGAATCGAGGTTGAGGTTAAAGCGGAGCCCAACTATTTCGTTCTGAAGCTGGAGAGGCAGCCGGATCCGGAAGTGCCGGACGAGCCCGGATCGGAGCCGTCGGTGGGCGGCAACGACACCACTGAAGACTCTGGAATGCCCGAATCCGAGGATGCTGCGCCGCCCAGCGGACTCCCTCCCGCTCCCCCCTCGTCCTTACGCGGGCACGAGGATGCGGAAACCAACCTCTCCGTCCCGACGGACGGCGAGAACTGAATCCACCCCGGATTGCATTCCGGCGCGATGCCGGGCGACCGCGGAGCATCTTACAGCAGGCGACAATCGACTCATGAGAAAGACCCGACACTACGTTGTTCTTGCAGCATTGGCCCTGATGATCTCGGGCTGCGGCGACGACAACGCCCTCGAGAGACATCCGGTGAGCGGAACTGTGACATTTCAAGGGCAGCCCGTCCAAGAGGGTAATGTCAACTTCCGAAATGAGGAGCATGGAGGGGGCGGCATGATTGACCCGACCGGAGCGTACACGGTCGAAGGGGGGCTGCCGGCCGGAACGTACTCCGTCTACATCACGCCTCCGGACATTCAGGTGCCCCCGACATTCGGCAAAGACGGCACACCGAGCCCCGCGGCGAAGGAATATCCAAGTATCCCTCAGAAGTACCGGCTCCCCGCGACGTCGGAATTGTCGGCCGACATCAAGGCGGGGGACAACGAGTTCCCGATTGCGATGGAGTAGCGCGAGACCGTTAGCGCACCGGGTGCTTAGCCGGGAGCCGAACGGCGAGCCCCGGTCGATTCCCAGGCGATCATTCGCGCCACAGGCCAGCCCCGCCCGAGCACGGCGCACCAGGTCCAGAGGCGATCCGGAGTGGACGCCCCGAACTGAGCGGACGGTTGCTGCACGTAGATCGCATCCTAAAGCATCGAGGTGCCGCCATGGCAATGCCTCAGTACGAAAGCCTCCGAACGGGAGACCTCGCCCGCAGCCGAGCGCTGCATTGGGCGGTGACTCGGGCGATTCGGTTCGGCTCCCTGATTGCCTGCTGCTGCCTGCTGATGGCAACGTCGGTTTTGAGAGTCGAAACAACCGCGGGCACGATCGTGCTCGAGATCACCTCCTCCGATGGTGTCGCGCCCGTTATTTCAGTTGATGCCGCGCATCGGGTCTCCGTGTCGACCGCGCACGGCGACGTCTCGCTGGAGATCTCGGGAGACAAGTCGAATCCGAGCCTCCGCGTCGCAGACGGTCGAGTCGAGGCAGTGGTGCAGGAACTCACTCTGACCCCGGGGCCGAACCAGCGTGTGCAGGTGCGGATCGAGCCGCTCCGAATTCAGACGCCGCTCGAACCCGAGCAGGTACAGGAACTGCAAACCGCCTGGGCCCGATACACGGGAGAGCCCGTCGAGTCGGAGAACGCGCTGGGGATGCAGTTTCAACTGATTCCTCCGGGGCGGTTCATGATGGGGAGTCCAGCGGCAGAAGTTGAAGCGCTGACTGCCGACGAGTCGAATGCCCTGTGGAAGCAGTACTACCAGAGCGAGTCGCCGCGGCATTCGGTTACCATCAGCGAGCCATTCCTGATGGGTGCCCACCCCGTCACCCGTGGTCAGTTTCGGCAGTTCGTCGAGGCCAGCGGGTATCAGACGGATGCCGAGCAGGACCGCGAGGGAGGCTATAGCCTCATCAACTGGGAGCGGTCGCCCGACGTCACCTGGAGAGAAACTCCAGGCGTTTCGCAAACGGACGAGCATCCGGTGATCAATGTGTCGTGGAATGACGCCGTTGCATTCTGCCGCTGGCTGTCGCAGGAGGAAAGTGCCGAATACGAACTACCCACAGAGGCGCAGTGGGAGTATGCGTGCCGGGCGGGCAGCCAGGATCGGTGGTCGATGGGGGACGACGAGACACAACTGAACAATCACGTGTGGTTCGTCGAATCCCGGATCAGGGGCACAGCGGTGGTCGGCGTCAAGGAGCCGAACCCGTTCGGATTGTTTGACATGCACGGCAATGTCTATGAGTGGTGCCACGACTGGTACGCCGACAACTCGTACAGCACCTCGTCACACCTGGATCCGCGCGGTCCGGACACTGGGGATTACCGGGTCATCCGCGGCGGATCGTTCTGGGCTCTCGTTCGCAATGTTCGCTCGGCCCATCGGAACGTCCTCGAGCCGACAGGCCGCACACCATTTGTCGGATTCCGGGTGACGCAGAAGATCGATGTCAAGTAGGGCTGCCATTCTCGCTTTGCTGATCGCGGCGATCGGAATTGGTACGGCACTCATCCAGCGCGGCCCGACTGCAAGTGAACTGATCGCTGAGGCCCGCGCGGCGTTTAATGCGCAGGACTACCGGAGTGCGCAGCGCGCTGCGCTCCGGGTGCTGGACGAATCTCCACATTCGGCGGAGGCGTTGCTGCTGGCGGCCGGTGCGACAGCCCAACTCGGCGACGCTGCCGCAGCGGTGACGCTCTATGACCGGCTGCCGGCCGGGCCGGACGAGCGGGTGAACAACGGGCATGCCATCGCCGCCCACCTGACATTCTTTCAGCTGCACCGGGCGGCCGATGCGGAGCGGCGGTTCCGCGCCGTTCTGGGCCGTGATCCGCGGCATCCGACGGCTGTGGCCGGACTGGCTGATCTGCTCGGTTTCGCCGGGCGCAAACGGGAAGCAGAAGGACTGTTGATCGAACTGACCCGACAGGACCGGATCTCGGTCAATCAGTTGACGCTGCTCGGCTCGGAATCGGGGGGGCATCGCGAAGCCGGTCTGCTGGAGCAGTGCCTGGAGGCGGTTCCTGATGATCCCAATGCCTTGCTGGGCCTTTCCTGGCAGGCCGAGCAGGATGGACACCTGATCGAGTCGGAACGACTGGCGCGCGAGGCCGTCGCGGCAGCGCCGGATCTGCTTGAAGCGAGGATCTCGGTTGCGCGATTGCTGTGGAAGCAGGCCCGCGGAGAGGAACTGGCCGCATGGTGTGGGGAGTTCCCGGCGGAAGCGGACGATCATCCGCAGGCATGGAGGCTTCGAGGGGATTGTGCGGCCGAACAGGGAGACTCCGCGGGTGCCGCACGATGTTATTGGGAGTCGGTGCGCCGTGATCCAAATTCACGGGTCGCGTTGCACGGATTGCTGGAGTCGATGCGGGTCGTGGAGTACGCCGCGCCGCTGCGTCCCTTCGAGCAACGGGTGAAGCAGCTGCAGGCCCTGGAAGAAAGTGAGTCGTTCCTGTTTGAGTCCCAGCACAGCAGTCTCGAGCCGATTCGCGCCGTCGCCGAGCAGATGGAAGTTTTGGGAAGGATCTGGGAATCGTGGGCTTGGGCCCGCTTTGCGCAGCAGGTGAAGCCCGGCGACCTTTGGTCGCAACAGCACTGCGCGCGACTGCAGCCGATTCTCGATCGGAATCCTCCGCTCACGCTGGCGACGGCGAATCCCGCGGAGCAGGTCGATCTTTCGACGCTGCCGTTGCCGACGGGACCGTCGGCGATCCCGGAGCCGGCAGTAGTGAAACTCGAGCATCCCACGACGGTCGTGCGGTTTCGCGACGATGCGGCCGCCGCCGGCCTGAACTTTCAATACGTGAACGGCGGTGATCCGGAGACGCCCGGGCAGTTCATGTACGAGTTCAGCGGAGGGGGCGTGGGGGTCATCGACTATGATCGGGACGGGTGGCCGGACCTGCACTGGACGCAGGGCTGCCGCTGGCCGCCCGATGCGGAGCGATTCGATTCAATGGACAGGCTGTTTCGCAATCGAGCCGACGGGAGTTTCCAGGAGGTAACACCCGTCACGGGGATCAGCGAGAACGGCTACAGCCAGGGAGTCGGCGTCGGGGACTTCGACGCCGACGGCTTTCCCGATCTGTATGTGGGCAACATCGGGAAGAACCGTCTGTATCGCAACAACGGAGACGGCACGTTCGTCGACCATTCCGCGGCGGTGCACGGGGATGCGGGAAGCTGGACCACGAGCTGCCTGCTGGCGGACCTCAGCGGCGACGGCCTCCCGGACCTGTACGACGCAAACTACCTCTCAGGGTCGGACGTCTTTGAACGGATGTGCCAGCACAAGGACGGCGAGCCGCGGATGTGCGCGCCGTTCGATTTCGCCGCCGCGGCGGATCAGTTTCACTTGAACCGTGGTGACGGAACCTTCGTGGAATCCTCGCACGACTCCGGCTTTGATGCTCCGAACGGCAAGGGTCTGGGGCTGGCCGCGGCTGATTTTGACGGGACGGGACGACTCAGCCTGTTTGTGGCGAACGATCTGGTTCCGAATTTCTTCTTTCGCAACGTCACCAGACCCGGTGAAGACGCGAGGTTTCTGGAGGAGGGGCTGGCGAGCGGGACGGCCTTCGATCATGCGGGACAGGCACAGGGCTGCATGGGAATCGCCGTCGGCGATCTCAACGATGACGGCCGGCTGGACCTGTTCGTGACGAACTTTGCACAGGAGTACAATGCGTATTACGTGCAGGCGGAGGATGGTGCATTTCGCGACGAAATCCGCCGCAGTGGAATCGCGGCCGCAACACTGCCGGTGCTGGGTTTCGGCACGCAGGCGATGGACGCCGATCTCGACGGACGCCTGGACCTGCTGGTGACGAACGGACAGGTGGACGATCATCGCGCGTACGGGCGCGCCTACCATATGTCGCCGCAGTATTTTCATAATGTCGGCGGCGGACAGTTCGTTGAGAAGCCGGCGGCCGAGCTGGGGGATTTCTTCGCAGGGCAGTATTTGGGACGAGGCATGGCGCGTCTGGACTGGAACCGCGACGGGCGCGAGGACGCCGCGATCTCGCACCTGGACAGCCCGGCGGCGCTGCTCACCAACCTAAGCGAGGGGGAAGGCGGGCATCTGACTCTGCAACTCATCGGTACGCATTCCGACCGGGATGCATGCGGCACAACAGTAACGGTCACAACCAGCGAGGGACGAACGATCGTGCGACAGGTCACGGCGGGAGACGGGTATCAGGCCAGTAACGAGCGGGTGCTCGTCATCGGACTGGGCAGGTTTATGGCTGACAGAATTGACATCCGCTGGCCCTCAGGAGGCGTGCAGACTTTCGAGGGCGTCGGCCGTAATCGCGACTTCATCGCGGTGGAGGGCCGCAGCCGACTCTGGGCGATGACGACGGACCGGCTGCAATCTCCGCATCTGGCCTGCGCGAACCGATCGGAGCTCACTGTCCAGGTTGCCGGTGCACGATGACTGGAAGCAATCCCCATGCGGCTGCCGGGCCGGAGCGGTCCGATTCAACAGCTCCGCGAGAATCCGATCCGGTCTTCCGGAGACGCTCCCTCGCGGCGGTCGTGGTGGTCATTGCCGCTGTGGGAACGGCGCTGTTCCTGGCGGGCCAGGATGAACCCATTTCGGTGCTGCTGGAACGCGGGCACTCGGCATTTGTCGAGGGGGATCTGCCGGAAGCTCGGGACTGCGCGGAGCGGATTCTCAGTCGCAATCCCGAGCACGTTCAGGCGCTGCACCTGGCGGGGCGCTGCGCGCTGGAATCCGGGAAGTTCGAGGAGGCTTTGGAGTTGTTCAACCGGATTCCGGACGACGGCAGTATTGGCTCGGTGCAGGCCCGCTGTTTTGCCGGTGAAGTGTTGAGCGAGCATCAACCGCGTCTATCGGAAGCCGAGTCGCAGTTCCGCAGAGCTTTGCAGCTGGATCCCGAAAACGGGCTCGCCAACGATCGGCTGGCCTACCTGCTGGGCCTCGCGGGGCGCAGCTGGGAAGCCACGCCTTATCGGCTGAAGACGATTCGGGAGCAGCGGTCCGACCGGGCACAACTGTTCGTGCTGGCGCTGGGCGACCTGGCGCGCGAGAATCCCGACGTCATTCAGCAGTTCCACGCGGCCGATCCGGATGATCCGCTGCCGAAACTGGGACTCGCCCTGCAGGCGCTCGATCAAAGTGACAATGCAAAGGCGCAGGCGCTCCTCTCTGAGACGATTGAAGCCAGACCGGATTTGATTGAAGCGCACGCCCGAGCCGGGCGTCTGCTGCTCGACATCGGGACCGGCGATGAGATTCCGCAGTGGAACGCGAGCCTGCCCGAAGCGGCGAATTCTCATCCCGAGATCTGGACTGTGCGCGGCCTGTGGGCCCGTACCCGGAGGCAGGAGGCGGCCGCCGCACGCTGTCTGTGGGAGGCGGTTCGGCTCAATCCCAACTCGCAGGATGCAAACTACCAGTTGGGCCAGTCGCTGCTGGCGTTGGGCAGATCGGTCGATGCCGAGCGGTTCTTGAGACGGTCCCGCGATCTTCAGGATTACCTGTTTCATGCCCATATGGTGCACCGGGGCGCACCAGGAGACGACTCCCGGGAGTTACTGCATGCGGCCGGAGCCGCGGCTCGCCTGGGACTGCTGTGGGAGGCGTTGGGATGGACGCGGCTTGCGCTGCTCGATCGACCGCGGCTGGAATGGGCGCAGCGACTGCTCCGGGATGAAGCCCCGCGGGCCGCGGAGTCACAGCAGACTCGCTGCCATCCGAGTTACAACCCGGCACTCCAAATCGATCTCGGAACTCTGCCTCTGCCCGATTTCCAGAGCGCGACTCCTTCACCACCGCGAGGAGACATCCGCAGCGCCTCGAGCCTGACACCGCTGCAGTTTGAGGACCGCGCCGCGTCGTCCGGCCTGGAGTTTCAGTACTTCAACGGCGGCGACCCGCATGAGGTGCACGTCGTGCCGCTTCACGAGCAGACAGGAGGGGGGGCGGCGGCTCTCGACTACGATGCGGACGGCTGGACAGATCTGCATCTGACGCAGGGGAGCGGCTGGCCGCCGGACGAGCAGCAGGCGGTGCATCTCGATCGGCTCTTCCGCAATCGCGGCGACGGCAGATTTGAGGACGTCACTGCGTTCGCAGCGATCGAGGAGCGAGGCTTCAGCCAGGGGGCCTCCGCGGGGGACTTCAACAACGACGGCTTCGTCGACCTGTTGGTCGCCAATATCGGCGTTGACCGACTGTTCATCAATCACGGCGACGGGACTTTCGCCGAGTTGCCGGTCGACGCGCTGGCTGATCGGGACAATTGGACAACCAGCTGCCTCATCGCGGACTTAAATGGCGACGCACTGCCGGATCTCTACACCGTGAACTACCTGGGCGGAAGCGACGTGTTCACGCGCCGCTGCCGCAATCCAGACGGCAGTCCGCGGCCATGTCCCATTCAGAGTTACGATGCTGCGCAAGATCGGCTCCTGCTGAACCGAGGAGACGGACGCTTCGAGGACATGACGGAAGAGTGCGGCATCGTTCATCCCGGCGGACGAGGGATGGGGATCGTGGCCGCCGATTTCGCGGGCGCGGGAGTGCCGTCGCTGTATATCGCCAACGATGTTTCGCCGAACTTCTTCTTTGTCAACGAGGCGCCGCGTGGAGCAGAGCGGCCGGTTTACCGGGAGCAGGGAATCGCGACCGCGGTCGCCGTCAATGAACTGGGCCAGTACGAGGCCGGGATGGGGATCGCGGTCGGCGACTCCGACGGCGACGGGCTGCTGGACCTGTTCGTGTCGAACTTTGAAGGCGAATCGAACACGCTCTATCGCTACCAACAGGCCGGTTACTTCGACGTCGCGACGCGCGCGGCGGGTCTCAAGGATTCGCAGTCGGACTGGCTCGGGTTCGGCACACAATTCCTCGACGTGGATCTCGACGGCGACCTCGACCTGGTTGTGACGAACGGCCACGTCGATGATGTGCGTCCTTCGGGACGGGCGTTCGAGATGCCGCCGCAGTGCTTTCGCAATCTGGGGAACGGAACGTTCGAAGAGGTTCCGTCATCGGAACTGGGAGACTATTTCGCCGGGCGTTATCTGGGACGGGGGCTCGCGCGGCTCGACTGGAATCGGGACGGGCGTGAGGACTTCGCCGTCACGCATCTCGACCGGCCGGCCGCCGTTGTCACGAACGCTTCTCCCACCGACAACCATTTCGTGAGCATTCGCCTGATCGGGACGAGCATCGACCGGGATGCGATCACCACCACGGTGACCCTGGTCTCGGGCGGAAGGGTGCAGACGCGGCAGTTGACAGCCGGGGACGGGTACCAGGCCAGCAATCAGAGGGTCCTGCTGTTCGGCGTTCCGCGGGGTCAGGCGGTCGACCGGCTGGACGTTCGCTGGCCGAGCGGCGATGTGCGATCGTTTGAAGACGTCCCGCTGGATCGGGAACTGCTCGTCATTGAGGGGCGGGCCGAAGTGCTGCCGCTTCCGTGATCAGCCCGACCGTCCCGTGATCGCCAGACGGCGCCTTTGAGGGGCCGTCTGCGTGTCAGATCAACTGCGGGATCGGCTTGCCGGAGAACAGGATCGGCACGGGTCGGCCGGCGAAGTCGTCGAACGACGCCGTGTAGTCGATGCCCAGGTGGCGATAGATGGTCGCCATCAGGTCCTGGGGTGTGACCGGATCGTGCAGCGGGTATTCGCTTCTGGAGTTCGTCTCGCCGACCACCTGCCCCATCCGCAACCCGCCGCCGGAGATCCAGGCCGTGAACGCATTCGGCCAGTGATCGCGGCCCAGGCCGATCTGGTCCGAGAAGTTCGTCGGGGCGTGCGTGACGCGCGGCGTGCGGCCGAACTCACCGCAGGCGATGACCATCACCTTCTGATCCAGTCCTCGGTCATACAGATCATCGATCAGGGCGCACAGCGCCTGGTCCATCTGAGGCAGCCGTTCGCGCTGCGCATAGTCGAGGTGGAACGCGCCGGCATGGTCGTCCCAGCTGAAGTGCTTGGTCGTGTCGTTGGGGGCGGTGGCGTCGATGTTGACGACGGCCACTCCCGCCTCCGTCAGTTTCCGCGCGAGCAGGCAGCTTTGTCCCCAGCGATGCCGGCCGTAGCGGTCCCGCGTCTCATCGGATTCACCGCTGAGTTCAAACGCCTTCGCCACCTGGTTGCTGGTGAGCAGGCCGTACGCGGCGTCGCGGAACTGGTCCACCGCTTCGAGAGAGCGAAGCTGGTCGACGCCCGAACGAAACCGGTCGAACTGGGCGAGGAGTTGTTTGCGGTCGTCCAGCCGCGCGTTGTCCGTTCCAGAGGCAAGCGTGAGGTTGCGGGGAGCGTAGTCGGGCGCGGAGGGATCGCCCGTCTCAAACGCCTGGTGCGCCACGCCGAGGTACACCGGCCGCGTCATGAACGGCGCCTTCTGCACGCCGACATAAGGGGGAATGCCGTTCGGCCCCGGTCCACGCACGCGGCTGGCGACCATTCCAAAGTCCGGGTGCTGCGAGATGGCCTGCGAGGTCGGGTCTTCCTGGGCCGGGGGCTTGCCGGTCAGCACTTCAATACTGCCGTCGTTGTGCGCGGACAGATTGTGATGCAGCGAGCGAATGAGCGAGAAGCGGTGCGCGCGCTGCGCCTGCAGCGGCATGTACTCGCAGATGTCCATCCCCGGGACATTGGTGTGGATGGGGTTGAGCGGCCCGCGGTACTCGCTGGGCGCATCGGGCTTCATGTCCCAGGTCTCGAGCTGGCTGGGACCGCCCCACATCCAGAACAGGATCACGGACGTATCGGAGCCGCTGCCGCCGGCCAGCGCCCGGCGGGCGAACAATTCCGGCAGCGTCAGCCCGCCGAGCGCGAGCATCCCGGCGCGCAGGAACTCACGACGGCGGATCGGACCGGTGCAGTTCAAAACCTTCATGGGACTGCGTTCTACAGGGCGCGACGACCGTGCTGCGAAACGTCGCCTGCTGAAGTCGATTCTCTCTGTACTTATACCAGCTCCGCAATCGGCCTTCCGCTCTCGAGCACGTAAACGGGACGTCCCGCCAGATTCGTTACCGTCGAGCCGGTCGCATCGATCCCCAGGTGCCGATAAATGGTGACCAGCAGATCCTGGGGCGTATAAGGCCGCTCCGTGGGGAACTCGGCCTTGCTGTTCGTGGCTCCCACGACCTGTCCCATGCGGAGTCCGCCCCCCGACAACAGCGCGGAATACGCCTGCGGCCAGTGGTCGCGGCCCGTGCCGGTCGAGTTGTTAGCGATCCGCGGCGTGCGGCCGAACTCACCCACCACTACGATCAGCACCTGCTGATCCAGACCGCGCGCCCAGACATCCTCGATCAGGGCCGACAATGCCTGGTCCATGTACGGCAGCCGGACACTCATGTACTTGCCGAAGTGCCCCGGACGGCCCGCGTTCCCACTGTGGTCGTCCCAGTTGGTGAATTCCTGTCCGGTCCTTGGCGTGTCGAAGTAGATATTGATCACGGCCGTCCCTGCCTCAGCCAGACGCCGGGCGAGCAGGCACGCCTGGCCCCACTGGTGCATGCCATACCGTTCCCGCAGCGTCTGCTCTTCCAGGTCGATGCGAAAGGCATCCGCCAGCCGCGGACTGGTGAGCATCTCAAATGCCATGCCGCGGAACTTGTCGGTCCCGTCCAGCTGGCCGGATGCGTCGAGGTCGCTGCGGAACCGGTCAAGCTGCTGCAGAAGATGACGTCGATTCTCAAAATACGCACCGTCCCGACCGGCCGCGAGCGTGACCTGCGGAGGCTGGTAGCTTTCGGCCGCCGGATCGCCGGCTTCGAGCGGGGAGTGGTGGAGGCCGAGGTAAGTCGGCCGCGTCATGTAAGGCTTGACGGGGATGGCCACGTACGGCGGGATGGCGTCTTCCCCCATGCCCCGGAGTTTGCTGGTGATCGACCCGAAGTCGGGATGTTCGCTCTTTGACTGCGAGGTGGGATCGAGCACGGTCGGCTGCTTGCCCGTCAGCACGACGATCCCGCCGTCGCTGTGAATACCCACCTCGTGATGCAGCGAGCGGACAATCGAGAACTTGTCCGCCAGCTGCGCCTGCAGCGGGAACAACTCGCAGATGTCCATCCCCGGCACGTTCGTCGCGATGGGGCTGAAGACGCTGCGGTATTCGGTCGGCGCCTGCGGCTTCAGGTCGTACGTCTCAAGCTGCGAGGGCCCGCCATGCTGATACAGCATGATGACCGAGGTCTGGCTCTGCTGCGTGCCGGCCTTCGCCCGGGCGGCGAGCACATCCTGCAGAGACAGCCCGCCCAGCGCCAAGGCGCCGATCTGCATGAAGCCGCGACGGGTGACCGGTCCGGAACAGCGCATCCCCCTCATTCACATCTCCTCTCCGCTCCATTGAACAAGCCCACGATGCGCTGCGCCATATTAATCAACATCGGCTTATGCAACCAGTCGCATGTGGTCATTCGCTCCAAAGAATCTGGCATTTCTGTGCATGCGGACAGGCTTCGCAGCCGGTTATTCCGGTCGCTCCCGCTGCACCGCGATATGGGCTACAACGACCGCATGAAAATCACCCGCATCGAAACACTGCCGGTCAACGTTCCCCTGCGGCCGGGCCTCACGACGAAGACTGCCGGCGGCGTGCATGTCACGTCCCCCTACGTCATCGTCCGGGTGCATACCGACGAAGGGCTAACGGGCCTGGGCGAGGCGACGCTGGCCGCGCGCTGGAGCGGTGAGACCAGTCCCGGCTGCGTCGCAGCGATTCATGGGCTCATCGAACCGGCCCTCGTCGGACAGGACCCACTGCAGATTACCCGACTGCGTGCAGTCCTCGACAGAACCATCCGCTTCAACCCCTTCACCAAGGCCGCCATTGAGATGGCGCTCTGGGACATCGCCGGCAAGGCGCACGGCGTCCCGGTGTGTGAACTTCTCGGCGGCTGCATCCGCCCGTCGCTCCCCATGAAGATGGTCGTGGGCGCGTTCGACATTCCCACGGCTGTCGCATTAGCGAAGAAGTTCCTTGATGGCGGAGCCCGGTGCCTGAAGGTGAAGGTCGGCCTCGATCCGCAGCTCGACCTGCAGCGCGTCCGCGCGGTCCGTGAGGCGGCGGGGCCTGACGTGCCGATCGGCATCGACGCCAACCAGGGCTGGAGCCGTACCACAGCTGGACGGATGCTGGCCGAACTGGCCGATTGCAAGCTGCTGTTCGCCGAACAGCCGATCGCCGCCGAAGACTATGACGGTCTCGCCGAACTGTGCCGAACGACGTCCACCCCGATTATGGCGGACGAGAGCGTCTTCACCCCCCGCGATGCGTGGCGGCTGACGGTAGCGCGGGCGGCCGACATCCTGAGCGTTTATCCGGGCAAGCACGGAGGGATCGCCGCGACCGCCGAGATCGCACACATCGCCTCCGCGGCGGGCATCGTCTGTTCGATCGGCAGCAACCTCGAACTCGGCATCGGCACCGCCGCCATGCTGCACGTCGCCGCCGCGCTCCCCGCGATCGACAGCGCCACGTATCCCGGCGACTTCCTGGGACCGCTGTACCACGAAGCCGATCTGCTCGCGGAGCCGCTCCGCCTGGACTTCGCTACGGCGACGCCCCCCTCCGGACCGGGACTCGGCGTTGACCTGGATGATGACCAGCTGGAGCAGTATCGCGATCGTTCTCAGGCGGCCCAGCCATTGGGATAGCTTCGCTGCATCACGGCGCAAGGTGATCGAAGATGCCATTTGACTCCGCACTGATTGCCCACCTCAAGAACGTGCACACCTATGCGGTGACGCCGTTCCGCGAACAGGATCTCACGGAGATCGATCACGACGCGTTCGCCCGGAACCTGGAGTTTCTGGTCGAGCACGGCGTGCGCGTGATCGCCGTCGGTGGGGGGACCGGGGAGATCGAAGCACTGTCGGTTGATGAACTGGAGCAGCTTGCGAAGACAGCTTTGCGCGTCGTCGGAGATCGGGGGCTCGTCATCACGTGCCTGCCCGGGAATCTGAAACAGGCGTTGGAACTCTGCAGCCGCTACGAACGGCTGGGCGCACGCATCATGCTGGGGATGCCGCCGCTGATTCGCGGCAAGATCCCGGCCGACCTGCAGGGGGTGTACGACTTCTACCGGCTGCTCTCGCGCGCCACGAGTGTGCCGCTGATGCCCTACAACACGCAGGGCTGGCCGGCGGAGTTCTTTGTGCAGCTGGCGGAGATTGAATCGATCATCGGCATCAAGGACCCCTGTCTGACGCCGCACGAGTTCTTTCGCGCGATCCAGATGCTGGGCGATCGGTTCGTGTGGATCGGCAACAAGAAACACGATCCGGGCGTCGCCCATCTGCGATACCAGATGGGAATGCAGGGCTTCACCTCCGGGCAAAGCAACTTTCATCCCAAGCCCGAACTCGCAATCCATGAGGCGGCGGTCCGGCGAGACTGGGACGCAGTGGTGGAAATCCAGAAACGCATCGCGCCGCTGGAACGCCTGCGGTTGGCCCATGACGATGCGGCGATGGTGAAAGCCGGAATGGACATCGTGGGGCTCCACGGCGGCCGGGTGCGGCCTCCGCGTCTCGATGCGCCCGAGGCGGCTCGGGAATCGCTGCGAGCGACGCTGCAGTCATTTGGCGTCGCGCAGAGCTGAACCCGGCCGCTACATCGTGCGGAATACGGAATCCCGCTCCTCTTGCAGACGTTGATCGAAGCGCTGGCGGTCGAACACATGGGTGGGCCATCCGTCGGCGGGCAGCGAGGCGAGCCGCGCGAGAAGCCTCGCCAGCAGCCCCGCGTATTCCTTGAGTTCGCGGAAGCGCAGCTTCTCCGGCGTATCGGAACTGCAGTGGCCGAAGTTCGAGTCGGGATGGCGGCCGACAAACCGCCAGCGCCATAGAAACGCGGCGGGGATGCCCCGGCGGGCGAAGGGAAACATGTCGCCGGAGGCGTCGAGTTGCTCCAGCACGTGGCAGCGCAGTCCTTCCCGGAGCGTGTCGAGCTGCTGCTGCATCAGTTCGCGGAGTTCCGGGAACTGCAGCACGACTCCCTTCATCGGACCGGCGCCGAGTTCATCCAGGTTCAGCATGAACCGCGGCAGCGGCTCGGAACCATGATGCCGCTCGACATAGGCCGCCGAGCCTTGCAGCCCCTGTTCTTCTCCGCCAAACGTGATGAAGCGCACGGTGCGCGGCAGTGGAGAACCGGATTCCCGCGCCAACTGCGCGAGGAGACGGGCCGTTTCCAGCAGGACGGCGACGCCGGTGCCGTCATCGTTCGCGCCGGGGGAATCGGGCGTCGTGTCATGATGCGCCCCCAGCACAATGCTCTCGTTCCTCAAGTCGCCGCCGGGGAGATCGGCGATTGCGTTCCAGGAGGTCCGGACGCAGGGTTCTGACTCGACTCGCAATTGCACGCGGCCCCCCTCGGCGGCTGCGCGTGCGAGCCGGCCTCCGTCCTCGCGCGACGTCTGCACAAGCGGGAACGTCACGCGCGTCGGGTCACCGTGTCTCCAGTCGCTGCCATGAATGTGCGCGAGCCGTCGGCCACCCTGCGAGTTCGGCGTGACGGCGGCGATCGCCCCGGCCCGAGCGAGATGGACCAGACGTGTTGTGTAGGGGCGCGGCGCACTGAAAGGCTCAAGTTCGCTCCTGAAGAGAACGACGCTGCCACGCAGCCGCTCCGCAGCCCGCTCGACTTCATGCGGCATTGCGAAGCCGACGTCGACCACCGGCGCCTCCACGTTGATCGAGGGACAGAAGAGGCAGGGCCGGACGTCGAGTTCACGATTGCCCGGGCCGATGAGCGAGAGCCTCGCCGTTGCGAGATCGATCGTCCGCAGATCAAACTCCTCCAACCGCGCTTGACTGAGACCAAGACTGCCGAGCTGCGATGTGACGTACGCAGCCGCCTGGCGTTCCTGTTCGGACCCGGCCCAACGACTGCCAATGGCTTCGCAGAGGAATTGAACGTGGTCGGGGATCGCTGAGGCGACGCTGGCTTCGCCCATCAGCCAGCGGTCAAGAGTGCGCCATTGGTCGTGCATGGATTGATGAAGCTCGCGTGCTGCTGCCCTCGGTACTGGGAGCGCCGTTCACTTGCTGTTTTACCACGAAACCCGGTGTGTTGCCGACGACATCGGAATGCAGTAGTCCAGGTCGGCCGGCAACTCGACGTTGGAATGGTGAAACAGTATCTCCAGCAGCGTCAACGTCTGCCACAGCGAGAGTGAAAACGGGGACGCGCTGATCAGGCGGATCTGGGCCGCCTGCCACGGCACCGAGAGCAGCATCTCGCCGGAGTGGAACGCTCCCAGTATCAAATCGCGGCGAAGCCGGCGCCCGCTGCTCCCAGCCAGGCCGGCAACGGGCGGTCGTGTATCGAGGGACGAGCAACCGCCGTTGCAGCCTCTGACTGTTTCGAAGTGTTCGGGCGGAGGGGCGGAACCCGGGTCGGTCGCTCAAATCGCTCGCGAATTAGTGGAACGGGATGTACGCGTAGCCGTCGGTCTGGAGGTTGATGTTCACCGTGGCGGCGGATACGGCCACTGTCACTTCCGGGGCCACTTCGTCGAGTGCATACCCCTGATGGGCCAGAGCCTGCCCGCATACGAACACTTCGACGCCGTGCTGACGCAGTTCGCGGATCAACGGCAGATCGGGATTCTTCGCAGTTCCCTGAGCACGAGCGTAGGGCTTCATGTGGCGGGCATACGCCTCGTCGTGCAGCGCCGCCTTTGTCGCCGGTCCGTGAAGGATGACGGCGAGCTTGAACCCATGATCGGGTCCGGCGCCGGCCTCTGAGTATTGATTGAGAATCAGCGCGGCCCGGTCGAACCCCTTGATGACGCCGCCGGACTTCTCGTCCGAGATGATATCCAGCAGCACTTTCGAATTCGGTTGAGGCTGTTGCGCAGCATCCGGCAGCGGGACGATTCCACCGTGCTGCTTGATGACGGGGTGCTCGAATGTCGGTTCCGCCGTCGGGTTGGCGGCGAGGAGGGCTACGGCGATGGAGGGGATGACGAACGTGGCGAGAGGTTTCATTGTGTCGCTCCCTGAAAGCGCAAATCGCGAACTCGGCAAAGTGGCGGAAAGAGATAACAGCTTCGCGGCTGCAGCTGAGGCGCCTACCCGGCGATCTCTTCTGAACAGATGGGCCCATTTGCTGCGTACCGCTGGATTGGGCAAGGGGTTGCCCGGGGTCTCAGGCCGTACTTCCCCGAGTGCCTGGCGTCATGGCGGCGGTACGCTGAGCAGTGGTTCGCCGTTCAAGCGGCGGCAGCAGTCTTTGATTTCGGGAGTACTCGCGATGGCGAATCCACTGACGATGAAGTCGTGGTCTCCCTACGTGGTGGGGACGGCGATCGGGATGCTGAGCTGGTTCACGTTCTGGTCAGCCGATCAACCCCTGGGAATCACGACCCCTTTCGAACACACCGCGGCGCTGGCCGGCAAGGCCGTCATACCGGAGGTTGAGCAGAGCCATGAGTACTATCAGGCGAAGCAGGAGGAGGGGAAACCGCCGAAGATCGGCTGGGAGTGGATGCTGGTCGTGGGCGTGCTGATCGGTGCGATCCTGAGTTCGTTCCTGTCGGGGGATCGCACCCGGTTAAAAGTCCCGGAGCTGTGGCGCAGGCGGTTCGGCGAGAGTGTGGGGAAGCGATTCTCCGTCGCCTTTGTCGGCGGCCTGATCATGATGTTCGGCGCGCGGCTGGCTCAGGGATGCACGAGCGGGCACGGCATTAGCGGCACGCTGCAGCTGGCCGTTTCCAGCTGGGTGTTTGCGGTGGTCTTCTTTGTCGTCGGCATCGCCACCGCCTTCCTGCTGTTCGGAAGGGAAGGGAGAGAGCATGTTTGATTCAGTCGACAAACTCGCCTTAGGGCTGGTGAGCGGGATCCTGTTCGGTTTCCTTCTTCAACGAGGCCGCGTCGCGAAGTATGAGGTGATCCTCGGCCAGTTCCTGCTCAAGGACTGGACCGTCGTGAAGATCATGGGAACCGCCGTGCTGGTGGGGGCGGTCGGCGTTTACGCACTGGTTGAGGCCGATATGGCCTCGCTGCACATCAAGCCGCTACTGCTCGGCGGGGTGCTCATCGGCGGCGTGCTGTTCGGCATTGGCATGGTTCTGCTGGGTTACTGTCCGGGGACCAGCGTCGCCGCATGCGGGGAAGGCCGTCGAGACGCCATGATCGGCGTGCTCGGGATGATGACCGGGGCGGCATTGTTCGTGGCGCTGTATCCGACGCTGCAGCCGATTATGAAGTCGCTGGGAGATATGGGAGAGATTACGCTGGCCGACCTGCTGGGCGTGAGTCCGTGGCTGATCATCGGGGCCCTGCTGATTGTCGCAGCGCCCCTGCTGTTCATCGGCCGCGGCCGGACGCGCTCCGGCTGGTCGCTCCCGCGACCGGAAAGCGGACGGCAGCCGAGGGCTCCCGCATAATCGGGCCGCCATGTGTTGACGGAACCCTCCAGCACGAAGGAGCGAATCGAAATGCCCCCGATGAAGATCAGTGATCAGGTTTCAGCCGGTCCCCAGCCTTCTGCAGACGAGATCCGGAATCTCAGCCAGCAAGGCTTCCGGACGGTTGTCAACTTCCGCACGGAGGGAGAGGAGGAGCAGCCTCTTTCACCGCAGGCCGAAGGAGAGAAGGTCCGCTCGGCAGGGATGGAGTACCTGCACCTGCCGGTGTCGATGAAAGCGATGGGGCCTGAGCTGGTCGACCAGTTCCGCGAGAAGTACCCGTCGTTGCCCAAGCCGGTGTTCGCCCACTGCAAGAGCGGCAAGCGGGCCGGGGCGATGGTGATGATGAACATGGCCCGCCGGGGTGAGACGAACAGACCGACGTCGCAGGCCGCACATTTTCAGTGACGACCAGGCTTTACTCAACGACTTCGAGAGTCTGTCGCCGCGTTCTTCCAAGGATCTCCGGTTTTGTCGCGAACATTCTGGCCGCTCGCGCATCTATGTAGTGCTGGCGATGAGCGTCGTCGCCTTTGGCCGTTGATTCAGGATGAACGATCTTCACAGGTCTCACGGATCATGTCGCTGTCATTGCTGATGTCCGAACGCAAGCAGGAGGGTGCGAGGAGTTTCTACGAGGCTCAAACCCTCGTGCATTGTGGGTTCGACTCCCACCCGCGTCAGTAAGACACACGCGTCGGCTGGGCATTGGCCGGCATGGCCGGTTCGTTCAGCAATCCACGTCGAATTGCGTTCAATGACTACGTGCTATCGAAAGCGGAACAGACCGCGAGAGCGGCCCAAGTGGCTGTGACCCACCCGCCTTGAGGCTGTGGCGGTTCAACTCCGTCCCGACGCAATGCAGAGGCCAGAGGGCAGAGACCAGAGGACAAGAGAGAGCAGCGGCCCGTTCTTCTAGCGGTTCAGGATGCTGGCCCCTCAAGCGGGCAACGCGGGTTCGAATCCCGCACGGGTCACTGATGTACGACCAAGTGGTGCCACTGGCAGACACGCGGCGCTCAGCACGCCGTGCCCGCGAGGGCTTGGGAGTTCAAATCTACCCTTGGTCACTGCAGGTGGGCAGGCGCCCGACTGGCTCTCATAAGGCCGGTTCGCCCGGATCGTTACCTGGACCTGCAATTGAGAGTTGACAACGCCGGTGGGCCAGAGCCCAGCGGAGCCTCATACGCTCCGACCGCCAGGTGCGACACCTGGACCGGCCATTTCCAATTTTTGGCGGAATGCCGAAGAACGCTCGGTCGAGTACGCAAACCCCGTCAAAGCGGCCAGCGACCACACTTCGGGCGGTGCCCGGAGCCTGGTGAATTTGTGGGTTCTACTCCGACCTCGGATAACTCAGAGGCCAAAGATCAGAGATCAGAGGACAGAGACCAGAGGTCAGTGACGCGGACTGGCCTCTGGCTTCTGACTCCTGGCCTCTGCTCTGATCCCGTGGTCCAACGGCGACGATGCCTGCGTGACATGCAGGAGACGATGGTTCAACTCCATCCGGGATCAATGTTTGAACAGGAGAGCGGCTGATGTCCGATGTGACCTTCCGCATCGCCGGAGTTCAGGACTCCGCTGTGATTGCCGCGATGAACGAGCAGCTCATTCGAGACGAGGGACACCGCAACTCCATGACGATGGGGGAGCTGACAATCCGAATGTCAGACTGGCTTGGCGGTGACTACGAAGCCGTCTTGTTCAGCCGCGGAGCGGCGGCCGTCGGTTACGCCCTCTATCGGCGGGAACTCGAGCATGTTTATCTCCGTCAGTTCTTCGTTGCAGCGGATTGTCGCCGCCAGGGTATCGGGCGAAGCGCAATGAACTGGCTGTGGGAATACGCATGGATGGACGTGCGGCGGCTGCGACTCGACGTCCTGATCCGGAATGCGGCAGCACACGCGTTCTGGGAGTCCGTCGGATTCTCGGACTACTGCGTCACGATGGAATCGGAGCGAATGCCGCAGTGAATCGGGATGCCGGCGGGAACGATCGGAAGGTAGCCGGATACGGTTGGCCGGGCTGCTTTGCTAAGGTGGTTCTCTACCCGAGATGAGGGTTCGAATCCCTTGCCTTCGGCTTCCGAGTTGTCGGTTGTCGGTCGTTGGTTTTCGGTAGAGTAGCGAACGCTCATCCAGCGGCGACTCACCGACTATCGATCTCCGACGTCCGAAAACTCCTCCGCCTCGATGGTGAAACGGAGATCATGCCCCGGTTCTAACGGGGCGTTCCGGGTTCGAATCCTGGTCGGGGCGCTACACAACAACGGAAGGGCCACCCGAGTGGCGACGGGAACCGGTTGGAAGCCGGTCGAGCACTCCCGGAACGGGAATGTCTTGCGGGTTCGACTCCCGCCTCTTCCGCTGTGGCCGGATCCGGTGTTGGTGACCGGAAGCAGACTGTGAATCTGCCCGACGGGGGTTCAATTCACCTCGGCCACCCTTGAATGGCGGACGGTCGATGGCGGATGGCTGAACCGAATGTTGCACACCGTGTCCTCCCTTGACTCCTTGAGTCCTCGTTTCCTCGACTCCTTCCATGATCTCCGCAGTCCTGCAGCGTCCGACGCTTGTGCTCAACCGCAACTGGCAGCCGGTCGGCGTCAACACCGTCGCCCGGTCGCTGGTGAAGGTCTGGAACGAGACCGCGCGGATCGTCGATGCGGCCGACTTCCGGCAGTACACCTGGGACGACTGGACCAGGCTCCGGCCGGAAGGAGATGAAGTCGTCATCCACACCCGCACGCAGCGGCTGCGGGTGCCGGAGGTCAGCGTCCTGAACTCGTACGACCGCGTCCCGTCCAATGCGGTGACGTTCAGCCGGCGGAGTATCTTCAATCGCGACCGGTGCACCTGCCAGTACTGTTTTCGGCAGCCGGGCAGCGAAGAGTTGACCGTCGACCATGTTATTCCGCGTTCGCAGGGAGGCACGTCGACGTGGGACAACTGTGTGCTGGCGTGCATCGACTGCAACGCGCGGAAGGCGGACCGGACCCCGGAGCAAGCGCACATGCCCCTGCGGCGGAAGCCGGTGCGTCCGCACTGGAAGCCGCTGTACGCCTCGCACGGACACCGGATCGACAGCTGGTCCAAGTTCGTCAGCGAAGCGTACTGGACCGTGGAGTTGGATGAGTAATCAGTTGTCAGTAATCAGTTGTCAGTGGATGATCAGCACACCCCAACTGATCACTTTTCCCGTCCCGATGGTGTAGCGGACTGCATTGGACCCTCCGATGGTCCAGGTCCTGGTTCGAATCCAGGTCGGGATACTCGCCTCGGCGGAGTCAGGAGCGAGCGGCCACATGGTCGCTGCGTTCGCCTCTCGGATCGAACGCTCGGAACTTCCAAAGTCTGAAAGCTCGTTCTCCAAATCGGCTCCGCTCCGAGGCACCTTCTGTGAAATGAGATGAAAGAGGTGGGTCATGATCATTCGCAATCCGGGGCAGCGGTTCGTCATTAAGGACACGCATCGCGGCCTGTACTACGAAGACGGCAAGTTGACCAAGGTCCTTGAAGCCGGCCGCTACCGGATCCCCACAAAGGGATTGCTCTCGTTCAACGCGACGACGGTGGAGTGCCTGCTCGTTGACGTCCGCGAGCGCGAGCTCACGATCAAGGGGCAGGAGATCCTGACGGCCGACAAGGTGGCCATCCGGGTCAGCATCCTCGTGCAGTTCAAAGTGACCGATCCCAAGGCCGCGATCCACAACGTCGAGAACTTTGAGGACCGGCTGTACAGCGACGTGCAGCTGGCCGCGCGGCGTTCGCTGGCGTCGATGAACCTGGAGGAGATCCTCACCAACCGCAACCGGCTGAGCGAGGACATTCTCTCGGACGTGAAGGAGTCGGCGTACGGCTACGGCGTGACGATCCGCCGGGCGGACGTCAAGGACCTCATTTTTCCCGGCAACCTGCAGGAGATCATGAACCGCGTTCTGGCGGCGGAGCGCAACAGCCAGGCCCAGCTCGTCGAAGCGCGGACCCGTGCGGAGGTCGAGCAGATCCAGGCGCAGTCGCGGGCCGACATCACACGCCGCGAGGCGGAAGCCGAAGCGGCGGCGCGACGGGTGCGGGAGGAAGCCGGCGCCGCGGCGCTGCGCGCGCAGGTGGAGGCGGAAGCCCACGCCTATCAGGAGCGGGCGAAGTCGGCGGAAGTGCTCGACAATCACCCCGCGCTCCTGCGGATGGCGGAACTGGAGACGCTGCGCGACCTGGCCCGAAATGCCAACGCGCGGCTGTATCTCGACTTCAACCGCAACGGACTGCAGTCCGGCGCGCCGAGCGGCGCCGATCCGGAGTCCTGATATGCGAACCCCATGAGGGCGTCCCCGCTCATCTCTGCTGGAGACTCACACTGCCTGAGTACTCCAGCGCGGCGCCCTGCGGGTGTGATGGTCGCATGACGGTCTTCGAAGCCGTTGGACGGGGTTCGACTCCTCGGCGGGGTAGTAGTTAGTGGGTAGTGGGTAGTGGGTAGGACGAGGCGCGGCGTGCCGTGCTACCTACTACCAACTACCCACTCCTTTTCGTTCTCGGGGTGTGCCGGATCGCACGCGAGCCCGCGAAGCTCGTAGACCAGGTTCGATTCCTGGCGGGAACGCTGGATGGGCTCATGGTCGAGGGCTAAGAGCTAAGCGAAGACTCGTGACTGCCGAGTCCCTTAGCCCGAACTCATCGCCTCTTTGCCATTGCTCGACGCTGGAGCCGCGCGGCGTGGCGGCGGCGTGAGTACGTCAGACCACCGCGGGAGCAGCGGCGAGTTGTCTCGCCTGAGCGAGGGAGGTGTCGATCGAGAGCTGGATCTGAACGGTCCATTGGCCGGAGTCGTCGGCGGTGAACTGCCAGTGGGGGACGACGCAGCTGGACTGGTGGACGAGCTCGAAGCCCCCTTCGGACTGGCTGACGGTCTGGATGGGGAAGGTCCAGACGCCCGTGTGCCGGGAGAGGTCGAGAGAGGCGTCGATGCCGAGCCATTCGTCGACGAGGCCGATGCGGCCGGTGAGCTCGAGATTGAGGACGCTTTCGAGTCGGCCGAGCTGCCGTCCCTCGCCATCGTAGTAGTAGCGGTCGTCGGCGCCGGCGGCGAGGCCGGCGAAATTGAACTCGGGAGCGAAGTGGTATTCGTGTCCGGGGACCAGGTTCGACAGCTCGCAGGTAATCTCCAGCTGGCTGCCGGACTCGACATCGAGGGCGATCGTTTTGGTGACGCGGACGCGGTCCTCGCCGGCGTGCCCTTCACGGGACAGCACGGCTTCCACGCGGCGGGGAGATTGTCGAAGCCTGGTGTCGTAGACGCCCTGGAGGAAATCGCCGACCTCTCCGTCGCCGCGCTGAAATTCATCGAGCGACAGGCCCGGGCGCAGGAAGTGATCGACCAGCATCTTGCGGGGCCAGTGGTCGTACTGGACCTTCTTGTCGAGATCGGGTTGCTTAAATTTGACGAGGTCGTGGATGCTGACGGCGTGGCCGTCCTCGGTCTGCTGGCCGAGGAGCACCTTGGCGTGATAGGCCTCGGGGCGACGGTTGAGGGTGGCGAGCAGGTTATGGCGCGTGCTGCGGATATCGAGTTCGTAGAGATGCCCGCCACGGGCCGGAGCGAGATAGCCGACGAGGCTGTTGCCGGCGAGGCGGACCTCCTTGCGGGCGTCGAGGTTGTAGTCGTCGACGCTGACCTGAACCCAGCGTCCGTCGCGGCCTTCGATCTTCTCGAGGGCGTTGTCGGCAGCGATGAGATGGTGATAGATGGCGTTGCGGAGGTGCGGCAGGTAAAGGCCGCCAAAGGCGCCGTGCCAGTAGGGACAGTTGCACTGGCCCCGGTACAGGTGCTGCTTCGCTTCGAGCAGGAGATCGGCGTGGTCGCGGGGGGCCGAGGACTGCGCGAGCCTGTCGAGCCGGGCGCTGATCTCGCGCATCCGGCAGTACATCTCGTTGGTCTCGGCATACTTCGTGAGGAAGTTGCGCCATGAGCCGCCGCGGACGAAGGAGCGGAGCTGGGACCAGTCGGGGTCGTGCTCCTTGCGGTGGACGACTTCATGGAAGGCGATCTGCGGCTCGGTGGGGAGCGCCCACTCGGTCATCTCGCGGTAGCTGGCGTCGGGAAGATAGATGCGGCCGAGCGGGGGAACGGAGTCGACCGCCTCGGACGGAGTGGCGACCTTGAGCCATTCGTGGTTGTCCATCAGCGCATCGAAGAACCGGCGGAGCCAGCCGTCGCGGTACACGTGATCCTTCGTGCCGGGCCAGGTGCCGAACTTTTCCCCGTCGTCACCAAAGGCCACGACGGAATTGGGGTGCTGCCCGGCGATGGAGCGAAGGTAATCGACCGTTGCCTGCGGGTCCTGGAAGGGGATGGTGTAGCGCAGGCGTTCGCTGCCGGGAAAGATCTTGAGGAGGCGGCCTTCGTCCTCGGTGAAGTAGTAGCTGTGCAGCCGATCATCGGGAACGCCGGCCCCTTTGAAATGAAAGTCGTCGACAATGGTGTACTCGATGCCGGCGGCGGCGATGTCGCCCGCGAAGGACTGTTCCCAAACGCGTTCGGGGATCCACATGCCGCGAACCGCGGCGCCGAAGGTGCGCTCCAGATGCTGGGAGTAGGCCTGGATCTGGCCGATGCGGTCGCGACGGGGGATAGAGGCGAGGATGGGCTCGTAGTAGGGGCCGCCGATGATCTCGATCTGTCCGCGCTCGACGAAGCCGCGGACACGATCGATGTATTCGGGGTGGTGATCGGCGATCCAGTCGAGGAGGCTGCCGGACGTGTGGAGCGCGACGGGGAGATCGGGGTAGTGTTCGAGGACGTCGAGGAAGGGAGCGTAGCTGTCCTGGTACGCGGCCTCGAAGACTCCGTCGAAATTTCCGACCGGCTGGTGATTATGCAGGACGAGGACGAGTCGGATCTGGGGCGTCATGCGGAGGAGAGATGCTGAGCGGTCGGCCGAACGCGGAACGATGCGGAGTCTTTCGCGAGATTTGTACGCGTTTTCGGGGGGGATTTCCAGAGCGATGCGGCGCAACTCTGTGCGGGGAGTGAGGTTCGGAGTGGCGGCGCAGGTGGCGCAAAGTCTAAGGTCGGAGGCCGGCCTTCAGTCTGCGGGACGGAACCAGCCTGATTTGTCACGCTGCCCGGCTCCGCATGCCGATCGAACTGCATTGGTCGGGCTGACGCCTGTCCTTGAGCGCTATGCGGGGACGTCGACCTCGCGAAGGAATCGGGCGGCTTCTTCGGGGGCGACGGTGTTGATATAGAAGCCGCTGCCCCACTCGAAGCCGGCGGTGCCGGTGAGGCGGGGGTAAATCTCGATGTGCCAGGAGTAGTGCGGGAGGTCGTGGGCGTCGAAGGGGGCGGTGTGGATGACGTAGTTGTAGGGGGGATCGTCGAGGGCGAATTCGAGCTTTTGCAGTGTCTGCTTGAGTACAGTGCCGAGTTCCTCGATGCCCTGGCGCGTCACGTTTTCGAAGTGGCTGGCGTGGTGCTTGGGGATGATCCAGGTCTCGAACGGAAAGCGGCTGGCGAACGGGCAGATCACGAGATAGTTGGGCGAGTCGATGACGACGCGCTTCTCCGACGCCAGCTCCTGCTGGATGATGTCGCTGAAGATGTTGCGGCCGCGGTAACGGTAGAAGGCTTCGGAACCGGTCAGCTCTTCGCGGATGGCAATCGGCACGATGGGATTGACGATCAGCTGCGAGTGACTGTGATCGAGTGAGGCGCCCGCGGCGGCTCCCTGATTCTTGAAGATGAGGCCGTGGACGAGCCGGGCGTCGCGCTTGATATCGACGAGGCGGTCGCGGTACGCCCAGAGGACTTCGCGGATGTGCGCGACGGGAAGGTGCGAGAGGTTGGACTCGCGGTGGGGGCATTCGATGATGACCTCGTGTGCGCCGACGCCGTTCATCATGTCGTAGATGCCGTCCCCCCGTTTGTGCAGGTCTCCCTCGACGCGGAGGGCGGGAAACTTGTTGGGGACGACGCGGACGCGCCAGCCGGGTCCGTTCGGTTTGGAGCCGGGCTCGCGATAGGCGAGGATTTCGGGGGAGGTGGCGTCCTCGTTCCCTTCGAGGAAGGGGTCGAAGCCCTGTGCGTCGAGCACCGCCTGATGTTTGACGGTGTGCGGCCGGGTGACGCGTTCGGGGGCGATGATGACCCAGCGGCCGACGATGGGGTCTTTGCGAAGCTCGGGCATTGCGTGCGGATCGGTTGGGGTCGCTCGTGTACTGTGGCGGATTCTAGTTGTCGATCGTGGGCGAGGCGATTCCGGGGACGTTCCCGGTGCATGACACTGACGGGTCCGGAGTCTTCGCAGCGCCGGCGCATGGGCCCGGAGGTCGCAAGGGATGCCTGGGGGTCCAGGGCGGCGGTACAGGGGACTCTGCCGGCGACTTTGGGTCGGCAGACCGATGTCGGGCGCTCGCGTTAGACTGGGCGGATGATGTCAGCGGCAGAATCCCGGACGAAACCGACCTACGCGCCTGTGAATGTCGCGGCGCAGGCTCTCGCGCTGGTGCTCGCGCTGGTTCTGTTGGCGATCGGCGAGTGGTTCCGGTGGAGCGATGAAGAGGCTCGCGATGTTGCGCTGACGGCGTGGTTATGCGGCCGAACGGCCGACTGGCTGCCGTATGCGCCGTGGCTGCTGCTGGCGCCGGTGCTGTGGAAGGTCCGTCGGACTGTGCCGGGGGGAATGACGCCACCCACGAATTGCGGACCAGTCGCACCGACGCTCGCGACGTGGTTGAGTGCGTTGGGAATTGCGGGGCTATCGCTGCTCGTGAGCATTCTGGCGGCGCGGCGGTTTGGAGGCATGCCGCCGGCGTATCACGATGAGTTCAGCTATCTGTTTCAAGCGGAGACGTTTCTGGCAGGGCGGGCGTGGTTCCCCTCCTTCGAGCCGATGCCGGAACTGTTCAACCAGATGCACGTGCTGAACGAGGGGCGCTTTGCCAGCCGCTACTTTCCCGGGACGGGGGCATGGCTGACGTTGTTCGTCTGGTTGGGGAACGCGTGGGCGGGGGAGTGGGTGGCGGCGGCCATCGCGGCGTTCTGTACGTTTTGGATCGGTCGCGAGGTGGGTGGCGAGTTCGTCGGACGCGTGGCGGGTGTGCTCGCGGCACTGTCGCCAGGTCTGGCGCTGTTCAGCAATCTGCTGCTGGCGCACCATCCGACGCTCGCGGGGCTGACGTTCTTCGTCTGGATGTATCTGCGGGCGCGACGCACGGGGAGCGCGTGGAGCGTCGGGCTGGCGGGGGCGGGGCTGGCGTTTGCGATGTTGTGCCGGCCAATGACGGCGTTTGGAGTGGGACTGCCGTTCGGCCTGCATTTTGGCTGGTGGCTGCTGCGCGGGGGAAGGGGATTCTTCGTGAACGACGATGCGGGTTCGGAGCAGTCGGAATGGAAGCGGCGATGGCTGCTGGCGGGGGTGATGATTGCGCCGCTATTGGCCGGGCTGGGTGTGCTGGGGGCCTACAACCGGTCGATCACCGGCGACGCGCTGGTGTCGCCTTATCAGCTCTACACGGACATCTACACGCCGCGGCATGTTTACGGGTTCAACAACGTGCTGCGGGGTGAGCAGCGGCTGGGTCCGAAGGTGCTGGATCACTACGACCGCTGGGCGGAGAACCTGACGCCGGAGCTGGCGGCCCGAAATGTCGGCCGGCGCATTGCGGCGAGCCTGCGGTGGACGCTCGGGATCGTCCCGCTGCTGCTGGCGGGGCTGGCGATCGCGCTGTCGCGCGGAGGGCGGAATACGGGCTGCCGGCTGGTGGCGGCTGCGATCATCTCGCTGCACGTCGTCCATGTGCCGTACTGGTTCGAGGGAATCATGGGATGGCACTACGTGTTCGAGTCGGCTCCGTTCTGGCTGGTGCTGTTTGGCGAAGGGACGCGGCGGTTGTGGATCAGCTGGGCTGTGGAGGGCCGTCGGGCGATGCGGTGGTGGTGGGTCGGAATGACAACGACCGCGGTGCTCGTCAACCTGGTGAGCATGCCGACGCTCTGGCCGGGACGACTGGAGCAGGGGATATCCGAGGTCGCATTCGCGCGCAGTCGCCATGCCCGGTTCCGGCAGGAGGTGGAGCAGGTGACCCGGGGCCAGCGGGCGATCGTGTTCGTGGTGGCGGACGAATCCGATCGGCACATCGATTTCGTGGTCAACTCGCCGGCGCTGGATGACCGGGTGTTGATAGCGCGGCATCCGGGGAATGCGGAAGAACTGGCCCGAGCCCGCGGGCTGTTCCCGGATCGGGTGGCGTTCGTCTTTGATGCGGCAGGAGGAGAGTGGCGTGTGGTGGAGTAGTGGCGCCTGAGATGGCCGGCTTGGCGATCGGTCCTGCGGAGAGGAGACTCCTCCCGCTGGGGTTCAGATATGAACCTCCGTCAAAAACTGTAGACGGGGTCCGTGACTCAGATCGAACCAGCTGAGTCGTCGAGTCCTCGTCCGCTCGCCCGGTCTCACAGAGGCCGACTACAGAGGTTCTGACGGAACCTCATGTTCTTCGACCGGGGAATCCGTATGACACCCCTGCTGGGGTGTCGTGTCACCGGAGCGGATGAGGTATCTCGGCGTGAACGCTGGAGGGTGGATCGACTCGCCAGCGCGCGGCTCCGAGCGTGTTCAGGCGCTTCCCGGTAGCCCGTGATCGGCGCGGATGCGGTTGACTTCGGCGACGATCTGCTCGACGAGTGCGCCGTTGCGGGCGATGGCGTCGAACTCGATCCAACTGACGAGGAGGTTCGCGGCGACGGTGATGACGGCGGCGGCCAGATGCAGCGAGGAGGCATAGGAGAGCTGCATGTTAGCGGCCGGATCGGCGACGGCTCCGAGAGCGCCGGTGGCGATGACCAGACCGATACACAGAATCATGCCGGGAATGGCGCGGTACTTCAGCCGGATGTTCTCGGCACGCGCGGCGTCGCCGAGCCGGTAGGCTTCGCAGGTTTCCTCCAGCCAGCGGCCCGTGCCCATGAAGTAGGTGAGCGTCACCGCGTGGACAAGCAGCACCAGCAGGGCCGCAGCCAGCGCGGTGAGAAAGTGCCATGTGACGACATTGCGCGCAGCGGGTGTGAGCGAGGCGGGATCGTCGATGCACCATCCGAAGCCGAACGCCAGCAGCAGCGACGCGTTGGCGATCGCCGACAACGTGAGAAAGATGCGGGACACGAAGGCTTGATCCGGCGAAGCGGCTCAGAATCCGGAGGGCGGGCCGCTGCCTTCCTCCTGCCCGGGCCGGCGGAGACGCGGAGGCTCAGGCGTGACGGTCAGCGTTTCGAGGGCGATCCGCAGGCTGTCCACCGGGTTCTCACGGACGGAGACGGGATACACCAGTACGAACGCCAGTTGCACCGGTCCGGCGTGGTGCTCATAGAGTTGCACGCGGAGCGGCGGAAGCCCGAGCGGCTGAAGGACGTCTTCGGGAGGGAGGATCGAGATGCCGGTGAACTCTTTGGGGACGGCGAACCGCTCGGTGCGGGGAATGGTCTCGGTGTACTTCACGTTGTCCTGCGCGCCGCCGGAGCCCGCCATCTCGCCGATCGGGACGCCGAGCGTGCTGCCGAGGAGGGACTCCACGTCGAGGAGGAATTCGGCCGGATCAGCTCCCTGGCCGTCGTTGGCGGCGCGGTCGAGGAACCGCTGGTGATTTCCGAGCACGTAGAGGAACGCGACCGCCGCGCCCTCGCTCGTCGGGAGGTCGGCCCGCCAGGCTTCTATTAATCCGGGCAGGTCCTGGATGCCCAGGTAATTCGGCTGGCGGAGATCGGGTTCCATCTCCCCGACGATTTCGCCGTTCTCGTTCACTTCCGGCGGGGCAGGAGGCGGAATGAGGGCGAACTGCTTCGGCGGCCGCATGCCGACGCCGAACTCATTGGGGGCCGCCCACGTCGCGGCGTTGAGGTGCGCGTCCAGGCGGTTGCGGTAGACGAACAGTTCATTGCTGTCGGCCAGCCGCTGCTCGTAGGCCTGCACGCCGCATCCAGCGCAAATCATCAGCAGGCCGAGCGCGGCCATGACGCGCATAGACGGGCGGCGGCGGACGCCTCGCTGGAAACCTCCCGACAACATGATCCGCTCCGATAGTCGACTGGCAGGGTGAGGGATTACGATTGTCGCGCCCGGACGGTGCAGCGTCAAATCACCGGTCGAGGGAAGCCGAACTGCAGAGGCTACGATGGCTGTGGCTCAATCTGCATGGCTCAGGCAGGACTGAGGCGAGGGACCACGGATTGTGGCTGCAAAAAAAGGATTAACCACGGATTTCACGGATCCGCACGGATGGAAGATTGGCAGGTCATCCTCTGAGGCAGGCTTCCGAGATCGGTCGGGGCAGCCCGCCGTCGATGAAGTGCCGGCTGATCCGTCTCAAGGAATATCGCGATGAAGCGAGCAATGCGGCGGTCGGTCTGCCTGGCGATGGGTTGGATCCTGATTGCGTTCACGGAAAGCGCCGCGCGTGCACAGGACACGCTGAGCGGGATCCAGGAGCGGGGCGTACTGGTGTGGGGGGGCGATCGCGAAGGAGGCGGACCGTTTGTTTACCCGCGGGAGGATGATCCGGAGCAGATTCAGGGATTCGAAGTCGAGATCGCCGAGTACCTTGCCGGGAAACTTGGGGTGCGGGCGGAGTTCGCGCAGGGGCAGTGGGACAAGCTGCCGGATATGCTCGACCGGGGGGACCTCGATATTGTCCTCAACGGCTATGAATGGACGCCGGCGCGGGCGGAGTACTTCGGCACGTCGGTTCCCTATTACATCTACGAGTTGCAGCTGCTGGCGCGGAAAGAGGACCCGACGCTGACGTCGTGGCAGGATGTGGCCTTTCCGCCCGGAGGGACGAAGAAGCGGATCTGCGTGCTGGGGGCCTCGGCGGCGGAGGACTATCTGCGGGACAACTATCCGGAGACGGTCGAGATCGTCACTTTCGACGGAGCGACCGACGCGATGCGGGCCGTGGAACTGGCGGTGGACGGGCTCGACGCCAACCTGCAGGACGGGCCGGTGACGGTGTTCTACCGGAACGACTATCCGCTGCTGACGCACGTCGGCGAGCCGGTGGGGCGCGGGTATTACGTGGTGCTCGTGCGCAAGGGGGACGACAAACTGCTGGCCGCCATCAATCAGGCGATCATCGAGGGGCTGCGGGACGGGAGCCTGCGGCGGATTCTGGATGAGTACGGGCTGTGGAACGAGACGCAGTCGCTCCGGGCACTGGAAACGGCGGATGACGGCGGCTTCGTCGGCGACCTGATTGCGGAGACCGAGCTCGAGGGGGAAGCGACGACGGCGGCTCCGCGGTCGCGGACGGTGCAGCGGGGATGGGAAGTGATTCGCAGCCGCGGGCCGATTCTGCTCGAAGCCACGAAGGTGACGCTGCTGCTGGCGGTGATCTCGATGCCGCTGGCGATTTTGTCTGGACTCTTGATCGCACTGGGAAGACTGTACGGACCGGCCGTGCTGCGCTGGCCGCTGACGGCTTACGTTGAAGTCGTTCGCGGGACACCGCTGGTGCTGCAGCTGTACGTGATCTATTTTCTGCTGCCGGAGATCGGCGTGTCGATTCCGCGGTTCTGGTCGGGCGTGCTGGGGCTGGCGATCAACTACTCGGCGTACGAAGCCGAGATTTATCGGGCGGGGCTGCAGGCAATCCCGCGGGGACAGATGGAGGCGGCGCTTGCGCTGGGGATGTCGCGGTGGCTGGCGGTGCGGCGGATCATCATTCCGCAGGCGACACGGATCGTCATTCCGGCCGTGACCAACGACTTCATCGCCCTGTTCAAGGACACGGCTGTCTGCTCTGTTATCAGCGTGATCGAGTTGAGCAAGGCCTACTCGATCCATGCGCAGAGCACGCGGGCGATCGTGGAGCTAGGCGTCCTGACGTGCATCCTGTACTTCGCGCTGAGCTATCCGCTGTCGCTCATCGCCGGTGCGTTGGAGCGGCGGCTGTCGCCGAACCGCCGGGATTGACGGCCGTGTTGCTTTCGGACGACTCGTGCTGTGTTCGCCTGCAGATTGATCCTGATTCGCTCCAGAGCGGCAGTACATCGATTCGCCCACTGGTGAGCGATATGCTGCACTCCGGTGCCCTCACGTCGGTCGAACCTTATGGACCCTTCGTAACTCGAACACAGTTTCTCTCTCAGAGCGAACCTGCGTCACGGCGTCGAGTAGAAAATCCTCGATCTCGGCTATGGCCGCTGGGCGACTCTGCCGCCCAGCGTGTTGGAACTGCAGGAACTGCGGGGAAATCGCGCTCAGAGCCGTCCGGCTCGAAGCCGGCGACGGGAGCGCGATGTGCGAAACGAACCGCCGGGGTCCAGCTATAGTTGCCCGACCGGCAGACATTCCCCCGTGGTAAGACATAGTCAGATTTCTAGCTCAGGTGAATAGTGTATGCATCGCTGGCCAAACTTCTGTCCGTTTTGCGGCACACCGACGGGAGCCGGTGGAACCGGCCGAAGGCATACCGTTTTCCACTGCGGAAAATGCTATTCCGACTACGATGTGGAATACTTCGGAGCCTATCCGCCAACTAATCAATGGATATGTGACCGGGAGCTTACTACTCATGGAGGCCAGATTCGCGCGGAGGGTAGTGAGACACATTCAGGCGATGATTGATGGCGAGTTCACTGCATGAGTCCATCAGACTCAGTCACCGAACGGAGCGGAGTGAGCATCGTCGCCGACTGCACAGCGCGCCACACTGGTGTTCCCTGTGGAAGCCGCTATGTGGCGACAGACGCTCCAAGAAGTTTCGTGTGAAGTCGATGGCGGCGACATGCTGCTTTCCCGCCGCTTGAGAAGAGCAACAGACCGCCGTCAAAACCTGTAGACGGGATCTGTGACCCCGTCCGAACCAGCCGGGTTATCGAGCTTTCCCCCGCTCGCCCGGCCTCACAGAGGCCGACTACAGAGGTTTTGGCGAAACCTCACGTAATACGAAGTGTCCGCAAAAACGGTTCTTATCGCGTCGGGACGCGATAGATCGGGACGCCATAGAGGTAGTGATCCAATTGTTCGGACGCGTCTTCCGGAAGATCGTCTACTCTTCCTGCGTGCCCCCGGGGAACAGGAGTTCTCCGCCGAATCCTGTGTCGACGATCGCGTGGCACTCGTGAACCTCCCCGCCGCGCGCGATGAGTTGAAGCGGGATCGTTGCTTCGAGTAAAGCGTTAACGCGCCCGGCGATCATGGAGATTCCCGATCATCCTGACGTGATACGCCGCATCGAATCCGATTCGCGTCCCCCAGAAGACGCCGTCCGGCCGGCGTTCCGCCAGCCGGTCGGTGGCGTCGAGGTCGGTATCGGCGATCTCTCGATCACCCGAGAGCACGTCAAAGACGATGAAACGCCCCTGGTCGGCCGCCACGGCGCCGGGCGTTTCCCAGGCTAGGTAGAGTTCTTCCCCGAGTGCGTCCACTCGATCCGGACTGTTGGGGGCAACCATGTCCGATCTCCTCACGATTGGTCCAACCCAGTATATCCTAACCCTCGTCCTCCTCGCGCAGTTTTGCCAGCACGCTGTAGTCCTCCAGGGTGGTCGTGTCCTGGGTGGACTCGCGGCCGGCGGCGATGTCTCTGAGCAGCCGGCGCATGATTTTGCCGCTGCGGGTTTTGGGGAGGGCGTTGGTGAAGCGGATCTGATCCGGCGTGGCGAGGGCGCCGATCTGCTTGCGGACGTGCTGGATGAGGGTGTCCTTGTCCTCGTCGGTCGGGTTGTCGCCGCGGGGGATCACGAAGCAGCAGATGCCTTCTCCCTTGATGTCGTGCGGGAAGCCGACGACGGCGGCCTCGGCGACCAGTTCGTGGGAGACGAGGGCCGATTCGACTTCCATCGTGGAGAGGCGGTGGCCGGAGACGTTGAGGACATCGTCGACGCGCCCCATCACCCAGTAGTAGCCGTCCTCATCCCGACGCGCTCCGTCGCCGGCGAAGTAGCAGCCGTCGATCTTGCTGAAGTAGACGTCGAGGAAGCGGTCGTGGTCGCCGTAGAGGGTGCGGAGCATGCTGGGCCAGGGCTGCGTCATGACGAGCAGGCCGCCCTGGTTGGTGTCGAGGCTTTCGCCGCTCTCG
>JBGTSJ010000023.1:0-93098 GCA_041940305.1 Planctomycetaceae bacterium
GCCGTGCATACGGCGCTCTCGTTTGACGTGCTGGGAGAGGACGTCCTGATCACCGGGGCCGGACCGATCGGCTGCATGGCGGCCGCGGTGGTGAAGTACGCAGGCGCGCGCTACGTCGTCGTGACCGACGTCAATCCCTGGCGGCTGGACCTCGCGAAACGGATGGGGGCCACTCGCGTGGTGGACGTCCGCTCGCAGTCGATTGCGGACGTCCAGCAGGAACTCGGCATGAAAGAGGGGTTCGACGTCGGGCTGGAAATGTCCGGCAACGACATGGCCTTCCGCGACATGCTGGCCAACATGTGCCACGGCGGGAAGATCGCCATGCTCGGCATTCCCGAGCGGGAGATGGCAATCGACTGGAACACCGTGATCTTCAACATGCTCACGATCAAGGGGATCTACGGCCGCGAGATGTACGAGACATGGTACAAGATGACCGTGATGCTGCAGGGAGGCCTCGACATCTCACCGGTGATTACGCATCGGCTGCATGCGACGGAGTTCGAGCAGGGCTTCGCGGCGATGAAGTCGGGCCAGGCCGGGAAGGTGATCCTGGACTGGTCGGAGTTCTGACTCACCTGTTCGCGGCGGTCCAGATGCGTGAAAGCGCACTCTGTCGAGGTCAGCCTTTCGGTCTCCCATTGAAGGCGCGCGACAGTGCCTGCGCGGCACGATCCCCGTCGAGGCGCGAGATGCAGGGTGGCAGGGTGGGCCCGCGGCGTTACACTCGGACCGAAATCCTCACGTCTCGGAGTCGTCTCACGTTGTCGACGGGTAGATTCATCCCATTCGCTGATCAGCGAGGCCAGCCTGCGCGATGCAACGGATCAAGTCCTCCTTTGACGAGGGCCTCTGCCTGCTCGATCTGGATGAGCACGACATCTCCGGCGTGTTCCAGGCGGCGGTGGAGCGCGGCGTCCGACATGGAGTGATCCCGCCCGAACTGAGCGGGGCGGTGATCGAAGAACTGGAGAGCCGGGAGCGGCGGTTCTCGACGGCGATCGGTCACGCGGTGGCGGTGCCGCACGCCTACGTTGAAGGGCTGCGCGGGCAGGTGGTGGTGTTCGTCCGGCTGCGGCACGCGGTGAATATGGGGGCGCCGGACGGGACGCCGACGCGATACCTGTTCGTCCTGCTGGGAGAACCGGGCGAAGCGGCGGAGCATCTGGACACGCTGACCGCGATCGCCCGGCTGATGTCGGACGATGAGTTCCGGTACGACGCCGGGGAGGCGGGACGTTGCGAGGAACTCGCGGCGGCCCTGCTGCGGTTTGAGGAGCGCACCGGGATTCCGGTCGCGGAAGCGCCGGCGGTCCAACCGGAGCTGGAGTATACCGGTCGGTTGGGGGGCGGAATCCTGGCCGATCTGCGGCGGCGCTTTCCGCACTATGTGTCCGACTTCACCGACGGGCTCCACTCGAAGACGCTGAGCTCAACCCTGTTCTTGTACTTCGCCTGTCTGGCGCCGACGGTGACGTTTGGCGGACTGATGTACAACGCCACGGGTGAGACGATCGGTGTGACCGAGATGCTCGCCTCCGCGGCCCTGTGCGGGATGGTCTTCGCACTGTTTGGCGGGCAGCCGCTGATCATTCTGGGAGGAACCGGTCCGCTGTTGGCACTGACCAGCGTGCTCTACGTGCTGTGCGTGCGAGCGGGCCTGCAGGAGCATTTTCTGCGGGTATTTGCGTGGATCGGAATCTGGTCCGCGCTGTTCACCATTCTGGTGGCGGTGACGGACACGGTCGCTTTAATCCGGTACCTGACGCGATTTACGGACGAGATCTTCGCTGCGCTGATTGCGATCATTTACACCGTGGAGGCCGTCTCGCAGATCGTCGCCTATGTTTCGGAGGCACGCGAAGCGGAGCTGGACCATGACGTCGCGTTCCTCTCGATCATCCTGGCGCTGGGAACGTTCATCATCGCCATGCTGATGTCGCGGATGCGCACGAGCCGTTATTTGCGGCCGATGGCTCGGGAGTTTCTGGCCGATTTCGGCCCCACGATCGCGATGGGGCTGATGCTGCTGTTTCAACTGGCATTCCCGAACGTGCGGCCGGAAATGCTGGCCGTGCCGGACCAGTTCAGCACGACGACGGGGCGTCCGTGGGTGGTGGATCTGCTCGCCGCCCCGAAGTGGGTCTGGTTCGGTTCGGCGCTGCCAGCCCTGTTTGTGACGGTTCTCATGTATATCGATGAGAACATCACGGCGCGGATCGTGAATAGTCCGGACAACAAGCTGCGGAAAGGAGCGGCTTACCATCTGGACATGCTGGTGGTGGGCGCCCTGATGGGGGTCTGTTCGCTGCTGGGCCTCCCCTGGCACGTGGCCGCCACGGTGCGTTCGGTGAATCACGTCCGCAGTCTGGCGAGCTTCGAGGAGACGACCGGGCCCGGGGGCGAATCCCGACAGCGGATCATTCATGTCCGCGAGCAACGACTGACCGGATTCCTGATCCATGCTCTGATCGGACTGTCGCTGCTGCTGCTCCCGCTGCTGCAGCAGGTCCCGCAGGCGGTGCTGTACGGGCTGTTCCTGTATATGGGGATCGTTTCGATCGGGGGCAATCAGTTCTTCGAGCGGGTCATGCTGTGGTTCCAGGATCCGGCCCTTTATCCGAGGACGCACTACATTAACCAGGTGCGAATGCGGACAATTCACCTGTTTACGCTGCTGCAGGTCGTCTGCCTGGCCGTGCTGTGGATCGTGAAGAGCAGTCCGGTCGGCATCCTGTTCCCGCTGTTCATTGCGCTCCTGGTGCCGGTGCGAATGCTGGCGGGACGGATGTTCTCGCAGCGGGACCTGGCGGCGCTCGATGCGGATGAGTGAGTGAGGAGGGCCGCGGCCGTCAGTCGGCCAGACAAGGCAGCGGCGCGGCCGCCTGCGGGACTGCGGAGCAATAATCTTCGCCGAGCAGCGCGGCGACGGTGGCGGCGATCTGGGATTGCGTCACAGGCCGCTGCGGCGGGGGGGATGCGGGAGTGTCGGGACCGAGGACGGCAGCCCACATGAACTCGGAGCCGTTGATGTCGGCGCCGTGGCTGATCCAGTCGGCGCCGGTCTCGCCGCGGCCGTGGTCGGTCGTGAGCACCAGCGACGCGCGTCCGGCGTACTCCGGGAGGGACTGCAGCAGGTCCCACAGTTCGGCGAGGTAGCGGTCGGCGCGTTGAGCCGCATCGAGATACAGGTCATAGCGCCGGGCATGCGCCCAGTCGTCGGTTTCTCCGAGCGAGACGTACAGCACGCGCGGTTGTTTGGCCCGCAGGTAAGCCAGCGCCGCGCGGTGCGTGAAGATGTCGTAGCGGACGTTGTGCCAGATGTGCGGCACCTCGGCGGCCCAGTCGTTGAGCGCGGCGAGCTCGTCTGCGTCCGGGCCGATGGTTGCAGCCTGCCAGCCGGCGTTCACCGGAATGCCGCTGCGCTCGTCGTTGATGATGAAGGGAAACACGTCCCAGGAGCAGAATGCGGCCACACGTCCGTCGAAGCCGGGGCGCCGGTGCAGCCATTCCAGAACGCTGACGTTGGGATTGGGCGTCTTGTCGTTGGAGTCGATGCGCGGATCGGGATAGCCGGTGAGGAGTTCGCTGTAGCCAGGATACGAGAAGTTGTGGCCATTGGTGACGCGCATGACGCAGCCGTCGTCGGGATTGCCGAAGACGCGCCCCTGCCGGGCGATCGTGTTCCAGAAGAACGGCATCAGCAGTGTGCGGCGTTCGTCCGCATCCGTCCGCCAGAAGCGTTCTCGGGTGGCGTCGACGTCACGCACTCCGCCGCGATCCTTGTCGAGCAGTGATTCATCAGCTCCGGCGAACAGTTCCTGCCATCGCAGGCCATCCAGGGTCACGAGGACCACGTGCTCGGTCTGAAGTTGGCCGTCATCGGCGAAAGCGGTCGCGCTGAAGGAGCAGGCCAGCAGAAGTGCGATCAGGAGCCGGATGTGATCCAGCCGGTACAGCAGCATCGATCTTCCTCATGCGAGTTGGACGGTCGCCTCCGGTGAGATTGTCCGATGAGTGACACAACTTTCAACAGTTCCGACATTTACGTAAGCAGGTGAGATTTTGCACGCGTACCATTGAAATTTTGAGGGCTCAAAATACCATGTTGGCTTACTGGAAATGGTGTAGCGAACCGGAGAGGCCAAAAGATGAAGTCGCGACGTGGATTCACGCTGATCGAACTGCTGGTGGTCATCGCCATCATGGCGGTGTTGATGAGCCTCCTGCTTCCCGCCGTGCAGCAGGCGCGCGAGGCGGCGCGGATGACGCAGAGCCGCAACAACCTCAAGCAGATCGGGCTGGCGCTGCACAACTACCACGACGTGCACCAGACGTTCCCGGCGGCGTATCTGGCGGACACCCGGCATCCGCAGCGGGATCCTGATACCTACGACGGTCCGAACGGTTTCGCATGGGGAACGATGCTGCTGCCGTATCTGGATCAGGCGCCGCTGTACAACGAGTTCCGGACCGACCTCCCCTGCTGGGCTCCGCAGAACGCCGCCCCCGCGCTGACCGTCCTGCCGGTGTTTCTGAATCCGTCCGCCACGAACGCCAACGGGCCGATGATCGTGCGGGACGCGGCCGGGAACGAGCTGGCGCGGTTTTCGCGATCGCACTACGTGGCGAACGCGGGACAGGAAGAACCGTGGGGCTACACGCAGGAGGACTACTCGACCCTCGCCGACGGCCCGATGTACCGCAACTCGCGGACCCGCGCGGCCGACGTGAGCGACGGTCTGTCGAGTACGGTCTTCATCGGCGAGCACAGCATCGTCAGCGACAAGACGTGGGTCGGCGTCGTGCCGGGGGCGGAGGTGTGCACGATTGATCCGGTGCGCTTCCCCATCACGCAATGCGATTTTGCCGCGACGCTGGTCAACGTCCATTCGGGACCCGCGACGGCCGAGATCGATCCGGTCACCGGATTCGCACCGATCCATCCGCCGAACAGCCCGCTGTGCCACGTCTGCCAGATGTACTCGCCGCACGCCGGCGGGGCGCACATTCTGCTGGGAGATGGGAGCGTGCGGTTCGTGAACCAGTTCATTCACCAACCGACGTGGGCGGCGCTGAGCAGTTGCCGCAAGGGGGAAGTGGTGGGGGAGTACTGAGTGATGGGAAGGAAGCGCTCGCCTGTCCGTTGCGACGGACGTGCTGACGCACGGTCGGAGTGGGACCGCTGTTTGAGGCGCGCGGCCCTTGCTGACGCGGGGGGCTACCGGGGGATCGAGCGTTCGGTCCAGGTTGTCCTGAGTTGTTAATGGGCGTCTTGTCATGAATCGACGAATTCCGTGGGCGATCTCCGGAATGCTGGCGGCCGTCGTGCTGACCGTGTTTGTGGTGCGCTGGTGGAACCGTCCGCCGGCCCTGGAGTTCGACAATCTCAAGTACATCCAGCTGCTGACGACCGCGGTTTCGGCGCGGGATGAGGAGTGGCTCGATGGCGTGACGAGGGCGATCGAACTGCGGCATCAGTCGGGGCAGATGTCCGATGAGGAACGGGAGGCGCTGCACGGCGTCATCGCGCAGGCCGAGTCCGGCGAGTGGGAGCGTGCAGACCGGGAATGCTACGAACTGGCCGTGGCGCAGCTCAGCCGCCGCCGGAGCCCGCCCGACGAGGCCGGCCATGCACACGTTCACTGAGTGCGGCAATTGCGACTGACGGCTCAGTTCGATGGAGCAGCTCCGTCAGTCGCGGGCTGAGGCGACTGCGCCGAGCATGGCGGCGGTGGAGTTCCGTCCGAACTGTTTCTGCCGTCGCCGGACCAGCGGGTAGCCGAGGCGCGTGAGGATGTGGTTGGGGCGCGAGAAGGCGAGGATGTCGTACCAGACGGCGTTGTCGCTGCGGTCCCACTGAAGGAGGAAGCGCTCCTCGCCTTTCTCGACATGGCCGGGGAGCGTGCCGTAGGCGAAGCCGAAGCGGGCAATCGGCCCATCCTCGTCGATGACGTAGACGATGCGGCAGGCGTTCAGCCACCAGACGCCGTAGACGCGCGCGAGGACGGCGATCGTGGAACCGACGCGGATCGGCGTCTGAGGCGGGCCGGCCTCCACCCAGCCGAGACGGAATTGTTCCCAGCGCCGGAGTGCGCTCCGCGCCGCCCGCCAGACCGCTTCTCCCTCGCCGAGCTTCGTCCGCCGATGATCGAGCACGTAGTCCGGAGGGGGAGTCCCGGCCGTGGCTCCCACGGCTGCGTAGCTGAACGGCAGCCCTGCCTGCTCCGCGAGAAAGCCGGTAATCAGGTCGGCAGACGGTTTTTGCAGGAACAGCATCGAATCGTGATTCCCTGATTGCGGACACCCGGCCGGAACAGACTAAGATCCTATTTGTCCGATCCGCAATCGGTGGCCTGTGATCACTCTCTGAACCGCCGAATTGATGAATTCTGAGCACGTGAACTCGCCGGACTCCCATCCCCTGGTCCTTCTGACTGGAGCGACCGGCTATGTGGGAGGCAAGCTGCTGACCCGACTCGAACGGGAGCCGGTCCGGGTCCGCTGCCTCACGCGTTCAGCGGAGAGGCTGCGGTCCCAGGTGGGGGCGAATGTCGAAGTGATGGAGGGAGACGTTCTCGATCCGCAGTCGCTGAAGCCGGCGCTCACGGGCGTGGACACCGCGTACTACCTCATCCATCTCATGTCGGGCTCGAACGATTTCGAGAAGCAGGACCGGCTGGCGGCCCAGTATTTTGCCGTGGCGGCGCGGCATAGTGGGGTCACACGCATTATCTACCTGGGAGGGCTGGGAGACGACGCGAATGCGGAATTATCGCCGCACCTGCGCAGCCGTCATGAGGTCGGGCGGATCCTGCGCGACTCGGGAGTGGAGACGATCGAGTTTCGTGCCGGAATCATCCTCGGGGCGGGGAGCCTGTCGTTCGAGCTGCTGAAGACGCTGACCGACCGGCTGCCGGTGATGATCTGTCCCCGTTGGCTGTCGACGCCGACGCAGCCGATCGCGGTGGATGACGTGCTGGCGTACCTCGTCGCTGCGCGGAGCCTGCCGGACGGATCCAGCCGGATCTTTGAGATTGGAGGCGCCGACGTGATGACCTACGGCGACCTGATTCGCGAGTACGCGCGACAGCAGGGGCTGAAGCGGGCGCTGATTCATGTGCCGGTGCTCACGCCGTACCTGTCCGGGCTTTGGCTGGCGCTGGTGACGCCGACCAAGTTCGGGGTTGGCCGGCATCTCATTGAAGGATTGCGCAATCCGACGATCGTGCGGGACCGGCAGGCGCTCGAGGCGTTCGACATCCGGCCGGTCGGAGTCGACACGGCGATCGCGAGAGCGATCACGGGAGTGCATTCGTGACCGCCGCCGGACGGCAACACCCTCGATGATTATGATCCTCGTCCATCAGGGTGACGATTCCGGAGTCACGTTGAACGGAACACAAACCCGGACACTTCCTGCAAATGGAGATGCGCATGCTGACGAATGCACATACTGGAACCCGGATCGATGAAGTGGCAGCGGGAATCTACCGTATCAACACGCCGCTGCGGATCGACGAGATCCCCGGCGGCTTCAACGTCAGCCAGTACCTCATCGTGGATGATGAGCCGATGGTCTTTCATACCGGCTGGCGAAAGTGGTTTCCGTTCGTCTCCGAGGCGATCTCCAAAGTGATCGCGCTCGACCGCATCCGCCACATCGGCTACTCCCACTTCGAGGGGGACGAATCGGGCGCCGTCAACGAGTTTCTGGCATTGGCCCCGCACGCTGTTCCCTTCGCCAGTCATATCGGCGTGATGACATCGCTCAGTGATCACGCCGACCGGGAAGGCCGGGGTATGGCTGACGGCGAGACTTTCTCGACCGGAGCGAAGACGTGGCAGTGGATCGACACGCCGCATGTCCCGCACGGCTGGGACTGCGGAGTCCTGTTCGATCGTTCGACCGGCACGCTTCTATGCGGCGACCTGTTCACGCAGCCCGGAGCCGAAACCCCGGCCGTCACTGAATCGGAAGTCCTGACCGCCAGCGAAGCGACGCGCCGGCCGATGGATTACTACGCTCACTCCTCAAAGACCGCCACTATCCTGGAGCGCCTGGCGTCGCTGAATCCCACAACGCTCGCCTGTCAGCATGGCAGCGCCTACCGGGGAGACGGAGCCGCCCTGCTGCGAGAACTCGCCGCCATCCTCGCTCAAGAGCAACGGGCGGCACTGGCCTGACTGCCGGTTGATTCAGCCCCGTTGCCTCCGCGGCGGATTTCCTCGCGAGGCGGGCGGCCGGCCGGCGGGTCCATCGGTGGGGTGCGGCCAGTTTGATTGACGCTTGCCGGCGGGCGGGCTTATTGTGGCGGTGTCAATCCCGTTCACGATCTCACCGGGGACTCTTCAATGCATCGGATGATTGCCGCCAGCGTAATTGCCTGGAGCTTTGCGCTCGGAGGGACGCCGGCGCCGGCGGGGGAGTTCAACCAGACCGTGAGCGTCGGAGACGCCGCTCCGGCGTGGGAGAAGCTGCCGGGAACCGACGGCAAGGAGCATTCGCTGTCGGACCTGAAGGAGAAGGACATCGTGGTGGTGGTGTTTACGTGCAACAGCTGCCCGGTCGCGGTGGGCTACGAAGACCGGATCGCCGAACTGGCGGAGCGGCATGCCGATGACGTCGCATTCGTGGCGATCAACGTGAACCGGATCAAGGAGGACAGCCTGCCGGAGATGAAGAAGCGGGCGGAAGAGCAGGCGTTTCCCTATGCGTATCTGTTCGACGAGTCGCAGCAGATCGCGCGGGACTACGGCGCGCAAAGCACGCCGGAGTTCTTCGTGCTCAACAAGGAGCGGAAGATCGTCTACATGGGGGCGCTCGACGACAGCACCGATCCGGCGGCGGTGGAGAAGCCGTACCTGGCGCAGGCACTAGAGGCCGCATTGAACGGGGAGACGCCGGCGACGGCGGAGACCTATCCGCACGGTTGCCGGATTCGCTTTGAGCGGTCGCGGCGGCAGCGCGGCGAGTGAGATCGCATCAGGCCGTCAATCGGCAGACGCTGCGGCGAGGAGCTGCCGGATGGCGCCGAGGTGATAGGCGGTGTGCGCGGCGCTGGCGAGGGCGCCGCAGGCGGTGAGATGGGTCCAGTGGTCGAGGCGGGCGGCGGCGGCCAGCCAATGCTGCGCGGCTTCGCGGAGACGGGCCCGGAGTGCTGTCCATTCTTCGTCGGTCACCCGTCCCCGCTGCCAGCTGGCGTCCCAGTCGGCCGTGGCCCAGGGGTTGGCTTCGCCGTCGGCCCAGCGGTTCAGGAGCGAGAGGCCGTAGTGCACGTGATCGACGTGCGCGGCGATCGTGGTGCGGCCGGGCATGGGGCGCGCGGACGCGGTGGCGGCGTCGATCTGGTCCAACTGGCGCAGCAGTCCCGGATCGTCGGGGTTGAGAAGGTAACCTTCCTTGCCGGGGCCGTCGAATATCTCGTGGAGGATCGTTTGCAGTGCTTTGTGGAAGATTGAGTCGGACATGGCATTCCTCCTACGGGCTGTCTGCTCCTGTTGCACGACGAGTCAGCCCGGCGTGAACGCCGGGCCTACCACAGAAGTAGTGGACGCCTGTATGACCACGGATTGTCGACCACACCTTTGGGTCGGAACTACGACCGGGGAGGCGAACAATAGCCGGCGTGCTCGGCAGACTGACGTCTGCCGCTCCTGGGGATCACTCAGGCGATCAGGTCGGCGATGACGTTCCCGGCGACATCGGTGAGGCGGAAGTCGCGGCCCTGGTAGCGGTAGGTGAGCTTGAGGTGGTCGAGGCCGAACAGGTGGAGCATGGTGGCGTGGAGGTCGGCGGGGGGGACGGGGTCTTTCACCACGCCCCAGCCGATCTCGTCGCTCTCGCCGTAGGTCTGGCCCCCCTTGATGCCGCCGCCGGCGAGGAACATGCTGAACGCGTAGGGGTGGTGGTCGCGGCCTGTGACGTTGGAGTTGTCGCCGGCGCGGTTCTCGCCGAGGGGCGTACGGCCGAACTCGCTCCCCCAGACGACGAGCGTTTCGTCCAGCAGTCCGCGCTGCTTGAGGTCCTTGATGAGGGCGGCGATGGGCTGGTCGGCCATGCCGGTGTTCCAGGGAAGTTCGTCGTCGATGCTGGAGTGGTGGTCCCAGGAGGCGTGGATCAGGTTCACGAATCGGACGCCGCGTTCGACCAGCCGCCGTGCGAGGAGGCAGTTGCGGGCGAAGTCCGCGTAGGTCTCGGGACCGCCGCGTCCGCGTCCGCCCCCGTTGGGGGTCTTGCGGTTGACGCCGTACAGGTCGAGCGTCTCCTGCGTTTCGGTGGAGAGGTCAATCAGCTCGGGGGCGGCGGACTGCATGCGGAAGGCCAGCTCGTAGCTGGCGATGCGCGCGGCGATCTCGGGGTCCTGCATCAGATCGTAACGGGACTCGTTGACATCCTTGAGGACATCGAGCCCTTTCCGCTGCAGTTCATCCGGCAGTCCGGCGGGGTTCTCCAGGTTGAGGACCGGTTCTCCCTGGTTGCGGAAGAGCACGCCTGAGTAGGTGCTGGGGAGGAATCCGCTGGTCCAGATCGTGGCGCCGCCGGAGTTGCCGCGGCCGGCGGGGAGGACGACGTATCCGGGGAGGTTCTGCGACTCGCTGCCGAGTCCGTACGACAGCCAGGCCCCCATGACGGGCAGGCCGAACGTGGGGCGGCCGCACTGCATGAGCAGTTGCCCGGGGTGATGGTTGAACTGCGTGGACTCCATCGAGCGGATCAGGCAGATGTCGTCTGCGACGCTGCCGATGTGGGGCAGCAGGTCGGACATCTCCATGCCGCACTCGCCGTAACGATGCCACTTGCGGGCCAGCGGCGCCATCAGCGTGGCGGTCTTGGGATCGAGGAAGGCGAACCGCACACCCTCATACACCGACGGCGGCAGCGGCTGCTTGTGCAGTTCGGCCAGCTTGGGCTTGTGATCGAAGAGATCGAGTTGGCTGGGGGCGCCTTCGAAGAAGATGAAGATGCAGGACTTCGCCCGCGGCGCGAAGTGCGTGGGCTTGAGGGCGAGCGGATCGGCGGTCGCGGAACCGGCTGCATCGGCGGCGCGCGGTGCGATCAAGCCGTCGGCCGAGAGCATCGACGCGAGCGCGATCGAACCGATGCCGCCGGCCCCACGAAGGAGGAAGTCGCGGCGACAAGTGTCGGTTTCACTCGGAACGCAGTGCTTCATTGTGGCTACTCTGTTCGCAGTTGAACATTGATTGATTCAATTGCGGTCGAGGCGGAACTCGGGATCGCGATGAAGGTGCTTGACGGATCAATACCCGTACTGCACCGTCAACAACTCGATAGAAGGCAGGGGAATCGGTGAAGGCGGATCACACGAATGTCCTGGCAAGTGGGATCATGAGTGATGCTCCCAGGCAGTAAGGACAACCCGCTGCATTGTAGCATCGTCCGGCGCGGCGTGACGAGACGGCCGTCCTTCACTTTCGTCGTAACGATCTTCCTGCCGTGGCATCGCTCTGTGGCTCTCTCCGCCGGATTCGTCTCGTTTAGTCTGGAAACTCGAGTCAGTTCGATCCCCGCTTCACTGCGGCCGACTGCTGATCCGGCGGATCGCCGTTGATTTCAGCGCCGGACATTCCCGCCAGGATCTGAAGATTGTCGCGGCGCAGTGTGCATGCGATGAGGGCTGACCACAGGCCGATCGCGGCAGCGGCGTGCAGGACAAACAGCACGGGGACGACGAAGCGGCCGGCCGTGGACCAGGTGCAGGCGACGCCGAACGCGGCTGCAGCCAGGAGGAAGAGCAGCACTCGTCCCTCGATGCGACCCCGCAGCATGAGCAGGCCCAGTATCGCGAACGCCAGGACGTAGAGTTCGCCGGGTCCGTGCGGGCGAAATTCCTGCAGAAACCGCAGGAACGGAAGAAGGGCCGTCTTGTGTGGATTGCTGAGCACCCAGTCGAGAGAGCGGGTGCGCGCGGCGTCGGCCATCGCGAGTTCTCGGTCAAGGGTGGTCATCTCGGGCGTCACCACGTCGTGGAACACTCCGGCCTGCTGCTGATTGAACCACATGCCCATGCGGCGGAAACCCTCATCGCTGTAGGCGGCCGAGAGTTCGATCGTTCCCTGGGCACCGAGAGGCATGAACCGGTCCAGGAGGACACAGTTCCGGATGAACCAGGGGAACGGGACAAGCAGCGCCGCCGCCAGGAACGCGGCGCTCCGCCGGAGCGAGGACCGGCTCCGCCACGCAGTGTTGCGCCAGCCGTCCAGTCCGAGCACGAGCGCCAGCAGCACTGGGAGCCAGAGGACGAACATGGTGCGAAGCAGGATCGCGAGTCCAAAGACGCCGCCGGCGGCCAGCAGGGGCGGGATTGTTCGGTGCTTTGCGGCTTTCAACAGAAGCAGCGCGAGGAGGGCGATCACCAGGCAGGCGAGGCTTTCCGTGAGCACGTCGCGGGCGTAGGCCCGCACGCGCCAGTCTATAAGGAGAAAGTTGAACGCGCCGAGCAGCGCCGGCAGGGGGCCGCAGATCCGGCAGACGGTCCACACGACCATTCCTGCGGTCGCCGACATTGCAGCAATGTTGATCACCCGGATACCCCAGAACTGCCGGCCGAGCAGCCGATCCAGCCCGGCCATTACGAGCGGCAGCAGCGGCGGCCGGGACGTCGTCGGTCCGGCGTGTTGCTCGTCCGGGAAGTGAACCGGGGCAGGGGCGGCCGCGTCGCGGTAAGGCTGCTGCAAGTCGGGATTGCGATAGTCGATCTGGAAGCCGCGACCGTGTGCGAGTTCCCACCCCAGCGAGTCGTAGGCGATGGCGTCTCCGTCGACAGCAGGCGGAGCTGACAGCGAATGCCGCCAGTGCGTGTGCGCGATTCCGCCGGCCAGAGCGGCGAGAAAGACGCTGAGAGAGAGAGCCCAGCGGACGGTGAGTGTGCTCCAGCGACGGTTCACGTCCAGAATGCGTATGCCGACGGATCGGGTGTCCGTTTTGTGATCGGGCTGGGACATGACTGGGCAGTGTACTCGGCGTAGTGACCGAATGCCTTTCGGTTCACGCTCTTCGAACCGGATCTGGTGCGGGCGAACCCCCGCGGGAGTACGATGCAGAGTCGATGGGGATTAAAGCTCGATGAACACCTGATGGCGCCTGCACTTCAAAGCCCGCTCGATGTCCGTGAGGCGTGCCGGTCCGGCCAGCTCACCGGCCAGACGTCCGGACTCGCTGCCGGGTATGCGCAGGCGAATCTGGTAATTGTTCCTGTCGAGTTTGCCGACGAGTTTCGCGCGTTCTGTGCGGCCAATCCCCGACCGTGCCCGTTGCTGGAGGAAACCCCGGCGGGTGATCCGTGCCCACGTCGACTGGCGCCGAATGCGGACCTGCGCACGGACCTCCCTCGCTACCGGATGTGGAACGACGGCGTCCTTGTCTCCGAGCCAACCGACATCCGCGGCGTCTGGCGGGACGATCTGGTGTCGTTCCTGATCGGCTGCTCCTTCACGTTTGAGGCGGCGATGCTGGATGCGGGACTTCCAGTGCGCCACATCGAGCAGAGTTGCAACGTGCCGATGTATCGCACGGGGATTGCGTGTCGTTCCGCGGGACGGTTCGCCGGCCCGCTGGTCGTCTCCATGCGTCCGCTGACGCCCGCGCAGGCCGAGGAGGCGATCCGGATCACGGCACGTTACTCGGCCGTGCATGGAGCACCGGTGCAGGTGGGGGATCCCCGGTCGCTGGGAATTCAGGATCTGTCCCGGCCCGACTTCGGGGATCCGGTCGAAATCCGCGACGGTGAAGTTCCCGTGTTCTGGGCGTGCGGAGTCACACCACAATGCGCGCTGATGCAGGCCCGACTGCCATTGGCAATCACGCACGCCCCGGGCTGCATGTTCGTCACGGACCTGCGCGACGAGGACCTGATCGATCCTGAACCTGCGGAGAACCTGGAAAGCGGACCGAAGCCATGACGAGCGCGAAGCGGGGATCGAGGACAATCCTGGCGGCAATTGCAGTTTCTCTGTGTGCGCTTGTCATTCGTCCGGCGGCGGCCGAGCAGCGCCCCCCGAACATCGTTCTGATTGTGAGCGACGACCAGGGATATCACGATCTTGGCATGCTGAATCCGGAGCTGATCTCTCCCAACCTCGACCGGCTGGTGCGGGAGGGTGTGCGACTGACGGATTTCTCGGTCGCCTGGCCGGCCTGCACGCCGTCGCGGGGCGCGTTTCTGACGGGCCGGTATCCGCAGCGCAACGGGCTGTACGACATGATCCGGAACGAGGCCCCCGACTACGGGCATCGCTATACGCCGGAAGAATACGCCGTCACCTGGGAGCGAATCGGCGGGATGGATACGCGGGAGGTTCTGTTGCCTCAGGTGCTGCAGCAGGCGGGGTATCGCTGCGGGGTGTTCGGAAAGTGGGACATGGGGATGTCGCGACGGTACCTGCCGCTCCAGCGCGGCTTCGACGACTTCTATGGTTTCGTCAACTCGGGGATCGACTACTTCACGCACGAGCGGTACGGCGTGCATGCCATGTATGAGGGGAACTCCCCCACGCGGGACGACCAGGGGACCTACTGCACGGAGTTGTTCGAACGGGAGGCGCTGCGCTTTATTCGCGAGAATCACGACCGGCCGTTCTTCCTCTATTTGCCGTTCAACGCGCCGCATGGCGCTTCGAGCCTGGACCCCGCGGTGCGGGGGGCTGCACAGGCACCGGAGGAATACAAGCGGCTGTACCCCCATCTCGCGGACGAACTCGTGGAGGGGAGCGTCTTTGAAAAAACGGCGTTCATCCCCAGCCGGTCGAAGAGGAAGCTGGAGTATCTCGCGTCGATCACGTGCATGGATGCGGCGATCGGCAGCGTGCTGGATGCGTTGGATGAATTCGAACTGGCCGACTGCACGATGGTGGTGTTCTTCTCGGACAACGGCGGGGCTGGACAATCCGACAATGGGCCGTTGCGGGGGAGCAAGGGGACCACGTTCGAAGGAGGAATCCGTGTGTGCGCCTGCGTGCGTTATCCGGCACGCATTCCGGCCGGCACAGTGTGTGATGAGTTTCTCACCAGCCTGGAACTGTTTCCTACGCTGACGGCACTCGCCGGGGTGGAGCCGCCGGCAAATCTGGAGCTCGACGGGTTCGACATGCTGCCGGTTGTGGCGGGGGAGGCTGCGACGGAGCGGACTGAGATGTTCTGGAAGCGGCGGGAGCACGAAGCGGCGCGCGTGGGCCATTGGAAGTGGGTGCGCAACGGACGCGGCACGTTCCTGTTCGATCTGTCGTCGGACGTTGGCGAGTCGGACGATCGAGCGGAGGCGGAACCGGAGATTACGGCGCGGCTGCAGGGGCGGTTTGACGAATGGCTGGGCGAGATGGAGGCTGCCGAGCCGCGCGGGCCGTTCAGGGACTACTGACCGAAAATCCCGGCCGGGTCGCCATGCCGGGGGTGGCCGGCCGAAAGAGCTGCTCGGCGAGACCGCGATAGTTGACGATTCCGAGGGCCCGCCCCCTGTCGGCCACCACGCCGAGGGCGGCGCCGGCGGTGCGCAGCAGCTGCAGGGCTTCGAGCTTTGTGGCGGACCGGTCGATGACCGGCAGCGGGTGCAGCAGCGTCTCGATCGGACGCTGTTCGATCGTGAGTTCGGAAACGCTGACATAGGCGAACAGTTCGAGCGGCTTCCGCCGGTCCCGAACGACGACCTGCGCGACGCCGAAGCGCTTCGCGAAGTCGAGGATCTGTTGGCGCGACAGCCCGTCATCGACGCCAATGACCCGGTCGGCGGGGATCATCGAGCCGATCACAGGCTGCGGCGCGATGTGCAGCAGTCCGGTGGAGAGCTGAATCTGCGTTTCAGTGAGCACGCCCTCGCGGTGGCCGTGCGTCATGACCTGGGCCAGGCGGTTGCGTCCCAACAGGACATCGAGCGACGGCCCTTCGCTGGGGCGTAGCCGTTCGATCAGGCGCGTCAGCAGGTGCAGCGGCCAGCTTGCCGGGAGCAGCAACAGATGGATGATGCGCAGCCAGCGGGCGTCCTTGCGCAGAAAGTAAAGCGGGGCGCGGTAATACAGGCTTTTGGGGAGCAGCTCGCCGAATACGAAGATCACCGGCGTGCTGCTGAGCGTGACGGCGATCTCCGTCCACACGCCTTCGCCGAAGCCCGCCAGGCCGACGCCCCACCCCAGTGATACCGTCAGCAGATAGTTGGCGATGTTGTTGCCGACGAGTGTGCCCGCCATGAAGCGGCTGGGCTCTTTGGCGAGCGACTGCAGGAACCGCGCGGTCCGGTCGCCGGCCTGGGCGTCGATCATGACGCGCGGCAGGCTCATCCGGTAATACGCCGTCTCCGTCCCGCTGAAGAACGCGGACAGGCGCAGTCCCGCCAGGAACAGGCCGATGATCAGGAGGAGTTCAACCCACAGGGGCATCAGAACACGGTTCAGTCGGCAGCCTTGGTGTCCGGAGCATAGCGGCGCGAGAATGAATTCTGAAGCAGCGCGTGGGGATCATACACAGTCTTGCGCGCAAAGAACTCGTCGATCTGCGGATAGGCCCGCCGGAGCTGTTCGTCGGTCGCATGCAGGCGATAGGGCAGATAGAACCGCCCCTGCCGCTCGAGCGCGGCGTCGATCAGCTCCCGCGTCAGCGCCTGCATCGCCGCCTCTCCTTCGGCCGTCCGCGGCTGGCTGTACAGCATGACCAGCGCGAACAGGTCCCTGTCGGCATAGCGCAGGAACGTGTCGGTGTCTTCAGCGACGTCGCGCACGGTAATGTTCAGCAGGTTTGCCTCGTGCCGCAGCACGGTCTCCCGCACCGCCGCACAGAAGGAGTTGAACTCCTCCGCCGGCACGAAATACTCGTGCAGGATGTCGGTGCTCCCGGCGGACCGGTCCTGAAAGACTTCGACCCCCTCGTTGAGCAGCTGATTGCGTGAGAAGTATCGACTGCTGACGTGCTGATGCAGCTGCGTCTCGGCTTTCCAGCGGAGTTCCTTGCCATATTCATTCTCGGCGGATCCGCGAAAGATGGTCCGTCGCAGCTCGTCCATCCCCGGATCGGACAGGGGCGGAATCGAGCCGTCGGGACCGGGATCGCGATGAAAGACCGTCAGGATAGCCTCGTCGCACAGCCGGCTGGGGACGATGCACAGCCGGCCGTACGCCATCGCGACGGAGTCCGCGCCGGCCTGCTCCCGGAACGCTGGCACGTACTCCCCGGTCGAAATCGAATGCCGCTCGATGCGATAGCGCTCGTTGGGCACGACGCGCAGATCGACTTCGAGGATCACGCCGGCGAGGCCATATCCGCCGAGCGCCAGGGCGAACAGCTGCGGTTCCCGGTCCCGCGCGCAGTCATGCAGCACTCCGTCGGCCGTCATCAATCGGATGGACTCCACCGTGGCTGCAATGGGGGCGTGATTGTGCTGCCAGCCGTGACAGTTGACGCTGATCGAGCCGCCGACCGTGAAGGAGTTGTTCGACTGCATCACGCCGATCGAGCGGCCGTACGGATCGAGATAGGCCAGCACCTCGCTCCAGCGGGCGCCCGCTCCCACACGCAAGACGTCGCGGGCGGGATCCAGCTCCATGTGGCGCAGGGGGAGCATGTCGATCACGATCCCGTCCCGCACCAGGCTCTGCCCGCCCATGCTATGTCGGGCGCCGGCGATGGAAACGGGCAATCGCTCGCGGCGGGCGCGCTCCAGCAGGCGGCGCAGCGCCGTCACGGCTTCGTCCGGTTCGGCGGGGATCTCCCAGAACTCGGCCACGGGCATCGCGTTCAGCCGGCTGGCGTCGTCCAATTGTCCCGTTGGCAATTCGGCCATGTCCGGCTGGTCCCGGATCGCGGTGCGTACCAGGAACCAGGCGGGCCGCGCGATGAAGGCCGCGAGCAACAGGCCGGCGCCGACGACTGCCAGCAACACTTTTCGTCGGCGTGGACGTCGGGGCAGGGCGGATCGGTCTGCTTTCTCGTCTGCGGGGCGAGCGGTGGATGGATCAGACATCGGACGGCGCCTCGGAAGCGACGGCGGGCAGATCGGATCGGGACGCCATCACCCGCACCTTGCCGCGGCGATCGGCATCGATGACCTCGATCTCCCAGCCATGCCAGGTGATCCGGTCTCCCACCACCGGCAGGCGTTCCAATTCATCATGTAGCAGACCCGATACCGTCGTCAGACCGTCCACTGTCGGCTCGTAATCGGCTTTCAGCCTCTGGGCGAGATAGCGGAGCGAGGTGATCCCGTCGACGTGATACCGGCCAGGAGCGACTTCCAGCACCGGCTCGCGGCGCAGGAGTCTTCGCGCCCGGCTCGGCTGCGGCGCCAGCACCGTGTCCAGGATGTCCTCGTAGTTCACCACGCCGATGGTCTCGCCGTACTCGTTGACCACGACGGCGACGGGCGCGAAATCGTCCCGCATCTGTTCGAGGGCGTCCGCCAGCGTGGCGCACCAGGGGACGTGAATGACCGGCTCGGCCGCCCGCTCCAGATGACGGGCGTCAATGAACGACATGGAGCTCAGTCGCACCACCGCGGCAATCTCGTCCGGTCCCTTGTCGCGCAGGTAGAGGTAGTCCGTCTGCAGCAGCTGGCCTTCGATATCCGGGCGATGGACGGGCGTCGTCCAGGTTGTGTAATTCCCGCGCGGCCTCATCACTTCCTCGACAGTGATTTCCGACAGGTCCAGGATGTTGTGCAGCACCTGCTGCTCATGCCGGATCAGGTCCACGCCGGCATGCGACGACTCGATCGCCCTTTCGAGGTCCCCCACATCGAGATACGGCTCCTGCGGCAATCGCGGCCACACCGCGCGGCGAATGGCGGTCGCGATGCCGGAGAGCACCGGCGTCACTGGACGGGCCACCAGCATCGCGATCGTCAGCGGACCGCTCACGACCGCCGCGATGCTCCGCCGCAGCAGCACCGCGCCCCCCTTCGGCAGCACTTCACCAAAAATGATCAGCGCCGTGACACCCGCCAAACTCAGCAAGCCGGCCGCGGCGGTCTGACCGTGCAGGGCAAGGCGTCGTGCGGTCACGACACTCACGGTGAAATACGCCAGGTTGATCAACAGATTCCAGAACAGAATTGTCGTGAGGAGTCGTTCGGGGTCTCGCAGCAGTTCCACGACGCGCCGCTCGCCGGGCCGCCCCTTCTGCATGGCCCGCAACTCATCGCGCGAGAGATAGAACAGGCTGGTTTCGCTGGCCGAGAAGAAGCCGGACCCGGCCATGAGCAGCAGCATCGCCAGCACGCCCGGAAGCCAGAGTGAACGCGCTTCGAGGAAATCGGACATCGCTGCGGGCGCGGTCGGCGGTGATCGCGACGGGGGCGGCTGTGGTCAATTACCGGGGGGCACTGTATCGGGGTGGTCCGGCAGATGCGACAGGTGGGCGTCGAGGGCATCGCCAGTCCGAGCTGGTTCCATGAACGATTCCATTGTGAGGGGACTGGCCATTTCGGATCAATTGACACTGAGTCTCAATTGCAGTAGATTCCTGCCATTTGCCAGCCAAAACCTTCACCACCATCGTTCGGGGGTCGAACCGGTTGAGCCAGCACGCACCCATGGCGGAGTGCCTTGTGACTGAACTCACCGATCGCCGACCTGATGTGCCGCAACACAACGACCCCGGCCCCGGCGGGACACCCGTCGTGCGCTCTGAAGACTTGCTGCAGGGACACCGCGAAGTCGCCATCCAGCACGGCGAAGAGGTTTACCGGCTGCGGGTCACCAAGACTGGCAAGCTGATCCTCAACAAGTAAGTTGGAATACCGGCTTCAGCCTGCCCCCGCTGGGCATTCGTTGATGAGCGGCATGGACGGTGAGCCGTGACGCCCAAGTTCAGGGCGACAGCCTGAAGGCTGGACACCAACGACCGAAGTCAGTGCTACTCCGGCGGAGTGAAACGGAATCGGCGGCACTGGCGGTAGAAGGTGAGCGGGTTCTCGTAGACGATCTTGCGGATCTTGGCCTCGCTGTGGCCGCGTTTGCGCATTTCCTGGATGAAGTCGGGGACGGCCAGCGGATTGGAGGGGCCCCAGTCTCCGGCGGAGTTCACCATGATCCGCTCATCGCCGTAACGCTCAATGATGTCGGCCGCGCGGGCCGGCGTGCACTTGGTCGTGGGGTAGAGGGTCATCGCGCACCAGAAGCCCCCTTCCAGCGCCAGCCGCACGGTGTGCTCTTCGACGTGATCGACGAGCACACGCTCCGGTGGGAGATCGCTCCGCTCTTGGAGCATATCGATGATCATCCGCGTCCCCTTGTATTTGTCCTGCAGGTGGGGCGTATGGATGAGCACCAGCTCATTCAACTTTGCCGCCAGCTCCAGGTGCTCGCGGAAGATCGTCGATTCGTTCTTCGTGTTCTTGTTGAGTCCGATCTCCCCCACCCCCAGCACGCCGGTGCGCTCAATGAACTCGGGGATCATTTTGATGACTTCGCGCGACAGCTCGACGTTCTCCGCCTCTTTGGCGTTGATGCACAGCCAGGTGTAATGCTGGATGCCGCTCCAACTCGCCCGCTTGGGCTCGAACTCGATGAGCTGCTTGAAGTAGTCGCGGAAGCCGTCCACGGAGCCGCGGTCGAACCCGGCCCAGAACGCAGGCTCGCTCATGGCGACGCAGCCCATGCGGGCCATCCGCTCGTAGTCGTCGGTGACGCGGGACACCATGTGGACGTGGGGGTCGATGAAATACATGGCGGAAGCTGGAGGTGAGTAGTGGAGGGAGTGAGTGGTGAGTGGTGAGTCAGGCGCCCTCGATCAGATCGTAGATGCAGTTCCCGTCCCGGGGCGGGATCTCCAGTTCACCTTCAATCACGACGCGCGCGGGGAGCCTCGTCGCCTGCTGCGAACGGCGGGGGACGCTGCGCTGCGTTGTGTGGCGCTTCAGTGATGTCGCCGATCCGCGTCCGCTCATCGGTTCCATCCCGGCTGGTAGTCGTCGCTGAAGAGCATCTGGAGGCGTTCGGCGCGGGCGTCGCCGGCGGATTGCAAGATCTGCAGCGCTTCCTGAAACTGCTGCAGGCGGGCGTCGCCGCGGACCTGCTGATAGGCGTCGGACCGTTCGATGCGGTCGAGCGCGGCGGCGAGATCCAGCAGGCCGCAGCGAATCTCGAGGTAGTGCCGGTCGAGAACCTGGGAAGCTGTTTGAGTTGTCGCCACGGTTTCACTCCGGACTGAAGAGTCGAACCGGACCAGCGTCGGGATCAACGCGGTCCGTCCAGTTCAGTGTCGGAGCCTCCGCCGGCGAATTCAAGCGCGAGGTTCGATCGGCAGTCGGCGGCGGTGATTCATTCCGGGGAATGCCAGGAGTTCAGTGTTCCCGGTCGACGATTCGCCCGATTCGAAGGCGTTGCATGTGCAATCACGCTTGTGTCGCCCCGGCGGGGCTTTTCGCTGCGGGAATGAACAGGTCCGGGGGCTTGCGCCCCGGCTACATTCTGTCGCCCCTTGCGGGGCTTATGACCGCGTCCCCTGATGGAGTTGGCTCGGCAGGAGCCTCGCCCTCCCGGTTCTGAAACCACTTCTAAATCTAGATATCCCCGCGGCGGTTGGCTGGGGATCACGCGGCGATGGCCCGGGGGACGTCTTCGTCGTCCTGCTCGTCATCCGATTGCCGGTCGTCGGACCGGTAGCTGGACTTCTGGTCGATGATGGACGAGGCGTCGAAGCGCTTGCCGAAGTAGAGGTCCTGGGCGATCGGGTCGCTGAGCACCGTTTCCGCATCTCCGCTGACCACGACGTTGCCGTGGCAGACGATGTAGTTGCGGTCGGTGATCGTGAGCGTCTCGCGCTCGCGGTGATCGGTCAGCAGCACGGCGATTCCGCTGTCCCGCATGTCGGAGATGATGTCCTGGATGTCGTTGATCGCGCGGGGGTCGATGCCGGTGAACGGTTCATCGAGCAGGATGATCTTGGGACGGCTGGCGAGGCAGCGGGCGATCTCCAGCCTGCGCCGCTCGCCGCCGGACAGCGTGGATGCGGTCTGCCGCCGTTTGTCGGAGAGGCCGAACTTCTCCAGCAGCTCGTCGATGATCTCCCGCCGTTCCACGCGGCTGTAGGGGAGAAACTCCAGGATCGCGAGGATGTTCTGCTCGACGCTGAGCTTGACGAAGATGCTCTGGTCCTGCGGCAGGTAGCCCATGCCGTGGCGGGCACGCTGGTACATCGGCCAGTCGGTGACCTCCTCGCCGTTGAGCAGGACGGTCCCCTCGGTGGGCGCGATCAGCCCGCACGCCATCCGGAAGGTGGTCGTCTTTCCGGCGCCGTTGGGACCGAGCAGTCCCACGATCTCGGCGTGATCCACTTCGAGCGACACGCCGTCCACGGCGCGCTTGCCGCCGGGGTAGACCTTGACCAGATTGTCGCACTGCAGCAATGCCATTGCGTCGTCCTCCATGACTTCAGAGGCCGGAGATCAGAGGTCAGAAACCAGTGAACCAGTCTTTGACCTATTCTGTCCTCTGTCCTCTGACCTCTGCTCTACCGTATCCTCTGCATCCGCCCCACCTGCGGGTAGAAGGGGACCGTGTACTTTGGATAGTCGTCCACCGAGACGTACCCGTCTCCGCCGGGTCCGCTGTATTGTGCGCGATGGGGCCAGACGCTGTAGCCTTCCCCGCCGTTGAGGAAGGGGACGCCATGCGGCCAGTAAATGTAGAACGCCTTGCCGACGAGGTAATCCCGCGGGACGGTCTGCTGTGACGTCCACAGGCGGCTGTCGCTACTGCGGGGACTGTTGTCTCCGAGCGCCAGATAGTGATCCTCGCCGATCTCCAGGTCGAGCTGGTCATAGTCGAGCGCGCGATCGACGTAGATGGAGGCCCATGCTTCCGGATCGTGCAGGTTATCGACGAGGCGCCGGCGGTACGCTGACGGATCGCGATTGTTCGACTCGGCGCGGTAGTAGATGTCCCGTTCCAGCAGGAGTTCAGAGACTTCCGCGGCCACGCCCTTAACGGCGATGCCGACGGGGGTGAGGTCGGCCGCCGTGGGCAGGTTGTTCTCCGTGGCGGGGCGGGCGTACATCGCTCCCTCGCCGAAGTCGACCAGGTCGCCGTCGACCCAGACGCAGAGGCGGTCGTCCACGTTGGCAAAACGGACGTCGTACGTGCCGGGACCGTCGATGTCGGTCTCCGCGGTCGCGAGCACCTGCTCTTCGACGCCCGCACCGACGGCCCGACCGTGAATCAAGGACGCCTCGCCGGTCGCCGGTTTGATCAGGCAGCGGTACCGGTGCACGCCGTCGACCAGCTCGAGCAGGATCTCGGCGTTGTCTGCCACTTCGTCAATTTTGAGTTCGAATGTGACCGTCAGATCGCTGACCCAGAACGGTCCGTAATCGACTTCGCTGGCGCGGGACGCCTCGCGGCCGCCGTCGGCGGTATAGGCGTTGTAGCCGCAAAGGTCGGAAATCAGTCGGGCCATCGGTTCGAGCGAACGTCCGGCGGCGAACTCCTCCCAGTCCGAGGGGCGAGGCAGATAGTTGCGGTATCGCAGCCACGTTTCGTCAGGCGTCGCCGAGACACGATAGCGGCGGGACTCGCCGTCATCTTCGAGCGTCCAGCCGTCCGCCGAGTCGGCCCAGCCGGCGAGCAGGGGCTGATCTCCCGACGGCGTCATGCCGCGCCAGCGCTCGGGCCAACCGGCGGCGATCAGTTCGCGCGGCGGATGGGCGTCGTCGTACACCGGCAGCTGAATCATCCGCTGCTTGTCGGGAGAGTCCTTGCGGAGGATCTGCTCGGCCGGATCGCCCTGGGTGTCCCACAGATACAGGTCCCCCTGCTTGATGCGGATCGTTTCGTTGGGGAGGCCGACCAGCCGCTTGATGTAGTTCGTCTCCGGATGCTCCGGCCATTTAAAGACGAACACGTCGAAGCGGTCCGGGTCGCCGAACTCGTACGGGTACTTGTTGACGAGGATGCGATCGCCGTTGAAGGCGAGCTTCTCTTCGAGTTTGCTGTTCTCAAGTCCGCAGTTCGGGCAGATGGCGGACTTGATCCGGGGGCCTCCCAGGTAATCGCCGTCCGAGTCGACGCTCCAGTTGAGGTAGCCGGTATCGGGGTCCACCTCGTCACTGGCACCGACAATGATGCGGTAGCCGCATTGCTCGCAGTCGCACTCCTTGTGACGGCCGAACAGGGTGGGCGCCATGGAGCCGGTGGGGATGACGAACGCCTCCGCTTCGAACGTGCGGAACAGGAACGCCAGCACGAAAGCGAAGACGATCGACTCCAGCGTGTCGCGCCAGCTCTCCTTCGGCCGGGGGGGAGGGGTCGCGGACTTGGCGTCTCCCGCCGGGGGGCCAACGGGGACGGGAGCGGGAGGAGTGGTCTCAGATTTGGACATCGCGGATAGAGCCCGTTCCGTGCGTCGGGTCAGCGAATATAGCGGATGCGCGAAAAGTCGGGAACGCGGATCGACCGCCGCTCACCCCCCCATTCTAGCGAACCCGGCCGCGAGGGCAGGTGCACAATCAGCGGTTTTCCAATGAGCATTTCCTGCGGCACTCCCACCCGCTCCCAGTGACGGCTGTCCACCGACACCGCACTGTTATCCCCCAGCATGAAGTATTCCCCCGGCCCGACCTCGAAATCGCGGTTCTCTCCGTCCTCGGCCGGCCGGTAGTAAACGTCCCGGTAGAGCACCAGATGCTCGGCCGTGACATCGGCCCCCTGGGCGCCGAACCGGACGGGTCGCCGCAACGGTGCGGCGACGGACAGATCGTCGTCCAGCAGGAGGGGTTCCAAGACGAGTTCGTCGTCGATCGCCACGAGCAACTGCCGGTCGAAAGTGGAGACGGTCAGCTGGAATGGAACGGACCTCCGCAGCGACCGGAGGACCGCGGTGCGAACGGGCTCCGCGGAGTCGTCCACCCGCACGCGCACCTCGGCCGCTCCGAAGTCCACCTCCACGTCGAACACCTGCGAGCCGTCCGTGATCTCGACGGCGAAGACGCCCGCCCCTCCCGACCACGTAAGCGTCAGCTCCAGCATCAGATCGTGGACCGGAAAGGTATCCGCCGCGGCGGGTTCCGGGTTGTAGGCGAGTGCATCGGTGATGGGGGCGACGTGTGACTCCCGATAGAGCCGCCACACCGCGTCCTGGAACTCTTCGCTATCGCTGGCGGCTTCCCACCGCTCCCACTGCGGCCACGCCAGCGCTCCGTAGCACATCAGCCGTCCGCGCTGCTGATCGTATTCGAGTTGCGAGAGGAGCGGATTCGGCGGCGACAGACCCTCAGGCCAGTCCGCCAGTTCCACCTCGGTATCGTGCGTGCCGCCGCGGCGGATCCAGTGCCGGTACGTCACCCACTCCATTGGCCGGGTGGCGTTCGGAGCCAGCGTGCCGCCGGTCTGGCCGGACCGCCGGAAGACGAACCGGCTGCCGTCGGCCTGCCAGCTGGAATTCGTCGCGACGATCCAGCGCGGCTGCCAGTCGGGATCGTCGTCGTCGGGGAGTTCATCGTGGACGGTGAGGGGGATGCGCGTCCCCAGCTGCGCGGTGAAGGGCTTGCGCTGCAACTCGCCGTTCGCGAAGACTTCGCCCCGGCGCAGTTCAATCCGCTCACCCGGCAGTCCGGCCACGCGCTTGACGTAGGCCATGGTGGCGTCGGACGGATTGCGAAACACGGCCACCTCCCACCGCCGCGGACCGGTCTGCTGCAGGAGCCGGCGCCAGGCGAACGCGTCCTTGTGCACGAGGAGCTGGTCCCCTTCCGTGCGCGGCAGGGAGTCGATCCCCAGTCCAGACTTGCCGCAGTTCGGGCAGGCGAGGGTCTCCGCGGACGACTCACTGATGGTCGCGGCCGTCGGACCGGCAGCCTGCGCGACACGGGATTCTGCCGCCGGTTCGTCGGCGGTCAACGGGACGCCGTACGCGAAGACATGTCGGCAGGCGGGACAAACGATGCTCCGGTGATAGCCCAGCAGGCAGGGGGCCATCGACCCGGTGGAGATCATGTAGCCTTCGAGCGCGAAGGCCCGGAACAGCGTGACGGCGAGGGCCAGCAGCACCAGCCACTCGGTGAGGGCGCGCAGTCCGCGCTGGCGCGGCGGTTCATTCGTCCGCGCCGGACGTGGGGTGGACGGCGGCAGTGCGCGGGGTACGGCCAAGGAGTCGGCTCAATCGAATCAGCCCGGGACAACGGGATTCTAGAGCAAATGGCCCGATCATGGGGATGCCGTTCTCACGCACGAGTGGCGGGGTTTAACCCCGCCGTTCATAAACGCTGAAGCGCCCGATCGATTCGTTCGACGCACCGCTCGCGACCGAGGAGTGCGAGGCATTCGAACATTCCCGGACCTGCGGGTTTTCCCGTTACGGCGACGCGGAGGGCGTGCACCAGGTCTCCCAGCTTCATGCCGCGTGCGGCGACGAACTCCGCGGTGAAAGTCTCCAGCGCCGACGCGTCGAAGTTCTCTGAAGCGGCGAGGCGGTCTCGATACTCGCGCAGCAGGTTGGCCGCCCCGTCTGCGTTTCGCAGCCGCTTGTCGAAGGTCTTTTCGTCGTACGCCAGTTCTGTGTCCGGAACGAAGTACTCGTCGTAACCGACGATGTCGCTGAACAGCTTGAGGCGGTCTCCCAGGGCCGCGACGAGCCGCGTCACGAACGAGCGTTGCTCCGCGCTGACCGGTTCGTTCACCAACCCGCTGCGCACGAGGTACGGCAGACAGCCGGCGACCTTCTGCTCCTGCGAAAGTTGTCCCATCCAGTGTTCCTGGTAGGACAGCAGCTTGTCCGGGTCGAGACCGGCGGAGCCTTTGACGATGCGGTCGAGCGTGAAGTTTTCGACGACGAACGGGAGCGGCATGTTCTCGGTCTTGTCATCGTACGACCAGCCGAGCCGCGAGAGGGCGTTGAGGATGGCCTCGGGGAGGAACCCCATTTCCTCGTAGAACGACACCATCACAGGGTTGAGCGAATCGGTGACGGCCAGGCCGAGCTTCGGCAGCGTCTGGTCCGCGAGGTCGAAGAGCTTCTTGAACTGCGGGTTGTTCCGGTACTTGCCGACTTCGCGCTTGCTGAGCTTCTTCGTCGTGCCGGGCGCGGCGACGAACGGGATATGCGCGAACTCCGGCGGCGAGATCTGCAGCGCGTCGTAGATCAGCAGCTGCACGGCCGTGTTGGTGAGGTGCTCTTCCGCACGGATGACGTGGGTGATCTGGAACTCGGCGTCGTCGACGACCGTCGCGAAGTTGTACAGCGGCGAACCGTTGCTGCGGCAGATGACCGGGTCCGGAATGAGACCGCAGTCCCATTCGACGTGCCCGCGGACGTGGTCTTCGATGCTCACCTTCCGCGAGCGGTCCACCAGCAGCCGGATGACGAACGGCTTCCCCTCCGCCTCCAGCCGCGTCCGGTCGGCTTCCGACAGTTCCAGCGAGCGCCGGATTGTGAGGTAGGGGCGCTTCTCCGCCTGCGCGGCCTCCCGGTCCGCTTTGATGACCTCGGGCGGGTCGAAGTCCTTGTAGGCGCCGCCCGACTGCAGCAAACGGTCCACTGCCGCGCGGTAAATGTCGCCCCGCTGCGACTGAAAGTAGGGGCCGTGGGGACCGCCGACTTCAGGGCCCTCGTCCCAGTCGAGGCCCAGCCAGCGGAAGGCATGGAGGATGGGGTTGAGGGCCTCCGCCAGATTCCGCTCCTGGTCGGTGTCATCAATCCGCAGGATGAACTGTCCCCCCGTGTGGCGAGCCCAGAGCCAGTTGAACAGGGCCGTCCGCATGCCGCCGATGTGCATGTAGCCGGTGGGTGAAGGAGCAAAGCGAGTACGGACGGTCGGCATCGAGTCTGTCAGGGCCTTAGGAATGGCCGTCGCCGAAGTCGCCCGACTTCGGGTGGACTCGGGATCCAATGGGTTTCCCGCACTCTGGCGACTTCGGCTACGCGTGGGTCCCGCAACATACCGGAATCATGGCTGTGCCGCAGCGCTCCGGGTGCTCACCGGGATGTGCAGTCATCTTGACGGCGCATTGCCGCGAATCGATGGCGCTTCCGTTCGTGTCATAACTGCACGCTGATGCCTCAACCTGTTGTAAATATTACACTTGAGTGGCCTGCGCCGCACAGACGGACCAGTGGCACGGCTCCTGCAAATTCTGCCTGTAACGACGCGAGGGAGCCCACGCTTAGACGGGCGAACACAACGCAATCGAGCATCCACGGCCGCCGGCCATCGATTGCCAACACCATCACCACTCAATGAGGAGCACGACCATGGCTGTCACGACCCAGAACACGAAGAAGGCCGCTCGCGAACTGAAGGCTCTGCGGAGCACGGAGCGGGCGAAGAAGGCTGCCGAGCATCACCGCTGCTGCCGGTGCTGCCGCTGCTGCCGCTGCTGGTAATCGCGGTTTTCGGGCAGGAGCCCCGTAACAAGCCGGGGCTCCTGCCGCTGTTGAATTCGGGCCAAGCGACTCACTCACCACACGGGAACACACGAGCGAACAACTCAACAGAGGGGAACGAGATCATGGTGCCTGCCATCGGATATGCGATTCGCGAACAGAACCGTCCCATCCTGGGCGACCCGGCCATCAACGCGGCCGAGATCACCTTCGAGCGGGCCGACGATCCGCTCCGCGTCGAGAAGTACGTCCGCGACATGGACTTCGATCTCGTCAGCGTGCACGCCCTCAAGCTGTCCGTCGCCAGCCCCGACGCCCCCGGCCTCAACTACCTGGAAGCCCTCAAGGCGATCGCCCAGGAGAACAACTGCGAGTCCGTCAGCGACCACATGGGCTTCACCCGCGATGGTCACGACGGCGTCGAGATGGGACATTTTGCTCCCCCGCCGTACACCGAGGCCGCCCTGGAAGCGACCTGCCGCAACGTGGACCTGATCCAGAACTACTTCGGCGACATCCGCTTCTACCTCGAGAACATCGCCTACCTGTTCCGCTTCGACGGCACGATGACGGAGGCCGAGTTCCTGAAGCGCGTGCTCAAGAACACCGGCTGCGGCTGGCTGCTGGACGTCACCAACGTCTACGCGAACGCGATCAACTTCAAGTACGACGCCTACGAGTTCATCGCCGACGTGATGCCCCACGCGACCGGCGTGCAGATGCACCTGGCCGGCGGGTACTGGGACGAGCAGTCGGAGATGTACATCGACAGCCACTCGCACGCCATTCCGGACGACGTCTTCAAGCTCTACCAGTTCTCCCTCGAGCAGGCCGGCGACAAGACGAGCGCCGTGTTCATCGAGCGGGACCAGGAGTTCCCGGACGAAGCCGGCTGGCGGAGTGAAGCCCGGCAGGTTCGCGACATCGCCGAAAGCGTCGCCGCGGCCCGGAAATCCCGCATCGCGGTGTGATGCGACGTCAGAGAGCGGGCGGCGGGGTTCAACCCCGCCGCTCGTCGGGTTAAGCCGGTTTTCACCCCGATTCAGGAAAAACTCCAGAAACGCTGTCCGCCCCATCCCCCAGCCGACCATTCCTGCATGAAGCACGCAGGGACGGCTGGCATTTCACAGCGGGCACGGTTCACCACTCGCACGACGATTCACCAAGGATCACTGCAATGGCCGCCACCTACTCACTCGAAGCCTATCGCGAACAGATTCGCCACTACGCCCAGACGATGGCGCTCGGCCGCACCGACGCCGCCTCCCAGGGGCTCGAAGCCGGAATGGTGGCCGACCGCGTGGGGATGTTCACCGACGGCAACCTCTACAAGCGGTACGAGAAGCTGCAGAATGCCTGCGAACTGCTCGCCGACGGCCTCGACGAACTGCAGGACCTGGTCAAGCAGTACATCAAGGAGGTGCCGCTGGCCGCGTACGACACCGGCAACACCGACGCCGAGCGGTTCCTGATCTGGCTCGACAAGCACGCCGAACTGACGGACGAACAGCAGGACTACGTCCGCTGCCAGCGGAGCCGGCACGCCGTCGAATTCGTCGCCATGAAGCAGCGGCTGGCGCACGTGCGATTCCAGGAGCTGCTGTCGATGAATGAACAGCTCGCTCCCGAACTCGACACCAACGGCAAGCTCACCATCCACCTGAACCCGGTGCACGTCTGGTCGCGGTTCGAGACCAAGGCGCTCCTCGGCGACGACGCCGCCGCACCGGCCACCGTGCTGTTTTACCCTGTCGGCAACGACATCCGCACGGCCGTCATCGAGCCGGAATGCGAGCAGCTCATCCACATGCTCGAGCAGCACGGCGTCATGCGGATGAAGGACCTGAAGAAGCTCATCCCGCAGAGCGAGCACGCCGAACTGATCGGCCTGCTCCGCGACCTGGCCGACATGGGCATGATTGCCCTGGGTTAAGAACGACTCAACAAACGGCGGCGACGTTAAACCCCGCCGCTCATGCAGGGAACACAACAATGTCAGCCACGATGGACGTTCCCCTGCCCGCGACGGCGGGGAGTGTGAAGACCGATTCCTGCGCCATGCCGGTGGGTGAGCGGCGGCGCGGGACGGTGGACGCACTCCCCGCTGAGCGGGAGGTTTCGACGCCGCTGTCCATCCGCAGCATCTTCCGCGCTCACCGCTGGCGGCTGATCCTGATCAACGTCCTGTTCAACTTCGAGAACCTGCTCAAGCTCGCCCAGCCGCTGGTGCTAGGCCTGGCCATCAATGACCTGCTCACCGGCTCCTATGTCGGACTGATCGTGCTCGTCGTGCAGCATCTGACGCACCTGGCAGTCAGCCGCGGGCGGCAGCGGTACGACACGCGCGTGTACAACGGCATCTACACGGGCATCGCCACCGAGCTGATCGCCGAACAACGTACGAACAATGTTGAGGTGACGCGGGTCGCGGCCCGTTCCGCGCTGGCCCGCCATTACATCGAGTTCTTCGAGCTGTACGTGCCGATGGTGGTGAAGTCCGCCTACTCGGTCATCGGGGCGGTGCTGATGCTGGGTTGGTACGACTGGACGCTGATCCCGCTCTGCCTGGGACTGCTGCTCCCGGCGACGTGGCTCAACCTGCGCTACAGCCGGCAGACGTTCTTCTTCAACCGCAACCTGCACGACCAGCTGGAGCACGAAGTCGACGTCATCGAGCGGAACCGGCCGGAGGAAGTCCGCGAGCACTTCGACATCGTCGGACTCTGGCGGGTGAAGCTGTCCGATGCCGAAGCGAAGAACTTCTGCCTGATGGAGCTGTTCATCCTGGGGGTGATGGCGGCCGCGCTGATCAAGTTCTGCTGGGTGGGCGGCGGCGCCTCGGCTGCGGCCGCACCGCAGGCGGGCGACATCTTCGCGGTGTTCCGCTACGTGATGCTGTTCATCATGGGGCTCGACAGTGTGCCTCGCGTGGTGGCGCAGTGGTCGCGGCTGCGGGATGTGGGGGGGCGTGTCGGCGGGCGGCGCCGCGCGGCGTGATTACTCAACACAGAGGCACTGAGGACGCACAGAGAGCCAGGATCTAGAATTCAAACGCGTCGTCAGCCTGCAGGCGGACAGGTAACCCCCACCAATTCTGAGCGAAAGGTGGGCGACTCTGAGCCTCCTCTGTGCGTCCTCAGTGCCTCTGTGTTGGTCGCGCCATGCCGATCTACTCCTCCGACAGCGCCGCCTGCAGGACTTCTTCCGGCATGTCGTAGTTTGCCGTGACGCTCTGGACGTCTTCGTTTTCTTCGAGCGCTTCCAGCAGTTTGAGGACTTTGCGGGCCACGTCGCCGTCGACGGGGGTGGTGTTCGCCGGGATCCGGGTCAGTTCGTCGGACGTGGTGGAGATGCCTGCCTGTTCCAGAGCATCGGACACGCCGTTATAGGCGTCCGGGGGGCAGGTGATCTCGAAGGATTCGCCGCGGTCCTGTACGTCCTCGGCGCCGGCTTCCAGGGAGACTTCGAACAAGCGCTCTTCACTGACGCTCTCTTTCGCGACGACGAACACTCCTTTGCGCTCGAACATCCAAGCGACACTTCCGGCGCCACCCATGTTGCCGCCGTGGACCTCAAAGGTCTTCCGCAGCTCGCCGGCCGTGCGGTTGCGGTTGTCGGTGAGTGCATCGCAGAGGATCGCGACACCGCCGGGTCCGTAGCCTTCGTAGACGATTTCGACGAAGTCCTCGCCGTTCGACTCGCCGGAGCCCTTCTTCAGCGCCCGTTCGATGTTGTCCTTGGGCATGCTGTTCTTGCGGGCCTTTTCGATGGCCACGCGCAGTGCGATGTTGGCGGAAGGGTCCGGCCCGCCGCGGCGCGCCGCCGCCATGATGGCCCGGCTCAGCTTGCCGAACAGCGCCCCCCGCGCCTTGTCCACCCGCCCCTTGCGATGGGCGATGTTCGCCGAATGGGAATGTCCTGCCATGGAGAAAGTCGTCGGTAATCAGTTGTCAGTAATCAGTTCACGGGCAGCAGCCGCCGGAAGCCTTCCTGGTCGAAATGCCGGTCCGTAGTCAGAGCTTCGTGGATGTCGTAGTCGCGCATCAGCAGGAAGCTGATGGCGTCGCAGAGTGAGTACGTTTTATCGGATCGCTTTCGAAGCAGTTCGATGCCCCGCTCGGTGAGTTCTTCACCGACCCAGATGATATCGATGTCGGGACTCCTCAAAACGCCGAGAGCAAATCGAATCGCCAATGGGCGCGGGAAGCGGCGGGCATGCGATAAGGCAATAAACTCCGCAAGGACGACGCTATGCGTGAGTTGACGCAGTGCCAACGCCTGCAGCTCTCCTGCAGCCTGGTGGTCCGGCTCCGCCTGATTACAGAGTGCGAACAGCCCCGACGTATCGAGGAGCATCACGCCTCCTCATGAGTGTCCGCATACTCTCGCGCCAGTTCCGCATCAATCTGCTCGTTGTCGAGGCCAACAGCCTCGGGCATGTTGATGATCCCGATGACATCCTGAAATGCTCTGCGGGCCGCCTCCTTTTCTTCGTCCGACCGGAGATCCGTCTTGGTTCTTCCCGCCGGATTCGAGGTCAGGCGTGCCAATGCAAGTTCCGTGATCGGACGGCCGATCGCGCGGGCCTCGGTTTCCAAGGCTGCGAAAACTTCGTCCGGTAGTTCCAGCGTCAGCGTGCGGCTCATGGGGCGGCTCCTTCTGACGAGGCGGCCGCCTGGGGGACCAACTTCTCCAGCTTCTCCACCAGTTCGGCGTCAGGCTTGGCTTTTTCCTTCTCCAGTTCCAGCGCCTTCGTCCACGCCTTGACGGCTGCGTCTTTCTCGCCGAGCTTGTCCAGGGCGTCGCCGAGGTGGTCGTAGATGGTGCTGTCTTCGCCGTTCTCCTGCTCGGTCGCCTGCTGCAGGTACTTGCGGGCCTCTTCGTACTGTTCCAGCCGGTACAGGACCCAGCCCATGCTGTCGAGATAGGCCGGGTTCTCCGGCTCGGCGGCGAGCGCCTTCTCGATCATGGTCTTCGCCTGTTCCAGGTTCTTCCCCTCGTCGGCCCACAGATAGCCCAGATCATTGTTGGCCTGCACGTTGTCGGGCTCCTCTTTGAGCACCTCTTCGAGCACCTGCTCGCCGCGGGCCATGTCCCCCTGTTGCACGTACAGGTTCGACAGGCTGAACTGCGAGGTCCGCACCAGCCGCTCGCTGTCCGGATCCGACTTGTAGGCCTCGATCACCTCCTGAAACAGCGCTTCCGCCCGGTCCCAGTTCTGGGCGTGATAGTGGATCCAGGCCTCCTGAAAATGCAACTGCGGATTCTCCGGCTGCGAGCCCCGCGCCTCGGCGATCACCGCCAGCGCATCGTCCGTCTTGCCGTCAAACTCCAGCGGGTAGCTCAGAAAGTACAGGAAGATCCAGCGTGCCTGAGCAAACGCAGGATGCTCCGCCGCCTCCCGGAACACCTCGGCCGACTCGGTATACAGCTTCTGGTCGATGAGGTATTCGCCCAGCTCGCGGTAGACGTCCAGAGTCGGATTGTTCAGCATCGAGATCGTCAGCCGGTAGAAGTGCTGCACGTCCTCGGTCCGCTCCGCCTCGATCGCGAGCTTCCCCAGCATGTAGGCCTGCGGCAGGTCGATCTCCGGCGGACTGGCGGATTCCATCTCCCGTCCCGCCGCCATGGCCGCATCGAGCGCCTCGGAATTCTCCGAGAGCGCCTCCACCTCTGCTTCCCACCGCTCTACCAGTTCACGCACATCCGGCGGAAGCTTCTGCAGGTCCTCCTCGTCCTCCGGCTCGGGCATCTGGGGGTAGATCTTCCCCAGCAATTCGACAAGCTTACGGCCGTTATTCTGCTCCCGGTACACCGGCAGCAGCCCGACGAGCCCGCGAGGGTCGTTCGACGTTCCGAGAGTCTCCGTGTAAAGCAGCTCCCCCTTCTCGATCTGGCCGGCAGCGACGTACTCGTCCGCCAGGAAGTACGACAGAAACGCGTTCTTCGAGTCCGCCTGATGCAGTTCTTCGAGCCGCGGGATGAGCTCCGCCCCGCGCTGCAGGTCTGTCAGCAGATCCTTGAGCAGCTGGTACGCTTCGCGCCCCTTGTTCTGCAGCTGCGCGTCAAAGTACTTCTGCAGCTCGGCGAGAGCCTGCTCCGGCTTGTCGCTCTCGCGAAAGACCAGCGCCAGGTTGAAGCTGTGAATCCCGGGGCGTCCCTCGCGATGCCTGGCCGCTTCATCGAAGGCCTTGACCGCCAGGTCCGGCAGCTTCGCTTCGAGGAACGTTTTGCCGAACTCGTCGTACGTCGTGCCGGCGTCCCCGAGAATGTCTTTTCGCTCCTGCTCCGTCAGCGGCGGATCGCGGTCCGCCTGCAGGGCCTCAAACACGATCTGGTACGATTGCGCGGCCTCCGCGTGCTTCTGGCTCATGTGCAGATAGAGGCCGAGATCGCGATGCACCAGCAGGTATGTCAATGACTCGGGATCGAGGGTTCCCTGCGCCAGTCCGTCCTGCAGCAGCTTGACGGAGTCGGACAGGCTGTCGCCCCGCGCCATCACGGCCGCGAGACCCCGTACGATGCGAAAGCCCTGTTCCGTCTCTCTGCCGGCTCGCAGAGCGTACTGCCGCGCCTCGTCCTTCTGGTTCCGCGCGTACAGGACGGGAATCAACGCCTCATAGGCCGACAAGGCGGCCGGATTCAGGTCGATCGACTTCCGATAGGCCTCGGCCGCCTTCTCGAACTCGTCCGGACTCTCGCCGCCGCGTCCTTCGTGGATCTTCCCGGTCATGTACCAGGCGCGGGCCGCGGTCGCACGCTTGTCTTGCTCTGACCGCGGCACGAGGGGGTCGAACGTCTCGAGCGGTTCGTCCCCGATCTGCAGGCCGGGCACGGTCGGCGCGGGTTCCGCATGCTCGTCATCAGCTGAGGCAATCGGTCCCCAGGCGGCCGTTGCCAGCACTGCGAAGACGACCCTGCCCAGCAGCCAGTTCCATTCCCGGTCCATGATCGCCTCCCGCCCAGCCACGTCCAGACGGCTCCCCACAGACATGCGGGGACGCCGCATTCACGATGATCGATGTATTCTAGCGATCCCGGCGCGCAGGCTCCAAGCGCGGTTCCCCGGGCGCCGGACGCTCCTACTTGGATGCGACCCGCCGCTTGGCCGTCTTCTTCGGCTTGGACACCCTCTTGCGGACCGAGCCCGAGGAGTTCTTCGACTTTTTTGCGGCACGTTTGGCGCTGGGCGGCTTGCGGCGGGATTTCTTGACGGTCTTCTTCGCCGCCCGCGGAGGCCGGGCCAGATGCTGTTTCAGCCGCTCCGCCGCCGTACCAGGGTCGATCTCCCCATTCGTCTCCGCGCTGTCCGCCGTGAACGTCCCCGCGTACTTGCGATCGGTGGCGACCGCCCGCAGCAGCGCGCCAAAGAGCTGCGCGTCCGGCTTCCGCAAGATCGACTTCATCTCCTCCGACGCGGCGATGTTGTCCGCATCCTGGGCCACCAGCCCCATCCATTGCAGCACTTCCCGCGACGCGTCGTCCACCGGCACCGCGTGCGATCCCAGGCAGTTCTGCACCACGTACGCCTGCACGAAGGGGGTCAGGTACGCGATCTTGCTCAGCTGCTTTTCGGCGACGTCCATCGTCTTCCGCTTCAGCACTTCCAGGTCGAAGCTGTAATACTTCTCGAACGTGAACTGCAGCGCCTCGCGAATCCGCAGCGCCTTCCATTCCGGCGTCGGGAGGTCCTCAAGAATCGCCTCGATCTCAGTGATGGAGCTGACGCGAATCTCGTTCAGATCGTGAAACGATCCGAGCAGCTTTTCCAGCGCCGCCTCGGCCGCTTCGTGCGACGAGTTCTCCAGGCAGATCGCGTACAGCAGCGACTCCAGCACCGGCCGGTTGTCCTTGGGGAGTACACGGCCGTATTTCTTCTTCAGCACCGCCGTCACCTTGCGGACGACCGACTGCCGATCGGAGGTCTTCATTTTCTTCGTCGTCGGGCTGGTCATGCCTGCCTTTCCCTGCATCATGCCGAGTGGTGAGTCAGTGCCGACTCGCGGGTGAGCGTAAATTTGGTCTGCCGCTGAATGGAGACGGAATGCGTCCTGCCGCTGCGGGGTGGCCGCAATGCAGCGCATCGCGGTGGATGTCAGCTCCCGTCATGGGAGTTTTCCTCCTGATCGACGGCGTGCTCCGAATCGATTGTTCCCCCTTGCACGGCGCGCAGAGTCCGTGAAACTTCAATGCTCTTCTTCACCCCCTGATCGAGCACGAACGTGAGGACCGGAGTCAGCCGCAGCTGCAGCTCGTCTGCGATCTTCGACTGGATGAACCCTCGCGCCGAGTTGAGTCCGTGCACGGCCAGCCGCTGTTCTGTTTCGTCCCCCATCACTGATACGAACACTTTCGCCGTCCGCAGGTCTTCGGCCACTTCGGTCCGCAGCACGGTTACGTTCTTCACCCGGGGGTCCCGCAACTCGAACAGGATCACTGAACTGACGACCTGCCGGACGGCCGCGGCAATCTTGGCGGTACGGCGGGTATTCATGGTCGCATCAGATCTGGAGTGTGCGGCGCTGTGCGCCAGGGGCCGCGGATGACGCGGACCGGGCGGGTTTTCGCGGATTGTTCGAAGCGTTCCGTGTGCCACAGAGCCGTTCTCACTCGACGGTCGATCTGTGCAATTCCGAGCGATCTGCCGCGCCGCGGCCGACTCGTGACCTGCTATCCCTCCAGGGTCCGCTTCCGTTCCTCGATCTTGTACGCCTCCAGCAGGTCCCCTTCCTTGACGTCGTTGAATCCATCCAGCCGGATGCCGCACTCCATGCCCTCGCGCACCTCACGCGCGTCGTCTTTCTCGCGCTTGAGCGAGGCGATGGGATAGTCGTTGAGCACCGTCTGGTCGCGGATCACGTGCATGCGGTTGGAGCGTTCGATCGTGCCGTTCAGCACGCGGCAGCCGGCGATTGTGCCGATCCGGCTGATCGGGAACGTCCGCAGCACGATGGCCCGGCCTGTGGCGATCTCCATCCGTTCGGGCCTCAGCAGCCCTTCCAACGCCTTCTTAATATCGTCGGTGACGTTGTAGATGATGTCGTAGCGCCGAATCTGCACGCCGTCCCGGTCGGCCAGCGTCTGCGCGCGGTCTTCCGCCACCACGTGGAAAGCGATGATAATGGCGCCCGTGGATGCAGCGAGCGTGACGTCGCTCTCGTTCACGCCGCCGACGCCGCTGTGCACGATGTTCAGCCGGACTTCCGGATGCTCGAATTTCTCGAGCTCCCCCCGGATCGCCTCGATGGATCCCGGGGTGTCCGCTTTCAGAATCAGGGGCAACGTCTGGACGGAGCCGTCGCGATCGGCGAAGAACGCCTCGAGCGTTTTTGGTCCACCGCGCTGTGCCAGCAGTTCGGTGCGACCCCGGTCGTGCCGCGTTTCGGCGACCGTCCGGGCATCCTCCAGATCGTCCATCGCAAAGAAGAAGTCGCCGGCCGCAGGAACCTCGTTGAGCCCGGAGACTTTCACCGGCGTGGACGGCCCTGCTTCCTCGATTTCGACGTTCTGGTCGGTGTACATCGAGCGGACCCGTCCGTACGCAGCGCCGCAGGAGATCACATCTCCGACGCGGAGGGTGCCACGGCGGACGACCAGCCATGCCAGCGGGCCGAGACCCTCGTCCCGGAACGCTTCCAGGCACACCCCTTCGGCCGGAATGTCGGACGGCGCCTGCAGTTCGTTGAGTTCGGCGGTGACCAGCAGCGTTTCCAGCAGATCATCCACTCCGGTTCCTTTGAGGGCCGAAACCCGCACCACTTCGGTATCTCCGCCCCACTCCGAGGGAATGATTTCGTGCTGCGACAGTCCGGAGAGGACTTTCTGCTGGTCCACTCCCGGGAGGTCCACCTTGTTCATCGCCACGATAATGGGCACTTTCGCGGCCTTCGCGTGGGCAATGCATTCGACCGTCTGGGGCATGACTCCGTCGTCGGCCGCCACGACCAGCACGATCATGTCGGTCACGTTCGCGCCGCGGGCGCGCATCTCGCCGAAGGCGGCGTGCCCCGGGGTGTCCACGAACGTCAGCTTGTGGCCGTTGTGCTCCACCTGATAGGCGGCAATGTGCTGAGTAATGCCTCCCGCCTCGCCGGCGACCACGTTGCTGGAGCGGATTCGGTCGACGAGCGTCGTCTTGCCGTGATCGACGTGTCCGAGGATCGTGATGATCGGCGGCCGCGTGACCAGCTCCGTGCCGGCATCGGCAAACTCCGAGTTGCTGCGCTGCAGACGCTCCATGAGCGCCTCCTCCACCGTCTCCGGTTTCTCGATGGTCAGATCGACGCCGAGCTCCAGCGCCACTTCGAGCGCCGTCTCCTCGTCGAGCACGTCGTTGATCGTCGCCATCTGTCCGGCCCGGAACAGAATTCCGATGATGTCCCGCGCCGGCCGCCCCAACGCCTCCGAGAAGTCGCGGATCGTGACCGGAGTCGTGACCGTCGCCTCCGTCTTGAGCGTGACGGGGCCGCCGCGACTGCGGCGCTTCGGGAACCGTGTAAACCGTCCCGAACCTTCATCGTCCTCGACGTCTTTGGTCCGCTGTCGCTTTCGGCGGCGTTCCTCGCGCCCCTCCGCCAGCCCCAGGCTCCGCGGTTTCCCTTTGCGGACGTCCGATTCATCCTCCTCCACGCCCCCGACGGCTCGTGGTTTCTTGCTCTCGTCCTTGTGCTTTTTGAGGATGCTTGCCAGCGGGCTCGAGCTCTTCAGCTGGTCCGCCGTCAGCCGCACTTCGGGCTTCTGGGCGGGCTCCTCGGTGCGGGCCGTCGGGCTCGGCGTCTTGAATGTCGGGGTGGCGACGCTCGGCAGGGACGGGCCTTTCTTCGGGCGCTCACGCCGGGACTTGTTGTCCAGATCGCGAATCGAACCCCGCGGCTTCATCTCGCGGATGCCCGAGAGCCCCGCGCCTGTCGGCGCTACGTAATCGGAACGTGACATCGGCGTAGAACGGGGCTTCTCCGGCGCCACCGGATCGCCGTCATCGCTATCGTCTTCGGGCTGCTGCTCGGCCGTCGCTGCCGCAGGCTGCGTTGCTTCGACGGGGGGCTCTGGTTCCGCCGGCGCCTCTTCCGGGGACAGCACCGCATCCTCGGTCGCCTGTTCGGAAGCGAGCTCTTCATCCCCCTTGGCTCGTCGCCGTACGCTTCCCAGCGGCCCCATGGTGCGAATCTGGCGCACCGGGCCGCTGCGGTCCGGGGGCGGCTCGCGCGTGAGCGTCGCCGACTCCGCCGCGGCTGCCGAAGGCTTCCCCGCCGAGCGCGCCTGCTTCAGGTGCTCCATCAGCCGGTCTTTCTCCTCCGGCGTGATGCTGGCCAGCGGCGACGCCTTCACGTCCAGCCCTGCATCATTGCAGTGCTGAATGAGGTCCTTGCTGTCGATATCCAGTTCTTTCGCTAGCGCGAAAATGCGAATCTTCAAGCCTCGCCTCTCGTTCAAACCTCAAGACCGGTTGGTTGCTTCATGCACAGCTCCCTGTCATCGGACAGCCCTCCACCGCCCGCACGCAGCCGTCTCGCACTTCATGCCTCGGTCGACTCCGCCGCCCGTTCGCTTCGCGACTCATCGACCAGGTCCGCCGCATCGTCCGTGTCAGTCTCTGCGCCGGCGGCCGCGCCGGCTTCCGAGTCCATTCCCAAGGCTTCCAGTTCCTCCTTCGCCTCCCGAACCTCCTCGTGCGCATCGACCTTTGACGACGATGCGTCGTCGTCGCTCGACGCCTCGGCCGACGGGTCCGGCACCGGCTTTCGGGACGTCTCGATCTCGTCCGAAACCTCCCGCGCCACCGCCAGATCATGCTCCTCCGCAGAGGCAGCCTCCGCTTCCGCGGCCTCCTCCTCTTCCACAGCCTCCGCTGCGCTGGCCTCGCCCTCGACACTCGCCTCCGCCGTGTCACCCAACTCAGCTGCCTCTTCGGCCGCAGCTGGTTCGGATTCAGCTGAAGCCTCCGACTCGCCGACAGCTTCTCCCGCAGCGCCCTCGGTGTCTCCGGCCGCCTCAGCGGCTGCAGCCGCTTCGGCCGCGGCCTCCGCTTCGGCCGCCTGTTGGGCCGCCGCCTCGAGCCGTGCCCGCCGCTGCTGTTCCTTCTTGAGATCCGCCTCGCGCTCCTCGCGTTCGCTTTCCACGTCTGCGTACGCGACGATTTCGTCGCACTGTTCCTCGGTCAACCCTCCCAGCTCGGCCAGCTGGTCCGGCTCGATGACCGAGAGGTCGTCGAAGCTGAAGAATCCCTGAGACACCAGCAGTTCCGCCAGCTCCTCCGTCACGTGCGGCACTACGGAAAACGCCGACACGGATCGGTCGAGCTGCTCGTCCAGCTCTTCCCGCGTCATCACCTCGATGTCCCAGCCCACCAGTTTCGACGCCAGCCGGACGTTCTGGCCTTTCTTCCCGATCGCGAGCGACAACTGATCTTCCTTCACGAGCACAATCACACGCCCCAGCATGGGACAGAGGATGACGTCCTCGACCTCGGCGGGCTGCAGTGCGTTTGGAATCAGCACCTGCAGCGAGTCGTTCCAGCGGACGATGTCGATGCGCTCTCCTGCCAGTTCGTCGACGATGCTGCGGATTCGCGAGCCCCGAACGCCGACGCACGCCCCGACCGCATCGATGCTGTTGTCGTAACAGGAGACCGCCACCTTCGACCGGTACCCGGCCTCCCGAGCGAGCGACCGTACCTCGATCACACGGTCGGCCACTTCGGGGATTTCCACTTCGAACAGCCGCCGCACCAGCTCCGGATGATTCCGCGAGAGAATCACCTTTACCCGACTGCCGACCTTGCGCACCTCCAGCACCACCGAGCGGACCCGCTCGTTCACGCGGTGCGTTTCGCCGGGGATCTGCTCGCTTTTGGGAAGCAGCGCTTCGACTTTTCCCAAGTTGACGATCGCCACGCCGTGATCGATGCGGGTGATCGTCCCGGTCATCAGTTCGCCGCGCTGGGCCGTGAATTCGTCGAACAGGGAGTCCCGCTCCGCCTCGCGGATCTTCTGGATCATCACCTGCTTGGCCGTCTGGGCGTCGATGCGTCCCAGCAGGTCCAACTCGTCCGGCGGAATGTCGCTCCCCTCCAGCTTGATCGTCCGCTCCCCGGATTCGCGGTCAATCTGCACCGCCAGATCGGCTTCCTCACCGTAGTGTTTCTTCGCGGCCGAGGTGATCGCCTGTTCGATGGCGTCGAACACGATCTCCTTGGGAATGCCCTTGTCGCGATGGATCGTGTCGACGATCCGCAGGATCTCACTGCTGTTCATGACGTCTTGCCGCGGGCTGAAGGTGTCGCGATCGTTGCCGTACCGGGAGCGGCCGCGTGTTTCGACCGTTCCGTCCGGCTCATGAGTGACTACGAGTGGCGTCGGTGGATTCCGGTTTCTCGATGCTCCTGCGTGCCGACAAAAAAAGTGGGCTCATGTCCCACTCACTTCGCCGCCACGGCCGGGACACAAACATCCGCAGCGGCCTGCCGCCTGCAGACGAAACCACGCCTGCAAGCGACCCGCCGGAGTCGCGGAGCACCGGCCAGATTCTCTACCGACGCTTACATGAGCAACCTCGTGTCACGTGGTCGCGCACCGATCCGGAACGTCATTTCGCACCTGCATTCTCGCTGACGCCCCGAGCCGCGGCGAAGGCCGTGCCTCGACTCCGACAGTACAGCTGCCGACTCCTTTTGTCGGTGAGGATGCACGCGCATCCCGCCCGCTCCCGGAAATCCCTCCGAAAGCGGCAAAAGTCGAAGCTGCTAATTGGGTTAACCATAGAAATCCGGCCGCGCGAAGTCAAGCCGCAGCGATCGATTCATTCGTCCATGCGATCCAGTTTGCGGGTGGCGCGGAGGGGTTCGCCCGCGAACTCACTGCTCCGGTCGGAATCCATGCATCGGCGAGTGTTCTTGTCGCGGCGGTTCCTTGGTACCTCAAAGCGCCGGGGGCTTTAGCAGGTCGCGTCGGACTCGCTGCCCTGTTGAAGCGCAGTCGACTCAGCGGTTATAAGAAAAGATGTCCCCCCTTTATCGAACACCCCGCTACGACTGCAGATCGGTCTCGTGATGTGTCCTGACCGCTTCTCCTGCCCCGCCTGGTCCCTGCTGCTTCTATTCACCATTCTCTCCCCGGGAGCCTCCGTGCTCTCGGCCGCGGAGCCGGTGGGTGAACTGGACCCTGAGCACGCCGCGAAGATGGAGCGGGGGCTTGGCATCTTCGAGGAGCATGTCCGGCCGATCCTCGTCAATAACTGTCTCCGCTGTCATGGGGGGGAGGAGACTGAAGGGGAGTTCAGTCTGGCGACGCGCGAGAATCTGCTCCAAGGGGGGAGTAGCGGACCGGCTGTGAAACTCGGAGACGCCGATGCCAGCCGGATGATGTCGCTGATCCGGCATGAGGAAGAGCCCTACATGCCGATGGACGCCGCCCGGCTCTCCGACGCCGAGATCGCTCATGTCGCCGAGTGGATCAACAACCTGGCCCCCTACGACACGCCGCTCGTCGGGGAAGGTGAATCTGGCGACTGGACGGAGCGGGAAGTTCCGCCGGAGGCGCGGCAGTTCTGGTCGTTCCAGCCGCTGGCGGATGTCCAGCCTCCGGATGTCGAATCGGCCGAATGGGGGACGACCCCCGTCGACCGCTTTGTCCTGAAGAGCCTGCACGACCAGGGGCTGCAGCCGAACGGCGCGGCCGATCGCCGGACGCTGGTTCGGCGGGCGTACCTCGATCTGCTGGGCATCCCGCCAACGCCCGATCAGGTGGATGACTTTGTCAACGATCCGGCGCCGGACGCCTGGCCGCGACTGATCGACGACCTGCTGGCCAGTCCGCATTACGGCGAGCGGTGGGGGCGGCACTGGCTGGATCTGGCCCGATTTGCCGAGAGCCACGGGTTCGAGCATGACTACGACCGGCCGTCCGCCTATCACTATCGCGACTTCGTCATTCAGGCGCTCAACGCCGGGATGCCGTACGACCAGTTCGTGCAGTGGCAGCTCGCCGGTGATGAACTTGCTCCCGATGAGCGGCTGGCGCTGATGGCGACCGGGTTTCTGGCGGCGGGCGTGCACAGCACGCAGATCACCATCAGCGAAGCGGAGAAGCACCGCTACGACGAGATGGACGACATGCTGAATACGACCACGACGGCGTTTCTGGCGATGACCGTCGGCTGCGCCCGCTGCCATGACCACAAGTTCGATCCGATCCCGGCCGCCGACTACTACCGGCTGCTCTCGACGTTCACGACGACGATCCGGAGCGAGGTCGAGATCAACTTCGATCCTGAGGGATACGCGGCAGAGAAAGCGGCTCACGAAGCGGCTCTGGCGCCGCTCGTCGAGGCCCGCAACCAGTACGAGCAGGGAGAACTGCAGCAGCGATTTGAGTCCTGGGTCGTTTCGAACCCGTCCGTCACGGAGTTTCCGAAGTGGATCGTGCTCGACGCGGCGGCGAAGTCACATGGCGGTGCGACGCTGGAGAAACTGCCGGACGGTTCGTTTCTTGCGACCGGCGCGAATCCGCTGCACGAGACGTACGTCTTCACGGCGACGGTGGATGTCCCGCGGCTGACGGCCATCCGGCTGGAGGCTCTGTCCGATCCGTCGCTCACCAAGGGAGGCCCCGGCCGGGCGAGCAACGGCAACTTTGCGCTCAGCGACCTCAAGCTTACGGCGCGTCCTGCCGGGTCGGACGAGGCCGCGGCCGACGTTCCGCTGTCCGGTGCGGTGGCCACGTTCGAGCAGACGCCGTCGCTGCTCGTCGCGGCTGCGATCGATGCGGACCCGCTGAGCGCGTGGGCGGTCGATCCGGAGTTCGGGAAGGATCACGCCGCCGTGTTCGGCCTCGCCCAGCCGCTCGACAATGACGGGCCGGTCGAACTGACGTTCACGCTGAAGTTCAGCAACAACGTGAATCACAGCATCGGCCGCCCGCGGCTGTCGGTGACCGCGGCGGACGAGGCTCTGTCGCTGGAGGGAGAATCGGTGCGGCAGTCGGTCATTGCCGCGCTGGCAACTCCGGCCGGTCAACGGAACGATGAGCAGCAGGCGGCGCTGTTCGACTGGTTCCGCCGGCGCGACCCGGAGTGGCAGCGGCTGAATGCGGCCGTCGCAGCGCACCAGCAGTCCGCCCCGCAACCTCCGCTGCAGAAAGTTCTCATCGCCAGCGAGGGGCTGCCGCCGCTCAAGCTGCACACGCAGTCGCCGCGGGAATACTTCGACGAGACGTTCTTCCTCAAGCGGGGGGATGTGGACCAGAAGGTGCGGCCGGCGGCGCCGGGGTTTCTGCAGGCGGTATCGCTGGAGGGAGACGAGGCCAGAGGTCAGAGGTCAGAGGCCGGTGAACAGCGATCCTCCGTGATCGGCGACGTCGTGATTTATACGAGTGAAGTAACGTCGTCCCTCGATCGAATGGCCTCGCCTGCATGGACGCCTCCTACCGAGTGGAATCCGTCCGGCCGCCGCACGCAGCTGGCGATGTGGATGACGGATGTGGACGAGGGGGCCGGACGATTGCTGGCGAGGGTGATCGTGAACCGGTTGTGGCAGCATCACTATGGGCGCGGGATCGTGGCGACGCCGAGCGACTTCGGGCAGCAGGGGGAGCGGCCGACGCATCCGGAACTGCTTGACTGGCTGGCGGGCGAACTCATCCGGCACGACTGGGACCTCAAGCCACTGCACCGGTTGATGATGACCAGCAGTGCGTATCAGCAGTCGGCGGCGCTCGACGATGACAAGGCAGCGATTGATCCCGACAACCGCTCCGTGTGGCGGTTTGCCCGCCGCCGGCTCGAGGCCGAAGTCATTCGGGACTCGCTGCTGGCGGTGAGCGGACGACTCAACGCCACGATGTACGGCCCCGGCACGCTCGACCGCAGTATGACCCGTCGCAGCATCTACTTCACGGTCAAGCGGAGCGAACTCGTTCCGGCCATGCTGGTCTTCGACGCCCCCGACGCTCTGGGGGGCCTGCCGGATCGTCCGGCGACGACCGTCGCACCGCAGGCCCTGTATCTGATGAACAACGAGCAGGTCCGCCAGTGCGCCGCGGCCCTCGCGGCGGACATTGCTGGGGATGCCGACACGGTCACGACTGCCTTCCGGCAGACCATCGGCCGGGGTCCCGATGAAACGGAGCGCGACGCCGCCCGGCAGTTCCTCGTGCAGCAAGCCGAGCTGCACGGGAGCGCAGCAACGCCCGATCCGCAGCACGCCGCGCTGGTCGACTTCTGCCAGGTGCTACTGGGGCTGAATGAGTTCGCGTATCTGGAGTAGGGCAGACTTCCAAGTCCGACCGCCCTAACGGAATTGCTGTCCGCATGCCCGCCGAACCACACCTGCCGACCGGGAGCTGGGTGCACGCCGCATTGCGCAAGCGGCCGGGGGAATTGCCCGACTGGGTGCTGTCGCCCAGTCAGTGCGAGACGAGCGCAGATCTCGCTTTCTTCGTGGCCGGACTATGCGGAGTGATCGCCGCCGGCGCAGTAGCCCTCTTCACTGTCACACGCGCGCCCGACCTGAACTGGCTCATCTGGGTGGCTGCTGTCGTCGTGATGGTGGCTGTGGACTGCGCCTTCTCGCGACCGCGAACCATCGAACGGAAAGCCCGCGCGATTCTCAGACGCTCAATACAATGACTGCCAAACCCCGCACGTCGCCAGTATCGTTTCTGATTCGGAGCGTGCTCATACTGGCCGGGGGAGCCGTAACCGGAACGTGTTTCTACGTTGCGTTCATCGGGCTGGTAGTGCAGTACGGCGATGCACCTGGCTGGATGCTGATAGTCGGCGTGATCTGCTCTTCGCTATCAATGATCTTCGTCGGCTGGCTGACCGAGCCGAAGGAATGACCGCCATGACCGCTGGACGCTGCTCACGTGCCTGACGATGGCGGGTGTGCCGCTGGCGGGGCAGCCATGCTGTGTGCCCGTGATCATTTGAGCGGAGCTGCGGTTTGGGAGACGCATTGTGTTGTTCTGCGAAGTCTGTGATTCGATTCTGCTGCCCTAGTCGCCTCCTTGTGGTAGAACACGGGGACTCTGGGCACGACCGCGGCCAGATGGTCCGGGAGCGTTGCTCGATCTCAGGAGAGTTCACTTGTTTGCCGGTCCGATCTTCGCGCGTGAGTGGCTGACGACGCCGCGGCAGCTGAAGCATTTTCTGCTGCGGGGGGGGTATGTCGCCGTACTCGTCGTACTGATGTATACGGCCGGGCACGCCACGTTCGGATTTCAGCCGGCGCGAAACGTGGGGGACGTGGCGCGGTTCGGCAAATTTGTGTTCAGCGTGTTCGCGGTGGTCCAGCTGTCGATCGTGATGGCGGGGGCGCTGTTGTTCGGCGCGACGAACGTGGCGCAGGAGAAGGACCGGCGGACGCTGATCCTGCTGCTGATGACCGATCTCCGCCGCCGCGAGCTGGTGCTGGGAAAGCTGTTTGCGGGGCTGCTGTCGGTCGGCGTGCTGATCCTTGTGTCGCTGCCGGTGTTCTGCTTCGTGCGGATGCTGGGAGGCGTGACCGTCGCGCAGGTGCTGTGGCTGGAGGCGCTGTGCGTCGCGGCGGCGCTGGCGACCGGCGCGTGGGGTTCGCTGGTGGCGTTCTGGAGAGAGAAGACGTTTCAGACGCTGGCGATCGGCGTGCTGGGGCTGGCGCTGTTTATCGGGCTGCTGGAGGTGCTCGGCGCGTTCACGGGCGGAACCATCGTGGCGGACGTCGCCGGCTGGCTGAATCCTTACCGTGCCCTCGGAGATCTGCTCGATCCGCTGGCGAATCCGGCGGACAAGACGCCCCAGGTGTCGGTCTGGCAGTCGGTCGTCGCGCTGCTGATGCTGGCGGCGTCACTCGTCGGCGTGACGATCCTGCGGCTGCGAGAGTGGAACCCGTCGAAGTGGGTCTACGAAGCGGCCCGCCAGGATGAAGCGACGCGCGAGCGGAAGGTGCACCGCGCCGTGTGGGAGAGCCCCATCATCTGGCGGGAAATCCGCACCCGGGCGTATGGGCGCAAGGTGCTGCTGATCAAGCTGGCGTACTTCGTTCTGGCCGCCAGTACGCTGTGGTCGCTGTACACGGCGTCCCCCGCCGATTCGGCGCTGGTGCTCGGCATGGTGACGCGCGAAGGATTCGCGTTCGTCGTCCTGGCGCTGGTGGCCCTGCTGCTGGTCAATGCGCAGGCGGTCACGGCGCTCACGACCGAGCGGGACGGACAGACGCTCGAACTGCTGCTCGTGACCGACGTGACGCCAAAGGAGTTCGTCTTCGGCAAACTGGGCGGCGTGCTATACAACACCTGGCAGGTGCTGGCGGTGCCGATCGCCGTGATCATCGCCGGCTGGGCCCGCGGCCAGCTGTCGCTGGAGAACGCGATCTACGTGTTCCTAGGGTTCGCGGCGCTGGTGTGCTTCTCCGCGGTGCTGGGGATGCACTCCGGGCTGTCGTACTCCAGCTCGCGGACGGCCATCGCCAACAGCCTGGGGACGGTGTTCTTCCTGTTCGTGGGCATCTTCATCTGCATGATGCTGGTGGTGGAGGCGCGGTCGTCGTTCGCGCTGCAGTTTCCGCCGTTCCTGGTGTTCATCCTGGGGGGGAGCCTGGGGCTGATGGCGTCGCTGACCCGCAAGCACCCCGCCCCGGCGTTGCGGCTCAGTGCCTTTCTGCTGCCGTTCCTGACGTTCTACGCGATTACCAGCTTCCTGCTGGAGAACACGCTGGGCGTCTGCCTGGTCGTGGTGTTCGCGTACGGGTTTACCACGGTAGCGATGCTGGTGCCGGCGATCAGTGAGTTCGACCTGGCCCTCGGCCGCTCGTCGGGCGATCGGGGTTAGACGGCCGTCTCTGCGCTGCGACGTGGGGACGGACGAGGCGGGAGTGAGAGGTAACGGAACGTCGTCCGGTTTTGCCCCTCACCCCGGCCCTCTCCGCCGATCATGTCCTGACAGAGAGGGATGCAATTGGCGGGGGAGAGGGAGGCACGCGAGCACCGTTGGATTGGCGGCTCGGACCAAGCATTGGCGAGGTTCAGTCTGCGCGAACCGACGCTCGACGAGATCCAGCGCTTTGTCGCGAGTCAGTCCGCGTGCGAGTTCACTTACGCGGCAGTCGGCGCGACCCGTCCGCAGGCGCCTCCGGACTACTTCAGCGATCGGCTACGCATCCGGCTCGGGCAGGGGCCGGACGTGTTTTCCGCTGCGTGCGCGGCTCTGCGGCGGTGGGAGCAGTTTGACGTCGGCTGGGTGCGGGCGTGCGACGCGAGCGTCCCGATTGAAGCCGGCCGCACGGTCGCCGTGCTGGCTCGTGCTTTCGGCCTCTGGTCGCTCAATGCGTGCCGCATCATCCACGTAATCGAAGAGAGCGGGAGCCTTACACGCTACGGATTCGCGTACGGCACGCTGCCGGAGCACATCGAGTTCGGCGAAGAGCAGTTCCTGATCGAGAGGGACCACTCGGACGGTGCGGTCTACTACGACGTCTTCGCGTTCTTTCGTCCCAGACATCTGCTGATCCGGGCGAGCTGGCCTGTGATGCGGCGGATGGTCAACCGGTTCCGCAGCGACTCCGCCCGCCGGATGCAGCAGACGGTCTCATCGTCGGCACAGCCAGAATGATCGCTCCCGGAACGCATTTTGCCCGAAAGAAGGGCACTCGTTCCCTCCCATCCAAGGAGAGTGCCGGCATGAGGAACTTCCAACTGCTCCAATCAGGTTGTGTGATTCTGGCCCTCACCGGCGCGACTGGCGCGCAGACGGTGACCGAGGAGCAGGGTGAGAGCGTCAAGGTCTTTGAGGCGGGATCGCGACCGCCGGTCCGTGGACCCAAACCCGAGATTGAGGGGGTCGTAAAGGCCATCGTGCAGGGAACGAATGGATTTCGCGAGAAGGAAGAACTTGCTCCGCTGACGGTGAATGCCGAACTCACCGAAACGGCGCAATATTTCGCCGACTACATGGCGCGGACCGATCGTTATGGACACACGGCGGACGATCAGCAGCCAGCCGAACGGGCGGCGGCGCACGGTTACGAGTTCTGCATCGTCGCCGAGAACATCGCTTACCAGTACAGCTCGACCGGCTTCCGGACGAAGGCGCTCGCCGGGAAGTTTGTCACGGGATGGAAGGAATCTCCCGGTCATCGCCGCAACATGCTCGATCCCGATGTCACCGAGACGGGGGTCGCGGTGGCCCAGAGTGAACAGACCGGACATTACTACGCAGTGCAGATGTTCGGCCGGCCGAAGTCGCAGAGCCTGGAATTCCGGATCGTGAACGAGGCCGACGCCGAGATGCAGTATGAACTGGCCGGCCGGACGTTCACGCTCCCTCCTCGTTACGAGCGGATGCACCGGCTGTGTCGTCCGTCGCAGAGCGTCCTGACGATTCCCAACCCGTCCGAGTCGGATCCCGAGGCGACACGGGAGATCAAGCCGGAGAGCGGAGACCGGCTGGTGGTTTCGGGAGAAGAGGGGGCGTGGGACGTGCAGCGGGAGCAGGGTGAAACGGCGGAATAGTATGCCTTGATCACCGGGCGACGTGTCGTCGAAGCGGAATTGACCAGATTTCCGGCTTTCACTACAAGCCCCCGCTGCGCATGGATTTCCGGGGCAGGATGCCCTGTGCTGCGAACGGAGGCGTCCAGGGATGGTGCGACGGCTGACGGTGGCTCAGATTCTCCCGGAGCTGCATTCCGGCGGGGTGGAGCGGGGTACGCTCGAAGTGAACGCGGAGCTGGCGGCGCGCGGCCACCGCTCGATCGTGATTTCGGCGGGCGGAAGGCTGGTCGAACAGGTCACGGCGGCCGGCGGCGAACACTTCGTTCTGCCGGTGGCCCGCAAGTCCCCCACCACGCTCCGCTCGGCCTGGAGACTGCGCTCGCTGCTGCGGGAACTCCAGGTCGATATTCTGCATGCCCGCTCGCGCGTGCCGGCGTGGGTCTCGCATGCGGCGCTGCGACTGCTCAAGCCGCAGGAGAGGCCGCGGTTCGTCACCACCTGCCACGGGCTGTACTCGGTCAATCCTTACAGCCAGGTGATGGTGTCGGGCGAGCGCGTCATCGCGATCTCGCGGACCGTTCAGCAGTACATTGAGGCGAACTATCCATCGGTCGATCCGGACCGTATCCGGCTCGTCCACCGCGGCGTGTCGCCCGACGAGTTTCCGCACGGCTATCGACCGAGCGACGACTGGCTGCGCAAGTGGCAGCTGCAGTATCCGCAGACACGCGGGCGGACGATCGTCACACTCCCCGGACGGCTGACGCGCTACAAGGGGCACCACAACTTCATCGAGGTGATTGATCGCCTCAGCCGGCAGATGCCCAACGTCTTCGGGCTGATTGTGGGTGGCGAGGACCCCCGGCGGACCGACTACGCCGACAGCGTCCGCCAGGCGATCGCCGCACGCGGCCTTAAGAACATCATTCTTACCGGACACCGCTCCGACATCCGCGACGTGATGGCGATCTCGGATGTGGTGGTGTCCATGTCGATGCAGCCCCCCGAAGCGTTCGGACGGACGGCGCTGGAAGCATTAAGTCTCGGACGTCCGGTCGTCGGGTTCGATGACAGCGGCGTCGGCGAAGTGCTGGCCGAGCTGTTCCCGGCAGGGCGCGTGAAGCACGGCGACGTGGATCAGTTCACTGAGCGGACGCTGCAGGTGCTGAGCGAGCGACTGGGTGTTCCGCCGAACCAGACGTTCACGCTGCGGAAGATGCTCGACAGGACGCTGGCGGTCTATGGAGAACTGACGGAGACCGAGACAACCTGGGAGCGCCGCGCGGGATAACGTTGCCGCGAGCGGCACGACGTCATCAGCGCACCGCGAGATTGCACACACGGATGAGCAGCAAGAAGCAGATCCTGATTGTCAGCGACGGGATGCCGGGGCACTTCAAGAAGACCCGGGCGGTGGCGCTGATGGTACAGAAGCGGTTCCCGGCCGAGGCGACGTGGATCAACGTGAAACTGCGGATCGGCCTGTATCGGCGGGTACTGGGAGCGATCCTCAAGCACAGCGAACAGGCGCCGAACCCCGACTGGCTCAGGTGGTTCTATCGCTTCGAAGACGACCTGCCCGCCCGGCCCGACATGATTGTGTCGTCGGGAGGGAAGACGTGCTACATGAGCGCGTGGCTGGCCCGGCATTACGGCTGTCCGAGCGTGTTCATCGGCCAGGTGCGGGGAGTGGACAAGCGGCATTTCACGCGGATCGTGGCGTCGCCGCTCGACTATCTCGACGACGGCAAGCACATCCGTAGCGTCCCGGCGACGGAGGTCGATCCGGATGTGGTGGCCGAGGCGGCCGAAGAGTACTTCACCGAAACCGGGCTGCAGCTGAGGCCGCGCTGGACGCTGATTCTCGGCGGCGACGGGGCCGGGTTCACCTATACGCGGGCCGACTGGCAGCAGTTGTTCGATGCCGTTTGCACGCTGGCGGAGCGGCACGGCGTGCGGTGGATGATCACCACGTCGCGGCGCACCAATCCGGCTGCGGAAGAGCTGTTTTCAAGCTCCGAGATGCGGAATTGCGCGGACGACGTGCTCGTGTACAACCGCGATTCGCGCAGCGTCTACAACGCGTTCCTCGGCGCAGCGGATGTGATCGTCTGCACGGAGGACAGCGGGAAGATGATCACCGAATCCGTTGCTTCCGGGCGTCCGGTGTTCGCCGTCCGGCCCCCACGCGCAAAACACAGCCGCCATGTGAAGGCATTGGTTACCCGATTTGAGACCGCCGGGTATCTGAAGCGGCTCGAGATCTCACGGCTGGCGACAGAACCGATCGAGGAGTTCATCGCCGGCCATCAGGGTCCGCCGGAGCCACTGATGAAGCGTGTCCGCGAGGAAGTGGACGAGTTCCTCTCCACGCTCCCCTGGGCCGCGTGACGTCACCCCGATTTGAAGAGATGGGGAACACTAATGACCGCTGATCACCACTAATGACTGAACTCCGCATCGATCCTCGATTCGGTCATTGGATTCCATTCAGGTTTTCTCCATTAGTGTCTATTAGTGGAGATTAGCGTTCCTTCTCCCTTTCCGTTTCCATGAGCATTACCCTGGACGCGCGGATTGCATACCGGTTCGTCGGTGACGAGCTGTTCAAGCTCTCACTGCTGCGCGACCGGCATGTGGATGCGCATATCGTGTCGATGCAGCAGTCGGGGACGCACTGGCTGCGGCACATGCTGGCGCTCGTGATCTGCCGCGAGTACGGCCTGCCGGAGCCGACCAGCGTTGACGACCGCTCCATCGTCGGCAGTCACAAGCATGCCGTGGCGCACCGCGTGATTCCACGGATCGTCAGCACGCATAATATTCCCAGCCCGCTCGTGCACGCGGCTCCGCTTCGCTGGACGCTGCGTTACCCCCGTTACGTGATCCTGATGCGGGATATTCGCGCGACGCTGGTGTCGTACTACGAGAAGCATCACGCTCACGAGATGCCGTTCGGCGAGATGCTGCGGGCCAGCCGGGTCGTCGGCAAGAGCGTCCGCTGGGACCTGTGGCGGCGGATCCGGTTCCTGAATGCCTGGGGCCGCGAACGGGCGCGGCTCTCGCCGAAGCAGACGATCGTCGTCCGGTACGAGGACATGCAGCGCGACACGGCGGGGGAGCTCAGCCGCGTCTGGTCGTTCCTGCAACTGCCGCCGCAGCCGGACGCCGCCATTGCCGACGCGGTCGCGCGTTCGTCAAAGAGCCATCTCGCGAAACAGGAAAACGGGCGAGAGCGGCCGAAGATCGTCCACGAACGCAAGCGCAGCCCGCTGGAATGGTACAGCGCGGAAGACCGGCGGTACCTGACGGACATCTGCGCCCGGCATCTGCGACATTCGTTCGGCTACGACTACGCGGACTGGAGCAGTCTGGGGCCGCACCGGGACATCGAAGATCGGGCAGCGGCGTAGAAACCCGGTTTCTTAAGAGAGACCGGGTTTCTGGACACGGCATCAGAGGCGGACATGATCATCTCGCATCGCCACAAGTTCATCTTTCTGAAGACGGTGAAGACCGGCGGGACGAGCGTCGAGATCTCGCTGTCCCGCTACTGCGGTCCCGACGACGTCATCACGCCTATCTCGCCGCCCGACGAAGCGATCCGCGCCGACATGGGGCTCGGCCCGCAGAACCACCTGCTCGACCGGAGTAAATACGGCCCGCGCGACTGGTTCCGCCTGCTGGTGCAGGGGCGCCCGGCCTTGCGTTACTGGAATCACATCACGGCCGCCGACATTCGGGCGCGCGTCGGCGAGGACATCTGGAACAGTTACTTCAAGTTCACCATAGAGCGCAACGCCTGGGACAAGACCGTTTCCGACTACTACTGGCGAAAGGCGAACGGCGGACCGCAGACGGTGGAGGCTTACTTTCGGCGGTATCGCCAGAAGTTCCGGCATTACAACTTCCCGCGGTACTCAATCCAGGGCCGGCCGGCAGTCGACTACGTCGTCCGCTACGAGCAACTCGTGCCCGACCTGAAGGCCGCGCTGTCTCAGGTGGGGATCGACTTCGACGGCTGGCTGCCCTCGGCCAAAGGGGCCTCGCGCCCTGATCGCCGGCCTTATACCGATCTGCTGGACGCATCGCAGCAGCGCCTGATCGCCAAGCGTTTTGCACGAGAGATCGCGTGTTACAACGCCTGTTGCGAGCAACGGGCGGCCTGAAGACGAGCTGAACAGACCGGATCGGCTCAATCCTGCATCACATCCGTCCCCCGAAGCCGATTGTCGATTGAAGGGCCTGAATCATGCTGCTCTCCCACACGCACCGGTTCATCTTCCTGAAGACCAAGAAAACGGCCGGCACGAGCATCGAGGTGTCGCTGTCCCGGTACTGTGACGGGCCGGATGACATTATCACCGACCTCGCGCCGGCCGACCAGGCGCTGCGGGATGAACTGCACATCAAGCCGAAGAATCGGCTCGCTCCCTGGCACAGCTATCGGATTACGGACGCGTATCTGCTCATCGCGCGCGGAAAGTTCAAGAGACAGTTCTGGGGACACATGCCGGCCTCCGCGGTGCGGGAGCGCGTCGGAGCCGACATCTGGAATTCGTATTTCAAGTTCGCAATCGACCGCAATCCCTGGGACAAGACGATTTCGAACTACTACTGGCGCTGTCGCGGCAAGACGGGGCAGATCGACCTGGATGAGTACTTCCGCCGGTATCAGGGACGATTCAATCACTACAATTTTCCCGTGTACAGCATCGATGAGAACGTCGCTGTGAACTTCGTCGGCCGCTATGAAAACCTGAACGCCGACCTGACGTACGCATTGCAGCAGGTCGGGATTGAGTTCGACGGATGGCTGCCGCGAGCGAAAGGAGGCGCGCGGCTCGACCGCCGGCATTACAGCGAAGTCCTGAACGAGCAGCAGCGTGACGTCATCGCCCATCACTTTCGGGCCGAGCTGCAGCTGCTGGGCTATGCATTTGAAGACCGTCGCTGTGCGGCCTGACGCGTCTCCGCGAGACCGCGGATTCGTGATCAGGATCTGCAGGGCGGCGAATCAGATTCGTCACTGAAGAAGCGAAGAGGAATTGCGAATGTCGCTGCGTTATGCACTCCGCTACGTCGTCGACGACCTGTTCCGTCTGTCGGTGTTCTGGCATCGCCACGCCGACGTGTATCTGGCGACGGCGCAGCAGTCGGGCACGCACTGGCTCAGCAACCTGCTGGCAGCCGCGCTGTGCGAGCATTTCGGTCTGCCCCCGCTGAACAACATCGCCGAGAAGGTCATCATCGGGCATCCCCGCGATCCGGTGACCTATCCGCAGATCCCGCGGCTGGTCCGCACGCACAACGCTCCCAGCCCCCTGGTGCACTCGGCCCCGGTACGGGCGCTCTGCCGGTTTCCGAGGTACGTTGTGCTCGTCCGCGACCTGCGGGCGTCGCTCGTTTCCAAGTATGAGAAGCGCAAGCACGAGATCCCGGTTCCCTTCAGCCAGTACCTGCGCGATCACCGGTTGTTTGGCCGCGTTCACAAGTGGGATCTGTATAAGCGGATCGTGTTCTTTAACGCCTGGGGCCGCGTCGCGGAGTTAATGCCGGATCAGGCCTGCGTCGTGCACTACGAGCATCTCCGTCGCGACACGCCTGGAGAACTGCAGCGCGTCTGGCGGTTCCTCGATCTGCCGGCTGCCAATCCCGAACTGTTCGATCGCGCCGCGGCGGCTTGCCGGAAGGAGCGGATGTCCCAGCACGAACCCCGCGACCGCACGCGCAACCTAGTGCGGATGGACGACCGAGATCCGGTCGCCTGGTTCAGCGCGGAAGACCGGCGCTACTTCTCGGAATGCTGCCGGCGATTGCTCAAGCACGACTTCGGTTACGACTTCGAGCAATGGGAGACGGCCAGGGCGCTGCCGGTGCAGCACCGGCGACGCGCGGCGTAGATTCGTCGCTGAACTCGTGAGAGTTCAGCCTTGTGGTGGGAAACTGAAGTTTCACTACCAGCCTTTTCACATGATCAGATCCAGGTTCCGACAGGAAACAGCGTCGTGTCGCGATCGACGCTCAGCAACGTTCGTCCCTTGCTGGCGCGGCGGGCTGGTGTAAGCGGCTTTCGCCCCGATTTCTGCGCGATCAAGGGCTTTCAACCATTCAGGGGTTGATTGCCGAAGGCGGCCCTTTCACCGCCTGCTGCAGCGACGAGAGTCTAGCGGACGGCACACGGAGTGTGCCTGTGACTCTATGCCGCGGCGCGCTGCTCGCCGGGCTGCGACCAGTCGTGGTAGTCGTAGCCGTAGTGGTTGCGAAGCCAGGCGTCGACCGTGTGAGCGAAGTACGTCCGGTCGTCGGCCGAGAACCATTCGAACGGATGCCGGTCCGAACTGCGGACGATCTTGTTTCCCTCGGGGGACTCCTGCGACGCCATGCGCTCCTTGCTCGTTGCCTCGACAATCTCCGCGAAGAACGCGTTGTCGCGCTCGGGCAGTTCGAGAAATCGCCACACGCGGCGGAGCTGAGTGGCGGTATCGGTCTTCAGCTGTTCATAGTGGAGGACGAGCGTGCGGCTCGAGGGAAGGCGGTGGATATCGCGGTCCCAGGCGTTGAGCTGACGCATCCGCAGCCACAGATCGCGGGGAATGTCGTTCCCGATCAGCCGGTCGTTGCGCAGATACGCCGAGAACGGCACCTGAAAGGCGGGGAGATGACGCTTCTTTTCGTACGCCGAGACCATCGCGGCCCGGATGTCTCTGACGAGGAAGACATATTTGGGGAACGGCACAATCCGGCTGAGGGGCCACATGTGGACCAGCGGGCTGGGGGCCTCGTGCGACTGGATGATCCGCGGCAGCCGCCAGTACACCTTGTCGTGCCGGGGGCCGTTGATGATGCTGCGGTCACGGATGTGCTGGAGGTCCGGCAGCTGGTACTCGCGGATCAGCCCCTGCGAGAGCATATTGTTGAGCCAGTGGCTGCCGGACTGGTGCATCGTCATGATGTGCCCGGCGATGTGAAAGTTGCCCGGCTTCAGCAGCGTAAAGGCCGTCAGCTCGTGACGCAGGAACCGGTACGACTGGCGCAGCCGCCCGCGCAACGTGCGGCCGCCCCTGATTGCATGAGACGAGGACATCCTTGACCTCCCGTTGACGCCGCGGACCGCGGCGGAAGAATGGCCGCGGATGGTACGCCCGGCCCGTGGAAATGGTCAAGACGGGCTGCCGCCACGGTTCGGCCCCAAAGAGCCGCGACCGGCAGGGAGCGGTCCGAGTAAGGAGCGACTTGAGTAATCGCGTCCCCCTACAACAGGGCGTAAATCACAATCTGCACCCCGAGCGCCAAAGCGGCTCCCCATTTCAGGTTCGCCCCGCGGCGGCCATCGACCTGGGGAACCGCGGTCTCGGCGCGTGGCAGGGTGAGGACCCAGACCAGGACCGCCAGCGGCAACAGGATGAACAGGCCGCGGACGACGCTCAGCGGGATCGCTGCGAGCGCCTCGCGGAAGAAGTCGCCGATCTGATGCAGGATCGTCATCCGGCCTCCTCAAGTCGCCGTCGCGAGTAGACGTACTGCAGTTTCTCGGCCGGGTCCGGCGGCGAGAGCAGGCTGATCGCCGCCAGCACCGCCGCCGTCACCAGGAACGCCCAGACGGAGAAGTACAGGAACGGGTCGGGAATCTGGAACAGCGGCTGCCAGCCGAGCGACTCGATGACGGAGGGCTGGCTGAGGGCATACAGGCCGGCCGTAGTGGCGACGCCGCACACGAACGCGATCACGGCGGCCCTGCCGGTCGCCCGTCGCCAGAACACCCCCAGCAGCAGGAGCGCCAACGCCGGCCCCTGGAAGAACGCCATCAGCGTCTGGAAGATGGCGTAGATGCCGGAGCCGTCGTCGGCCCGGAGCAGGAAGAACGCGAAACCGACGCCCCAGGCCACCAGCGCCACGGTTGTGAGGCGACCCATCCGCAGCAGCTGCCGCTCGTCCGCATCCCGATGGAGGAACCGCTTGTAGAGGTCATTGCAGACGATCGTTGAGGCCGAATTCAGGTAGGAATCGACGCTCGACATTAGGGCGGCGATGAAGCCTGCGACGAATACGCCCCGGAGTCCGCTCGGCAACAGTGCTGAGACCAGGGTCGGGAACGCCGCGTCACCCTCCTCCATTTCCGGGAACTTCACGACTGCGATCAGACCCGGCACGGCGATGACGATCGGAATGATGTTCTTCAGCACGGCTCCCCAGACGTAGCTGGCCTTCGCGGCGAACTCGCTGCTTGAGCCGAGTGACCGCTGCACGATGGCCTGATTGCCGATCCAGTAGGCCGGACTGAGGACCAGCGCCAGCCCGAAGTAGATTGCCGGCCAGGGAAACGGCGACGGCGCATCAGCCGGAACGATCAGATCGAGCCGGTGATCCTCGGCCGAGGTTGCCGCCATTGTTTCGTCAGCGGCTTCGGCCTCGATGGCGGCGCGCTCGGCGAGTTTGGCTCGCAGTCCGTCGATGCCCCCCACGTCGATCAGCCCGAGGATCAGCACCAGCAGGCAGCCGCCGATCATCACGCCGCACTGCAGGGCGTCCGTATACACGACGGCCGCGAGCCCACCGAACACCGTGTACGTTCCCACCAGCACGGCCGTCACCCCGATGCAGACGCCGGGGTCCCAGCCGAATACCTGCGTCATCATCTTGGCCGAGGCCAGCAGCATGATGCCGAGATTACACGCCATGAAGCCCAGCCAGCAGATCGCCAGCAGCGACCGGACGCCGGCGTTGTAACGCCGCTCCATGAACTCCGGGACGGTGTAGACGCCGGTGCGGTAGAAGAACGGCACGAAGATGAAGGCGGCGACGATCATCGCCGGCACGCAGCCGATCCACTCGAAGTTGGCGACGGCCAATCCGTGACGGTAGGCTGCGCCGCCGACGCCGATGATGTCGGTCCCGCCGATGTCGGTCGCCACCAGCGACATGCCGACCGCCCACCAGGGGAGCGATCGCCCGGCGAGGAAGAAATCGGCCCCCGACTTGATTCGGCGGCCGATCCACAACCCGAGCGCGAGCGTGCCGAGCAGGTACGCGACGATCACGACATAATCGAGGTTCGACAGCGACGTCACGGCAACGGTTCCGTCTCAGTGCCTGTGCGGACCTGGCAATCGGCAACACGTTAAGTGCTCACGCGGGAAAACAAAAGCCGCGCGGGACTCAATCGCGGCATTGATCCCTGTTGTTGCGGCGCCGGCGGTGCCTTGCGCTTCGTTGGACGAGTAGAAACGCTAAGATTCGGGCCGCATGTGCGAACCGCGACTCAGCGGGGGCGGCGCGAGCGGGTCGCGGTCTGCCCGCAGTCCATTCCTACGCCGGGAGAGACGCGTGGCCATCGAATTCTCGTGTCCGCAATGCCAGCACCTGCTCCGTACGTCCGAGGACAAGGCGGGACTGAGTGCCAAATGCCCGGCGTGCGGCTCGCCGATCTGGGTCCCTTATGCTCACGAAGCGGGCGGACCGGCGCCGGAGAACGTCGATCCGGATGCCATCAGCGGCGAGAAGGTGTCGGACCCGTTCGGCGGCGTCTCCAGCGAACCGGCCCAGGAGAGCCAACCGCAGGACGAATTTGCATCTCATGTCGAAGATGAGGCTGCGGCTGATCCGGCCGACGTCCCGCGACGCCGCGCGGCCCCGGCACAGGTGCGTTGTCCGAGCTGCGCGGCCGCGAACGACGTGGGGACGCCGGTCTGCCGGTTCTGCGGCACGTCGCTGGACGGCGTGGAGCCCGTCAAAGAGCGGGAATGGCGTCCGCCGCCGTTCGACGTCGGGGAGATCATGTCGACGGCGTGGCGGTTTTACACTCAGGAGATCGGCCTGCTGATCGGCTGCCAGCTCCTGTTCATCCTCACCATTTTCGGAATGGAAGCCGTGATCGGCATTCCGATCTTCATCGCGGCCATGGCACTGCAGGATGATGCCGCGATCGCCGTCATTCCAATTGCGATCATCGCAGTGCCGTTTCTGCTTGCCGGGATCGCCGCTCTAACGGTGGGTTGGACGAAGCTGTACCTGAACGTCACTCGGGGCGAGCCGCGCGGAGTCGGCGATCTTTACTATGGGTTCATGGATGGACGCAGGTTTCTGGGGCGGGCGCTGCTGGTTTTCGTCGCGGCGTTTGCCGTAATCCTCGTGGGTATGTTGTTGTGTTGTGTCCCCGGTCTGATTGCGGCCATGTGCTGGTGGCCTGCAATCCCATTGCTGCTGGACCGCGACTGTCCTGGGGGCGACGCGATCGGTCAGACATACGAGCTGGTCAAGCGGAATTTCGGGCAGGTCCTCGCCGTGGGGGCAATCGCGTTTGCAGTGCAGATGATCTCCGGAATGGTGCCCTATCTGGGCATCATCCTGCAGTTGTTCGCAATCCCGTTTGCGATGCTGATGACGACGGTCGCTTATCTGCGATTGACCGAGCAGAGGACCGCCTTCGATCGATAGCGGTCCACTGGCGGGCGATGATACGGCGATGGACTGCGCCGGTTTACTTCGACTGGGCGATCGGCGACACTGACTTGCCTCGGTTGGCCTCTCAACGTGTTCTGTGCGGAGTGCTCTCCATGCGTCGGCGCGATTTTCTGGTGACGGCAGCGGCTGCGATCGGCGCCGGTGCGACTGCGGGCCCCTGGAGCGTCGGCGGCGCCGCGGAGCCGGAGTTGGATGGGGGGATGCGGTTCGGGCTGGTCACCTATCTGTGGGGACAGGACTGGGACCTCCCTACGCTCATCGCCAACTGCGAAGAGACCGGCGTCTACGGCGTCGAACTCCGGACGACGCATGCCCACGGTGTGGAGCCGTCGCTTTCCGAGGCGGAGCGCGTCGAGGTGCGCAAGCGGTTTGCCGACAGCCGGGTGACGTGCGCGGGGATCGGCAGCAACGAGCGGTACGACAACCCCGATCCGGCCGTCGTGCGGAAAGCGATCGAGGCGAGCAAGGAGTTCATCGTCCTCAGCCACGACATCGGCTCGACCGGTGTGAAAGTGAAGCCGGACCGGTTCTATGACGACGTGCCGCGCGAGCAGACGATCGAGCAGATCGGCAAGGCCCTGAATGAACTCGGGCAGTTCGCTGAAGGCTTCGGTCAGCAGGTGCGGCTGGAGGTGCACGGCCAGTGCGCGGAGCTGCCGACAATCAAGTCGATCATGGAGATTGCCGATCACCCGAGCGTGGCCGTGTGCTGGAACAGCAACACGACCGACCTGAAAGGGGAGGGGCTGGAGGCGAACTTCCGGATGGTGCGCGACCGCTTCGGCGACACGCTGCACGTGCGGGCGCTGACCAGCGAGGATTACCCATGGCAGCAACTGGTCGACCTGCTGGTCGAGACCGAGTACGCGGGCTGGGTGCTGCTGGAGGCCAGCGGAACACCCGAGGATCGCGTCGCCGCGCTGAGGGAGCAGCGCGAGTTGTTCGATCAACTCGTCGCGCAGGCACGCCGATCGTAGGGCCGCGACCGGAGTGCGCGGGCTGCGCTTGTGTGTGTGACCGCAGGCTCAGTGCACGCCGTGCATCATTCGCTTCAGCCAGGGGGTGAGGATCGTCAGGATCAGCCCCGCGGCGATCGGGAATACGACGAGCATCAGGAAGAAGCCGGGGAGACCGGGATAGATGAAGGTCCATTCCCCCTTCTCCAGTTTCTGCGAGAACACCGCGACCAGGCCGGCAAGCAGGTTTGAGAGGGAGAATGAGAAGAACCAGACGCCCATCATGAGGGATTGCGTGCCGGGGGGAGCCAGCCGCGTGATCATTGATAGGCCCACGGGTGAGAGGCAGAGTTCGCCCCAGGTATAGACCACGTACGTGATGAGCAGCCAGTGTGGTCCGGCGAGACCGTTCTGCGCCTGAAACGCAGCGGCGACCATTGCCAGGAAGGCGAGGCCCAGCAGGTACAGACCCCACGCGAATTTCATGGGGGTGGAGGGATTCAGGTCGTGCCGGTCCAGCCAGACCCACAGCCAGGCGAAGACCGGCCCGAAGACCACGATCGCCAGCGGATTGACGGACTGGTACCAGGAGGCGGGGAAACCACCCAGCGCCGCCCCGGATTCGGCGGCCTCGGCTGAGTCGATCGACTCCTGCGTGTCGGCCGAGCCGGTGTCCGCCGACGCACCACGCTTGAGGGCGTCGGCCGGTTCGAACCATCCCGGAATGATGCGGTCGGTTTTCTCCTTGGCGAAGACGTTGAGCGAACTGCCGGCCTGTTCAAAGGCGGTCCAGAAGAAGATGTTGCCGAGGAACGCCAGCACGAGGATGACGCCGATGCGCTGCCAGTCGACCGACGTCAGGGGACGCCGTTCGTCCTCCGGAGAGGTCTCCGATACGGTCGTCCTGTCGGGAGGCAAGCCGATGGTCCCCAGATACCGGGGGCGGAAGAGTTGATAGAAGATGAGGCCGAGCACCATGCCGATGGCTGCCGCTCCGAAGCCGTAGTGCCATCCCACTTTCTCCCCGAGTGTGCCGGCGATGAGCGGTGCGAGGAACGCGCCGAGGTTGATGCCCATATAGAAGATGGTGAATCCTGAGTCCTTGCGGGGGTCGTCGCGCGAGTAGAGCTGTCCGACCATGACGCTGACGCAGGGTTTGAAGAAGCCAGTGCCGATTACAATCAGCGCGAGGCCCGCGATGAAGCAGAGGAGTGCTCCGGGCCCGGTCTGCAGCGTCACTGCTTTGCCCGCGTCGATACCGAAGAGCTCCGTCAATGCGAGCGTGACGTGGCCTGCGGCGATGATCCAGCCGCCGATCAGCAGTGACCGGTGCGTTCCCAGAAACCGATCCGCCAGCCATCCGCCGGCGAGCGGTGTGAGATACACGGCCCAGGTATAGACGCCGTACAGGAGATAGGCGGCTTCTTCAGACCAGCCGAATCCGGGATTCCAGTTGAGGGAGCCGTCGTCCAGGAGCAGATCTGTCCGCTGCACGAGGTACAACACCAGCAGGGCCCGCATGCCGTAGTAGCTGAAGCGCTCCCACATCTCGGTGATGAAGAGCACCCACAAACCGGCGGGGTGCGATTGCGGGACGTCGCGGGGAGACGGGATTTCGCTCAACGGCAGACTCGCGATTCAGGGTGACACGGATGCAGCAGCCGGTGACGGCGAACGAACGTCAGGGTGAGGACGGCGCCGATCGGCCGACCGCCGCCCGGTTCGGACTCTCACGCATGATGCACATTGAACCACTTCCCGCAATGTTCGCACTTCACATCTCCATGCGGTGAAACATCGGCGCCCGTTCCCAGCGGGGCGCCGCAGTGCGTGCAGACGTACCCGACGGACGTGCCGCCGGCCTGCTGACCGGGATCGTCACGCCGCATCCGACTCCGCAGGCGATCCAGCTTCCCCTGTGCTGGGTGTTTCCCGAAGACCATCGCCCCGCCGGCCATCACGAACGCGAGCGCAATGAAGCTGCCGAAGATCCGGAAGAACAGCGGCGGGGAATGGAACTCGTTAAACGGTGTGCCCCACAGGAATCCGAGGACCGTCAGCCCGATTCCGAGGGGAACGATCCCCATCGCGCGCGCAAACCAGTTGTTCTGCATCGTGTTCTCCCGCCCCGAATATCGGAGACGGCGCTGATGCCTGCAAGCACTCCGGGCGGCGGAACTGCTTTTCCTGCCTCGCGGCGTGCGAAGGAAGCTGCCGGCAGTCGTACCGCGTTGTGCCCTCAGGCCGCACTGGCGTCCCGGGCTTCGTCGACGGACTCGGCCAGGCTCGACTCCAGTCGCGCGATCTCGCCCTGCAGCTCCGCGACTTCTCGTTCTTTGATCGCCAGCTGGTCCCGCAGTTTCGTCAGTCGCTTTTCGGTGCTGCCGCCGATCACGCGGTCAATCACTTCCAGCAGCAGGATCGCGCGCCACAATCGCATCGCCGTGCCCCGCAGGCGGAACACCCGCAGCGTCTTTGCCAGTTGCTGCAGGCGGGCCATGCGCCCGAGGCGGAACAGCCGTCCCAGCCGCAGCGCGGGTAGGAAGTCCACGAGCGGGAGACAGACGATGAGTGCGTCCAGCCAGTGGGTGCGGGCGTAGCGCCATTTTCGCTCTGAGAGCGAGAGCATGAGGACGAATTCAAACGTGAAGGCCATCCAGATGAGGCCGGCGCTGGCCTTCACGGTGAACAGCAGCCAGGCATTCGAGCGGATCTGCGATTCGAGATAGTGCTCGGCCGCCAGCAGGGGAAGCACCATCAGGGCGATGACGAGCATGGGGACGCTTGCTCCGCGCTCCACACGATTGCGGAGACCGGCGTCCACGCCGGCCCAGCCGATGCGGGGCAGCCAGACCATCGAACCGCCGGCGTGATCGCGCGCGGCCGCGCGTGACGGAGGAAACGCGCATTGCCACAGGCTGCGCTTCAGACGTCCGCCGGCCCGCCAGTGCAGCAAACCCTCCAGCACAAACACCGGATACAGCAACAGCACGCCCCACCCGCAGATGGCCCCGGCGAGCATCGTCATCCGGCTGACCGCCGGGTCGAGAGGCTGGCTGGGAGTGACAAGCAGGGCGGCCTCGTCTGTCTGCTCCCGGACCGCCGGCTCGGCCCTGAGTCCGGGCATCAGGTGCAGGGCTCCGGCCATCAGCAGTAGAAACAGTACCGACAGCCAGAACATCGCCGGCGCGAGCCGTTGATCGAGATGCGTCGGTTCCGGTCGGTTCATCGACTCCTCCGGCCGGTGGATGTTCAGCGATCCGTTTCGCGAACGAGACCCGTCTCCGCCGCTCGCCAGCCAATAATGCGGCATGCTCCATCCAGGGAAACGGACGAAACGGCCCTCCGGATCATCTCATCCGGGCCGCGGCAATGAAAGGTGGGCGGACGAATCACGCGGCCGAACGTCGTGAGGCCGACAATTGCTCCGCCGCGAGGACTTCCAGCACAATGCCGCCGTAGTCCTGAGCGCCGGTCGATCCCGGAGCATACTCGAAGATCGACTGTCCAAAGCTCGGTGCCTCGGCCAGCTTGATGTTCCGCCGTACGCGCGTCTCGAAGACTTGCGCCTGCGCCCACGGGGACTGCGGATCACTCTGCCCAAGGAACCGCATCAGATCGTCGGTGACGTCCGCGGCCAGCCGAGTGCCGGTCTCGTACAGGCACAGCACAACGCCGGAGATCCGCAACTCCCGGTTCAGCCGCCGCGTGACCAGGGCCGTCGTCTCAAACAGCTTGGACAGTCCCTGCAGGGCGAAGAAGTGCGGCTGCAGGGGGATGAACACTTCCTTCGCCAGGCACAGCGAGTTGATCGTCAGCACGCCCAACGACGGCGGGCAGTCCATGATGATGTAATCGAACTGCAGCGACGCCGACGCCGCCTCCACCGCCTTTCTGAGCACGAATTCACGGCCCGGGGCATCGACCAGTTCCAGCTCGGTCGCGGCGAGGTCGAGGTCGGCCGGCACGACCCACAGGTTCTCGCAGGCCATCTGCCGCACATCGTTCAGCGACTTCGCCCCGGCAAACACTTGGTAGATCGAGTCGGTGCTGCCGACTGTCTCGATCCCGAGATGCAGCGACGCATGCGCCTGCGGATCGAGATCGATCAGACAGACCCTTCGCCCGGCCCGCGCCAGTCCCGCGGCCAGATTGACGCTCGTGGTCGTCTTGCCAACCCCGCCCTTCTGGTTCATGACGGCGATGGTGCGCATCCGACGGTCCTCCATGACTCGGCATCGCCGCGACAATCGAAGTCCATTCGCGGCCTGAGATATGACGCTCCAGACGCGGCGGCCGCCGGTCAGGAACGCCGCGAGTATACGCCCGCTCCCGCCTCGACTGATAGACGAATTCCATCGCTCAAAACTGGGAAAAGAGAGGCAATCGCGACTCGGACGGCGGCTCCCGGACACGACGGGCGTATGCTAAGGTGGAGCCAGTCCAGCGCCGGCTTCCGGGTCGATCGCGCTCCTCCAATCCTCCATTCGCTCAACCGGCCGTGTCCCAACGATCCGTACTGATTGTCGAAGACGAGCAGGTCATACGCAGCACGCTCTGCGAGTTTCTGCTGGGGGAAGGGTACGACGTCGCTGAGGCCGCCACCGTCTCGGACGCCCTGACGATCGCCCGCGCCCGTGACTTCCACGTTGCGGTCTGCGACGTGCAGTTGCCGGACGGCGACGGCATCGCGCTCTTGCGCAGTCTGCACAAGATCAATCCGTCGACGTTCATCCTCATCATCACGGCATACGCAACGGTCGAGAACGCCGTCGATGCGTTCAAGGCGGGCGCCTTCGACTATCTCGTGAAGCCCGTCATCTTCGAGGACCTGGAGCACAAACTGCGACGCGTGTTCCAGTATCGCGATCTGTACCTCGAGAACCAGCAACTGCGGCGGGAGCTGGCGCAGCCGCGACGGTTCGATCAGATCATCGGCTCGTCGAAGTCCATCCAGGAACTGCAGCAGACGATCGCCAAAGTTGCAGTCGCCAATTCGAACGTGCTGCTCGTCGGCGAGACCGGGACGGGGAAGGAACTGTTTGCCAGGTCGATTCATTCGGCCAGTCCGCGGAAGGAAGAGAAGTTTCTCGCTGTCAACTGCGGGACGCGGCCGGTCGAACTGCTGGAGAACGAGCTGTTCGGGAGTGAAGCGGGACAGCCGGGCATTTTGCGGAGCGCCAACAGCGGCAGCGTTTACCTCGACGAGATTTCGCAGCTTCCGCTGGGGACGCAGACAAAGCTGCTGCGGGCCATGGAATACGGGGAGAGCATGCCGGTCGGTGGGTCGGAGACATATTCGGTGAAATGCCGCATCATCGCATCCACCACGCAGGAACTGATGCGACTCGTCGGCGAGAAGACGTTTCACGAGGACCTGTTCTACCGGCTCGACGGCGTGAAGATTCGCATTCCGCCGCTAAGGGAGCGGCTGGATGACGTTCCCGAACTGGTCGATTACTTTATCGCCAAGCACGCCCGCACGATCGGCAAGCGCGTGACGAGCGCCACCAGCGAGACAATCCGCCTGCTGATGTCGGCGCAATGGAAGGGGAACGTACGTCAGCTCGATAATGCGATTGAGCGGGCCGTCATCATGTGCGAAGGGACGAGCATTGAGCCGTCGGACCTCCCGCCGGACCTGCTCGGCCTCGGCCAGCCGTTGCCGGATACCGACGACCTGCGTTCGGCGCTGCGTCACTACGAGCGGCTGCACATCACACGTGTGCTGCGGCAGTGGCCCGACAAGCGCGAGGCCGCGAAACGGCTGCGACTCGGGCTTTCGAGCCTGTACCGAAAAATCGAGGAGTTGGGGATCGAGACGTGACCGATCGATCAGCTCATGTGTTAAGAGTTAACGATTAGCGGGTATTGCTCGCGCGGCCGCATCGCAGCAATTGAAGGGTGCGCGGAAGCTAGCTAGACTGCCGCGAGCAGGAAGAATGATCCGCCGGCGCAGGTTGCGCAGGAAGCCCCGGCTTTGGGCGACTGATTCGCACGATGTGGGCGGTCGCGCGTTCTCTCCTGTGTCGATAATCCCCTCCAGGCGATGGTACGCCGTGCCGAATGAGTCGCCGTCGAATCCGCCGTTGATACTCCTTAGGAGTAACCCCATGAATCTGCATCCGGGAATTTCGTCGGCCCGCGAGTCGAAATCGCGCCGTGGCGGCACAGCCCGCCTGTCTGCGGCGGGCGCTGTACTGATGGTGACTGCGGCAACCGTGGGCTGGGCGTTCGATGACGCCGCTCCGTCCGGGCTGAACGGAATCTTCGAGAACGAGATTCCGTTCGGACTGACGGCGGATGAATTCAATGTTCTCGGCCCCAACTGGGAGGCGTGGGCGGAAGAGACCGCCGGCCTGGTCGATGATTTCTATACCAGCACCGAGCAGGACGTGGCGGCTCAGCGGGCGGCGCTGGAGAAGCTGAACGTCAAGCTGGACACGATGGAGAAGGCGCTGGGCGATTCCAAGTACCGGATGATTCACAGCCAACTGCTGGGAATGCATGGCCGGCTGCAACGTCGCGTCGCACTGGCGGAAGCCATTCTCGACACGCTCGAAGCGGACCCCACCAGCAACAAAGAGGCGCGCGTCGCCGCCGCCTATGCAAACGTGACCGATGCCGTACTGGCTCTGGAAGAGGACCTGCGGCGCGTGCCCGACGGCTCGGCCTGGCTGCCATACGTGCGGGCCGAGCAGCTGAAGTCAGCAGCGGCCAGCAACGACACATCCGACGAGGCGATCGAGCGGGCGCTGAAGGTGCAACGCAAGATTGCCGGCCGCAACGACCTCGACGGTCCGCAGCGCGACTTTCTCGGCCGGTCCTCCTTCCTGGAACTGGAGGAAGCACTGAGCGGGCTGCTGGCGGCCAATCAGTGGGCCCCGCCGGAGAACCAGGATGCGGCCATCCGCGAACAGGCGGCCGAACTGGTGTCGGCGATCGAGTCCTATGAGCTGGACGCCAATGACGAGGCGGCCGCTCGCGTCAACGCGGCGTATCAGGAACTCAAGAGCGTGGCGAACGACGGCGGCGAACGGATCTCCGCCATGATGCGTCACCATTACTTCGGCTACAACCTGCGTCTGATTGCGACCGAAGGCTTCATGCGGCGCGTTATCAGCGATCGGCAGACCGATGCCAGCTACATCAATGAGCCGACCTCCGAGGCGTGGATCACGGGGACGAGCTGCACATACACCGATGTCAGTGTGGACGTGCAGCCGAACCCGAACATGGCGCAGTTCAACATCGTGATCAGCGGGACGGTCAATGCGACCACCACCGCGAACGCGGCGCAGGCGGTCGTCTACGGCGGCAGCAACGGTAATTTCACCGCGACCAAGCCGGTGTACTTCACCGGCACGTCGTTCCGGACCGATCCGGCGCGGGTCTCGGCCAATGCAAGCGTGTACACAACCGACGTGGACGCCAAGGTGTTCTTCCTGCTGCGACCGATCGCCGACCTGATCGCGGAGAACGAAGTCGCCAAGCGGCAGTATGAGATGAATGCGACCGCTCGGCAGAGGATCATCGATCAGGCGAGCCGCGAGGTGAACTCCGAGACGGATCGGCGCTTCAACGACGCCACCGTGAAGCTGGAAGCGGATACGTTCGGTCCGCTGCGTGAGCTCGGCTGGTATCCGGATTCGATGCAGACCAGCTCGACGAGCACGGCCATGACGATTCGGGGCCGTGTCATGGAGCCCCAGGAACTCGCGGGGCAGGCGCCCGCCGTTGAGCCGAATCTCGCCTCGAACGGACTGGCGATCCAGGTGCACGAAAGCCTGCTGAACAATGGTGCCGACCGGCTCGAACTCGCTGGGAAGACGATGACCGATCAGGAACTCAAGGCCCTGATGGAGCAGCGAATCAGCACCCTGCTCGGTCGCGAGTTCCACTTCTCCAGCCCGGATGAGGGTGCTCCGCAGGCTCCGGCCCCGGCGGACGCCCCTGCGGAAGAAGAGACCGTGGAGGACGCCGGCAGCGAAACGAACACGTACGTGTTCGACACGCACGATCCGCTGCGGTTCCAGATCGAGAATGGGACGCTGGTCATCATTCTGCGAACCGGACTGAAGCGCGAGGGTCAGGAAGACATCCCGACGCACGTCATTGAAGTGCCGCTGAAGTTCTCGGTTTCGGGGGACCAGATCGTGATGCAGCGGGAAGGGAGCGTGCGCGTCGTGCCGGCGCCTGGCACGCCCCGGTCGATTCCGCGGCAGAACATCATGCGGGCCAACATTCAGCGCTCGATTCCCGAGCGGACGTTCGAGGGCAAGATCAACATTGAGCAGGAGAACAAGAAGGTCACGCTCAATGTGTCCTCGATCGAAGCCCGCAACGGCTGGCTGACGGTGCTCGCGAACTAAAGCCTGGCCGATCAGGCGAACTGATGCATGCCGAACCCCGGCCCCCCAGTGGACGCCGGGGTTCGTGCTTTCAGGGGGTGATCAGGCCCTCACGCACTGCGTACAGAGACAGCTCGACGCGGTCGTGGATGTTCAGCTGGTTCATGATGCGGTACTTGTGGCTTTCGACTGCCTTCTCGGAGAGGTGCATGGCCTGGGCCACTTCCTTCACGCGCTTGCCCTCAGCCAGGTACTGCAGCACCTGCATCTGCCGGGGGCTCAGCTCCGTCAGACGGCTGCGCTGTTTCACTATGTGCGGGCCGTCGCGGCCGGCCTGATCCAAACGCAGCCGAATCCCGGGAGAAAATGCGCGCTCGCCGCGGGTCAGGGCGCCCAGCGCCGCCAGCAGTTCATCGAGGGGATCGCATTTGCTGAGGCAGCTGACGTTGAGGTGCAGCACGTGATCCAGCAGTCGGTCGGGGAGGCCGTCGGTCAGGACGGCGACCGACGTTTCCTTAAGCCGCACTTCCGAGGTCTGCAGCAGCGTGTGCAGACCAGCGATGGAGCCGTTCAGGTCAATGGCGACGAGTTTCGGTCGAAACTCGCGCAGAAGGGGAACGGCCTCCTCCGCAGTGTCCGCGGTTCCGGCGATCCGCAGGCCGAAATCGTCCGGAAGGCAGCGCGCCAGCGCATCCACGAAGGCGCGCTGGCGATCGACCAGCACCACGTTGGCCCGCTCTCCCCGAAGCTGCGGGTGCGCAGCCGGAGACATGAACTCGGCTTGCATGGATTCCATTCCGAAACGGGGGCGCGGTGCAGGGGCGTGACCGCGGGGCGGGGAATCTACGCACTCAGGCGGGTGCAGGACAAGCCCGATTCATTCCGCCAGGGTATGGAGGACGCGGCGCGCCGCCTGCCGGACAGATGGCGACTCGTCTTCGGCAAGCCCCCGTAGCCCCGGGAGGGCCGGATCGGCGGCCGGGCCGAGCGACTCCAGCAATTCGACGGCCCGCATGCGAATCTCGCGGTCCGGGTGGACAATCAGCTCCAATGCGCCCGGAATCACCGTCTCGACGTCGGCCGTCGTCTGCCAAAGGGCCGCCAGCGCGGCCACCGCCACCTGCGGCTCATCTTCCTGCGCAGCGGCCTGGAGTGCCTGCTGCGACGCAGGAGTGACAGCCGTCATCTCGGCGAACGCCCGCGCGACACGCATGCGGACTTCAACGTCCTGATCGGTGAGCAGCTGCGCGAGCGGCGGTTCGGCCGCGGAGCCAATGCGGCCGAGCGCCCGTGCCGCCAGATCGCGGACTTCCTCCGATTCGTCGAAGAGCAGCAGATCGACGAGCGTCGGAATCGCCGGGTCCGCCGCCGGACCGATCATGCCGAGCGTGTTGGCGGACGAGCGCCGCAGCAGCACCGAACGGGAACGGGCGGCCTGAATCAAGACGGGCACGGCGGACGCAGCATTCCCTCCGAACAACTCCATCATTTCGACCGCAGCCAGCGCCCGCTCCAGCTCAGGAGAATGCTCCTGTGGGGAGGCGGTCTGCAACCCCGCACGGATGGCGGCGATCAGCGCCGGCAGCACTTCGGCCCGCTGCGGTCCGATGCGCCCGAGCGTCTCGATCGCAGCCAGCCGGGGCAGGTCGGCCCGCGATCCGTCGTTCAGAATCTCCACGAGTCGCGGCGCGGCCTCTTCAGCGACCGGCCCGAAGCGCGCCAGCGCCTTCAGCGCCCAGAGCTGCGTGGACTCCTCCTGGTGATCACCCGTTTCATCCAGCAGCTCGATCAGGACCGGCACGGCGTCAGCAGCCGGCTCCCCGATGCGTCCCAGCGTAATCGCCGCCTGCCGCCGGCTGAACCACGGCGCGTCGACGTCCTCAACGATCGCCAGCAGTCCCGGCACTTCGTCGCCGATCAGCGGGTCGTCAAAGTCCAGCCTCCCGATGCGATCCCGCCACTCATCGAGCGTGCGGCCATCGTAGAGAGCCGGCGCGGCGGCGGATTCGTCCCGCGCGGACAGGGGAGATTCGGAGAAGGAAGATTGTTCATCGCAGAATGCAAATTGCAAATTGCAGATTGAGAGACCGATCGTCGCCGCAATACGCAATGAGCAATTCGCAATGACCAATTCGCAATGCTTTTTCCTCTTCCCGCTCAGGGCATGATCGTCATATCGCACGACAGACTCCCGGCCGCGGGGATGTAGCATTCGCGGACGTAGTCCATCACCATGCGGTCGGCATTAAACCGCCACCCGAGCGTCCGGACGGCGCGTTTCATGCGGCGAATCCACCCCTGCGGAACGTCATCCTTGTCACGTTCATAATAGAGCGGGATGACCTCTTCGGACAGCACCTTGATCAGGGCGTCCCCGTCGCGCTGGTCCTGAATGTCCTGATTGGCGTGAATCTGCCCGGTGCCGATGCCAAACCCGTTGTGGCCGTCGAACGCCTCCGCCCACCACCCGTCGAGAATCGACAGGTTCAGTCCCCCGTTAAGCACCACTTTCTGCCCGCTGGTGCCGGACGCCTCCAGCGGACGCCGGGGATTGTTGAGCCAGACGTCCACCCCCTGCACCAGATGCCGGCCGAGGTTCATGTCGTAGTCGTCCAGGAAGACGATTTTTCCCTGAAACCGTTCGTCCTGCGTCAGGCGGACGATCCGCTGCATGATGGACTTGCCGAAGTCGTCCGCGGGGTGGGCCTTGCCGGCGAAGATGAAATGCACCGGGTGTCCGGTGGAGTTGACGATCTCCGCCAGCTGTTCGATGTCCCGCATGACGAGGTCCGCCCGCTTGTAGGGGGCGAACCGTCGTGCGAAACCGATCAGCAGCACACGGGGGTCGAGCACGTTCTGCAGCCGGGCCAATTCCTCATCGGATGCGTCCCGCTTCTGCGCGGCTTTCGTCAGCCGGTTGCGGGCATACACGATGAGCCGCGACTTCAGCGACTGGTGCGTTTCCCACAGTTCACCAGCGGTGACATGCTCGAATCCGGACCAGACGTCGGGTTCGCCGGTGCGGAGGTACCAGTTGTTCGGCAGCACCCGGTCGTAGAGGAAGCGAATCTGCGGAGCGAGCCAGGTGGAGACGTGAACGCCGTTGGTGATGTGCCCGATGGGGATCTCTTCCTCGCTGCGGTACGGCCACAGGCTGTGCCACATCCGGCGGCTGACGACGCCGTGCAGGTTGGAAACGGCATTCGCACGGCGGCTGGACTTGAATGCCAGCACCGTCATGCAGAACGTCTCAGCCGGATTGTGCGGATCGACCCGGCCGAGTCCCATGAACGTGTCGTGACTGAGCCCCAGCTCATCGGCGAGCGGCCCGAGATGCTCCTCGATCAGACCGCCGTCGAAGCGGTCGTGCCCGGCGGGGACGGGCGTATGCGTCGTGAAGACGCCCGCCGCGGACGTCTCGCGGAGGGCGTCGTCGAACGCGAGGCCGTCGTGCTTCATCCGCATGCGGATGATCTCCAGCCCGGCGAACGCGGAGTGCCCCTCGTTCATGTGGATCACGCGCGGACTGATGCCCAGCGCCGCCAGCGCGCGCACGCCGCCGATGCCCAGCATCACTTCCTGCCGGATGCGGGTCCGCTGATCGCCGCCGTACAGCCGCGCGGTCAGCTTGCGGTCTTCTTCCGAGTTGACGGGGATGTTGGTGTCGAGCAGATACAGCGGCACGCGGCCGACGTCGATCCGCCAGATCCGCGCGTGGATCTTGCCGCGGCGGGTATCCACCGAAATAACGAGCGGCTTGCCATCCGCGCCCCGCGCTTCCTTCAGCGGCAGGTTCGCCGGCTCGGCAAAGGTGTAGTCCTCCTGCTGCCAGCCGTTCTCGTCGAGGTACTGCGAGAAGTACCCCTCGTGATAGAACAGTCCGACGGCGACCAGCGGGATGCCGAGGTCCGACGCGCTCTTGAGGTGGTCCCCCGCCAGGACCCCCAGGCCGCCCGAATAGATGCGCAGCGACTCATGCAGTCCGAACTCGGCCGAAAAGTAGGCGGCCGGACGGTGGCCGAGGACGGCGGCGTGCACGTCCCCCCACGTGTCGCTGGACTTCATGTACTCCTGCCAGCGGCGGTACGCCCCGTTGATCCGCGAGTGCAGCACCAGCTCTCGCGCGCGGGTCTCCAGCTTCTCGGGGGGATACTCCCGCAGCAGCAGCACCGGGTTATGAGCCAGCTCCGACCAGCGGACCGGATCGATTTCCCGGTAGATTCCGGTGACTTCCGGCTGCCAGCTCCACCAGAGATTGCCGGCCAGTTCGGAGAGCTTGTCGTGAATCGATTTTTGTGGCGCCATGGATTCCCTTGCCTGGATGCGTCACGGGCTCCCTCCCGGAGCCGGAAGCACCAAGTATAGTGGGACGTCGGGATTCGTCGAACCCCGGTGCGTACCGCGTCCTTTTCCGTCCAGATCGCGGGTCCCGCGATCTGGCGTGCCGGTCGCCCGACTAGACGTCGTAATAGGCCGCGAACTCCCAGGGGTGCGGTCGTTCGCGGAGCGCCTGCACTTCGCGCGTCTGCTTGAACCAGATCCAGGTGTCGATGACGTCTTCGGTGAAAACGTCGCCGCGGAGCAGGAAGTCGTGGTCGTCGCGGAGCGCCCGGAGTGATTCCTCCAGCGAGGAGGGCACCTTCGGAAATTCTTCGAGTTCGGCCGGTGCGAGGTCGTAGATGTCTTTGTCGAGAGGGGGTCCCGGATCGAGCCGCCGCTGGATGCCGTCGAGCGCCGCCATCAGCACGGCGGACATTGCGAGGTACGCATTGCAGGACGAATCGGGGCAGCGGAACTCGAACCGTTTGCTCGCCGCACTGGAATTGTGGACCGGAATGCGAATCGCCGCCGACCGGTTGCGGAAGCTGTAGGTCAGGTTGATCGGCGCCTCGAAGCCCGGCACCAGCCGTTTGTAGCTGTTGGTCGTCGGGCAGCAGAATGCGAACAGCGCCGGTGCGTGATGCAGGATTCCGCCGAGGGCATAGACGGCAAGATCGCTGAGCCCGCCATAGCCGGAACCCGCAAACAGCGTCTTCGCTTCCTTCCACAACGACAGGTGCATGTGCAGGCCCGAGCCGTTGTCGTTCCAGATCGGCTTCGGCATGAACGTCGCCGTCTTGCCGTGGCGGGCGGCGACGTTCTTGACGACGTACTTGTAGCGCAGCAGATGGTCGGCCGTCTGCAGCAGCGGGGCGTAGCGCATGTCGATTTCGCACTGCCCCCCCGTGGCGACCTCGTGGTGCTGCCCCTCGACGTCGACGCCGCACTCCTGCAGCACGAGCATCATCTCCGTCCGCACGTCCTGCAGCGTGTCAGCCGGCGGCATGGGAAAGTACCCCTCCCGATGCCGGATGCGGTAACCCGAATTCGACGGCTGCCCCTGGCCTCCGTTCTCTGACCTCCGGCCTCTGACCTCCGCCCCCCGGTTCCACTGTCCTTCCACGCTGTCCAGCCGGTAATAGGCTTCGCGTTCGTTCAGATCGAACGTGGCCGAATCGAACACGAAAAACTCGGCTTCGACGCCAAAATTAGCAGTGTCGGCGATACCGGTGGACTGCATGTAGGCCTGCGCTTTGCGGGCAACATTGCGCGGATCCTTGGCATAGTCCTCGCGTGTGATCGGATCCTGAATGTTGCAGGTCATCGCCAGGGTGGCGTGCATGAACGGATCGACCATCGCCGTCTCGGCCTGCGGGACCACCAGCATGTCGCTTTCATTGATCGACTGCCAGCCGTACATCGACGAGGCACCGAACGTAAGTCCGTCGTCAAAAACTCTTTCCGTTAATGCCTTTACGGGTATGGTGAAGTGCTTCTGCGTTCCGGGAAAATCCATAAAACGCAGGTCAACGGCACGGATCTCCTTCTGCCGGCAGAGCGCGAGGACTTCTTTGGGTGTCATAGATCGCAGGGCGAGAGAGAGCGACTTTCCCTAAGCGGAAAGTGCCGGGGAGTTTGTGCACAAAAAGCATGCAGCAACCAGAGCAATCAGTGTGCCGCGATTCACGGGCGGAATCCAGAGCGCCGACGAGCCGCACGGTTGGCGCTCCGTCCTGTCACTCCTTCACATCTGGAGGAGGATCCACCAGCCATTGGATGCGGGCCTTCTGTCGTTCGACTTTCACCTGTTCCTGCCACAGTGTCCGCGAGAGTTGCTCCAACACGCTGTCGCGCACGTCCTCGAGACTGAGGTCGCCAGGACGGCGATCGGTCACCGTCAGCAGGTGGACTCCGAAAGGGGAGCGAAAGACGGGCGACAGTTCGCCCACTTCCGACTCAAACGCCTGCGACGAGACGTCGAAAGGGAGCCGTCCCCGGAACTCAAAGTAACCCAGATCGCCCCCGTCCTGGCCGCTGGGGCTCGTGGAAAACTGGCGGGCGGCGTCCGCGAACGTCAGCTTCCCCCCTTCGATGTCCCCGCGGATCGACTGCAGCTTCGCCTCCGATTCATCCCACTCCGCTTCGGGAGCGTCCATAGGGACCGTGATGACGATCTGGCTGGCCCGGACGCGCGTGCCGTCGTACCGCGACCGGTGCTGCTGAAACTCCTGCCGGAGCTGCTCATCGGTAACGGTCTTGCGAATGTAAATCTGCCAGGCCAGGGGGAGCGACAGGTGCTCCCGCAAAGATTCCTCGGTGAATCCCAGGCCGGCGATCGCGGTCTCAAATTCGCCGTCGGTCGCTGTTACGATCCGCCGCAGAGTGGCCAGCTGGTTCTCCAGTTCCCGTTCCGGGACCTCGATCTTGCGTTTCGCCAGGAAGCCGGACATCAGCGTGCGATCGACGAGCTCGTGCAGGATGTGATCCCGATGCTGCTCCCGCATATCCTCCGGGATCTGCCGCGACAGATACTCCAGTTCCAGCTGGGCGCTCGTAATTGGAGTACCATTGACGTTGGCCAGGGCTTCTCCGCGATTCGGTTGTGCGGACGAGCACGCGGAGGACAGCCAGCCGCCAATCAGCAGGGACGCCGGAATCATCAGCGAACAGGAGCGCACAGACACCTCCGGACCTGAAGCTGGGGGTCGAAACAGTGACGGCAGTATATATGATTCCCTGCCCGTACGTCGGGACCGAAATTCGGCGGAGTGACTTCAGTGAGGATGGTCGACGGTGAAGATCGCGCTTGCCCAGGTGAATCCAACAGTCGGCGACCTGGCGGGCAATGCCCGTCTCGTGCTGGAAGCCGCGCGGACCGCCGCGGCGCGGGGTGCGGAACTGGTTGTCTCGTCCGAACTCGTGATCAGCGGCTATCCTCCCAAGGACCTGCTGCTGCGGGCGGGGTTCGTGACCGAATGCGAGCGCGTGGTGGCGGAGCTGGCCCGGGACCTCCCCGCCGACGTCGGCGTGCTTGTGGGACATCCGGCGGCCCGCGTCAGCCAGCATGGGGGAATCGCCAATGCCGCCAGTCTGCTGAACGGCGGAACGGTGCAGGCAACCGTGCAAAAGATGCTGCTTCCGAACTACGACGTGTTCGACGAGCAGCGGTACTTTCGTCCGGCGGCGACTCTGGCGCCCATCGAATTCCGCGACCTGCGTCTCGGCGTGCACGTCTGCGAGGACGCGTGGTGGGGGGAGCCCAACACGTTCTATCACGACGAGACTTCGCAGTTTCCGGAGCCGCTGGGACGACTCGCCGAGGCGGGCGTCGATCTGTTCATCAATCTCTCCGCCAGTCCGTTTGAGGTCAGCAAACCGAATCGCCGCGGCCGCATCATGGCGCGGCATGCGGCGGCCCACGGGAAGCCGATCGTGTTCGTCAACCAGGTGGGAGGCAACGACGATCTGGTGTTCGACGGACACAGCTTCGTCACGAACGCTGACGGCGACCGCGTGCTGCAGATGGCGGGATTCACTCCCGATCTGCAGGTGATCGACCTGGCGTCACTGCCGGACGCAATCGATGCCGTGCCGCCTCTGCGGGAGTCGCTGATCTTCCACGCACTGTCGCTGGGTCTGGGGGACTACATGCGGAAGTGCGGCTTCGCGGACTGCGTGCTGGGCCTCTCGGGCGGCATCGACAGCGCACTGGCGTGTGCCATCGCGACGCATGCGGTCGGAGCCGGGCACGTGCATGGGATCGCCATGCCCAGCCGTTACAGCAGCGAGCACAGCATCGAGGACGCCCGCCTGCTCGCCGAGCGACTCGGGATCGACTTTGAAATCGTGCCCATCGACGACGTGCATCGCGCGTACGAGTCGCTGCCGGTGATCGGAGAGGATCTGACCAGCCAGCCCTCGAGCCTGGCCGATCAGAACCTGCAGGCCCGCATCCGGGGGGCCATCGTGATGACGCGCAGTAACCGGCACGGCTGGATGGCGCTCGCCACCGGCAACAAGAGCGAACTGGCAGTGGGATACTGCACGCTCTACGGGGACATGTGCGGCGGATTCGCCGTCCTCAGCGACGTACTCAAGCGGGACGTCTACGCCGTCGCCCGGCACTTCAATGAGTCCGTCGCCGGCCGCAAAGCAATTCCGGAAGGAACCCTCTCCAAAGCTCCCAGCGCCGAACTCGCGGCGAACCAATTCGATCAGGATACGCTCCCCCCTTACGACGTGCTGGACGCCATCCTCGAAGCGCTCATCGAGCGGGAAGAGTCTCCGCGCGACGTCGCCCGGGAGTTCCCCGAGGAGACCGTGCGCTGGGTCGTCCGCGCACTGGACCGCAATGAGTTCAAGCGCCGCCAGATGCCCCCCGGCATCAAGCTTTCCCCGCGAGCCTTCGGCAGCGGTCGCCGCATGCCGATGGCCGCGCGACCGTTCATCGGATAGCGCCCAAAGTCGCAGGCACAGGCCTGTGTGCCGCCCGCTGGGCCTGCGGCCATCCAACTCAAACTCCGGGCCCACACGCAGCCCTCAGTCCCAATCGACTCGCGTGTCAGCAAACGCGCAAGGCCCGGCGACTGTCGCCGGGCCTTGTCAGTTCAACGAAGGTGAATCAAGGACTACTGGGCGTCCCACCACCACCGGCCTTCCGGCAGGTTCGCGGGACGGCTGCCCTCGGCGACATTCCCCAACCGCGGCGACTCCTCCCGCAGGCTGGGATCCGTCACCACGGAGAGCAGGTCGGCCCGCACGCCGCCGGCGACCTGCACGACGATGTCGCGGCCGCCGTACACGCGGTGGTTGACGACGGTCTCGGTGGTCTGCGGCACAGCGTAGCTCGCCGGATGATACGCGCCGTTGACCGCGAACACGCCGCGGTCCCAGTTCGCACGGTCATCAGCCCGCTCCTGCTGCAGCAGGGCCGCGACGAGAGCCAGGTCGAACACCCCCTGCAGGTCGGCGAACACCGGATCCCGCTGGGCGAGTTCGGCGTAATGCTGCGTGAAATTCGCGGCGAACTGCTGGTTGATCGGCTCCGCCTTGCCGGTATCGACCCGCTGGCCCTGCTCGGTGAGGAACTGGTTCTCCGACTTGCACTGCACGGACGAGCCGCGCACCTCGAAGGCGTTGTGGTCCTCGCTATGCAGCACCGACTCATATTTCATCGTCAGCCACCAGCGGAGGGCGTCGAGGCTGCCGCTGGCCGCCTGCGGGTTCTTCGCCAGCAGGTCGAAGTAGTCGGCCACATGCGGGCCCGCCGAAAGCTTACCGATGCCGATCAGCTTCATCCGGTAGTCGGCCTCGACCAGCACGCGGGCCACGCGCGAGTCGCCGGGGATGCCGTAGACAGTGATGTCCTGCGTGCCGAGCTTCTCGCCGAGTTCGCGCGCCCAGCGGCTGACGGCGCCCGGCGCGAGCGGTCCGCGCTCCTGTGAGGCGGTCGCGAATTCCTGCAACTCCTTCAGACCTTCCGGCCGCGGATCGATCGAGCAGCCGAAGATCTGCTGCCCGGCAGGCGAAAACGTCCGCAGCACGGTGACGAGGTCGTCCAGCTGCAGCGTCGGTCGGCCGGATGCGGCGCCGACCGGCTGGCCGAGTTCATTGTAGCGCCAGCCCTCGGCAGGTCCGGCGATCACAACTTCGCCGTCCTCCGGGTAGATGAACACGTACTGAATCTGCGAAAGGCCGGCGAGCTGCCGCATCGACTCCACGACCGTTTCGCCGTTCTCGATGCGCTGTGCGACTTCTCGCTCCAGGCGGGTCAGCGAGACCATGCGGAGCGTGGACGGACGGGCCATGTCGTCATTGATGTCAGCGAGGCGGGCACGGAGGCCGAGCGCCGCCAATTCACCGCTCAGGTCTTTTTCTCCCACGCGGAACAGCATGCCGTGCGGATCAACCCGCACGCCGCTCTCGAATTCGCTGATCGTGCCGCCGATGCCGTCGAGGTCGAACCACGGACCTTCGGTTTCGTTCTGGATGAGATCGATCAGGGCGTCGAAGTCGGCCCCGAACCCGCCGTTGCGGGCCTGCTCCTGGGCGATGCGACTGCGCTCGTCGCCGCGGGCCTCGCGGTCCTCAATGCGGACGCTCGCCGCGCGGGCGGCGGCGAAATCGCCCGCCTGCAGCTGGGCGCTGACGACTCGCTGAATGAGGCGGTTGCGCTCCGTCTCGTCGGAGACCGCCGTTGCGGCGTCGAGAGCCGGCCCGAACTCGCCCGCGGCCAGGTGTCCGGCGACTGCATCCTGCGGGTTGGCAGCCGCGTCCTCAGCAGCCGAAGTGGTGCACACAACGCCGAACAGCAGGGCGGCGCAGACGGCTCCGGGGAGGAGCGTGCGGCGCAGCTGGCGGCCGATCACGGACGAAATCGAGATCATGAACAGGCTCCCGATGGCGGCGGAGGCGACGTGACTGGGAATTCGCGAGCGGACGGATTGCGCACTGCACTCAGGAACGCGATTTCCACCACGGAGTACACGGAAATTGCGGAAGAATCTAACGAGTCGGACTTCACGGGCGATCCGGCTGTCCGGAACTCCCTGGTTCCCGCATGGCGCAGGACAGGCGCAGCAACACAGTGTGCTGCATCAACTAGCATCGTCAGACGGCGGACGGTCGTCAAGAAGATTCGGCGATTTCGGCCGGTTGCCGGATCGACGGTCGTCCCGCGGCGAAACAATGCAAACAGGCGTTACAACACCGTTGCGACGAAATGCCGCAACTCAGGGATCGCGAGTTTGCCGGCCTCGGAACCAGCAGCGCAGGCGATCCGCAGTGACTTGGCGATTCGACGACAGCATTCACTTCGGCCCATCGTGTTCGACGCGCAACACGACCGGCCAGGACGCTTGATTGCCCTCCACGCCGGTGTTGATATGGAAGGTGCGCGTCGTCTCCGGCAGCCAGGGGGCGGCTGTGACGAAGAACTCGCGGCGGTCCTGGCCGGAAAGGATCAGCAGGCCATTGAGGCCAATGTTGTCGATGTACGCGCCGTGCGGCAGATTGCGGCCGGAGCCGACCGTGCCGAAGCTCACTTCGCCCTCATAGCCGTTCCGCTCCAGCTGGACATTCAGCATGATCGTCTCGCCGGGGCGGATGACGTACTCCGGCCAGCCTTCGGGTGAGACGCCTACGGGCTGCACTCCCCCTTCGGCCGGGACAATCGCCACCAGCAGCTTGGGCTTATCCGCCAGCTTGATCTCACCCAGGTTGTTGACCTCGTGCACGACCTCCGCGTCGTTGATTATCGCGGTCGCCGTCACTTTCGTGGCGGAGGCACTTTCGGGAGTGGGGGACGCCGCGTCCGCCGCGGCCGTAATGACGCCGAACGCCTCCAGCTGGCCTTCCTCGATGACCAGCGGGGTCGTCACCGCGAACCCGGGGGGCAGGCCATCGATGTCGACGCGGATCGCGCCGTCGAATCCGTCCCGGCGCTGGACCTCGACCCGGAACTCTTTCGCGCTCCCCGCATTCACCACGGGGCCGGCTCCATGCAGCGTGACGGCAAAGTCAGGCCGGCGCGGCCGGATGGAGAGCGTGTACTTATACTCGGGACCGGAGAACCCGCGCACGTCGCGGATCGCCACCAAGTACTCGCCGTCGGCCGGCGCGGTGAAGTAGAGCTTCGAATCGGCGCCGAGTTCGCGGCGCGCATCGTCATCGTTCTCGTAATGGACGGTAAACACCGGGAGGCCATTGGGGACGAGCTCGGCGCCGTGCGGCACTTCTTCGACGATGTAGCAGGGCTCGCCGAGCGGATGCGCCAGCGGCGTCGTATCGAACCAGCCCCAGCGGGCCCCCTTGCCGGGGTAGATCATGAAGCCGGAGTCGGGACCGCGGGGATACAGCCAGAGCTTGACGACTTCCCCGTTGGCGTACAGGTACTGGTTCAGTTCCATTTCCTCCCAGTTGAAGATGCGGAAATCGTCGCTCTGGTTAGCGTCCTTGCCGCGGAATGTGAAGTAGGAGTCGCGGACGGCCTGCAGGCGGGTCCGCTCCAGCCGTGCACCGTCGGCGCTGAGGACTTCCACGAACGAATCGAGCTTTGAGCCGCTGCGGGCGGCGTTGACTTCAATGACCCACTGCTGACCCGCGGCCGCGGTGAAGCGGAACAGGTCGAGGTCGGGACCGGCGTCGGCCGCGTCGCTGTGAATCACGCCCGTCACGTTGACCGGCGCCGTGACCGCCGTCGCCGCCGCCGGCTCGTTGTTCGGTTCCTGCTCGGCGGCCTGGCCGGGCTCGCCCAGATCGCCCATCGGCTGCGCGGCCGCGACGGCGGCGACCGCCGACTCCTCATTTGGCTCGATCGCAGGGAGTCCGTAGGTCTGCAGCGAACCGTCCATCCGACCGATCAGCGCCGCGCCGTCGTCCGGGGAAAGCGCGAGCGCCATGGCCACGGCGGGCTGCTCCTCCAGCACCGCCAACTCCGTATATCCGCCGGTTTCCCACAGCTTGATTGTCCGGTCTTCCGCGATGGAGACCAGCCGGCTGCCGTCGTGGTTGAAGGACAGCCGCACGATCGGCCCTTCGTGCGCGAACCGCGCGTGCAGCTGCGGATTGATCCGCGGCTGGTCGCGCGAGATGAAGCGCCAGACGCGGATCCGGTTGTCAGCCCCGCCGGAGACGATGAAGTTTCCGTCCGGGCTGAAGGCGACCGCATACGCCTCTTTGAGCGGCTGGCCGAGCGTGTCGAGCCGTTCGCCGTCGCTGACGCGCCAGACCTTGCAGGTGTCGTCCGCGCTGGCACTGGCGAGGGCCGTGCCGTCGGGGCTGAAGGCGATGTCGTACACGGCGCCGTTGTGGCCGGTGAGCGTCCGCAGCTGCTCGCCGGTCTCGGCATTCCAGAGGATGATGGCGCGGTCGTAGCTGCAGGTCGCCAGCATGGCGCCGTCGGGAGAGAGTTCCGCGTCGTAGAGGACGTCGCGGTGACCGATGAACTCGCGGATCAACTGGCCGTCCTCGACGTTCCAGATGGCCGCCTGTCCCGCCTGACCGGCGACGCCGGAAGCCGTGACGAGTCGCGAGCCGTCGGGCGTGAAGTGGACCGCCGTGACCTTGCCGGCGAACTGATCGAGGACCCGCTGCGGCTCGCCGAACTCCGGCATGCCTGCTGAGGAAGCCGCATGAATCGCCACCTGGGCGTAACGCGCGACGGCGATCCAGCGCCCGTCGGCCGACCAGTCCACGGCTGAGACGGGCCGCGTGTCCGTTCGTGACTCAATCTGCGGGACCAGCAGCGCGAGCCGGTCCATCTCCGCTCCGTCGGGACCCGCCGCACCGGCGTCGATCCACGCCTTGAGGACCGCGATCTCCTCTTCGCTGGGCCGCGGCTCCCCTTCCGGAGGCATAAGCGGCTCCGCTTCGCCACTGATGACGCGGATCAGCTTCGAACTGGCGGCATCCCCCGCAAGCAGCGCCGGCCCGTCGGGCGTGCCGTTCTGCAAGGACGCGAACGATTCGAGGGAAAACTCACCCTCGAGATCGCGGTCGTTGTGGCAGCCGGCGCAGTATTTGGTCAGCAGCGGGGCGACGTCGCGGGCGTAGTCGCGGGGTGAATCGTCGGCGGCGTGTGCCAAGCGGGCAACGAGCAGGCTGAGGCCGGCGATGAGGGCCAGTCGGATGTTCATGGATGATCCTGCAGTCTCAAAACATTCACACGCTTGAGGAGTTCGTTCGCCCAAGCCTGATCCTCTGCGTCCAGTTGAGGCTCGCAGGGTTCGTCGTAGCGGACCCGGCGCGCGTACCGGCCTTCATCGTAAACCTGCGTGAACACGTCCTGCAGCGGCAGAAACACGTCCGGGTCCGGATCGACGAGCGGCACAGCGATCTCGGGCAGGGGGTCGCGCAGCGGCGTGGGGTAGAGTTCGTACCGGGTGCGACGCGGCCAGCGGCAGACGCAGGCGAGATACGCGTGTCCCTGCAACTCGTCCAGTTTCCACTCAGGGACCGCCAGCACGTGGTCGCCGCGGCGCAGCAGGTCGATCTCCACCAGGTGGCAGTCGCGATCCAGAATCTCCTGCTGCTTTTGCAGGTACGATTCCCGACCCGGTCCCGGCGATTTGTTCGTCGGACTGAGAAGCTCGATCAACGTTACGAGCTTCATATCGTTGTACGCGTCTAGGATTTCGATGCGGGATTCATGGACCTCCAGCGCCTCGACTTCGACGATGACGGCGCCTGATTGGCGAGGTTCAGCGACGGCAACGTTACCCTCTTCTCGCGTCCGCTGAATCCACACGTCCGGAATCCGGCGCTGCGGACCCTCGATATAGACCCGCTCCTCAACCGTCGCGACGTACCGCGGATCGAGTAACGGCTGCAAGCGGTTCGCGACCGCCACCACCATCCGCGCATGCACTCCTTCCCAGAGCACCGGGTGCTCCAGATACGGGTCCATGCCTGGGAAGGGAGAGGGCATCGGGCAACGCTTCGAATTCAGTGATTGAACAAAAACTCCCGGCTGCTGAGGACGGCCCAGAAGATGTCTTCCAGGACGACTCGTTCGTCCGATGAGCCGCGGTCGGGGAGCATGTTGGTCAGCTCCTTTCGCTCGGACTCGGTCGGGAACCGCGCGAGGCAGGTGAGATAGATCTCGTCCAGCAGGGCGTCGTCCGACATGCCGGCCTGGCGCAGTGCGAGCAGTTTGCCGGCACGGCTGCTGTCCGACTTCAGCTTGTCGTTGATCGTGTTGCCGTTGGAGATGTGCAGGACCTGCACCATGCTGGGCTCGTTGCTCCGTTCGCATTCGCACACGATCCGCCGCTGGTTGCGGCCGAAGGCCTGCAGGAAGTAGTTATCCACGGCGGAGTCGTACAGCTCGATCGCCCGGGTGCCGACGGGGTAGAAATCGGTGTCCTGGAAGTCGGCTCCCGGAAAGGCGATCCGCTTGAACTCCGTCGGCACGCCGGTCGCCTGCACCACCGCGTCGTGCAGCACCTCGGCCATCATCCGCTTCGGGTAGTACCGCGAATAGAATCGCGTCTCGTTCTGGTTCCCCTCGAGCGGCTGGCTTGACCGCTGATAGGCGTTCGACAGCAGGATGGCCTTCATCAGCGTCTTCAAATCGAACTTGTTATCGACGACGTACTGGGCAGCCGCGGAGAGCAGCTCCTCGTTGCTGGCCGGGTTGGAAGTCCGCAGATCGTCCACCGACTCCACCAGCCCGACACCGAAGAAGTTCGCCCACACCCGGTTTGTGATGCTCCGGGCGAAATACGGGTTCTCCGGCGATGTCATCCAGTCCGCCAGGTACTCGCGGCGATCCGATGGATCATCAAACGGCAGCGGCTCGCCGTCGAGCGGCGTCGGCGGCTGAGGCTTGCCGGTCCGCGGCTGCACCAGTTCGCCCGATGTCGCCACGTACAGCGTCCGGTTTCCGTCCCCGTTCCGCGGCTCGCCGCCCCAGCCCTTCGCCCGCACCCGCGCGAACATGTTGGCGAAGGCGTAGTACTGGTCGTTGGTCCATTTCTCCAGCGGGTGGTTGTGGCACTTCGCGCAGCCGATGGAGAGCCCCATAAACGCCTGGCTGGCGTTCTCAGTCATATCCTCCGGGCTCTGATACAGCGCGTAGAAGTTCGTCGCCCCGTTCTCCAGGCTGTTGCCGGTCGCAGTCAGGATCTCCCGCACCACCTGGTCCCACGGCGTGTTCTGTTCAACGTGCGCGCGGATCCACATGTAGTATGTCTTGAGCGCCTCAGGCCGCAGCAATGTGCCGTTGAGCATCAGCACGTCGGACCACTGGTACGTCCAGTAGTCCGCGAACTCCGGCCGCGCCAGCAGTTCATCAATCAGCTTCGTCCGCTTGTCCGGCGACGCATCGGCCAGAAACGCCCGCACTTCGTCGGCGGTCGGCAGCAGCCCGATCGTGTCCACATACGCCCGCCGCACAAAGTCCGCATCACTGCACATCGGCGAAGCCGGCAGATTCAACACCGCCAGCTGCCGGTCAACATGCTCGTCAATGAAGTTCACAGGCGGCGCAGCCGCCACTTGCTCTGACCCCTGACCCCTGTCCCCTGATCCCTCGCCATACGGCACTGTGATCCTTCCGATCGCCAGCCGGGACGCATACCAGGCCACAATCGCTCCTTCGCCGGGGCCGATGACCGTGACGTGCCCGTCGTCATTTACCTGGCAGACCGCTTCGTTGGTCGAAGACCAGATCACGCGCGGCGTGACATCTCGCGCGCGGCCGTCGGTGTAGACGGCCGAGACCAGCATTCGCTGTTCGTCCCCGACCTTGTGCAGCGACCGGCCGGGATGGATCTCCAGGTGATCAACCTGAGTGTCATCGTCCTGCGGAGCCGCAGCCCCGGCCGCAATCCATTCCGCCAGGATCCGATACTCCTCGGAATCCGTCTCGAACCGCAGCCCTCCCTTGTGAGGCATCGCGCCAGAAGGCTTCGCCAGAAACAGACTGCGTCCCGGATCGGCGAACTCGACCCGCCGCCCACGGTCCTGCTGCACGATGTTGAAGTGATCCGTCGGCGGATCGTACGCCCGCAGCGACAGCCGGAAGCCCCCCTTCCCCGCCAGCGCCCCATGACACGCCCCGCTGTTGCACCCCGCCTTCGACAGCACCGGCAGCACATCGTTGCGGAAGCTCCACGCGAACGGCTGCGACATGCCCGATACGGTGATGTTCGCCGTCGCCGTTTGTTCGCCGACGGTCGCAGTAATCGTCGCTTCGCCATCGGCGACCGGCCGGACGACCCCATCGCCCGAGACGGCTGCAATCGCCGGATCGCTTGAAGACCAGGTGACCCCGTCCGTCACCTGATTGGTAAAGACCTCACTGTCGCGGTGCTGGACAATCAGCCCCTGGCGCGCCTCGGGACCGGAGAGCGCCGCCTGTGACGGAAGGACGGCGAGTTCCTCGGCTTGTGTTCCGACGGAAAGAGACAGAGCAAACAACAGAGCGATTACTCGTACCTGCATTCAATTCACTCACACGCTCAAATTGTTGTCAAACATGACGTCTGCCGCTTGCTGGCTACGCAAACAGCTCATGAATCTCACGGTGCCCGAAATCCACCAGCGGGAACGGGCGGCCGGCAGGTCCGGGGAGCGTGGCTTCGAGGTCAAAGCCCAGACTGTGGAAGACTGTCGCCGCGACTTCCGCCGGGCCGACGGGTCGATCGGCCGGGACGCCGCCAATCGGGTCGCTGGCGCCCACCACGCGGCCTCCCTTTACGCCGCCGCCGGCGAAGCCCACCGTGAAGCACTGCGGCCAGTGGTCCCGACCACCGGCCGGGTTCACGCGCGGCGTGCGGCCAAACTCGGCGACGTTGCAGACCATCGTCGAGTCGAGCATGCCGCGCTCCGACAGGTCCTCGATCAGCGCGCTGTAGCCGGTGTCGTAAAGCGGAGCAACAATGTCCCGCATGCCGGCGATTGACGTAAATGGCTTGGAGCCGTGGATGTCCCAGGTGATCTCGTCGAACACGGTGAGGAAGGTGTTGATGGTCACGAACCGCACGCCCGACTCGATCAGCCGTCGCGCCAGCAGACAGCATTGGCCGAACCGCGTCATGCCGTAGCGGTCCCGCACCTCCTGCGGTTCCTTGGTGAGATCGAACGCCTCACGCGCCTGCGGGCTGGTCATCATCCGGAAGGCCGCCTCAAAGTTGTCGTCCAGCAGCGCCGCGTTCTCGGTGGCCTCAAAGATGGACACCGTCTGATCGACGACGTCGCGCATCCTGCGGCGACGCTCCAGCCGCACGGTGCCGATATCCTGCGGCGGAAGGAGATCGGGCACCTTGAAGTTCGGCTGCGATGGATCGGCATTGAGGGCGAACGGATCGTGTGCCTTGCCGAGGAATCCACCGGCCTGACCATTCGGCAGATTGCCGCCGCCGCGTCCCATCGTCTCGGGGAGCACCACGAACGGCGGCAGATCGGTCTTGCGGCCCCGGAGGTAGCTGACGACCGCCCCGCAGTGGGGGGTGTTGACGCCGCCCGTGAACAGCCGGCCGGTCTGCATCATCTGCCAGCCGGCGTCGTGCACGGCCGCGCCGCCGTGATGGGCCGACCGCACCAGCGAGAACTTGTCCGCGATGCGGGCATGCCCCGGCAGGATCTCCGAGATCTGGATCTCGGACGACGCCGTCGCTATCGGCGAGAACGGTCCGCGGATCTCCGACGGCGCATCCGGCTTCGGGTCGAACGTATCGAGCTGACTCGGCGCCCCGAGGTTGAAGATCATGATGCAGGCGCGGTCGTCGTTGGGCTTCACCGCCCCCGCCGCCTGGGCCGCGTAGTACTGTGGCAGCGACAGGCCGATTGCGCCCAGAGCTCCCACCTGCATGAAATCCCGCCGCGTCACCCCGCCGCACGTCTGTGTCTTCCCGGTGCCTGTGAGCGTCAACATGCTGGATTCCTCAATTCGTAAGAGGTCCGGAGATGCCTGGTGGATGCCGGTTCGAGATCCTGCCCGCTGGGGGTACAATCGACGCATTCGTCCGCCGCCGCAGATACGGCACGGCCTGCGGAAACAGCTCGGACGAGACTTCGAACGATTCTAACACCAAGCCCCGTGCCGCGTCAGCAGTTCGCCCTTCTTCCGGGTGCCTGTCCGACAATTCACGATTGCCTGGGAACTCTGCAAGCGTCCGCAAATCCGGGCGGTCCGGATTGAGGTCCGTCCAAGATTGCCGGACAGGACAGCCCAATCGGCAGGGGGCCGAACGATATGCGATCCGACGATGAGCTTCCGGCGCGAGAGCCGACTTCGCGATCCGTTGAATCGCCCACTCGGGCTGTGAGAGTGCCCTCCGTCGCGATGTTGCTGGTCGCGGCGGCGTGCCTGTGCGTCGCCGCTCTGCTCGTCACGATCGGCATCCCACACTGGCAGAAACTGCGGCTGATGGACGTGATCGCCGCATCCGGCGGAACAGTGCAGACGGAATACCACGGGCCGGAACTCCTGCGGGAGTGGTTCGGGACAGGAGACCGCGACCTGTTCAATGCCATCGATCGACTCGAAGTGGACAGCGGCAGCGCCCGAGTCCTGTCGCTTGCGGCGAGACAGTCCCGTCTGACAAAGCTCGCGCTGTATGGCACGCCGCTACCCTCCGAGCGGCTGCAGCCGCTCGCCGAGTGCAGCAATCTGACGTCCCTGACGCTCGCCGGCGCGGGAGTGACTGACGCGGACCTCGATCACCTGCAGAGCCTGATTTATCTCAGGCACCTGCGGCTCCCGGACAACTCGGTGCAGGGAGCGGGTCTGCTCGGGCTGAGGGCGCTCCCCAGCCTGGAGTTCGTCGATCTCACCAGCTGCCCGGTCGACGACGCGGGCCTGTTCTCCGTGGCGCGACTCAAGCAGGTGCAGACGCTCGACGTCAGCTACACGCAGATCTCCGACGCTGGACTCCGGCACCTGGAGGAGATGCCCGCACTGCAGACACTCGATCTACAGGGCACGTCCGTCAGCGACGAATGCATCGACTCGCTCAGCCGCATTTCCCAGCTGCAGATCGTGATCCTCACCGAGACGCGCGTGACGCGCGACGGATGCGTCGATCTGCAGCGCAGGCGACCTGGCCTTACGGTTCACGCTCAGCAATTCACGGAATACCAATGGCCGTGAGCGCGGACCGGGTTCGGCGCCGCTTCGATCGGGAAATTGGGGGCGCGGGTTCGGGACGCGCTCCTCTTCGAGTCGCGGCTAAACGGTCTGTTGGCGTTTGAATGCCGACGCGGCGGCGCGCGGATCGGCGGCGGCGCAGATCGCGCTGCTGACGGCAATGCGTTCCGCGCCGGTTTCCATGACTCGCCCCATTGTCTCCGGTGTGATGCCGCCGATCGCGAACCAGGGGAGCGAGGTCTCGGGGGCGACGGCGCGGACGTAGTCGAGGCCGGCGAAGTTTTCGAACTGCTTCGTCTGCGACGGGAACACCGGGCCGACGCCGAGGTAATCGGCGCCGTCCAGCACGGCGTGGCGCGCCTGTTCGATGCAATGCGTGGAAACGCCGATGAGGCGACGCGGGCCGACAAGGCGGCGGGCTTCGCGAACGGGGAGGTCATCCTGGCCGACATGGACGCCGTCGGCGTCGATGGTGACGGCGATATCGGCGCGGTCATTGATGATCAGCAAAGCGCCGGCCTCGCGTGTCCAACGGCGTGCCTTCTCGGCGAGTGCTCGGAGTTCCCCATTCCAGTTCTTCTCCCGCAACTGCACGACGTCGACTCCGCCGTCCAGGCTGCCGCGAATCACGTTCTCAAACCCCGTGCGGCAAAGCGAGGCGGTGACGAGCAGGTACAGCCGCGCATCGGCCAGTCGCGTCCGGGCGGACATCGTGGTGAGGATGGACTTCTCAACCGTGTAACAGCGGTAGCGCAGTGCTTCGATCGCGCAGGCCGCCGGGACATCGGTCATCTTGCCGTACTCTTCGAGGGAACGGAGCGCCTCGCACAACCGTTTAAGGCTGGCGCGGACGACGTCGCTTTCCGACTTGCGTTGCGATTCCTCAGGGGTCGAGACCGCCGTCCCGACGTCGCCAGGCGTGTCCCGCAGAGCGTGCCATGTTTGGCTTCCCAGCGGTTCCAGAGCCGCGGCGAGTTCGTGGCGGATCTCTTTGAGCAACCGCGAGAGATGGGCGTCGTCGAGCACGAAGCGCGTGTAGTCTTCTACGACACGCAGCCCCTCGCGGGCACGGTTGGCGGCGGCGTCGAGGATGCGGAGTGCATCGAACTGAGATTCAAGATCTGAGATCTCAAATCGACTGATTTGCGATGGACTGTCGACGATGGATGGTTCGGCGTCGTCGATCCCGTTCAACATGTCCGTCGAATCGAACGGCAACGGCTCCAGCGTTGAAGTCGGTTCCCCACAGCCGAGCACATCGGCGCTCATTCCGAAGTCTGCGAACAGCCGGGCGCAGTCATCGTCCACCAGGGACAGCGCTGCAAGGAGATGCTCCGTGCGGATTTCAGCCTCTTCGAGGCTCCCGCGCAGCCAGCTGCGAGCCGTGCGGAGCGCTGAAGTGACCTGCGTCGAGAAGTCGGGGTGCACGTCCCTGACCGCGTCGTTGACTGCGTGTGGGGACGGGAAGCGGAGGTCGAACTCCGCTTGCGACACTCCCGCACCGGTCAGAATCTCATGGGCGCGGCTTTCATCACGCCACAGCGCCTGCAGAACATGCCGGGCCGTCACGCTCGCCGACCCTTCGGCCTGCGCCAACTCGCGCGCCGCCGCAAGGACGCGCGCCACGCCTTCGGAATGTCGCAAGTGCGGAGGCATGGGAAATGTTGGTGTTCAGCCTTCAGGCTGCCGGTTGAGGGAGTGCGGGCGACTGCATATCCGGGCAGGCTAAAGCCTGGACTCCAACAAGGCAGGCTGAAGCCTGTCCTCCAACGGTTGTTTCGATTCTTCCGCGTCGCGGCACGACCGCACCACACGGCTCAACCTTACACATGCGAACGGTTTGCGGCCAGCGGGCGGGGGGCTATCTTGCCGGGCTGCGGTGAGCGAACTAGAATTCGCCCGGAGAGACGGAAATCCGCGGTCCCGCAAGGACTTGGAACGCCCCGGAAGGGCGCTCCGCCGGGGGACTCGCCGCCGTCCCGTTTCTCCGCCACATCCGGCTTTCGGAAGGAAAGCCATTGCAGATTGCAGATTGCAGATTGCAAATTGCAGATTCGAGAGCCATCTGGGCTGCTCCAATTTGCAGTTTGCAAGAACCAATTCGCAACTGGCAATTCTTCTTCCCTCCGCAGGCCAGTCATCAGGAGGGGAGTCATCAATGTACGAGCGTTTTACCGACCGCGCCCGGAAGGTCATGCAGCTGGCCAACCAGGAGGCTCAGCGGTTCAATCATGAATACATCGGCACGGAGCACATCCTGCTCGGCCTCGTGAAAGAGGGTTCGGGCGTCGCGGCCAACGTGCTCAAGAACCTGGACGTCGACCTCCGCAAGATCCGCCTGGAAGTCGAGAAGATCGTCCAGTCCGGTCCCGACATGGTGACGATGGGGAAGCTCCCGCAGACCCCGCGCGCCAAGAAGGTGATCGAATACGCGATGGAAGAGGCCCGCAACCTCAACCACAACTACGTCGGCACGGAACACCTGCTGCTCGGCCTGTTGCGCGAGCAGGAAGGGGTCGCCGCCCAGGTGCTGATGAACCTCGGCCTCAAGCTCGAGGACGTACGTGAAGAGGTGCTCAACCTGCTGGGCCACGGCCTGGAAGGGGGCGAGCAAGCGGAGCGGACCGGCGGTTCGCAGAAGTCCAGCAGCAAGAGCAAGACACCGGCCCTCGACAGTTTCGGCCGCGACCTCACGGAACTCGCACGACAGTCCAAGCTGGACCCGGTGATCGGCCGCGAGAACGAGATCGAGCGCGTCAAGCAGATCCTCTGCCGCCGCCAGAAGAACAACCCGGTGCTCCTGGGCGAGGCGGGCGTCGGCAAGACGGCTATCGTCGAGGGGTTCGCCCAGATGGTGGTTGAAGGAAACGTGCCGGAGATCCTTCGCGACAAGCGAATCGTGGTGCTCGACCTTGCGATGATGGTCGCCGGCACCAAGTACCGCGGCCAGTTCGAAGAGCGCATCAAGGCGGTGATGAACGAAGTCCGCCGCGCCAAGAACGTGATCCTGTTCATCGACGAGCTGCACACCCTGGTGGGCGCCGGCGGCGCCGAGGGCGCGATCGACGCGAGCAACGTGCTCAAGCCCGCGCTGGCGCGCAGCGATTCGTCGGCAAGCAGGTTTTGCCCGCTCCAGCGCACATCCGCGCCGTAATAGCGGCGGCGCAAATCAATCACACCGCCGGCGTGGCCCGGGTTGTTTTGCTGCACAGCTTTCGGTATCGATTGAAATTGCAGCGCTTTGCGCTCGCCGCCGTAAAGCACGGCTTTGATGCTGTGGTGCGCATCCAAAGCCTGCTCATATACCAAGCCGCCCTGCACCTGCTGCTGCTCTTTGCGCACATTATAAGCAATGGCGGAGGGCGATGCCTGGCGCGGATTTTGCTGCCATTGCGCGCGCGTGAGGCCTTGCGGATCATCGGCGCGGGTGTTGACGCTGTTGGCAATCAGCTTGAGCGTGGCGCCGTTATCCAGCTGCCATTTCACATTGGCATTGGCCATGTTTTTAAATGCGCTGCTGTGGTCGCGATAGCCTTCGGTTTGGAAGCGCGCCAGGCTCAGCATATAGGCGGGCACGCCCGCGCCGTTGCCGCCGCCAGAGGCTTTGAGGCCGTATTGGTAAGTGCCGTA
>JBGTSJ010000024.1:0-30290 GCA_041940305.1 Planctomycetaceae bacterium
GACTTGATCCAGGAGGGCAATCTGGGGTTGATGCGGGCGATCGAGAAGTTCGAGTACCGTCGCGGCTACAAGTTCTCGACCTACGCCCACTGGTGGATCCGCCAGGCGATCACCCGCGCCATCGCCGACCAGGCGCGCACGATCCGCATCCCGGTGCACATGATCGAGACGATGTCGAAGCTGCGGCGCGTCGGCAAGCGGCTGGTGCAGGAGCTGGGACGGGAGCCGACCGTGGAGGAACTCGCCGAGGCATCGGGAGTGACTCTGGACGAGGCGCGGCGGGTATTGAAAATCTCCCGTCACCCGGTAAGCTTGGACCGGCCGGTCGGCGAGGGGGACGACAGCTTCTTCGGCGAGTTCATCGAGGACGACAGCACCGACAACCCGGTGACCTCGGCGACTCAGGAGATGCTCAAGGACAAGATTGACGTCGTCCTGAAGACGCTGACCTACCGCGAGCGCGAGATCATCAAGCTGCGGTACGGCCTGGGAGACGGCTACACCTACACGCTGGAAGAGGTGGGCCGCATATTCAAGGTGACGCGTGAACGCGTGCGACAGATTGAAGCGAAGGCCGTCCGCAAGCTGCAGCATCCCGTGCGGAGCAAGCAGCTTAAAGGCTTCCTCGAACGGCTCACAGCGGGAGCCGGAGGTTGAGACTCTGTACGCCGGTCGGAAACGACCGGCGTTTTTGTTGGGGAGTGAAGGGTTCGACGCGAAGGCACAGAGACGCCAAGACGCGCGAAGGAAGGAGAGGGGAGACGAAGCGCCCGGCCCGGTGGGCCGGGGCTAAACGTTTTGTTCTTTGCGCGTCTTTGCGGCTTGGCATCTTTGCGTCGAATCTGAGGTACGGAGAGTGGGAGGGACGAGGATGGCGACGGAGACGGTATCGGGGGCGTTTGCGAATCTGCATCGGCTGCACCTGGCTTTGCAGGAGGTGCAGGAGCAACTGAAGCGGGGGCCGCGGCAGATCAAAGCGCGCGAGCAGCTGGCTCAGCAGGCGCAGGCCGAGGTGGAGGCGAAGAAGGAGCAGCTCAAGCAGCTGCGGGGGAGTTCGGACCGGAAGTCGCTCGATCTGAAGACCAACGAGAGCAAGATCGCCGATCTGCGGGCCAAGCTGAACCAGGCGACGTCGAACAAGGAGTTCGACATCCTCAAGGGGCAGATCGAGGCCGACACGGTCGCCAACAGCGTGCTGCAGGACGAGATCCTGGAGCTGTACGACAAGATCGACAGGACGCAGACGGAGATCAAGGAGGTGGAAGGGAAGGCCGCGAAGGCGAAGGAGGAAGTGCAGCGGTTCAGCAAGCAGTTCGAGGCCGACTCGGCGGGGCTGCAGGCGCGGGTCGAGGAATTGACGGGCGAGATCAAGCGGTCGGAGTCGGGGCTGACGGGCGAGGTCGCCGAGAGGTATCTGCGGCTGGTCGAGGCTTACGGGGCGGATGCGATGGCGCCGGCGGAGAACGGCATCTGCGGGAACTGCCGGGTCGCGGTCACTCCGCAGTATCGGGTGAAGCTGAACTCCGGGAACGTGGTGTTCTGCAGTCCCTGCGGACGGTTGCTGTACATGCCGCCGAAGGAGTGACGGGAGCCGCTTGTGTTTCGGCGCGCGGTCGCGGAGTCCGGCGGGAGTGACTGCCTGGGCGGTTTGATCCGCCTGTTGCGCCGATTCGGATTGGCGGGATGAGCGGGCAGGCTAAAGCCTGTACTCCAACGACAGAACCCCGATTTCTTCAAGAAACCGGGGTTCTTGAGTTCGCGCTTACAAAGGTGTTACTCCACATCGACCGGGACGTCGTAGGAGACTTCGCCGGCGTCGCCGGGCAGGACGATGCGGAAGCGGATGACGATCTTGTCCACACCGGCGGGGATCATCAGTTCTCCCTGGGCGTAGTGGGCGGGCTCCTCGTCGGTTTCGGGTTCGTACACGGTGGCGACTTCTTCGGCGACGACGGTGGCGGCGTCGGCGGAGACGAGCGCGTTGAAGACCTGGGCGTCGGCGACGGCTTCGCCGTCTTTGGTGATGCTCACGGCGGGCTCGACCCCTTCGCCGGCGTGCAGGTGCTCGCCGTGGTGGCCGAGCATGATGCTGTAGCCTTCGTGCTCGATGTCCTGCTCCTCCCAGACGAGGGCGTCGTCGCCGGAGTGGGAGTGACCGTGTGCGGCGTGGTCGTGACCGTCACCATGGGCATGATCGTGCGCGTGTTCAATGGTCCCGCTGTAGGGCGTGCCGTCGATCGTCACGACCAGCTTGGCGGTCGCCTCTTCCTCGTCGAGCAATTCGCCCAGCGCGGAGTCGCTGGTCACAAAGCGGGATGACATGCCATCCGCCTCGCCTGCTTCCGGCGAGGCCGTCAGCACAAACTGAGCGGGCTGGCCGTCGTGGGTTACATTGATCTTCACCTCGTCGGCCTCGATGGCCAGGTTGGCGGCGGCGTTGCCGTCGAGGATGTAGACGATGACGCCGCCATCGTCGGCGTGGGCGACCTCCGCGTGATAGGCGCCGCCGAGTTCGACGATTGACCCGCCGTGCGGACCGGTGCTGGAGTGGGAGTGCTCCTGGGTCGTCGTGCCGTTCACCGGAGGGGTGGTCATCTCGTTGTTCTTGCCCTTGCCGCCGCAGCCGGCGAGGAACAGGGTTGTGGCGGCGATGGCAGAGGCGGTGGCAAGCGGGAAGCGTGTCATGGGAAGGTCCTTACTGGGTTGGTGACGGGTAAAGGGTTGAACAGGAGGTAACGGAGAGGCTGGGGGCGGGTCTGGCTGTGTTGTCGGCTTGCGGTTCACGCGCAATTCGAACCGTTGTCAGAGCCGTGCTTCATTGAAAACTGCAGTTCACTCTGTTTCCTCCTGTTCCATTTTGCTGATGGTTAAGCGACCGGTGCAGGTTGTGGTGTGCCCTGCGACGCGGATCCGTGGTGGGACTGGGCGTATTCTTCGGCTGTGAGTTCGACGAGTTCGACCTCCGTGTGGGATTCGTTGACGACGCGCTCCGCTTCCTTCAGGCCGAACAGCCAGAAGAGGGCCGGGTGGACGAAGAAGTCGAGGAGGGTCGAACTGATGAGGCCGCCGAGGATGACAGTGGCGACCGGGTACAGGATCTCCTTGCCGGGCTCTCCGGCGGCGAGCACCAGGGGGACGAGGCCGATGCCGGAGGTGAGGGCCGTCATCAGCACCGGGGCGAGTCGCTCCAGCCCCGCACGGACGATCATCTCCTTCGTCCAGCGTTCGCCTTCGTACTTCACGAGATGCAGGTAGTGGTTGAGGAGCAGGATGCCGTTGCGGGACGCGATGCCGGCGAGGGAGATGAAGCCGACCATGCTGGCGACGGTCAGCGTCTGGCCGGTGAGCACGAGCGCCGCGACGGAGCCGATGAAGGCCATGGGGAGCGCGGCCATGACCTGCAGCGACAGGTTGATCGAGCGGAACATGGTGAAGAGCACCATGAAGACGCCAATCAGCGAGGCGATGAACAGCACGCCGATCGCCTGCGTGGCCGACTGCTGGCTTTCGAACTGGCCGCCGTATTCGACGGAGTAGCCGACGGGGAGCGAGGCGACGACGGGAGCGACGGCCTTCTGGATGTCTTCGACGACGTCGACGACGCCGCGGTCGGAGACGTTGCATTGCAGGACGATGCGGCGGCGGACGTTCTCGCGGTTGATGGTGTTGGGGCCGCCGGATTCGTAGATGCGGGCGACGGCTTCGAGCGGAATGCGGCCTCCTTCGGGCGTGTCGATCGACAGCCGGCGGAGGACGTCGAGGTCTTCGCGATAGTTTTCGTCGAGACGGACGACGAGATCGAACGTCCGCTGCCCCTGGAGAACCTCGGAGACCACCTGCCCGTTCATCGCGGTTTCAATGAACTCATTGACGTCTTCAGCCGTGAGCCCGTAGAGCAGCAGCTTGTCGGGATTCAGTTCGATGCGCAGCTGCGGGATGATCGTCTGCTGCTCAACGAACAGATCCTTGACGCCGGGCACTCCCTTGATGGCGGCCTCCATTTCCTGCGCCCTGCGGCGGAGGACGTCGAGATCATCGCCGTAGATCTTGATGCCGATCTGGGCCTTGACGCCGGAAAGCATGTGCGAAATGAGGTGCGCGATTGGCTGTTCGACGGCCGTGGTGATGCCCGGGATTTCGTCCATCGCGGCCCTGATCTCCGCGAGCTGTTCCTCGCGCGAGCGCGGGGATGCCGGGTCGAGCTCGATGATGTACTCGCTGGCGCTGACCGGTTCGGCGTGCTCGTCCAGCTCCGCGCGGCCGGTGCGGCGGGCGAAGCTGACGACATCGTCAATCTCCATCAGCCGGTCTTCGACGGTGTTGTTGATCTGGTTGCTGGTGGCGAGCGACGTGCCGGGGTTGAGCAGTACGTTCAACTGGACCGACCCCTCGTTGAAGGGCGGCAGGAAGTCCCGCTCCAGCGAGAACAGGAACAGTCCGGAGATCGCCACGAGCAGCAGGGTGATCGTCAGGTTGAGGCGCGGGACGGCGAGGCTGAACCGGATCACCTTGTCGCCGACCCACTTGAGGGCGCGGAGGACGAAGCCGTCGGAATGGTCGGCAAGGTCGATAGACGATGGTCGATGGTCGATGGAAGAGGGTTGAGCGTTGAGGGTTGATGGTTGATGGACCGGCTCGGGCTGTTGATCTCCGTCCTCTGACCTCTGGCTTCTCCCTCCCAGCAGGTAGTACGAGAGGACCGGCGTGACTGTCAGCGAGACGAGCAGGGACGAGAGGATCGAGACGATATAGGCGATGCCGAGCGGCATGAAGAGGCGGCCCTCCATCCCCTGCAGTGCGAACAGCGGGATGAAGACCAGGCAGACGATCATCGTGCCGAAGACGATCGAGTTGCGGATCTCGGCGCTGGCCTGAAACACGACGAGCAGCGGCGAGCGCGGGTTCTTCCGCCTGCGGTTCTCCTTCAGGCGGCGGAAAATGTTCTCGACGTCGACGATGGCGTCGTCCACGAGTTCGCCGATGGCGACGGCGAGGCCGCCGAGCGTCATGGTGTTGATCGACATGCCGAACGCCGCGAACACGATGGCCGTCATTACCAGCGACAGCGGGATCGCGGTGAGCGTGATGAACGTCGTCCGCAGGTTGAGCAGGAACAGGAACAGGATGATGACGACGAGAACGCCCCCTTCGAGCAGGGCGTTTCTCACGTTGTCGATCGCGCGGTCGATAAACGACTTCTGCGAATAGATCGGGATGACGCGGATGTCGCCGGGGAGCTCGAGATTGGCGACGGCCGCCATGACTTCGTCGGTGACGGCCCGGGTATCGGCTCCGGGCTGCTTGCTGATGACGAGGGCGACGGCCTGTCCGCCGCTCCAGTCTTCCGGAAGCTGGCGGATTGCGGCATCGGGAGCCTCAGCCACGGCCGGCGTCGTCGACGCTCCAGTGCGGCCCTCGGCATCGAGGTGCGGGACGGTGACCGGCGCCGCCTCATCCTGGTGCGTCCGCGACTCCTCGGTGCGTGACGCGGCCGTCTCGGTGCGGACGAATGCGGCGCTGTCACCGCGCTTGACGTCGGCCCCTTCCACGACAGTCGCGATCTGAGTCAGCGCCACGGGCCGCCCTTCGCGGATCGTGACGACGACCTTCTGCAGGTCCTCGATCGTCTGGATGCGGCCGAGGGCGCGAACCAGCAATTCGTTGGGGCCCTGCTGGTCGAGATAGCCGCCGGTGGCGTTCTCGTTGCTGGCGATCAGGGCTTCTTTCACATCGTGCAGCGTGAGGCCGTAGCGGAGGAGGGCGTCGGGATCGACGAGCACCTGGAACTGCTTGCGCTCGCCCCCCATGGTGAAGACCTGGGCGATGCCGGGGATTGTGAGCAGACGCTGCCGGACGACCCAGTCCGCGATCGTGCGCAGCTCCATCGGGTCGGTCTGCTGGTCTTCGCTCCACATGCCGAGAATGAGAACCTGTCCCATGATCGATGCGAGAGGCGCGAGCTGGGGAGACACGCCTTCCGGCATCCGGTCCTGCACCAGTTGCAGGCGTTCGGTGACGATCTGCCGGTCGACGTAGACGTCGGTGCCCCAGTCGAACTCGACGTAGATGATCGACATGCCGATGCCGGACGCGCTGCGCACGGCTTCCACGCCGCTCGCGCCGTTGAGGGCCGTTTCGATGGGGAAGGTGATGAGGGTTTCGACTTCTTCCGGGGCGAGTCCGGGAGCCTCGGTCATCACGACGACGCGCGGTCGGTTAAGGTCGGGAAAGACGTCGATCGGCATCCGCAGCGCCTGCCAGGTGCCGAACGCGATGAGGAAGATCGCGGCGGCCAGGACCAGCAGTCGTTGCCGGAGGGCAAATCGGATGACGGCGTTGAGCATGGTGCGGTGCGGGATGAGCGGCGGGGTTTAACCCCGCCGCTCGTGTGGGGGGGCGCTAGTGAGCGGCGTGGGTGGTGCCGTCGGCGTGGGTGTGGACGGCGGGGCCGGCGCCGGACTTCGATTTGAGGGCCATCTGCATCTGATGTGCCCCGCGGCGGGCGACGACGTCGCCGGGGAAGATCTTGCCGTCGTTGGCGATGACGACGGCGAACTGGTCGCGATGTCGCACATGCACGGCCACCTGGTCGAAGTGGTCGCCGTTCTGGATGAACACGAAGTGCTCGGCCCCCTCGCGGGCGACGGCGTCGACCGGCAGGACGATCTGGTTCTCCCACTTCTCGACGGGCACGCGCAGCTGCAGGCGCTGGCCCGGGCGGTACCGCCAGCTCACGAACCGGGCGTTCTCAGGATCGGCCGAATCGCGGAGGATCTCGTTGGGCAGCCGGACGTAAAAATGCAGCGTGCGGGACTCGACGTCCACTTCATTCGCCAGGTAGGCGATCTCCAGACCTTCCAGGCTCCAGGAGGCATGGCCGGGTTCTTCGAAGACGGCTTCGATCGTCCAGCCTTTGCCGATCATCGCGGCGAGGGCGAGAGCGTCCTGCTCGAACGCGGCCCCTTCGATATACAGCTCGCTGTAATCGGCCAGCACGCACATGGCCGAGCCGGCCTGCAGCGCCTGCCCTTTATGGACGCGCAGCTCCTGCAGAACCATCGGCGGCTTGCGCTGAGAGTCCTGGTAGTAGGCGACTTCATCGAGTTCTCTGGTGAGCCGAAGCTCCTCGCCGCTCGTCATATCGCCCGATGGGACATAGACGCGGACTTCGCGGAGCAGCCTCCGCTCTTCGGCGATGGAGTTTACCTGCGATTCGGACAGGCCGTGCAGCCGCAGCGCTTCGCGCTGGGCGCTGAGCAGCGCCTCCAGCTTATCGCGGGCGTATTCGCGCTCGCGAATGACTGTTGCCGCGAGAGCGCCCCGGTCGACCAGGGGCTGCAGCCGTTCGATCTCTTTCTTTTCGACGTCGAGTTCAGACAGTGACTTGAGAAAATCGACCTGCGCCGCCACGAGGTCTTCGTGCGTCAATCGCATCTCAAACAACAGGTCGCCCGGCTCGACCGCGGCCCCCGGCACGGCGTGCACGGCCGTCACGACGCCGGTGAGCGGTGCCGAGATCTCGATGTGAGTACGTCCCGGACGCTCGGCGACGATCGCGGGGACGGTGATGGAGCGGTAGTAGTCCTGGAGCTGCACAGGCCGCAGTTGTTCGGGGGTCAGACCGAGATTGAGGCGGGCCTGTGGAGACAGGTCGAGCGACGTGGCGGCGCTATGCTCGTGTGAGTGCCCGTCATGGTCATGTTCCTCCTCACTCTCGGCGTGATCGTGCTCGTCGCCGGCGGACTGGTTCCCTTTGGCGACGCCCTGCACCCAGTTCCGGGTCGGCTCCCACCACGCGTCGCGGACGACGAACGAGGCGATGAGCAGCCCGATGATTCCGAGCGGCCAGAGGATCTTTCCGAGGAAGGGGGGAATGCGATGTTTCATAACGGGCTTGTACCCTTACAGCGCAGTCCATAGCGGACTGCTACCGGACGTTCGGGGCTGCTGGAATCGAAAGTGGAATCGAAGGCGCGTACGGGAGCCGCAGGCGCACTGAACCGCCTGCCTGGGAATGGTCATTGCCGCTGGGATCCGGACACCGCATGCAGCCTGAAGCCGACAGCAACCCAAGTTGCGGATGGCCGCTGCCAGACGGCCGACGGCCGGTTCGAAGCGGAAGGGAGCGGGATTAGACCAGCCAGCACTGAAGCGCGGCGCGCAATCTGGCTGTCGAAAGCGGTTCTGCACGGCCGGCGGCAGTGATTTCGGCTGCGATGCAGCGGGTGACGCGGACGGCGGCGGTGGGCGGCTCCGGCGTGTCAGCAGGGGCCGCAACTCCGTCAGGCAGCTCCGGGGCAGCGTTCACGAGATAGCTGCAATCCGGTTCATCGCACGCTTCGTCCCCGTGTCCGGCCGGTTCGTCTGCGCCGCAATCGTCCCCGACATGATTAGCGTGCTCATCAGCGTGCTGATGGGGGACAGTCCCGGCGTGCAAACAATTCTGGCCATGACCTGCATGAGCGTGATGCCAGCAGCATCCCAGCAGGGCGTGCATCAAGACCGCGAACCCGCTGCTGGCGACGATCAGTCGTGACGGGGAGTGGGCCAGCATTCTGCGGATTGTGCTTGAGGGTGTGGCCGAAACGCGGCTACCGCCCATTATGTTCCGGCAGCGGGCCGATATCGTCAATGGGAAAGATTGAAGCTTGCGGTTTCAAAGCCACGTCGTCGGGGAAATTGTGGAGAATGCAGATCGGGCAAGCTGACCCATCCGACGGCGTCTTCTGCGATCGATCTCGGGGGCCGCCGAGCATTCATTGCCTCGCCGACTGGCGAGAATTACGATCCGGCGGGGGCGATTCCATGCAGGTTTCTCGAGAAAACCGGTCCACGACGCCGGACGGCCGCGCGATTGAGCGTTTCACTCTCGCCAATGATGCGGGATTGCGAGTGAGGCTCAGCAATCTGGGGGCGTGCGCCCTGGAGGTGGAGGTACCCGATCGCGAGGGGCGCGCCGGCAATGTGAATCTCGTGTATCCGGAAGCCGCGTCATACGTCGCCAATGCGTCGTATTTCGGGGCGACGGTGGGGCGGTATGCCAACCGGATCGGTCGTGGACGCTTTACACTGAACGGTGTCGAGTACTCGCTGGCAGTCAACAACGGGCCGAATCACCTGCATGGCGGGTCACGGGGATTCACGCATCAGTTGTGGGAAGCCACGGTGATCGACGAAGTGCGCCTCCCGGGTGCGCGGGACAGCGAGCTGGTCGGTGTGGGCTTTCATTACGTGAGCCCGGACGGCGAGGAAGGGTATCCGGGCCGGCTCTCAGTGCGGGTGGCATACGTCGTCCATCGGGACAACCGGCTGACGATCTCGTATGAAGCCGAGACCGACGCCCCGACCGTTCTCAACCTGACGAATCACTGTTACTGGAATCTCGGCGGAGCGGGGTCCGGCAGCATTCTGGACCACGAACTGCAACTGTACGCGGACCGTTACCTCGCTTACGACGAGAACGTGCTCGTCACCGGCGAGATCATGGACGCAAGAGGAACGCCGTTCGACTTCCGGAGGCCTAAGGCGATTGGAGCGGACATCGACGCGGCCGGAGGTTATGACGTGTGCTTTGCCATCCGGGATGCCGACGGCAAGCTGCGACCGGCGGCGAAAGTGGCCCATCCCGGCAGCGGGCGGGTCATGGAAGTCTGGACCACCGAGCCGGGAGTCCAGCTGTATACCGCGGAGCACTTCGACGGGTCGCCTGCGGTCGCCGGTCACGGAAGGCGGGAAGCATTCTGCCTGGAATGCCAGCACTATCCCGACTCGCCGAATCAGCCGGCTTTCCCGTCCACGATCCTTCGACCGGGCGAGACCTACCGTCAGGTGACCGAGCATCGCTTCGGCACGGTTTGACCCTCGCACGCACCAGCGCCTGGCCGAGCAACGCCAGCCGCCAGCAGATGCCATGTCTCCCCTTGCGCGCGCCGTGCTCCCGGCAGAATGTGACTGAAAATGGAATATTATGAGTGAATTTGAGTTGATGGTGACGATACTCAGTGGTAATCTGGGTTGACTGACTCCTCTCGCTGCGAATTGGAATCGCGAACATGTTGGCGGATCAACGGCGGGACAGCATTCTCAAGACGATTGAATCGAAAGGGTTTGTGGCGCTGACTGAGCTGGCGGAACTTGTGCAGGCCAGCGAGTCGACAGTCAGGCGAGATTTGGAACATCTTGATCGAATCGGACAGATTCGGCGCACCCGTGGTGGGGCTGCCTATGTGGGCGAGTCGCTCTCCGGGTTCGAGGACCGCAGGCAAAAAGCGGCGGCGGAGAAACAACGGGTCGGCCGGGCGGCGGCCGAACTGATTGGATCGGGAGAAACGATTCTGCTGGATGGGGGGACTACGACACTGGAGGTTGCTCGTCACCTTCCCGGTAAGTCGCTGCAGGTTGTGACCAACTCCTTGCCGATTGTGAACTTACTGGTCGGCGCACCCGATATCGAACTGGTCTTCCTGGGCGGGTACCTGTACCCGAAGACCGGCGTCGCGCTCGGCGGGCTGACGATCGAAGCCCTCAAGCAGATACATGCCCGCCGGCTCGTGATGAGCGTGGGAGGAATTACCGAGGCCGGACTGTTTAACAGCAACTCCCTGCTCGTCGAAGCCGAGCGGCAGATGCTGGATGCAGCCGACGAAGTCATTGTCGTCGCGGATCACACCAAGCTCGGCCATTCCGAACTGGTCCACCTCTGCGGCCTCGAACGCGTCAACCGGATGGTGGTGGACGCCGAACTCCCCGAGAAGTGGACCCGCATCCTGCAGCAGCACCAGATCGAACTCGTCATCGCCGGCTGACCCGCCTCAGCTGGTTCCAATTCAATCTCAACGAACCACGACTCGCCTCCCACGACTGATGCCCACCACTACTTCATCACCGATCAGCCGGGCGGACGTCGAGCGCGTTGTGCGGCAGGTGCTGCTCAAGCACTTGTCGCCGGGCGATTCCCGGCCGAAGCCCAATCCGCTCGTCGTCAATATCTCCGCGCGACACTGCCATTTGACCGAAGAGCACGTCGAAATCCTGTTCGGCAAGGGGCACACGCTGACGCCGACGAAGTGGCTGTACCAGGATGGGTTTTACGCCGCGGAAGAGACCGTGGCGATCGTCGGCCCGCGGCGGCGGATGCTGCCCGAAGTCCGCGTCCTGGGTCCCTGCCGCGGCGACTCGCAGGTGGAACTCGCCTTCACCGATTCCATCTCGCTCGGGCTCGACATTCCGGTCCGCATCAGCGGCGACGTGCAGGGGACGCCCGGCTGCCTGATCGTCGGTCCCAAGGGGAGTCTTGAGCTGCACCAGGGGGTCATCCGCGCCATGCGGCACGTCCACATGGGCCCGGCCGACCTGGAGTACTACGGCGTCAAGAACGGCGACGCGATGAACCTCCGCGTCGAATCCCCCGGCTGCACGACGACGTTGGAGAATCTGGTCGTCCGGGCTGGGGAGAACATCAAGCTGGAGGTGCACCTGGACACGGACGAAGGCAACGCCATCAACCTGACGGCCGCGACCAAAGTAGAGCTGCTCAAGTCACACGCGACGCCGTGTGCCTGCAAGCACTGAATATAGCTGCGAACACTCTCAACCACCTTTTCTCCCGGAGCGAACTTATGGCAAAGACACTCGAAGCACTCGGCATGATTGAGACGAAGGGTCTCATCACTCTCATTGAAGCGGCGGACTCGGCTCTGAAAGCGGCCAACGTGCAGATGGTCGGCTGGGAGAAGATCGGCAGCGGGCTCGTCACGGTGTTCCTCGTCGGTGACGTCGCCGCGGTGAAGGCAGCCGTCGACGCCGGCGCGAGCGGCGCCAGCAAGGTCGGCGAAGTCGTCAGCGTGCAGGTCATTCCCCGCCCGCACGAAGACATCACCAGCCTGATGCCCAAGCCGAAGGGCGGCTCGAAGGCGAACGCAGGCTGAGTCTCTCCCTCCAGAAAGTGGAACAGGAGGCAACGGAGGTCACAGAGGAACGGCTGGGCGATAGCCGGTGAACCTCTGGCTTCCGCTGCCAGCAAAGCGGCACGGTTCCTTGTACTGCAGCCGAGCCCCATTCGCTTCTCCTCCGTTCCCTCTGTTTCCTCCTGTTCAAATCCCAATCTCCAGACAGCGAACCTCTCCATGAACGACGCAATCGGACTCATTGAAACCCGCGGCCTCATCGCCCAGATCGAAGCCGCGGATGCCATGCTGAAGGCCGCCAACGTCACCCTGGTCAAGCAGGTGCAGATCGGCGGCGCTTACGTGACGACCATCATCAAGGGAGACGTCGGCTCGGTCCGCGCCGCCGTCGACGCCGGCTCGAGCGCCGCCAGCAAGGTCGGCGAACTGGTCAGCGCCCACGTGATCCCGCGGCCGACCTCGGGTTTGATGGAAAACTTCTAAGCAGGAGCAACCACGGAATACACGGAAGGCACGGAAAGCAATCTGGCCTGTAGCCGATCAAGAGTCGTTCAGGCGCATCGCTGAGCCGGCTGTCTGCATTGCTTCGCTTGATTCGCATCTTTCTCGGTTCTTAAGGGGAACCGCGAAAAGCGCGAAGGCCGCGAAAGACAGCACCTTCCGTGATTTCCGTGTATTCCGTGGTTCCCACCGGACATCGCTGTGAAAGTCCTCGTCGCCAATCTTGGTTCTACCAGCTTCAAGTACCGGCTGTTCGATATGGACGGCGAGTTTCAGCTTGCGCGCGGGGGGATCGAGCGGATTGGACAGGGGACCGAGGGGAACTGCTTTGTCGACGTGGCGGGGAAGCGGTCGGAGCTGCTGCGGCGGGTGGAAGACCATGCGGCTGCCGTGCAGATCTGCCTCGACCAGCTGACCGATCCCGCTTCCGGGTGCCTGAAGTCGGTCGATGAAGTGGCAGCCATCGGTTTCAAAGCGGTCTTCGCCGGCAAGCTGAGCGGTGTCCGCCTCGTCGACGACCGACTGCTGACGGCGATGGAAGATCTCGCGGACGTCGCTCCCGCCCACAATCCCCCCTATGCCCGGGCAATGCGGCAGCTGCAGAAGGCGTTTCCCGCGATGCCGCTGGTCGCGGCCCTCGAGACGGCTTTCCACGAGACCGTTCCCGTCGAGCATCGATCGTACGCGGTGCCGCTGGAATGGCAGGACGACTACGAAGTCCGCAAGTGGGGCTTCCACGGGGCCAGCCATCGCTACATCGGCACGCGCATGGCGCAGCTGCTGGGGCGCGAAGACCTGAAAGTCGTCTCCTGCCACCTCGGCGGCAGCAACTCGCTGTGCGCGATGCGCGGGGGCCAGTCACTGTCCAACAGCCTCGGGATGACGCCGCAGACGGGGTTGCCGCACAACAACCGCGTCGGTGACTTCGACCCGTTTGCGCTGCCGTTGCTGATGCGGCTCAGCGGCAAAACGCTGGAAGAGCTGCTCGAAGACCTCTCGCAGCGGAGCGGGCTGCTGGGACTCAGCGGCCTGTCGGCGGATGTCCGGGATCTTGAGGAGGCAGCCGAGAAGGGGAACGAGCGGGCCGACCTGGCACTCAAGGTGTTCGTGGCGGAGATCCGGCGTTACCTCGGCAGTTACCTGCTGCTGCTCAACGGGGCGGACGCCATCGTCTTCACCGGCGGCATCGGCGAGAACAGCGTCCGGATCCGCGCCGACGTCTGTGCCGACCTCGATTACGCCGGTATTCAACTCGATGCGGCGAAGAACACCGCGGCAGCTCAGGGCGATTCCGATGCAACGAGTGTCGTTTCCCTGCTCCCCGGCGAGCGCTGCATCTCAACAGCCAACAGCAAGTCGCAAATCTGGGTCGTACCAACGAACGAAGAACTCGTCGTGGCTCGGCAGACAGTGGAAGTCATCACGAAGTAGGAACCACGGAATACACGGAAAGCACGAAAGATGATTAGTTGGAAATTCTTTCGCGGGCTTCGCACGTTTCGCGGTTCCCTGAGGCCAGTCCAAGAGTCACCGCGAAAGTCGCGAAAACGGAGCAACTGACGACGGAGCAAACGGAAGCAAAACTCATTTCCGTGACTTCCGTGTATTCCGTGGTTCCCTGAGGCGTGGTCATGTTTATCGCGAAAGTCGCCGGCAGTGTGGTTTCGACGCAGAAGGTGGCGGAGATGACCGGCCAGAAGCTGTTCATCGTCGACCCGCTGCGCGTCGATGAAAAGTCCAAGGGGAGTCTGATTTCGACGGGGCGGACCTTCATCGCCGTCGACACCGTCGGCGCGGGCGAAGGTGAGACGGTGCTGATCGTGCAGGGATCGAGCGCGCGCTTCACCGAGGATACTAAGAAGCTGCCCATCGACTGCGCCATCGTCGGCATCATCGACAGCGTGCAGGTGGGCGGGAAGACCGTGTTCAAGAGTGGCGACTGATCACGCTGGGCCGCGGATGACGCGGATCGGACGGATTTACGCGGATCAATAATTGAGCGGCGAGCGGCAGGCGAGCATGTCAAACCCACTGGCCAATCCCGAGCAGGCGTTGCGGGCGATGCAGATCATCGCCGTTGCGCTCGTGCTCGGCGTGCTGGTATTCGGATTGATGGCGGTGTTCGCGATCGGTGCGCTGGACGAACCTGCAGATGGATTCATCGTGAGTGCGGTCGGCGCGGCCTTCGCTGCTGGCGCGTTCGTCATGCATCTGATCGTGCCGAACCTGATGACACAGCCGTCGCGGGATGACGCGGCGAATCGAGACGAACTGGCTCATTACCGCATCTACATGACGCGAATGATTGTCGGCCTGGCCATCCTGGAAGGGGCGGCGTTCTTCAACATCATCGCGGCCATCATCGAACACAACTGGTGGTCGCTCGCCATCGCGGGCACCCTCGTGTTCTGGATGCTGGCCATGTTCCCCACCCGCACCCGTGTCAAGCACTGGGTGGAGGCACAGCAGTTCGGACAGGTGTGATTCGACGAGAAGAGGGGGCCGCGGATGACGCGGATTCGGCGGATTAACACAGATCTATAACCGTTTCGCGGCGAGCCGCAGGCGAACGCCGTCCATCGACAATCGACCATCAGCCATAGACCATCATGCAAGCGACCGAACAATCGATCCGGAATGTTGTCGAGGAAGTGCTCGCCCAGTTGGGAAAGAAGCCGGCGAGCGGTCAGCCGTCAGCGGTCAGCCGTCAAGCGGGATCGAACGGGAAGGGGATTCCGGTGATGTCGGCCGGCCGATCGCTCCCTGCCGGTCGCGGCTCTAGCGGCGGCAACTGGGGGGTGTTCGACTCTGTTGACGAAGCGGTTGCGGCAGCCGATGACGCCTTCAAGCAGCTCTCAACGAAACCGCTGGCCGACCGGGCGAAGGTCGTGCAGCTCGTGAAGTCGATGTGCGAGCAGAACGCCGAGAAATGGGGGCGTGAGGAACTCGAAGAGACGAAGATCGGCCGGCTGGATCACAAGATCGAGAAGCTGAAGATCATCAAGCTGGTTCCGGGAACCGAGTTCCTGCGGAGCGACGCTTACAGCGGCGACAACGGGCTGACCGTGATCGAGTACGCTCCCTTCGGAGTCGTTGGGGCCATCACACCGGTGACGCACTCGCTGCCGACGCTGGCGGGCAACGTGGTCAACATGATCGCAGCGGGGAACACGGTGGTGTTCAATCCGCACCCTTCGGGGGCCCGGATCGCCTGCGCCGGCGTGCAGGCCTTCAACAAGGCGTTCGCGGACGCGATCGGCATCGAGAACCTGGTGACGATCATCGGCAAACCGACGATCGAGTCGGCGGACGAGATCTTCAATCACCGCGGCGTGCGGATGCTGTGTGTCACCGGCGGACCGGCCGTCGCCCGCGCAGCCCTGGCGGCCCGCAAGAAATCGGTCGTCGCCGGTCCGGGCAACCCTCCGGTGGTCGTCGACGAGACGGCCGACCTGGAGAATGCGGCGCGGTGCATCGTGCAGGGAGGCGCCTACGACAACAACCTGCTGTGCATCGGCGAGAAGGAGGTCTTCGCGGTCAACAGCATCTTCGACAAGCTGCTCGACGCCATGAGCCGCCACGGCGGTTACCGGCTGAACCCGCAGCAGATCGAACAGCTTACCAAGCTGGCGTTCGCCCCGCCGAAGGAGCCGGGCGGGCATCCGATCCTCAACCGCGACCTCGTCGGACTCGACGCGACCATCCTGGCCGAGCAGATCGGCGTCCGCGTTCCGTCCGGGACACAGCTGCTGTACGGCGAAACCGACACGTCGAGCGCCTTCGTCCCCGAAGAGCAGATGATGCCCTTCGTGCCGTTCGTCCGCGCACGCGACTCGCAGCAGGCGATCGAGATGGCCTACGAGTACGAGCACGGATTCGGCCACACGGCCATCATCCACTCCCGCAACGTGCATAACATGACGGTCATGGGACGGCTGATGAACACGACGCTGTTCATCAAGAATGGCCCCTGCATGTCGGGCCTGGGCCTCGGCGGCGAAGGCTATCTGTCGTTCAGCGTGGCGACACCAACGGGAGAAGGAGTCACGAACCCGCTGACGTTCACACGCTCGCGACGGTGCGTGATGGTGGACGAACTGCGGGTGGTTTGAGCGGGGGTGGCAGGGGGCCGCGGATGACGCGGATTCAGCGGATCTTCGCAGATCAAGAATTGTGGACTGCGAGTCTTTTATGCCTCTTCTGTATCTGCGTAAATCCGCCAGATCCGCGTTATCTGCGGCCCCTGTTGAACAGACTTGAATCCCGATGCAACTCGCGAAGGTGATCGGCAAAGCGACCGCGACGGTGAAGCATTCGACCCTCGGCGGGTGGAAGCTGCTCGTGATCCAGGTGTTGAACTTACAAGAAGGACCGGACGGCGAGCCTCAGATCGCGATCGATCACCTGGGCAGCCGCGTCGGGGATAAGGTGATGATCGCCGCGGACGGCAGCGCCGTGCGTGAGATCACCGGAATGAACGACACCCCGGCCCGATACATCGTACTGGGGCAAATTGATCCCTAGGCAGCACGTATTCGCGGACGTGCGTGTCTAATTCTTGGTGCTCTTTGTGTCTTGGTGGTTTTTTATTTGGTCCCAGGACGGAGGAGAACCACAAAGGCACCAAGAGCACCAAGAGATGAGGAAAGATAAGCAGCAGGGACGCATGGAACCTGATGCGAGCGTCGGCTTGTGATGACTCATTGAGTTCTGAGCAAAGTTATTGTGACTGTTGATTCCACCACCATCGACCGCATCGTTGAGAACGTGCTCCAGCAGTTGGGAGCGGGTGAACGTGCTGCGCGGGATGACAAACAGAGCGCTCGTGGGACACGGCCGGCTGTGGCTGCGCCTGCGTCGGGTGTGACGCTGGACGAACGCGTCATCACAGCCGATCTGCTGGCCGAGCGGGTCAACGGGGCGGTGGCGATCGGAATCGGCCCGAAGGCCATCCTGACACCGAGTGCCCGGGACTTTATCCGGGAACGGGGACTGCGCATCGATCGCGGCGCCGGGGCCAGCGGCGGCGGCGGCGCGAATACGGTCGCGCAAGTCGCTGCTCCTCCGTCCATCAACGCGCAACCCACAAACCAACCCGTCCTCATCGTGGTCCGCAATACTGATGCGGTCACACGGCTGTGGAACGATTTGCAGTCCACGTGGACGCGGGAACTGGTCGGCTGTCCGGATGACGCCGCCGCGCTGGCGATTCGTGAGGTGTCGCGCGGGGCCATCAAGACGGCCGTGATCCTTGCCGAGCAGACGCATCGGGCCGCCTGTCTGGCCAATCGCAACGAATCCGTGAAAGCGGTTGCAGTCCGCGACGCCGGCGAGATCGCCCTCGTCCGGCGTCAACTGCGAGCCAACGTCTGGTGCATCGACCCGACACCGAAGAGCTGGTTTGAACTGCGAAACGTATTGAAGGCTGTCGCGACGACATAGCGTCTCGAAGCAGAGCTTCGCGGCGAGTGCGTTCCCAAGCTGGAGCTTGGGAACGAGGAAGCGAAATCATCCAGAGTCCTCCTCCCTGAGCTCTCAACCCCCCACCCTCAATCCTCCATCGACTTTCGACCATAGTCCATCGACCATCCCATGCGTATCTGCGAAGTCATCGGCACTGTCACGCTGAACCGCGGCCATCCGTCACTGCGCGGAGCCGTGTGGCGCATCGCTGTGCCGCTCAGCGTGGACGCCGATTCGCGGCAGTTGACCAAACGCGGGGAGCCGTTTGTGGTGTATGACGAACTGGGAGCCGGCATCGGCTCGATGATCGGCGTCAGCGAAGGGGCCGAAGCGTCGGCTCCATTCTATCCCGACCAGAAACCCATTGACGGCTACTGTGCCGCGATCCTCGACACCTGCGAGATCTCGGATCCAGCCTGATTCAGAGTGTTGCGAAGCAGAGCTTCGCGGCGAGTGCGTGAGATCACCATTTAGCAACGCATCGACGATGCGTGGCTAAGCCATCGACCATCGACCATCAGCCATCGACCAGCCATGTCCTACCACCCGCTTTTTAACACCGCCGAAGCCAAAGACATCAAGGCCTGGATCTGCGAGGTCGGCCGTCGGGTCTACAACAAGGGTTTCGCCGCCGCCAACGACGGCAACATCTCCTATCGCATCGGCGAGAACGAAGTGCTCTGCTCGCCGACGATGATCTGCAAGGGCTTCATGACGCCCGACGACATCTGCATGGTCGATCTCGACGGTAAGCAGCTGGCGGGCAAGAAGAAGCGGACAAGCGAAGTCCTGCTGCACCTGACCATCATGAAGGAACGCCCGGACGTGAAGGCCGTCGTGCACTGCCATCCTCCACACGCCACCGCCTTCGCCGTCACCCGCGAGCCGATTCCGCAGTGCGTGCTGCCGGAGATCGAAGTCTTCATGGGCGAAGTCCCGCTCGCCCCCTACGAGACCCCGGGGGGCCAGCAGTTCGCCGACACCGTCAAGCCGTTCCTCAAGGCGACCAACACCATCATCCTCACCAATCACGGCACGGTCAGCTTCGGCAAGACGCTGGAAGAAGCCTACTGGAAGACCGAGATCCTCGACGCGTACTGCCGCATCCTGATCCTGTCAAAACAGCTCGGCGGCATCACCTACCTCAACGAACAGAAGTCCCGCGAGCTGCTCGACCTCAAGAAGAAGCTCGGCTTCGACGACCCGCGGTTCCACCTGGAGAACTGCGACCTCTGCGGCAACACCGCCTTCCGCGACGGCTACCAGGAAGCCGGAGTCGGCGCCCCGCAATCCCACGCCTTCGAAGCCGCGCCGACGTACCCCGGCTACCTCAAACCCGCCGCGGCCGCCGCAGCCTCCGGAGCGGACCCCGAAGCCCTCATCCGCGCCATCACCGACCAGGTGCTGGCGGCGCTGAAGTAGGCCAGGCTCCGCCTGACACAATGTGTCTTCCACGAAGGTTTCTCTGCGAGCCACCTCGAAACGTTTCTACTCGAATTCCATCAGGCACAGCCTGACCTACCGACAACCGATTACCGACAACCAACAACCCCCTCATGAAAACCTCCATCATCGGCGGCGGCGGCCTTGTCGGCTCGTGCGCGGCATCGGCACTCCAGTTCGGAGGCATCGTCCGCGAGATTGCTCTCGTGGACGTCAATCAGGATCTCGTCGAAGGGCAGCGGCTGGACCTGCTGCACGGCGCGGCGCTGGTCTCGGATCAGAAGATCGTCGCCGGCGGGCCCGAACTGTCGAAAGACGCCGACGTCATCTGCATCACGGCCGGGCTCCGCCGCAAGCCGGATGAGAGCCGGCTCGATCTCATCAACCGCAACGTCGCGCTGTTCCGCGGGATCCTGGGCGATCTCAAGAAGCACGGTTACCGCAAGGACGCGATCGTCTTCGTCGTCTCCAACCCGGTCGACGTGTTGACGTACCTCGCCGTGCAGGAACTCGACCTGCCGCCGCAGAAGGTCATCGGACTCGGCACCGTGCTCGATACCACGCGGCTGCGCAGCATGCTGGCCCAGCGGCTGGACGTCCCCCCCAGCCAGACGCACGTCACCATCTACGGCGAACACGGCGACAGCATGGTCCCCATCTGGTCGCAGGCCCAGATCGCCGGGTTGCCGCTGGAGAAGTACCCGGGTGTCACGCCGGCCGTCATCGCCGAGGTCGAGAAGAAGACCCGCGGCTCCGGAGCCGAAGTGATCAAGAAGAAGGGGGGAGCAGGCTTCGCCGTCGGCGCTTCGATCGCCGACGTCATCCACGACATTGCCCTCGACCGCCACCGCATTCAGCCTGTCTCGTCGCTGCAGAACGGGGCCTATGGCGTGCACGACGTCTGCCTCAGCGTCCCGACCATCGTGGGCCGCGGCGGCGCCCTGCAGCACCTTGAAGTCGACCTCTGGCCCAAGGAACTCGCCGCCCTCCAGAAGTCGGCTCACGTTCTGCGGGAGACGATCGACAAGGTACTTAAGAAATAGCGAGGAGAGCCGCGCCCGGCAGGAAGCGGCACGCCCCATCGACCGCTCCCTGCCGGTCGCGGCTCTGATACGAAGCATTTATAGCATTCATGCACAAATCCCTCGACGCCAAGCTCGCCGCGATTCATGCCGACCCGAACGGCTGCCGCGAGTTCATTATTGCCGATGCCAAGGACGCCGATATGGCGTTCGGTATCGGTGCGCCCGGCCTCTCCCCGGAGCGGCATGACGGCGAACTCCGCTTCAAAACGCTGGCCGAGTTCCGCGAGCAGATCCGGCAGATCGTTCGTCAGGGGGTGGTCGACATCATGCTCATGTCGGCCAGCACCGGCGAGCAGTTGACGATCCACGAGCGGCTGTTCGACGATTCGCACATCACACCCGCCATCCGTGCGAACGATACGAGCGACATCCATGTGTTCCGCGGCAGCCGGGTCGCGCAGGCGGCTTCGCGGCCGTTTCGCAGTGCCTCGCTCGATCACGTCCAGTGTGGCCATATCGACTGCTCGCCCGATGAACGAAAGCAGGGCGTCGACCTCGGCCTGTACTCCATCACCTTCAACAACGATTGCGAACTCGACCTCGCCTCGCTGACTGCGTACCGGGAGTTTCGCGACGAAGCCGAGCGCAAGGGCTTCCGCCACTTCCTGGAGATCTTCAATCCCAATGTCTCGGGCGCGGTCCCGGCGGAGATCCTGCCGCAGTTCATTAACGACGTCATCGCCCGCACGCTCGCCGGCGTCACCAGCACCTCGCGCCCCATCTTTCTCAAGATCCCTTATCCCGGTCCGCAGGCGCTTGAAGAACTCGTCGCTTACGATCCGCATCTCGTCGTCGGCATTCTCGGCGGCTCTTCCGGCACCACGCGCGACGCCTTCCAGCTCATTCACGACGCCCAGAAGCACGGGGCCAAGCTCGCGCTGTTCGGGCGCAAGATCAATAATGCCGAGAACCAGCTGGCGTTCATCGAGTTCCTGCGGCACATCGTGGACGGGCTCATCGCGCCGGAAGAAGCCGTGCGGGCCTATCACGCTGTGCTGCAGAAGCTGGGTCTGAAACCGCACCGCCCGCTGGACGACGACCTGCAGGAGACCTCCGGCAGCCAGAGCTACGGCGGTTCGGGCGGTGCTCCACGGAAGCGAACGACCTCAGCGGTGATCTCCACCGGCAGCCCAAAGGCCGACGTCAACGGGCGATCCAATCTTGCCGGCATGACGCCCACCGAACGGCTGGCCTACCACCGCGCCCGCCTCGACCGGATGTTCGGTGACGGAGAGCGGAACGGAGTTTAATTGACCCCTCCGGCCGGGCTGGAATGTCGATGAGGCGAAAACCGCTCGTTGATGGTGATCTCTGTTTACGCAACGAGTTCCTGAATCACCGTCCCGTCGCGGACGATCATCACCGGGCGGCCGGTGTTAGTGTGGTACTCCCGGGTGTGATCGATGCCGAGCGTGTGGAAGAACGACGCGGCGACGTCATCCGGGCTGTAACCGACGTCGGCCGGTTCGGTGGCGGTTTCGTTCGACGCGCCGATGACGCGGCCTCCGGTGATGCCGCCGCCGGCCATCAGCATGAACATGGCGCGGGGATAGTGATCGCGTCCCACGAGGGGGCCGCGGCTGTTAATCTTGGGGGTGCGGCCGAACTCGCCGGTCACGTACACCGTCGTCGTTTCCAGCAGCCCTTTTTCCTCCAGGCCGGTGAGGAGCGCCGAGAGTCCCTGATCGAACGGGGGGAGGAGGTTGTTCTTGAGGCGTCCCCAGTTGTCGTTGTGGGTGTCCCAGCCGCCGCTGGAGATGGTGATGAACCGGACGCCCGATTCCACCAGCCGCGTCGCGAGCAGACAGCTCTGGCCGAAGTTGCTGTCGCCGAACATTGCCGCGTACTCCGGATTCTCTCGCCCCACATCGAAGGCGTCTCGCGCCCGTTTCGACGTGATCATCGAGTACGCCTGCTGTGAGAAGCGGTCGAGCCCCTGCAGCAGCTGGCTGCTCTCCTCGAAGCCGGCGAAGGCGGTGTCCAGCCGCTGCAGCAGTCCTTCGCGCTTCTCGACGTCCTCGACGGTGAGACCGTTATGCAGCGAGATGCCGCGGACGGAGAAGGGGCGACCCGGCTGCGGCGTCGCGTTGGTGTTGAGCGGGTTATATTGCACGCCGAGATAACCGCCGCGCTGCGTGGAGTTGGGGATGGAGACGAACGGCGGCAGATCGGCGGGTCCGCCGAGTTCCTTTGTCACGACGGCCCCGATGCCCGGGAACTCCAGCGACGGGAGCGGGCGGTTGCCGGTGTTGACGTACTCGCTCCCCAACTGGTGCGCGGCGAGCGTATGCGTGACGCCGCGGAGGATGACGAACTTGTCCATCACCGAGGCCAGCCGCGGCAGGTGCTCGCTGATCTGAATGCCCTCGACCTTGGTCTGAATCGGCTGGAACTCGCCGCGGTACTCATCGCTCGCCTCCGGCTTGAGGTCGAACGTATCCATGTGGGACGGTCCGCCGGGGAGGTTGATGAAGATGGCCGACGTGGCCCTGGCCCCGGCGCGAACGCCGCCGCTCTCTTTGGCTTGCAGATACGTGCCGAGCGAGAGGCCCGTGGCGCCGACGGCGCCGATCTTCAGGAAGTCGCGTCGTCGCAGTCCGTCGCAGGTGCGGTGCAGTGACATGGAGGTTCTCGGTTGTTGGATTTCGGTGATCGGTGATTGGTTGCAGCAGTTGCGAGTCGTCTCGAGTCTTCGGGCGGACTTCTTTGGCCGACAACCGAAGACCGACAACTAACAACCCTTAGTGATTGACGATGAACTCTTTAGTGTTGATCAAGGTCCAGACGAGATCGCGAAGGCCGGCGACCGGGTCATCGGACTCGCGGATGAAGGCGGTCGCGATCTCGCGCTCGGCGTCGCTGGGGAAGCGGCTGACGGTTCGCAGGTAGGCTTCCTCCACGATGGTGGGCAGATCCGCGTCGCCGGTGAGAGCGACCGGCTGTGCCGCCTGTTCCTGCGTCTGTTCGCCGTCCTCAGACGCGTTGCGGGCGTCCTTCAGACGTTGCCGGGCCCGCGTCAGGGCACGTTCCGCCTGAGTGATCGCGGCCTCGTCGTCGCCGCGTTTGGCCTGCTTCAATGCTGTTTCCGCCCGGTCAACGCGACGCTGGGCAGCCGCAACGGCGTCGCCATCGTTGTTCTGCCGGTTGTTTCGATTCCGTTCAGGCTTCCGCCCGGTCAGCGGCTCCGTCATCTGATTCACCCAGCCGTCGCCGCGCTCAATCAGCGTGAGAGTTTCCTGATCGTTGCGGAGGAAGACGGTCTGCAGCAGGCTGGCTTCGGCCGAGCGGTCGCAGTCGCAGTTGTTCTCTCGCGTCGAGCGGCCGAAGACGGCGAGCGCGAAGTCCGGCCCGTTGGCGCGGCCGTTGCGGGGAACGCCCGGACGCGTGAGCATGCGGCCTTCCAGATCGGTGACGAACGTCGCCGCGCGCGTGTCCGCGGAGGTCGCCAGCGTCACGGCGTCATAGGCAATTTCGGCCGGCAGCCGCCGCGGCACTGCACGGCTGAAGTTTCGCTCATCGCCGGCGTTCGTTTCATTCGGCCGCCAGGATCGCTGGTAGGTCGCACTGCTGCAGATCTCGCGATGCACCCAGTGCATGTCGAAGTCGTTCGCAACGAAGCCGGTCGCCAGGTGATCGAGCAGTTCCGCATTGCAGGGGGGATTGGCGAGCGAGAGATCGTCCGTCGGCTCGACAATGCCGCGATTGAAGTAGTTGGCCCAGACGCGGTTGACGAACGCCTTGGCGAACAGCTGCTTGTCATCGTGCCGCAGCCAGTCCATCAGGGCCGTGCGGGGATCCTCGATTTCGCTCAGATCGACCTCCTCGGAGCCCAGCAGCCGCGCCATGGGACGTGCATTCTGCTGGTCGTTATTCCGGCGACGGCGGTTGTTGTTGCCGCGATTGATAGTGATGTCGGGGAACGGCACCGTCTGCCCGTCCTTCAGGGCATCCGCGATGGCCCGGCGCTGCTGGCCGCCGTTCTTACCATCGACGCCGAGGTCTTTCAGCATCGCCTGGTACTCGTCCCGATCGCTGCCGTTGCGGTTGTAGCGGACGCGGGCGAAGAACTGTTCGAACTGCTGAAAGTCCTCCTGAGTCCAGACGTCGAACGGATGCTTGTGGCATTGGGCGCACTGGATCCGCGAGCCCATGAACGTGTACGCGAAGCCGATCGCGCGGTCTTCCGTGCTGTTGAAGTTCCGCCGGCCCCAGAAGTAGATCAGGCCGTCCTCGTCGGCGAACGACGCCTCGCTGTCGCCGTAATAGATCGCGCTCATTCGCTCGCAGTACTCGCGATAGCTCTCATCGTCCCCCCGGGCCGTGGCGACGACGATGCCTTCGACCAGATCGTCGTACGGCCGGTTTTCGGCGACCCGCTTGTAGATCCAGTCGTACCAGTCCTGCGTCACGGCTCCGCCACGGGCGACGTTGACGTTGTTCAGCTGGTTGTCGCTGTTGCCCGTCCAGTCACAGAGCTTGGTCGTCCACCACGCCGCATAGGCTGGCGTCTCCAGCAGTTCATCGATCTTGCGTGACCGCTTGTCGGGCGATTCATCGGCCAGGAACTGCCGCACCTCGGCGGCGGTCGGCAGCGTGCCCGCGATGTCGAGGCTCACGCGACGCAGGAACTCGGCGTCGTCGCAGACCTCGGACGGTACGAGGCCGAGCTTGCGCAGCTTGTCGATGACGAGTTCGTCCACACGGGTGGGCATCGCGACCTGCGGATAGTTGTCGCCGGTCATGCCGCTCACGGGTCGAATGACGGAGACCGGCACGACCGCGTTGTCATAGAAAACCACGACGTGTGTATCACCCGGTTCGCCGGAGCCGACGACTCCCTCGCCATCCACGACGGCGATCGTCTCGTCGTTCGTCTGGAACCGGCAGAGGCAGGTCACGTCCTCCTGCGTCCCGTCGCTCCAGACGGCAACCGCGCGCAACGGCTGCGACTCATCGGCTGCTCCGAACTGAATTTCGCGCGGCGTGACCTCCAGCCGCACCAGGTCGGCGGGCTCCTCCGGCCGGGGCTGGGCGCCTCCCTGAATCCAGCTCAGGAGCAGGTTGTATTCCCAGCTGCCGACGTCCATCCGCCGTCCCCCCTCGTGGGGTTCCTGCAGCGTCGGCTTGTGGAGCGCATAGCTGCCGGCCGGGTCGTCCACGTCGACGCGATCCATCAGATTCTCGTGGTCGGACTTGAAGTCCCAGCCGAAGAGCGACAGCCGGAACCCACCTCGCCCCTGGAATGAGCCGTGGCAAGCCCGCCCGTTGCAGCCGAGCTTGCCCATGAGCGGCACGGCATGCCGCTGAAAATCGGGCACTTCGTCGGTCTCGCCGGCAAAGCGATCCCGCGCCGGTGCGATGACGTCATCGCCGGCTGCGGCCGTCGCGCCGGTGAACAGGATGACGGCTGCCAGCCAGTGTCGAGCAATCCGATTCATGAGGATGAACCTGGCCTGAGGGAAGGTCATTGCGATTCTGATCTGTTAATCCTGACCCGGCCGGGTGCCGGGATGCATGAAGTCCAAACGGCAAAGCACGATCACTGCTTGCGACTGCTCTCCGGAGTCTTGTCCTGCTTCGTGGAGGTCGGCGACGTCTTCCGCGGCCTGACTTCACTGACGCGCTTCTGCGCCCGGCTTAGCAATTGTTCCAGTTCGGCATCGACGGCGTCATCGCCGCCGGCCTCCAGTTCGGCGATGGAGGCCTCGATCTTCTCGAGGCGCGCTTCCTGCCGTGCCCGATCGTCCTGCAACCGCGCCAGTCTCAACTTCCGCCGCTCCTGCAGCAGTTCCCGCAGTTCGCCACGGGATGCTCCGCTGTCGCTCATGGCGGACTGCGCCGCCAGGAGGCGAATCCGGGAGTCCAATTTCCACAGCCCCAGTTCCGTCTCATAGCGATCGGGCATCCGTTCCTGGATTCTCTGCAAACGCTCATGTGCGCGGGTCAATTCCGCAAGCGCCGCCTGGTAGCCCTTGGGATTTGACGCCCGCATCTGATCCAGCAGCGCGGCGAGTTCCGGATGATTCGCCTTCGCGAACTGCAGCACGGCCGACTCGTCTGCATCCGACTGGGCTTTGGTGTCAGGCGGTTTCTCGGACTTCTCCGCCTGAGGCTGCTTCTCAACCGCCTGCTCCGCCTTGACCTGGCGGGCTTTGTCGGCTTCCGCCTGTTTTCGCTTCGACCGGCGCTCTTTCTCGGGCTGGTTCGGTTCCGATTTCTTCTCCGCAGCCGGCTGCGGTTTTTCTCCGGCCGGCGCCGCTGACGCCTCGGGCGCGACCAGGGCCGCGATCACACCCGTCGCGGCGAGAGTTCTCAGTATTCGCAAGGGAGACACGTCGTATCCTCGTCTTTGTTCAAAGTGCGGTCTGACCAACGTCGCGGCCATCTGGCTCACGTTTCCTCGTCGAGTTCGTCATCGGCCGGATCATCCGATGGAGCGCTGGGTTCCGCCAGGGCCCCCTGTGCTTCGGCCACCGCGTGCAGCAACCACTCCGGCAGTTCATCCGCGTCGGAAGCGGGGCTGCCGGCGGCCGCCGGATCATCAGCGGAATCGAGACTCTCCGGCTCTTCCGCCGCACCGGCCGACATTTCGCTCCAGACGGCCAGCAGCGACCCGGCGCTCTGCTCGGCGGGGGTTAAATCGTCGGCATGCCGCGGGTTATCGACTAGGGCTCGTTCGAGATCGCCCGCCCCGGGCCACGCCAGCGCAATCAGCACTACGGCCACTGCAGCGACCGCCGCCGCCACGAAGGCCCGATGGCGTCCACCGTCTTTTGCAGCAGACGAACCACGCACCGGCCTCACGCGCGCCTGCAGCAGGAGCGAATCCGACAGGAGCACGGCATCGGCGACGGCCTGCTGAGCCGCTTCGTCCTCGGCCAGCCGGGACTCGAACCGCGCCGCGTCGCTCTCGTTCAGTTCGCCCGAGACGTACTGAAATGCGATCAGCAGCAGTTCGTCGTGTTGGCTCAAACGGTTCATTCGGGTTCGTGCAGGGCCTGCCGCAGTTTGTTGAGGGCCAGTCTCATCCGGGTCAGGACGGTGCCCAACGGGAGATTCCATTCGGTTGCGATTTCGGCGAACGTGCGACCTTCATAAATCCTGAGGCGAACGACGTCGCGCTGTTCCGCCGGCAGTACCTCCAGCGCCTTCTGCACCCGTCGAATGGTCTCGCCGCGCGTGATTCGTTGTCCGGGATCCTCGCTCAACGCTTCCCGGAGGACCGACAGTTTCTGGATCGCCCGGGCCTCGATCGCCTGCCGCCTCCGAATGGCCATCGCCTCGTGATAGGCCACCTGAAACAGCCAGCCGCGAAACGTGGCCGGCTGCACTTCATCCCGCCGCCGGACCGCCTTTTCGAACGACGACTGCAGGGCCTCGTCCGCGAGATCCCGGTTCCTCAGCAGGCCGATCAGGAAGGCGCGTAAGGATCCTGCGAACTCCTGGTACAGCTCGCCGATCGCCGCAGGGTCAAGTCTGGATTCATCTTCGGTCGACGACACGATCCTCCTGACGCCTCCCGCGACCGGTCCACGGCGACCGGTCCTCGAAGGTACGATGCATAACTCCCGCGAATTATTCTCCCGCTCTTGGAGAGTTTTTGGCAGGGACGCGTTGGAGCGACCGACGGCTTCTTTCGAAGCTGAGCTAAGCGGCAGCGTTCAGTAGCGGGCCAGGATCGGAACGATTTCGGTCTGGACCGGTCCACCGGTGACGTGCACTTCCCCATCCGCGGCTACGTAGACGTTGATCTCGCTTCGCACACCGAACTCCGGCAGGTAGATGCCCGGTTCAATCGAGAAGCAGGTCCGCGGCAGGATGCGGCGCTGGTCGCGGGTCTCCAGGTTGTCGAGGTTGGCGCCGTTGCCGTGCACCTCCTGGCCGATGTTGTGACCGGTGCGGTGGACGAAGTACTCACCATATCCGGCGTCGTCGATCACGGCGCGCACCGCATCATCCACCTCCCAGCCCTGCAGCTCGCGCCTGTTCGCGAACGCCTCCCGGACGAACTCAACGCCGCCGTCCCGGGCGGCCGCCACGATGTTGAAAATCTGGGAGTGCTTATCCGGCACCGATTCTCCGACGAACCCTGTGCGCGTCAGGTCGCTGTAAACAGACCGCGGGCGATCGAGCTTGCACCACTCGTCCACCAGCACGAAGTCTCCCTCGCGAATCAGCGTGTCGTCGCCGTCGCCGGTCTCGTAATGCGGCAATCCGCTGTGGGCGTTGCGGGCGACGATCGGCGGGTGGTAGGTCACGCAGCCGTGCGCGGCGTAGTGGTCCATGATCGCGTCCCGCACAGCCGTCTCTTCGATGCCGCCGGCGCGGACCCCCTCGGCAATCGCGCGCCATGCAACATCGAAGGCGGTTGTCGTGACCCGCTCCGCCTCCCGGTGCATCTGCCACTGCTCGTCGTCCCAGGTCGCTTCAAAGAGCTGCACGAGGTCGCCGGAGGAGACAACGGCCACGCCGTGCGAGCGAACCAGTTCCACGGTTCCGGCATCCACGCGAGAGACATACGGATTGCCGTTCCGCGGGGAGTACTCCATGGCGATCTGTTGCGAGCCGGCGACGAGCTGCTGCACGCCGGCCTCGAGTTCCTGCCAGCGGAGGTAGACCGACCTGCTGCCGGGGAGCCGATCGAGCACCGAGTCTTCGATGCGGTGAACCAGCTTGCGGGGCTCGCCGTCGGCCGGCACCCAGTAGAGCCAGCGGCGCGAGGCGGTGACGCTGTCCGGAAAGCCGACGATCCGCTTCGCGAGCACGTTCAGGCCGCGGAAGTCATACAGCAGCCACCCGTCGAGCTGGAGTTCGCGAAGTGCGGACTGCACGGCGTGGAGATCGAACATGGGTGCTCTACCGGCGGAGAGGGCGGCTTAAGTGACTCGCTCCGAATGATGGTTCGCGGTGGCGCAACAGTAAAGCCCACGGGTCGCGACCCGTGGGCTTCAGTTGGAGTTCAGCCTTCAGGCTGCTTCCTTCGGGCGGGTCTGTGCCCGCCATCATCGTCGGTTTCGATCGGCTGAGTCAGCGGTGCAGGCTAAAGCCTGTACTCCAACTCTACGCCGCGGCGGAGCCGTCCTGGGCGAAGAGGTTTCGTTCGCCGCGGACGACCTCGGCGGTGACGACGTAGTCGCCGCCGCGCTGGCGGTCGGGCAGTTCGTACATGATGTCGAACATCACTTCTTCCACCACACTCCGCAGTCCGCGGGCGCCGGTTTCCTTCTTCTTCGCCTTGCGGGCGATTTCGCGGATGGCTCCTTCGGTGAACTCCAGCTTCGCCCCTTCCATCTCGAAGAACTTCTGGTACTGGCGGACCAGGGCGTTGCGGGGCTCGGTGAGGATCTTCATCAGGTCGTCCTCGCCCAGAGGCGAGAGCGTGCTGAGCACGGGCAGGCGGCCGACCAGTTCGGGGATCAAGCCGAACTCCAGGATGTCGTCCACTGTCGCCTGCGAGAGCAGCTCATCCCGACGCCGCTTGTTGTCAGAGTTCGAATCCTGGCCGAAGCCGATCATCTTGCGGCCCAATCGTTTGGCGACGATGTCCTCCAGCCCCACGAACGTCCCGCCGCAGATGAACAGGATGTTCGACGTATCGACCTGGATGTACTGCTGCTCGGGATGCTTGCGGCCTCCCTGCGGCGGCACGTTGGAGATGGTGCCTTCGAGCATCTTCAGCAGCGACTGCTGGACCCCTTCTCCCGAGACGTCGCGGGTGATGGAGACGTTGTGGCTGGTCTTGCCGATCTTGTCGATCTCGTCGATGAAGATGATTCCGCGCTGGGCCGCTTCGATATCGAAGTCGGCGGCGTGCAGCAGGCGGAGCAGCAGGTTCTCGACGTCCTCGCCGACGTAACCGGCTTCGGTGAGCGTGGTCGCGTCGCCGATGGCG
>JBGTSJ010000024.1:30300-89631 GCA_041940305.1 Planctomycetaceae bacterium
CCGCGCCCACGCCGACGAACATTTCAACGAAATCGGAACCCGAGATCGAGAAGAAAGGCACCTTGGCTTCGCCCGCGATGGACTTGGCCAGCAGCGTCTTGCCGGTGCCCGTCGGGCCAAGCAGAAGCACGTTCGACTTCTCGATCTCGACCTCCGCCTCGCGATCTTCGTACGCCACCAGCCGCTTGTAGTGGTTGTGGACGGCGACGGCGATCGTCTTCTTAGCGTTGGTCTGCCCGATGATGTACTGTTCGAGATGGGCGACAATCTCGCGGGGGGTCGGGATCTTGCTGAACAGCTTGTGGGACTCGCCGCGGCGGCGACGCTCCTGGTCGAGGATCGAGTGGCAGAGCTCGATGCACTCGCCGCAGATGTAGACGTCTCCCGGCCCTTCCACCAGCGGTCCGACGTCGCGATAGCTTTTCCCGCAGAAGGAACAGTTGGCGTTCTTCTTGCTGGACGCTCCGCGGCGGGTGGTGGTGGGTGTATCTTTGCCCGAGGTCATGCGTTTTCCTTCACAGTGGTCGATCGAGCTGGGTTCGATCTACGGACTGATCCGACGCCACCTCCCTGCCTGGGCGAACGGAACGGGTTGATCGTGTGATGTGACTCGGAATGGAGAGACGACTCGGGCCGCGCCTCGTGCGTCAGTACGTTTCCTTCTCCCGACCGTGCTGCGTCGTGCGGCGACTGTGCCGAACCGGAATGATCGCGGGTTCTCGATTGAGCGCGGCCCGTTGAGCCGCGGCTAAACGGGAACAATCAATCCTTACCCGGTCTGGCCGGACTGCTCTCCTGCGGATGACGAGCGGTCCCTGTGCGTCGTCAACCGTCCCTTGATGGATCGGAATTCTTCCTCGGACAGGTCACCCTCGTCGTACATTTCCTGTATTTCCGAAAGCAAATTGCGGGCATTCTCCGCACGATCGTCATCTTCACGATACCAGTCCCGCACGCGGAAGACGATCCACGCCAGGACCATGATTGCAACTATCAGGCCGATCCACGTCCACACGGAGGCGGAAAGCACCTCGCCGAACTTCGTCCCCGCCGCGAGCAGCATATTCGTGCCGATTCCCCCGACGGCCCGCCCCGTTTTCCGCCCGACTCGGCATTATCGGCGGTTCCGCGCCGGCCGGCAACAGCGAACCGGCGGCAGGTTTTGCGCGTGCGCCCGGCCCCCTTCCGGCGCTCTTGCCGAAACCGCACGGCGCTGCTGCAACAGTTACAAAGAGTCGGTCGGGTCTTGCCTGTCAATCGAGTACGGTTCACAGCGTCCGCGCCAACCGCGCCGGCCGTACGGCTCCCCGCATCGGTCAACTCAGGCAGGGTACGTCCGCGTCGTCGTGGCAACCGCAGCGGGGAACTGCTACAAGTTGGCCCCCAGACCAACCTCCCTCCGCTTCTGCCGCATCCGGCGCGCTTCTTTCCGATCATTCCATGCTGGCTGCGACCGAGTTCTACGGACAGGTATTTGACTGGCACGACCTGGCCATTGTCGGCCTGCTGATCGTGCTGGAGGGCGTACTCTCGATCGACAACGCCCTGGTGCTGGGCCTGCTGGCCAAACGGCTGCCGAAGCATCAACAGCCGCGAGCGCTGACCTACGGGCTGGTCGGGGCGTTTGTGTTCCGGATCATTGCTATCGCGACGGCGGGGCTTTTGTTCCGGTGGCGGATTGTCAAGCTGATCGGGGGCGGGTACCTGGTGTACATCGCCGTCAAACACCTGTTCTTCGAGGCGAAGGAAGAGGTGCCCGAGACGCTCGCCCTCAGTCCGGAAGGAGAGCCGGTCGTCCTTGATGCGCGGACTGGAGGCCCGCTCACACCCGAGCAGGAGGATCTCGAGATCCGGGAGCGCGTGCCGGTCGATGTGGCGCCGCGCGAAACTCCGACGGGCGGGTTCGCGAAGTTCTGGCCAACCGTGCTGGTGATCGAACTGACGGACATTGCCTTCGCGGTCGACTCCATTCTGGCGGCGATCGCTCTGGTGGGGGGCATGCCGTCCGATCGACCCAAGGATGCGCTGCATCCCAAGCTGTGGGTGGTCCTGGTCGGCGGGATGCTGGGCGTGGTCCTGATGCGGGTCGCGGCAGTCGTTTTCATCAAGCTCCTGGACCGGTTCCCGCGGTTTGAGGAGGCGGCCTATCTGCTGGTGATCGTGATCGGTGGGAAGCTGCTGGCGGACTGGTTCTTCAACTCGCCGGAGCATCCGCACCGGCTGGACTTCCACAGCATGTCGCACCCCGCGTTCTGGATCTTCTGGGGACTGATGATCGTCTGCTTCGCCGTCGGGTTCCTGCCGTCGAAATCAGTGAAGAGTGCGGCTCCGGGTGATTGAGAACCACGACGAGAACCCCGGGGTTCTGGCGGGCGGTCACTCGCAGAGGGCGCGCATCTTTTCCAGTCCCATCCTTGCGACCTGGAGCGGGTCCTGCTGCCAGAGGTCCTCGCGGAAGAGTTCCAGCGAGACGAAACCGTCATAGCCAGTTTGGGTGAGAAGTTCGAGGTACCGCTTTAGGTTGATGCAGCCCTCTCCCGGCATCACGCGGTCCGGATCATGCTGCTGTGCGGCCGGGGGCGACGCCGGCGCGTCATCGAAGTGACTGACGGCAATCCGGTTCGCAGACAACCGGGCAATGTCCTCGTGCCCCGCGCCGCCGCGGAAGTCGTGAAAGGGATCGAGCACGATGCAGGCGTCCGCGTCGTTGGCGCCGTCCAGCACCCGCAGCGCCTTGGCGATACTGTTCACCTCATCCACAAAGCCGAGGTACTCGAAGGCCGGCCTCACGCCGTGCGAGCGGCCCAGTTCCAGCAGCGAGCGATACTGATCGGCCAGCCGCGGGTAATCGACTTCTTTCCAGGGAGGCGGGCTGGCGACGACGTGCCGCGCGCCGACGGCGGCCGAGCGTTCGAGCCTCTGCCGAATCAGGTCCATGTCGGCGGCGTAGTCGGCCGCCTCCGGATCCCACCAGCCCTTGAGGTAGATGGTCGTGGGCACGGCCAGTCCGTGTTCGTCGAGTGCCGTACTGATGTCCTCGATCCGGCCGCCGTTGCCGAGGTACTGCTCGATGTCGTCGTGCCAGAGTTCAATCCCCGTGTAGCCGGCCGCGGCCGCGACACGGATCTTGTCGAGGATGGGCGTCGGCTTGATCGTGCTGGAGTTCAGGCTGTACTGAAAGCGGGGCATGGCGGCGGTCCCGAATCGCGTCGTGACGGCGGAGCGGATTGCAGGGTACCGACCCGCGGGGAGATTTCACAGGATTGTGCGCGGCGGAGTTGCGCCCGGAAGAATCAACTTTGCAACTTTTCAACTTGCTGCAATAGTGGCGCTGCAGCATGCCGGGAAAAATGGTCGGACAGGAGTCTTTGGCCCTGTCGCAGACGATGACGAGGTGCTGCACCGCCTTTCGTCCCAGGAACTCCTCCACGTCCTTGGGACGCTGATGTGAAATGTCCACTCCATCCTCCTGCATGACCTCGACCGCAAGCGGATGCACGGCGTCCTTCGGCGACATGCCGGCGCTCAACGCGTTGAAGCGTTCGGCGGCGTAGTGGCGAAATTACCCCTCAGCCATCTGGCTGCGACAGGAGTTGCCTGTGCACAGAATCAGAATGTTCGGTTTGTCGGACATGAGTAAAGAGGGTGATGCGTTCAGGGGGACAGGTCGAAGCAGGCGAGTTCCTTCTCGTTGCGGAGCAGCAGACGGCCCTGGCTGAGCGCCGGCGCTGAGAAGCAACGTTCCCCATCGAACAGCGTGCGGGACGTCAGCGCCCGTTCGGTGCAGACGCGCGGATCCAGATCGATGGCCCCCAACTCGCCGAATTCGCCGAACATCAGGATGTGATCTCCGGCGATCAGTTGCGTGCTGCGCGCCAGGTCCGACTTCCAGCGCCACTGCAATTCGCCGGTCTGCAGTTCCACGCAGCGGAAGCTGCGGTCTACGGAATGCAGGCCGTAGACGAAGCCGTCCTGCACGAGCAGCGGGTTGTACTGGCTCGTCAGGGTCCGCTTGTCGTTCCACACTTCCGCGAACCGCTCATCCGGCGCCACCCGCAGACAGGCCGAGCCCGCGCCGTAGACGCTGATGAGCACCAGGTCGTTTGAGACGACGGGCGTGACGGCGTTGTACGCGTCGGGAATCCTGGACGTATACGGGAACTCATCAAGGACACGTCCGTCACGCGGGTCCAGCAGCACCAGTCCGTCGCCGGTCAGGACCAGGACGCGCTTGCGGCCATGAAGCATGATCGGCACCGGCGTGGCGAAGCTCGGTCCATGGCTGGTTGAGCGCCAGCGTAGACGTCCATCGCTCAGGTCGAACGCGATGATCCCCGAGTCGGGGACGTCCCCTCCGACATTGAGGATGACCAGATCTCCCCAGATCAGCGGACTGTGGCCGGCTCCGAATACGTCGGGCCGCACGTCAAACTCGGCGGCCGTGTCACACTGCCAGAGCAGGTCTCCAGTGGCGAGTTGCAGGCAATGCAACTGTCCCTGGGCTCCGAGCGTGACGAGGCGGCTTCCATCGGAGGCCGGAGTGCTGTACGGACCGTGGGTGTAATGCGAACCGCAGACGAACGTGGTGGGATAGCGGAACTCCCAGAGCGTTTGCGCCGATTGCACGTCGATGCACGAGACCAGTTCCTCGTCGCCCAGCCGGTGCAGAACAACGGCGCAATCGTCCACGATGATCGGCGAACTGTAGCCGGCGCCCACGGCGATGCGCCATTGCTCCGGCGGCCCGTCGTTGGGCCAGTCCACGCTGATCGCATCGGCCGAGCGGTTGTCGTGCCCGGGGCCGAACAGGTTGGGCCATGAGTCGTGCAGGGGCGGGCGCGAGGGCGCGTCCGTTGGATGGTGCGTCTCAGCGACTCTGGGGGGCGAGTTCGCATCCGGCGAGAAGGGACGCACCGCCATCGCTAACGAGATCAGCGCCGTCGCCGCAACGAGCGCCAGCGCGACCATAACGATTCGACCAGGGCGGGGCAGCACTCGTGACACGTTCTGCATCGACTGTTCCGTGAAGCCTGACCAACGTCCGACAACCCGTGACGCTACGGGGCGCGCGTTAATACTGCGCGAAGATTCGATGAAGACGAGCCCGGTTGCACAAAGGCCCCTCGATTAACGGCGTTCTCGTCGCATCGCGCGTCGCGTGTTTCAACAGCAATTCAACTTACTTTCATTCTTCATTCACAATTGCCGCTTAGCATCCCCCGCGTCGTGAGGCGGCAGTGGCTCCCTGAGCGTCGAGTCGTACTCGTCCTGCACACCAGCATGGTTCACCGCCGGAAAGGGGGAGGCAGCACCGGACTTATTCTGACATTGCTGATCGAACGCCGGCTGTCGCCGTGGCGTTCGATGACTGAAGGGTGGGGGGGGGCAAGCGTCCCTCGAGCGGCCGAGTGCGGTGTTCGCACGGCTGCTGAGTGTTGTAACGGAATCATCAAAGGAGAGACTGAATGACACGTTCGCGAATTCGCCGGCCGTCGCCGGCGCGCAAGGGTTTCACGCTGATCGAGCTGCTGGTGGTGATCGCGATCATCGCGATCCTCGCCGCACTGTTGATCCCGGCCGTGCAGAAGGCCCGGGAAGCAGCCCGCAACACGCAGTGCAAGAATAACCTGCGTCAGTTCGGCATCGCCTTCTTCACCTTTGCCGATTCGGATCCGACCGAGCGGCTGTGCACCGGCGCCTATGACTACAAGCGCGACGGCTGCCCGGACACCTACGGGTGGGTCGCCGACATCGTCAACCTCGGCGCCGGCAACCCGATCCAGCAGTTGTGCCCCTCGAACCCGCTGTCGGGTTCGGAGAAGTACAATGACATGATCGGCCTCGTCCCGACGTCGGGCAGCGGCGATCTGCCGGGCGAACTGTTCGGCCGGCTGAGCGAAGGGGGATGCGGCGCCGGCGTGGACTGGACCGCATCGGGTACGGGCGGCACCGCACCGCGCGTCCTGGAAGTCACCCGCATGCTGGAGCAGGGCTACGGCACCAACTATGCCGCCAGCTGGTTCCTGGTTCGCGGCGACCTGAAGCTGATGAACATCACCGGCAACCATGCCATCGTCCACGGCACGGACCTCACCGTTCCGCCGGACGGCACGTATGAGAAGTACGACGCCAAGGGCCTGGGAGGCACGACCGGCGGGATGTCGATCGCGCTGCTGACGACCAGCAAGATTCCTTCGAGCAGCATCCCGCTGATGGGCTGTGCGGCCCCCGGCGACTCGAACGAAGCCGTGTTGAGCACCACGATCCCCGGCTTCCACACCTCCGGCGAACGACTGGTTGAGTCGTTCAACGACGGCCCGGCTCACTGGAACGGTTCGAAGATCACACTGCTGGGTCAGACGCACATCATCGTCGCCGGCGATTCGACGACCCAGGCGGCCTTCAAGGACGACATCATCCCCTCCTCCAGCCTGCCGGCGGACGGCGTCGGCGCCGCGGGCAACACGACCCACGGTGGTGAGGACGGACTGCTGTGGCTACAGGACACCCGCGACTGGTTCGCCGTTCACGGCGGCGGAAACAAGGCGTCGGTCAACCTGCTGATGGCCGACGGCAGCGTGAAGCAGGTCATCGACAAGAATGCGGACGGCTTCCTGAATCCGGGATTCCCGATCGAGAAGGGTGTCGCGGACCAGAATGACGGCTTCCTCGATAACACCGTCGAGCTTGAGCCGTTCGAAGTCTACAGCGGTCCGAGCATCTCGCGTGCCTTCGTGACGAAGGGCAAGTTCGAGTAAGCCGTGACTCCGATTCCCGGCCGCCGGGCCAACCGGCACGGCGGCCCGCTTTGACAACTCCGGCCGTCGGGTGAAGCCACCGGTTTCGCCCGATGCCGGTGTTTTGGTATCTGACGGCGAGAGTAAGGACGTTACAGAATGCCAGCAATCACCGGCGTGAGCGCGACCTGCCCCCAGTGCGGCGCCATCGTGCAGCCGGCCATGGCGCGCTGTCGAAGCTGCGGGCACGTGCTGACCGGTGAGAGTCCCCAAATGCGGATCGCTCCCGGACAGTCCGCAGGATCGTCCGGAGGCATCACCCATCCGAACGGGCCTGCCGTCGTCCTGGCGGCGGCGGCGGGTGAGTCGCGAGTGGACGACTCGCTCGGGACATTCGACCTCGATGCGATGCTGCAGGAGGCAGCCACGGCCGGGCATGTCCAATCCGGGGCAGAACCGGGTGAGCCTGCCGCCGCTACAGACACGGCGAGTGAGATCGAATCATTGACTCCGCGCCCGCCGACCGCGCGGGCCGCCGTACAGGGAACGTCACCGATCGATACTTCACCGGCGGAGCCCGTCGTCGAAGATCAGGATGATCGAATCCGTACGCAGTGCGGGCATTGCGGCCGCGACGTCCGCGGGCCGAAGCTGCTGAGCGGGAAACGAGTGAAGTGCCCGACGTGCGGCGAATCCGTCGTGCTGCCGGGCGAAACGGAGCATACGAGTTCGACACATAGTCCGGCCTCAGGATTAAGGCTCGATCGGAGCTCCGCGGCGACGCTGCTGAAGGAAGCGGTGCAGGCAGCACTGTCATTGCCGCCGCGAGCGGACCAGACCCCCGACCGACCACACACGCTCCGCTCCCGCGACCTGCGGGGCGTGCGGAAGGCCTTGGCCAGGGTCACCGAACCCCATCATCGGCGCGACGCCGCGCTGCAGATCGCGCGCGGATGGCTGGAGCGGCTGATCGACTCAGGTGACCCGCGGGGCCCCGAGATCCTGCTGGCGGTGCTGGAGCAGCTTCCGGACGCATTGCAATGCGTGGCCTTGCGGGGGCTGGGACGCCTGCCGTCCCCCGAGGCTCTCGGCCCATTGCTGCGTGTCCTGCCCGAAGGGATTGAGCCGGTCGTCGCAGCGGCGGTCGACGGTCTGGGAGAGCTTGGCGATCCGCGCGCGGCGGGACCGCTGGCGGTGCTGGCGGCCGGGAACCCGGATCAGCGGCGGCGAGCGCTGGAAGCGCTGACACAACTTGGTCCTGCTGCTCTGACGCCATTGAATCACCTGGCGGCTCCCGAACGCCCGGCCGCGGTTCGTGAAGTCGCCGCGGAATCGTTCGGTCGCATTCGGGACCCTCGGGCTGCCGCACCGCTGTCCCGGCTGGCTAAGGATATTGAGCCGGAAGTGCGCAAGGCGGCCATGAATGCGTTGGCCACTTTGGGGCATCGTTCGGTGGTCAAGCCGTTGGTCGCGGGACTGACGGATAAGGACGAGGAGGTCCGGTTCGCGGCGGTCCGCGGCCTGGCAGAGAATCCGGACCATCGCGCGGCACCGTTTCTGGTAAAGCAGTTGCAGGATCCCAGCCGCGACATTCGTATCGAATGCATCCATGCTCTCGGTCTATGTGGCGAAGCGGAGCACGCCACCGTTCTCACGGCGTGGCTTGAGTGCGGTGATACCGAAGCCGAGCTGGCTGCCGTAGAGGCCGTCGCACGGCTGGGAGATCGGACGGCGCTACCGCGGCTGTTGGAGATGCTGCAGCAGGCGATCGGGACGGGGTCGGATGAACGCTGGGCGTGCCGTATCATTGACGCGCTGCGCCGGTTGAAGGACGAGCGCGCCGTGCTGCCGCTGATCGAGCACTTGTGCAGTCGTTCCGATCGCGTGCGGACACGGGCCGCGGAGGCGCTGGGCTCGATCGGTGACTCGACCGCGCTGGAACCGCTGATGGATCGCTTCAGCCAGGAGCCGTCGGTGACGGCGCAGGCGGCGATCGTCAAGTCGCTGGGCGAACTGAAGGACTCCGCCGCGTTGCCCGCGCTGCGGCAGGCACTCGAGAAATCCGATCCGGTGCGTTGCAAGGCGGTGGCCGCTGTGGCCGAACTGGGCGGGCCCGATGCGACCCGGCTGATCCTGGAGCAGTTGGAGCATCCTTCAGGCCCTGTGCGGTACCAGGCTGCGACTGCACTGGGGCGCATCGGCTCGGCAACGGCGATCCCGCATCTGGAACGCCTGGCAGGCGACGCGGACGACATGGTGCGGCGCGCGGCCGTTAAGTCGCTGCGGGAGCTGGGGGACGACCGGACGGAGAGTGCGCTTTCGACGAAATACCGGAGGCCCGCCACCGCACCGAAGGCCACTGCACCCCTGACGCACAAGCCGCCGCGCCCTGCGAGGGATTGGCGGTCGCTGATCCCGAACTCCGTGTATGGGCTAGCGACGGGAAGCCAGTTGGCGGCGATCGGCGGCGGACTGCTGGCGCTGCTGCTGGTGGCGGCGGGAGCCATTGTGTGGAGTCCGTTCTCCGGCGGCGGCGACCGGATGGTGCCGCGCGGCTTCGTGGAGAGCCTGTCGTTCTCGAAGGAGGGGATAATACTGCTGGCCGGACGCGGTTACGGCCGGATCGAGAAGTGGAACGTCGCGGACGAGTCATTTGACGAGACCCTGGACTTCGCCACGGCACAGCTGGTGGCGCAGGATGCCAACGGACGCTATCTCGTCGCGGGGGACGGGAACGGCAGTGGTCTGTACGACCTGTCCAACGGTCAGCGGGTCGTCGAGGAGACCGGGATCAAGTCGTTGACGGTCAACCGGGCGCAGACCCGGGCCGCCAGCGAGGCGGTCGACGGCCGCGTGATCGTGTGGAACCTGGAAAGCGGCATGATCGATGCGTCGCTCGAATTCGACAGTCCCACGACGTCGGCATTCGCCGTGTCGCCCGACGGAGCATTGTGCGTGGTGGGGACATCGGACGGGCGGCTGATCATCATCGACATGCAACAGGGTTCGGTGCTGCACGAACACGCCCTTCCTCAGAGTGCAGCCGTCACCGGGCTTGGATTCAACGACGATATGACGATGCTGGCTGTCGGCACGTCCGGAGGGGAGATCCATCTCTGGCCCCCCGCGTCCGCCCGTCCTCAGCAGACGCTGACGGCCAGCTTTCCGGAGGCGGTCAAAGCGGTGGCCTTTCTGGATGCAAACCGCCTCCTGGCATTGCGAGGACTGAGTATCGACGTCTGGGACATCGCCGCTAACAGTGCGCGGACGATCGCCGTGCCGCTGGAAACGGCGAACGCCTTCGCCGTGGACGGGAGCGGCAATCGGGTCGCGGTCGGCTCGTCGGAGGAGTCGGCCATCATGGTGCTGGACGTCAAGTCGGGAGAAACGCTCGCCGAACTCGACCTGGTGCTGTAGCGCGCCAGACATCCCGTTGCGGAGGGACGGCGGGAACCTCCGTCAAAACCTGTCGACGGGGTCTATGACCCCGTCCGAAACAGCCGGGTCGTCCAGCTTTCACCCGCTCGCCCGGCCTCTCAGAGGCCGGCTACAGAGGCTCGCCCGGCGATAGAGGTTTTAGCGGAGCCTCGGGTCATGTCCCGGAAAGCGGTACAGCGCACTTCCGGCGCGATGACTCCAGAACGGCCTGCGTGAAATCGAACACCGGTCGCGCACAGGAGAAAGGGGCTGCGTTCGGGGTCTCACCTTGCAGCAACTCGATGAAACCAGCGATGGGATGCGAGTCCGGTTCAGCGTTTTCGAGGGGCTCAACGCGGTTGTTGCGCGCGATCCAGACGCGGCGATCGCGGATCATCAGGTCCGCTTCGGCGCAGTGGATGTGCAGGTCTTCGCCGAGGTACTGCGCGTGGCCGATGAAGTCCATGCAGAGGGGGACGTCGCCTTCGAGCACGGCGGAGACGGAGGTGACGACTTCCACCAGGCTGCCGCAGTTCCAGGAGCGGGCGAAGACCTCGACCGGATTGAGCCCGGTGACATGGAAGACGGCATCAATCTTGTGGCTGCCGGCGTCTCCGACGAAGCCTCCGATGTTGATCTGGGGATCATCACGCCAGGTGCCGGCGATGGTGGGCTGCCAGTGTTCGACGTTGTGAGACGTCACGGCGCGGACCGGCCCCCAGCGGCCGGAGCGCACTTCGCGGCGGAGAGTGCGGTGCGTCGACCAGAACCGGCGCTGGTAGGCGAGCATCGCATGGGGTCCGCCCGCGGCGACGTCGGCGATCAGAGCTTCGATCCGTTCTCGGGACTCCGCGAGCGGCTTCTCGCAGAGCACGTGCAGTCCGCGGGCGCGGCAGGCGCGGATCTGATCGAAGTGTGAAGTGGTGGGGGTGCAGATGACGGCGGCCGTGGCTCGACTGTGGTCGAGCAGAGCGTCGAGATCATCGAAGACGGCGGCGTCGCGCAACTGATCCTGCTGGAGACGGACGGCCGCGACGCGGTTGGCGTCGTAGAGGGCGACGATGCGGGCGCCTCCGTGCAGGAGAACCCGCTCGGCGTGAACGCGTCCCATGCGACCGCAGCCGATGATGGCCATTTGATGCATAACGGTGGGGCCGATTTCCGGAGATCAGAGGGTGGAGCAGTCCCTGTGCACATTGGAGCCCGACGCGTACACTTCGTCCATGAAACACGTCTGTTTGTTTGATATCGACGGCACGCTGCTGAGCACGGGCGGAGCAGGACAGCGGGCAATGGAGCGGGCGCTGGGAACGGCGTTCGGCCTGACGGATCTGGCCCATGACATTCCGGCGGCCGGCCGCACCGACCGGGCGATCACAGCCGACTTGTTTCGCCATCACCGTCTGGACGTATCGGCGGAACTTCAGCGGGTGTTTCTGGAGGCGTATCTCCGGCATCTGCCGGAGACGCTGGCGGAGCTGCCGGGGCGGATTCTGCCGGGGATTGCCGCGCTGCTCGACCGGCTGGTGGAGCGCGGGGACGTGGCGCTGGGGCTGCTGACAGGGAATTACCGTCGCGGGGCCGATCTGAAGCTGCAGCACTACCGGCTGGATCATCACTTTCACTTTGGCGGGTTCGGCGACGACCACTTCGACCGTGACGATGTGGCGCGTGTGGCATTGCGGGAGGCGTGCCGGCACCTGGACCGGGAGGTGTCTCCGGACCACATCTGCGTGATCGGCGATACGCCGTCGGATGTGAAGTGCGCGCGGGCGATCGGCGCCCGCGCCGTGGCTGTGGCGACCGGGATGTATTCGCGAAGCGAACTGGAGGCGACGGACCCGGATCATCTGTTTGACGACTTCTCCGATCCACGGGAGCTGCTGGAGGCACTTGTCTAAAAGCACGATCGAAATCGGCGTCCTGGTCGACCGGACAGCGTCGGCGCTGGGACGATGCTGCGGGCGGAATCATTGCCGGCTGACAAGCGTTCATCCGCTGCTTGACGACGTTCGGCCGGCAGTGGTACAAGGAATGGGCTGCAGCAGCTCTACCAGTGGAGCTTCCCCGTTCCATGCAGGAGCGTGAGTCGGCGGATTTCGGAGGGCCGTTTGCCCCCTGGAGCGGAAGCGCGCTCGCGTTGTCGTTGTTCGTTTATGGCTCACGTTACGTTTCAAATTCTGGACGGACTCGAGCGGGGTGAGATCCTGCGGGATCTGCCGACGCCGGTCAGCATCGGCCGGGAGGAGGACAATCAGGTTCGGCTGAACGATGAGCGCGTCAGTCGTTTTCATGCGAAGGTGCAGGAGGACGACGGACGGATCATTCTGACGGACCTGGAGAGCACAAACGGGACGCGGGTGAACGGGCACGCGGTGAAGATGCGCGTCCTGCAGCTGGGCGACCAGGTGCTGATCGGCCGCTGCCTGCTGTTGTACGGCAGCCCGGAGGAGATCGCGGCGAGATCCCGCAACGGTCAGCATCGCCAGCAGTGGCCCCAGGGGGATCAGACGGTGGCATCGCGGCCCGATTCGGAGGCGGGTCTCGAACCTCCGTTCCCGGATGATGACGAGTTGACCGAGGATCCGTTTCCGCACGGTCCGCCGGAGTTGCCGCAGCATCTTTCAGCCGTGCAGGCGGCGCAGCTCTCTGACCTGTGCTCGTACGTGCACTCCCGGATCCTGCGCGTGCTGCTCTCGGCCGAGGAGGAGGTCGGCGCGCAGCCCGGGGACGAACACGAGCGGATGATGATTACGCCGGAAGCCTGGCACGAGCTGCAGCAGCTGCAGATGCAGTTGTCGACGTATCTGAAGGGGATTGCCGATCCGACGGCGTCCTGAGTCGGCAGCCGATGCACGGCGGCTCACGAACCGGCGGGCTGCGATGTCAGAAAGCGTCCGCCGCTGATCGACATCCCTTTCTCGCAGGGATGGCACCATTCAATCTGCACGCGATATTCGAACTGCCGCGTCTCGCTGGCCATCCGTACGGTGACTTCGCCAGGGGGCAACAGGCCCCGGTGAACGAGTCCGATGCCGTAGCGGCTGATCTCGCGGGTCATTGCGGAAATGGTGTTGCCGCGGTACGTAATGATCTCGGCGGGGACGGCGAGTTCCAGGCGTTCCGCGACGCGGTCGTGCTCGACGTCGGATTTCCCGATGCAGTCGAGAATCGACTTGAGTTCATCCAGGGTGGGTCGCTTCCAGGGATCGCTCGACATAGGGGGTCAGATGGCTCGTGCGCGAGTCGCGATTCAACCCCGTCCGCAGGGTCAGAAGCTGTGCTTGGCCGCTTCCGAGGCGTGCGGTCCTTCATCGGGGGTGGTCCCGGGAACTATAGGACACGCAACACGGCCCGGCGGGCGAAATTGACCCCCAGTGCGGGGCGGGGGCTGTCCAAACGCAGGGGCGCCCTGCGGCGGCATTGGCGCAGGCCGAAGTCGTGCGAAGCGGACCGGCCAATCGAGTCGGTGTGACAGTCACTCCCATCCGCACGATCGCCCGGATCGTGCCAATCGCACGCTGGCGGTCTCAGGCCGGAGTCATAGTGCGCCCGCGCCGCACTCTGACGAGCACGGCTCCGGCAAACAGGGCGACGGCGCCGAAGACCCACCATGTCATGCCGCCGCGGCGCTGCCTGGTTTCGGCACGATCGGAGCGGCCCGGCTCTGCGACGCGGCGGTGCTCGGCTCCGACATCGAGGGGAGGAGGAGGCGCGACTGAGGACGGCGCACTGGCATCGGACTCACGAATCAGGGCCGGTCCCGACAGCGACGGTCCAGAGAGGGACGATGTTTCCGGCCTGCCCAACCAGAGGCTCCCGGCGTGGGGCTCGAGGCGGCGGGGGAGCCGATCGCCGGATGTGGAATCCTCTGCCGGCGCCTTCAAGACGGCATGTTCCACGGGCTCCGGAGCTCGCCGGAACGGTGCGGGGGACGTATCCACCACGGCCAGCGAAACAGGCGTGTTGGCCTTGACGCCGCGCCATTCGTGCACCGGCGGGAAGGCTTCGTCGAAACCGAGTGACGGAGCCGCCGGCCGTTGCGGCGCAATCGCAGCGACCTCTGCGGACGGCGGAGCGTGCGTTCCGGATTGTGGCGAAGCGGCCCCCGGGAACTGCGTGGAAGCTGCGATCGCTGGCGTCGTCGCACTCACTTCGCTGGCGGGATTCTGGCTGGCGTTGGGACCAATTGAAATCTCGCCGAACGGATCGCGTCGCGGAGCCGTCTGCATCTTCTCGGCAAGGCGGCGGGCCAGATCAGCCGGTTGCTCCTGCTGCGGCGTGAAGACCAGCTGCTCACGATCGGCCAGACGCTCGGCGAGAATCGCCGCATGATACGCCTCATGCAGAGCGCCCTGTCCTTCATGACGGCGCGCTTCGGCGAGTAACGCGTCGACCTGAGTTCGCAGCGAGTCCGCTGCGGCGGGAGGTGGGGCAGACGCCTGGGGAGCCGGCACGGGGTCAGCAGGCGGCCCCGCCGCCTCGGCCTGTGCAAAGGCGGGCGTCTGATAGCCGGTCGTTGTCGATCCGGCGGGCGCCGGCGTATTCGATTCGCGCGCCCATTCCGGAGTATCGGCCGCGGGCGTGGGAGCGACACTGACGCGGGCGGGTGCAGAGTCCGCACGAACTGGCTTTTCGGACTCCAACATCTTCCACAGGTCGGCGTCGGACAGTTTCTGCTGTCCAGTCGCGCGTGAGTCGCCGGATGACTCCCGGGATGTCTCGCTCAGCGACGAGCGGGTTACCGTTCGTGTGGCGTCGTCCCGCCGCGCGGCCGGCTTCTCTGCTTCTGCCGCCAGGAAGGGATCCTGAGCGCCATCGCTCTCGGGGGTGCGGCGATCAACGAAGGCGGAAAAGATGCGTCCGTTCCGAGGTTCAGCAGTCTCCTGTTTGTCCGCCGGCTCCTCGCGCTTCATGCGCAGGAGACGGGCCAGACTGGTTGCTTCCGGACCGGAATTCACCTGCTGGACGTCACGCTGAGCGTCGGCGGCGATCTCCTCTCCGCGGGAAACTCGCGACGAGAGGTTGAAGTGGCCACCCGAGCAGCCGAGCGCGCCCAGCCCCAGGCAGAGCAGCGCGGCGGGAGCGTGGTGCTTGAAATACTCGCGAAACAGCGTCCTGCGGGGAGTCATGGGCGTACTTCCGTCCGTGGAAGCAGCGACAGCGGCTCCAGACCCGCGCGGCCGCACAGGGAATCCGTCCCCATGAAGTCCGGGCGAGCAATTAGGAGAAGTCCGGCAGGCGGGAATGGCGAAAGAGCAACGCGCTCCAGCGGCCCGGATGACCATATCCCCCCTGGAACCGGGTCAACCGCGTCGTGCGAAAACCGTGAAGACTGGGTCGTCTCCCGTCGTATCGGCGGGTCTGGCGGGACGACGTGAAGCGATTCCTCCGGACGTGCGCGGTTTACCGCGCTTGCCGGGTCTACCGGCGTTAACGCTTGCCACCCCTCCGCAATGTGCGAAACAAGGCCTCGATGTGACGGAATCGAGGGGTGCCAGACAGGGCGATCGAGAACTCAGCGGGGGTGCGGCGTCAGATTGACGTTGTCGATCCAGAGTGATCCGGTCGCACCGTTGAGGCCGACCTGGACGATCGCCTCGCGCGTCGAGGCGGGGACTGCGATCCGCTCCGCCACCGACTGCCAGTTCTGCGACTCCGCCAGCCACGGGCCGATCGATTGCTGGCCGATCGGTTGCCGCCGCTGATCGAAGAAGTGAATGATCAGCTGCGGCGATTCCCCCGGACCCGGTCCGCGGCGGACCTGCTCCACCTTGATGTTCAGGCTCAGGGTGATCTGGGGGACCTGTGTGCCGTCGAGCGCGAGTCCTTGGAGGATGTGCGATGTGCGGCCCGGATCGGAGTTCTCGAACACCAGGTAGTTGCTCCCCTGCGGCGCGCCCGAGTCCTCGATGCGGGTGCGCCGCTGGTAGTGCCAGCCTGTGGCGAGTCCGTCGTCGCGCAGATTCTCGAATCCGCCGTTGACGAGTTCCGGGCGGCGAGGGTCCGGTTGGACGGAGCGTTCATGCTCGGATCGCCCGGTCATCGGCACGAACAACGTGGGGAGCAACTCGGTGGTGACCAGCTGGCCGTCCTTCTTCTCCAGCAGATGAAAGACCTGCTGATACCGCTCGCCAAGCGGAATGATCATCCGGCCCCCGTCCTTCAACTGATCCACCAGCGGCTGGGGGACCGCTTCGGGCGAGCAGGTGACGATGATCTTGTCGAAGGGCGCATGCTCCTCCCAACCCTCGTAGCCGTCTCCCACCGTCGTGTGCACGTTGTCGCAGTCGAGCTGCTTGAGGATCTTCTCGGCGTTGCGGCCCAGTTGCGGAATGATCTCGATGCTGTATACCTCGGCGACCAGGCTGGAGAGCACGGCCGCCTGATAGCCGCTCCCCGTGCCGATTTCGAGCACGCGGTCCTCCGGCTGGGGATCGAGCACCTGCGTCATATAGGCGACGATGAACGGCGGTGAGATGGTCTGCTTGAATCCGATATCGAGCGCCTGATCAAAGTAGGCCAGCTGCCGCAGGTTCGAGCGGACAAACAGATGCCGCGGGACGCTCCGCATCGATTCCAGCACGCGTTCGTTCGTGATTCCTTCATCGGCCAGATCCTCGTTGACCATCTTCAGCCGCAGGGCCAGATACGGGTCCCGCGCCTGGGCGGGAAGCCGGTCCGCCAGCGCGGACATCAGGATCAGTGCCGCGAGGATGCGGGACGCCAAAGCAGGAATGCAGACACGGCGCGGCATGAAAGCTCTCCGCGGACGAAATCGGACGGGCACAGGGGGAGTATACAAGGCAATGCGGAATCACGGCCAGAAGAGTTGTGGATGGCGCGGGCTCCCCACTGCCCGATCGCGCTCGCCGCAGGAACGTCAGTGTCATCGAATCCCGGCGTCGCCTAGAATCCCGATGCTTGGGCGGACCAGGAGTGTCGCCCGCTCAGTCCGGCGAGGGATGCAGACGTGCCTGAGAACCCCATTTCGTTCGACCAGTACCGTTGCGGCCAAGGCCAGCCGCTGCTGTTTATCGCAGGGCCGTGCGTCATCGAGAATGAAGAGCTGATCACCCGCGTCTCCGGCGAACTGGCGGAACTCGCGGCTCGGGAGAAGCTGCAACTGGTCTTCAAGTCGAGCTTCGACAAGGCGAACCGCACCAGCATCAAAAGCTTCCGGGGACCGGGGCTTGAAAAGGGACTGGAGATTCTGGCTCGAGTCCGCGAGAAGACCGGCCTGCCCGTGACGACGGACATCCACGCCGTCGAGCATGCGGCCCCGGCGGCCCAAGTCTGCCGCATCCTGCAGATCCCGGCGTTTCTGGCGAGGCAGACCGATCTCGTGGCGGCCGCCGCGGAATCCGCCGCCCGGCACGATGGAATCGTGAACGTGAAGAAGCCGCAGTTCGTCGCGCCCGAGGACGTCGTCCATGCGGTGCGGAAGTGCGAAGAGGCGGGGAGCCGCCGCGTGATGCTCACTGAGCGCGGGACCACGTTTGGATACGGCCGGCTGGTGAATGACATGCAGTCGATTCCCACGATGCAGAAACTCGGCACGCCGGTGATCTTCGATGCGACGCACAGCGTGCAGCGTCCCGGCGGCAGCACGACCGGCGGCGCCCGGGAGATGATCATCCCACTGGCCAGGGCTGCGGTCGCCGCCGGCTGCGACGGGGTGTTCATCGAGACCCATCCGGATCCCGACAAGGCGCTGAGCGACGGGCCCAACATGCTGCCACTGGCCGAATTGCCGCAGCTTCTCCGGCAATTGACGCGGATTCGCGAACTGGTGCTGAGCTTCTGAACGGAGCCCGCCGCTCCGGAGGCCGGCCCCCGGCAGATTTCCGCCTGCCTGTGCGATGAGGCGGTGGGCGTCGATTTCTTCGCGTGGACTTCATCCGTCGCGTTCTGGTCACCGCCCATGACGGGCCCTACACTGGCCGTGTTGTCCTTCATTCCCTGTTTTCACCGTCTGATCCATGTCGCAGTCAGCCACCGATCCGTCGTCGTCCCGCTGGCGGATCTGGGCCGCCGTGGGAGGCGGCCTGTTGATTCTGATCCTGCTGTTCCTGGCCGGAGGGGGAGGGTCCGATCCGGGAACCGCGACGATCAGCGAAGATGAGGACAACGCCCGAGCCGAGATCGAACTCCGCCGCCAGCTGGCCGAAACGCTGGACGGCCTCCGCCCCGAACGGATCGGCGTCAGCGCGACACTTGAAGGTCAGGTCGACGATCTGAACCTGTGGTGGGTCGACTACTCGGAATCCGCCGGCGTCGAGATGCCGGCCGGGACGGCGGACGCCGTCATGGGCTGGCTGGGGGACGAGGCCGCACAGCAGGCGGCGGCGGACCGCTTCGATGTCCGCGACGCCGCGCACATCCGCGACGCGCTGATGTTCCGCGCGATCGCCGAGTCGATCGTCGCCTCGGCCGATGACGACCTGCAGCGGACCGTCAACGCGTTCGACTTCGTCATGCGGCACGTCTCGCTGCTGAATCGGACGGATGCGGATCCGGCGATGACGGCCTTCGAGGTTCTGTTGCTGGGGCGCGGCAATGCGTCCGAGCGGGCATGGGCATTCGTGGAGATCCTTCGGCAACTTGAGATCGACGCCGTCATTCTGCAGCATCCGACATCCGCGAAGTCGTTGCTGGTCGGGGCCGTCGTACCAGATTCGGGCGTCCATCTGTTCGATCCCGAACTGGGGCTGCCCGTGCCCGCCGCTGCATCCGACGCCGGCATACTTCCAGGACAGCCTGCGACGCTGGAAGCCGCCCGTGCGGATGACTCGCTGCTGCGGCAATTCGACATTCCGGATGGGAGGACATACGTCTGGTCGTCTGAGTCGCTCTCCACGGCGGAGGTTCAGTTCGTCACTTCGGCGGCGTGGTCGGCTCCGCGGATGCAAATCACCCAGGCGGCGCTTCCGGAAGAGTATGCGGCCATCTTGTACGACGGCGTTGTGGAGAGCGAGTCAGGTCGAGAGCCTCTCGATGAACGGATCGCGGACGCGGGTCAAAACGGACTCTGGCCGGCGGATGCGTTGCGTGCGTGGCCGTTTCCCGAACAGCGTGCGGCGGCCTTCTTCGCTGCGGGCGGAGAACAGACGCCGGCACTCCAATCGATGTTCCGAATCATTCGCGGCCCGCGCATCCTGCGGAAACAGATCATCGATGGTCGCGACCAGATCGTCGAGACCGACTCTCCACAGCCGCTTCGGGCCGTGCGCGTGCTGCACATGCGGGGTGAACTGCAGGACGCGCTGACGGCGTACGGAACGATCCGCTCGGCGCCCCCGCAACTGGGGTCGAACGTTTTTGCCCGGGAAGAGAGCGTGTACTGGATCGCTGTCTGCCAGTACGAACTGGGGCGGTACGATGCGGCCGTCAACACGCTTGTGCTGTATCTCCGCGACTATCCGGGGGGGGGCTGGGTCCAGTCGTCCCTTTCGCTGCTGGCGCTGTGCGAAATGAGTCGCGGGCAATCGGCGGCGGCCGTCGAGGTGCTGCAGACATCGGCCGGAGAAACGCCGACGCTGCGCGAATCGTTCCTCATCCGCCGCTGGCAGTCCGCGGCGGAGACGTCATCTTCCGCGACCGAATGAGCGGGCCGAGGCAGTTACAAGCCGAAATCTCCGGCGGTGACGCGCAGCGCCGGCTCAGACTCATGATCGCTGTCCCCTGGTCCATCGTCGCATGCTGACGTTCCTCGCGCGGCGCTGGTTTCTGATCGGCATGCTGATCTTCATGCCGGGAGGGTTCTGGCTTGGGATTTCTCTCGGCGGCGCGCGGATCGACCGGTTTCAGGAGTGGCTCGGCCCGCACGCGGCGACGGCCCTGACCGCGCTCGTGCTGTTCCTCATGTCGGTCACGCTCGACAACCGCAGGCTGCGGGCCGCGCTCAGCCGTCCCGGTCCGGTGATCTGGGCGACGGCCGTCACGTACGTTCTTATTCCGCTGGCGGCCTGGCCGTTGAGCCGCCTGCAGGTCACGTTCGATTTCACGATCGGCCTGCTCATCGCCGGAACCGTCCCCTGCACGATGGCTGCGGCCTCCGTCTGGACGCGCAAGGCGCAGGGGAACGACGCCGTCTCATTGCTGGTGACGCTCGTCACCAACAGCCTCTGCTTCCTGGTGACGCCGCTGTGGCTCACGCTGCTGGTTCCGTCTCCCGGGGGCAGCGGCCCGTCGATCGAGATGGACACGCCGGCACTGATGCAGAAGCTGGTGGTGTCGGCTTTGCTGCCGATCACCGTCGGACAACTGCTGCGCACCGCTCCCCTGGTGGCAGCCGCGGCCGACCGGCGCAAAGTGCAGCTGGGCGTCATCGCTCAGTTGTGCATTCTACTGATCATTGCCTGGGAGTCGGTCAAGGCCGGTCCGAAGGTCTCGGGAGGGGCCGGTTCCATCGGCGGCGCCTCCGCGGTGATTGTTGCGCTCGGGTCGTGCATTGCACTGCATGTGGCGGCGATGGCGGTCGCCCATTGGGTGGCTCGAGGGTTGCGATTCGATCCGGCCGATCGGGCGGCTGTCGTGTTTGCCGCCAGCCAGAAGACCCTCCCCATCGGCGTCTATGTCGCCGCGGCATTCTCGTCCGCCGGCGCGCCGCTCGCCGTCATTCCGATGCTGATGTACCACGCGTCCCAGTTGTTCATCGACACGGCGGTTGCCGACCGGCTCGCGGCCGGAATGCGGGCAGCTGAGGGCTCCCCGGAGGAGGCGGCTCCAGCGGCCGCCGATCTCAACGATGAGGACGCGGCTGGCTGAGTCCCCCGGCGGGCGACGGGCCGGACTTGTCGCGGTAGACTGGCTCACACCTTGTCCCATTCCTGTGAGCTGCCGTTGCCGATGAAATCGATCGCCTGGAGTCTGTCCGTCGCCGTTCTGATCGGGACCTGCGTGCCGTTGGGCGCCGCGGAACCGGAATCGCGGGAGCCGATCCGGCTTGATCCGCTGGTGCGTTCGCGATGCCTGGATGTGCTGCGCGAGGGACTCGCCGGCCGTGATTTCTGGCCGGCCATGCATGCCGCCGAAGGACTCAGCGTGGCCGGTTACGGCGCGGAACTGCAGCCGCTGCTGCGCAAGCTGCTCGCCACCGAGACCGACGATCAGCATCGCTGCGGTCTGGCGAGGGAGCTGGTTCGCGCGGGAGACCGCCATGCAGCGGCCGTCATGCTCGACATCCTCGCCGGTCAGGACACTTATGGGCACGTGCACGCCGCCGAGAGTCTTTACAAGGTGTGGGAGATCGGGGACGGCGCCGCTCTGCGGGAAGCGCTCGCGCGGGAGGGGTATCCGCGGCTGAATATCATGGCGGCCGCGGCGCTCGCCCGGGCGGGGAATCCGCAGGCGCTCCCGGTGGTGCGGGCACAGTTGCAGAGCGACGACCTGGAACTCAGCCGCACCGCTGCCTGGGTGCTGGCCCGCGTCGGCGATGACTCGGACATCGAACCCATTCGCGAGCAGATTACGCGCAGCGACGATCCGCTGACCGTCGCATACTTCGAACATGCGCTCGCCACGCTGGGAGATGAGGCGGGGCGTGCTCAGCTTGTGGAGAACCTTTCGCACGCGGAGGCCGCGGTGCGGACGTATGCCGCGGAGTTTGTCCCCGACGCGCGTGTGACCGAGGCGGCGCCGCGGCTGATCGAGATGCTCGAAGATCCCTACCCGGATGCCCGCATCCGGGCCGCGCATGCATTGCTGGCGCTCGCTCAGCCTGCGCCGGCGGATATTGCCGAGGACGTATCGGTGCTCGTGTATGAAGCGACTGCGGAGCATCCCCGATACACGGAAGGGAGCGTCGTCGCACTGCGGGACGGCACGCTGCTGTTCGCGGTGACGGAATTCGGCGGCACGGGCAGCGACTTCGCGCAGGCGCACATCGTGGCCCGCACTTCGTCCGACGGAGGCCGCAGCTGGAGCGACCAGCGCATTCTCCAGGAAAACACGGGGAAGCAGAACGTGATGAGCTGCACGCTCCGCTGGATCGGCGATGTCTCGCATCCCCAACTCGCACTCTTCTACCTGCAGAAGAATGCCTATGACGATCTGCAGATGTTCGTTCGGTTCTCCGACGATGAGGGACGGACATTCGGCGAGCCGGTTCGCGTGACGACCGATCCCGGATATCACGTCGTCAACAATGACCGGGTCACACAGCTCTCAACCCGGCGTCTCGTGGTGCCGGCCGCGTCCACAGCGGACGTGCACGCGGAGAACCACTTCGTCTGCCACTGCTACTTTTCCGGCGACGACGGCCGCACCTGGATCGCCGGTGAAGGCCGCGTCGATCTGCCTAAACGGGGCGCGATGGAGCCCGAGGTCCTGGAGCTTAAAGACGGTCGGCTGATGATGATCATCCGGACGCAGTTGGGGTACATCGCCGCCAGCTATTCCGACGACGGTGGCGACACCTGGAGCGAGGCCGAGCCGCTGGATGTCACCGCGCCCGAAGCGCCGGCGACGATCCGTCGCATTCCGGCGACCGGCGATCTGCTCCTGATCTGGAACAACACCTACGACCCCGGCGCCGGCCATGGGGGAGCGAGGACGCCGCTGACCGCCGCCGTCTCATCCGACGAAGGCCAGACCTGGACGCACGTCCGCAACCTGGAATCGGACCCGTCTCATACCTATGCGTATACCAGCGTCCTGTTCCACCGGGGCCGCGCCCTGCTGACGTACTGGGAGAGCGGCCCCGCGGCCGGACAGCTCTCGTCACGCTTTCGCTCGCTGCCGGTGAGCTGGTTCTACGCGGAATGAAGGCCCCCGGCTTCTCCGTAAGAGACCGCGGTTCTGACAGATGGGATTAGGCGTCGCTTGTCTCCTGGAGCGACGGCCCGCGCGGGGGTGGGTCGGGGACCAGGATCTGGATGGCGTCGTCCACGACGCGGACCTCGAACGTCGGGGTCTTGAGGTTGGATTTCGGATTATCCACCCAGAGTCCGTCATGCACGCAGAACCGCCAGGCGTGCCACGGACAGGTGACGCTGCCGTCTTCGACGTAACCCGCGGCGAGCGACGCCCCCATGTGCGGGCAACTGTCGAGGATCGCGCGGTAGTCGTCTCCCAGGCGAAAAACAGCCACCATCCGCCCGTTGACCGGGTACGCCCGTCCCTCTCCGTGCGGGATTTCTCCCACCCGGGCCACCGTCTCAAACTCCGCCATCCGCAAACTCTCCCTGTTCGACAATGTGACCGCGGCGGAATTATAGCGACCGGAAAGGTAGAGAGGCTGGAGAGTTGGCCGGTCCGCAAAGTTCCGCCAGTTTTCCTCAGCCATTTCCTGGGCATCGGCCGGGATGCGGACGCCGTTGCGGGCGGCATCTGTGTCAACTTTCGACCGACGGCCTTTCGATACCACAGGTGGGCGTCTGCGCCCCATTGATAACCCGGCCGCGTTTCAGGACTCCGCGGGCTCACGGAGGAGACCCATGACTGCAGGGATGCGCACCACGATGCTTCCGCGCCGCGTGATCCGCAAACTGATTCGCGGATCCATTCTGCAGCGCACGCGGACGATTCTCGATGTCGGCTGCAACGACGGTGCGCTCGTCGCCACGCTGCAGTCGCGCGGGAAGCAGGCCGCCGGCATCGATGACCGGACGGGACTGTCCCCGCTGCCGCCGGACGTGAGCGATGTGCACCATCGCAGCATTGCCGGCGGATTCCCGTTTGCGCAGCATCACTTCGATCTCATCCTGCTGCGGGACGCGAAGGTGTACGGGGGCGATCTGACGGCGGCCGAATCGTTCATCGCCACGGCCAATCTGCTGTCCTCTCTGAAGCCGCGACGCCGCGCTCACATCCTGCTGCCGGGTGACGATCCGGAAGCTCTGGCGAACGTCATCCGCAACTGGGAACGGCACCTCACGCACTTCACCTGCGAAGTGACGTGCGCTCCATATGTCGATGGACGGGAGCGTTACCTGAGCCTGGAGTGGCTCCTGGGCCGCAATCGGGAGATTCAGCTCACCCTGGTGACGGTCGTTACGCCACGCAAGCCCGTCTCGCGGCTGGAGTGGCACCAGCAGGCGCGGCAGGCCGTGATGCGCGTGCCCGCCGAACGGGCGGCCTAGCGCGGGCCTCAATGCGAAAACGCCCCGGATGTGCATCCGGGGCGTGTCAGTGCTCCATGCATCCGATTCTCAAGGAGTCGGATTCGCGGGGGCGGCGGGCGATGCACCGGGCTGTGCCGTTCCCGGCTGGGTCGGATTCGCGCCGGGCCGCGACGTCCGCGGGGGAGGAGTCGTGCCGGGCTGGTTTCCGGGGGCACGGGGGGGCGTCGCGCCGGGAGTTCCGGGCGTTGGATCGGCCGGGGTGACACCCGGTTGACGCTGCGTGGGGGACTGCTGGTTCGGCGGAATGTTGTCGAGATCAGGCCGCGCCGCGCGAATCTGCCGCAGATCGTCCTGGAAGAAGCCGTCCACCTGCTGCGCCCACTCCATGCCCTCCATGAGCCGCGGATCACCCTGCATCACGGAGGGGACCTCGCTCAGCCGGTTCATGTCGAAGCCGATGATGAACGTCCCGTTCGCATAGTGCAGCAACTCCCAGGGGATGATGGCCACACGGCCTTCAGCAAACGCATCGACGTTGATCAGGGCATAGACATTCGTCCCCATGAAGGGGTATGCGCCGGACGTCTGGGTTGTCGCATTTGCATTCGCATTCGCTCCGGCCGTGGCCTGAGTGTTCGCCGTGGCCTGAGTACTCCCTGCCGCAGGCTGAACGGCTGCGCCGGTTTCGACGGGCGTGATGGCGATCTGGACGGTCAGAAGCACGTCGGCCATCGTACCGATCTGTTGCCCGTCCGCCGACTGCACGGGCGCTCCCATCACCTGGCTAGCGACCACGAATCCGCCGGAAGTTGTTGTCTGGTCCTGGATGACGGGACGCTGTGCATCGGCATCGTCCTGCGTAACGGGTCGTTGATTCTGCGGAGCGCGGTTCGGCGTGCCGGGTTGCGGCTGCGTGTTCGGGTTCTGATTCTGGGCGCCGGTCTGCGTGGCCGGCTGGCGTTGGGCGGCGGGTCTCTGGGCGAGCGACAGACTGGCGGTGGTGGCGATCACCCCCAGCACTGCCAGAGATGTGAGTTTGCGGGACAGGGCCATGAGATCACTCCTGATGCGCGAGTCGTCGGGTTCGAAGGAGGCGCGCCATCCAGCGGAGGGCGGCGACTGACCACGAGCCTAACTCCTTGCGATCCGCGTGATATCCGGCCTGTCACGGGTCAGCGACTCAGTCAGTCGCCGATGCGGTCGCACGGAATCTCCCGACACCGTCCGGAACTCGGTTTTCCGGCGCATGCTCAAGCCTGTCCGCCAGCGGTCAGACGATCGTCCGGTCATTGGCTTCGATCGGTCTGAGTACGCGGCAGGGGTTTCCCGCCGCAACCACGTCGGGAGGGATGTCGCGCGTCACCACGCTGCCGGCGCCGATGACGGTGCGATCGCCGATGGTCACGCCAGGACAGATAATGGCTCCTCCGCCGACCCACACGTCGGATCCGATGGAAACCGGCTTGCCGAATTCCTGCTCCCGCCTGAGAGCCGCGTCGAGCGGATGCGACGCGGTATAGATCTGGACAGCGGGCGCGAAGAGCGTGTGGCTGCCGATGGTGACCGGGGCGACGTCGAGCACCACGCAATTGAAATTGAAGAACACGCGGTGTCCGAGCGTGATGTTGCGGCCGTAGTCGCAGAAAAATGGGGGCTGCATCCAGACGCTGTCGCCGCCGGCCGCGAACAGTTCGGTGCACAATCGGCGACGCTCCCGTTCGTCGCGTTCCAGAGTGACATTGAGCGCCCAGCAGAGGTCGCGGGCCCGAGTCCGGTCCGCAACGAGTTCCGGATCGAGAGGATCATACAGATCTCCGCGCAGCATCTTTTCGCGTTCCGTCGGCATGGCACAGTTTCCGTTGGGTGTCGCGGGCGAGTATAGACGGGTCGTGCGCATCGCGTAGGGGAACGGGTCTCGATTCGGTGGAATCTCCCGGCTTCAACGGCTGCTTGAGGATCGGTAAGATTGCGGTATGGATGCGCCCGCCACTATTTCGGTCACCGCCGGCCCCGATACGGGAAAGGCGTTTGCGCTGACCGAGGAACTGGTGCACATCGGGCGAGGGGGGGACAACCACCTGATCCTGAGCGACACGACGCTGTCCGAGCATCAGGCGAGCATCGTGCGGCGCAGCGGCCGCTACGCAATCTATGCTCCCAGCGCCGGCGCCGTGCAGGTGGACGGCAACGAGATCCCCCCGGAGAAGTGGGTGTGGCTGCCGCAGACGGCGACGATCCGCTTGGGATCGGCGACGGTCTGCAGCCTCGCGGCGCCGACCAATGGTTCGGCCCGGTCCGCCGACTCGACGCCCACGCCGACCGCAGGCCGCACGCCGAAGACAGCGCCCTCCGGGACGGCTCGCCCCCGTAAAAAGACGCGACCCCCCGATTCCCGCCCGCACGTGGCCCGCTTCCTGAGTGACCGCAGCGGCGCGCCGCTCGTCAGCCTGGGAGAGGACGGCCAATTGCCGGCGCTGGAGCTGGCGGAACTGGCGGACGAACAGCCGCGCGAGCGGCGGCAGAAGAGCGAGTCGAATCCGCTGCTGCTCTACGCGCTGCTCGGCGGCAGCTTCCTGATGTCGCTCGGAATGCTGTTAATTAATCCGGAGGGAGGCGCCACCGCCAACCGCGCCGAACACGATGCGGCGCGGCAAGTCATCCAGAATTACCTAGGGAAGGACGGCAGCGACCTGGAGCCGTATCAGCGGCTGCTGCGGCAGGCGGTGATCGATCGCTCGCAGGGAAACGTGCAGGCCGAACAGGACGCCTATCGGCGCGTGCTGAGGATTCTTAACTCATCCGACATTCGCGACCCCCGCAACCTTAATGGTCTGACCGGCAAGCTGACGGGGCGGGGACGCGCCAGCGACGAAGAACTGCGGGAAGCGTTGATGACGCTGCTCAGCCGGTGATGAATTCAATCGATGCGTGCGCCTGGCGGCAGGCGTTTCATTTTCCAGACGGCACCCTTGAGACGCAGCAGGGAGTTCGATGAGTCCAGAAAAGAAGGCGCAGCAGCTGGGAATCGCGTTCAAACCCGCGCAGGCGGGATACCTGAACCTATGCATTCGAACCGGCAACTTGCTGATCACGTCCGGCCACACCAGCGACCAGAAGGGGATCCTCGGGGGCGGTCTGGATGTCGAGACCGGCTACGCGGCAGCACGCGACTGCGCGATCAAGATCCTGAACTCGGTGCACGACTGCCACGGCACGCTCGACGGGCTCAAAGTCATCAAGCTGCTGGGCTGCGTCTACTCCGCGCCCGATTTCACCGATCAGCACCTGGTGATCAACGGCGCGTCCGATCTGCTGCACGAGATCTTCGGCAAGGACGGCGACGGGTACCACGCCCGCAGCGCGCTCGGCTTCGCCGCACTGCCGACGGGAGCAGCCGTCGAGATCGAGGCGATCTTCGAGATCAAGACTTGACAGAGCGGGGCCGCCTGAAGTCAGGCGGACTTGTCGCGGAGGACCTGCTCATGCAGCAGGTCGATTCCGTAGTCGCCCAGCCCCGTCCGCTGCGACCGGCTGCGCCAGCACTCGCCGATCTGGATCATGAGCTCCATGGCCAGCATGTCGGCGCGGCTCATGACGTGGCGGGAGCTGCGGCTGCCGAGCCCGCGAATCAGGTCCTCGACGCGCTCCAGATGGAGTCGCAGCGCATTGCGCGGCGACATTCCCGCGGCGACGAGCAGCCTCGCCAGACGGCCCACTTCGTCCGACAGGCTGCCGGCCCCCATCATCACGGTCGTCCGCAGCAACTCCTCGTAGTAGGCGGCGACCTGCGGGGGGAGTTCGCGAAGCGCGTCGTCGTGCGGTTCGATTGCGTCGATCCCGGGGACGTCGGCGAACGCGCTGCGCTGCACGCGGTCATGCACGATCCGCCGCTGCTGTTCCAGCAGGGCGTCGGTCTCTCCCCGCTCGCGCAGGGTGCGGCGCTGTTCTGAACTGGACAGCCTGGCGATCTCGCGGAGGCGGTGGGTCCGCTCGACAGCACGGGCGATCCAGACGGGAAGCGCCCGCGATTGCAGACCCGAATCGCAGACGAGCGCCTCGCATTCAAACGCTCCCAGCGACGCGAGCAGATCGGCGTCGGCCGCAGGCAGGATGAGCAGCAGCGGATCAGTGCTGCCGGACGCAGCGGCGGCCGAAAGAAAGGCGACGGCTTCCGCGGACACGGGCTCCCCGGGGCTGCAGTCCAGCAGGATACAGTCGAAGGATTCCTCCCGCATGGCGGCCAGCGCGGCGGCCGAATCGGCCCGCCAGCGGAACTGGGGTTCGTGGCATCCGTGATCGGAGAGCCGCAATGCGAGGGCCGTCCAGGAGGGCTCAGCCGGCGTGACGCACAGCAGCTTCAGCCTGGAGGCGAGGCTGGGCTTGTGCGACAGTTCGTCGTTGCAGGCCGCCTGGCGTTGATCCATCTCGCCTCCCCTCCGGGTCAGGACGGCGGATGCTCTCGCGATTAGCGGAGGCTGTCAAGATCGGGCTGCAATCGCGCGTGGTCGGCAGCCGTGGGCCGCTACTGCAGCTCGTCCATGAAGCGGAGCCACTGCACCTGCAGCCACGCGACATCCTGGCCGAAGCACTTCTGGAAGTCGGCCAGCCGCTCTTCGGGGGAATAGGTCGACATCGGGTCGCGGGCGCGGATGGTCTGCAGATAGTCGGCGAAGTCGGCCGAGCGGCGTTCGGAGAGATAAAAGGTCAGGGCCCAGGCTTCGCTGTAAGCGTCGAGGGTCGCCGACGAGAAGGCACGATCGCCGGTGACCAATTCCTCCACGCTGATCAGCCGGGAGCGGGCCCGCTGCATGAACCACTGGTGGCGCTCGTCATTGATGCGAGCGGTCTCGGAGCCGAAGCGGCCGGCCGAGGAGTTGCCGACCTGCCGTTCGAAGATCATCGCCAGTCCTTCAACCACCCAGCGGGGATTCTCGCCGAGCCGCGGATGCAGGCCCGTGTTGAACGCCAGCTGATGCGTCGCCTCATGCACGAGCGTGTCCCGGAGGTCGGCCTGAATCGTGGCGACGTTGAGGAGCGGGGTGTCGAGCGCAGCTTGCGCCGCCGCCAGGTCAGGCTCCTCAGCGGATGCGTCGTTCCGTGTGAGCGAATCGTCGCTGTCGAAGAGAGCGATGCGATTGGTCAGCGGGTTGTAGTACCCCTTGAGTCCGGGGACATAGCGCATGCCATCATCGGCGCAGTACCGTGCGAAGGTCGATGCATCGGGGAAGACGATGGCGAGCAGCGGGAACTCCATCCGCGCAAGATCGAAGTCGCGGCGGGAGAAGAAGGTCGTAAAGGACCGCTCGACGCCATCCAGCAGGTCGGCATAAGCGCGGGCGCGTCCGGGAGGGGCCGCGACGACATACTGACCGGCGGCGGCGACTTCAAACCCGCGTCCCAGTTCCCGTCCCAACTGCTCGCGGGCTTCCATGACGGTCAGGCTGCGGAACGACGGAGAGACCTTGCGAAAGCTGGTGACATCCTTGAGCGCAATTCTGGTGAATCGGCCGTCAGCGGATTGCAGCCAGCAGGCATGATCGTCCCTCGCCAGGCACATCCCCACGTGGGGGCGGTCGGCCACAACGAGTTCGAGCGTGGGCTTGCCTCCAAAGGCGCCGCGCGCCGCGGTGAGGACGAGCAGTGCGGCCAGCAGCGTTGCGCGAAGTGGCATGGGAGAGTTTCCTTCCGATCGAAAGCGGCGCGCTGAAGTACGGCGCAGGACCGCGGATTCCACCGTGAGAAGTTAGGTCCTCGCGGAGCGGACGAGGAATCGGCAGCACGAACTCGGCAGGGAATCCTCCCGTTCACGGCGGAGGGAGGACGGGATAGACTGTTGGTAACGAAACCTCCGCTTGCCGCATGTTGAGAAATGGCAACACCCACGCCCCGACAGCCCTGGAGATCGCTGCGCCTGCTCGCGCTGAGCCTCTCGGTTTTGCTGCCTGCCGATCCGGACTCGGCCTGTGGTGAGAACAGCGAGAGGGACGCTCAGGTCGTCGAAGCGGCCGCGGCGGACTCAGCGACCCGGCCCATTGACCCTGAACGCATTTCCGGTCTGGTCTCGGGACTGGATGCAGAGACGCGGGCGGAGCGATCGGCGGCGGAATCCGAACTGATGGGACTGGGGCCGGCTGTGCTGGATCATCTCCCGCCGCCGGACCTGCTCGAGAGCGCCGCCGCTCAGGACGCTTTGCGACGCATTCGGAGCCAGCTTGAGCTGCAGGCGGCTGAGGATTCCGTCCGACCGTCGCGGGTCGTTCTTGCGGGCCGATCCTCCGTGGCGGCCGCGGCGGCGGAACTGGAGCGGCAGACTGGCAACGCCGTGCGACTGGAGTTGCCTGAGGAGGCCGGGCTGCAGCAGATCGATCTGCATCTGGATCACGTTCCGTTCTGGCGCGCCGTAAATGAACTCACGCGCGAGGCGGGGATCGGCTGGGACGTGGATGCCTCTACTGGCGCCGTGCTCCTTGTGGACACACCGACGATACCGCAGCGTGTGGCCTTCTCCGTCGAATCCGCGTACGCCGTGGCCGTCGAATCGATCAGCCGGCGGGGTGAAGCATTGCGTGTGGAGTTTCAGATTCTGGCCGAGCCGCGACTGCGTCCACTGTTCGTGTCGATCGCCGATGCGGATTTCACGGCCGTTGCGGGTGAAGAGCGGCTTTCGTTGTTCAGCCCGAAGGCACGGACCGAACTGCCGATGACGTCGCGCGGGCCGGCGCGGTTCGCCGTGCTGTTTCAGCTGCCGCACTCGGACGGCGTTGCGCAATCGTTGCGAATCGAGGGAGAAGTGACGGTGCACACGGCTGCGGCTCCCACGGAAGTGCAGTTCCGCGACCTGTCGTCGCGCTCGCCTGTGGCGCGGCGTCGGGGTGGGGTCACGGTCACGCTGGAGCGTGCGCGATGGCTGTCGAACCCGGATGATCACGGCGCGAGAATCCGGATGGCCGTCGCCTATGACGCGGGGGGGCCGGCGTTCGAGTCGCATCGCACGTGGATTTACCATAACGAAGTGTATCTGGAAGCGCCCGACGGAAAGCGGTTTCCCGTGAATGACGGATTCGACACGACGGCCCAGGCGAATGGCGGAGTCGTGCTCGAGTACCGGTTCAAAGACCTACCCGATCTGCGTCCCGCGGAGTGGCAGCTGGTCTACGTTGCTCCGACGCTGCTCGTGGACGTGCCAGTCGAATTTGAGTTTCCGGTGGCGCCGCTGTCTGATGGGGATGTGGATTGACCGGCGCGCCGCGTGGTCGCTTGACGGTGACTCCTCCGCGTGCGTCAATGAAGGAGCAAGACGGCCCTGACCGACAAGGGAGGCAGCGATGATCAAGCTCGATCGCATCCTGGTGCCGACGGACCTGAGTGAGTTCAGCAAGCACGCACTGCGGTACGGCTGCGAGTTCGCCAACCGGTTCGATGCCGAACTGCATCTGCTCAACGTGGTGCAGGACGTGGTGGCGCTGGTGCCGGAGCCGGGGATGGCGTTTCCCGCGCCGGGTGAGTACATGACGGAGCTGCGCGACTCCAGCCGGCAGGCGCTGGAGCAGTTGCCGGACAGTGACTGGCTGCGCAGCGGCCGGGTCACACGGGATGTGCGGGTCGGAACGCCGTTTGTCGAGATCGTGCGTTATGCGCGGGAGACGGAGTGCGATCTGATCGTCATCGGCACGCATGGGCGTAGCGGACTGGCTCACGTTCTGCTCGGCAGCACGGCGGAGAAGGTTGTGCGGAAGGCGTCGTGTCCGGTGCTGACGGTGCGACCGGAGGGGCATACGTTCGTGATGCCGTGATGCGGTCCGGACGTTGGATGTGAAAGAAGTTCGATATGCGTGAGGAATTCGAGTGTGGATTCAGCTGGGCCCGCAGTTGGATCGCCGTCGCGGCCGGGGCGATGCTTGCTTCGACGAGCGCGAGCCTGTGGGCCGCCAATGAGTGGCCGGCGTTTCGGGGTCCGCATGCCAACGGGCATGCCGACGCCGGCAGACTGCCTGTGACGTGGAGCGAATCGGAGAACATTCGCTGGCACAGGCCGCTGGACGGGCGGGCGTGGTCTTCGCCGGTGGTGTGGGACGACCAGATCTGGCTGACGAATGCGACCGAGGACGGGCACGAGCTGTCGGTGGTCCGGCTGGACCTGGAGACCGGCGAAGTCACGCTGGACAAGAAAGTCTTCGACGTCGAGTCGCCTCCGGAGGTCCACAAGTTCAACACGTACGCGTCGGTGACGCCGGTCATTGAGGAAGCACGCATTTACGTGAGCTGGGGAAGCCTGGGAGTTGCATGCCTCGACACCGGCAGCGGCGAGGTGCTTTGGAGCCGCCGCGATCTGAAATGTGACCACTATCGGGGCGCCGGCGCGTCGCCGATCCTGTATGACGGATTGCTGATCCAGCACTACGACGGCTTCGACTTTCAGTACGTCATCGCTCTCGATAAGGAGACCGGCGAGACCGCCTGGCGGACGGAGCGCCCGCATGACTTCGAGACGAACAACGGGGACATCAAGAAGGCGTACGCAACGCCGATCGTGATCGAGGTGGAGGGGCGACCGCAGCTCATCAGTCCCACGTCCAAGGGGACGTTCGCCTACGATCCCCACACGGGCGATGAGATCTGGCGCGTGCGTTACGAGGGGTTTTCGACGGCGGTGCGCCCGCTCTATGAGCACGGACTGCTGTATATCAGCACGGGGTTTCCGAGGGCCGAGATGGTGGCGGTGCGGCCCATCGGGACGGGGGACGTAACCGACACGCAGATCGTCTGGCTGGAGAAGAAGCTGATGCCGTCGAAGCCGGCACCGCTGTTGATCGGCGAGCGGATGTATACGGTGAGCGATGAGGGTGTGGCGACCTGTCTGAACGCGCTGACGGGAGAGCAGGTGTGGCAGGCGCGTGTGGGCGGGAACTACTCGGCTTCCCCGGTCTACGCGGACGGCCGCATTTATTTCTTCAGTGAGGACGGAAAAACGACGGTCATCGAGCCGGGAGAGGAGTACACGGTGCTCGCCGAGAACCAGTTGGGTGACGGCTTCATGGCGTCTCCCGCCGTTGTAGACCAGTCGCTCATCCTGCGGTCGCGCTCTGGGCTGTACCGAGTGGAGGACGCGGACATTACGGGAGCGCGTGCCACGAGCGCCGATCGGCGCTAGTCGTTCCGTCGGCGCTGCACGGATGGGCTTGATTCGTGTGATCCATGGCGACCCTCTTTGGCTGCGGCGGGGGGGCGCTCTGGCACGGCGTCCATCCTGTGAAACTGGTCCGCCTGTTCCGGCTTTGACGGCTGGCACGACGGCCTCGACGCAACGGTTCCCACCTGCTGAACCCGGCGTTTGCAATTCGTGGCGGGGCTGGGGGATAATCAGCACTCGTCGCATGATGTGCCCGGTTGGCCCGCGCGAATGGGGTTTTGCAGTCGTCACGACTGTTTCCCCGCGGATCGTGCGGCGTATCCGTCGAAATACCAACCGGCAGGGAGGCCGCGGAGCCCGGTTGAGCGCGATCGCTCCGTCGCGCGGATCCAGGAACGCTGCCGATGCCTGCTACGCATTCGCCGACCGACTGGTCGGATCTGCTCGAACTGATGGCGGACCGGTTCGGAACGCTGACCGAACAGGCGCTGGAAAATCTGCGAGTCCTGCTGGACGCGGGGCGGGGCGTCATCAACTGCGCCGAGTCGGGGCTGCTGGTCCCGACTGAGGACGGAACGCAAATGCGGTTCCTGGTCTCCGTCAATTCCCGGCCCGGAATCGAACAGATCCTGACGGAGCTGCGCGTCCCCTGCGAACGGAGCGTGGCCGGGTGCGTGTTGAGCACCGGGCAGTTGATCGCGGTGGCGAACCCGGAGGACTTCTATCCGGGAGTGGACAAGAAGACGGGACTGACCACGGCGCTGTACCTCGCGACTCCTGTGGTGGATGAGGAGGGAGTGCTCGGCGTGCTGACGTTCGTCAACAGGCCACATGACCAGACGCAGGAGCCGTTCAACGAGGCCGAAATCGAGTGGAGCACCCGGCTGGCCGATCTCGCGGCCGCCGGACTGAAATACTACCGCAGGCTGAGCGTGCAGCAGCGGCTGTTCCGCGCCGAACTGGCGCAGGCGGCGGAGCGGTTCGCCTCGGCGGACGGCGTGGACGTGCGGGAGTTCGCCAGTCCGGATCCGGCGGAACAGGATGCCTCGCCGCTCGCGCGGGCGATCCTGGCTTTGGAGCGGATGTCGTCAAGGGAGCAGGATCTGGCGGCGGAACTGATCAGCGTGCTCTCCGCGCACGGCGCGGAAGGCGGGCGGTTGTACTAGGCGGCCGAGTTCGGCAGTTTCGTGGAGCATCAGGACGCCTGAAATCAGAGTACTTCGGTTGACCGCGGACTTGGGGCCGGCTGTTTTGGGAGTCGCAGGGGCAAGGCGAATCACAGGAAGGACCGATGCAGGTCGAAGATCTAATTGACGTGGAGCGGCTGTGGAACATCGCCCGCGAGGGAACGGGGCGCGGCGTGCGCGTCGCCATTCTGGATACGGGCGTCGATGCGGACCATCCCGCGCTCGAAGGGAGCGTGCGCAGCTGCAGCGAGGTGGTGTTTTCCGGTCCGCGGCCGATCATCCGCGAAGCGAGCGGCGATCCCGTGGGGCACGGCACGGCGTGCGCCGGCATCATTCATGAACTGGCGCCGGCAGCCGAACTGCATAGCATGCGGGTCATCGGCACGAATGCGAGCGGCACGATCGAGCAGTTGATCCAGGGGCTGCGGTGGGCGATCCAGGAGGGATTCGAGGTTGTGAATCTGAGCTTGGGAACCGTGCAGCGGCGGCAGGTCGCCCTCCTGCAGGAACTGGTGGACGAGGCGTATTTCCGGGGGCAGATTCTGATCGCGGCGGCGAACAATCATCACCTGGTGAGCTACCCGGCGCAGTTTGCATCGCTGGTCGCCGTGGACAACCAGGCGTTTCCGGATCCGATGCAGTTTCATTACCGGCTGGGGAAGCCGGTGGAGATTGTCGCGCACGGAATCTACGTGCGGGCCCCGAGTCCGGGGGGTAAGTACCGGTGGTTCACCGGAACGAGCTTTGCGTGCCCGCAGGTTTCCGGGCTCGTTGCGCGGTTGAAGTCGGAACTGGAAGACCTGACCCCCTTCCAGGTGAAGGCCCTGCTGTACTGCCTGCGGGCGAACCGTGATGCGGCGACGACCGGTGCGGCCGTGCGTCGGGAGCCTGCTTTCCTGTCGAAACGGACGTAACACTCCGTCGCCGACTGCGATCATGCAGCACGGCGGCCAGCATTGTACCCATCATGCGAATTCCCATTGCAGCGAAGATCGGCGGTCTGGCCTCCGTACTGGTGATGCTGGTGGGAGTGTTCGTCGGGCTGATGGCATGGGAGATCGCGCTCGAGATGCTGGTCGAGCATGAGCGCGTGGACTTGCGTGACGAGACGGCGCTGACGGGCAAAGAGGTGCTGGCCCGCGTGGCGACGATGCGGGAAGACCTGCTGACGATGTCGCGGCACCGGTCGATCCGGGGCATTATCCGATCGCAGGAGACGGGCGAATATGGGGGCCGCACGGCCGACGAGTGGTCGGAATCGCTCCGCCTTGCGTTCCAGTCGCTCCTCGACGCATCGGGGAGTCAGCGCGGCGACGCGGAAGAGCGTTCGGATCCCGGTCCGTACGTGTCGATTCGCGTCATCGCGGGAGAGCAGCCCAGGGACGTCGTGCATTTCAAGTCGGCAAGCGAGGGCGCAGCGCCGGCCGCAGGCGACACGGAGGAAGGCGCGGCGATTGACGATTCGTCGCTGCTCGAGCTCTATACGCGCGCCCGAAGCCAGGAGGATTTGTACGTGCTGTTCGGCGACGTGCACCGGACGGCGTCCGACGCGTCGCAGATCGTGCTGCCGGCCGCCGTGCCGTTGTACGAGAACGGCGAGTTTTACGGTATCATCTCCCTCGAACTGGACTTCGGGCGACTCAAACAGGAGTGGCTGGAGTCGTCGCGACACCTGATCTATCTGACTGACTCGGAAGGCCGCTTTCTCGCCCATCCGGATCGCGGCCAACCGCTGGCGTACGACACTCTGCCGAATGACGCGCAGCCCGCGGCGCCGACGCTGCGGTTGCAGGATGACCCGGCTTTCGCCGACCAGGTGGCGGTGTTCTACGGGGACTCGATTGAGTCGCGCCGCTCCCGCGGAGTCGCACAGAAAGGGAACATGCTGAACGAGGAGGTCGTCCCATCCGAGAACACGCAGTTCCGTCTGCTCCGCGTACGAACGGTGGGCGAATGGAGTCCGTCTGACTGGGATACGCTGCGGGCCGAACTGCTCGCCGCGCGGACTGCGCCGGACAATCGCGTTTCGATCCCCGATCCCGATCGGATTGTGAACGGTTCCCCGAGCATCGCGCTCAGTGCGCCGCTGGGGGACCGACAGGCTCTGCAGCAGCTGGACGTACTGGAAACCCGGCTGATCAAGACGGTCGGTCCTGACAAACTGGTCGAGCAATACAAGGAAGACGCGAAGACGTTTCACGCGAGCTTCATCGCCCTCCCCTATGCCCCGGGCGAGCCGGACCGGTGGTTCGGGATGCTGATGGCGTTTTCCCAGGAAGAACTCATCCACGACACGCTGGAGAACAAGGGAGACGTGTTGGTCTGGCTGCTGGTGGCGGTGATCGTGGCGATCGCCATCGCGTCGCTGGCGACCTACATGATGACCCGCTCGCTGAAGCAGGTGACCCGCGCTTCCGACGGCATCGCGGGAGGCGACTTTGACGTCGTGCTGCCGTCCAAGCGGATGGACGAGATCGGCGACCTGGCCCGCGGCTTCGAGCATATGATCGGCGAGCTTCGCACTCGCGAGCAAAAGATTCACGATCGCGAGGCCCGCCTGCGGATGATTGTGGACAGCGCGGCGGAAGGGATCGTCACTGTAGATGTGGACGGATCGATTCGCTCCGGAAACCCCGCGGCCGTGCAGATGTTCGGCTTCGAGGGTGAACGGCTCTCCGGGACGAACGTGCAGGAGCTCTTCGACGAGGCCACGCGCGACGCGTTCGACTCGGCGCGGCATCGGCTGCTCAACGACTGCTCGTCATCCTTTGACATCGTCGCGACCGAAGACAGTGAAACGCTCCGCAGCCTCCGCGACGGGCGGGGAAAGACAGTCTCCGTCGCTCTCGAAGGGACCGGTCGCCGCCGCGACGGCATTCAGTTCCCGGTGGAAGTGTCGCTGAGCAGCGTCCGGCTTCCGGAGCGGCGGATCTTCACCCTGATCACCCGCGACATCACGGAGCGCAAACGTGCCGAGCATGAGATCCACACGCTCAACGAGGAGCTGGAACACCGCGTCCTGGATCGCACGGCCAAGCTCGAGCGGGCGATGGAGGAACTCCAGTTGGCGCATGAGCGGGCGCAGGAGCTGAACCGCGCCAAGGATGCGTTTCTGGCGAGCGTCAGCCACGAACTGCGGAACCCGCTCAACCAGGTCTCCGGGTTCTGCCAGCTGCTCGAACTGAGCGAGCTGGACGAGGAACAGCGGGCCGACGTCAAGAAGATCCGCATCGCCAACAGCCAGCTGCTCGCCCTGATCAACGACATTCTGGATTACCAGAAGATCATCATGGGGGGCATCACGCTCGAGCCGGAGTCGATCGATGTCGTCGAACTGCTGGGCGAAGTGCGGGACGCCATGAGCGTGCAGGCCAACGAGAACCGCAACCAGCTGTACTTCGAGTGGTCGGACGACGTCGGTTCGGTGTTCGCCGACCATCAGCGGCTGCGGCAGGTCCTGCTGAACGTCGTCGGTAACGCCTGCAAGTTCACCAGTGACGGCAGCGTGTCGGTCCAGGCCAGCCGCCGCTGCGAAGGGGACAGCACATGGATTGAACTGTCCGTGAAGGATACCGGCCGCGGCATGACGGCGGAGGAACTGGCCAAGCTGTTCCGGCCGTTCAACAAGCTCTCGTCCAAGAAGGGAAACAAATCGGGGACCGGGCTGGGGCTGGTCATCTCCAAGGGCTTCTGCGAACTGATGCGGGGCGACATTCGCGTCGACAGCGAGTTTGGGGCCGGCAGCACCTTCACGATCCGGCTTCCGGCCACGCAGAACGACCGGATCCCCAAAGACGAGCGCCCCGCAGTATCTGAGGAGACGACGGCGGAATCGGGGGAGTCGGCGGTCACGGGGTCCTCCATCATGCGGGCGCCGGTCCAGGTGCAGCGCATCGCGGGAGAGGATCCCGGACGGCTGGTGCTGGTGATCGACGACGACCGCGGAGTCCGCGAGATGATGGAGCGGCATCTCACCAGCCACGGATTCCGGGTGGTCACCGCGGGAGATGGTTTCGAGGGACTGGAACTGGCCCGCAAGCTGAAGCCCGCCGTGATCACGCTGGACGCCATCATGCCGGATCTCGACGGCTGGGCGGTGCTCGGCGCGCTCAAGGCCGGGGAGGAGACCAGCGGCATCCCCGTGATCATGGTGACGGTGATGGACAAGGAAGAACGCGGTTACGCTCTCGGTGCTACGGAGTTTCTTCCCAAGCCGATCGACTGGACCACGCTGACCGACACGTTGTCCCGATACACGGGCAACAAGCGGGAACGAAGCATCCTGATCGTGGACGACGATCCCCCCACGCGCGAGATCCTGCGGCGGAACCTGGAATCGGACGGCTGGAGCGTTCTCGAGGCCGAGAACGGCGCCGCGGCGCTGGAATCGCTCGCCATCGAGCAGCCGGCCGCCGTGATCCTCGACCTGATGATGCCCGTGATGGACGGGTTCGAGTTCATTCTGAGGTATTCGCAGGTCGCGGAGTGGCTGTCGATTCCGGTCCTGGTCCTCACTGCGAAGGATCCGACGCCCGAGGAGCGCAAGCGGCTGGAGGGACAGGTCGTGCGCGTGATTCGCAAAGGGGACTACACACACGACGAGTTGATGGCCGAGATTCACCGCCGAGTGGACAGCCATCTGAAGGCGCGCCAGATGGCGGGAGAGGAGTAGACATGGCACGGATCCTGGTTGTGGAAGACGAAGCGCCCAACGTGGAAATCCTCACGCGGCTGCTGAAGCGGAGCGGGCACGAGACGCGGCACGCCGGCAGTCGGGACGCGGCCATCCGCGCGGTGCAGGAGTCCCCGCCGGACCTGGTGCTGATGGACATCGGTATCCCCAACGCCGACGGCGAGGACCGCAACGACTTCGGCGGACTGGAGGCGACCCGCTGGATCCGGGAGAACGAGTCGACGGCCAAATTGCCCATCATCGCGCTGACGGCGTTCGTCATGCCGGACGAAAAGCGGCGGATCCTCGACGCCGGCTGCAACGGCGTGCAGTCCAAGCCGTTCGACTTCATGGCGCTGCTGGAGACGATCCAACGCGAGCTGGGTTCATCCTGATCACGGAGGAAACATGCCCAAGCGGGTCAAGTTGCAGAAGAAGCCAGTTGCGAAGCCGCGAGTGGCGCGGCAGCGTGCGCAAAGTCCTGCGGCACGGCGGGAACTGCTGCGCACGATGCGGACGGAGTTGCTCTCGGCGGTCGAGTCCATCTCCGGGCACACGCAGATGCTCTGCAACGACGCCGCCGAGCGGCCGCCCGACATGCGGAGCGACCTTGAAAAACTGCTCGCGGTCGCCGGCGAACTCTACGACTTCATCAAGCAGGAGGTGACACTCGCCTGGGCCGAGTTGGATGGGGAAGCCTTCGACGAGCGGTTGCGGGTGACGCGGCACGACATCGGCAATCGCCTCAACCACGCGCTCGGTTACTGCCAGTTCCTCATCATGGAGGAGCGCGAACATTTCTTCGGCGGTCTGGCGGCGGACCTGGAGACTATCCAGCGCTGCTGTCGCAACTGCGAAGCCATTCTGCTCCGCTACAAGCGTGGTGATGAGGCGGCGGCCGGTGAAGATGCAGTCGTGCCGCACAGCCGCAAACCGGAAAAGCAGTACGTGTCGCCGCATTGCGCGACGATCGCCCGGCCGGCGGATGTCGAACCGGCGCGCATTCTCGTCGTCGACGACAGCGAGGAGACATGCGGACTGCTGACGAAGTTTCTCGAACGCGATCGGCACCAGGTCCAGACGGCCCACAATGGGCAGGACGCGCTGGAGTATCTGACGACGAGCGACTTCGACTTGATCCTGCTCGACTTCATGATGCCGGGGCTCACCGGCTACGAAGTGCTGCAGCAGATCAAGTCGGACGAGCGACTGCGGCACACCCCCGTCATCATGATCTCGGCGCTCGATTCGGTGGAGGACATGGTTCCCTGCATCGAGCGCGGGGCCGATGACTATCTCACCAAGCCGGTCGACTTCGCGCTCCTCAAGGCGCGGGTGACCGCGAGCCTGGAGCGGATGCGGCTTCGGGAGCGGGAGTACGGGCGGTATTTCGGACCGGAGCTGGCGCGGCAAATCCTGCGGAATCCGCAGCTGATCCAGGAGGCCCGCGAAGCGGACGTGAGCGTGATGTTCTGCGACATCCGGGGATTCAGCCGCATTTCCGAGCGGCTCGATCCGTCGCTGACCGTCCGCTGGCTGAGCGACGTGATGGCCGAACTGACGGCGTGTGTCCGGCGGCAGCATGGTGTGCCGGTGAACTATATCGGCGATGAACTGGTGGCGATGTGGGGAGCGCCCGAGGAGCGGGAGGATCATGCGTCGCTGGCGTGCCGCGCGGCATTCGAGATGATTGTGCGGCTTCCCGAGATCAGCGGGCGGTGGCAGAAGGTGATCGGGGAGGAGACCAGCTTCGGCATCGGGATCAACTCGGGAGTCGCACAGGTCGGCAATACCGGGTCCAGCGTGAAAGTCGTCTATGGCCCGCTGGGGAACACAGTGAATCTGGCCAGCCGGTTGCAGGGGGCCACGAAGTATCTCGGGGCGCAGCTGCTGGCCACAGGGAATACGCAGGCACGGCTCAATGGTGAATTCCTCTCGCGCCGGCTGTGCCAGGTGCGGGCGATCAACATCAAAGAGCCGGTGCAACTGTTCGAACTGCTGGCGCCCGGAACGGCCCGGGCGGCGCTGATCGATCGCTATGAAACGGCGCTCGCCCACTTCGAGGCGCAGGAACTGCCTCAAGCCGCCGCGCTGCTGAGCCAGTTGCTGGTTGAGCATCCGCAGGACGGGCCGTCGCTGTTGTTGATGTCCCGCGTCGTCGAAAGGCTGCTGCGGAAGGATGACGACTTCAGCCCCGTCTGGGACCTCCCGGGCAAGTAGTTGAGTTCCGGGGGGCGGCATACGTCGGAGCACCCTGCGGTTCGTTTTCCGAGTTTGACAGTCCGCCGTGCGAGGTTAGAATAGAGTCACTTCCGCTCCATTGACCTGCCTCCCGTGCGGGCGCTCCGAGTGGACATCCCGAGTGCCCGGGCGGCTGGCTGCATGGCGGTCGGCACGGTCGCTGTCGGAGAGATGCTCCACGCGTCCGTTCCTGCCTGCTCCCCCTCCTCCCTGGTGATTCGGATTTCGTGCCGTGTGCACGTTGTCCCCGCGTTCCGCGTCTGACCCTCACGCCTTGCGGCTTTGAACTGGCGCGGCTGAAAGTCTGGAGTCTTCCATGTTCGGCGGTTTTGGCTTCTCGGAATTGCTGGTGTTCAGCCTGATCATCCTGCTGCTGTTCGGCAAGCGGCTCCCGGGACTGATGCGCTCGCTTGGAGAATCGGTGACCGAGTTCAAGCGCGGCGTGCGGAGCGGGACGGAGGAGTCGCCGGATCTGCTGAACTGAGGTCTGTTTCTCCGGCGGCCTGACGCGGGCGCCGGCTGGGGTTGATGAAATCACCGCGTCGACGAGAATCGGGCATCGTGTGCCGGACGCGCCCCGGCCGGGGCGCGAGGGGCAAACAAGGAGATTGAGGCATGGGATTCGGTGGCATTGGCACGCCTGAACTGCTCGTGTTCGGCATCATCGCGCTGCTGTTGTTCGGCAAGCGGTTGCCGGAGGTCGCCCGGAGCCTGGGCAAGGGGATGACGGAGTTCAAGAAGGGGATGAAGGGGGTCGAGGACGACTTCCGCTCGGCCTACCGGGAGGCGGACCGCGAACCGGCGCCGCGGCGTCCCGAGCCGCTCAGCGAAGAGAATCGCGAGTTGCGGGCGCCGAAGTTTGAGCCCCCGAAGTCGGAGCCGGTCGCGACATCGAGCGAAGGGGCGGAGTGAGCGTCACGCGCGCCGGGAGTTCCCGAGGTTTCATTGCGGCCGATCGCTTCGGGTGGGCGCGCTGCGTGGAGTGGATGTACTGAGATTGCGAGCCGGCGTACGGACGCGCTATCGCACGAGATGAGAATCGCGCAGCACCTGGACTCCCGTCAGCCTCGCCTGGAGAGCCTGCAGCGCGCTCTCGGAGATATTGGGACACGACGAGAAACTGAGTACCTGCAGGCCGGCCACGCTTTGGATAGAGGCCATCATCTCGTCCGTCCAGCCCGGTCCTGACAGGTCGATCACCCGGAGCCGCCCGCGCTCGGCCAATTGCAGGACCGGCTCGATCGAGGGACGGCTTTGGGGGGTGGTCGTCACGTACAGCTGCTGGAGCGCCGGAAAATCCGCCAGCGCCGCGACGAAGTCCTCGTTGAGTTCAAAGCTGCCGACCGTGAGTTGAATGGCCGACGTGTCCTTGAGGGGGGCGAGCGTTCGCGGGTCGGTGATCGAACCGACGATATTGAGCTGCTCGACCTGCGACAAACCGGCGATCTCGGCCGCGCCGGCGGCCGAAATACGGGGCCAGGAGGAGAAGTCGAGACCCGTGAGACGCGGCAGCGCCGCGAGGACGCCGATCCCCTCGCCGGTGAACTGATTCAATGGAACGGTCAGCCATTCGACGCCGGTCCAGCGGGCCAGCACGGGCCAGCTCGCATCGGTGAGCGACGTCTCGATGAGCGCCAACCTGCTGACCGAACGAATCGGGGGGATGTCCGCCAGCAAGTCGTCCGTCAACGAAGGGCCGTCGATGAGCAGGTTGCGCAAATGCTTTAGCCGGCGGAGCGTGTGCAGCCCTTCCGCAGTCAGCGGGCATTTCGACAGGGTCACTTCCGTCAACTGAAAGGATTCGGCCGGCAGCTGGTCCTCCGAGTCAACGCTGAGAGTCTGTTCGTTGACAACGCACTTGATCTGACCGCCGACCGAGAGCACCCACTCCGCGGCCGTGCGGTCCGCCGTGTGGACGTATTCGCCGTCCCGGCTGAAGCGGCAGTCTGGCAGCCGGGACTGCAGTTGCTGCAGCGCCGCATCACTGATGTTCGGGCAGTTGATGAGGTGAATTGCCGTGAGAGTCTCCGCTTCCCCGAGAGGTGTGACGGAAGCGTCGTGGAAACCGGCCCCCGCCAGGGAGAGATTGGTGAGGCGACGAGCGTTTACAAACTCAAGGACCCGAGTCAGAGGGAGCGGCTCACCGGTTTCCGCGTAAAGCGACAGATGGAACAGCGCGGGGAGCCGGGCGAGGGACTGCACCGCCTCGTCGGTGAAGGAGTCCATGTCGATGGAAAACACCTCGATCGGCGCATCAGCGAGTTCCGCCAGGACCGCGGGATCTGAGACCGAATTTGTCAGGTACAGATTCCGCAGATGCGGCAGCCGGCTGCATTCGGCAAGGGCTGTCGGTGTAAGGTGGCCACAGTCATACAAATTGACCTCGTACAAATCGGGCAGGACCGACAGAGCCTCGATTCCGACACCGGTGAAATTGTTCGCCGGCGCGTGAAGAACGCGCAATCCGCGCCACTGCGCCAGCACCGGCCAAATCGCATCCGTCACGCGAATATAGTGCAGATACAGATGAGTCACGCTTGACAAGGGCGCGATGGATGCCAGGAGGGAGTCGTCCAGATTGGTCTCGCTCAGATTCAGCGTGTGCAGGTGATGGAGGCCCTCCAGAGCACCGAGAGATTCCTCCGTCAGAGCTACACAGCCCGCCAGATCGATGGAGACGGTCTGAAAATGCTCCGACGGCAGTGCCGCGAGGTTGGAGACGACCGGAGTCGAGCCGTCCGCCCGGCGGCATTGCACCGTGCCTCCGAGTGAGAGGACCCACTCCGCGGCCGCGCGGTCGTCGCCTCGAGCGGCCGGCGGCGTCGCGGATGCGGGGGGTGTCCGCACGGCTCCGGCAATCACCCCGTTTGCTTCGCGGGAGGAAGAGTCGAGCAGAGTGTCGCCTGCCGGCTCATCGCAATGGTACAGGGCGAGCGTGTGCTGGTCGGGTGCGTGCCGTGCGTTGGGGTCGAAATCGGCGGCGTAACGCGGGATGTTCGAGACGCGCACTTCATCCAGCAGGCAATGGACGGACTCGACCGGGGTCGTGGAACTGCCCCAGACGAGAGACTGCCCGGCATAGGGGGGATCGATGCGGGCGTCGCCGACGTTAGAGACCGTGACATCATTGGCGGCGATCACGTCGTGCCGTTGCAGCGGGGATTGCTGGCGGCGGCCGTCGATGAACAGGACAAGCGTCGCACCATCATAGACCACGGCAATATGGTGACTTCCGGCCGGGAGGGGCTCATCGGACGGCAGGAAGTAGTAGTGCGCTGCTCCCGGCGAAACGGACGCGGCGATGCGTCCTTCGCGGATAGCGCCGACGGCCAGACCGCCGATCCGGAGAAACTCCCAGCCGGGCGGCAACTCGTCGAACTGAATGCGGGCCTCAATCGTCAACGGCTCCCCGGCGATGATGGGCAGCGGCTCACAGGTGACGCGATCGTCGGGGGAGTCGAACAGGAGTGCGCCGTTCTGCGGTCCGGCCGCAGGCGTGCCGTCGTAGAGTGTGCCATCGTGGGCGTTCCCCGAGAGGTCGCGGACCGTCGCGCCGTCGAGCTCGTCGAAGCGGTACAACGCCAGCGTGTCATCATCGCTGGTCAAGTTCGTGGCAGGCTGGAACGAAGAATCGCCATATCGCAATCCACGGCTGATGCGGACGCTGCGGATGTCGCCGTGGAACCAGCGGACTCCATGCTCGGGATGCTTGAGCGCTTCTTCCGGGGCGCCGCCGATGTACAGCCCGCCATCGGTGAGGTCCAGCGGAAAGCTCGACGGCGTGACCGCCTGCGGTTCTCCGTCAACGAACAACTGGAGGTCCCAGCCCTGAATGACGGCTGCGAGGTGCGTCCACTCGTTGACGGCGAGCGGCATGACGGAGGTCCGCAGCAGCGCCTGTCCGTCGTCCTGGCGCTTGCCGACGCCCCACTTGTCGGCGTCCTGAAACAGGCTGACCCAGCGGGGGCCCATCCAGGAGAAAACGTTGGCCGAGTCGTTGCTGCTGTGGGGGCGAACCCAGGCTTCGAGGGTGACGCCCTCTTCGGGGTCATCGTAGGGCAGACTGGGGACCTGGACGTAGTCGCCGTCGCCGTTGAAGAAATGGCCGGGTGAGTCCGGGATGCGGATCGTGTCGGACGATGCGGGTGAGAGCGACCGCAACGTGGCGGAATGGAACTCATACACAGAGTCGTAGGCCAGGAGGGCGAGCGTTGTCGGGTCCCGAGGCGTGTGCGCCGGCAAGGCCGTGCCGAGCTGGTCGAGGCTTCCCTCCCAGTGCATGTACGGCAATCCGTTCAGCCGGACCGTGATCTCCACGCCCGCACCGGTACGATCCACGCGAATGGCGAGCGTGTTGCGCTGATCTGTTTCGATTCCGGAGGGGGTGATCATCCGGAGAAACTCGCCTGCATCTCCGTTCCTCGGGGAGGAGAGGGACGCTTTCGTCTCGTACGCGACGCGGTCCCACCATCCCAACGCCAGCGAGCACGATCTCTCCCCGATTGGGAAATAGAGGACGGCGCTGTTGTTGCCGGACAGGCGGGTGAAACTGACGGTCCACTCGTAGGAGCCGGTCGGCCGGAACGGGATGCTGAGCCGGGCGGGGGAAGCCGGCTCATCGATGCGAAGACCTCGATCCGGGGTGGTGACCCAGGTTCCGCTCTCGGTGTGCGATGCGGGGTCAATTTGCGAGAAGAGGTTGATCGTTTCCGGCGGCAACGCGGGCGGCGGGGCGGTTGTCACCGGCTGCTCGGTCTGCGTCTCGTCCGGCCGCGACAGTAACAACGGCAAGATGGCGCAGAGTGTGGCGAGGACGGCGCCGATTCCGATGGCGGTCTTCTTCCGTTGCTGGATCAGCAGCAGCGCCCGGGAGACGGGTGTGGTGCGCGGCTTGCGACGGAATCGGGACAGGCCCGACGACATGGTGTGGTCGAGGAATCCCGAGGGGAGCGTCTCCGCCGGCATCGTGGCGGGATCGACCGGCGCCATGGAGACCAGGGTGGGCGAGCTGGAGTCTCCTTCGTCCGGGAAGAAGTTCGGGATCGAATCGCTGTCATCCTGGCCGGCCGCGATTGCAACGGTGGGGCTGTCGGCCGTGACGGCGCAGGACTGCAGGGCGGCGATCACCTCTTCCATCGAGCGGTAGCGCTCGTCGGGATTCTTGGCGAGCATCTTCTGCAGGATGCCGTCGAGGCGGGCGAGCAACTGGGGAGAGCAGTCGGTATGAGCGGCCACTTTGGGATGCCGCTGCAGCGAGGGGATGGCGGTCTCGCGGTGGGCGAGCAGCTTCTTCATCAGCGTATCGCCGGCATAGACCGGCTGCCCGGTCATCAGGAACCAGAGCGTGCAGCCGAGCGAATACAGGTCGCTGCGGGCGTCGGCGTGCTTGGTGTCGAGGGCCTGCTCGGGGGACATGTAGTCGATCGTCCCCATCACCGTCCCGGTGTGCGTGAGGGCGGCCTGGGCCTGCACGTCGGCTCCGTCGTCGAAGCGGGCGAGCCCCATATCGAGGATTTTGACGACACCCTGCCGGTCGAGCAGGATGTTGGAAGGCTTGATGTCGCGGTGAATGACGCCGTGCTGATGGGCATACTGCAGGCCACGGGCGGCCTGCGTGATGATCTCGATGGCGCGGTGGGCGGTGAGCGTGCCGTCGCGGCGTACGAGCGAAGAGAGATCGTCGCCGTCCACGTTCTCCATGACGTAGTAATGGACGCCCTTTGTTTCGTCGGCGTCATAGGCGGTGACGATGTTGGGGTGGTTCAGCCGGGCCGCAGCCTGCACTTCGCGGTGGAAGCGCTGGACGTTGGTGCTGTCCTTCACCATTTCGGCCGGCAGCACCTTGAGCGCGACCACCCGCTTCATCCGGCGGTGCTCGGCGCGGAAGACCTGACCCATGCCGCCGGCGCCGAGCTTGTCGAGAATGAAGTAGTTGCCGAGGACAAGGCTGGCCCCCTTGCCGTTATAGAGAGACTGGGCCTGAAACTTCGTCAGGCGGCCGGCGCGGACGAGTTCTTTCGCGAGGTCCTGCGTCGTTTCGGGCTGCTGGGGAAGTTGAGCCTCGAATCCGGCCAGTTCATCCTTCGTGCACAAGCCGCAGTTAAGAATCTGCTGTCGGAATTTGTCGATCTGCACGGCAACACCCGGATCCCGCACGCAGCAGAGTTGGCCCAGCCGGTTAAGAATGGGCGAGTATAACAGTGGGCGGGTTTGGGGTGAACATCTCGTCAGTGACCGCTACGCGACAGGCCGCGGGGCGGTCACACATGAATGTGCACGCGATCCAGTTACCCGACACGCACCAGGTAACCGCCGGGGAGGCGTCGAATGAGGCGCTTCATTTCGAGTATCGTCAACGTCGCCAGCACGCGCGAGGTCTCCAGGTCCGTGTGCTGCAGGAGTTCGTCGCAGTGCTGGGGATCGATCGTGACGAGATTGAGGACCACCCGCTCCTGATCGCTGAGCGAAAGCTCGCGCGGGACGTGCACCACGTCGCCGTCGGGCTTCTTCACCGGCTGCATCAGCGGGCCGAGCGCTTCGAGCACATCGTCGGGACCGCGCGCCAGGGCGACGCCGTCGCGGATCAGGTCGTGACAGCCCTCGCTGGCGAGGCTGTCGATGCGTCCGGGCACGGCGAAGACTTCTCGCCCCTGCTCGTTGGCGTGTCGGGCGGTGTGCAGGGCGCCGCTGCGGCGGTTGGCTTCAATGACGAGGATGCCCAGCGAGAGTCCGGAGATGATGCGGTTTCGCTGGGGAAAGATGCCGCGCGAGGGCCCGCGATCGAGCGGAGACTCCGAGACGATCGCTCCCTGTCCGACGATCTCCGCGGCGAGGCCATCGTGTTCCGGGGGATAGATGTTTGCCAGGCCGGTCGCGCTCACGGCGATGGTGCGACCGCCGGCAGCGAGCGCTCCACGGTGGGCGGCGGCATCGATTCCCCTTGCCAGTCCGCTGATGATGGTGAGTCCGGCGCGGGCCAGAGCCGAGGCGAGGCGCTCGGCCTGCTGCCGACCGTAAAGCGTGCACTGCCGGGAGCCGACGATGGCCACGGCGAGTTCATCACGCGATTCGAGTTTTCCGCGAGAGTACAGGACCGGCGGGGGGTCGCAGATTTCCGCCAACATCCGTGGATACTCCGGCTCTCCGCGGATGAGCAGGTCGACGCCGGTGTCGCGGCAGCGCCGGAGTTCGCGAGCGGCTGCGTCGGAGGAACGGGCCATCGCAATCGCCGACGACAGTTTGGGGCCGACGCCGTCGACTTCGAGGAGTTCGCCGCCCGAGGCGGCGAGGATCGCCTGCGGGCTGAGGAAGCGGGCCATGAGCAGGGAATAGGTGCGCGGGCCCAGCCCTGGCACGAGGTTCAGCCTCAGCAGGTCGAGCAGTTCGTCGCGGTGCACGGCTGGGAGACCTGGAACGCTGGAAGCCGCCAGACTCATCAGAGAACAGGGATACAATCGTCTAGCAGAGCCGGCGATTCTATTCGTGGGATCGGGATGCCGTCCATTGCTGGAAACCGTCGAGGGTTGGCAGCAGTGCGGATGATCGGATAGATTTGAGGTCACTGCCTCACGCACTCGCGTCCTGCATTGTAACCCCTTGTTCGCCGCGCCGTGGTCGTCGCACGGGGACCATTCGCTTGTCGGCATTGGAGCAGAATCATGTCGTGGCAACTCCATGAAACTCCCTCCACCGTCTGCGGGACGGCACATTTGCGCCGGATGAGCGGGCTGATGCCGCTGCTGGCGGCGGTTTGTCTTGCCGGATGCGGGATTTCGATTCCGGGGAGCAGTGAAGCGGAAACGTCGGACTCGACGACATCCGCGGACCCCAATCTCGGAATGACGACCACCGATCCGGCAATGATGCCCGGAATGCACGGGGCAACGCCGATGGCGACTCCGGGCATGCCCGCCGGCCATCCGGCGGCCATGCCGGGGATGACGACGGCCGATCCGGCCGCCACCACTCCTCCCATGCATGCTCCTGCCATGGGGCATACCGCGGCCATGCCGATGACGGCGGATCCTGCACTGGCGACACCTCCCGCGACGGCGGGTCATGCCGCCATTCCCATGCCGGGTGCCGATCCGGCCGCAGTGGCCGCGATCACTCCCATGCCTGGTGCGAATCCCGGGGCCGTGCCGATGCCGGGCGCTGATCCGGCCGCGATGGCCGCGCTGGCTCAGCCGGGAGCCCCCGGAGCCGACGCTGCCGCGCAGGGCGCGCAGTCTTCGAATCGGGCCGATCAGTACGAGGCGGGGACACCGGACCGGGTGGTGATGGAGTTCGCGGACGCCATCGAGACGGGCGACATCGAAGCGGCCGGCAAGCTCATCAGCGATCGGGCGCGCGGCACGCTGGCGACCGTCCGCGACGGGACCATCAGCGAGAATCAGCTGGCTCAATTGAAGGCATATACCGAGACTCTGGATCGCGTGGGGGGACGGAATCTCGGGAGCGGTGTGCAGATCTCGTACAACGGAGGCTCCGGCAAGGTGCTGCAGTTCAAGGTCAGCAAGGGAAGCACCGGCTTCGAGATCACCGAGATGGACATTCGGGACAAGCCCAAGCGCGCTGGCCGTTGAAGCCGTTTGGTCCGACCGTTCGTCGTTTTCCTGCCCACAGATCGCCGTCTGTGGGCTTTTTTGTGCTTTGTGAGAACATGAGCGGGGCGGACCTGCAGCTTGAAGCGCGTCGCGTCGTGACAGAATTGTCACGCCGTGGGCTGCGGCTGGTGTTGGCCGAAAGCTGCACCGGGGGGCTGATCGCGGCAACGCTGTCGCAGTTTCCCGGGGTCTCGGAGCACCTGTGCGGTTCGGCCGTGGTGTATCGGACGGCCACTAAAACCGCATGGTTGGGAGTGTTGTCCGAATTGCTGACTGATCCGGCGAGAGGGCCGGTCAGTGGCGATGCGGCGGCGGCAATCGCGCGTGCCGCGCTGGCGCGGACGCCGGAGGCTGCGTTGGCGCTGGGGATCACCGGTCACCTTGGTCCCAATGCGCCGGATGAACTGGACGGAGTGGTGTTTGTGGCGATCGTTCGTCGGCGACCGGAGGTCGCCGGCCACCATGCCTGTGATGTTGAGCGGCGGACCCGGCTGGATTCGCGTCAGGGCGATCCGGAGTCGATGCGAACGGAACGACAACATGCCGCAGCGGTCTTCGCGCTGTGTTTGCTGTCCGAGTACCTATGCTCACCGGCGGCCAACGATTGACGACTGTGGGGTCACCGGCCGTTTCGTCTGCAGGAGCATCCAAAGGCACCGGGCGTCCGCCGTCCGCCGTCCGGACGGCGCCACTGGTCTTCCTGAAGTCGCCCGCGTCCTGAGGAATCGCCGGGCCAGCCGGAGCGCCGCCACAGTCCAACTTGCGGATCAACCCGCTCGCCGGCGAGGAAATGCGACTGGTCGGCCGCAGTCCATTCCATCAGCAATTCGTCCGGGATGTCGCGCCATCCGAAGAGCCACTTGACACCCTGGACGAGCAACAGCGTAATCGAGAACAGCGCGGCCATGATCACGAACAGCACGGGCAGAATGATACCGAGGTTGAAGACACCCGCCGCGCCGCCCCAAGCGCCCGCGCCGTTCCAGATCGGCCGCCACGCCGCCAGCACGACGAGGGCGCCGACGCTGAGATAGGGACCGTAGGGGATGTAGCGGTCCCGGTGCAGGAACAACTGCACCGGAAGCAGCGCGAGGGCCACGGCTGGGGCGACAATGAACGCCACGAGCGATGCCTGCCATCCGAGAAAGCTGCCGATGACGGCCATGAGGATGACATCGCCAAACCCCATTGCTTCCCGCCGGAGGACGGCGTAACCGATCAGCCGCACTCCCCAGGTGACCCCGCCAGCGACGATCAGACCTGCCAGGCTCACGAGCAGACCGTGCAGATGCGGGTGTTGGGTGAACCAGGCAGGGATGTCCGACCATTGGTCAACGCGCCACTCCGGCCAGAACAGTCGGGTGAAGGTGAATACCTGGGCGGAGTTCTGTGTCCAGAGCGGGACGATATGCACGCGGCCGATCAGGAGGCCTCCGAGCAGACCGACGGCCATTGCGGGGAGCGTGGAGGCGTCGGGGATCTCACGGCGATCGATGTCGATGAACGACGCCACGATCAGCGATTCCACCAGCACGAGATGATAGAAATAGCGAAGGTGGATGCCCGTCGTGGCAGAGAGCGGGGCCCATCCGGGAACCGTCTGCGGACCTGTCTCGGCGAACAGCGAACTGGCGGCGACCGGCGGAGGCCATCCGGGGGGAACCTCCAGCCAGTACAGCCCGAGGAACAGCAGGGCGTTGAGAAGTTCGACGAACGGGTAGCGGGGGGAGATCCACATCCGGCAGGTGCGGCAGCGGCCGCGGAGGAACAGCCAGCCGAGGATCGGGATGTTGTCGTGCCAGGAGATGCGAGTCTTGCAGCGCAGGCACGTCGAGGGGGGGTGCCAGAGTCCCTTGAGCGCCGGCCAGAGGTAGGGCTGCGTCGGAATGCGATAGATGCAGACATTCAGAAAGCTGCCGGTGATCGCGCCCAGGACGAAGACGGTGACGCTCATCAACCAGTAAGGAAGGTCGAACAGGGTCATTGTTCGTCCTTCAGGGGAGGGAGACGGCTGATGATCTCGTCGGCGATCTGTTCCGGCGTGCGGCCATCGCTGGCAACAGTGATCGTAGAGACCTGCCGGTACAGCGGCTCACGCAATGCCAGCAGCCGTGCGACTTCGTCGTGCTCGTTGAGATTGGTCAGGGCCGGGCGGCGGTCGCGGGTGGCGGCGTCGGCGGACAGCCGTTGAAGAATGGTGTCAATCGACGCCTGAAGCCAGACGACCGGCCCGGCCTCGAGCATCCTGTCGCAGGTGGGAGCATGGAGCACGGCCCCTCCTCCGGAGGCGATGATCAGGTGATGCTGTTGCAGCAGTTCCGCCAGCACCTGTTGTTCGAGGGTGCGAAAAGCGGGCTCTCCCTGCTCCTCGAAGATCCGGCGGATGGAGCATCCGGCCTCGGCTTCCACGAATTCGTCGGCGTCGCAGCAGCGCCAACCCAGGCGCTCCGCCAGCGCCTGAGCAACCGTGCTCTTACCGGTACCGCGATAGCCGACGAGCGTTATGACCATCTGTGACGTGGGTGCGCCGGCCCGGTGGACGCAGGGGCGCAGCATTCGGGCAGGTTCCCGCATTGCGCATCTGCCAACGGTCAATCGGCTCAGTTCTGGCTGGAAGGGGGAACCTTGACGCGGACGGGGGACATCGCATCACGCAGGGCGGCGTACATGACGTCGATGGGCGGCGGGCGATTGACGAAGCACTCAAACTGCACTCCCGCCTGCCGGATGAACATCTCCAGGCCGCTGACGACGGTGCAGCCTCGCGCCCTGGCCTGCTTGATCAACAGCGTGTTCTCGGGATTGTAGATCGTATCGAAGACCACCATCCCCTCGCGCAGCCAGTGTTCGGGGTAGGGGGTTTCGTCCATGTTCGGATACATGCCGACTGGAGTGCAATTCACCAGCACGTCGGCATACACGCTTCCGCGGTTTTCCCAGTTGATGAACTGGCAGTTGAGCTGCTCGGCGAGAGCGCGGCCGCGCTGCTTATTGCGGTTGGTCACCGTCACGCCCGCCTCCGCGCGGGTTACGGCCAGACCGATGGCCTTGGCGACCCCCCCGGCGCCCAGAATCAGGATTTTCTGGCCGGCGAGACGATCATCCCCGCGTGCGGCGAGGCCGCTGCGGAGCGTGGCGAGCGCCGCCTCATAGTCGGTGTTCGCGGCGAACCAGCGGCCACGGTCGTCCCGGTAGAGCGTGTTGGCGGCGCCGATGGCCTTCACTGATTCGTCCGGGTACGTCGCCGCTTCGACGACCGCCTCCTTGTGGGGGATGGTCACGCTGTAACCCTGCACGTCGATGGCGGAGAACGCCTCGAGCGTGTCGCGCAGTTCTTCGGCCGGCACGCGGAACGGGAGGTAGATCGCGTTCAATCCCTCATGGACGAAGGCCGGATTGTGGATCCGCGGGCTGTAACTGTGGGCGATGGGATCGCCGAGGACGCCGAAGACTCGCGTCTCGGCGTCGATCGCGTCGAACCTGTACAGGTCTCGCATTTCTTCAAAGGTGATCTGCCCGGGCGCCATTTCGCGCTCGGAACTGAACGTGGTATAGGTGAAAGGGGACCCGTACTTGCCGCAGAGCACGCGGCTGGTGAGGCCCAGGTCTCCCATGCAGAAGCCGATCGTCGGGACTTCGGACTCCGCCACCAGCCGCAGGAGCCGCACGTTATCCGAGGGCGTGCGGGCCATGGTGACGATTTTGATGATGTCCGGATCGAGCTTCTGGAGCCGCTCGTGGATTTCCTCGAGGTCGTCCGGGGTTTCGGCGAAATCGTGATGGCTGATGATGCGCTGGGTCTGACCGAATCGGGGAATGGAACCGGCGATGTCGGCTTCAAGGTCAACGAACTCCACTCCCTGGACGATGGCCTGCCGGAGCAGCATCTGCCGCTGCTCCTCGCTGCCGCGCCAGCGACCACCGTCAGCGGGACGGCGGCAAGTGATGACGACGGGCGTTGGCCGCTCTTTGAGGAGCCTTGTGAGATCGGGGAGATTGCGGAGCCAGTCCAGCCTCAATTCCACCAGCGGCGCTCCCCTGGCGGCGAGCGCTGCGTGCTCAGCAAGCATCATCTTGTGTCGCGTGCGGCCGAGAGTGACGCAGATCATGTGAAAGAGGAGCGGTCGGCAGTCGACGGGCGATCATTTCGGCGGGAAAGAGCCGCAAGTTTACCGGCGTCGACGGCGAGCGCATATCGGGAATGGACTCCGCACAGCATGAATTTAACGCGTTGTCCTGTGTGCTGGCTACCCAGTCGAGGCACGAGCGGCGCCCGCGACCGGGGTGCTGCGGTCGCACGAGAAGCCACATCTCCGGATCAATCGCTGCAACTGGACGCGTGAATTTCCAATGATGCGAACGGGAGACGCGGCGCGCGTCCGCAGGCTGACGTATGTTTCGGCGACCTTTCGCTGAATCCCTTCTCTGTTATTCGCCGGAGCGACGCAGATGTCCCTCGCTGTTGCCACGCCGTGCGCCGATCAACGCGGCGACCTCAAGTCCCTCGTCCTGAAGCGGGCTGCCGAATTCACCATGATTCCGGCGGCCGCGATGAAGGCGATGGACGTCGGCCGCAATCCCGCCTGCAGCGTGAAGGAGTACGCCGGGGCCATCGAGAGCGACGTCCGCCTGACGGCCGACATCCTCAGCATGGCGAACAGCTCGCTGCACTCCACCGGCAACCCGGCCGCGACGCTGCGGGACGCCGTGATGCGGTTGGGACTGCGCCGCTGCCAGAACCTGATTCTGTCCACCTGCACCGCGGGGCTGATGAAGAATCTGCCGCTCGACCAGTCGAACTGCCGCGAACGACTGTGGAAGCACAGTTACATGACGGCCGTGATCTGCCGGCACATCAATCAGGAAATGTCGCTCGGATTTCAGGGTGAGGAGTTCACCGCGGGGCTGATGCACGACCTGGGGCGGTCGCTGCTCGCGGCCATCGTGCCCGAGGAGTTTGCCGTCGTTGAGGCGCTGGAATCCGAGGAGTGCCCGAACATCCTGCAGCGGGAGCGAGAGATCCTGAACACCGACCACTGCGAACTGGGGGCTGGTTTCGCCGCTAAGAGCGGCCTGCCTCCGGCCCTCGTGGCGACGATTTACCATCACCACGCACCGAGCGGCGCCAGGGAGCACGGCGACCTGGTGACGCTGGTTGCCGTCGCCGACCACATGGCGATCCGCCTGGAGTCGCTGCAGCTGGGGGACGCCTGTGACGCGGCGAGCAATCCGTTTCTGCCGTTCCTCTCGGATGCGGACCGGGCGCAGCGGGCGTTGGAGAGCATCAACTCTGAATTCGCACAGCGCGCTGCGACCGAAGCGCTCCGCCTGATTGCCTAAGCCAGGGATGGGCGTTCGGTTAGTTCCATCCCAGTTGCCGAGCGGCGTCCGCCGCCTGGCGGACATCATCGGGAGTGCTGAAGGGGCCGACGCTGAATCTCACGGTCCCGCCGTCGTCGAACGTGCCGATCGCGCGGTGCGCCTGCGGGGCGCAGTGGAGTCCGGCACGGACCTCGATGCCGAAATGCTCATCGAAGACGGCAGCGGCGTCGCGCGGGTCAATGCCGTCGATGCGAATACTGACGACACCTGTTCGGGACGCGGGGTCTTCCGGACCGAACACGGTCACTCCGGGCGGCCGCCGCAGTTGTTCGAGCAACTGGCTCGTCAGCTCCACTTCGTGTCGCCTCAGGTTCTCGATTCCCTGCTCTTCGATCCAGGCGAGTCCCGCCTCGAGGCCGACGATGCCCGGGGCGTTGTGATTCCCCGATTCATATCGGTCGGGGAGTGAGTGAGGCTGCCGGTCGTCCTCGCTCTGCGAACCGGTCCCTCCCTGCCGCAGGGGATGCAACTCCTTTTCGACTCCAGAACGGACGTAGACCAGTCCTGTGCCGAGGGGTCCCAGCAGGCCTTTGTGTCCTGAGCAGGCCAGCACGTCGACGGACAGTTGCGACACGTCCAATGGCAGATGTCCGGCCGACTGGGCGGCATCGAGCACGAAGAACGCGCCGCGTTCGTGCGCGATGCGTCCGATGTCTTCGGCGGGCTGAATCGCGCCGGTGGCGTTCGAAGCGTGAGTGAGGACGACGGCCCGCGTGCCGGGCCGAATCGCTGATCTCACGTCCTCCGGACTCACTACCCCTTCGCCATTTGCGGCGACGTACGTGGCGGCGACGCCGGCTCGCTCCTTGAGATCGCGTAACGGCCTGAGCACGGAATTGTGCTCCATGACGGTCGTGACCACATGGTCGCCGGGTCGCAACAACCCGTGCAGCGCCATGTTGAGGCCGTCCGTTCCGTTGAACGTCAAGATAATGCGGTCGGGGGACTCGGCCCCCAGCAGTCTGGCGGCGCGGGAGCGGCAGCGATCGACGATGCGCTGCAGTTCGCCCCCCTGCCGCGTGGCGCCCCTTCCCACCGCGACACCGATCTCCCGCTGATAGCGGTCGACGGCGGCGTAGACCGAGTCGGGCTTGGGCCAGCTCGTCGCGGCGTTGTCGAGGTAGATGCGCGGGGGAGCGGACACGGCGGAAGCCTGCTGATCGTGAGCGCGTTCTTATTGCTTCGACGCGCGCTGCTTCCACAGTTGACGGAAGCTGTGCCGCGGGGCCGGTGGCAGATCTCGCTGGCGGCCCCAGTCGTTCCAGCGATTGTAGATGACGAACCGCGGCAAGAGGCGGAGAAAGAAGCGGCCCACACTGCCCGCGAGGCGATACAGGCGCGGACTGCCGAGCACTCTGCCTCCCTGCTTCATCGCCCACCGCTTGCCGCGAGACAGCAGTCCTCGGGCCGTCAGTTCGCGCCGCCACGCGTAGAGTTGCAGATGCAGATCGATCTTCACCGGGCAGACGTCGTCGCAGGAGCCGCAGAGGCTGCAGGCATAGGGGAGCGTCTTGTGCCGGGCTGCATCCTGGGACGGTCCGAGAATCGAACCGATGGGACCGGGGATGGTGTGGCCGTAGCTGTGGCCTCCGCTGCGGCGGTAGACGGGGCAGGTATTCATGCAGGCGCCGCAGCGGATGCAGTTGAGCGAGCGGCGGAAGTCGTCTGTGCCGAGGATCTCGGAGCGGCCATTGTCCACCACTACGATATGCAGCTGGCAGCCCGGTTCGCGCGGTCCGTGAAAATGCGTGGAATACGTGGTGATCGGCTGGCCGGTTGCCGAGCGGGCGAGAAGCCTGAGAAAGACGCCGAGGTCTGCGGCGCGGGGTATCAGCTTCTCGATTCCAATGCAGGCGATGTGGAGCTTCGGCAGAGAAGTGCCGAGATCGGCGTTCCCCTCGTTGGTGCAGACGACGATTCCGCCGGTCTCCGCGATCGCGAAATTGACGCCGGTGATCCCCGCATCCGCTTTGAGGAAGCGTTGGCGCAGGGCTCCGCGGGCCGCTTCGGTGAGGTACTGGGGATCGGTGGCGCCAGCCCTGGTGCCGATCTTCTCGTGGAAGAGCTGGCCGATCTCCTCCCGCTTGGTGTGAATCGCCGGCATGACGATATGGCTGGGAGGCTCCTCGCGGAGCTGGACGATCCATTCTCCCAGGTCGGTGTCCACGACCTCGATATCGTGCCGTTCCAGGAACGGATTGAGGTGGCATTCCTCGGTCAGCATCGACTTGCTTTTGACGACCCGCCGGACGCCGTTCCGTTGCAGGAGCGACAGCACGATCTCGTTGTGCTCGGCCGCATTGCGCGCCCAGTGGACAACGGCCCCGTGGCGGTGTGCGTTCTCCTCAAACTGCTCCAGCAGGCCACCGAGGTGATCGAGCGTGTAGCGCTTGATCTGGGCGGCGCGCTCGCGCAACTGCTCCCATTCGGGGATCACGCCGGCGGCGCGATCGCGCTTGGAGCGCACGAACCAGAGGGTCTGGTCGTGCCAGTGGGCGCGCTCGCGATTGGCGACAAACTGAGAGGCGGCTGCGGGGTGGGAAGCGGTAGTAGGCATCAGCTGAGGTCAGGCCGCGATTGATTCCAGCGATCGGCAATGGCGAACAGCCGCGCGAGCGGGAGCTCGAAACCCGGGAGCAGCGGCGTTGCATACGTTTCGGTCTCGGAGACGACCTGTTCGGAGTCGCCGGCATAGACCGTCATGTTGCGGCGAAAGCGGTCGATGACCCAGTACTCGCGCACTCCGGCGGCGGCGTACTCGGCCCGCTTCTCGACGAGATCGCGCCGCCGATCCCGGATCCGTCGCGACACCAGTTCGACCACGATCGTCGGGACGTCCACCTGCGGCTGGGGGACACGGCCTAAGCCTGTCCAGATGACCCGGTCCGCACGCCGGCGAGAACCTCCCGGCAGATGGACGTAGCGCTCCGCCATCGTCGCATCAAGGGCCCGGCCCTCAGGATGATGTTCGGCATAGAATCGCAGCAGGTACTCGAGTTCACCGTTCGGGTCGGCTTCGCTTTCCAGTGGAATCGGATTCACAACGACTACTCCGTGGATGAGTTCGTAGCGGTATTCCGGATCCCATTCCGAAATCGCGTCAAACTCGGCAGCCGTCATGCGCTGTCCGTCGCAGTCCGGGCCGATCCGGGCGTGGGCAGTCGCCGTATTCATGACACAGTCCTCGTGGGGAGATTCCGCAGGCCGTCGAATGGGATTATACCAGCGCTGCCGCAGTTGCGTGCGGTATTCGCTTCATTGAGCCGGACGTCCCGCGAGGATCTGAGCGATGTGCATCACTTTCAGCGGCTTCTTCTGGCGGCGGATGAGTCCGTCAAGATGCATCAGGCAGGACATGTCGCCGGCCGTCATGACCTCGGCGCCGGCGGCTTCGTGGTCGTGAATGCGATCCTGTCCCATCATGCAGGAGACGGCCTCTTCGGCGACGGCGAAGGTGCCGCCGAAGCCGCAGCATTCGTCGGGGCGCGCCAGATCGACCAGTTCCAGTCCGTCCACCATTTCCAGCAGCCGGCGGGCCTGGCTGAAATCCGGCTCCATCCGTTCCGAGGACCGTCCCAGTCTCAGTTCGCGCAATCCGTGACAACTGTTGTGGAGGCCGACGCGATGCGGGAACCGCACGGCGAGGCGGTCGACGTGCAGCACGTCGTTGAGGAACTGACAGAGTTCGTACGTCTTGCGTTTGAGCGCGTCATATCCTGCCTGACCGTGGATCAACTCCTCGTAGTGATGCGTCACCATGGCGGTGCAACTGCCCGAGGGACAGACCACGTATTCGTAGTCCTTAAAGATCTCGACGATACGCCGCGCAAGAGGACGGGCGTCGTCCCAGCAGCCGGTGTTGGCCATCGGCTGGCCGCAGCAGGTCTGGTTCT
>JBGTSJ010000025.1:0-80678 GCA_041940305.1 Planctomycetaceae bacterium
CATGACGCCGTCGTCGGCGGCGACGACGAGCAGCGCGATGTCGACGGACGTCGAGCCCGCCACCATGTTCTTGATGAAGCGCTCGTGGCCCGGCACGTCGATGATGCCGACGGTGGCGCCGCTGCCGTGACGGTAGGGCGCGAAGCCGAGGTCGATGGTCATCCCCCGGGAGCGCTCCTCGGCGAGGCGGTCGGGATCCACGCCCGTCAGCGCGCGCACGAGGGACGACTTGCCGTGGTCGATGTGGCCCGCCGTACCGATGATGACGTTGCGGATCGCGGCCATCAGCTCGGGGACTCCCCGCGAGCGGTCGTCGACGGAGGCCCCGTCGCGACGTCCCCGCCGAGCGTCCACGGACGCCCTGCCACAGCGGCCACGTCTTCGACTCCTGCGACCACCCCCACCGCGATCTCGACGTTCTCGTCGACGACGACCACGGCGACTATTGGCCGGGGCTCGCTAACGCAGCCACGGCGGAGCTGACGCGACAGAGCCGAATCATGGCCTACGATTCAGGAGGGCGAGGCTTGGAGGACCTCGGGCATGTAGAGGATGCGCTGGCACATCTTGCAGACGACGAGCCGCCGGCCCGCCATGAGCCGGTTGCGGTCGTTGGGCGTCAGCGTCGAGAAGCAGCCCTGGCAGGTGTTGGCCTCGGCGGGGACCACGGCGGTGCCGTGGGCCTTGTAGGCGCGGTCGTAGATCTTCAGGACCTCGGGGTCGATCGCCTTGCGCACCTGGTCGCGCCGCTCGTCGAGGCCGCTCAGCTCGGTCTGGTGGTCGGCCAGCTGCTGCCGGGCGCGCTCCTCGAAGGCCTTGTAGTCGGCTTTGGCTTCCGCGAGCCGCTCCTCGGCTTCCTTCACGAGCCGCTCGCCCTGGGCGATGACGTCGTACTGCTCGATGATCGACTCCTCGACCTGGCCCTTCTCCTCCTTCTTCCGGTTGATCTCGGCCATCAGGAGGCTGTACTCCTGGTTCGACTTGGCCGTGAGGAGGTTGGCGTTGGCCTTCGAGCAGGCCTCCTCGCGGGAGGCGAGCTCGAGCTCGAGGCTCTTGAGGTGCGCCCGGAAGCCTTGGAGCTTCTCTTTCGTCGTGTCGAGGGCTGCTTCGGCGTCCTTCGACTCTCTCTGACGAGCGGCCAGGACCCGAGGAACGGAGTCCACGAGAGCCTGGGTCTCCTTGCGCTTGGTGTCGATGTCCTTCAGCGAGACGAGCTGGAAGGTCTGTTGGCGCGGGTCTTCTGCGGTCACGAGGATTGGGGTCTTCCGAGGCCGAGCGAGTCCCGCAGACTACCAAACGACCTGGGGCCGAGAAAGCCCACGACCGGGGTGAAGCGGCGGTCGGCTCGCGCGCCTCGAGACGACCTCCGGGGCCCGCCCGGACGGCGCCGCGCGACGGCTCCGGGACCGGAGGTCCGGGCCCGAGCGGTCGTCGGACGGGCGATCACCCATCGCGGACCGAGGCCCGCGATGGGGACGGAGCGGCGTGTTCCCGAGGGATCGGCGCCGCGTCAGGCCTTCATCGTGGCGCTGTCGAGGAATCCCTCCAGCATCCGGCTGCGCACGGGGTGCTGCAGCTTCCGGACGGCCTTGGCCTCGATCTGGCGCACGCGCTCGCGGGTCACCTTGAAGATGCGGCCCACCTCCTCGAGCGTGTAGGTGTAGCCGTCGCCGATGCCGTAGCGGAGCTTGATGATCTCCCGCTCGCGGAACGACAGCGTGTGGAGGACGCTCATGATCTTGTCCTTGAGCATCTCCTGGGCGGCGGCCGTCACCGGCGAGATGGCGCTCTCGTCCTCGATGAAGTCTCCGAAGTAGCTGTCGTCACCCTCGCCGATGGGCCGGTCGAGGCTGATCGGGTGCTTGGAGATCTTCATGACCCGCTTGGCTTCCTCGATCGAGATGTCGCTGTTCTTGGCGATCTCTTCGATCGTCGGCTCGCGGCCGAGCTGCTGGACCAGCTTCTTGGTCACGTTGCGCAGCTTGCTCATCGTCTCGATCATGTGGACCGGGATGCGAATCGTCCGGGCATGGTCCGCGATCGCCCGCGTGATCGCCTGCCGGATCCACCACGTCGCGTACGTCGAGAATTTGTACCCGCGGCGATACTCGTACTTGTCCACCGCCCGCATCAGCCCGGTGTTCCCTTCCTGGATGAGGTCCAGGAACGACAGCCCCCGGTTGCGGTACTTCTTGGCGATCGACACCACCAGCCGCAGGTTCCCCCCCGACAGGTCCCGCATCGACCGCTCATACGCCGCGAACCGCTCGCGGATCCGCCGCACGCGCTCCATCAGGCTGTGCGGCGTCTCGAGCGTCAGCCACATCAGGTCGTGCAGTTCCTGCTGCAGGTTGGCCCGCTCGTCCTTGCCGGTCTTCAGCCGCTTGAGATGGCGGATCCGCCGCTCCAGCTCCCGCATGCGGATGGCGATCTGCTCCAGCCGCTTCATCGCCGGCTGCAGCCGCTGCGTCCGCAGGCTCATCTCTTCCAGCAGCGTGGCCATCTTCACCCGCCGCCGCCGCATCATCTCCCACGCCGCGTCCCGCTCCTTCTTCGACAGCGACTCGTCGATCGCCTTCTGGAAGTCGGCCCGGTTCTGCTCCAGCAGGTGATCGGCCGTCTTCAGGTTGTGCGGCATCCGCCCCAGGATCTGGTCTTTCTCCAAGCTCTCGGTCAGCGACACCTTGATCGTCCGGTCGAACGGCAGTTCGCCGTTGCACACCTGGTTGAGCACCTCCAGCGCCGCCTTCGCCGCGAAGTCGCTCTGCATCAGCTGCCGGCGGAACCGCCGCCGCGTGACTTCGATCGTCTTCGCCAGCGCGATCTCCTGCTCCCGCGTCAGCAGCGGGATCTCCCCCATCTGCGTCAAGTAGATCCGGATCGGGTCGTCGATCCGCCGCGTCGCCTCGGCTTCCGAGAGCGCCTTCGACTTCGGCTGCTTCCCCTTCTTCTTCCCGTTCGCGGCCGGCTGCGCCTCGGCGACCGGACCCTTCTTCTCGTCCCGCAGCTCCAGCCCCACCTCTTCGATGGACTCCAGCAGCTTGTCGAGCTTCTCCGGAGTGACCGCCTCGTCCGGCAGGTAGTCGTTCACCTGGGAAAAGGTGAGATACCCCTGCTTCTGCCCGAGGGCGATCAGTTCTTTCAGCCGTTCGTCAAGTCGATGTACGGACACGTTTCCTCCGGATGCACGGCGCAACGGATTTCCGATTTCCGATTCTGGATTTTCGATTTGGACTACCGACTCCGGCCGAACCGACCGGCAAATCGAAAATCCAAAATCCAAAATCGCAAATCATTCTATACCGGCGCCTTCTTGGTGGCTCGTCTCGGTTGATCTCTGGAAGCCGGATGGCCGCGGCAGATCTCAGGGCACTCGCACTAACCCCTGATCCCTGAACCCTGACCCCTGGCCCCTCCCACTCGTCTCTGATGAAACTCGGTCAACTGACGCAGCCGCGCCTCCGCGGCCGCGTCCATCCGATGAGCTCCCTCCCCCTGTGCGGACAGCTCAACTGCCATCCGCCCGTGCGACTGCTCTTCCCGGCGCCATTGAATCTGGTCGATTGACCGCCGAAGGAACAGAGGACAGCCGTCCGAAGGCTCCGCACTCTCGCGCAGCCGTGTACTCACATTTTTCTCGCGGCTCTGATCGTCCACCCACACCGCCAGCCGCTTCAGCTCGCCGTCGTCGATCGCTCCCATCAGCCGATCCAGCGACGCTCCGCCGTCGTTTCCGTTGAATCCATAACACACCTCCAGCAGACCGCGCAGCGCCTCGTTCCGGATCTGATCGAGCGACAGCTCCGCTTTCACCACGTCGATCAGCTTCGGTTCCGCCAGCACAATCTCCAGCAGGTCCAGCTCCTGTTTGTCATCGCGGGACAGTTGGCCGGCGTACAGCCGCGCCGCCGCCGGATGCACGCGCCGCTCCTGCGTATCGACTCTCACGCGCCGCGCCGCTTGGCCTTTCGTCTTGATCTCTCTGTATCGCTCCCGGATCGTCTGCTCCCCGATCGACAGCCGGCTGGCCAGCGTCCCGATCAGCAGACCCTCCCGAATGTGTTCCGACATATTGGGCGCCGCACTTAGCAGCGTGAGCATCTCGTCGATCACCCGCTGACGCGCGTCCACCGATCCCAAACCATACTTCCTCCGCGCGGCCTGGAACTTGAACTCCCACGCCTCCGGCGCCTCGTCCGCCAACCTCTGAAACGCTTCCGCCGAATGTGCCGCCATGTACTCCGCCGGGTCCATCCCCTCCGGCAGCGTCAGCACCCGCAGATCGACGTCCTGCGCCAGAAACCGCGCCGCCGCTTTGTCCGCCGCATCCAGTCCCGCCTGGTCTCCGTCGTACACCAGCACCACACGCCGCACGAACCGCTTGATCGTCGTCACGTGCTGATCCGTCAGCGCCGTCCCCAGCGATGCCACCGCGTTCGGGATCCCCGCCTGGTGCAAAGCGATGCAATCAGTGTACCCCTCGGTCACCACGAACGATCGCGGCTCCGGCTGCGTCTTGATCCCCTCCCGCGCGAAGTTCAGCCCGTACACCAGCCGGCTCTTGTGAAACACCGGGCTCTCGGGCGAATTCCAGTACTTGCCGTGCGAGTCGTCGCCGCCCGGCAACACGCGTCCCCCGAATCCAACAGGCTGCCCCCGCTCGTTGAAAATCGGAAACAGCAGCCGGTCCACGAAGTTGTCGAAATGCCTCCCGTCGCGCTCACCGATCAAACGCGCACCCAGCAACCGTCTGACGTCGAACTTCCCCCGCGCCCGGTTCAGCAGCCACTCCCAGTTGTTGGGGTGATAGCCGATCTTGAACTTCCGCACCGTGTCCGCCGTGAACCCCCGCGACGCCACGTACTCCCGCGCCCCCTCCGCGCACGGATCCTTCAGAAACGTCTGATGAAACTGCTCCTGCGCCCACAGCAGCGCCTCCAGCAGCGCCGCCCGGTTGTCCCCCGACTGCTGCTCATCCCGCGGCCCACCGCTCCGCTGCGGGATCGGCACGTTCGCCCGCCGCGCGAGGATCTCCAGCGCCTCGCGGAACCCCACCTTGTCCTGCTCCATCACCCACGTGAAGCAGTCCCCTCCCGCATTGCACGCCCAGCACCGATAGCTCTGCCGGTCCGGATACACCCGCAGCGAAGGATCATGGTCCTCATGAAACGGGCACAGCCCCATGAACTCCCGCCCGCCCCCGCGGCTCTGCAGCGACACGGACTCGCCGACGAGCGCGACGAGATCCGTCTTCTGCCGCACCGTCTCTTTAAACTGGTCCGTCGCCTGCAAGGCGTCCACTCCCGATTCGACCCACATCTGATTCCCCCCTCTCCCCGCCAATCCGCTCCCCACTCCAATACGCTCAACGCGGGGAGAGGGGCCGGGGGTGAGGGGCCAAACTCAAACTCACAGCTCTTACGCTTCGATCACTCTCACTCACACCGTTTAGCTCCGGGCACACAACGCCCCGTCAAATCATCGCAGCGCAGCACCGAACCCGGAACCCAACGCCATGGAAAAACCGCTCCGGCCAGCACGCCGCCGCAGACTCGCTGCAGACCTCAACACTTGACACACGCACGATTCAGTCAAGTGGACGCCAGATCAGTCCGGGGACCAACCCCGCCTCCCGCGGCCCTCCAGCCGCCAACAACCCGATCCCCCGAATTCTACCCGCTGCAGATGCCCGGTCAAGAAATCGAAGACGATTGTGAAGCCCCCCGCGACCGCGCAACTGCATTATTAACAAACACTTCCCGGTTGCCGCCGACAACAGAGTCTTCGCGACCGGCACATCATCCGCGGACGTTCCGTTTTGGCCGAATGCCCAAACTGCGCAGGAGCGCACCCGTCGTTTCAACGTGACGAGACAGTTGGGTATCGGGAATCGCTTTAGCGCCAATCGCCGCTGAGGACGAATGCCGCCCACTGCCGCGGATAGGCAGCCTTGGCCCCATCGAACGACCCCTCCACTGGATCGACACCGCGGACCGCCTCGGGATTCCTCAGCACCCAGATTTGTGCCTCGCGCAGGGCGTCCAGCTTGGTCATCTCCCCCTCCCAGAGATTCTGATAGAAGCGCTCCATCAGGACGCGCGTGGCGTGGTCGTCCACCTTCCACAGGCTGGCGATTGTCGTTCGCGCTCCCGCAACCTGAAACGCGCGCTGAATCCCGATCAACCCCTCTCCGCCGGCAACCTCGCCGAGACCGGTTTCGCACGCCGAGAGCGTTACCAGGTCGACTCCTTGGAGCGGCAAGAATGCGATCTCTTCAGCAGTCAGGATCCCGTCGTCGCAATCGGGTTGCGGAGGACGATTGGCGCCCGCAAACACAAGGCCCGACAATAGCCCGGGCGAAACTCCGCGTACGATCTCGTCCTGTTCACTGAACCTCCCCCTGAGAACCATACCGTCTTCTTCCGTGTCCGAGGCGGCCGTCTCCTTCGGATCCGCGAAGAACCCATGTGTTGCGATATGCAGCTGGTAGCACAGGGGGGCGGCCTCTCGGAAACGGGCTTCCGTCGCCTCGTCCCCTTGCAGCGTCACAATGGCTTCAGATTCCACGTCGTACAACGACGTGTAGAGACGTTGCAATGCAGCAATCTCCCCTCCTGTCGCCTGAAGCGGAGTAAACACAGTGCTGTGACCCCGCACCGCTATCGCAGTCCCGCGCCGTTCCCACGGTTTCAGACGCTGAGGATCTGGCCCTGACTCGGACTGCTGTTGCGGATCGGCATCATAATTGACTGCCCCCATCAGCAGGAGTTCTCCCGAGAGCTGCCGAGCGGGCACGTCGGAGACCAGGTCCGGCAGCAACTGCGGCACCGAGATCGTCGCGATTCGATGATCCTCAATCAGATAAGTATCGATCTCTCGTCCGGGCAGTGCCGCCAGCGGCAGCCTTCCCAGGCATCCATCGGGCGAGACCAGGACAAGTTCCGCATCACTCAGGGCGTCCAGCAACGGCTCCCACAGTGCTTCGCGCAATCGATGTCCCGCTTCCACTGCATCGGGCGAGACCCCTAACGTCTCGCGCCAGACATCGACGTCCGCCGCCACGTCTGCCACCGGACCCAGGGGAATCATACGGACACCCGCATCCCCCGGCGATATCACGAAAGCCACCAGCGAGCGGGCGAACGACCAGGTTCCCCCCGGCTCGGCCGGCGGCGTCCGATGCGAATACTCCAGATAGTCAACCAGCACGGTCCCATCCGGCAGTGACGTTTTCACGTCTTCGAGCGTCACATCCTGCTGTGAACTGTAAAACGTCGCACTCTGACGGCTGAGGGCCACTTCCAGCCGTTCCTTCTCGGCGTTAAGGCCTGAGAGTTCAAGTTCCCAGTTTGCGACCTCATCAGGCGCCTCGGGACAACTGCGCGCCAGCGACGCCAGCCGCATGGTGACGTCTTGAAGATCGGTGAAGAGACCGCCGATCCCCTCTTCGTCAGCCACAAGTCTCATCGCCCGCTGGCGCACGAGCGCCCCCCCCTTCCATATGAGAACCTGCCGGCTGGCGGACTCGTCCAGACCGCCCGAATCAATCGCCAGAGACAGATACGCATCCAGTTGGCAACGCATCATCTGGGCCAGGCCAAGCTGCTGACGCTCCGACAGGACGACTGAGGTGCCGTCGATGTGATTGCGAGTGATCTCCTGCGCCTCAACGTACAGCGGAGCCGCTCGCTCAAGGTCCCCCTGCTCATGATAGAGCCAGGCCAGGTTGTAGAGGCTCCAAGCGTAATCGGGGTGCTGCCGTCCCTGCACATCCCCTCGCACTTCCACTGTCTGACGCAGTAGGTCTTCTGCTTGCGGATAGTTGCCGGTCACGCGATAGAACACTCCAAGGTTCCCCACCGTCTGCAACGTATCGGGATGTCGCGGCCCGAACACCTCTGTCCTAATCTGCAGTGCCTCCTGAAATAGCGGCATTGCCTGCTCGTATTCTCCGTGGTCGTAGTACATCCGCGCCAAGCCGTTGACACTCCACGCATAGTCAGGATGTCGCTCCCCTAAGACATCTCGTCGAATCTCCATCGCCTGCAGAAACAGCCGTTCGGCCTCTGGATAGTCCCGTCGCGTCGAGCACAGAATCGCCAGTGAATTTACGCTGGCGGCGTAGTCGGGATGCCGTTCTCCCAAGGTCTCTCGCCGTATTTCGAGCACACTTCGGTAGAGCGTTTCCGCCTGCGCGTAGTCACCCTGAGTGTAATACCAGACCGCCAATCCGTTTAGCGTGAAGGCGTAATCGGGATGATCCTCTCCCAGCACTTCTCGTCGAATACTCAGTGCCTCTTGCAACAATGGTTCAGATCGCCCGAAATCACCTTGCCAATGATACATGACCGCCAGTTGATGGAGCGTGTGCGCGCAATCAGGATGCCGGACTCCAAGTACTTCCCGGCGCACGGCGAGTGCTTGTTGCAGCATCGCTTCAGCAGAGGGATAGTCCCTTGTTTCCATGTAGAGACTGCCGAGATTGGCCAGAGAGAGGGCGTAATCAGGATGCCGGACTCCCAGCAACTCCCTCCGGTACTCCAGCACCTGTTTCCATAGCGGTTCAGCCCGGTCGAAGTCCTGCATTCCAAAGTACACCAGACCAAGTTCGTCCAGACTCCAGAGAGTGTCGACGTGCCGTGCTCCGAGTACATCTCTGCGGATGTCAAGCGATTCCCGTTGCAGTACTTCGGCACGGTCATAATCGCCCGCCATGCGACTCAATACCGCCAGGTTGAAAAGGCTATAGGCGTAGTCCGGATGCCGCTCGCCTAGGAGTTCTCGACGGATTATTAGTGCCTGCTCGTGATACTCCTCTGCCAGGTCGTACCTGCCCAGCAACCGATACGTAACTCCGAGATTATTCAGGCTCCACGCGTAGTCCGCATCCCGGTCTCCTGACAGGGACAGCCTGATCTCCATCGCCTGCTCGTGCATGTCCTTCGCGCGCGCATACTCGCCTGTTGCATGATACAGCAGGCCCAGCCCCTCTAATGTGTACGCACAGTCGAGATGTTGTTCACCCAGTACGTCCCTGCGGATCTCGAGCGCCTGCTGGAGAAGTGTTTCCGCGTCCGAATACGAGCCGGCCTCGCGCCGGAGATTCCCCAAATTGTGCAGGCTCTGTGCATAGTCAGGATGCCGTTCGCCCAGCACCTCCCGCCGGACCGCCAAAGCCGCTTCGTGTAACTCTGCAGCTCGCTCAAACTTCGACTGCTTGCGGTAGACGATCGCCAGGTTGTTCAACGTTTGTGCGTAGTCGAGGTCGGAATCACCAAGGACCTCGCGCCGGATGTCCAATGCCTGCAGATACACTTCTTCGGCACGCGCCAAGTCGTTTGCATCGGAGAATACAAGGCCGAGGTTGTGCAGACTTTGAGCAACGTCGGGATGCCGGTCACCCAGCGATCCGCGCCGAATTTCCAGCACCTCCTGATACAGTTGCTCCGACTCCTCAAAGCCACGCAACTCCTTGCAGACGTAAGCGAGTGCATTCAGGACACGGATCGTGTCAGGGTGACCCGGATCCAGAGCCTCGCGCCGAATCTCTAAAGCCAGCCTGTACAGGGGCGCACTCCGCTCGTAATCCTCCATTGAGTTATACAGCGTGCCGAGTTGATACAGACTCGTGGCATGTTCGGTGGATCGCTCACCAGAAACAGCGACAGTGACTTCCAGCACTTCTTGAAAATAGGGCTCGGCTGTCTCATAGTCATTCTGGTAGTAATAGCAGAAGCCCAGTCTTTTCAGACTGAAGAGCGAGTCTTCATGCAATCGGCCCAGAGTGGTGCGGCGGATTTCGAGCGCTTGCCGATGCAGTCGGGCCGCCTCCTCGTAGTCCTCAATGGCTTCCTGCACCAGAGCCAGATTGCTGAGAGCATCCGCGTAAGTGGCATCCGCTTCTCCCGTGAGATCGGAGAGAGCCGCCAGGTGAGTGCGGCTGAGTTCCTCGGCTCGCTCATACTCCTTCAGGGAGACAAGTGCCTTCGAGAGGGCCCAAAAGCTCTGAAGCGTCGCAAAGTCGGTGCGTCCGAGTGCTTCGACGCGAATGTCAAAAGCCTGCTGATAGGCTGCGGCCGCCTCCTCCTGGTTGCCGAGGCGTTCCTGCAAAATGCCAAGTCCCTGGGTGGATAATGCGTAAAGCGGGTGACGCTCGCCCACCGACTCCGAATAGGTGTCCCGGGCCAGACCATAAAAGCGGATCGCATCCGCATGATTTCCGGCCGCGAAGTGCATGACTCCCAGATTGTGCAGGCTGCGGCCGCACTCGACGTGCGATGCTCCCTGCAATCGCTCACGAGCCTCATGGATCTGTTCAGCGAGCGTAAGGGCTTCCGTGTGGCGCTGTTCAGCGAACTCTTCGACCATTCGGGCCTTGAGCACGGCTAACCCGGACAGCTCTTCGCGCTCCGCGGCCGTGAGACGTTCAAGGAGGTCAACGTTCTGCAGGGCCAGCCTGGCGTCGACGACGCGGTAGCTCGCTTCGCCGTACGCAGCCAAAGTCCGACCCACAATGTCCTGACGAGTGGCGCGCGCATCGTCCCAGGCTTCAGCCGCCTCTTCGCACTGCGCAATCATGTCCAGCGTATCGATCAGCTTCGCATGATCGTCGCCGAAAACTTCCTGCTCGATCGCCAGGACTGCGTGAGCGCGTTCTCTGGCCGCATCCGCCTTGCCGTTGGATAACAATTCCCGGGTCTCGGCCAGCAGGGAGTCCCGTTCCGCCAGCCGCGCGGCGCGATCGGCATTCGCATCCAGCTCGGTCGCAGTCGGCGCATCCGGAGCGGTTTCGCTGTCGTCAGCCGGGAGCGGGTCACCAGAGAGGCTCAGGACTCCCAGCGCTGTCAGCGCACGCAGCCACGCTCGAAAAGCTCGCATGACCCGACCTCCATCAGAAGAGGTATGCCGGAGCCCCCTCGCAGCAGTTCGGCCCCTGGATGGACAACTCGACCGATTCAAGATTGTACCGGAGCGTTTTTGCCGATGGCAAACAGCCAGCCCCCATGGAGGGCGAATCAGACGAAGAAACCGCCGCTGAACATTCCGCGTACAAGTCGCTCAGAATCGTCTTTCGCGCACGCTCACCTCCTGCCGGCGCTCCGAATGTCAGGCGGGGTGGCATCGCTACGTATCCGATCCTCCCATCGACATCAGGTTGTGATCCACGTTCAAGGGTACCATGCCCATGTCGCGATAGCAGCATGGGCATGCGAACGTTGCCGACGCTTCCGATTGTTCGAGAGCGCGCGCTACGATCACAGCCCTGCGATGTTCGGCATGTCCGCCCTGCTGACGCGATGCGGACATGGCACCTCGCTTTGAGGTTCCTTGATGTGGGGTCAAAACGAGAAGGCGCGGTGGCATCGTAACGTGTCCGACTCTCCCACCGACATCGTTGTGATCCGCGCTCAAGGGTGCCATGTTACGCCGTTAACCTTTGGAGGCTGAGAAGCAAAGAAGTCTCGATGCGCATGGGAGTTTCGGTCATTCTTTCGATCGTCACAAAGAAGGAAGGACCTGGCTCTCACCCGAAAGGAATCGGGCATGTCGCATCGAGACTCGGCACGTGGTATCGCATCCGGCAGCGGCGCTCAAGACCTGATCGGCTGCGCTCGACGATTGCTGGTCGGGATGAACTTCCAAGACGTGCGGCTGCGCCGCCACTGCCGCTGTTCGCCGCGCGGATTGCTGTTGCTCGCCCTGCTCTGGGCCTGGTCGGATGAATCCGGGCTGCTGGCACGCTGGCAGGCGGTCGCTCCCCTCGCCCGCGTTCTCTGGCCGCGGGATGTGCGTGGGGTGATCTCCTATCAGGCATTCCTCAAGCTGCTCGTCCGCTGGACCGAGGAACTGCTGGCGGTCGTGCGCCCGGCGCTGTGGTTGGCGATGCAGCGCGGACGAGGCGGCGCCTGGCGGATCGGCAGCTGGCCGGTGTTCGGTGTCGACGGCAGCAAGCTGGCGCTTCCCTGGACCCGTTCGCACGAGGCCCGCTTCGCTCCGCGGGCCGCACGCGTGCACCACGCGACACGTCGATCATGGCGCCGCAGCCGACAGTCATGCGCCGATCGCGCCAAGAAGGCCTCCTCGCCGCAGATGTGGCTGACCATGCTCTGGCACGCCGGGACGGGGCTTCCCTGGAACTGGCGGCTGGGTCCGGCCGACAGCAGCGAACGGGACCATCTGGTGGAGATGCTGCACAGCCTGCCGGATCGTGCACTGCTGGCTGCAGATGCCGGATTCGTGGGCTATCACCTGTGGTCGCTGCTGCAGCTGACGGGGCACGAACTGGTGGTCCGCGTCGGCAGCAACGTCCGGTTGCTCAAGAAGCTGGGCATCGTGCGGGAGTCCGCCGGAACGGTGTATCTCTGGCCGGACCACGCGGCACGAGAGGGGGAGCCGCCCCTGGTGCTGCGGCTGATTGTGGTGCAGGGACGGCGGCATCCCTGGTATCTGGTGACCACGGTGCTCGATCGGGCGCAGCTGAGCGACCGGGAGGTCGTCGAGGTGTACCGTCGTCGCTGGGGGGTGGAGGTGTTCTACCGGCACTTCAAACAGACGTTCGGCCGCCGCAAGCTCCGCAGCCATGCGGCCGCGCACGCCGAGTGCGAAGCGCACTGGTCACTGGTCGGCCTGTGGCTGCTGCTGCTCGACGCCCAACACCAGCGAAACCGCCAGGGCCTCTGGCCGGAGCGGCTGAGCGTGGCCGGCGCACTGCAGGTTTACCGCCAGGCCCTGCGTGCTGCCGCTGCACTCGTGTCCTGCACCTCGCTGGGCGTGACGCTCCGCACCGCCGCGATCGACAACTACCCGCGCCGCGACAAACGCAGCCGCATCCGCCGCCGCAAGAAGTACGAGACTCCCTGCCGTCCACCACAACTCCTGACCGCCACGTCCCAACAGCGCCACGCCGCCCAACAGATCGTCGAACAGCAGCAACAAAGGTTAACGGCGTAAGGTGCCATGCCCATGTCGCGACAGCAGCATGGGCATGCGAACGTTGCCGATGCTTCCGATTGTTCCAGAGCGCGCGCTACGATCACAGTCCTACGACGTTCGGCATGTCCGCCCTGCTGGCGCGATGCGGACATGGCACCCCGCAGCCCAGCTTGATCATTCCGGGAACTCAAACAGGACCTTGTCAGACACGTCCCGGATCTCCATTTGCGACTCTTCCCCGGTAACGGAAAGGACCGCGCGCGGTCGGCCTGCGGCATCCCTGATCGAGATGCCCGTCGCCTCGTCCGTCGCCATCAATCGCAGGTCTCCGCCCGGGTTGCGCAACTGCACCACTGCTCCTCCTGGGGCGTCCGTCAAAGTCGCGTGAAACGCTCCATCCTCGTCGCGAATGACGATGCCATACCCGGCGTCAGTCGGCCCCAGCTCGATGCGAGGATTTCCCGCGGCATCGACGATCGTCAGCGACTCGAACCGACGTGGCCCTGCATCGTCTGCCGCTCCGGCCAGCAGCACCGCCACGGGCGCCGCGAGGCAGGTCATGGAGAACAGGAGCATCCGGCGGACACGCCTTTCGAGCGTACGGATACGAGCTTCGAGTTGCATGGCTTGTCGTCAGTAGGAGTGCGGAACGGGCGATGCACTTGGATAGTGCAACGGGATCACGCGGCGCGACTGCGAATCGGATATCACGGTAATCTCGAGCGGGAATTCATTTGACTGGTCCCCTCCCTCGCGGTTTTCCGGTCCCTGCTGGTCCGGCTAAGATACTGTGAGCACTGACAGCCGAGCTCACCGGCGCCAGTCCCCTCCGCGGACCGTGATGGCATTCGCCGGCCGGTGGGCGTGCGGAAGTCATCAGGTTGACGGCCTCGGGTGACTTTGCAGACGCAATTCTCTGTACAGGAAATGCAGATTTATGACTCGACAACTCGGGACGCCTCACCGAGGGAATCGTCAAGGCCATCCGCGTCGATCGAGGTCCAGAGCGGCGCGATGGAAGAAGCCGTTGATCCTGGGCGCGGGAGCCGCCCTCGTGCTCGGAGTGCTCGCCGTCGCCGCCATCCAATTGGTGGGAATCGTCGATTCCGTGACGTCCGATGACGCCGTCACGCCCCTGGCAATTAATGCCCCGGCGGTTGATGCAACGTCCCTCCGACCCGACGTGCAGAACGCTGCCGCTCCCATCGATCCGGACGCGGTCGCCCGGTCGAGTCCCGATGCGATGATTCGCGTCGCGCAGACGTTCGCCGAGCATGCCCGCCAGCCGGACAGCCTGAGCGCCATTCGCATGGTTGACCAGTCGCTGTTCCACGCCAAACTGCGGGGTCCGCAAGGCTCTGCGGAAGCGGTGACCCACCGGCTCGAAGCCGCGAAAGTCCTGGATCATATCGCGTCCCGCTCGTTCGAAAGCACGCCGGGCAATGAGGCCCTGCGGCATTGGCAGGTGCTGGGGCGCACCGAGTTCCGCGGAAGCCCTGCCGTGCTGCTTCGTTACTTCGCCGAGGACGTCGCTCCCGTCGGGATGTTTGACGACGACGCGATGATCGAGCGGCTGAGTGCGGTGATGACGTTCGAGGAGTTCCGCGACGCTGCCTTCGGATTGTACCGCCCGCACTCCCCCGGCGGCCGGGCGCAGCAGAACTCCGTGCCTCATCAGCCGGATTCTCTTGACGTGTTCGTCCCCAGGTCCGGGTACATGCTTCTGCAGTTCGAAGAGCTCGAGGATGGGCCGCACCTCGCGGATCTGGTCAATCTGCTCGGGCAGTTGCCGCTGAGTCGATCGGCGGGGAAGGCGTATCTGAAGGAATGGCAGGTGTTCAACGCCGGGGAGCGCCGGGCACCTGCCGAAGTGCCTGCGCAGGGCAGCTTGTCGATCTTCGGAGAGATCCCCGGGGAGGGGGTGGAGCTGCCCATGTACGGGGTCTTCTTCCGCCCCAGCCAGTTCGTGTCGGATGACTTCTCCCAGCTTCAGGAGATGTTCGACGCGTCTCGCAACGTCCGTGCAGTGCGCCTGTGCGAGCTGGCCGCGCATCTGAATCAGCGATCCGCGCGGACGCCCGCTTTGATCCAGCAGTTCCGGGCCGACTTCCCCGGCGATCAGGGCGCGGACATGCTCGTCGTCACCTTCTCCATGATTCCTATTCAGCCGCGCGTGGAGCCTCCCGCCGGGCCATGGATCGACGATTCGGCCGAACAACTCTTCTCCGCCTATCACGATCCGTTTCTCCTCTACGTGCAGGCCCTCGTGGCTAGGGAGGCGGGTGATGCGGAACGATTCCACGAGCGTCTGCACGCAGCGCGAGCGGCCGGATTCCAATGCTCCGAGATGTACCGCTCCGATCTGGATGCCGCGCTGGCTGCACGCGACAAAACTGCGGCGATCCAGGCGCTGCGCGACCTGAGCCGGCTTTGGGGCGACGGAGGCCATCCGACAGATGAGCACAAGCTCGACCAGGAGTCGACGCGCTGGGAGCTCATCGCCCAGCGTCGCCAAACCTCCGAGCAGGCCGATGCCCCGGACCCGTTGGCCGAGCATCGACGGAACCGGCCGAGCCCGTTCGACGCGCCGTCGCGAACGCGGACGTCTCCGGGGACACCGGAAGCGATGTCCCCGGAGAGATCCGCGACCGAGCCTCACACGGGCGCAGCGGGGATGGGGACAGTCACCGTCCTGGTCGAGCTGACCGGCCGTTTCGACGCCGCGGCCACGGTCAAGAAACTGGCCGCGGATCTGAATACTCAGAACTATCGAATGTCCGTCAGAAACGGTACGGCGACCATCTCCCTGGAGTTCGATGGTCCCCTGGACGAGGTCACCGCGGCCATCGGCTTTGGCGAAGTAGAGTCCGTCGATGAGCCCACCCGCACCGTAAGAGTCCGGGCGGGTGCGACGAGCCCCTGAATCTGCGACGCAGGCAGGGTGGCATCGCAACGATCCGAATCTCCCACCGAGATCAGGTTGTGATCCGCGTTCAAGGGTGACACGCCCATGTCGCGATAGCAGCATGGGCATGCGAGCGTTGCCGATGCTTCCGATGCTCGACAGCGCCCCGGGCGATCATAGCCCGGCGACGTTCGGCATGTCCGTCCTGCCGCCGCGATAGAGACATGGCACCCGGCCGGTGCGGTCCCGCTTAGACAGTTAGGAATTGAGAACTCAGAAACCAAAGTTCCGAATGTCACGCCGCGACGCGGATGTATCGACGCCGATTCTTATCATGTGTCGGCCGACTGGTCCGGCCGTATCCCCGACCCGCCGCTGCCGGCCTCATAATGCACCTGACGCATGGTCGCTCTGGCGCCCCTGAGTTCGTAATGCAGCAGCATGTCGATCTGACCGTACTTCGGAGTCGCCAACAGGCTCCAGTCCGGCTTGATGTGGAAGGTTGTCCCGTTGCGAAAGCTGTCGTGGTAACCCGCGTACAAGGTGCTGCCGGAGTCGTCGATTTCTGCCCAGGTACCAAGCAGGGGCTCCCCCGCCAGCTCACCGGTCATTTCATCGACGGGGAGGATCAGATACCGCGGAACCTGAACAGCATGCTGAATGCAGACATAGCTGACCGCTGCCTGGGGGTGTATCGCCAGATCAGTCACCTCCAGCACGCGCCATCCAAAATCATCGAGGTCGAACTCCCTTGAGACCGTCAAGGAGTCCGCATCGATGACTTCAAGCCGGTTCGTCCCTGAGACAACGCCCACAAATTCATGCTGTCGCTCGTCGAGATGCAGATATCGGCTCGGGAGAGTCCGTGGCGCAGAATACGTGCCATGCCCACGTCTCGACAGCAGCCTGAGCATGTGCAGGTTGCCGATGCTCTCAGTTGCTCGTCGACACCCATTGCTATCAGAGGCCCGTGAGGCCCGGCATGCTGGTCACTCCGCTCCGCGCTGCACCTTCTCCACCGCCTGCTCGGCGTCCTCGGCGTCTCCCGCGTCGAGTTCCGGCGCCTCCTGTTCATCTTCCGCGTCGGGCTCGTAGCTCAGCTCAATCAGCAGGGGGAAATGGTCGGAGCCGATCCGCTCCAGCCGGCGCAGCTCCACGACGCGGAAGTCATCCGAGGCGAAGATGTAGTCCAGCGGGTAGCGCCAGATGGACGACGTGGCATCGAAGGTCGCATACATCCCGCGCCCCTTGCGGGGGTCCAGCAGCCCGCTGACCTCCTGGAAGAGGTCGGTGGTCCGGGACCAGCCGACGTCGTTCATGTCGCCCATCACAATCACACTCGGGTCATCGGCGACCTCCCGGCCAACGAGCACCAGTTCCGCATCGCGCTTGGTCGTGTCTTCCCCAGGTCGCGGAGGATTGGGATGCACCGCCATCATCCGCACCGCCTGCCCGTTCGGCAGCCGCACGGCGGCATCGATCGAGGGAATGTCCTCCCGCACGAAACCCCGCACCCGCGCCTCAGTCACGTCGAGGTTCGTGTACAGCGCGATGCCGTATGTGTTCTCCAGCGGGTGCGTCAGGTGAAAGCCGAACTGCTCCTCAAGAAGATGCAGATCGTCGATCCACCGCTCATTCACCTCGCACAGCACCACGACGTCCGGCTGCTCCCGGTCGACCATCTCCAGCACCGCCGCGGCGTCGGTGTTCTTCTGCAGGACATTGGCCGTCAGCACGCGAATTCGTACTGATTGGTCCTGCTGTTGCGCCCACTGCATCTCCAGCGGCGCCACCGGGAGATAGGGATAAATCCAGTAGACCTCGATCGCGATGGAGATCGCCATCAGCAACATCAGCCCCCGCGGGATCGTGTGCCGCCAGAAGGCTGCCATCGCGACCAGACCGATCGCGTTGGCGATCAGCATCTGCAGTCGCGGATAGTCACCGATCCGGACCCACCACCAATCCACGGGCAGGAGAGGGAGCATCGCTGCCGCGACCGGGAAGACGCATAACGCCGACAATCCCCAGCGGAGGGACTTCCGCCACCTCTCGCGGTCCCCGCGCGCGGCTGAATCTGGTGCATCCGAAGCCCTTCCTTTCCGCTCCGTCAATTCCATCGACTCGCCTCCGAACACAGAGCCTGCCTGCCGTCGATGCAATTCCGCAAAGCCTGCGCCGGACAAACACCCGCCCCTCTGCCTTCCATTCTCCCGATTTTCCTGCAATCTCCACGGTGCCGTGCCGATCCCGAATTGGAAAGCGGTTCACCGAACGGTCAGCAACACGACACACTGGTCGCCCAACAACCCGCATTGCTGCCCCGGCCGAAGCAGAGGCGCACCGTTCTCCGAGGAGATCACCCGCCGTTCGAAGATCGCGGCCGCGAGTCCGCCGACACGACCGACCTGAGTTCAGCCTGGTCGACTGGCTTCACCAGGTGCGCGTCGAAACCCGCCTCGGCGGACTTCAGTCGATCCTCGGCCTGCCCCCAACCCGTCAGTGCGACGATGTGCAGGTGCTTGCCCCACGCCTTGTCGCGGATCCGCCGGCAGACTTCGTACCCGTTCATCTGCGGCAGACCGATGTCGAGCAGGATGACCTCGGGCTGGAAGTCTTGCGCGGCTTCCAGCGCCTGATGACCATCAAAAGCGACATGGGTCACGTGGCCCATCAGCTTTAAGAGCAGAGCCAGCGTCGTCGCCGCGTCCCGATTGTCGTCGACGACCAGGATCCGCCGACGATCGCCTGGCGTCGCTTTTCCCTCGACTAACGGCGGAACCACGGATGCCCGTTGTTTCGGTACCACGGGCAACCGGACGATGAACTCGCTCCCCTGATCCGGGCCGGCGCTCTGCGCTGCGACCGAGCCGCCGTGCAGTTCCACCACCTGCTTCACCAGCGTCAGGCCGATCCCCAGGCCCCCCTGCGAGCGATTGATGGTGGAATCCACCTGCGAGAACATTTCGAAAATGCGCGTCAGCTGATCGGCCGGGATGCCCGGGCCGTTGTCGGACACGGAGACGATGACGGTCTCGTCCTCGCGGCGTGCACGCACTTCGATCCGCCCGTCGCGACCGGTGAACTTGCAGGCATTGTTGAGCAGGTTCGTAAACACCTGCGCGAGGCGGATCGAATCGCCGTCCACTTCCAGCGGGTCCCGCGGCAGCGAGACGATCAACTGCTGACCCGCGGCATCCGCCATCGGGCGGCAGGTCTCGATCGCGTGGTACAGCACCGACGCGAGGTCGACCCGGGCGCGGCGCAGCTGGAGGGTCCCGCGCGTAATGCGGCTGACATCGAGCAGGTCATCGATCAGACGCACCATCTGGTGCAGCTGCCGCTCCATGGTCTCGTGCGCCTGCTGCGAAAGATCCGTCTTCCCGGGCGCGTGCTTCAGGATCTCCAGGGCGTTGCGAATGGGGGCCAGCGGATTCCGCAGCTCGTGGGCCAGCGTCGCGAGGAACTCGTCCTTGCGCCGGTCCGCCTCGCGCAGTTCCCGCTCGGCCTGCCGCTGCCGGGTGACGTCATGGAACACCACGATGACGCCAAGTACTCGCCCTTCGCCATCCTTGATCGGAGCCGCACTGTCCTCGATCGGCCGCTCGTGGCCGTGACGATCGACCAGGATGGTGTGGTTCGCCATGCCGACCACTTGACCACGCTGGAGAACCTCCGCGACCGGATCGCTGACTCGCTGACGGCTGTACTCGTTGAGCAGATGGAAGATGCCAGCGAGCGGCCGGCCGGCCGCCTCCTGCTCCGTCCAGCCCAAATACTCCTGGGCGACGGGATTCATGAAGACGACGTTCCCGCCGGCATCGGTGGCGATGACGGCGTCGCCGATGCTTTCCAGCGTGACCCGCAGCCACTCTTTCTGCCGCAAGAGGTTCTCTTCGGCCTCGCGCCGCCGCCGGTTCTCGCGGTGCAGCCGATCGATCTGCTCGTTCAGCGCGAGGAACCTGAGGTTGGCCGCATCCTTGACGATGCAGCGGAGGAGGACGATGGCATCCTGATTTTCGTTCCGGGGCGAGACGAGTCCCCCCTCCACGCGGCACACGACGTCCCCGCCCTGCGGGCTCGGAACTGTGAGCACGCCGGGCGTCAACGAACGGCTGCGGGAACACCGCCGCAAATAAGCCTCGACTTCGGACGGGGGTTCGCGCACGCAGTCCAGCAGGGAGCTTCCCTGCGTCGGGGGCGCCGGCAGCCGTTCCGCGGCGGCGCGATTGCCCGCGAGGATCGTCCCGCTGCGCAGCACGAGCAGTATGGGATCTGGTAGCAGATCGGCGAATTGATGAAATTGCTCCGGCGTCACTGCGGAAACTACTCCTGGAAGTATTCCCGTCCCGTCGCCGCCTGAGCTTCGGCCGTCGGCTTGAGATAGACGACGACCCGGCATCCTGCATCGCCGCGCGCGATCGCCTCCTCGATCACGACCTTTGAGTAACCCAGGTTCTCCGCCGCAATGCTGCCGAACACGTTAGAGGTCATCATGCACAGGGCCGGCCGGTCAATGACCTTGTCGCCGAACGGGCACGCGCGATTCCCCAGGACAATCTTCTCGTCATTCTCCTCGATGATGAAGAAGTCTCCTTGAATGCGCCGCTTCAGATCGACCAGCACCTCTCCCACCTGCTTGCGGGAGAGGTGAGAGACCCCGAGGGCCCTGCGATAGCCCCGGTTGATCTCGTCCCCCATCTCCTGCCCCACCAGGCTGATGAATCCCGAGGCCTCGTCGAGACCGACGATCCGCTGCAGCGAGCCCGAAAGATGCCGCAGCAGCGTTCGCAGGAACACGTCCCGCTCCAACGGCAATGGCAGCTGGCTGACAATCGGCAGGTCCGAAGCACTCATTTTTTTTCACTGTTGGACAATGGCGGCCAATTCACTGTACCCGACCAGCGCGCGATGACCAGCCCCCGAGCAGGCGGCCGATGTCACTGGCCACCCGCCCCAGCGCACTTGAGTTGATAGTGTGCGCCTCGCCAGGGCCCCCCACGCCGGTTCGGCATGGAACCGCGTCGTCGGTATCACGAGTGGCGTACCCACGTCGCGTCCGCAGCCTGATTGTTCGAACGCTGCCGACGCTTCCCATTCCCCAGCAGCGCCCGGCACGATCAACGCGTAGAGACTTTGCCATGTCCGCCCAGCCGGGGCGACGAGGACTCGTCGCCTGTGATAACCATCCCATGATCACACAGGGCTTTCGTTTAGTTCCGATAGCCGAGTCTGGTGAACAGCCGCAAGTGGTACCGCGCGAAGCTGCGCAAGGTGGCGCTGATTTTGTCGGTGCCGCGGGAGCGCAGCCAGTTCAGAGATGCGTTGCGCAGTGCGGCCGGTTTTGGGGGGCGTGTCCGCGGACGATCGTGCTGCGGTCTTCACCCAGCGCTTCGTCACGCACGGAGTGCAGCCGGTTCTCGATCACCCCCCAGTGATAGCTCGCCAGCCGCAGCAGGTCCTCCGGGCCCGCCAGCGTCCGCGGCAGAGAGGTGATGTCGTACACGGTCTCCCGCTCGCCGCGGCGCCGGATTCTTCGCGCGCGATCAATCCGGCAGACCTCCTGCAAACCGGGCCAGTCCAGGTAATCGTTGAGCACCGTGGTGCTGGTCAGCGTGCGTCCCTCGAGCACCATGTTCCGGAGCAGCTCCAGCGCGGTGATGGACTCGTTGGTCTGCTCGTCGACGCGGCACTGGCTGAGCACACAGCCGGTCTGATGGTCGACGACCGCCAGCAGATGCGCAGCGCGAACGATGGGGTGCAATGTGCCGCTCAGTGTCTTGCCGTCCACGCTCGTGGCCTACAGCGGATCGGGGCTCAGTTCGAGGCCCAACACTTCCTGGACCCAGGCCGTGAGGGCCGCTTCCAGTGTCGCGGGATCGAGCTTCATCAGCAGATCGCGGAAGAAGTCGAGCTTCCGGGGCGGCGGGTGCATCCCATCCAGTGCCAGACGGCCACAGGCAAATCGTGCAGCCACTCGACGAGCTGCGTATGGCCGCGATTGCCGCAGAGCAGACCGCAGACGACCGCCGTGAGGATGGCGGACAAAGAATGACATCGTCCCTTACGCCCAAGTGGATCCGGGAGTTGCGCCGAACAGGCGAGCAAACTCCCGCCGCAGGCGGATGACACAGATCGACCTCCTTCAATGGAACCGGGGACCTCTTACTCTCCTGCCATTCGACCCAGCCGGGTCAAGGGTACTTGGCGATAGCCCTGAAGGCCTACCCTCGCACCATCAGCGGCAATTGATGCATAATCATGATTGACCTGCGGACCGGGTAACGGCCCAGCCGCGGGATGCTTTCATCTGAGACGGGCGCACCGAGGAGCAGGTTTGGTGCAGGCGGACAGGAAAACTCGACTGCTCGCGCGACCGCGGGCGCTGCGGAGTGTGGTGGCGGCGGTCTCACTACTGATGGGGACCGCGGCCCCAGCCGATGAGCCCGCGCTGCAGTTCGAATCCGAGATCGCTCCGCTGCTGGAGCAACACTGCGTTCGCTGTCATGGTGGCGAAGCAACGGAAGCCGGGCTGAATCTGAGTTCGGCACAATCGCTATTGACGGGCAGCGATTCGGGGCCGGTGCTGCAGGCGGGGGATCCCGACGGCAGCCTGTTGCTCGTGCGTGTCGAGGCCGGAGAGATGCCGCCTGAGGATGAGCCTTCGCTGTCACCCGACGAGAAGGAGTTGCTGCGCCGCTGGATCTCAGAGGGAGCACATTTCGCCGATCCGCAGCTCGGGCGGAAATCCGTCGATCAGCATCGGATCATCCCGCTGATGTTGCTGCGCTGCACGGCCTGCCACGGGGCGCAGAAGCAGGAAGGCGGCCTCGACCTGCGGACGCCGGAGTCGATGCTCGCCGGCGGGGATTCGGGAGCGGTGATCGTCCCGGGAGATCCGGATGCCAGCCGGCTCGTCCAGCGGATCCGTGCGGAAGAGATGCCTCCCCGCCGTCAGCTGGTCGAGGCCAGCGTCAAACCAATGACGCCCGACGAACTGGCGCTGCTGGAAACCTGGATCCGCGACGGTTTGCCGATCGCCGCCGACGAACCGCCGACGGCGGCCGGCTCCCCGGTGAGTGAATCCGATCGGGCGTTCTGGTCGTTCCGTTCACCGGTCCAGCCGGCGCCGCCCGAAGTGCCGGACGCGGCGCAGGTCCGCAATCCGATCGATGCCTTCATCCTGTCGCGGCTCGCCGAAGTCGGGCTGACCTTCTCACCGGCAGCCGACCGGGCGACGCTGATCCGCCGGGCCGCCATCGATCTCACCGGGCTGCCGCCGGATCCGGACGACGTCCTGGAATTCCTGGCGGACGACGATCCGCTCGCGTACGAACGGCTGATCGATCGCCTGCTCGCGTCGCCGCATTACGGCAGCCGCTGGGGACGGCATTGGCTGGACGTGGCCGGCTACGCCGACTCGGAAGGAGCGCAAAACGAGGATCGGATCCGGCCGCATAACTGGCGATACCGCGATTACGTCATTCAGTCCTTCAATGCCGACAAGCCGTACGACCAGTTCCTCATTGAGCAGCTGGCCGGCGATGAGCTGGCCGACTACGAGCAGGCGGAGACGATCGACGAGAAACTGTACGACAATCTCGTCGCCACCGGCTTCCTCCGGCAGACGCCCGACCGCACCTTCGCCTCCATCACCAACTTTGTTCCCGACCGCCTGGAGGTGATCGCCGACGAGATGCAGGTCCTCGGATCGGCCGTGATGGGGATGACGCTGCATTGCGCCCGCTGTCATGCCCACAAGTTTGATCCGATCTCGCAGCGCGATTACTTCCAGCTGCTGGCCGTCTTCAAGGACGGCTATGACGAGCACGACTGGCTGGCTTCCCAGGGACCGCGGACGCTGCCGCACGTCACGACCGCCGAGCGCAACGCCTGGGAGCAGCACAAGCAACAGATCGACGAGCAGATCGCCGAATTGAACCGCCAGCGGGAAAGCGCCGCGGACCAGTCAGCGCAGCAGTCCCTCGATGCCCGCATCGCCGAGCTGGAGGCGGCGCGTCGACCGGAGCCACGAATTGAGGCCTTGTGGTCGCGCGGGCGCCCCTCGCCCACCTACGTGCTGATGCGCGGCAACTATCTCACTCCTGGAACCCCCGTCGAGCCGGCTGTCCCGGCCGTGCTTGCAGACGCCGAGCGCCCGTTCGAAGTTGAGCCTCCCTGGCCGGGCGCGGCACAGACGGGCCGCCGGCTCGCATTCGCCCGCTGGCTGACGCAGCCCGAGCATCCCCTCACGGCCCGAGTGATTGTGAACCGGGTGTGGCGGCATCACTTCGGCACAGGATTGGTCTCCACACTCGACAACTTCGGCCGCACCGGAGAACCGCCGAGCCATCCCGAACTGCTCGACTGGCTGGCGGTCGAGTTCGTCGAGCGCGGCTGGAGCATCAAGCAGCTGCACCGGTTGATCGTGACGTCGACGACGTATCGCCAGCAGTCGCTGGTGACCGAAGAAAACGCAGACGCGGATCCGGACGGACGCCTCCTCTCCCGGATGCCGCTGATCCGCGCCGATGCCGAAGTGCTCCGCGATTCGATGCTGGCCTCTGCCGGCCTGCTGGAAGATCGCCTGTACGGTCCCGCGGATCCCGTCGTGCGCCGCGAGGACGGCCTGGTGACGCCGGAGCGATCCGGGGGCGGCTGGCGGCGGAGCGTTTTCATCCTGCAGCGCCGCACGCAAACCGCCACCCTCCTGGACACATTCGACTTTCCGCAGATGGGCCCGAACTGCACGAATCGCCGCGAGGCTGTGGTCGCGACGCAGGCGCTGCACCTGCTCAACAACGCGACCGTCCACCAGCTGGCGGAGGGATTTGCGGCGCGGGTCCGGGATGAAGCCGGAGATCAGCCGCCGGCGCAGATCGAGCAGGCCTATCTGATTGCACTGTCGCGCGCGCCGAGCGAGGACGAGTTGCAAGTCGGAGAGGAAATGCTGGCGCAGCTCACCGACCAGTGGCAGTCGGTCCTGCAGCAGGATGATGCCGGGACTGAGGTGTCCCGGCTGGCTGCCGAGCGCGCGCTGGCCAGCTACTGTCACGCGCTCCTGAACTCAGCCGCGTTCCTGTACATCGACTGATTCGACGTGACTCCATGCCGACTCCCGCACAACCAGCCGTTCCCGTGACGCCGGACACATTCAGCCGGCGCGGGCTCTTCACCCGCGTGGGAGACGGAATCCGGACGGCCGCCCTGACGGCCCTGCTCAGCCGCGACCTGTTTGGGACCGAATCGACGCATCACGTCCATAAGGACGTTCGCCCGCGGACGCCGCATCATCCGCCGCGCGCGAAGGCCGTCATTCATCTGTTCATGAACGGCGGCCCAAGCCAGATGGACCTGTTCGACCCGAAACCCGAACTCGATCGCCGGCACGGCGAGTCCTACTTCGACGCCATCGCCGGCGAGGTGGAGTTCCCGCAGAACGCCGGCGCGCTGCTGCGGAGTCCGTTCAAGTTCGCACAGCACGGAGAATCCGGCGCCTGGGTGTCGGAAGTCATGCCGCACTTCGCCCGTCAGGTGGACAAGGTGGCCCTCATCCGGTCGATGTACACGACCAACCTCACCCACGAGCCGGCCCTCTACAAGATTCACTCGGGCAGCGAGTTCACCGGGCGGCCCTCGCTCGGCGCGTGGGTCACCTACGGGCTGGGCTCCGTCAATCAGAACCTCCCCGCCTACGTCGTGCTCGACGATCCGCTGGGATTGCCGGTCAACGGGATCGACAACTGGCAGTCCGGCTATCTGCCGCCGACTTTCCAGGGAACGCGGTTTCGCGCGACCGGCTCCCCCGTACTCAACCTCGAGCGCGAGTTTGAGGAGCCGGAGAGCGTGACGCTGCTCGAACGGGATCTCATCTCGCGGCTGGACCACATGCATCGCGCCGCCCGGCCGTCGCGTCCGCAGCTCGACGCCCGCATCGCCAGCTACGAACTCGCCGCACGGATGCAGCTGACTGCCACCGACGCGCTCGATCTCACGCAGGAAACCGCAGCCACGCTCGCCGCCTACGGCATCGACGATCCGGTCACCGACTCTTATGGCCGCCGCTGCCTCATTGCCCGCCGTCTGGTGGAGCGGGGCGTGCGGTTCGTGCAGCTGTTCATCAACAGCCAGATCTGGGACAACCACAACGAGATCGGCACGTCGCTCGCCGACGCGTGCCGGCGGACCGACCAGCCGATCGCCGCTCTGCTGGACGACCTGGATCAGCGCGGTCTGCTGAACGAGACACTCGTCGTGTGGGGCGGGGAGATGGGCCGCCTGCCGATCTCACAGCTGCCGGACGATAAAGACCCCGCCAGGGCCGGCCGCGACCACAACAAGAACGCCATGGTCAGCTGGCTGGCCGGCGGCGGAGTCAAGCCGGGCGTGCTCCATGGAACCACGGACGAACTGGGATTCGCCGCCGTCGAGGACAAAGTCAGCGTACCCGACTGGCATGCGACCATCCTGCACCTCCTCGGCCTGCATCACGAGGACCTCTTCATCGATCACGCGGGACTGAAAGAGCGGCTGACGGGAGTGACCCCTGCGCGCATCGTCGACGAGATCCTGGCGTAAGCCTGCCGGCGGTCCGACCGTGCAGCGACCGCGGGAGTCGATGCCGGGGCGTCGATCCCTCAGACGCGCGAGAAGATAGCGTCGTGCACCACCCCGGTGCTGTCGGCGAAGGCGGGCGTCTCGATGCCGAGGGAGTGCAGAATGCTCAGGTAGACATTGGACAGCCGGGTCTCGCCCCCCTGCCAGTAAGCGCCGTGACGCAGGCCCATCCCGGCGCCTCCGGCGATCAGCGTGGGGAGGTTCTTTGGATAGTGGGTGGTGCTGGCTCCGCTGCCGAAGAGCACGATCGTGTTGTCGAGCACTGTTCCATTCCGATCGCGGAATTCCTGCAGGCGGCCGAGGAAGTGGGCGACCTGCTCGCTGAGGAACCGGTCGTACCGGGCGAACTCGAGCTGCCCTTCCTTGTCCTCGGCGTGCGAGAGGCTGTGGTGCGTGCGGGTGAGGCCGAGCTTGAGCGGGAACGTGTCGCTGATGCCCATGCCATCCTCGCGGTTGAGCATGAATGCGACGCTGCGCGTGATGTCGGCGTCGAACGCCAGCGCGATGAGGTCGAACATGTTGCGGTAGTACTCCGCAGGGTCTCCCTCATTGGTGATGTCCAGGTCGAGTCCCGAGTAGTCCTGCGCCTTGAGAGGCACGTCGATCCAGCGCTCGGCGGCCAGCAGCCGCGATTCGACTTCGTCCAGCGACGTAAGGTACTGGTCGACTTTCTCGCGATCGGTGCGGCCCAGGCGGCGGTTGAGGGAGCGGGCATTCTCCATCACCGCATCCACCAGGCTGACGCGCCGCCGAAGCACCTCCTGCTGCGGATCGTCCCCTTCGGCCGCTCCACGGAACAGCCGGTCAAATACGCGCCGCGGATTGTTCTCCGCAGGCAGTGGCTTGCCTTCGAGGTTGTACGAGATGGTGCCGGTTCGCGAGAGGAATCCCGTGCCGGCATCGATCGACAGCACGAGCGAGGGCTGCCGACAGTACTGCCGCGTATGCAGCGCGACGACCTGGTCGAGCGCCACGGTGTTGTACGTGCCGGGCGCCGGCGCATGCAGGGGCGCGCCCGTCAGCCACATGTCCGAGCAGACGTGCGGATCGGCCTTCAGCCCATTCTCATGGTACAGGCCTCCCAGGAAGCTCAGGTGCTCACGAAAGGGACTCAGTGGTTCGGTGGACTTGCCGAAGACGAACTGCCCGTTCTCTTCCGCTCTCGGGAACCAACTCCACTCGTCGATGCCATGCTCCGCGCGCGGCAGCGACATGCCGTTGGCCGTATAAAGAGCGCAGAAGCGTCGCGGCGCCGGGCCGGCGACCTCTTCTCCCATTGCTTCCAGCACCGGTAGCGTGAGGGTCACGCCGGCGGCCCCCTTGAGTACGGTGCGGCGGTCGATCCGGGCAGTGCGTGGCACGTCGCAAACTCCCTCAAGAGCGGATGGAGACCGTACGCCGCATCCTGCAATGACCGGCGCGCCGCGTTACTTGGTCTGAAACAACTCGCTGTGAATCAGCCAGCGGAGCAGATCCTGCGTCCGATAGCTGTCATCTCTCAACTGTACCCCGTTTTCCCGCAGGAACTCAATCTCATTGTACTTGAGATCGCGTCCGAGCAGATACATCGACAGGTGCTCCAGGAAGCTGAAGGCCACCTGATCGATCCGGTCGTCGGCGAGGTACTGCCGGAGCGCGGCTGCGTCCTCGACTTCCGTTCCGTCGGGGAGCGTGGAGCGGGCGTCCACCAGTTCGGAACGGAACCGTCCGGCTGCGTCGAATTGCTCCAGCGGGAGCCCCCAGGGGTCGATGCCGCGATGGCATTCGGCGCATCCGGGCTGATCGCGGTGCCGCTCCAGCTTCTCGCGGAGCGTCAGCCGGCCGGCGTCACCTTCTGGCAGCGCGGGAACGTTGGGCGGCGGATCATCGGGGGGCTCGGCAATGATCTTCCGCGCCAGCCAGGCGCCGCGCTTGACCGGATGCGATTCGCGTCCGTCCGACAGGCCCGCCAGGACGGCCGCCTGAGACAACACGCCGCCGAGATGCGGGTCGCCGTGCCGGACGGGGACGAATTCGAAACCGCTCTCGGTCCGATCCCCCAGTCCGTAGTAGGCCGCAACGACTTCGTCCGCGAGAATGTAATCGGACTGGACGAGTTCCCGGAGTGGCCGGTTCTGCTGCAGCAGGTATCTCAGGTACTGGAGCGGTTCCTCGCGCAAGTGCGTCTTCGCTTCGCGGTTCAATGCAGGGAAACGGCCGGAATCGACCGCGAGGACGTCGAACCGGTCCAGGCTCAGCCAGCGCGTGCCGAACTCGTCCAGAAACTGCGCGAAACGCGGATCGGCGATCATGCGACTGATCTGTTCGTCGAGTTCCGTAGACAGTTCTCCGGCGTCCGCCAGACGCAGCAGCTGGTCGTCGGGCGCGGTGTTCCAGAGAAAGTACGAAAGCTTCGACGCGAGCTCATACGCGTCGAGCGGCTCCGGCGAATCGCTCTCTTCGATCAAGAACAGAAACTGGGGAGAGGTGAGGATGACCGTCAGCGCATCCTTCACGCTCTCCTGAAGATCTCCCCGTTCTGCAAACGAACTCGCCCACACGGCCAAAACCGGCTCCAGTTCTCCTTCCCGAACAGGACGCCGAAAGGCTCTCGCTGCAAAGGACGCAATCACCTCGTGGGCGTATTCCGCCGGTGCGACGTCCCCCTGACTCTCGACGAAGATCCGGCGATGGCTCTCGGGCGGCCACGTCTCATGCAGCGGGCCTTCAAACTCGACGGATCGAACCAGCAGCCGCGGCATGTCGCGACCGTCGGTGTACTCGCTCCGCACGCCGATCTCCCGCACGCCCGCCAGGTAGTTGACGTTGTCCTCCTCGACGTCGGGACTCGGAAAGTTGTTGATGGCCCCCTCGAACACATACTCGGCAAACTCGGCCGACATGACTTCCTGCGGCGGGCCGACCGGGTTGAGAGTGCTGCCGCAATCGCGCCGAAAGCCGAGATGGACGCCCAGGCGGGGGCTTCGCCGCTCGAACTGCTCGAAGCGGATGCGCACCGGGTCTTCCGCGCCGAGCGGCGTCAACTGGACTCGCGCGACGGCCGCATCGCCATCCGCCGCGGCCGTGACGCGCAGCGGACCTTCCGGCAGCCGCACCACCAGAAAAGCCGGCTGCACCAGGGCGCCGGAGAACTCGCGTTCACCCAGAGTGAGCGCGACTTGCGGAACGGAGTTCGCGGACTCGGATGCGGCGGTGAGATCCACCTGGTAAACGCCCGCGGTGACCGCAACGGTCGATCCGGAGGCGTCAGCACCGGCGATGACGATCGCATCCGCAGCATCCGCCGCACGCCCCTCGGCGCCGGGATCGAGCAGGAGTCCGTCGTCATACCTGGCGGCGGTGACGGTCACCCGGAAGCGCCCCTGCCGCGGCAGCTCCCGCAATGAAATCTTGAAGTTCGCCTTCGGACCGTACGTGCTGTCCACACTAAAGATTTCATTGCTGGGAATCGCGGGACGCAACAGTAGTCCTTCCGGCACCGTCCCATACGCGTCCCCCTTGGGGTAACCCTCCGCACCGCGCATGCAGGCGAACACCGAGTGATAGATGCTGTCGAATTCGCGCCATTCCCGAACGGTGTCGTTCCCCTGATATCCCTCGATAAAGCGATAGTGCGTCTGCATCCGGAACGGTTCGAACGCGAACGGCTTGTCCGGCGTCAACTCGGTGACGACCAGCTCGTCGTTCTGAAGGAGATGACTGAGAGCGCCGAGCACCAGCGCGTCCGGGCAGGGATCCGGGTTGATGTCGCGGCCCAGATCGACCTGGAAGTTCTGAATGACGGGCGGCTGCAACTCATCGACCATGCACAGGCTCAGCGCCCGATCGGCGATTTCGAAGTACGCTTCGACCTGCAGTGGCGACAGGTGAGCATCCTCGCCGTTGTTGACGAAACCGCTGCGGGCGACGCCGTCGGCCGGCAGGATGCCCGTGACTTCCTCATCGAGGCCCAGCAGGTCGCGGAGCGTGTTGCGGTACTGGGCGTTGGTGAGCCGCCGCACGGCGCCGTTGTGCTCCTGGTCCTGAGAGCGGGCCGTCGTCAGCGCCGCGTCGATCCAGTCGACGAGCCGCTGCCGCTCTTCGGCCGTCGGTTGCGGCTCATCCGCTGGGGGCATCGACTCCCCCGCAAGCTGCTCGCGGACGTCCTTCAGCAGGAAGAGCTGCCGGTCGGCGAGCGTTCCGTCCAGCACATCCACGCGGATGCCGGACTTCATCTCATCTACGTTGTGGCAGCGGAAGCAGTACGTCTCCAGCAGCAGCCGCACGTCGTCTTCGAACGACCGTGCGACGCCGGCCGCATCATTCGGCACTGCAACCGGCGGTGAGTCGCCGCGATCTTCGGCTGTCGGGCCGAATGCCGGCAGCGCGCTGACGAAGATACCAATCGCGGCACAACACATCACCGGCCGCCACAATCGCATTCGAAATCGCCTCTTGTCTCGCGGCCCCGATTCCGCAGGCGGTAGCCCACTCCTGCCTGGGCAGCGCTGCGGACGTCGCTGGAATCCGCGTTCAGCCTGCCAGAAGCACGCGGTGCATTTCTTCAACCGACGTGACTCCGGAGAGTACCTTGTCGATCGCCGATTGCTCGAGGGTCTGCATGCCGCGCTGCCGAGCCAGTCCCCGCAATTCCTTGCCCGGCCGCTCGTGGAGGATCGCGTCGCGGATTTCCGGATCGACGCGCATGACTTCAAAAATGCCCGTCCGTCCCGAATAGCCGGTATGGAAGTTGGCCGGCGAGGGGACGCCGCGGACCAGGTCGACGCTCTCGGCGTGCTCCGGACTGAGCCCGAGCATCTGGGCGGTGGCCGCATCGGGATGGTAGGTCTCCCGATCGTTGGTGCACACCTTGCGCAGCAGCCGCTGGGCGATGACGCAGTTCAGGCTGTCCGCGATAAACATCGGCGGAATCTCGAACTCGCGGAACAGGTCGATCGTGGCGCTGGTGTCGTTCGCGTGAAGCGTGCTGACGACCTGAGTACCGGTGAGCGCCGCCCGTGCCGCGATATGGGCCGTCTCCGAATCCCGGATCTCGCCAACCATAATCACGTTCGGATCCTGTCGCAGAATGCCGCGGAGCGCTTCGACGAAACCGAATCCGATCTTGGCATCCGTCTGGATCTGGTTGATCCCTTCGATCCGCCGTTCGACCGGGTCCTCGATCGTCACCAGGCAGCGGCCGGGGTCGTTGAGCAGGGAGAGGCAGGCGTATGTGGTGGTGCTCTTGCCGCTGCCGACTGGACCGACGCTCAGCACCATCCCGTGCGGCGCGCGCAGGGCACGGTGAATCACATCGAGCTGGGCCGGTTCGATTCCGAGGTCTTCCAGCCGCGTTAGCCGCGAGTCGTCGGGCATCAGCCGCAATACCAGGCGCTCGCCGTGAATCGTCGGCCCGCTGCCGACGCGCACGTCCCGCTGATGCTTCAGGACCGAACTGCTGATATGTCCGTCCTGACAGAGCCGGCGCTCGGTGATGTCCATTCCCGACATCAGCTTGAGACGGGAGATCACCTGCGGGGCCGTCTGCGATGTGAGCGTCAGCACGTCATGCAGGACGCCGTCCACGCGAAGGCGGACATGCAGCCCGTCGGGCCGTGGATCGAAGTGCACGTCGGTGGCGCCGATCTCGAACGCGCGTTCGAGCAGCAGATCCACCAGCGGCGCGGGTCCGACGACGTCCGCCAGTTCGCGCAGCTCCTGCTGCAATGCAGTCTGACGTCCTTCCGGGCGAGCGTGCGTGTCGTTCATGAATATCGATGACGTTGAGGTGGGTGATGAATCAGCGGTCGATTGTGCCGCCGGCAACCGAATTGCTATGGCGCGGGCAGTTGCATGTATCCGAATACGGCAACGGCGATCCCGGCGATCGCGGACAACAGGCCGAGTACACGTCCCCAGGACCGCTCCCGGATCAGCGAGATCAATCCCAGCACCGCGGCCACCACGCCCCCGCCGAACAGGCCGGCGACCACGAGATCGCGCTTCATCGGCTGATTCGTCAACAGTGCTGCCAGCACGCCTGCAGCAACCAGCGCGCCAACGAACGCCAGGACGCCCAGCAGGGGGAACCCGGAGGCGGCCGGAGGATCGACTCCCGCTGGTGTCGCTGTCGCGGATGCGGGGGACACACCCAACCGCTTCAGGCCTTCTTCATAAGTGGGCGTGATCGTCCAGACTTTGTCGAGCCCGGCCAGCCGCAACACCTCCTGCGGCATCCCCTGCCCGCAGACGACGACGGTCTTGCCCCCCGCGGTCTGCACCGCCTTCCAGATGCGGACCACCAGCGCGACCAGCGCGCTCCCCATGTACTCAAGTCCGGAGAGGTCAATCAGCCACGCCGGCTTCTTTTGACCATCGACGTTCGCCAGGACCTCCTTGCCGACGCGATCGATGTCGCCCCAGGCGGCTTTGCCCATGGCGGGATCGAGGCGAAGCACCGCATGCGAGCGCGCAACTTCCAGACGATAACCCTCTGTGGCCGGAGTCACTGACGAATCCTCGATGGAGTGGAGCACCGCCTTTCGGCCGCGCGGGAGAAATGCACGTGCATGTCATTTCACGCCCCCGCACGCAGAAACGCAAGCGCACCGCCGCAATTTGCAACACTCCACGCCGATCCGTTGAACCAAATCTTAACGACCGCGATGATGGGCGATGAACGCGGACTCCATTCCGCTCGCAGGCATTCGTTCGACCGGACTTCCCTATGCCGACGTCAGTCGCCACCGCAGCATTTCTCGCGCTGTTCGCGCTTCCCTGCGCCATCTCTCGTGCCGACGACGTCCGCGCCGATATTCTCGTCAACGACTTTGAAGCAGCCGATTACGGCGAATGGTCGGCCGAGGGGGACGCCTTCGGTCCAGGGCCTGCACGTGGAACACTTCCGGGTCAGATGCCTGTCTCAGGATTCGAAGGGGAGCGGCTGATCAACACGTTCTTTGAGGGAGACGCCTCCACGGGCACACTCACCTCATCGCCGGTCCGCATCGAGCGCCGCTATCTGAATTTCCTCATCGGAGGCGGCGGCCATCGCGGCGAGACCTGCATGAACCTGCTGCACGAGGGGAACGTGGTCCGCACCGCAACCGGTTCCAACACCGCCGCCGGCGGCAGCGAGGCTCTCGAATGGCGCACCTGGGATGTCCACGACTTGCAGGGCGAGAACATCGTCCTGCAGATTGTGGACCGGCACACCGGCGGCTGGGGGCACATTAACGTCGATCACATCGTCCAGAGCGACCGCAAGCAGGAGCAGGCGCCCGTTCAACGGGATCTCGCCATCACCGCGCAATACCTCCACCTCCCCGTCAAGACCGGTGCGCCCCCGCGGCGGATGCGGCTCGACGCGGAGGGCCGCACCGTTCGCGAGTTCGAAATCGAACTGGCCGAGGAGGAGCCTGACTTCTGGGTCTTCACCGACGTCGACGACTGGATCGGCCAGACCCTCACTCTGCACGCGGACAGGCTCCCTCCCGAATCCGCCGCCCTTGACGCAGTGAGTCAGTCGGACGAACTGCCCCGGGAGGACGAGCTGTACACCGAACCGCTGCGGCCGCAGTTTCACTTCACCTCCCGCCGCGGATGGCTCAACGACCCCAACGGTCTCGTCTTCCACAACGGCAGATGGCATCTTTTCTACCAGCACAACCCTTACGGGTGGAACTGGGGCAACATGCACTGGGGACACGCCGTCAGTTCCGACCTGTTTCACTGGAAAGAACTCGGAGAGGCCATCTATCCCCGCCAGTTCGGCGACTGGGCATTCTCCGGCAGTGCAGTCGTTGACCACCACGATACGTCGGGCATGCAAACCGGTGACGAGCCCGTGCTCGCAGCCTTCTACACCAGCACCGGTCGCGGCGAATGTGTCGTCTTCAGCCACGACGGCGGTGACACCTGGACCGAGTATGCAGGCAATCCCGTCGTCCGGCACCCCGGTCGGGATCCGAAGGTGGTCTGGCACGAACCCGCTCAACGCTGGGTAATGGCCGTCTATACCGAGCCCGATGGACAGCGACAGATCGCGTTCTACACGTCAGCTGACCTCAAGGCATGGGAGTTCGCCAGCCGCATCGACGGTTTCTTTGAATGCCCGGATCTGTTTGAGCTCCCGGTCGATGGCGACGACTCCCGCACGCGCTGGGTCCTGTACGCCGCCGATGGCCGCTACGTGCTGGGAGACTTCGACGGTCGCGAGTTCAGGCCGGAGTCCGGCAAGCACCAGCTGTGGCACGGCAACTTTTATGCGGCGCAGACGTACGACAACGCTCCGGACGGGCGACGCGTCCAGATCGGCTGGGGCCAGGGGATCACATTCCCGGGCATGCCCTTCAACCAGCAGATGGTCGTCCCGGTGGACCTGACGCTCCGCTCAACTCCCGACGGCATCCGTATGTTCGCCGAGCCCGTCCCCGAACTGCTGGCTCTGCGCGGAGAGGAGTTTGAAATTGATGAACACGAACTGGCCGATGAATCGCGGACGATCGAAGGCCCTGCGGGCGGTCTGTTTGACATCGAACTGATCGCCGAATCTGCCGATTCCGGCGCCGTGGGGCTGAGAATCGGCGAGCATTCGGTCGTCATCGACTCCTCTGGGAGAGACGATCCGGCATCCCGGACGCGATCGCTTCGCTGCGGTAACGTCGCCGTTCCGATTCCGGCAACGGGCAGCGTCCGGCTGCGAGTCCTCGTGGACCGCGGCTCGATCGAGGTATTCGTCAATGACGGAGCGCTCGCCCTGTCCGTCGGCACGCTCGTCCCCGCAGATCACCCGCCGCTGGAACTCTTCGCCACCGGTGCGCCGGCGACCATCAGCGGCACTGTCCACAAGCTCAACTCCATCTGGATCGACTGACGAGTTGTGCCCTCCGCTGAAGCTGGCTCGACATCCACCACGGAGCACTCTACGGCTCCAGCGGGCTGCCGTCGGGAGCAATTCCGGGAATGCTGGCGGCGCTGTTGGACGCCGTATAGGGCTGCGACCATTGATAGACCGGGGGACCCACCTCCCATGCATCGTCGCCGTCGAGTGTCACGATCATCTGTGCGGCGCCCGACAACCGGCCGACCGCAAACGACCAGGCGTCGCCGTCCGTTTCGATGAACAGCGCGCCTTCCGGATTTGTCCCGTACGCAAAGAAAAAAATCGCGCCGTCCGTGCCGTCTCCGGCAGGACGATAGCGATGCACGGGTTTGGGGAGCAGTCGCAGTGCGGCCGGCTCCCCCCCGACGGATTCACTCGCTTCGAAGCGCCCTGCAATCCGTCCCAATTGCAGCCCGCGCACCCGTTCGTTCTCCCCGGGAGCCGGGGTGTCGGCCAACGAGCGAAACTCCAGCGCACTGGAGGAGGGGGACCAGGGTCCGACGGCGTACTTCTCGTCGGTAAGGGACAGATACTCAAAGACGATGCGGGGTCGATTGAAGAACCGCGGGTGGAGCTCCGTTGTGATCAGAGCCTTGGGGCGCCCTTCGTCCCCCAGCCGCCAGACGGCCGCATCGACATACCCACGGGCCGGGTCGTCGTACCGGAAAATCGGTGTGGCGTCAAACTTCTCTGGAAATCCCTCCGCCTCCGACCGCACGGTGAACGCCTGCATGTGCTCCTGCATCAGCTCCAGACGCTGTGTCTTCCATTCCTGCTCCGGATCTCCCTCCTCGGCATCGGGCTGCGACCAGGCGGGCGGCGTTATCAACAGCATGGGCCCCAGAGCGGCAATGCACTTGAGAACGAGACATCGGCTGGACGGGACGACCGAAAGCGAAGACTCGCGCATCGTGGCACCTGATGTCGGACGTGGACAAGAGATTGTCGCGTGGTGACCCGCCTCGCCGCAGCGACTGCCGTCGAGACGTTGGATTCTAACCGGCGACTCAATCCATCCACTACGCCGGCAGCACGGGGTTGTGTTGGATCATCCTGCCCGGCGTCCGCTGACTGTGGCCCGCAGGATGGCATGCGTCAGGGCCACGATGACGGCTCCCTGGACTGCGAGCGCGAGCAGGTCGAGCACCAGCGGCCCGCCGAGGCCCAGGATGGGCGCCTGGTAGTGGCCGGGCGCTCCCGGGTATGTCGCCCTGGTGAGACTCGACCCGAATGTGGCCCGCAAACCATCCATCGACCAGTACGCCGGCACGAAGAGCTGAGAGAAGATCCGCAGCCAGCCCTCCAGTCGGGCGAGACCACCGGAGAAGACCGCCTGTGCGATCAGCAGGACGGGCAGCACCGTCATCGCTCGTTCAGATGTCCCGGCCACCGCCGAGACCAGCAACCCCAGCGCTACACCGCTCGCCGCCGTCATCGCCAGCACGGCGAACTGCAGCGGAAACTGACCGGTGAGACCGGTGAACTCCCGCACTACGCCAAGCAGCGCGACCCCCTGCAGCAGGGCGATGCCGCAGAGCAATGCCAGCTTGGACAATAGATACGGCAACAGCCGGACGCCGAATCTCGTTTCATGCCGCAGAATGGTCTGCTCCTTGACAATTTCCCGAACGGCCGCGGTGCCGGCGCACCAGAGCATCGCAATCACGAGAATGAAGACCACTTCCTTCGTCCGCGCGGCGTGCAGCTCGGCAAAGCTGGCTCGAATATCTCCATAGGTGGCGGCGATCATCAGGCCGATGATCGGCGCCTGCGCCACCAGCAGCAGCAGGTTGGCCCAGTCCGCCAACTGCAGATCGAGATATCGCCGGCTGAGCACGGCCGCCTGCGCGGACCAGCCGCGCGTCGTCTCGACCATCGGCGGCGCGACGTAGCGGGGCTGGCCGAGCGCTTCCTGCTGCACCGACTGACCCGGCGGAGTCGCCAGGAATGCTGATTGCCATTCCTCCGGGGAGCGGGCGGACTGTCGGACGTAGACCTCTTCGATCGAACTTGCGCCGAAGAACCGCATCAGCTCGCCGGGAGCGCCGTAAAACGCGACCCTTCCCTGCATCAGGTACACCAATCGGTCGCAGAGCGTCAGGCGATCGGGAAAGTGCGTGATGCAGATCACGGTGCGTCCTTCGTCGGCCAGCGACCGAAAGAGACGCATCATTTCGGCCTCGGTCGCGGGGTCGAGGCCGGACGTCGCTTCGTCGAGCAGAATGACCTGAGGATCGCCGAGCAGTTCGGCGGCGAGGGCTGCTCGTTTCCGCTGTCCCCCCGACAGCCGGCGGACGGGGACGTCGAGCCGGTCTCCCAGCCCCACACGCTCCAGCGCCGCAACGATCATGCGGCTCCGTTCGCTGCCGGAAGCCCCGATGCCTTTGAGCCGGGCGATGTAGTTCAGCGCTTTGCGCGGCGTGAGCGCTTCGTGAATCACCACGTCCTGCGGGAGATAAGCGATGCGGCGGTCGTGCCGGCGGTCGCGGGAAGACTGGGCGGCTCCCCCCAGCAGCACTTCCCCTTCGGACACATCGATCAGGCCGGCGATCACCTTGATCAGAGTCGACTTGCCCGAACCGGACGCACCCAGCAAACCGATAAATGAACCCGCGGGAACATGCAGCGAGACACCATTCAGAATGGCGCGCTGCCCGCCTGATGCGCCGTCACGGACTCGGACGGTCTTGGTGGCGGAGCAGAGCGTGACGGCCAGGCCCGCCGACGAGGCCGCTGCCGCAACGGGAGGCGGCGCCGGAGCCACGGGATACTGGGGGACCGGTGAGAGGCCGTTCAGCGCGATCTCCAGTTCGCCGATCCGCAGACGGTCGCCGCTCTGGAGCGGTTGCAGGCCCCGCACCTCCCGCCCATTGACGAACGTGCCGGACTGCGAATTCAGGTCCTGCACGAAGAGACCGTCGGTCCGGTGCAGGATGCGAGCGTGCTGAGGATCGACCCCTTTCGCCGGGACACGGACATCGGCGCCCGGCCCGCGTCCCACCACGATCGCCTTGCCGGCCGGCAGCGACGCAATCGCCTTAATCAGCTGCTGCATCGGTCCCCAACTGGTAAACGGCGTCGCTGGTCACACCAAACACGTCGCCGGACGGGCTGACCCAGACGTCCTCGAACTCAACATCGTCGCGGAGCATCCCGCCGACGATCTTGCGCCACTCATTGTCGCTCCGCTCCCACACCGCGCCGCAGTTGTCGACGACCCAGTAACGCTCCGGGCTGATTCCCCAGACGGCCCGCAGATTGCCAGTGGCGGCCTCCAGACCGACGTTGACCGACTGATTGACCGTCTTCCCGTCGACGTGATGCACGTAGACCGTGCCGCCGATTCCGGCCATCACGCAGAACACGCCATCTCCCGACTGGCCAAACCAGACGCTGCGGATCCATCCATGCTGATCGAGCGGAATCTCCGACATGCGGTACCATGTGCCGTTGGGATCGTGTCGCACCACCATGGGCTTAGCCCCATAGGGGGAATCTCGCGTGAGGCGGCGAGTCCACAAGCCATATGCTTCGTCCTCATCAAAGGCCGACGTATAGGTGATATCGGCGACGGGATGCCGCAAGGGAGCGTTGTCATCGGGGTCGTGAACGTAAAACTCCGGGTCCAGCTCGGAGCGCAGCCGCAGCATTTCGTCGCCGGTGATTCTCAGCGGTGCGTCGCGGGTCATGACATAGAACATGTCGGGAGCGATGGGACAAACGGCCATGCCGGTTAAATAGTTCTGGTCCTTGGGTGTCAGGTCGAACGCAGTCGTCCCGCTGCTGCGGATGATATATGCGTTGGGATGGGCCGATCCGTCTCCCTCGGCGCGGGATCGGTCATGGGCGCCATAGACGAGGGTTCCCGGATCGAGGGCCCGCATTTCGGGGTATTGACCGTAACGCCCGAGGTCCATCCGCGCGGCCAGCGACCATTGCCCATTGTGCCGCTGGAATATGGTGGCCTGATATCCGCCGGAGTACAGACGGCCGGCGACCCAGTAGTTGTCATTGTCGATCCCTGTGATGCCGCCGAGTTCGGGAACGAGATTACCCGCGCTCGCGTCCACCACCGTCTGAAACAGGTGGCCCAGACCACGCGCCTCCTGGACCCTGACCCACTGCACTCCCTCATAGTCGCGGTCGGCGTAATGCACGACGGCGTCGCCGACTCCGTGACTGCTGGAAATCAGCGTGCTGACCTGCGACCAGGCAACGGCCAGGAGCACTGCCATCGCCAGTGCTCCCGCGCCGGCGAAGTACAGCTTCCAGGGACGGCGTCGCGCTGGCTGCGGAAACTCGGGCTGCGGCGAATCAAACCCCGGAGGCATTGGGAACTGGTCTCCGGGCAGTGGCGGCGGCATCGAGGCCGTGGCAGCGACGGCGGGCTGGGGAGCATAATGCGCGGCGGGCACGACAGAGACCGCCTCACCCATCGTTTGGAATCGCCGCTGGGCCGTCGTGCGGAGACAGCCGTCGATCAATGCATCCCATTCGGAAAGTTCCGGCGCCGACTCGCTCGGGAGTTCCGTGGACCCGTTGCTCCGGGGGCGTCCGGTCAACAGCAGCCAGGCCAGACAACCGAGGGCGAAGACGTCGCTGCGCGCGGATTCGGTCTGATCGCCCGCCTGGCCGACCTCCGGCGCCACACAGGCCATCGCGGCGGAACCGCCCGGCCGCTGTCTGACCAAGTCCGCCAGCCACGGGGAGGGGACGATGATCGTGCGCTGTCCGTCCGCCGACGTATAGATGCATTCGGGCGCGAGGTCGAACGCCGCGAGACCGGCCGCATGCCATTGCGTCAGCGCGCCGGCCGTGTCTCTGACCACGCAGCGGGCCTCGTGATCTGACAGCGGCAGGTCGCGAGCGGCGAGCGGCTCGACGCCCGCATCCAGTTCGAACTTCACCTGCCGTTTGTCGGCGCTGAAGCCGGCGACGCGGGCGATGCCCGGACAGGAGCCGTTCTTCGAGGCCGCGTGTGCGGTGCGCAGCAGCCCTTCGAGTGAATCCGGATCCGACCAGGTCGGCAACTGACACCCGACGATCCACCGCCCGTCTGGCTGCCGCCGGCCGGCGTACTTCCCGTAGGGGGTCACGTAGTCGCAGCGACCGGGTTTGGAGGGCGGCCGGCGCTCATCGGCGGTTCCCTGCGTGTCGCGCAGATAGCGGGTGACATCGTCGGCCACAGCCTGCATCGACGCCGGACGGTCGCCGACTTCTTTCGCCAGCATGCGGAGGCAGAGCGCCTCCAGCCTGCGGTCGATCCCCTCGCGATACTGTGACGGCGGAACTGGATCGTCATGCGCGATCTGTCCCAGCACCGACGCCATCGACCCCTCGAAGGGGAGCCGACCGCAGAGCATCTCGTACAGGATGACTCCCAGGCTGAAAATGTCGCTCCCCGGGCCGACAGCGTCGCCATTCCCCTGCACCTGCTCGGGCGACATGTAGGAGGGCGTTCCCACCATCGCACCGCTCTGTGTGAGCCTGGTGTCTCCGCTCCCCGGCCGCAGCGCCAGGCCAAAGTCCGTGATGACCGGCTCGTTGCGGTGATTGATCATCACGTTCGACGGCTTCAGATCGCGGTGCACGACGCCTTTCTGATGGGCTTCGTGCAGCGCGGACGCCAGCTTCCTCACGATGAGCGCGGTCTGCCGCTCGGTCAGGGGCCGGCTCGTGTGGAGGAAGTCGGCCAGCGGCCTCCCCTCGATGTACTCCATCGTCAGGTAGTGCGTCCCATCGACCTCGCCCGCGTCGTGGACGGTGCACAGGTTGGGATGGCTGATGGTGGCGGCTGCCTTGGCCTCGCGGTAGAAGCGCGGCACGACGTCGCAGTCATCATCGGGGAAGCGCGGCACCTTGAGCGCGACGAGCCGCTCGAGCTGGCCGTCTTCGGCCAGGTACACGGTCCCCATCCCCCCACGACCGAGCGGACGGACGACGCGATACCGGCCGAACTGTGCCGGAAGCTGAGAGAACGCCGGCGAAGATTCCGTCATCAATCCTGGAGAAGATGCCCGCGGAAGCAGAACGAACGTCAAATCATCGTGGGAGAACTCCTGTCGAATTGCAAGCTTGGTGCCGCAGTCCGATCGCAAGTCTGCCGTGGCGAATTCGCGTTGATGGCTGAAGCGATCGCCTGCGAACTGCTCAATGCTTGCGGGGAGCCATCTGAATCGGCAGACTGAAAATCGACTTCCACTCTCGCGGTGGGGCGGTGCATTTGCTGCTGTAATCGCGCCGTTCCACTGGACCGAGTCTTTCGCCGGTTTGCTGCGAACAGGGCCAGTCCATGCGCACGATCCTGGTGACGGGTGACTTCGTCGTCGATCACCACATCTATGAAGGGCGGCGGCGGCATTTCGGCGACCAGCGCAGCCGCGGCGTCTGCGTTCAGGAGGAACTGGGCGGCGCCGCCCTGATCCACCGGCTGCTGGCAGCGTGGTCGCCTGGAGCGGCGTCCGCCTGGCGGTCATGCCTGGCGATCGACGAATCATCGTCGCTGCAACTCATGCGAGACTGCGGAGCAGACCCGGCGGGCTGCGTCAATCAGCCCTTCGCGGCATACGCCTTCTGGCGGCCTTACCCATCACCGGAAAGGAACGGCGGCGCGCGGTGGCGGGTGTCGGAGGCGATGGGGTTCGGCGGTGAACCGGCGACGGTCGGCGAGTGGCCGTGGACGGCAGCCGTTGATCGGCCAACCGCTCCCAGCGTGCTCGTGATCTCCGACGGCGGCATGGGCTTTCGCGCCCGCAGGAACGTGCAGCATTGGAACGTTCCCGTACGCGACCAGCGACTCGTGCAGCTCTTTCGAGACGCCCAATCCATCCCGGCGGACAAGTTCGAGCAACTGACCGTCGAAGAGCCGGAGTGGATTGTGCTGAAGACGGCCGCTCCGATCGGGGAAGGAGATCTGTGGCGGGAGCTATCGTGCCATCACGCCGATCGGCTCGTCGTGATCGTTTCGGCTGATGAACTCCGTCTGGCGGGAGTCCGCTTGAGCCCGGGGCTTTCGTGGGAACAGACCCTGGAGGATCTGCAGTCCGCTCTTGAGACAAACGGTGGACTCGGATCGCTGACACGCTCGCGACACCTGATCATTTCTTTCGGCAGCGAGGGGGCTTTGTGGATCAGCCGGGAAGGCGATGTGCGCAAGGCCGTGCTCCTGTTCGATCCGCAGCATGTGGAAGGGGAGCGGCGCGTCGGGATTGAAGGCCAGGTGTACGGAATGCTGTCGTGTCTCGCAGCCGCCGTTTCGGCCGAAGTCGCTGCCGCTCCCGACCAACCGGACATCGAGTTGGCGATGCGCCGCGGAGCGGCCGCCATGCGGCATCTCTGGCAGCATGGACATGGAGACGCAGCGCATCGCGGCGCGGGGTTTCCTGCGACCGCTGTGGCGGCCGCGATGACGAGCACGGCATCGGATGACCCGCTGCAGTCGCGGTCGTTTCAGTTGAACGACCCGTCCAGTCCGGTCCGGACCGGGTGGAGTCTGCTCGCGCTGCACGAAGCACCTGGCGAGGCCGCAGCAGGAGCGCCGCTCCACGGCATTGCGCGCCGCATCCTGTTGCAGGGCTCGCACGCATTGCGGGCGCCGACGCTCAGCATCGGCGACTTCTTCACGGCCGACCGGGGGGAGATTGAAGCGCTGCGCAGTCTCCGACTGCTCGTGAATCGATACCTCAACGACCGCAAGGCGGACAAGCCGCTCTCGATTGGCGTGTTCGGACCGCCCGGCGCCGGCAAGTCCTTCGCTGTCAAAGAACTTGCGAGAAGCCTGCTCGGTGCGCGGCTCGGATGGCTCGAGTTCAATCTCTCTCAGTTCAACGGCCCGGCCGATCTGATCGGAGCGCTCCACCAGGTGCGCGACAAGATTCTGGAGGGGAAGCTTCCCGTCGCCTTCTTCGACGAGTTCGACTCCCAGAACTTCACGTGGCTGAAGTATCTGCTCGCCCCCATGCAGGACGGGCGCTTCCAGGAACTGCAGTTGAGCCATCCTGTCGGACAATGCCTGTTTGTCTTCGCCGGCGGCACGAGTCATGCCTTCGAGCAGTTCGCGTCCCGCGGAGACGGCGCGGGCACTCCCGGCCATGCATCAGCGGACCATTTCGTGCTCTCGAAGGGGCCGGATTTCGCCAGCCGGCTGGACGGCAAGTTGAATGTGATCGGGCCGAATCCGCGACGCGGAACTCCCGGCGGCGGCGAGGACATTTACTTTCCCGTCCGCCGTGCCCTCTTTATCCGTTCCCGACTGAAATGCACGGAGATGGAACGGCTGAAAATCCACCCCGGCCTGGCCACCGCTTTGCTGGAGTTGCCGAATTACAAGCACGGTTCGCGCTCCCTGGCCAAACTGCTGGAGCCATTTCGGATGCTCCGCCGGTCCGAACCCGATGCGATGTTAGGTCTGTCCATGCTGCCGCCCCTCGACCAACTGGCGCTCCACGTCGAGTTGTCGGACTTCGAATCGCTGATCCGCCGCGATGAAGAGGCCGCAAACCGCCTGGGTGTGGATCAGCTCGCGGCCGCCGTGCATCAATTCTACCGGACCAAAGCCTGCAGCGAGGGCTGGATCAAGTCCCACCACGACCGTGATTTCGTGGACTTGTCCCCCTTCGATCAGGCCTCGAACCGCGCCGCCGCCCGACGCATCCCGTCTGTAATCGCGCTGGCCGGCCTGAAGCTGGTTCCTGGAACGGCCGACGCACAGGAGCAGGCCATCGCGAAGAGGACGCTTGCGTTCCACGATGATCTGCTGGCCGAAGCCGAACACGACGGGTGGATGGACTGGCATCTGGAGAACGGCTGGTCTCAGTCGGACACGCGTGACGAATTCGCCCAGTTGCACAACCGCCTCGTCTCCTATCGTGACCTTCCTCCGCAGGAACAGGACAAGGACAAAGCCGCCGTCCAGCATTACCCTGAGATCGCCGCGCTGGCGAACCTGAAAATCGTGTCCAGCGCCGGCGATCGCGATCAGCCAGCGTAAGGGCACGCAAGGCTGAGGACTGCATCCACGGTGCAGCACCGCAGGCGGGTCAGTTCGCAGTTTGCGGGGATTGCGGCCAGGGTTCGAACCGCAACGGATCGTCGGCCTGCGGGTTGACGATCCGCAGGGCGACTTTCCCCTCCAGCACATGGCTCAGCAGATCGCCGCAGACTTCCGCGCGCCAGCCCTGCATCAGCCGGGGCTTCGCGGTCCGCTTGCGGTCAATCAGGTCCCAGCGGACAAGTTCCTGCAGGTCCGAGGCCGTTCCCACCAGCGTCGTGGAAATGCCCAGTTCGGCGCAACGCTGCGCGAGGGCGATTCCGAGGATCTTTCCCAGGACCTCGTTCTGAGCGACGGCCGGAAGCGGCGGTGACTTCTGCGGGAGGTCCGCTTCCGGCAGCGCGAGGGCGCGCTGCACGCAGTCGATGAGTTCGGGTGCGAGCCGCGCATAGTCGCGCCGCTGCATGCCGCGCACGGAGTTGACGTCCTCATGCGACTTCGGCTGTCGTTTGGCCACCTCCACCAGCAGATCGTCTCGCAGAATGTTGCGCGCGGGGCGATCCCGCTCGGCGGCCGCCCGTTCGCGCCAGGCAAAGAGTTCGCGGACGATTCCCATTCCCCGGCGACTGAGCTTGGGCACGCCGGACAGCCTGCGCCACGGTTCGCCGGCCCGGTCGCGGATAGCGTCTCCGACGAACCGGGCGAATTCGGCCTCGGCCCACGACAGTCGGCCCCGCTTGTTCAACGACTTTCGCTGCCGCTCCCAGATCAGCGGAAGATGACGAACGTCGTCCAGCGCGTAGTCGATCTGCTCCTTGGTCAATGGACGACGACGCCACTCCGTGCGCGTTTCGTGTGAATGGACCCGTGTATCGAGCACGCGCTGCGCCAGGCTGGCATACGACAACGGGAACCCGCGGCTCAGCAAACCCTCGGCAATCTGTACGTCCACCAGCCGTTGCGGAGGGCGGCCAAGTGCGTGATGGCAAAACCGGACCTCCTCGCGGCCGCCATGCACCACGATCGTAGTGCTGTCGTCGGCCATCAGTTCCCACCACCCGCTCAGGTCCGGGATCTCGAATGGATCGACGGCGGCGACGCGCTGCGTCGTTGCGAACTGCATCAGGCATAGCTTCGGACGGAAATAATCTTCCGCCACGAACTCGGTATCGAAGCCCGCGAGCCCGCAGTCCCGGATATGCCCGCACAGATCGTTGAATTGATCCTGCCGCGTAATCAGTCGTTCCGGCATGTTGGTCTGCGAGATTCGTCCTGAACCGGCGGGTAGCGTGTTTCGCCTGGAGACCACAAGCGGCGGATCCGCCGCGAACTGGAGAGATGTTACTAACTTACCGGCATGACACTAGCGCCCGCGAGCCGAATGTGGTGCGGAATCGATCGTTCCGCCGGATCCGGGCGGTTCGCAGGATGGGTCAGGAGGTCTGATTCGGACTTGTGAAGCGGCGGAGAAGGATCCGGCGCCGCGGCTGTGCGACATGGCGGCGCATTCCTATGATCAGCACTGCGTCGCAATCATCCTCAACGGGCCGGGCCTTCCCGCCGGTGGAGCAATTGCGGTCGCCTCCCATTCAGCTGCACCGGAGAACCTCGCGCCGCATCATGCCGTCAAAAATCCAACCGAGCTTACTGCGCCAGATGACGGTCCGTCGTGTTATTGAGCTGCTGCATCATCGCGGCCCGAGTTCGCGAGCGGACCTCACTCGGTTGTCGGGAATCAGCGCGCCCACGATCTCCAAGGCCGTCGCATCCCTGCTGGACGCCGGACTCCTTGAAGAGGGGCCGGCGCCGCAGGGCCAGTTGGGACGGCCCGGCAACGTGCTCAAACTCGCCAGCGAACGAGCCCAGGTCATCGGCATTGCCCTGGACGCCGACCATTGCACCATCGCCCCGGCGGGACTCGACGGAACCATTCGCAGGGACTCGCTGCAGGAGTTAACCACGCCCGGCAGCTACCAGCGACTGCTGTCCGTCCTCGCCGACGGAGCCAGGCGACTGATGCGGAGACGAGCCGTTGAAACGCTGGGCGTCGGCATCAGTATCCCAGGACTGATTAATCGGCGCGAAGGTAAGGCTGTGTTCTCGCCGAACCTGCACCTGACCGACGGGCATGCGCCGGACGCGGACCTCTCAGCCCGGCTCGGCGTACCCTGCACAATGATGCAGGAGAACCAGGCACTGTGCCTGGGGGAAAAGATGTCGAGCGAGGTCTCAGACAATTTCGCGACACTGGACGCCAGCATTGGACTCGGACTGGGAATTGTCTCCGAGGGACGCCTGCTGTCCGGCAACAGCGGGCTGGCGGGCGAGTTGGGACACATCACCGTGCAACCGGCAGGTCGCCTGTGCGGCTGCGGCAATCACGGCTGCCTGGAAACGGTTGCGACGGACTCCGCGCTGGTGCACCTGGTCTCTCAACGACTCGGCCGCAGCGTTTCGATGTCCGAAGTCCTCGAGCTGTTCGCATCCGGCGAGCTGCATGCGGAGCAGGAACTGCGATCCGTCTGCGAATACCTTGCCATTGCGATCGCCGCGACGATCAACCTGTTCAATCCGGAGGCGATTTTCGTGTATGCTCAATTGTTTGCCGCGCGGGACGGGGTGTTCGAAGAGGTCTGCGAACTGACGCGGCGTCGGGCGCTGGCGCCGTCACTGGCCGAATGCCGGATCCTGCGTGCGACCTGCTCGAAGATTCAGGGCGCCGTGGCGGTGGCCGTCCAACAGCTCCGCGAAGAAGTCGGCCCGATGGTCGCCTGACACCGACTGTTGCTGCGCGGCGGCAGATCGCATAAACTCCAGTTTACTTAACGACGTTTACAAATTGTGGACCTCCTGGCCGATCGGATCCACTCCCCCGATGTTCGCTTGCATTGCACGTTTTCCGATGAACGTATTCGACCGACGGGTCATCGCGGGATTGCTGGTTTCAATCGCCGCCTGGTTGGGACGAAGTGGCCTCGCTGACGGCGAGACGGGTGCTGACTCGACGTCGCCAGTCGCCGCCGATACGGCATACTTTGCTGAGAAAGTGCAGCCCCTCCTCGAGAAGCACTGCTTCCAATGCCACGGGGGTCCCGAGGTCGAAGGGGGATTGAAGCTGACGTCGCGCGACTCGATTCTGGAAGGCGGTGACTCCGGTCCCGCCGTCGACCTCGCTGCTCCGGCCGACAGCCTGCTGCTCGAAGCGATCAACTATGAGAGCTACGAGATGCCTCCCACGGGCAAGATGTCGCCCGCCGACATCGCCGTTCTCACTCGATGGGTGGAGCTGGGGATTCCCATGCCCCCGGGCGAGGTGGAAGTCGACCTGCAGTCGCATGCCGGGCCGCCGGAGGTCAATGAACAGACGAAGAATCACTGGGCCTTCCGTCCGCTGCAGCGTCCGGAGGTTCCGGACGTTGACAATCCCGACTGGGCCGCCAACCCGATTGACGCCTTTATCTTCTCCCGACTGCAGGCAGCAGGGCTCGACCCGAATCCGCCCGCTCGCCGCCGCGAACTCATGCGGCGGGTGCACTACGATCTATTGGGACTTCCTCCTTCGCCCGAAGCCGTCGAAGCGTTTGCAGCCGATGAGTCGGCCGATGCCTACGCGCGGCTCATTGAACAACTGCTCGAATCGCCGCATTATGGTGAGCACTGGGCCCGCTACTGGCTGGATCTCGTCCGCTATGCCGAGTCCAACAGTTACGAACGCGACAATCCCAAGCCCTTCGTGTGGCGCTATCGGGACTACGTCATTGATGCCTTCAACAACGACAAGCCGTACGACCAGTTCGTCCGCGAACAGCTTGCCGGCGATGAGCTGCCGGACGAGACAGCCGAGTCGATTATAGCGACGGGTTACTATCGGCTCGGGCTGTGGGACGATGAGCCGGTCGACCGCGAGCTGGCGTTCTACGACGGTCTCGACGATCTGGCCGCCACCACCGGACAGGCGTTCCTAGGCCTGACGATGAACTGCGCACGCTGCCACGATCACAAGCTCGACCCGATCCCGCAGGCGGACTACTACCGGTTCATCGCGTTCTTTCGCAACATCCGGCACTACGGCGTCCGCGGGGACGATACGGTCTTCGCGGCGTCCGTGCGGGACGTCTCGACTCCCCAGCAGCAGGCCGCCTTTGAATCCGAGCGGGCAGCTTATGAGCAGCAGCTCGCTGAGCTCCGAGCCCAAATCGACGAAATCGAGAACGGCATTCGGGACCACCTGCAGGGAGGCGAGCGGGACGACTTTCAGGACGATCGCTCGCGGGCCCGCATCATTCGCCGGCACATCGGGAATCTGATCAGCCAGGAGGCGTTCGAAGCCTACTCCGATCTCCGTGATGAATGGCGGACCCTGCGCGATCACCCGCCGCGAGTGGCTGCGCAGGCACTCTGCATCAAGGAGGAGGGAGCGGACTGCCCTCCGACGTTCGTCCTGGCGCGCGGCATGCCGGCGGCCAAGACCGACGAAGTCCAGCCGGCCTTCCCGGAGGTGCTTTCTCCCCCTCCGCCCGAGATTCACGTCCCGGCCGATCGCGAGTCCTCCGGACGACGGCTGGCCCTGGCGAACTGGATCGCCAATCCGCAGAACCCGCTGACGGCGCGGGTGATGGTCAATCGCCTCTGGCAGTGGCATTTCGGCCGCGGAATCGTGCGATCGCCGAACGACTTTGGTCTCAAGGGAGACGCCCCCACGCATCCGGAACTGCTCGACTGGCTCGCCAGCGAGTTCATCGCGCGAGGCTGGAGCATCAAGGAGATGCACCGTCTCATCCTGACATCGAACACGTACCAGATGTCGACCAGGGTTGAGGGTCAAGAGTTCAAGGTTCAGCGACAGGAACCAGGCCATCAATCTGACGTCTCCCTGAACCCTGAACCCACCACCGTTAGCCCTTCCTCCATCGATCCACAGAACGACCTCGTCTGGCGTTTCGATCCGCGGCGGCTGCGCGCCGAAGAGGTCCGCGACTCGATCCTCGCCGTCAATGGAATGCTCAATCTCGAAAAGATGTACGGGCCGAGCGTGTACGAGGTGATCCCGGATGAAGTGCTGGCAGGGCAGTCGATGCCCGGCCATAACTGGGGCCGCTCGTCGGAGGACGACAGCCGGCGGCGCAGCCTTTACATCCACGTAAAGCGCTCGCTGCAGGTCCCGCTGCTGGCCGCCTTCGACGCCGCCGACACCGACTTCACCTGTCCCGTCCGCTTCGCCACCACGCAGCCGACGCAGGCGCTGACCCTGCTCAACAGCGACTTCCTTCAGCAGCAGGCGGCCGCGTTCGCAGAATACGTGCAAGACGAAGCCGGCGACGAACCGCGGGCGCGAATCGCCTTCGCCCTGCGCCTGGTGACGCAGCGTCCGCCCACGGACACTGAGATCGAGCGCGGGCTCGAACTCACCGAGTCGCTGCAGAGCGACCACGGACTCGCTCCCGACCAGTCGCTCAAGTACTTCTGCCTGCTGGCGCTGAACCTGAATGAGTTTGTGTATCTGGATTGAGACTATGCCAGGTTTCGTGCAGTTACTGACGAAGTCGAGGGGCCTATGGTCGATAATCAGGATCACTTGCCTGAGGGCGACGCGGATGACCAATGGCTTGCCGACGAAGATGTCGAGTACGCATCGGATGCCCCAAGGAGCAAGAATTGGACGACCCGCGCCGCGCGAACACGGTCCCGCAGCGTCGTCACGGAGGTCGGGATTTTCTGCATTGGAGTCGGACTCCTGATTACGATCGCCGGAATCGCCAGTTGGTCGGCGGTCCCTGCCAAGCCGACGTTGTTCGCCATGCCAAGATACCTGGCGTTCGGTATCCCAATCACCGCAGTGGGATTGATCAACACGTTCTGCGGTGTGTTGGCGATTGTTGTCCGCAGTAGTTGGTCAATCATTCTCGGTATCTGTGCAGGTGCGATGATTTGCATCACACAGCCGCGACTCCAGCTCCTGGGCGCAGCGCGATCAAGAACTTGACGAACAATAGGACGAAAACATGCACCGACCCCAATTCTGCGGCCGCACCCGCCGCGAGTTCCTCTGGCAGACCGGCTCCGGATTCGCCGGGCTGGCCTTGTCCGCCATGCTGAATGAGGACGGCTTCCTGCCGCGGCAATCGGTGGCTGCGGACGGACGGACGCCGTTTCAGAATCCGCTGGCGCCGAAGCAGCCGCATCATGATCCGGCGGCGACGGCGTGCATCTTTCTGTACATGTACGGCGGGCCGTCGCATGTCGATACGTTCGACTACAAGCCGGAAATGTACGGCCGCGATAACCAGACGGTCGAGGTCAAAACCTTCGGCCGCGGCGGGCACAGGAACCAGGGACGGATCGTCGAGCCGCGCTGGCAGTTCAAGCCGTACGGCGAATGCGGCAAGCTGGTGAGCGACCTGTTTCCGCATCTCGCCCAGCGCGTCGACGACATCGCGTTCCTGCACAGCATGACGGCCGATTCACCGATTCACGGCTCGGCCATGCTGATGATGAACTCGGGACGCATCCTCAGCGGCAGCCCCTGCATCGGGTCGTGGCTCAACTACGGGCTGGGGACGATGAATGAGAACCTGCCCGGGTTCGTGGTGATGCTCGATCCGCGCGGCGGGCCGATCTCCGGCGCAAAGAACTGGTCCAGCGGCTATATGCCGGCCACCTACCAGGCGACCGTCATGCGCTCGCAGGGGGAGCCGATCCTCGACCTCAAGCCCCCTGAAGGGCTCACGCTCGATGCCCAGCGGAAGCTGCTCGACGCCCTGCGAGACTACAACGAAGAGCACCTGGCGTCGCGCAGGGAGAACAGCAACCTTGCGGCCCGGATCGCGAGCTACGAACTCGCGTTCAACATGCAGGTGCACGCCCCCGAGGCGGTCGATCTGTCTCAGGAGACACGGGCGACCCAGGATCTGTACGGCCTCAATGATCCGCAGTGCGCGACGTTTGCCCGGCAGTGCCTGCTCGCGCGGCGGCTGGTCGAACGCGGCGTGCGGTTCGTGCAGCTGTACTCCGGCGGTGCCCACAACGACTCCAACTGGGACGCCCACACCGACATGGAGGCCAATCACAACCTGCACGCCGGCGAGACTGACAAGCCCATCGCAGGGCTGCTCGCCGACCTCAAGCAGCGCGGCCTGCTGGACAAGACGATCATCGTCTGGGGGGGCGAATTTGGCCGCCAGCCGACCGCCGAGTATGAGAAAGGGACCGGCCGCGACCACAACTCTTACGGCTTCACCACCTGGATGGCCGGCGGCGGGATCAAGGGAGGCACGAGCTACGGGACGACCGACGAACTGGGGAGCGCGGCGGTGGAGAACAAGCTGCACGTCAAGCACCTGCACGCCACCATTCTCCACCAGATGGGCCTCGACCCCAACGCGCTCACCTACTTCTACGGCGGGCTGGACCAGAAGCTGGTCGGCGTGGAAGGGGCGGCGCCGATCTGGGATGTGATTGGGTAGCGCATGCAACTCGTTGGAGTACAGCCTTCAGGCTGTCTTCCTTGGGTTTGACAGTTCACTCTGCAACAGGAAGCAGGCGAAAGCCTGTCCTTTGTCGCCTCGAACGAAGGGACCGGGATGTATCGTTGGCGACGGATGACGCCCGAGCAGCGGGCCAAGGTGCTGAGTGAACGCCAGCACCAGCGTCGTCCGTGGCACAGTCCGCCCCATTATTCTTGCGATACGGGAGCCTACCTGATGACGGCCGCCTGCTTTGAGCATCGGCCTGTCATTGGCGTCAGTCCTGAGAGAATGGCGGCGTTCGAGTTTGAACTGCTCGCAACCTGTAACGCCGCTTGTTCCGCGATCTTCGCCTGGATCGTTTTGCCCAATCACTATCATGTGCTCTGCAAGACTGATGATGTGCATGGGTTGATCTCAGTTCTTGGAAGGTTGCACGGCCGCACGTCATTTGCATGGAACCGCGAAGAGGACACGCGAGGACGGCAGGTGTGGTTCGCTGCCGCCGAAACTGCGATGAAGTCGGAACGGCACTTTCAGGCGACGACGTTGTATGTCTTCAACAATGCTGTTCGACACGGTTATGTCGAGAAGTGGCAGGACTGGCCCTACAGCAACGCACGAGACTGGCTCGACGCGACCGGTCGAGAGCGTGCCGAATTGCTATGGAAGGAGTTCCCCATCGACGATTACGGTCGCGACTGGGACCCGCCCGACCTTTGATGCTGGAGTCCGTCTTTCAGGCTACCTGAGGGTGATGCGCGCCGCCTGACTGGGAGTCGAGCCCGCAGCTCAAGAAGGGCAGGCTAAAGCCTGTACTACAACATGCACCTTCGCGCCGTCCGTCTTGGTTCTACGCGCGTTTCCGGGGAAGGCCTCCGCATCGGCACGGTTCGTTATCTGCCGCGCGGGGTCCGAAAGGGGGATCTGGCAAGGCGGGATTACTTTGACGTCTGGCTTCCGATCCTGGCGCCCAGCCGTGAGCTGTTGCGGGGACTGAAGGACGGCAGTCTGGCCGTCAGTCGGTTCTTTGTCCGCTATCGACGCGAGATGACGGAGACGGACGCCCGGCAGACGATCCTGCTGCTGGCCGCGCTGGCTCGGCGCACACCGATTGCGATCGGCTGCTACTGCGAGGATGAGTCGCGCTGTCACCGGTCCGTGTTGATCGAGCTGATCCGCGAGGCGGACGGGACGTGATCTGCCGGGGTCGCGGAATCTCCCGAAGTGCGCGATGGAGGGGGGAATCTCCGTTGCATACGATGGGCGGAGACGCCCCGATGACGGATCCGGGCCGCAGGGGCGTTCTGAGCGGACGTACCGGAAGGAGGGAACGGATGATTCGTTTGAGCTGCATACTGATGCTGTCAGCGACGGTCCTGACGGGCACGCTGCCGATCTCACTGCACGCTGACGAGGCGTCGACTGCCGAGCCGTTCCGCGTTCCGGTCGACGAAGAGTCCGGCATTACGACGGTCACTGTTCCAGCCGAGAATGGCGAAGTGGCCTGGAGCGATGTCATCCGGGCGCTCGCCCGCAGCGGCCGGCTGGACGACGCGGTGCTGCAGAAACTTCCTGAGGGCCACATCGACCTGAACGATCCCCGCGGTCGCTTCGGACTGATCGGGCTGAATCTCGTCCTGCCGCCGGAGATCAGCATCTCGGTCCGGCGGGACGACGCGGGCGCCGAGCCGTCGCTGGAGATTACGATCGACGAGCCCGGCCTCGAACGCCGCACGCGTGATATCCAGCGTTGTCTCCGCGAACGCGCGGCAGCGGACGCCGGCAACGCGGAGAAGTATGGAATGACGCTCGACGAGGACTGGCGGCAGTTCGAGCCGTCCCGTCCCGTCGTGCTCCTCATCCATGGGTACAACTCGTCCGCGACGTCACTCTCGGAACTGCACGCCGCCGTCCGCGAGGCCGGGCACGCCGTCGCCGTCTTCGTCTATCCCAACGACGGTCCCATCGAGGAATCGGCCGACCTCCTTGCTGCCGAGCTGCGCGCGTTCGCCGACGCGCATCCGGGGCGCGACGTGTCGATCGTGGCCCATTCGATGGGGGGACTGGTGGCCCGGGCCGTGATTGAGAATCCGGAACTCGATCCGGGCAACGTGCGGCGGCTGATCATGGTGGCCACTCCGAACCAGGGGAGTCAGCTCGCCTGTTTCCCCGGCGGACTCGATGCGGGCGATCATCTGACGTCGCGTCCCGACGACGGCCTGCCGGGGCTGTTCCGCGACGCAGCCGCCGACGGGCTGAACGAATCCTGTCACGACATGCGACCCGGCTCGGACTTTCTGAAGGAGCTCAACAGCCGCGAGCGAAACCCCGAAGTTCGCTATTCGCTGCTGATTGGCACGGGGGGCCCGCTCTCGCCCGAGTCGCTGGACGAGCTGCGGCGCATCCTCGATGCGGCCGCGGCCGACAATCCGCTGGCCCGGCTGTTGCGGCCGCGGCTGCGGGAACCGCTGGATGATCTGGACGAAGTGCTGGTGGATGAAGGGGACGGAGCCGTGGCGGTCAAGCGAGCCCGGCTGGAGGGTGTTGAGGACACCGAGCTGCTGGAGTTCTCGCACCTGACGATCACGCGGGCGTTTGATACGCCGACGGGAGAGTCGCTGCTGAATGCGATCCTGACACGACTGGAGTAGGGGCCGGCGCGATCGGGGTGTCGTCGACTGGGGCGGGGCGTGATGTCTGTGGGGAGCGATTCCGGGTCCCGGAGTTCGCCTTGCTTTTTTGAGGGGGTCCCGCGGGCGGCGCAGAGGACTGGGCCTGCGACGCTTACGAGCGTTCTCACTACGGACGCAGTCCGGGTACAATGGCTGCATGAAGCCATTCGAGAATTGCTCACTGCAACGTGGTTGCGTGATTGCAGCAGCCCTGCTGGGTTTCACGGCGTTCGTGCAGGCGGACGACGTGCGGGACGAGATCCAGTTTCGGCGTCCAATCGCGGTGGCGCCGGCGGGGGACGAGTCCGTGGTCGTGGCCAACCGCGATTCGGGCTCGCTGTCGATCATCGATCCGGCGGACTGGAGCGTCGTCGCCGAGCAGCGCGTCGGTGAGCGGCTGAGCGACGTCACGGCGATCCCCGATGCCGGGTTGTTCGTCGCCTTGGATGAAGCGGCCGGAGAGGCGATACTTTTCGAGATCGAGCAGTCCGAGGTGCGAGTCGCTGATCGCCTTCCTGCGGGCCGGTCACCCGTCTCGGCGAGCGTGACTTCGGATCGGCGCACGGTGGCCATCGCCTCGCTGTGGGATCATACGCTGGTCCTGTGCAACCTGGATCCTGATGCTCGGACGATCCGCCGGCGGACGACGATTCTGCTGCCGTTTGCCCCGCGACACCAGATTGCGTTGCCGGACGGCGAACGGGTGCTCGTCTGCGATGCGTTCGGCGGCAGGCTCGCCCTGGTTGATGTGCAGTCGGATTCGCTCGAATCGCTGCGGGAGATTCCGGCGCACAACATCCGGGGGCTGGCCGTTTCTCCCAGCGGCCGGGACCTGTACGTTGCGCATCAACTGCTCAACACCCGCGCGCCGACGACGTTCGACAGCATTCACTGGGGAGATCTGGTCGAGAACCTGATCCGGATCGTTCCGGTCGAGGCGCTGCTCGATGCGGACTCGGACCTGGTGGAGGCGGGGCGCGTCATTCAGTTCGGGTCGACCGGCGGGGGTGCCGGAGACCCGGCCGGCATCGCGTTCACGTCGGACGGCCGTCTGGTCGCCGTGGCGTCGGGAGTGGATCGGGCTCATGTGTTTCCGGTGCTGCACGGAATCATCGCGCCGACGATCCAGACGGGCCGGATGCCGACGGACGTCGCCGTTCTGCGGGAGCGGGATCAGGCCGTCATCGTCAACACGCTGGGGGACTCGCTGTCGGTGGTCGATACGTCCACGGGCAGGCTGGTTCGCGAACTTCCGCTGGGACCGACGCCCGCACCCGGTCCGCGCGAACGGGGTGAATCGCTGTTCTTCGACGCCCGGCTCTCGCACGACGCCTGGCTGAGCTGCCACAGCTGCCACACGGACGGGCATGCGAACGGCCTGCTCGCCGACACGCACGCCGACGGCACGTTCGGCACTCCGAAGAAGATCCTGTCGCTGCTGGGGACGCGCGACAACAATCCATGGGCCTGGAACGGCAGCCTGCGGACGCTGCATGAGCAGGTGACGCAGTCGGTCGAATCTTCGATGCAGGGACAACTCACTCCCGGCCAGGCGAACGATCTCGTCTCGTACCTGCATACGCTCCCCCCCGCGCCTCCGATCCGGCCTGTGGCTGCGTCGGCCGAGGATGAAAACCTGCTGCAGCGCGGGCCCGAAGTGTTCGCCTCCCAGGGCTGCGCGCACTGCCACGTTCCCCCGCTGACCTACACCAGCGACCACATTGTTGAAGTGGGGCTGACCGACGAACAGGGCCTGACGAAGTTCAATCCGCCGTCACTGCGCGGTGTCAGTCAGCAATACCGATTTCTCCACGACGGCCGGGCGGCGACGCTGCGGTCCGTGTTCGAGGACCACGGGCACCAGTTGCCGCAGGGGCTGACTGCTGAGGAGACGGACGCGCTGGTGAGGTTTCTGGAGAGCCTGTAGTTCCCTTGCCGAGAATCCGCCCCGTTTTACCCGCAGCGACGCGTCCTATATACGGGTAAGGTGGAGCCGCGAAAGATGCGAAAGGGACGAAATATCGCAACAGATCCGGAACGCGATCACGCGGCGGGCGTTGGTTTCAATGCTTCAGTTCAGTTGGCGGACGCGTCTTTCGCCGATTTCGCGTCTTTCGCGGTTCCCATCCCTGGCGGGTTCAGGCCTGTTGCCCGTGGCCCATTGCGATCAGCATTTCGGCGTCTTCCTGCGGCATGGGGACGAACATCAGCGTGCCGCTGCCGGAGGCGATCAGTTCCCCCTGGCTGTTGTGGATTTCGGCGCGACCCACGCAGGTTCGGCGACCGGAGTGCAGCACCGTGGCGGAGCCGATCAGCTCCTGATCGATACGGGCCGCCTTGATGAAGTTGATGTTGAGCTGGGCGGTGACGACGTCGTGCTGCTTTGGGGCCTTCGTGGCGGCGGCGAGTCCGAGGGCCGTGTCGAGCAGGGCGGTGGCGACGCCGCCGTGCATGATGCCGCCGGCCCGCAGATGCTCTTTCCGAATCATGATCCGCAGCCGGCCCGTTCCGTCGCCGATGTCGAGCGGCTCGATGTGCATGGCGTGCAGGAAGGGGAACGCGCCGTGGTGGTAGGCGTCGATGAACTGCTGGGCAAGGTTCTTCGGCTGTGTGGTCACGGCGTGGTCTCGATCGGCGGACAGTCGGGGCAGCGGAGGTGGGGGCGGATGGCATCCAGCGTTTTCGGGCCGATCCCTTTCACCCGCTGGACGTCTTCGACGCTCGCGAACGGTCCGCTGGCGTCGCGGTCGGCCACGATGCGGCGGGCGAGCGCTTCGCCGATCCCTTCCAGTTGCATCCACTCCACCCAGGTGGCGCGATTAATGTCCAGTTGAAACTCATAGGCTCTGGACTGCAGCCGGTCAATCTCCACGCGCGGCTCCCCGCGCAGCGAGAGCTTCAGGGCATGCGCGACCATGAGCAGCAGGATGAGAAAGCCGATGAGCAGCGCGAAACGGGCATCGGCGGATGAGAGGCCGAGGACCGTATGAGTGCCGGCCGGCGAATCCGCCGCAGCCGGCTCCCTGCTGGGTAAGGGCGGCTCGGCCGCAGGCGATGCAGTTTCGATGGCGGTTGGGCCGGGCGTAGTGGAGGTCTTCGCAGCCGGCGCGGCGGGGACGCCGTTGTGCTCCGCGACGCGGTGGGCCGAGTCAGGGTGGACGACGGGATCGGGCGGGTGCATCGGCCGATCGAGCTTGGGAGCGGGCGATTTCCAATCTCAGATTTCAAATCTGAGTTCTCAGATCTTCCGCTTCCCTTTGGAAACCGCAAGCGTGACGCCGGCGCTGCGTCCTGCGGTGGGGCACATGTGGGTCCCGAGCTTGCCGGGGTTTCGTTGTCAGCCCAGCGGACGGCGCAGAGGACTGTGCCTGCGACGACCAGAAGTGGCTGCGCCGTTGCCGCAGTTCAGACGCTGATTCGAGGGGGCGACGCCACGAAACGGAGCTTCGTGAGAGTGCGTTGCCAGGCGGAGCCTGGGAGCGAGGGGCGATCTTCCGTCCCACCCGAATCCCCCAGCGCTCGGATCACGGCCGTGCGGTGCGCTGACCGGCGTTGGGCGCGATTCCCTGATCCAGCGCGGGGGTCTCATCGGCGGCGGCACGCGAGTCGTGGCCCAGGGTGTAGTTGCGCGGCGGGCGGTCGCTGAACGGGTTGGGGAGCCAGGGGAGCAGCGGATTCACGTCCAGCGAAGCTGCGTCGAACGTGTACACCGTTTCGCTCGTTCCAGTCGGGGAGAGCAGGCGGATCGCGGTGGGGAGGAAGCGGTTGTTGAGCAGGACTTCCGCGCGGCTCCACTCCTGGGCGTCGACTTCGAGTTTGGGGACGGCGACGACGTGGATGACGGGCGCAGTCTGCTTTCGTTCGCCGTTTTCCTCGATGACCTTGCCCTGCGGCGCGTGCAGGTGGCCCAGATTGAGGTGATACCGCTCCTTGGCCTGCTCAGCTTTCATGCCGAACAGGAACGGCAGCGGGCCGTTCATGATGTTCCGCCCCTGTTGCTGCGGAGGAATCTCAATGTGATCGAACAGCTTCTCACTGTCGTGGATGATGAAGATTTCCTTGCCGGTGCAGATCCAGCGCTGGAGAGGATCCTGCTGCACGGTGTAGGGCTCCCCCTTCGGGCCTTTCTTGTTGGTGGTCGGTGGGTAAGGTGAGATTCCGAAATCCATGCGGCCCTGGTCCGGCGACTCATACCAGAATTCGCCGGCGGCCCGCTTCTCGACGAAGTACACACTGTCATAGACGTAACGGTGGAACTTCCCCTTCAGCTTCTTGACCTTCGCGCTTTCGCGCTCCCAGGCGAGCAGAAGCTGTTCGAGTTCCCGCGGCATCTGCAGCTCGACGGTTCCCGGCTCCGGACGCTCCACGCGGGATGCCTGCTGCTGCGTCTGCGTGGCAGACGGCTCGCCCGTAATCCGCGCGCGCCCCGTCTGCTCCTGCGCAAAAATGGTTCCGGTGCAGCACGCATAGCCGCCGGTGAGCACTCCGGACACGCACCACGTGAGCAGTTCACGGCGAGTCATGGCAGGTCGGATCCTTCCTGAAATCCAGACGCTCCCCGATCCTCGGGAAACGGCGGGGCCGTACTCGGTTGTCGGAAGTCGCGGTGGGCTGCGATGGGATGCGGTTCGGTCGCAGCGACGGGAACTCCGTCCGACCGGCCCGCGGACGACGCGCGGCGCGGACAGTTTCCTCGGGCCGCAGGCGTGCCGTGACGGCACACGGGTTGGGGCGGGGAATGTAACAACGCCCCCCGATCCCTGCCAGACCGGTTTGCACGCCCCGGGGGTAATGCTCAAGATAGGAGCAGTTCGGGAATTACGTGCTCCGAAGTACCGCCCAAAGACGCCTCTATGCACCGAATCTCCGCTGGATTGCTGGTTCTGTTCGTGACGGGATCGGCAGCAATCGCCGACGCGCCCCAGACTCCGGCTGCGGATACCACCGCGACGGTGGAGATCATCGCTCCCCCCGGCGAGCGACAGCTGCCGGAGTTTTACCGGAAGTGCATTCTCGTCCGAGGTTTTCCGGTTGTTTGTTCTGAACGCGTGCACGATGCGGCTTTGCGTGAAGCGGCGTGGCTCATCGAGCGGATGCTGGTTCATCGTCCGGACGTGCTGGATGCGCTGGCCGAGAGCGGCACTCGCTTCGCCGTCATGGCGGTGGACGAGATGACGACCGCCATTCCGGAACACAGCGACCTGACCCCCGCGAAGTACTGGGACCGGCGAGCCCGCGGGCTGGGAGCGACCCGGCAGCGCCCCTGCGTGAGCTGCGGCGAGGAGAACCTGCTGCGGTACCCGGGCGATCCGTATCACGCCGAGAATATTCTCGTGCACGAGTTCGCGCATGCCATCCATGAGATGGGACTCAACCGGGTTGACGACCAGTTTGACGCCAGGCTGAAGGCCATCTACGACCAGGGGATGGAAGAGCACCTGTGGGAGGGGAAGTACGCCGCAACCAATTATCACGAGTACTGGGCCGAAGGGGTGCAGTCGTACTTTGACACCAATCGGGAGAACGACCACGATCACAACCACGTGGATACGCGCGACGAACTGGCGGAGTACGACCCCCGGCTGTTCGAGCTGATCGATACCGAGTTTCGACAGAACGAGTGGCGGTACGTCCGTCCGGAGGATCGGGATGACGCGGAGCGAGCCCATCTGGCCGGCTATGACCCGGCTGCCGCACCGAGGTTTGCCTGGCCGGATGGTCTGGAGGAGTGGTACCGCGAATATGAGCGCAATCGCCGGGGAAAAGAGTAGGTCGTCCCTGGATCGGCGGGGTGCAACACGGTCGCTTGTTTGCCCTACGTCCCCACCGCCCCCTATCCTGAATACATGCAGGGCCGTTGATCCGTCACTGACTATTCGAAGGATGCACGAATGCCGTCTGGCTCCCAACAGAATTCTTCTACCACCGCGGGCACCGACCGCCGTGGTTTCCTCAAGACGACTGCCACCACTGCCTCTGCCGCCGCCCTTGCCGGGACGTTCTCCGCCCGCTCCGGGCTGTATGCCGCCGGAGATGACTTCCTCAAAGTCGGTCTCGTCGGCTGTGGCGGACGGGGATCCGGAGCGGCGCAGCAGGCCCTTTCCGCCGACAAGTACACGCGGCTGGTGGCGATGGGGGACGCGTTCCGCAGCCAGATTGACGGCAGCATCAATGCGCTGAAGAACGAGGAGGAGATCGCCGACCGGGTCGAGGTTCCCGAGGAGCACAAGTTCGTCGGACTCGACGCCTTCCAGAAGGTGATCGACGCGGTGGACGTCGTCCTGCTGGCGTCACCGCCGGGATTCCGGCCCGTGCATCTGCGGGCCGCGGTGGACGCGGGCAAGCACATCTTCACCGAGAAGCCGATGGCGACCGACGCGCCAGGGGTTCGCAGCGTCATCGAATCCGTCGAGATCGCCAAGCAGAAGGGACTGGGCATCTGCGCCGGGTTCTGCTGGCGGTACGATTACCCGCGCCGCGCCCTGTTCCAGAAGCTGCACGAGGGAGCGATCGGCGATATCCTCGCCGTCTACGGCACCTACCTCACCGGCCCGGTGAAGCCCATGCCTCCGGCCGACACGCGACCCGCAGGAATGAGCGATCTCGAGTGGCAGGTGCGCAACTGGTACAACTTCACCTGGCTGTCGGGAGACGGGCTGGTCGAGCAGGCGGTCCACACGGTGGACTGGCTCGCGTGGTCGCATCAGGATCAGCCCCCCGCCAGTTGCACCGCGGTCGGCGGACGTCAGGTCCCCGCGAACGGCGGCAACATCTACGACCATATCGAGGTCAACTACGTCTGGCCCGATGAGACGCGCGGGTTCCTCGCGCAGCGTCAGATCACCGGCTGCCACAGCGAGAACCGCCTGTACGTGCTGGGCTCCAAGGGGATGGCCGAGATCGGGCCGCGCGGCGTCTCGATCAGCGGCGCCGAGGAGTGGCGCTATAAGGGACCGAGCCCCAACATGTACCAGGTGGAGCACGACGAGTTCTTCCTCTCGATCCGGGACGGCAAGCCCATCAACGATGGGGACCGGATGTGGAAGAGCACGCTGATGGGCATCATGGGCCGCATGGCGGGCTACACCGGCCAGGAGATCACCTGGGACCAGGCGCTCAACTCGCAGGAGAGGATCGTGCCGATCGTCACCGACGGTTGGGAGAGCACCGTCCCGGAGCAGGAAATGGCGCTCCCCGGCATCACCCAGTTCGTGTAGCCAGCCGTCGCCAGATGCATTCAGAACCCCGGTTTCTTGCAGAAGCCGGGGTTCTTTGTGTGCCGTTACAACCGTTGCATCCGGAAAACTCCGCCCATTTCGCCAAATCGCCTCAAGCAGCAAAGTCCTTTTGTTCGATGTTCGATGAAAGAGGACTTTCGCTCGGCCGGCGCGCTCACCCTGCGTAGGGAGTCGGCCGCCGGCGACGAGTTGCGGGCTGGTCAAGGAGTGGACCATGCGACGGACTGTCTGGTGTTGTGTTGTCGGCGGACTGCTCGGTTCGGGCCTGAGCGTCGGGCTCTCGCAGGACCGCTCCCCGTCGACCGAATGGGCCCGCCCGGCGACGGAAGCGACGGTGGCGCCGACCGAGTATCGCCGCAACCGGTCTTCCTCCGCATCCACCGAACGCCGGAGCTACTACAGCGAACTGTTCGGACAGGACGTGGCCACGCCTCTGACCGAATCGGCGCCGGCTGCGGCCGAACCGACCGAATCCGCGCCCGACGCACCCGCCGACAAGCCGGCGTCTCCTCGCGGCACGTTCACGATTTCGGGGCGCCCTGTGCAGATGCCAGCCGCCCAGCCGGCCCTCTCCGATATCATCCACGCCGAGTTTGAACGCCCTGCCGGAGAGACCGAGCGATCCCGCATTCAGCAGGTTGAGGCCAATTCCTTCGACGCGCAGCCGGTCGATCCGCGCCCTTCGCGGAGCGCCCTGTCACAACCGGTGCTCACCCCCGGCGCTCCGGCCCCCATGCCGAGCGTGCTGTCGGACGCCCAGCCTCCGGAACCAGCATCTTCGGCGCCGGCCGTGCCCGCTTCCGTCAACGTCACTCGCACGGCTGTCCCCCGCTCTCAGGTCAAGCCGCAGACCGGCCCGCAGGAGTCCTGTGTGCAGGTCGAATGGGTGAAAAAGACCGACATCAGCCTGGGGCGCGAATGCGAATGCGATCTCGTCGTGACCAACACCGGCGACTCGGCCGTACGCAGCATCGAAGTCAACGCGTTTCTTTCGAAGAACGTGCGACTGGTCACGGCCGAGCCTGGTCCGGAATCCTCAGAGGAGCTGCTGGCCTGGTACCTCCCCGAGCTTGCCGCAGGCGGCACGCAGACGATTCATCTTAAGCTGTTGCCGCTTGCTCCGGGGGCGATCACGACGCACGCCGAAGTCCGGTTCAGCACCGGCGCGGCTGGACAGTTCGAAGTCACCGAGCCGATGCTGGCCCTGCAACTGGACGGACCGCAGCAGGTGCTGATCGGTGAGGCCGCCACCCAGACGATCCTGGTCAGCAATCCCGGCAGCGGCGTGGCCTCCAATGTGCGGGTCGAGGCCCTGATTCCCACCGGTCTGGAGCACGCCCGTGGGTCACAATTGCTGATGGATCTGGGTCCCCTGCATCCGGGCGAGACCCGGAGCATCCGCCTGCCGCTCGCCGCCATCGCGGGAGGCAAGCACACCGTGCAGGTTACGGCGCGCGCCGAATCCGATCTGCAGCAACAGGCGGCCGCCGAAGTCACGGTTATCGCGCCGCAGGTCGCGGCCGCTATTGACGGCCCGTCGCTGCGCTACATCGGCCGCCGCGCCACCTACACGATCCAGGTCAAGAACGACGGCTCGGTCGCCACCGACAACGTCCGCGTCATGCATAAGGTTCCGCAGGGACTCACGTTCGTCAGTGCTGCCGACGGCGGACAGTACGACGAAGGCTCGCGGTTGCTGTCCTGGTTCGTTGATCGCCTGGAGAAAGGCCAGCAGCGGGAACTGACCGCGACGTTCGCCTGTGAAGAAATGGGCTCGTTCACGCACTTCGTCCGGGCCACGTCGGCTCACGGGTCCGTCAGCGACGCTCAGATCACCACCAACGTGGAAGGGGTCTCGTCGCTCGCCCTGGACATCCAGGACCTGGAAGATCCGGTCGAAGTCGGCAGCGAGACCGCTTATGAGATCCGCGTGAAGAACGAAGGCTCCGCCCCGGCGAAGAACGTCAACGTCTCCTGCGAGCTTCCCGCCGGCATGACGCTGGTCAACGTGGATGCCGGCATCCCGTTCGCCGCCGAGCAGAACATGCTCGTCTTCCAGCCGATCTCCCAGATCCGGCCCGGCGAAACCGTGACGCTGCGGGTGCACGTGAAGTCGGCGCAGGCCGGGAACCACCGGTTCCGCGCCCGTCTCTCCAGCGAGTCCATCGACGAGCCGCTCGTCGGCGATGAGCTGACCCGGTTCTACGGTGAATGACCGCGGCCGCATGCCGCACACAAATCTGCACCAGGCCGCCGGACCCCAGTCCAGCGGCCTGGTGCGTTCGACGGCCGCGCATCGCCGCGAACGTCTTCTGGTTGTTCATCTTGCGACGATTTCCCCGATGCACTACGTTTCGCCGCCGGGTCGCCAGGGACTGAGCGAGCGGCGCGGGCGGCCGATCGCCGGAGAGCGCAGGGAGGCGTCGATGAAGTGGGGTTGGTATAGCTGCGTCGGAGCGGCCGCGGTCGCCTCCTGTGTCGGATACGTCGCCGGCAGCATCGCCACCTCGTCACGACAAATGGCCGCGCCGGCATCCGCGTCACTCGCCGCAGATCTGGCGTGGGACAGCGATCTGGTCGCCGCGCTGGAATCCGCGGCTCTCCAGACCGATGCCGCATCGGAGGACGATCCAGGGGACACGGCCGTCTACTATCCCGATGCGACTTTGCCCCGCTTTCCCGCGTCAGAGACACCCGCCGTGCATGCCGCCGGCGTGATCGAGGCAGCGGGAGGTGAGCAGTCGCCCCGGCGGCCTCCGGAACCCGCAGCATTGCCCGACGCTCCCGACGCCGCGCCGCTCCCGGCGTCGACGGAAGAACGCCGGCTGCGGCAGATCGTCGAATCCGAACTCGGCGATATCCCCGAACACGATCGCGAGATCTGGATTGAATCGCTGCGCGGACTCCCTCCCGAAGACGCGCTGGGCATTCTGAAGTTGTGGCGGAAGTTCGGCGGCGGCCCGACGCCCGGTCTGTCGGCGTTCCCTGCGTTCGAGCCGGAAGAGCCCAGCACGATCCTGGTCCCCGACCCGGTCCCTGATGAACGCGGCACGTTCAGCGGCGTTGCTGAGTCAGCGGCCGCGACCGCATTGCACCACGCCCGGCAGGTGGTCATCACCAACCTGCTCAACTCGGAAACGATCGGCTATCGACGCCGCGAGGCACTGTTCACGGAGATCAGCCTGACGGAGCAGAATCCTGAGCCTCTGGCGGAGCGGATCGATCAGAGCCAGGGAGTTATCCTGCACTCGCCTGGCGCGTTGGATTTCTGCATCAGCGGCGAGGGATTCTTCGTAGTGACCGATGGAGAACGCGAGTACTACACGCGCTGCGGGCGGTTTCAACGGGATGCGGACGGACGGCTCATCCTGCAGACCAGCCGCGGCGCGCTTCCGATTCAACCGGAGCTGACGATTCCGGACCAGGCGGCCTTCGTGGAAGTCGACCAGGATGGCCGCCTGACGGCCCGCATTGCGGAGAGCGACGAGCCGCTCGGTCAGTTCCGGCTGGCTGCCTTCGCCGACGCCGCCCGACTGGAGCCTGTGGGGGATGCGTTGTTCGTCCCGACGCCGGCCAGCGGTGCAGCACAGCAATTTGCACCAGGCGCCGAGCCGGGGCGCGCCAAGATCGAGAACATGCGGCTGGAGCGGGCCAATGTCTCAGTCGAGCATGAGCGGCGGACGCTTCGCCAGATCGAGGAATGGATTGATCTGCTGCAGCAGCACGCGCCGGCGTCTTCAGTGCCCTAGCCGGAAACCCGGTTTCTCGAAGAAACCGGGTTTCTTGTCGGTCGACCTCAGTGGTGCCCCTGTACTGAGAGCCAGCGTTCGGCGTCCAGCGCAGCCTGGCAGCCGCTGCCGGCGGCGGTGATCGCCTGCCGGTAATAGTCGTCGGCCACGTCGCCGGCGGCGAACACTCCCTCCACGCTGGTGTTGGTGCGGAAGGGCCTGGTCCACTGGATGTACTTCTTCTCGGTCAGCTCCAGCTGCCCGCCGAGGAACTCGGTATTGGGCGTATGGCCGATGGCGGCGAAGTAGCCCGACGCCTCGAGTTCCTCCGTCTGCGACTCATCCCGCGCGCTGCGGATGCGGACGCCGGTGACGCCGTGCTCATCGTCCCCGAGCACTTCGTCGACGACGGTGCTCCACTTGACGTCGATCTTGGGGTTCTCCAGCGCTCGCTCCGCCATGATCTTGCTGGCGCGGAATTCGTCCCGGCGATGCACAATGTACACCTTTGACGCGAACTTGGAGAGGTAGTTCGATTCCTCCATCGCGCTGTCGCCGCCGCCGACCACGACGAGCGGGCGGTCCCGGAACCGGGGGAGCGCCCCGTCGCAGACGGCGCACGCCGACACGCCGCGGTTCTTGAATCGCTTCTCTGACTCCAGACCCAGGTAATTGGCGCGCGCTCCTGTGGCCACGATGAGCGCAAGCGTTTCGATCTCCTCACCCGATCCGGTCTTGAGCCGGAAGGGATGCTGACCGAGCTGCACCGAGACAACGTCCTCCTTGACCACGCGCGTCCCGAAATTGACGCCCTGCTGGCGCATCAATTCCATCAGTTCGGGACCGCTGACGCCGTGTCCCGAATGCGGCGCCATGTACTTCCGTTTCGATTCGTCGATTGCGCTGTCCATGTAGGCGGAGAGATCGCCCGCCGGAAAGCCCGGATAGTTCTCGACCTCGGTCGTGATGGCCAGTTGCCCGAGCGGTGGACGACCCAGATCCCAGTTCTCCTGGCTTTCAGCGCCCTCGAACAGCAATGGCTTCAGATTGGCACGCGCAGCGTAGATGGCGGCCGCCCAACCGGCGGGGCCCGATCCGACAATGACGACAGTCTCCGACACGTGAACGCTCCTTCGCGCAATTCGCCGATCGATTCCCTCGCGATACCCGCGCAATCCGGCATTCGCAGGGAAAGCAGAGGGATGTATGATCCGCAGGAACCATATCGGACTCCCCCCCGCGGGGCAAATCCGGTCGCCTCAGGAGAGGCCGCAGATGACGCCGATCGAGCGGATGGGCGCGGATCTCGATCGTCTATCCGCGACGATCCGTCAGATCCGCGTCATCCGCGGCCCTGCGTGGTGTCGACTTTCAACGCAGCAAGATGATCCGAACGTTCCTGTTTGACCTCGGCAACGTCCTCCTGTATTTCTCGCACGAGCGGATGTACGCGCAGATCGCCGCCCTGTGCGGCCGAACTCCGGAGGAGGTGCGCCGGGTGCTGGTGGACGACGGACTCGGCGACGCCTTCGAATCCGGCCGTCTCAGCGCCGCGGAGATTCATCGAGAGCTGCAACAGCGCTTGAGATCCCCGCTGGACCGGATCGAATTGAGCCGCGCGGTCGGCGATATTTTCGAGTCCAACGCCGACATGCTCCCGGTGCTGGACACGCTCAAACGGACGGGGCGCCGGCTGGTCCTGCTGTCCAACACCAACGCCACGCACATCGACTGGATCCGCGGCCGTTTTGATGTCCTGAGCCGTTTCGACGCGCAGGTCCTTTCCTACGAAGTCGGCGCAATGAAGCCGGAGGATGCGATCTACGAGGCCGCTCTCCGCGTCATCGACTGCGAACCCGGCGAGTGCTTCTATACCGACGACATCCCGCGGTATGTGGAGCGCGGCCGCGACTTCGGTCTGCACGCCGCTGTTTTCACCGGCGCCCAGGAGCTCCGCCGACAACTCGCGCCCCGGGGCGTGTCCATCTAGGGACTTGTAGGCGCATCCGGGGCGGTTTCGTCGTCGTCATCCGGAGCGGATACGCCCGGCGGAAGGATCGTGACGCGGTAGGCCCCCGTCGTGCGGTCCGGCGTGGTGACGAGAGATGCGGCGGCGATCACGTAATACGTCTCCCCCTCTTTCACATCCAGTTGCAGGCGACTCGTCGAGTCCGTCGCGCTGACGTTGTCGTTGGTTCCCAGCGAGTCACCGAGGCTGTTTTGAATCAGCAGTTCCGTATCGAGGTTGCTCTCCCCCAGCGGCGTGACGGTGATCGTCAGGGTGCCGGTCAGCGGGGCGACGAGCCGGAAGAAGTCGAGATCGTAGCCGTGCTCGACCATGCCATCGATGGTGAACGGAGCGTCGGGCTGGACGGTGATGGTGTGTGCGTACTCGCGGGTGCCGCTGTAGTCGTCGAGGCCGGACGGCGCGGGCGCCGGCGACGTCGCCGCGCGGTACAGGGAGAGCGCGTAGTCCCCCGTGCTGCCGATGCCGGCCAGCGACTCGTATCCGGCCGCCTTGAGGTAGTAGGTGGCGTCGCGGGCAATGGGGAAGATCAGGCGGGCGTCCCCTTCCGCTTCGCCGCCGTCGTCGTCGCGGGCGATTTCGTTGAATTCGGCGTCATAGGCGATCAGCAGGCTGTCGAGTCCGCTGCTGAGAATGCTCTTCATGCGGACGTCAATCTCGCCGTCGAACGTCGCCGTGAAGCGGAACATGTCCTCGTCGAGAGAGGCGTCGATCCGGCTCTCGAAGTAGGCCCAGCCGTCGACGTCCACATTCAACACCTGCGCCTCCGCGAACGCATCGGAGATCGAATCGACCGACGGGGGCTCGAACGCAGCGATCAGGCTGTAGTCGCCGGTTGTCACTCCATAGGCGTAGAGCGATTCGGCGTAGGCCACGGAGGCGTAGTACGTGCGGCCGGCTTCCGCCATGATCCGCGCTCCGGCCGCGCTGCTGGAGACGTCGGAAATGGCCAGCTGCGTCATCGAGCTGTCATAGATGGTGACCTGCGCCTGCAGCGAGCTGTACAGCGGAATCGAGACATCGACCCGCAGCGACAGCGATTCCGTGGCGTCGATCCGGAACAGGTCCCGGTCCCCCGGCTGGTCGATGATCGAGTCGTACGTCGCGGAGTTGTCGTAGAACGTCAGCTGCTGGGCGGTCTCGGGGGTGTCGCCGATCGCGTCGTTTGAGGAGTACGGCAGGCAGCTCGCCGTCAGCGAGTACGCGCCGGTGGGAACCGCCTCGGAGTAGAGGCTTTCATAGCCCTCGGCGCGAATGAAGTATGTCAGCCCTTCGGAAACGGAGAATGACAACTTCGCGTCGTCGTTCAGTCCCGAGGAATCGTCGAACGTGATGTACAACATATCCGCGTCGTAGGCGGTGAGGTAGCTGTTGAGCCGCCCCGCTCCCGACTCCGTGGCCCGCTGCCAGACGGTGAGCGTCCCGGTCATGGGGGCCACGATGCGGAACAGATCGGTGTCGCCCGCCTTGTCGATGCGGCTGTCGATGCTGGCCGTTCCGTCCCGCGGGATATCGAGCGTGAGGGCCGAATCCGGCGTGTCGCCGATATCGGAACTGGCAGCGACGGCGAGCTCATAAGCGCCGGTCGTTTCGTCGGCGGCCGACACCTTGATGAAGCAGGTCTCCGCGCCGTTGAGCGGAATCTGGATCTCGGATCGCGCAAGATCGCCGGTGATCTCAGTGGACTGCAGCTGCTTCTGCTGAGTGTCATAGACGGCCAGGTCCGCAGCGACCTTGCTGGACCTGGGCCGGCGGAGCGTGACGGTGAGGCTCGTCGCGCCCGCACAGGGGACCTGGAACACATCCACGTCGTCGGCCGCTTCCAGCTTTGCCTGAGTAGTCAGCGACTTGGCGTCCAGCGCGACGGCGAGCGCCTGGGAGGTCGCGAAGTCGTTGGCGAAATCGTCGGCCGTGCGGATCGGCTTGACGTCTGTCGAGCCGTCCGGACGGAACAGCCGCGGCAGCGCCATCGCTCCGGAGAGCGGGAGCAGCAGCAGTCCACAGACGATCCATCGCCAGGGGAGGGGCCGGCGGACGACGAAAGTGCTGCTGCACTTGGGGCACTCCCCTTCGAGTCCGGCGGCGGAATCCGGAAACAGGATGCGGCGCTTGCAGCGGCATTTGACGACGATCGACATGGTCACGCTCCGTTCAGTGCGAACTCACGTACTCGTTCTATGACGGTGGCCGCGAGCGCGGGTGAAGGAAACCGCTCAGCCGATCCGGGCCCCTCGTCCGCCGGGCCCGAATCGCAGCGGGGTTCCGTGGGTATAGGGAACCCAGCCCACTTCGAATCCCAGTTGTTTGACAAACTCGCGGAACTCGCGGAATTCCTCGAAGCTCTCTGAACTGACAAGGAAAAACACCCACTGCCGCTCCGGGTCGAGCTCTTCGATGCGGGTGCGGAATTCGCTGGACTCGATGTCGAGATCCTCCACGCCGTCGCCGGCATCGTCGGAGATCGGAGTCAGCACGTAGCTGCCGCCGATCCCGAACAGGCCGGGATCACCCGGTTCGAGCTCGATCGTGTGGAACTCGTTGGCCAGCGGGCCCGCGTTGTACCGGGCTGCCAGCGCCGGCTGATCGGCATAGGCGGTGAAGAACTCGGTCAGCTCCGCCTCGCAGAACGCCAGGTCGATCGGCAGAATGCGCCCGTTCACCACCTGAAACTGCACGACCTCCAGCCCTTCGTCGGCGTCCGTCATGATGGGCGTGCCGAGGCTGATCTTCACTCCCTGGGCGCTGAACGCCGAGAGCAGCGCGACCAGGATCAGCAGGCCGAGGCTGTTCGTGACGATGTCGAGGAACGAATCGAGGGATCCGGATGAGGCCACCTTCCGGCGGCGCTGTCTGCGAGCCATGTCAGTCCTCCTCCGTCGACAGGACCGGCTTGCCGTTCTCGGTGAGGATCAGCTCACCCCCGGTGAGCAGTGCGTCCTTGCCGGCGTCGATGCCGCGGATGTAGTTCGCGTGGTACTCGCAGTATTCGTACGCCTCCACACCCTCGGGGCGGATGAGGAACACCAGGTATTCGTCCTCCTTGCGGGATTCCAGACGCTGCAGCAGCCGCATCCATTCGCTGTCCTGCTTCTCGTCCTTGATCTCCTGAAGGGGGACTTCGGTCATCTCGGGAAAGATGAGGATGCTGTCCTCGCGGCATTCGATATAGATCGGTTCTTTCCCCTCGAATGCGCCGGCGCCGATCTCCAGCACCTGGTCGAGCCCGCCGCCGACGGCGATCAGGTTCTGGCCGGAGATCACCACGATGATCACGCCCATCGCGCACAGCAGCACGCTCAGGAACGGGAACAGCGACGGCGATGATCGGGCTTTGCGGCGACGGCTCATGGAAAACGGTCGGGCTGTGTATCGTGGGCGTCTGGAATCTCGTCAGGCGGTCGGACGATCTCCAGCCTGGGACGCGGGTGCCCCGGCGGCCTGCAGCTTTTGAGCGAGGTCGGCGATCGTGGCCATCGCGTCCTCGAACCGCCGGTCGCGCGTGGCCGAGCCGTTGGATTCGTGCGATCCCAGCGAGAATTCGCCGGAGAGATCGGCCCTGAGCGGAGCGCCGTTCTGGCCCAACGCAGCCGCGCTGCTGATCGCACCGGAAAACGACCCTTTCGTGGATTTCAGCGTCTCCCTCAGTTCGTCGAGGAAGGCCGTGCCGGCTGCTTCGAGGCGGGCGACCCATTCGCCGGTCGCAGCGGGACTTGAACTGTTCGTGTCGCCGCCAGCCGTTGTCTGGTTCTGCAGCCTCTGCAGCAGGTGGTCGTTGCAGTACTGGTCAATCGAAATCAGCAGGTCTTCCTCGGCCTTCTGCAACGTGTTGGCGGGGAACATGATGACCATGCTCATGGCGAGCGCGACGAGCGTGGTGTCAAACGCCAGCGCGAGACCGCTGGTGACGCCCGCCAGCGACTGTTTGATCACATCGAGGTCTTCAGCGCCTTCCAGCGAGCCGCTGAACTGGCTCACCGCGTCGCTGATGCCGAGCACCGTGCCGATGAAACCCAGGATGGGGACGGCCCAGATGAAGACGTGCAGCATCGTATAGCTGCCATCGACCCGGGCGCCGTCGATATCTCCCTGGGACTGGAGGATCTCTCCCACCTCCTGCACGTCCCCCCGGGCGTCCACGTGATCGAGCGCCAGCAGCACCCGCCGGACCAGAAAATCGCGCCGCGGATTGAGCGGCAGCTGTTCGATGTGCTTGCGGAAGCGGGCGATGTTGCCGCTGTGAATGATGCGCGACTCGTGCTGCGGGAGCAGGTCGTACGTCAGCGACTGCCTCTGACTCAGCAGCTTCCACAGTTTGAGCAGCAGGATTGCCATCGACCAGAACGTCAGGAACACGATCGCATACGGCACCCAGCCTCGCTCGGTGAACAGCTTGGCCCAGTACTGATGCGTGAGGGGGTAGAGTATGAGCCAGTACGCCCCCACCGTCGCAGCGAGGGCGACCAGCCCCGTTAGCACGAGGCTGGCGTCGGTGGGACTTTGCGTTTTGAGGAGCGGTTCGAGCAGGCCGAGTGCGCCGCTGCCGGGACCCGCGGCTGTTTCATCGTCTCCCGCGTCCAGCAGCTTGCCGACGATGGGGCCGTCGTGCCGCGGGCTCTTGCGGGCGGGCTTGTCGGGCAGGAAGTCGGAGTCGCTCAGTGCGACCGGTTCCTGCGACTTCCCGACCGGCTTTGCGGCCTTCGGTTCCGGAGGGGAGGGCTTCGGCGGCTTCACCTTGATCTGCTGATCGCAGCGGGGGCAGTTCGCCGTCACCCCCTGCGGATCCTTCGACTCGGGCACCGAAAACACGGTCGAGCACTTCGGACACGTGACCTGCAATGTCATGGCGGACCCTTACATTCGTTTCCGGGTCACGGTCTCCTTCCCGCGACACGCGACAATCCGGCGCTGCGCCGTGGCGGACTTCGTCAGTGCGCGCTGTCCGCGACGGCGACTGCTTCGACGGTCGGTATCTCTGTGTCTGACGGCGGCGGGGCCTTGCGGTCAAGCGGAAACTGCAGGTTGTCGCGGACCGTCCGCAGACTGGTTTTGACCTGCCGGTTCATGTGCTTCACCGGATTCTGCTTGCCCGATCCGTCCTTGAGCTTTCGATCGAGCTCGGCCGAGTGAAAAATCGCATTGCGGCAGTTGCCGATGTAGCTCAGCGCCGCCATGACGAGCGGTCTGGTCGGCTCGCTGCCGTACTGATCAAACTTCAGTGTCTTCCAGCCTTCGTCGAGGATCCCGACGAGGTGCCCGAAGTTGGCCACATCGAGCACGTCCTCGGCGTCGTCAGCCTTTCGCAACTTTTCCTGCAGGTACCGGTATGAGACTCGGCCGGAGATATGCGGGTCGCTCCCCAGCTGGTCCCAGTCTCCTCCCCATTCGGTCCGCACCTGCCGGCGGATCATCCGCTTGAGGTCCCGCTCCAGGGTGGTCACCTGCTCGAAGACGCGCTGCGCCCACTGCTTGCGCCACTGCCGCCAGATGATGACGGCCGGAATGCTCAGGACGGCGAGCACGCTCAGGACGATCAACACCGTGCGCGTGCGCTCCCGCGCGGCCTGGAGGGCGGACTCCGCCTCCAGCCGTAGTTCGGCCGCGCGGTCCCGGTTCGCCAGCGCCGTCGAGTTCGTCCGGTCTTCATTGACGGCTCGCTCGAAGTGTTTGTGTGCGGCGGCGAAGGCTTCGACGCGCTCGGCCCCGTGAGCGGCCCGCGCCCGCTGCATCTGGATGTCTCCGAGTCCCAGCTGAGCCGCCACCGAATGCGGGTCCTTCGCCAGCAGTTCCTCGAAGGCGCGGATCGCATCGTCCGGCTTGCGCTGCAGCATCAGACACTGCGCCCGCAGCCGCAGCACGCTCAGGTCATCCGGAGCGGCGGCCTGGGCCTGCTCCAAATACTCGATGGCGCGGTCATACTCGCTGGACGCCATCAGTGCCTCCCCCATCAGCGTCATGGCGGATGCATCCCAGTTCGGCGACTGCTCCACGAACTGCAACTGCTCGACGGCCTTCGCCGAATCTCCCTGCCGCAGGTAGGCCCGGGCCAGCAGCGTGCGGGCGCGGTCCCCTACGTCGGGGTCGGCCTGCAGTTTGCGCAGCTCGACGATGCAGGCGGAATACTCCTGCTCGTGCAGCAATGCTTCGGCCAGCTGCAGGCGGAAACCCTTGGTTTTGGCGGCATCGATCCTCAGCCTGCGTCCGAACGTGTCGATCGCCGTCACGGCCCGCTTCAGCACTTCGGCCGCCGACTGGTAATTGCCGCTCTGAAAGTAGATCTCCGCGAGCGTGCTGAGGGCCTCCAGCTTCTCGTCGGGCTTGGTCCCCCTGACCGACACCTGGAAGTACGACTCCAGATCGCGGCTGAACAGGCGGAAGTTCTCTTCCGCGAGATCCTGCTCGCCGGCGGCGTAGTGGGCTTTTCCGAGTTCGAAATAGAGCTGCGTCGGCCGGTTGGGGATCCGCTCCTGCCATTCGAGCATTGCGTATTCGAGTTCCTCCAGCGCCTCCACGAGGCGTCCCGCGCCGACAAGCGCCTTGCCGTACTCGATCCGCACATCCACCTGGTTGCGGGAGCCTTCCTCGGCGAGCGCGAGGACGCGGGCGTACTGCTCCGCCGCCTCGGCGTACAACTGCTTCTGCAGCGTCTCGGAGGTCTGCTGCTCGGCCGCCCAGGCGAGGTTGCCGGCGACGTTGTAGCGCTGTTGCAGGTCGAGCGAACTGGTCAGCGCCAGCTGCCTCAGCAGGGGCAGCGCCTTGTCCACCTGCTCGGCATCCACATACAGCGTTGCCAGCACCAGCTTGACTGTCGGCACAGCGGTCTTGGGATCGGCGGCGAGCGCTTCGTACTCCGCCAGCGCGTAATCGACATCCCCTTCGGTGTCCGAGACGTCCAGCTCCAGGTCCTCGCCGTCCTCGCCCTGAGCGGGCGTCCGCGACATCAACGTGCTGGAGCTGCGCAGCGCGGTGAGCAGCTCCCGGTTGTTCGACCAGTCGTGGGGATTGATGCGCACCGCCGCGCGCAGCGCGGCGACGGCCAGTTCCGGACTGCCGTTGTAGTGGTGCGCCTGTCCCAGGTAGTACTGCAGCCATTCATTCTGCGGGGCCGCGTCGGTCAGCTCGGTGAAGATCTGCACGGCGTGCGCGTAGTCGCGGAGCCGCTGGTTGTACACGCTCCACAGATACATAGCGGACTCGACGTCGTCCGCCTGCAGACGCAGCGCCCGGATGTAAGCGTCCCGTGCATCGGCGAAGTAGCCGGACTCCTCTTCGATGATCCCCAGCGATCGGTACAGGCTGGGGTCGTCGGGGGCGATCTTGAGCGCGGCTTCGATCAACACCCGCGCTTCATCCAGCCGTTGTTCGCTGCGCCGGACAATCGCCTCGGCCACGAAATCCTGAGCGGTCGGCTCGAACGAGCGGGCCGCTTCGAGCGCCGTGGTGAAATGCTGGCTGGCGGCCTCGAAATCGCGATCGGCCACGGCGTCGTTGGCGCGTTGCAGCGACTGTCGCACTTCGTCGGAACGGAGCGGAGACACCTCGGGCGCCTGACCGCAGACGGCCCGGCAGACGCACACGCACAGAATTGCGAAGACGGTACGACCCGGACCCCGGTGTCGCATACGGCACCCCGCGCAGATAGGAATCGCCCGCATCGGGCCGGCCGGCGCGCGACGGCCCGCGAGCAGCCTCAAGACAGTATCAGCGTACCCGCGTCGCTAGGCCCTTACAACTTTCCAGCTGACTTGAGAGAGTGCTGCGATGGCGTAGTGGGCAACACGCTGGCACAACCGATGCAATCCGTCGACCCCCTCGGGACGCTGATCTCATCAGCCGCGCCGGATGGCTTCCATCGGCGACAGCCGCGCGGCCTGCCAGGCGGGATAAACTCCACCCAGGATGCCCAGTCCCGTGCTGAACAGGATGCTGAATCCCAGCAGCACGGGCCCGGCGTGCAGGTGGACCCGCTCCGGGAAGTACCAGTTGATGACGTGTGTCGCGATCCAGCCGAACAGGGCGCCCAGCAGGCCGCCGCAGACTCCGAGCAGGGCGCTCTCAAACGTGACCAGCCACAGCACATGCCCGCGCGACCAGCCGTTGGCCCGCAGGATGCCGAACTCGATGCGGCGCTCCGTCACGCTCATGAGCATCGTGTTGACGATCGAAAGGACCGCGATCGCGACGCCGATGGCCGTCATCAGCGTGAGAAACAGGTCGAGGTCTGCACTGAACTCGTCGAACTTCTCCGCCCAGTCGTCGGCCGAGCGGACTTCGACGGGCGAATCCGCCGCAGGGTTAGCGACACCGGTCTCTGTCGATGAGGCCGAAACACCTGGGTTCTCTGTGATCACAGAACCCGACGTCTGCTCCTCGACATCCCGGCCGTTCGCGGGATCGCCATCGTCATCCCCGCTATCTGACGCGGAAACTGTCGTCTCATCGCTGCCGGAGTTCTGCTTGAGCGACCGGTCGAAGCTGCGGAAGAACTCGGTCAGTGGATCGGACGACGTTCCGCCGGATGTTCCGAACAGGTCGAAGCCCGACAGTCCCTGCCACCCGCCGACGCTCCGGTCCGCAAAACGCTGCTCGATCTCGCGGGTGATTTCGTCCTGGTCGGCACCGTTGACGGTTTCGAGGTAGTACACGGACACGGACGCCTGGTCGAACCGGCTGATGTTTCGCACGCTGCCGACATCCATGAGGATGCTCACGTCGAGGAGCATCGAGCCGCAGTAATACGTGCCGACGATCGTCACGTCGTGGCCGTTGACCTTGAGCGTGTCTCCCAGCCCCTTGCCGAACTCCTCGGCGATCTGCCGGGCGACGACGCAGTTCATCGTGCCGGCGTCGTCCGCCTCCAGAAACCGGCCGCTCTCCAGGCATTCGTTGTAGACGCCGTGCTCGAGTCGCAGCCGGCTTGGGATGTCGAAGCCGAGGATGAATCGCGGCGGACTGATGATGGTCTTGCCGTCGATGACGTTGGCCCGCACCAGCACCTGCGGGTTGACGACGGTCACTCCTTCCATCTCCTCCAGCTCGTCCTGCCAGCCGGCCGGGAGCGTGGAGAACAGCGGGACCGGTGCGCCGCGTTGCTGCACCAGCAGGCCCGGGATCATGTCGAACGTGGACGAGACGAGCTGATCGATGCCGCCGGCGATCGAGAACAGGCCCACCATGCCGGCGATTGCGACCGTCAGGCCGAGGATCGACAGGGCCGATCGAACCGGACGGCTCAGCAGGTTTCCGAAAGCGAACTTGAACATGTGCTGCTGGACAAACGGTGGCCGGAACCGAACTCGGACTCGCAGGATAGCGGGAACCGGCGGCTCCCGTGAGGGGCTCCCCTCAGGAAGTCTCCGATACCCGGCTGTGGGAAGCGTCTTAGGCTTAGGGTTGGAGAGAACAATCGATCCCCTAAGCGTTGGAGACGAACCATGATCGGACGCCGCGAATTTGGAAAACTGGGACTCGGCATGCTGGGCGCGGCCGCCGTCGGACGGGCCGCGTTCGCCGCAGAGGACAAACCGTCAAACGAGCACAAGCATCACGAGATGGACATGCTGTTCGAAGCGTGTGCGAAAGCCTGCAGCGACTGCCAGCGGGAATGTGACTCCTGCGGGACGCACTGCGCCCATCTGCTGGCGGAAGGTCACAAGGAGCACGCCCAGACGCTGGCGACCTGTCAGGACTGCGCCGACTTCTGCGTGGCTGCCTCCCAGATCGTCGCCCGCGGTGGACCCTTCGCAGCTCTGATCTGCGAATCCTGCGCCGAGGCGTGCAACCGCTGCGCGACGGCCTGCGAAAAGTTCCCCGACGACGAGCACATGAAGGCCTGTGCGGAAGAATGCCGCAAATGCGAAGAGGCCTGCAAGAAGATGCTCCCCCACGCCGGCCACGTCGGATAAGTCATCCCGATCGAGCCGCATCATCGACCGCCAAGATGAGGAACCGCGAAAGTAGCGAAAGGGAGGGGACGTCCGCCCCCCTTTTCTGACTTTCGCCTTTTTCGCGCCTTTCGCGGTTCCCTCCCTTATCTCTGAATCTCAGCGGCGGATGTCGACGGCGAGAATCTCGTCGTCGGTGCGGAGGTAGAGTACGCCGTCGCTGAGGGCGGGGGCCTGGCGCGTGGAGGAGAACAGCGGGGCGCGGTCGAGTTCTTCGAACTTCTCCGGGTTGGCGCGGACGATCACCAGTTCGCCGTCCATTGTGGTGATCCACAGCTTGCCGTCGGCGGCGATCATGTTCCCCTTGCCGAATCGCTGCTGCTGCCACTGTCGCTCCCCGGTCGCCGCTACAATGCAGGCGAGGTGCGTGACGGCTCCGGCGCTGCCGATGTTGTCGAACCCGTAGAGATAACCGTCGAGCAGGATCGACGTCTGCCACTCGTTATGCATCACGCTGCGGGGGCCGAGCGATGTCCACTCCTCGGTCACCGCCGCTGCATCGCCGCCGTCGATCGACAGCAGCACCGAGCCGTGGTTCTCGCCGCAGGAGATGAAAACCTTGCCGTCGAGGGCGAGCGGCGTCGCGATGTTGCAGTTGAAGTCCGTCTCGTACGGATATGACCAGAGGACCTCGCCATCATCGGGTGCGATGCCGAGCAGCTCCGATCCGGCGAACACCACGACCTGTTCCCGTTCGTTGATCGTCAGCAGGGAGGGGGACGAGTACCCCGCCGGAATACCGCTGCCCGCCGTCCAGCGAGGCTCGCCGCTGTTTCGATCGTACGCCGCGACCGTGGCCGAAGGCGCACCCACAGTCACCACGACCACGTCACCCACGATCAGGGGTGAACTCGCCATTCCATAGTCGGCGACCTTGCCCCGCAGCGACTTCACCGTATCGGCGGACCAGAGGACGCTGCCGTCGTCGCGACTGAGGGCCGCCAGGATGCCTTCGCCGGTGAAGACGTAGACCGCATCATCCGCCACCGCCGGCGTCGCGCGGGGTCCGTCTCCCATCGCATTCTCATAGGCCGGCGCCAGCTCCCGCTCCCACGCCTGTTCTCCCGTTGCGGCGCTGAGGGCGGTCGCCCATTGCTTTCCGTCGCGTTGCGTCAGCGTGTAGATGACTCCGTCTGTGATGGCGAGTCCCGACATCCCCTCACCTGCATCGACCCGCCAGGTAACCGTCGGCCCGTCGTCGCCGAAGGCCTCGATCAGTCCGGTTTCCTCCGAGATGCCGTCCCGGTTCGGACCCAGAAACTGCGGCCAGTCCCCCGCGCGGACCGTAAGGCTCGTCCCGAGGACGCCCGTGATGAACAGGATCGCCAGCCGTCGCCGAATGAACGCGCCTGTGGTCGCCATCCCTGAACTCTCCTGCTCGGACACGGAAGACTCGCTGATTCACTACAATCCGGCCGCTGCCGACTGCGCAGCATAAGACCACCCCATCCGGACAGGCAACGCCGCGCGATCCCATGCGACTGTTTGAAGGCACCCTGTTCGATCGTCCGCCCCGCTGTGATCGCTGCGGCGAGCTGGAATCGGAATGCCGCTGTCCGCCCCCCGCGCCGGACTTGCTCGCTCCGGAGAAGCAGACCGCCCGGCTGTCGGTCGAGAAGCGCAAGAAGGGGAAGCTCGTCACGGTGATTCGCGGACTTCCGGCCGACGGCAATGATCTGCCTTCACTGCTGACGCGGCTCAAGGACACGTGCGGAGCGGGGGGATCGCTGCAGGGAGACGAACTGGAGATTCAGGGGAACCAGCTCGAACGCGTCCGCGCTGCACTGACGCAGATCGGTTACCGAGTCAAAGGCTGACGGTCCCGGGGACTGGCCTTTCAAAGCCAGCCAGCGACTCGACAGCCCTGGAAGGCCGTCGGACCCATCGTGCCGCCCGGAATGACAGTCTTCGCTGGCTCCCCTCGGGTCAAACTGTCAACTTGGCAGGATTCCACTCGTCTCCAATGCGGCCGCATTCGCTGCAAGGCAAATAAATGCAACGCCTTGCGTCGAATTCGCCTGCCCGGCACATCGCTTGCAATCACGGTGCGTCACGCTAGCATTCCAGACTTCCGCGCGAAGAGTGTCGGCTGAGGGCGGTCCGTCGGATCACCATCGTGGCAGTCACGCCGACCCCGCTGCGGTGAGCGAACAACCAACTGACTCGATTCACCACGTACCTTCCACTACGAGGATTTGCCGTGGCAAAGCTTCTGACGTTCGATGACGACGCCCGCAAACAGCTCCTTGAAGGAGCCGGCAAGCTTGCGAAGGCCGTCGCCAGCACCCTGGGCCCCCGCGGCCGCAACGCCGTGCTCGACAAGGGGTGGGGCTCACCGAAGATCACCAAGGACGGCGTGACGGTGGCTGAGGATGTGGAGCTGGAGGACAAGTTCCAGAACTGCGGCGTGCAGCTGATCAAGGAGGCCGCTTCGAAGACCAGCGACGTCGCCGGCGACGGCACGACCACCGCGACCGTGCTCGCCGAGGCGATGTATCGCGAGGGGCTGAAGTACATCGCGGCCGGCGCCGATCCCATGTCGCTCGCCCGCGGCGTGCAGAAGGGGGTCGACAAGGTCGTCGAAGAGCTGAAGAAGCTCGCCAAGCCGGTGAAGGCGGATGACCGCAAGGCCATTGAGACGGTCGCCACGATCGCCGGCAACAACGACAAGGAGATCGGCAAGATTCTGGCCGACGCCCTGCTGCGGGTCGGCAAGGACGGTGTGATCACCGTCGAGGAAGGCCGCCAGATGCAGACGGAAGTCGAGCTGGTGGAGGGCATGCAGTTCGAGCGGGGCTACCTGTCGCCGCACTTCGTGACGAACGAAGACGATCAGGAGTGCGTGCTCGAGAACTGCGTGATCCTGATTCACGAGGAGAAGATCTCCAGCGCCCGCAACCTGGTGCCGCTCCTGGAGCAGGTCTCCAAGGCGAACAAGCAGCTGCTGATCATCGCCGAGGATATCGAAGGCGAAGCCCTGGCGACGCTCGTGGTCAACAAGCTTCGCGGCATCCTGCGGGTGGCGGCGGTGAAGGCCCCGGGTTACGGCGATCGCCGCAAGGCCATGCTGCAGGACTTGGCGATCCTGACCGGCGGCAAGGCGCTGTTCAAGGATCTGGGCGAGAAGCTGGAGAATGTGAAGCTGAACGAACTCGGCACCGCCAAGAAGGTGACGATCGACGCCGAGGCGACGACCGTGATCCAGGGAGGCGGAAAGCAGAAGGAAGTCGAAGGCCGCGCCCAGCAGATCCGGCAGGAGATCGAGGTTACCGACAGCGATTACGACCGCGAGAAGCTGCA